>JANQPQ010000012.1 GCA_028285445.1 Cyclobacteriaceae bacterium | reverse complement strand
TGCAATTTCTGTAATAACCGATATGGGTATCCCAGAGATATTGAAGAAAGTTACAGTGGAGGAGGTGATTGCAGCCGCGATGAAAGTCGAACCACACTTAACTGAATTAATGACGAAACTTATTTCCCGTCAAGAAAGGAATTAGTCGGTTTTGGGGCCTTTAGGCACTGAATACCCAAATAAGCACTAACTTTAATGGTTTCAATCCATGAGTTATAGTAAGTACATAGCACTTTATACCGTCTTTATTCTGGCCTTATCAAGCCAAACAATTGCTCAAGGCAATTCTAATTTGGATTGGTGGTGCCAAAATGTCAATTGCACCGGCGAAAGTGGCGAACATCCCTTAGATTATATTAGGATGGCCCCAGGATTTATGGGTCCTAATGCTTTACCAGTGCCTGAGATTGGAAGAGGGGTAATGGATAACGAATTAAGGCTGGAACTTGGGGGGCAGGCGCATTTTGGCGGCGATAATACCCAAAACATTTATGCCCAGCTAAATTATGTGTTGGCCAAGGATGTAGTGGCATTGAAACTCTACTGGTATCCGCTTGAACATTTTAATGTTGATGATGCCACCCGTGATGAAAGAAGGCTTGGGCCAGCTTATTATGAAGCTGAGGGTCTGGCTAAGGGAGATGCCTACTTCGGAGCCGAAATTCAGCTTGTAAAAGACAAGAAGTTTCCAGATCTGCTCATGAGAGCTTTTACTAAATCTGCCACGGGCTCAGAGGCTAATGGCGCTCGCTATACAGATAGCCCCGGATACTTCTTCGATTTATCGTTTGGCAAAACCTTAATGCTTAACCAAGAGAAAGAAATCAGTGTCAGGCCCTACGGTATGTTTGGGTTTTACTCATGGCAAACATACGATGACACCCACCCGCAGAATGACGCCCCGCTTTATGGCATTGGAGCTGATCTTGATACCAAGGCATTGAGGTTGAGTACTTCGCTGGGAGGCTATTCCGGATGGAAAAATAATGGTGACAAGCCACTAGTGTATAGAGCTGAAATTCTCAAGAAGAACAAAAAATTCGATTTCTTATTACAGTACCAGTATGGCATACAAGATTTTCCCTACCAGTCGATTAAATTTTCCGTGCAATATCACATAGTTCAAACCTGGATCCACTAATTCCATTATCCATCAGAGTGAGAATTCAGATACCACGCTACCCCGTTTTATTATTCTGGTTTGCATTAGCATTGACCATACCGGTCTTCGGACAGGATGATGCCACGCAGGCTGATAGCAAGACCAGCGAGGTCAAATTGAATGGCCGATACTTTCTTAACTATTTTAAGGATACCGGCTACATCCTCACCCAGCCGATTAGGTGGGAAGGAAAGGATTGGCTGAAGTTCTCTGCAGTTATGGGTGGTACTTTCGCGCTGGTGGCTTTTGACGAAGATTTGAACTTTTGGGTACGACGAAATCGCAATGACCCCAGCAATACCATCTCAGATATTTTTGAGCCGCTGGGCCGCGATGAAATTACCATGCCGTGGTCTCCAGTTGTTGGGTTTTACTTGTACGGAGCCATAGCGAAGAATGACCAAGCCAAGCGGGCAGCACTGCTGGCCATGGAGAGTTATATTATTACAGGGTTCTTCACACAAACATTGAAGCGTACTGTCAAAAGAAAACGTCCATTTTCAACCAATACTAAATCTTTTCCTTCCGGACACACTACCTCCGTTTTCGCTATTGCGTCTACAATATCAGCAGAGTATAAGAACAAGAAGTGGGTAACTCCGGTGTTATACGGAGTGGCCACTCTAACCTCATTGTCGAGAATTAATGACTTGAAGCATTGGGGGTCAGATGTATTTTTCGGAGCTATGATGGGCCATTTCGTTGGACGAACTATTTCAAAAATCCACACGAATGACGACAATCTTTCACTAATGCTGGTACCAGGGATGGGTTCTCCGGCGCAGGTTGGATTCACCTACAAATTCTAGAGCACTTAATTGAAAACAATAGATGGAATTAAACAATAAAATTGCAATAGTAACCGGCGTAAGCAAAGGGATAGGCCTTTGTACAGTCAAGGATTTGCTTGATTCGGGAGTGGTAGTAGCAGGGTGGGGAAGAACCGCCCCTGATCTACAACATGAGAACTTTCATTTCTTTTCGACTGATGTCAGTGATTTGGAATCGGTGGATGCTTCCTATCAAGAAACGGTTGATAAACTTGGTAAAGACATCTCAATTCTGGTGAATAATGCTGGCCTTGGATTCGAGAGCCCTTTTGAGGATACCCCAGTTGAACAATGGCATCAGATGTTCCGCACAAATGTGGATGGTATTTTCTATTGCTCGAGGTTGGTTATCCCTCAAATGAAGGCAATGGATGAAGGACACATTATTAATGTATCATCAATTGCTGGTAATACAGGCATTCCGGGTATGGCGGCCTATTGCGGTACTAAGTTCGCAGTGAGGGGCTTATCTCAATCAATGTATAAGGAGCTAAGAAATTTTGGCATTAAGGTGACTTGCATTTATCCTGGTTCTGTCAAGACTAACTTCTTTGATAAGATAGATTCTGTAACTATTAGCGATAATATGATGATGCCAGAAGACATATCCAGTACCATTATGCACTGCCTTCAGTCCCAAGGCAACTATCATCATGTAGATATTGAGGTGAGGCCACTAAGACCAAAAGGCAAACAGTAAGTTAAACTGAACAATCTACAAGCACCCAAGCACGTTATAATGGCGATTTCTTGATACTTTTGTGCATCTTCTAAGCTTATGTCAATCAAAGTAAGCCATCTCACAAAGACATTTGGGAAGCAAAAAGCAGTAGACGATATCTCGTTTGAGGTAAATCAAGGCGAAATTCTTGGATTTCTAGGTCCAAATGGAGCTGGAAAGTCTACTACTATGAAGATTGCGACCTGCTATCTGCCCCCAACAGATGGTGAGGTGGAAGTGCTTGGGTATGATGTGGTTGGCCAACCGAGAGATGTGAAGCGGGTTATTGGTTATCTGCCAGAACATAATCCTCTTTACCTCGACATGTATGTGAAAGAGTACCTGAACTTTATTGCTGGATTGCATGGATTGAAAGGTGCGATCATTGAGCAAAATAGAAGCAGGGTAATTGAGTTGTGTGGGTTGGAAGCCGAGCAACATAAGCTGGTTGGAGCACTCTCTAAGGGATATCGGCAAAGGGTTGGTTTGGCTCAGGCCCTTATTCATGATCCTAAGGTTTTAATATTGGATGAACCGACAACTGGCCTCGATCCAAACCAGATAATCGAGATAAGGAATCTTATTCGTGATGTCAGTGCCGAGAAGACCGTGATATTCTCGACGCATATTATGCAGGAGGTAGAGGCACTTTGTGAGCGAGTGGTTATCATTAATCAGGGAAAGATTGTCGCTAATGACAAGTTGCAGAGTTTGGTTGATGGTAAGTCTTCAAAAAGCTCAATCGTTGTTGAATTAGCTACCAGCGTTGATGCTACCCTGTTCAACCAAATAGATGGTGTACTGCAAAGTGAGGAGATAACGACCGCAACCTATCGCTTGGAAATAGATGGAGGTGAGGATATCAGGCCCCTGGTATCAAAGTTTGTTCTGGAGAATGATATGGAACTAATCGGCCTGAGATTGGAGGAGGGCTCAATCGAGGATATTTTTCAGCAATTCACCAAGGAAAACCATGCTTAGAGTATTCAGAAAGGAGATATATGGCTTTCTAAATTCCCTGGTAGCCTACATTGTTATATCGGTTTTTCTAACCAGTGTTGGTTTGCTGATGTGGGTTTTCCCAGAAACTAGCGTACTCGATTATGGCTACTCAGACATGGAGACGCTATTTTCATTAGGGCCGTATGTGTTTATGTTCCTGATCCCTGCTATTACCATGAAGATGTTCGCAGAGGAGAAGAAGTCTGGAACTCTGGAATTGCTGCTAACCAGCCCTATTTCGGAACTAGAACTAATTATGGCGAAATACCTGTCTGCCTTCGTACTGGTTATATTCTCGCTAATACCAACAATTATTTACTACTTCGCCATCTACAACTTGGGAAATCCGGTTGGAAATATTGATTCCGCTGGCGTAACCGGATCTTACATTGGTTTGATATTGTTGGGTGGGGTCTTCACTTCCATTGGAATTTTGTCTTCATCTCTTACCGAAAACCAAATAGTTGCATTTATTCTCGCGGTATTCCTCTGCTTTATATTGTACACAGGTTTTTCTTCAATAGCTGCTATCGATGTCTGGTCATCTGGTTCAAATTTTATAGAACAGCTCGGTATACTGTATCATTACACTGCTATGAGTAAGGGGCTAATTGATTCCCGCAACCTGGTTTACTTCATCAGCGTAATCGGCATAATGTTATTGCTAACCAACCTTAAACTCTCGAGCAGAAAATGGTAAGCTTAGAAAGTAAACGGTTGGAAGACATTCTCAAGCTCCTAATTGGGTTGGTGCTGATAGTGTTTGTTAATACTATTTCGTCTAGAAGCTTTTTTCGATTAGACCTCACTGAAGAAAAACGCTTCAGCATTTCTTCGGCAACAGATGAAATGCTAAAAAACCTCAATGATGTAGTTTACATAGAAGTCTACCTTGATGGCGACCTACCTTCCGGGTTTGTAAGGATGAGACGGGCCATTTACGAAACCCTTGAGGAGTTCCGGGTGCGTTCAGGTAACATGGTGCAATTCAAATTTGTAAATCCCGATCAGGCCGCCGGTGCCCAGGCTCGTAACGAATTCATTACCAGCATTGCCCGAAAGGGAATTCAACCAATCGATGTCTTTAATACCGAAAACGGCAATCAAATTCAAAAGCGAATTCTACCCGGTGCTATTGTAAACTATGGGGTGGGGGAAAAAGCTGTAATGCTTTTCAAGGGTAATGCTGCCGCTGCGCCGGAAGTGCAATTAAATCAGAGTATTGAAGGGGTGGAGTTTGAAATAGCCAGCGCCATTAGGCAACTTGCTATTCCCGAACGAAAAAGCGTTGCCTTCGTGCGCGGCCACCTGGAACTCGACTCCCTGGATATCTTCAGCCTGAAACAAACGCTGCAGGAGACTTTTCTTGTTGGCGACGTTATGCTTGATAAAAATCTGCAGCAAGCCCGACATGACTTATTGGTAATTGCGAAGCCTAAAGAGGCTTTTTCGGAACAGGAGAAGTACTACCTGGACCAGCATATTATGAATGGCGGCAATGCATTGTTCTTAATTGATGCCCTGGTGGTTAATATGGACAGCGCTGGCCTCGGCACTTTTGCTTTTCCACTGGAACTCAACTTGCAAGATCAGTTGTTCAAATATGGAGTAAGAATGAATCCCACCTATGTGCAAGACGTTATCGCCGGTGGTACTCCAGTGGTTGTTGGTCAAACAGGCAGTCAGTCGCAGGTCCGGGTACTACCATGGCCCTTTTATCCTATTATAAATAATTTTAGCGATCATATTATCACACGCAATCTTAATGCGGTGCTTACACGATTCGTTGGTTCCATTGATACGGTTAAAGCGGAGGGCATAAAGAAGACACCTCTGCTATTCACATCTCAATATTCCAGGGTAGTTACGGCCCCCGTTAAAGTCAGCCTTGATGACCTTAGGCAAGGATTGAAACCTGAGGATATGAATCAGAGTAACCTACCGGTGGCCTATTTGCTGGAAGGTAAGTTTGCCTCATTATATAAGAACAGATTTACACCGGCGGGGGTGTCAAAATCGAACTATCGAGAGGATGGCCAGGACGCCAAAATAATTGTTATCTCAGATGGAGATGTGGCTCGAAACGAGATTAACAACAACACTGGCAGACCGTTGCCGCTGGGTGTGGATCAATATAGTCAGCAAGGACTTACCTACGGTAATCAAGATTTGATAGTCAATGCCATCAACTATTTGGTAGAAGATAATGGATTAATCACTGCTCGTGCCAAGGAGATAAAGATCCGGCTGCTCGATAAGGTGAAAGTGGCTGAAAGCAGGACCCAATGGCAGCTCATTAATTTATTACTTCCCATTTTATTGTTACTCCTTTTCGGTTTAGGATTATACATAACAAGAAAGAGAAAATACGCCAGGGTGTGAGCCAAAAGAAAAAGAACATAAGGCTACTAATAATTCTCGGAGTGCTGATTGTGGCTACTGGTATCACCTATCTGTACCAGCCGGGTGACAATAGAATAGATTATGATGAGGATCAATTCACACTTGAACTAAATACCGTAATTACTACCGTTATTATTGAATCGAACCAGGGTCGGAAAAAGTTTGACTACATTAATTCAGCATGGACTGTCAACGATGAATTTCTGATGGATGTGGGTATGAGAGATGTTTTTTTTGGAGTTTTAACCAGTGTTAGGATAGCTAGACCAGCGGCCTCCAATATTTCTGATTCCTTAGCAGCAGCAATCAAAGGAAATGGTTTAAAGGTAGAAATACTTAATAGCGGTGTACCAGTAATGCAATATTGGGTCGCCGGTAGTGAGGATCAAAGTTCAACCTATTTTATGCCTTTGGACAGGGAGCAACCATATGTTATGACCATCCCCGGGTACCAAAGCTATATTGCTGGTATATATGAAGCGCCGGTTTCAGATTGGCGAGATCGGTTTGTATTTGATGCTAATTGGTCTAACCTTCAGCAGCTTAGCATTCTCTATCGGGGCGAGGAATTATCGAATATCGAATTGAATTACGAAGGTGAATTCTTCTCGCTAGTAGGTCATGAGGCAGTCGACAGCGCCAAAGTATTTGATTTTATCGAAGAATTTTCCAGCCTGCAAACAAGATCATATTTATCACAAGATGACAGGCAGCAGTACGACAGTTTGCTAAATACTGAACCCGCCGTGCAGTTTAGGGTTAAGGGAATTGGGTATGAGACTAACCTCAAACTGTTTCTTACTAACGCCAATGAACGCATTGTTTTTGGGGTGATTGACGACGCCTTATATAGTACGTTTACTCTGGCTAGCATTCGAAACTTACTAGTCAAGCCAGAAGATCTGCTTCCAGATGAGCAATAGCGGCTTTCCTGGGTTTCGCTTAGTATGGATTCTTGATTTTATTTTTAACTTTACCGAGTTTTAAAATAGATACTCTAAACTAATCATCATATATGAAATTTATCGTTTCCTCTGCGGCGCTACTCAAGCAGCTAACCAGCATCAGCGGCGTGATTACTACCAATCCAGTAGTGCCGATTCTGGAGAATTTCCTCTTCGAGATTGAGGAAAACAAGCTTACCATAACGGCTTCAGATTTACAAACCTCCATGATTACAGAGTTGGAGATTGAGTCTAAAGAATCCGGCAGCATTGCGGTACCAGCCAAGATTCTGATTGAAACTTTGAAAAACCTTCCTGAGCAACCGGTTAACTTCACCGTTGACGAGGAAACCTACGGTGTAGAAATCAGCTCGGATAATGGTAGATACAAACTGGCGGGGGAAAACGCAACAGACTTCCCTAAAGTGCCAGCGGTAACTAATGACTATTCCCTGGAAATGTCAACGGATGTTCTGGGAAGAGCAGTTTCGAATACAATCTTTGCCACCAGCAGCGACGAACTTCGTCCCGCAATGACTGGCGTGTACGTTAACCTTAGTGATAGCAATACCACCTTCGTAGCTACAGATGGCCATCGATTGATTCGCTACCGGAGAGTTGATGTAGCCTCTGAAAATGGTAATGCTATCATCATTCCCAGGAAAGCACTTAACTTGTTGAAATCCACTCTGCCAGCTGAAAATGCAAACATCTCCATTGAGTTTAACGTGGCTAATGCTTTCTTCCAGTTCGAAAATGTAAAGATGATTTGTCGATTGATCGATGAGCGTTTCCCTGATTATGAAAACGTAATTCCTGCTGACAATACCAATACCTTGACTATTGACAGGGGAGAGCTACTTAGCTCTTTAAGAAGGATTGCCATTTATGCAAATAAAACTACTCACCAGGTAAGGTTGAAAATCACTGGAAGCGAACTTCAAATCTCTGCCGAGGACCTGGATTTTTCTAACGAAGCAAACGAGCGACTCTCTTGCGACCATGATGGCGAAGATATAGAGATTGGCTTCAACGCAAGATTCATTATTGAGATGCTATCTAATATTGAATCTAAGGAAGTTGAGTTGCAGTTGTCAGCCCCAAACAAAGCCGGTTTGATTATCCCTAAAGACAAAGATGACAATGAGGATATCTTAATGCTAGTAATGCCGGTTATGCTTAACAACTACGTTTAGCATATATTCAACGAAATAGAAAAAGCCGCGTCAAAGCGGCTTTTTTATTGTGTTGAGTAGTAGGAGTACTAGCTGTTAACCACTTCGATATCGGCTCCGAGGGCCCTTAGTCTTTCGTCAATTCTTTGGTAGCCTCTGTGAATTTGCTCAATATTAGAGATGTAGCTGGTGCCTTCGGCGGAAAGGGCTGCAATCAGCAGTGATACCCCTGCCCTAATATCAGGTGATGACATCTGGATCCCCCGCAAGGGGTATTTTCGATCGAGGCCTATTACGGTTGCACGGTGTGGGTCGCAAAGAATTATCTGTGCGCCCATGTCAATAAGTTTATCAACAAAAAATAGTCGGCTTTCAAACATCTTTTGATGAATAAGCACTGTTCCCTTCGCCTGGGTAGCAACCACCAAGGCCACACTAAGCAGGTCAGGAGTAAATCCTGGCCAGGGAGCGTCGGCGATAGTCATAATCGACCCATCAATGAATGTCTCAATTTCGTATGAGTCCTGGGCCGGCACGATGATATCATCACCACTTACCTCCAATTCTATCCCCATTCTTCTGAAAACTTCAGGGATTATTCCCAGGTGATTGACGCCGGCATCTTTAATGGTGATCGCAGACTGCGTTAAAGCAGCCAGTCCAATGAAGCTACCAATTTCAATCATATCAGGAAGCATTCTGTGTTCTGTGCCCGACAAGGAGGTTACCCCTTCTATGGTAAGCAGATTAGAACCAATACCAGATATTTTAGCTCCCATGCTCACAAGCATCTCGCATAGTTGCTGCACATACGGTTCGCAGGCAGCATTAAATAGGGTGGTAGTTCCGTTAGCCATTACTGCGGCCATCACCAGGTTTGCTGTACCAGTAACAGAGGCTTCATCCAGCAATATGTAGGCACCCTGTAGCTTTTCAGCTTGAACATTGTAGAAACCATCGCTGTTGTAATTGAATTTGGCTCCTAATCTTTCGAAGCCAATAAAGTGCGTATCTAGGCGTCTTCTCCCAATTTTGTCCCCACCCGGCTGCGGAATTCTGCCAGTGCCAAATCGAGCCAGTAAGGGCCCAAGAATCATAATTGAGCCTCGAAGTGTTCCCGCTTTCTGGTTAAAATCTTCAGTGCTCAGATAATCCAGGTCTATATCACTAGCAGTGAATCTCTTGGACTCCTGGCCAATGTCCTCTACTTGAACACCCAGTGATTGCAGGAGCTCAATGAGTTTGTTGACATCATTGATGTCGGGAATGTTGTGAATGGTTATTGGATCGGCGCTAAGGAGTGTTGCACTGATTATTTGTAATGCTTCATTCTTTGCTCCCTGCGGTATTATTTCTCCTTTCAGTCGATTTCCGCCGATAATCTTGAAGGAGCTCATTTAGTGTCTGCGTCTTCTGCCGTTTGATTTGTTGTTTCCTCCTCGGCCTCCGCCTGAGCGTCCTTTGTGGCGTCTGTTCTTACCTGACCCCTTATTGTTATTGTTATTTGAAGGCCTTTCCTTGTATAGCGATTCAAAGAGATTATGCTCTTTTACTTTCTCAAGATCAATGTCAAGCTCGTCTTTAGATAACTCCTTGATGTTCTTAAGAATACTTTCGTCTTCGATATTGTCTTTATTCCAGGTGCTATAGAAGCTACGCATAAGCTTGCCGATATAGACTATAGCTCCTTCTCTTTCCTCTTTGTCTTCAAGCTCCAGTGCTTTCTCAATCAACTTCTCCATGTTTTTGCCATAGTGCTTAAACCTGATGTGGTTGTCTGAATAGCCAAGTTTTAGAGGTTTTTTATTGAGAATTTCCTCTTCGGGCTTTGGATAGGGACTGTCAATATCCAGGTCGAACTCCGCCATGATGAAGAGGTCATCCCAAAGTTTTTGGTTAGTTTCATTAGTTTCGCTGATGGCAGGGTTTAATTGCCTCATCAACTCTACTAGCGTTTCGGCGTAGCGATTACGCTTGTCTTTATCGTCGATGGTCTTAATATGATTGACCAGTTTTTGGATGTTTCTTCCGTATTCCCTTAGAATAAGATTAGGCTTACTCGAGTTGTATTCGAACATCTTATTAATTACTTCAGTTAAAAATCAGAAATGAAATTCAGTATTTGAATCAAGGTAAGCTGCCAGGATTAGCTGGAATAATGGCAAACTTATGAAATAAGTAACGTATTCCCAGCCAAAAATGGCCATTTATTGGTCGTGTATTTTCAGTTTAGCAAAGCTTAAAAGCAGTGTTTTTTCACCATAATCTTTAAATAACACCTTCGCTTTTCTATTGGCACCGTTTTCATCGAGAGCTACCACTTCTCCAAATCCGAATTTCGGGTGTTCTACACGCATGCCAGTACTAATATTGGTAGTATCGCTTGGTTCGAAATCTGGTGGCGGCACATAACTTGATTTCTTGGGAATTACTGCCTTTCTTTTATTTAGGTTCGAGACCAGGTTACGTGCATAGTAGTTATCGTTGCGGGTAGGTGCGTGAACGGTGTTGAATTTGCTGTTTTCTTTGATAAATGCAGGGTCTATTTCTTCAACAAACCTGCTTGGTTCGCAACTTTTCAACCTACCAAACCGATAGCGAGTAAGCGCATATGACAGAAATAGCTTTGTCTCTGCCCTGGTAATGGCGACATAGAAAAGGCGCCTTTCTTCTTCCAAATCCGCCCGACTGCTTAGCATCATTTGAGAAGGGAAAAGGTCTTCTTCCATACCAGCGATATAGACATTTCTGAACTCCAGACCCTTTGCCATATGAATGGTCATCAAAGTTATCTTATCGCCGTCGTCATTATCATTGTCTATTCCGGTAATGAGAGCTACTTCCTGAAGAAAGGTATCTAAGCCTTGATTTTCATTTTCAGGATTATCCACGAATTCCTTAATCGCGTTCAATAATTCTTGAACATTTTCAAAGCGGTTCAGTCCTTCAATGGTCTTATCTTCGTATAGGCCTTTAAGCAAGCCAGAGGTTTTGGCTATATGGTTAGCAGCTTCATAGGCATCTTTCTTACCGACTTCCACCTGGAAGCTCTTAATCATCGTACAGAAATCTTCGATGGTGTTTGCGGCGCGGCCTGTTAGGAAGCTTCGGATATTGCAAATTACCTCCCAAACGGAAATGGCATGTTCATCGGCGGCTACTATTATCTTGTTGATGGTACCGGGCCCAATTCCCCTTTTGGGTAGATTGATAATGCGCTTCAGTGATTCCTCATCGTTGGGGTTAACGGTAAATCGCAAATAGGCTAGCAAATCTTTAATCTCTCTCCTTTGGTAGAATGACACGCCACCAATGATCTTGTATTTCAGATTCATTTTGCGCAAAGCTTCCTCAATGGCCCTGGATTGACTGTTAGTTCGGTAGAGAACTGCAAACTCGCTGTTGCGCAGTTGGTTCTGCATCTTCTCTTCGAATATCGAAGAAGCAATTAACCTTCCCTCCTCATTGTCAGAGTTGGCTTTTAGCAACTCAATAAGATCACCTTCATCATTTGCTGTCCATACCTTCTTCTTCAACTGGGCCCTGTTCTTTTCAATGATGGAATTGGCAACGGCTACAATATTCTTTGTAGAGCGATAGTTTTGTTCAAGTTTTATTAGCCTGAGTTCGGGGTAATCTTTTTCGAAGTTGAGAATGTTTGAAATATCGGCTCCGCGGAAAGCATAAATACTCTGGGCATCATCTCCCACCACGCATACATTTTGCCTTACAGCGGCCAATTTCCGTGTGATCTTGTATTGGCAAATGTTCGTATCCTGGAACTCGTCGATGAGTACATAGTGAAAGCGCTGCTGGTACTTGTTTAGGACCTGCGGGTGGTCTCTGAAAAGCTCGTGGGTTTTGAAGAGTAGATCGTCAAAATCCATCGCTGATGCTTTGAAGCAGCGATTGACATAAGTCTGATAGATATTACCCAACTCTGGCCTCATGGTACTTTCGTCATCAGCCAGGTAGATAGGATTGTTGATATAATCCTGCCAGGAAATAAGCCTGTTTTTAGCACCTGATATTCGACTGTAGACTATGTTGGGTTTGTACAACTTATCGTCGAGATTCTTCTCCTTTACAATAGACTTAATCAGGGATTTGGCATCGTCGGTATCGTAAATAGTGAAATTACTAGGGTATCCTAATTTCGGAGCTTCCGCCCTTAGTATCCTCGCAAAAACAGAGTGGAAAGTGCCCATCCATAAATTCCTTGCGTCTGAGCCAACCACTTCTTCGATGCGTTGACGCATTTCTCCGGCGGCTTTGTTGGTAAAGGTCAAGGCCAGAATATTAAATGGATCAATGTTTTTTGCCTTGATTAGATGAGCGATGCGAAAGGTTAGTACCCGGGTTTTGCCTGAACCTGCCCCGGCTATTATCATGCTTGGACCCTCCGTATTTATTACTCCTTCTTTCTGGGGTTCATTCAAGCTCTCAAGGTAGTCCATGCAATTGTATTTGGGCGGCAAATTGTCTTGCGCAATTTACTATAAACTCCAATGATTTCGCGTCCATAGATTTCGATTTTATCGTGGAAAGAGTGTGGAGGAACGGGTGTAACTTTTCCCATGGAATTTACCTTTACACCAGCGAGCCATTTGCCTATCTTAAACTTTGGCTGACTTAGATTTTTACATAATTTTGCTAAACCCCCTGAGCCGAATGGCTGATCGCAAATTTTACCCTTTTATTGCCGCCTCTCCCGACGGGTTCCCTACGCCGGAAATAGCTTCCTCAACTCTGGACCAATACAAATCCTTCTCTAAATATCTACAGCTTTACCAAAGGGAGGTGACTTCGATGAAAGACGATATGGTCTTTGTAGATACGCATGCCGGGGCAGGATATAGCAGATTGCCTACTGGTGAATTGCTTTTTGCTCCCTCATTTCTTGCCTTAAGTAGTCCTGCGCCATTTTCGCGTTATATTCTTTGTGAGCAAAGAGAAGAGTTGTCGCAATCTCTGAAGGTTAGGATTAATAAGAATTTTAAAGAGCAGAACGTGCTGTTGTTGCAAGAAGGTCCTAACGAGTTGGTTGAAAAACTTGAATTTTATCTGCCCAAAATCAGAGGTAGACGCAGAGTTACAGGGCTTTGTCATATAGACGCATTTTCAATGGAGGTGAGGTTTGAAACCATGAAGAAATTGGCAGACTACGGTATGAATTTTTTCCTTAGCCTGCAGTTCCCCTTAAATGCCTTCCATAACAGCCAATTCTATCTGAATGATGATACAAGCCTCCTGGGCCCATTTCTGGGAGAAGGTTATAATAAGCTGGTTGTCCACAGTAATACTAACAATGAGTTGTTCTATCGTAATGTGATTCAAACGTACAAACAGCAACTCGAGGAACTCGGTTATGCAGTCAGTGGCACTTTTCAGAAGGTTCAACTTCCTGAGGTTGACACTGCGCTGGGTTATGTGGCTTATTGCTCAAGAAAAAGGCTTAGTAAGAAAGTGCTACTGCAGGTTGAACATGACTCAACGGCCCAATACGAGTTATTCTAGCTCCGAGCTTTTCTATCCAGTTTGATTCAAGCTAACTTTGTGTTCTCATGATATCCCATCGCGATACACTAATTTCTGACGAGATTAAAGAGCAGCAATTTGTTTGCGATCTCGAGAAGTGCAAAGGGGCTTGTTGTGTTGAGGGCGAATTAGGAGCGCCTTTGGAAGACAACGAACTGGAAATCCTCCATGAGATTTATGATAAGGTTGAGCCCTACTTGTCTGAAGAAGGCAAGCAGGCTATTGCGGCTCAGGGCAAATATGTTTTTGACCGAGATGGCGATTTTTCTACACCTACCTTAAACGGCAAAGAATGTGCGTACGCTGTTTATGATGAACAGGGTATACTTAAATGCGGCATTGAGCAGGCTCACCAAGCCGGAAAAATAAACTTTCAAAAACCGATTTCATGTCATCTCTATCCGGTGCGAATTTCCAAACACAAAGACTACGACGCTGTAAATTATAGCCACTGGCACATATGTGATGATGCCTGCGTATTAGGAGAACATTTGAAAGTTCCGGTCTATAAATTCGTGAAAGAAGCCTTAGTGAGAAAGTATGGGGAAGAGTGGTATGCCGCTTTGGAGAAATTGATTGAAGAAGACAGTTAGTTGCTGGGCTCAGGCAGGGCCCTCTCCTTGTAGCTGAGGGGGGCGTAAACAGTAAATCGGAATTGAAGAATATTATCATTGCCATCTTCTAATCCCCATTGAGAAATATTATCAAGATAGTCTGTAGTGCTATTTAATAAAGAAGTTTGAAATCCTACTCCAAACTGATTTGGTAGGAAGTAGATGGCCCCAACAGTTGTGGGAAATATAGCGGCAATATTGCCGTAAGTTTCATTGGCAGCGCGAGTTGCAAATTGATCTTGAAAGTTGTTGCCGAACTCATCCCTGGGATTGAAGCGCATAAGCCCAAAGCCCTGGCTAGCATAAACAATGAGGTTCTCTTTCTTAATGATATTATAATGAAGGTCGTAATTGAAAGTAAAAACACTGGTGTTAAAGAATGTGTTAGGGGTAGGGGTCACGTTATCGATAGGCGGTGGAGCGTAATTAATTTGCTGGCCATTCAACGTTCCAAATGCCATGCTTAGGTTGCCATTAAGCTTTTCCTTATGATTTAGTTTGACCCCAAGGTGAAAAAGTACAGTCCACTTCTCGAAACTTCCACCCAGGTCACCATTGTAAGAGTTAGGGCTAATGCCCGTTTGCAGGTAATACGTAGCCATTTGGCCGCTACTTAGAGCAGGAGTAAGAAAAGCCAGCAATAAGAAAAGTAATCTAATCATCCTTTCGACTTAGATACAAAATGGGAGACAATGGTCACCCATTAAAGATCTGAAAAATCGAAATCATCAAGAAACTTGGTTGTGAATTTACCTGATTGGAATTTCTTGTCGTCCATCAGCTTAATGTGGAAAGGTATGGTAGTCTTAATTCCTTCGATTACAAATTCTTCCAATGCCCTTTTCATTCTCACAATTACTTCCTCACGCGTTTGCGCGCTAACGATCAGTTTGGCAATCATAGAATCGTAGTTGGGCGGAATAGTGTAGCCAGCATATACGTGACTATCTACTCTAATACCGTGACCACCTGGCATATGCAAGTTTGTTATTTTTCCCGGAGATGGTCTGAAATCCTTTGCTGGATCCTCAGCATTTATCCTGCATTCCATTGAGTGCAGATTGGGGTAGTAGTTGTTTCCTGAAACTGTAATACCTGCAGCTACCTTTATTTGCTCCTTAATCAGGTCGAAATCAGTAACCTCTTCGGTAATGGGATGTTCCACCTGTATTCTGGTATTCATCTCCATAAAATAGAAGTCCCCATTTTTATCTACCAGGAACTCCACCGTGCCAGCACCTTCATAGCCTATTGCTTCTGCGCCGGCTATGGCTGCACGTCCCATCCTTTCCCTCAGGCTTTGGGTAACAATTGGTGAGGGTGTTTCTTCAATTAGCTTTTGGTGACGTCGCTGAATTGAGCAATCCCTTTCGGATAAATGGCAGGCGCGCCCAGTGCTGTCTCCAACAATCTGTATCTCTATGTGCCTGGGTTCTTCAACAAACTTTTCAAGGTAAAGGCCATCATTTCCAAAAGCCGCTCCCGATTCCATACGGGCATCATCCCAGGCCTTTTGCATGCCCTTGGCATCATGAACAATACGCATACCCTTGCCGCCACCACCAGCGGTGGCCTTAAGCATTACGGGATACTTTACATCCTTAGCTAATTCTTTTGCGTGCTCTACGCTGTCGAGCAATCCCTCAGATCCCGGAATTGTTGGTACACCTGCTTCCTTCATGGTAGCTTTGGCGGTTGCCTTGTCTCCCATTTTGTTAATCATATCAGGAGATGCCCCTATAAACTTGATATTATAGTCTTGGCAAACCTGGGAGAATTCAGCGTTTTCAGCCAAAAAGCCGTAGCCTGGGTGAATGGCATCAGCGTTGGTAATTTCACAAGCGGCGATAATCCGCGGGATGTTTAGATATGAATCGACGCTGGGCGCTGGTCCTATACAGATGGCTTCATCAGCAAACTTTACGTGCAAGCTGTCTTTGTCTGCTGAGGAGTATACAGCTACCGTGCTGATACCCATCTCTTTACATGTTCTTATGATACGAAGTGCGATTTCACCTCTGTTGGCTATGAGAATTTTCTTAAACACTTTCCGAGTTAATAGCTGTTAAACAAACGGTTCAAAGAGCGTGTCCCTAGGATGGGTCAATCAGGAATAGTGGCTGATCGTATTCTACTGGGGATGAATTTTCAACCAATACCTTTACAACAGTGCCAGACACTTCCGATTCTATTTCATTGAAAAGCTTCATTGCCTCCACGATGCACACGGTTTGGCCTGCGGTAACTTTGTCCCCTACTTCTATGAAAGCGGGCGACTCAGGATTTGCAGATCGGTAGAATGTACCAATCATTGGTGACTTAATTTCTAGATGGTTTCCGCTTGGTGCTCCGTTATCACCACCAGAAGAAGCTTCAGTAGTGGGGGCAGGCGCTGGGGTAGCAGCTGGTGCAGGAGCTGGAGCTGCAGCAGGCGCCGGAGCGGGTACGGAAACAGCTACTGGTTGAGCCCCTTCAATCACTTGCTTCACTTTGGCTTCCCTCTTTACCTCAATCTTAAATTCTTCGGTTTCAATATTCACTTCATTCAATCCTGACTTGGAAATGAAGTCAATCAAATCTCTAAGCTCCTTTACTTTCATTGCTTGCTTGTTTGTTTTAGTAGCCTTCTGGGTCATAAATGTAGGTATGTTTGTGATTAGCTCTAAATATCACAGAATTATTTAACTCTTTCTGCGTAAGAAGATGTTCGTGTATCCACTTTTATCACCTCATCTTGATTGATAAATAGTGGTACCTGTACAGTAGCGCCAGTTTCAACAGTGGCTGGCTTGGTTGCATTAGTAGCAGTATCTCCCTTTACACCAGGTTCAGTATAGGTTATGGTTAGCTCTACAAAAGGTGGCATCTCACAACTTAGCGCTTTTTCAGTTTCAGCGTGAAAAATAACTTCTACTTCTTGCCCCTCCTTTAGCAAACCAGGTGCGGTAATGATATCTTCCGGTAAAGCTGTTTGTTCGAAGCTTGAGCTATCCATAAAGTGGAATCCCAAGTCATCCTTATATAGAAATTGATGGTTCCTCCTTTCAATGCGAGCAGTGGTAACCTTATGTCCAGCTGTAAATGTGTTCTCCACTACTTTGCCGGAGTTTAAGCTCTTCAGCTTAGTTCTAACAAAGGCTGGACCTTTACCAGGCTTTACATGCTGAAATTCCACGATCGTATAAAGATCGTTGTTGAACTCAATGCATAGACCGTTTTTGAAATCGGCAGTTGTGGCCATAGGAATTAAATTGTGTGCAAGTTACAAATGAAAGTTTTAAATAGAAAGGTGCCCTAGGAGGCATCATAGGCCCATTTGGTGTAGATAGCTCCCCAGGTAAACCCACCACCAAAAGCAGCAATTATCATGTTATCGCCTTTCTTAAACTGCTTTTCGTAATCCCAAAGTAAAAGAGGAATGGTGCCGGCAGTTGTATTACCATAACGTTCAATGTTCATCAGCACTTTTTCCTGGCCGATTCCCATGCGGTTGGATGTGGCGTCAACAATCCTCTTGTTGGCTTGATGAGGAACTAGCCACGCAACGTCATCGGAGTGGAGATTATTTCTGTCCATAATCTTCACAGCAAAGTCGGCCATGTTCTCAACAGCAAACTTGAAAACAGTTTTGCCCTCTTGGAAAACGTAATGTTTCATAGCATTTACGGTTTCCACAGTTGCAGGCTCGCGACTGCCGCCAGCCTTCATGTGTAGGTAAGGTTCCCCGTTGCCATCAGATTTGTGGATCGAATCTATAATGCCGTAACCATCTTCGGCGGGCTCGAGAAGCACAGCACCTCCACCGTCGCCAAAAATGATGCAAGTCGTTCGGTCCTGATAGTTAATTATGCTCGACATTTTGTCTGCACCTATTACCATCACTTTCTTGTAGACTCCTGATTCGATGAACTTTGCGCCAGTGGTAAGCCCGTAGATAAAGCCAGAGCAGGCTGCTTGCAGATCGTATCCAAAGGCATTCACTGCTCCAATTTGGGCCCCAACGATGTTGGCAGTAGCGGGGAAGACCAAATCTGGAGTTATGGTTGCAAATATTATTAGATCTATTTCTGCTGGATCGGTATTGGTTTTTTCAAGTAAACCCTTAGCGCTTTCAACGCCAATTACCGAAGTGCCTACATCTTCGCCTTTGAGAATTCTTCTTTCCTTAATACCGGTTCGGGAGGTTATCCATTCGTCGTTAGTATCAACTAATGTTTCCAACTCCTGGTTTGTGAGCACGTAGTCCGGAACGTAACCGTGGACACCCGTGATAGCGGCTCTGAGCTTAGTCATAGATTGGTAAGTTTGAGAAAAGAAAACCTAAAAATCCAGATTCTCTTTAATTTTCTTATGAATATCGTTCTTGGCCATATCATAGGCCTGTAGGATCATACTTCTAATCGCCAACGGAGTGGATGAACCATGCCCAATTAGGACATTGCCATTTATGCCCAAAATTGGACTGCCTCCAATGGCCTCGTAGTTAAATCTATCGAAGTAGGTGTCTTCAAAATTCCTTTTCTGCAATAGATCATAAATGGATTCTATCAGCTTCAGTATAACATTGCCGGTAAATCCATCGCAAACAATTACATCGGCTTTGTCATTAAATAGATCTCTCCCCTCAATATTGCCAATGAAGTTGATTTTATCATTCACTTTAAAAAGCTGGTGTGCGGCCTGGGTGTGTAGCGATCCCTTTTGCTCTTCTTCTCCAAGGTTCATCAAACCTACTTTTGGAGATTCTACGCCATAAACATGCTTAGAGTAGATAGAGCCGATGATGCCAAACTGCACCAGAACATCTGGCTTGCATTCAGCATTAGCTCCCACATCCAGAATAACACCAAAACCTCCTGATTCCTTTGGAACAAAACCAGCAATGCCTGGTCTGATTATACCCTCTATTGAGCGAATACTAAACATTGCTCCAACGTGCATTGCACCAGTGTTGCCGGTGCCGCAAAAGGCACTTATCTCTCCGCTTTTAAGTAATTGATATCCCTTGCCAATGCTAGAGTTAGGCTTTTGACTGAGCGCCTTCGTTGGGTGTTCGCCCATGGCAATGAACTCATCTGTATGAACAATACTTACTTCGCCTTCTTCAATGCCATTCTCACTTAGTAAAGGACGTATCTCCGTTTCGTTTCCGATCAGGACTAGTTCAACGTCACTTGGAAGATCAGCGAGTGCTAACTTCGAACCCTCAATGTTTGCCTGGGGAGCGTAATCCCCGCCCATGGCGTCCAGGGCTATCTTCATTGTCTTTAGACGGCTATTTCTGTCTCAACAGCTAGCTTGCCCTTGTAGTATCCACACTCCGAGCAAACTCTGTGGCGCAACACGGGGGCTCCACAATTAGAACATTCCATAAAGGTTGCTATGCTACCTATGTAGTGAGTTCTCCTTTTGTCGCGTCTGGCTTTTGAAGTTTTTCTTTTAGGATGTGCCATTTCAAATAACTCTTTATTTCTTTAATTTTTTTAATGAAGACCATCTTGGGTCTATTGTTTCCTCGTCATTCTCTGTTCCAGGATTTTCATCATGCTGATCTGAAGTAGAATAGATCAAATTAGTCTCCTCTTCTTCGTCTAATTCTTGCTCCTGAAACTTCGGGTGCAGTTTCTTCATCGGAATTGATAATTCGATAAACTCATAGATGTATTGCGCCACATTAATTTTCTGCGTGTTCCATGGGATCATCGCAATCTCATCAGTCAATTCAGTCTCTTCCTCGCCAAACTTCAGAATTAACTCCTTTGAGACTTCCAAAGGAGAATCAAATGGCTCCAAACTCCTGTCGCAAATCAGCAGCACCGAGCCGGTAATTCCAAAGTTTAACTTAATAAACCCAGTGGTCTTTTCAAGGCCTAAGTCAACGGTAAGCTCTCCCTGTTCAACCTTGCTTCCTTCAAACATTTGGAAGAAGTTGCTGTCGATAGAGAATTCGTACTTGTACTCCGAATCCTTAAGCTTAAATACATCTATGTCAAAGTCCCGTATCACTGCAAAAACACCCTCTTTTCAAACAAGACCGCAAAGTTATGAAGATTAATCTAATTTATAAAAGGAATGATATTAAAGATAATAGGCCTATCAGTTGACTAATTCAGAGCGGTTTTTGCAAATTGTAGCAGCCGCAAAGATTGCGTCCTGGATAGAGCCGGGGTCAGCCTCACCTTTACCCGCAAGGCTATAAGCAGTTCCATGATCAGGAGATGTCCTCACTATTGGCAAACCGGCAGTATAGTTTACTCCCTTATTGAAGGCAATGGTCTTAAATGGAATTAGTCCCTGATCATGATACATTGCCAAAACGCCATCAAATTTCTTATGTTGATATGATCCAAAAAAGCCATCAGCTGGGTAAGGACCCATTACTAATTTGCCTTGCTCTTTCAACTCCTTAACTACAGGTGCGATAACTTCCTCATCCTCCATACCCAGTAGTCCTCCATCCCCGGCGTGTGGGTTCAAACCCAGCACGGCAATTTTAGGTTTCTTAATAGCGAAATCCTTGATTAAAGATTTCTCCATGATCTTCAGCTTGGATTTAATCCTATCAGCCGTGACTTGTCCTGCAACCTCAGAAATAGGTATGTGCCCAGTTACTATTCCAACTCTTAGTTCTTCGCTTACCAGAAACATCAGGTTCTCATTCACCTCAAACCTGGCGCTAAAATACTCTGTGTGACCAGGAAATTTAAAATCTTCATTTTGAATGTTGGATTTATTGATAGGGGCAGTAACCACTCCGGCAATGCGGTTATCTCTTAAATCCTGTACCGCCTTCTCCAATGCGAGATAGGCGCATTTGCCTCCTACCTCAGTAGATTTACCGGTATTTACTTCGACGGCATCCTCCCAGCAGTTAACCACGTTAATTTTCTTTCTAATTATTCCAGAATCAGGCTTAACCTGGCTGTAATTGAAATCATTTAGATCTAGAACCTTTCGGTAATAGGAAAGCGTCTTTGTCGATCCGTATATAACTGGGGTAAGCGAATTTAAGACCCGATTATCCGCAAGGGCCTTCATTACAACTTCTGGCCCCACACCGTTTATATCTCCCAGGGTAATGCCGATTATCGGTTTGCTATCTTGTTCTCCCATTGTATTTCTTTGCGTAAATATTACGGGCTGCAATTTAATGTATTTTTGAACGATTGGATTCAAGCTACCTAAGGCAACTTCGATTAATATGGTGCGACCGAAAAAATTTCTTGGACAACACTTTCTCAAAGATGAAAACATTGCTCGCAATATTGTCGATGCCATGATGGAAGTGCACTGTGGAGACATTTTAATAGAATTGGGACCAGGTACTGGAGTACTCACCAATTACCTTCAGCAGCACGACTTGAATTTGCTGCTGGTAGAATTGGATAGAGAGTCTGTTGCCCACCTCAAAAAGCGGTGGCCGCAACTAACCGAAACGCTTCTCAACCAGGATTTCCTCACTTTGAATATATCCGCACATTGCAATTCCAGATGCTCAATCATCGGTAACTTTCCTTACAACATTTCTTCTCAGATCTTCTTCAAAATACTAGAGAACAAACATCTGGTTCATCATGTAGTGGGCATGGTGCAAAGAGAGGTAGGTGAACGCATAGCGTCTCCCCCGGGGAGTAAGAGATATGGCATACTTAGTGTGCTGCTTCAGGCCTATTACCAAGTAGAGTATTTGTTCTCTGTCGCAGCCGAGTCATTCCACCCACCACCGAAAGTTGAGTCAGGTGTGCTCCGACTCAGTCGCAATGAAACGGAGGTGTTGGCTTGTGACGAGAAGCTATTCTTCAGGGTGGTGAAGCAAGCTTTCCAAAACCGTAGAAAAACATTGCGCAACGCCCTAAAACCTCTAAATTTGCCCGAAGAAATCCAGAGGCAGGATCTATTAAGTCTACGCGCGGAGCAACTCTCAGTAAACGATTTTGTAACCCTTACCAGCCAAATTGAGCGACACTAACACCATAGTGCAATTTGAATTCACTAAAGAATATCTAGACCGACTTGGGGAGGCAATCCAGAACCAGGATGAAGGCTTTGTTCGCTCCTCCATGGATGGCGTGAACCCCGCAGACATAACTGAAGTTTTGCATGAATTCGGGACAGATGAATCGAAGTATGTAATAGACCTTTTGCCTATTGAAATCTCTGCTGAGATTATTGAGAATCTGGATGAAGACACCAGAAACGATTTTCTCAAAGCTTTCGAACCCCCGGAGATCAGCGCTTTCCTTGACTGTCTCGATTCAGATGACGGGGCAGATATCCTTAATGAGTTACCGGTAAAGACCAGAGAGGAGGTTATCGCCGCCCTAGAGAATAGCGAAAAGGCTCAATACCTAATTGAATTACTTCGGTACGACGAAGATTGTGCTGGTGGCCTCATGGCAAAGGAACTTATAAAGTGTAACCAGGAATTGACCGTTGAAGATTGTATTGAGGAAATTCGCAAACAGGCAAGTGAGGTTCAGAAAATTTATTCGGTGTATGTTGTTGATGACTTCGGTGTACTTCTCGGTAGAGTCTCTTTGAAGAAGATACTTCTTTCTAATGACGGCACTAAAATCAAAGACATCTACGACGATGATGTAGTGTCAGTTGAAACCTACCTGGCTGAGGAGGAGGTGGCAGCGATTATGCGCAAATACGATTTGGAAGCAGTACCTGTTGTCAATGTCAAAGGACAGCTTTTGGGTCGAATTACCATAGATGATGTGGTAGATGTAATTGCTGAGCAGGCGGAGGAGGAAAGGCAACTAATGTCTGGTATCTCTGAAGACGTTGAAGAAGATGACAGCATTTGGATGCTATCAAGGGCACGTCTCCCGTGGCTAGTTATCGGGTTATTTGGAGGAATTCTCGGGGCCAAGCTCATTGGCTTCTTTGAGGAAGATCTTGCCCAGATAACGGCGATTGCATTTTTTATCCCACTGATAATGGCAACAGGCGGAAATGTGGGTATTCAGTCCTCGGCATTAGTGGTACAAAGTCTGGCGAATCCCTCAGCATTTGAACACAGCCTATTTAAGAAGATGGTAAAAGTCCTTTTCGTGGCAATTATCAACGGCATTCTGCTGGGCGTATTAGTATTTGCCTTCGTTCTTTTACTTAATGAAGAAACTAAATTGGCTGGCGTTGTATCGGTAGCGCTTTTTAGCGTGGTATTGTTAGCATCGGTATTAGGCACCATAGTTCCTTTGCTTCTGGATCGAGTCAATATAAATCCTGCCTTGGCATCCGGGCCATTTATTACTACAACTATTGACTTACTCGGGCTAGCTGTTTACTTCAGTGTAGCCCACTTACTATACCAGTTCTAATATGGCTATTAGGTGCCTAATTGTTGATAAAATGCATCCCAGTTTAGTGCCATTGCTGGCGGATATTGGGGTTGAAGGAGTTTATCGCCCAGAATATGACAGGCAGCAAATAATTGATGCCATGGATGGATATCAAGGCTTAATAATTCGCAGTAAGACCACAATTGACAAGGAGCTACTCTCCAAGGCTAATGACCTCAGGTTTATTGGCCGGGCAGGCGCTGGCTTGGACAACATAAATATTGAGGAAGTAGAAGCATTGGGTGTTAAAATTCTGAATGCACCAGAAGGCAACCGAGATGCTTTGGCAGAACATACCATTGGCATGATGCTGAGTCTACTTAATAATTTTCCCAGAGCAGACAGACAGGTGAGGCAGAGAAATTGGCAACGAGAGGCTAATAGGGGTGAGGAACTTGGAGACAAGGTTGTGGGGCTGCTTGGTTATGGTAATATGGGCATGGCTGTGGCTAAGAGATTGAAGGCATTTGGATGCCGGGTTTTGGCTTATGATAAGTACAAAGCCGGTTATGGTGACAATTATGCTAAGGAGGTAGCACTTGAAGTGATTTTTGAAGAAGCTGATATTTTTAGCATTCACGTGCCACTTACTGGTGAGACCGAGGCGATGCTTGACGAGGACTTCCTTCAAAAATTTCAAAAACCCATCTTCTTGATTAACACCGCTCGAGGCGAAATTTTGTCATTAAAAGCATTAGAGTACTGTTTACGAAATAATATAATACGAGCAGCGGCTCTGGATGTGCTTGAGAATGAAAGATTGGATGAACTCACGGAATCACAGGCAAAAACCTTCGAATTTCTCGTGGAATCAGACAATATGCTTTTCACACCCCACATTGCTGGCTGGAGTCACCAATCTTACGCACGCATTAATGAAGTTCTTGTTGAAAAAATCTCTCAGGAAATCGCCTGAAATAGCCGCTTAATATTACATCACTCAAGCAATAATAAATTGTATTTCATCAAGGTAATTGCTAACATAAATCCTTGTTTGGGCGTAAAGAGTGCATAACCCATACTTCGACGAAACCAAAGGATTAACCAACAACAGTTCTTACTTACTTTATAGTTAAAGTTAACGGTATCGTAAGTGGCTTATTGTTGGAACCAGCAATGAGAAATCGCATCTTAATTAGGGCCAAAATCTGGATTAAAAGCCTCCTCGAATACTTCTCGAAAATCTCCGAGAAGCCAATACTTACTTCAAGTCTTGTACTGCTTGGCCTTGCAATCATCGTGATTGGTTTTAGCCTGCCTTACTACATCTGGGATTTTGAGAATTTTTATAGTCAGATTCTGGCTGAGGCGCATGGTATGCTCTTTGATATTGCCGTTATCGGTATATTGATTTTTTGGCTAAACAGGAAAGGTGAAGTAAGAGGTAGAATACGAACCTACAAAGACGAAATAGACGATTTTAGACTGTGGGAGTCAGAAGAGGCTGCTTTTAGAACCGTAGGTAACATAAAGAGACTAAATAGACACAACATTTACGACATAGATCTGGTAAACACGCATTTGGTTAAAACCAATCTTAGCTACGTTAAGCTCTCCGGCTCCAACTTGAACTCAGCCAACCTTACCCACTCTAACTTGATAGGGAGCGATTTAGTAAAAGCTCGTCTTAATCAAACGCTTTTCGAAAACGCCAATCTCAACCAGGCAGAACTAAATCACGCTTATGCTGGGGGGGCAGTTTTTAAGGACGCATTTCTTATCAAAGCAAGTTTGCGCAACTCATTTCTAATTAAGGCGGATTTTTCCAATGCATTTTTGATGGAAGCCGACTTAAGAGGTGCCTATTTGACGGGCGCCAACTTTGAAAACACTAGTCTATACAAAGCAGATTTACGGTTTGCCAACGGATTAACCGTAGAGCAATTGTCAAAAGCTAAAACGCTGTATATGGCTAAAATAGATCCAGATTTGTCCAAAGAGCTGGAGAGGTCATTCCCTGAATTGATTGGAATTGAAGTGCCATCGGCAGTACCCTCGTAGCGTCAAATTGTTGAGATTTTTAAAATAATGCCCTACCTTTGTTAATACAAGGAAATAACAGCCCCTACTGAAACGGTTTCATTTGGAGCCGTTATTTATTTTTAGGGGGTTATTAGAAAAATGGGGAAGATATCATACTATACAGAGGAAGGCCTGCAAAAAATTAAGGATGAGCTTAACGAATTGCGCACCAAGGGCCGCACGGATATTGCAAAACAAATCGCTGAGGCACGAGACAAAGGCGACCTTAGTGAGAATGCCGAGTATGACGCAGCCAAAGATGCTCAAGGCCTGTTGGAGTTGAAAATTTCTAAGTTGGAGGAAATTGTGGGAAATGCCAGAATTCTTGATCAGTCAACTATCGATACCTCCAAAGTTTCTATTCTATCAACGGTAGCGATAAAGAACAAAAGCAATGGAGCATCATTTTCATATACCATTGTTGCTGAAGAAGAGGCCGACCTAAAAAGCGGCAAAATCTCTGTGAACTCACCTATTGCCAAGGGCCTATTGGGCAAGAAAAAAGGTGATGTCGCTAAAGTTCAGGCCCCGGCCGGAGAGATGGAGTTTGAGGTTCTTAAGATCTCCATCGATTAATGCCATCCATATTTACCAGAATCATTAATCGCGAAATACCCGGTCATATTGTGGCCGAAAATGAAGACTTTATAGCCTTCCTTGATATTAACCCCTTGGTTTTGGGTCATACACTTGTAGTTCCCAAGGTGGAGGTGGATTATATTTTTGATTTGGAAGATGAGTTGTTAAGCAAACTGCATTTGTTTTCAAAGGCAGTTGCTAGAGCCATTGAGGCCACAATTACCTGTGAAAGGGTGGGAGTGGCCGTTGTCGGTTTGGAAGTACCTCACACCCATGTACACCTGGTTCCTCTAAACTCCATGGATGATATCAACTTTACCCGCCCTAAGTTGAATCCGACACAAGAGGATTTGGCAAAAACTGCCACTGCTATTGCCGCTAATTTCAACAGCTAACCCTTGATTCTTCCTGGGTTTTCAGCAATAAATGATTTCCAGCTCTTAGAAGTTTTAACAATACTATTTTTCTGAAAATGGTGGCATACAGCCACTGCTAGTGCGTCGGTAGCATCAAACATCTTTGGTGCCTCCTTAATGTTCAGTAGGGTTTGTAACATGTGTGACACCTGTTCTTTAGAGGCATTTCCATTACCAGTAACAGACTGCTTAACTTTTTTGGGTGCGTATTCTGAAATTGGAACTTCCTTGGCCAAGGCGGCAGCCATGGCTACTCCTTGCGCCCTTCCAAGTTTTAACATCGACTGTACATTTTTTCCATAGAATGGGGCCTCCAAAGCAATTTCATCAGGCGAGAACTCATCAATTATGTTACTTACCTTATCAAATACTTTCTTAAGCTTCAGTTCATGATTTGCATACTTGTGTAAGTGAATTACTCCAAATTGAAGCAATGCCATTTGCTGATTCTTTATCATTAATACCGCAAAACCCATGAATCTCGTGCCAGGATCGAGGCCCACAACTATCACTTCCTTGTCCCTATTTTTATCTATTTTGGCCATCGGTGCCTATGCGAGAGAAAAGATTGAAATCTGTTTGGTGGTGGCTGCTTGTCAAAGCCCTGATTTTTATTTGGATCGCCACCTTCATTTACCTTAAAGTTAAAGATAGGGAATCATTCTTTCAGGAATTATACACTCACTTCGGAAATCTATTCGAGGGAGACACTTTTTGGCTTGTATTCATCGCACTACTACTAATGCCACTTAATTGGTTCGTAGAAGCAATGAAATGGAGACTTTTGGCTTCAAAAATATACACAATCTCTATGGCCGAGGCCTATATTGGGGTGTTATCCGGACTTGCCCTAGCCTTTGTAACTCCCCATGGCTTGGGAGATTATGTTGGAAGGATTGGACAGATTACCACTGCTGGAAGAGCTCGACTTGTGGGTTCGATACTAATTGGAAGCGTCGCTCAATTACTGGTAACAATCTTATTTGGAATTCTTGGCGTAGCATTCTATCTGCGGAATACAAATGCAGACACTTTAAAAGTAATTGTCACCATATTGTCCATTATACTGGCCGGGGTTGCGATTGCCATAATCGTTTGGAAAGTACCCAAAATAGTCCAGACTATTCCAATTGCGAGAAAAGCGGAAAAATACTTGACTGTGATTCAATTGTACGGCAAGGCAGAGTTCAGCAAGGTCTTTTGGCTCAGTACCATTCGGTATATAGTGTTTGCCAGTCAGTTCATATTGATACTGCAGGCCTTTGATTTTGGAGTCAACCGTATCCAGCAGATGGCTGGAGTTACCTGGATTTTTCTGGTAAAATCTGTCGTTCCTGCTTTCAACTTCTTGAGCGACCTGGGCATTAGAGAGTTTTCAGCCCTGCAGTATTTCGAACCTCTGCTGGTAGATACCACCCGCATCATAGCCGCTAGCCTATTTTTGTGGGTGATGAATCTATTGTTGCCAACGGTTATTGGCTCTTTTTTCGTTTTCAGGTTAAAGTTACTCAGCAGGCAATGACAATACTTCTCCTGGCGATATTGGCTCCATATTTTACCCTGGTGTTGTTGTTATGGTGGTTCTGGATAAATCCGAAACAAACAACACAAACTCCCGAGGGGCTTCCATTTATTTCAGTAATCATAGTGGTTAGGAATGAAGAGGAAAATATAGGAAGCTTGCTGCATGACCTGGACAATCAGAGCTTTCCACTATCTAAAGTGGAAGTTATTGTTATAGATGATGATTCCACTGATAATACCAGAGAGATTGTGGAGTCGACCAAGAAGCGGGTTAGTTATAAGTTACAAGTAGCAAGCAGGATTGAAAAAGGTGATTCACCAAAAAAAGCCGGGATCACTCAAGCAGCTAAAATTGCAGCAGGAGATTTACTGGTAATGACTGATGGAGATTGCCGTGTAGGTAGGGAGTGGTTGAGTGCTATATCGGAAGCATTTCAAGACCCTAATTGCAAAGTTGTCTTTGGGCCGGTTACTTACCAGGAAAGCTCTTCATTTTTCGGTAAAATACAAGACATCGAGCTTGCAGCCTTAATTGGAACTGGTGCCGGTACCCTAAGGTTGGGTATTCCCAGTATGTGCAACGGGGCCAATATTTCCATTGATAGAAGGGTATTTCATGCGGTTGGTGAATACTCAGGTCTGGAAAAGGTTATTTCAGGTGATGATGAATTGTTGATGCATCGTGTTTATCGGTCAGACCCAGCGAGTGTAAAATTTTTAAAAGACAGGCGCAGTCTCGTTACGACACCGGCCCACCTCAAGTTATCGGATCTTGTAAATCAGCGAAATAGATGGGCGAGCAAATGGGCAGCTTATGAATTGGTAAGTACTAAGTTGTTAGCACTATTCATATTTACCGTGCACCTTACCAGTTTAACATTTATTGGTTTTACTGCTGCAGGAATTTACTCTATAGCATATTTTTTGTGGGTAATGGCTATAAAGATGGTTGTTGAATATATGCTGGTACGATCGGTAATGAGTTTTAATCGTCAGAGGATTAGTATTCCAGCTTTCATGGTGCTTCAGCTGGCCTACTCGCTATACGTTGTAATTATCGCCTTAACGAGTAGAGGGGGAAAGTTTAGCTGGAAGGGGAGGGTTTATCGGCAATAAATTGCTGTTAGTTCGTTAACATTTTTTTCACAATCAATAATCATTTTTAGTGCTATCTTGCGTTGGATCAGCAACAAGATTTACTCTGAACTTATCTCATTTTGGAAGACTTAAAGACGCTGCAAGACAAGTATAATCTCAAGGAGTTGGAGCTAAACTCCTTGCTTGAAATTACTCAAGCCATCAACAACAACCTTCCGGAAGAATCTCTTTATAAAATTTTCGATTTCACATTAAGAGCCAATTTGAACATTCAAAAAGTGGCACTGTATGTACATGAAGGAGGTTGGCAGACCAAGGTAAATTTTGGTACTACCAATGATTTTAATGAGATAGAATTACCAGAAGAGATACAGAAGATCAAGCAGATACAAAAGCTCAAATCTGATGCTGAGGATAGCTTCGCGGAATTCGATCTTGTTGTACCGGTTCAACATAAACACCAAACCCTGGCCTATCTGTTTGTGCAAAGTGTAGATGTGAAAATTGGTACTACGACCACTGAAGCCAGCGGAAGTTACTTGCAGGCGCTAACCAATATAATTATTGTGGCCGTTGAGAATAAGAGGCTGGCTCGTCAGGAGTTGCGGCAGGAGGCCTTTAAGAAAGAGTTGGAGATCGCCAAAGATGTTCAAAAGTTTCTGTTTCCTGATGAGCTCCCTTATGGAGTTAGGTTGAAACTGGAGGCCAGCTATCTACCTCATCATACAGTAGGAGGAGATTACTACGACTATATTCCAATCAACCAAAATCAGTTTTTGATTTGCATTGCTGACGTGTCTGGTAAAGGGATTCCAGCGGCAATTATAATGTCAAACTTTCAGGCTTCACTACGAACTCTCATCAGGCAAACTCCAAATTTATCTGAGATTATTGAAGCACTGAACTTTCAAATAATGGAGCACGCAAAGGGTGAAAACTTCATAACTTTCTTCGCTGCCATTTATGATCATAATCTGAAGACGATGGTTTATGTTAACTCTGGTCACAACCATCCCATTTTATATGACAAAGAGCATGGCGTTAGAATGCTAGATGAGGGAAGTACCGTGCTAGGGGCATTCCACCCATTGCCTTTTATCAACGAAGGTTTTATCACTGACCTGGATAGTTTTCTTCTTTTTCTGTATACAGATGGACTAACAGAGACCACTGATTCAAAAGGTGAGGAATTTGGACCTGAGAGAATCCGGGATTTTATTGCTGAAAATAAGGACGTAGATCTGAAGAAGATGCATCAGGAAATTCTTAAGTATCTTGATAAATTTAAAGGCGACAATGGTTACAATGACGACATCACCATGCTTTCATGCAAGATGGAGGCAATCTAAACCGGGTTTGAATGTACTGGCATAAGACGCCTGCTCTAGTCAAGTCGCTTTTCCCTCAATTCCTGTGGGACAAACCAGAAGACACTAAAACTATCTACTTAACATTCGATGATGGCCCCATTCCTGAGGTTACAGATTTTGTATTAGAAGAGTTGAGTACCTTCAAAGCAAAGGCTACATTCTTTGTTGTAGGAGATAATGTTCGTAAGTACCCAGAGATTTTCAATAGAGTAATTGACAACGGACACTCAGCAGGAAACCACACATATAATCATTTGAATGGCTGGCGAACTACTGCCACCGAGTATCTGGATAATATTTCACTTTGTCAAAATGAATTTTCAAAGCAAGGTTACGCGCGTATTGTAAAGCTTTTCAGACCTCCCTATGGCCTCATTAAACGCCAGCAAGCTCAAAAGCTAAATGGTGATTATAAGATAGTTATGTGGGATGTGCTCACCGGAGACTTTGATAAAAGCCTTAGTCCCGATAAGTGCCTCTCAAAAACACTGGCAGCTGTTTCTGATGGATCAATCGTCGTATTTCATGACAGCAAGAAATCAGAACGGCGCCTGAAATATGTCCTGCCCCGGGTTCTGCAGCACTTTTCCGATCAGGACTATACCTTTGCTGCTCTATGATTGAGACAATCCTAGCTGTAATTGTCGGGGTCCATCTATTCGCCGAGATCATCCTGGTGGCTGCATATCTCCTCCAATTCAGGGATGAAGAGGGGGCAATTAATGAAAGCACTTATCTCCCCAGTGTTTCCATACTTATTGCTGCTAGAAATGAAGAAGAAAATATTGAGCGGTGCCTGCAATCTCTAATTTCTCAGGACTATCCGGTACAAAGAATGGAGATTTTGATTGGTGATGATGATTCAACGGATAGTACTTTTGCTATTGCCCAAAAGTACTCAGAGTCACATGATTTTATTCAGGTAGTAAAAACGAAAAGACCTACTGAATTATGTATTGCCAAGGCCAATGTACTCAGTCAATTGTCTGCTGTCGCCTCGGGCGAGCAGTTGCTTATCACCGATGCCGACATGGAACTGCCAGCAGCCTGGGTCAAGGCAATGATAGCGACAAGTAACAATGCTGATATAGCCTTTGGTATTACTACCACTAAACGTTCCTCTCTTTGGAGCGAGCTGCAAGGATTAGAATGGCTGCTGGCTTTGTGCCGGATAAAAATTTTGGCAGATATGGGCTGGCCAATAACAGCCATTGGCAATAATATGAGAATATCAATGGATGCCTATAAAGCTATTGGTGGATTTGAATCTCTAGGGCCCACGGTAACCGAGGATTTTGACTTATTAAGAGCAGCTCACCGGCAAGGGTTTAAAGCCAGGTTTCTATTTGGCCCGGATGTTTTGGGCAATACAATTGCTAAGAGCGATTTTGCGGAATTGCTGGCCCAGAGAAGACGTTGGCTAACCGCAGTATTCCGAAGTAATATTATAATAGTTCTATTGCTAATAGTGCAAACCCTCTTTTGGCCCACAGTATTACTACTGATTTGGGCAAGCCCCCTGAGTGCTCTTGTTGCCGCAGTTGCTAAGCTGCTACTTCATAGTATGCTTATGTATGTCTTGTCATCTACCTTGCAAGTTAGACCCAGTTTAATCGCCAGCCCGGTATTCCATCTCTATCAATTTGGTCTATATTTAACTTCACTTATCAATTACGTCCTTCCGACTAAAATAGAATGGAAAGGACGTCACTATTAGGTTGTGACTTTTAGCCTGTTAACCACTTATGCCTGCGATGGATCGTGATGCCCCTGAAATGATTGACTCACATGCACACCTTTACCTTAAGGAGTTTAAGGATGATATAGAAATGGTTTTGGAAAGAGGTCGGCATATTGGACTGTCAAAGGTATACACTCCAAATATTGATAGTACAACCATAGATGCTATGTTGGATCTCAATCAGCGATTCCCTGATCTTTGTATCCCCATGATGGGCCTACATCCCTGTTCTGTTAATGAGAATGTAGAAAAGGAACTGGCCCTGGTTGAGGAATGGCTTCATAAGAAGGATTTTGCAGCTGTGGGAGAAATTGGTACCGACTTATACTGGGACAAAACTTTTTGGAAAGAGCAACAGCACGCGTTTAAGACTCAAATTGAATTTGCCAGGAGACTTTCAAAACCAGTGGTTATTCACTGTCGGGAAACCCTGGATCAAACAATCGCCATGGTTGAGCAGTTGCAAGATGGAACTCTCACCGGAGTATTCCATTGCTTCACTGGAAATGATCAACAGGCGAAGCGGATTACCGACCTGGGATTCTTTCTGGGAATTGGAGGAGTCGTCACTTTCAAAAACGGGGGACTGGACAAGCAATTGGTGAATATTGACCTTCAGCATTTGCTCCTTGAAACAGATAGTCCATACCTGGCCCCAACTCCAAACCGGGGAAAACGCAATGAACCTCTTTATTTACAACTGATTGCTCAGAGGATTGCTGACATCAAGGGTGTGGCCGTAGAGGCTGTAATGGACATAACCACCGCAAACACAAGAAAACTCTTTGAAAACCATGAGTTACCAGAGAATTAACATAGACACAGCCTCCCCACAAGCTCCGGAGGCTTCCATTCTGCTGATCTATACTGGTGGAACTATGGGTATGGGCAAGGATGAGTCTGGTGCATTGGTTCCTTTTGACTTTCAACGTATTCTTGACAACGTACCAAGTCTGAAGACTTTTAACCTCTCTCTCACAGTAATTTCATTCGAGGAACCAATAGATTCTTCAAATGTAAGCCCCGATCACTGGGTGGAGATTTCAAAAATAATAGCTGACAACTACGACGACCAGGATGGGTTTGTGATACTGCATGGTACAGATACCATGGCATATACAGCCTCAGCCTTAAGTTTTATGCTGGAGGGTTTGAATAAACCGGTGGTACTAACCGGAGCACAACTTCCTATTTCGGCAGCTCGCTCAGACGCGAGGGAGAACTTAATTACCGCCATTGAAATTGCTTCGAGAAGAGAAAACGGTTCACCGGTTGTACCTGAAGTTTGTATCTACTTTAACTACTTTTTGCTAAGGGGTAATAGGTCTAAAAAGATGGAGAGTAGTCACTTTGATGCCTTTAAGTCTGAGAACTACCCGGCATTGGCTGTTTCGGGCGTTGAGATAGACTTCGACTTCGCTGCGATCCGAAAGGTAAGTGACGACTCAAAACTACAATTGAATACTCAACTTGATAATAACATAATAGTGCTGAAACTCTTCCCTGGAATCAGTGAGTCATCGGTAACTGCGGTGTTAAATACACCGGGTGTTCGTGGAGTGGTTTTGGAAACTTTTGGAGCGGGTAATGCACAAACTGCAGAGTGGCTTACAGCAGCATTGCAGACGGCCATAACTAAAGGAATAGTTATTTTTAATGTTTCTCAATGTGAAGGTGGGAAAGTAAGGCAAGGTGAATATGAAACCAGTCGCCACTTGAAGCAGATAGGAGTGTTGAGCGGTAGTGATATTACCACCGAAGCGGCAGTCACGAAAATGATGATTTTGCTTGGAAAAAACCTTCCACAAGAAATCTTAACAAAAAATCTGACTAACCCAATATGTGGCGAAATGACCTAATTTGGGCCAGTTAGGAAAATCTAATGAATACTTGCATTAAGGATATTTTATTGATTTATTTGTGGCTTAAGTTTTGAAATTCCGGAGAGATGACCGAGTGGTCGAAGGTGCTCGCCTGGAAAGTGAGTGTGCCCCCTCCGGGGTACCGAGGGTTCGAATCCCTCTCTCTCCGCAACCGAGGAATTTTGAAATAAAATTGAACTATAAACTGTAAGTGATTCAGGATCTATAAAACTTAAACTATGAAAAAACTAATTACTTTATTGGGCATTGTGGGTATACTAACCATGGGATACTCAACCTACTCATATGCCCAGGAAGATGCTACACAAGATAGTACTAATACCGAAGCTGCTGATAGTGCTTCCGTTGCCGACGACACCGCGCAGGATGCAACGACCGATGATACGGCACAGGATACTACTCCGGAACCTGCCGCAGATGAGCCAGTAGTTGAACAAAGCTTCCACCAACTGGTTAAGGAGAAATTCATTGAAGGTGGCTGGCAGTTTATGGGAATTGTACTGGTTTGTTTAATTCTTGGACTGGCACTGGCCATTGAGAGAATTATCACCTTAAATCTTGCAACTACTAACACCAAGAAACTTCTTGCCAATATTGAAGACGCACTGAGCTCAGGTGGGGTAGACGCAGCTAAGGAAGTAACAAAGAACACACGAGGACCTGTTGCCTCCATATTCACCCAAGGGCTGATGAGAATGTCTGAAGGTATCGAAATGGTGGAGAAGTCCATCGTTGCCTACGGCTCAGTTGAAATGGGCCGATTAGAAAAAGGACTAGTTTGGATATCATTGTTCATCTCTCTGGCCCCGATGCTTGGATTCATGGGAACGGTTGTAGGTATGATTTTCGCCTTTGATGCGATTGAAGCAGCCGGTGATATCTCTCCTCAAATTGTTGCAAACGGTATCAAGGTGGCCCTTCTAACAACAGTTGCAGGACTTATTGTAGGTGTTATTCTACAGTTGTTCTACAACTACTTAGTGTCCAAAATTGATTCGCTTGTTAACGACATGGAAGACGCATCTATTTCACTTGTTGACCTTCTGGTTAAGCACAACTTAAAGTAAAATCCAAAAGGACCTAACAAATGGAAGGAGTAGTAAACTTTAGTCTGATATTCGCCTACATTCTGGTTATTGTGGCTGGATTAGGTGCTATCGTTCTGCCATTAATCAATGCCATGAGTAACCCCAGTGGTTTGAAAAAGGCCTTGATTGGAGTGGCAGGAATCGCGGTAGTGTTTCTAATCGCCTGGGCAATGGCCGGTGATGAAGTTACGGCAAAGTACATAGCCCATGAGGTAAGTACTGGTGCTACCTCCAAGATGGTTGGCGGTGCAATCACCATGATGTATTTACTCATAGGTTTTGCTGTGGTCGGAATTATTTATACAGAAGTAAGTAAAATGATAAAGTAATGGCACGAGGAAGAAACCGTGGAGGACCAGAAATCAATTCCAGCTCAATGGCTGACATTGCCTTTTTGCTCCTGATTTTCTTTTTGGTTACAACTACTATTGCAAATGATAAGGGGCTTACAATGGTGTTGCCACCAAAGCCTGATGAGCAAGAGATAATAGATATTAAAATCAAGGAGAAAAATCTCTTTAAGGTTCTCATCAATTCAGCTGATAGAATATTGGTTGAAGGAGAAGTTGTTACAGATATCCCTTCAATCAGGCAAATGGTAAAAGATCATGTTCTCAACTATGGCAAAGATCCTGAAAAATCTGATTCACCTAAAGATGCCATCGTTTCGTTGAAAACTGATAGGGGAACAAGCTATGAGTATTTTATCGGTGTGCTTGACGAGTTACAGGGAGCCTATTACGACATTTACGCAGAACGAGTAGGGCTAACCAATGCCGAATGGAGAGAACTTGCTTCAGATCTGAAAGATCCTAGCAACAAGGAGATTTACGACAGAGGCAGAGGCGTAATTGATGGAGAAATTACCATACCTATGCAGATCTCTATTGCGGAGCCTACAAAAATAGGAGGGAACTAAGATGTCTAAATTCAAGAAAAAATCTAACGCCAGTCAGGACATACCCACGTCAGCACTGCCGGATATTATATTTATGCTGCTTTTCTTTTTCATGGTTACAACCGTGTTGAGAGAAGTAACAATCCAGGTGCAGCAGCGGATACCACAAGCACAAGAATTAAGAAAACTGCAACGAAAGTCATTGGTTAAGTACCTGTACATAGGTGAGCCGAAAAAACCTGAGCAGTTTGGACAGGAAGCGCGTATTCAAGCAAATGATGTTTTCATCGACACAAAAGATATCATCATGTGGGTGACACAGGAGAAGGATAAACTGGATGAGGTTGAGAGAGACCAGATCACAATTTCATTGAAAGTTGATGAAGAAACCAAAATGGGATTGATCTCAGACGTTCAGCTTCAACTTCGTGAGGCCAATGCCAGAAAGTTGATGTACTCGACTCCGCAGAAGGTGATAGAATAAGAATTCGAAATTATTAATATCTAAAAGTCTTTCTTATTATTAGGAAAGACTTTTTTTATGACCACCACTGCACTCAACAACAAAAAAGTAGTAAACGCCTGGTGTATGTTTGACTGGGCTAATTCAGTCTATTCACTGGTTATAACTTCTGCCATTTTTCCAACCTATTACAGCAGTGTGACCAAAGCTTTGGATGGCAGTGACATGGTGAATTTCTTCGGAATGGAGGTAGTCAATAGTGTCCTGTATTCTTATGCTTTGTCATTCTCTTTCCTGGTTGTCGCGGCAATTCTGCCGCTCTTATCAGGGATTGCAGACTATAGCGGAAAGAAGAAATTTTTCATGGGTATGTTCACCTATTTAGGATCCTTTTCATGTATTGGCCTATTCTTCTTTACCGGACCAAATATTGAGTTGGGCATTATCTTCTCAGTTATGGCCAGTATCGGATATTCCGGAAGCTTGGTTTTTTATAATTCTTACTTGCCGGAAATTGTATCATCAGACAGGTTTGATATTGTTAGCGCAAAAGGATTTTCTTTTGGCTACATAGGGAGTGTCTTATTGCTTATTGTAAATCTGGTAATGGTGCAGATGCCAGAAATGTTCGGCCTTGGAGATGGTGGATTTGCCGCCAGAGTTTCATTTCTTACCGTTGGCTTGTGGTGGATGGGCTTTGCGCAAATTAGCTTTTATTACCTGCCATCAAACCCGTTTAATAGAAAGGTTACAGGCGAATACCTCACGAAGGGCTATGCAGAAATTAGAAAAGTATGGAGAAGCCTTGAAGGGCTACCGGACCTCAAGAAATTCCTGACATCTTTCTTCTTTTATAATACTGGTGTTCAAACAGTTATGTACTTAGCCGTACTATTTGGTACAAAAGAGTTGGCACTTGAAGATAGCAAGCTGATTTTGTCAGTACTCGTAATACAATTAGTTGCAATTGGGGGATCTTACCTGTTTGCAAAAGTTTCTGAGGCACGTGGTAACAAGTATAGCCTCTCAACAATGATTGTGATTTGGGTTCTTATTTGCGTCGCAGCTTACTTCACCGTAAATGAGTACCAGTTTTACGGACTGGCTTTTGTGGTGGGCATGGTGATGGGAGGAATCCAAGCCTTATCACGGGCTACCTACTCCAAACTGATACCAGATTCAACGATTGATCACGCATCTTACTTTAGCTTCTACGATGTTACCTACAATGTTTCCATAGTTGTTGGTACTTTTTCTTATGGAGCCATTGAGCATTTAACTGGAAGCATGAGAAACAGCGCCTTGGCCTTGGGAATATTCTTCATTCTTGGTTTCTACTTCCTTCGGAAGGTTACGATAATGAATAAGCAAGTTGATGATGCCTAGAAGGTGTGGCCATAAATGAGCCAAATGACCGTCAGCGCAACTGTAAGATACAGCATGGTAACTGGTAGGCCAACCTTTAGAAAGTCGCTAAACCTGTAACCGCCAGGACCAAATATTATAAGATTTGTTTGATAACTGATTGGAGTAATAAAAGTAGCAGATGCGGCATAGGCAATGGCCAGGTAATACGGTGCACTATCTACTCCAAGGCTTTCAGTCAAGGTAAACGCTAAAGGAAAAGTAATCGATATTGCCCCAACATTTCCAATCAACGAGGTAAGCACATTCGCAAGTAGCATCAGGCCTATAATTATTGCCACTGTCCCATGAGGTTGTAAAGTTGATATTATTCCATCAGCAATGATACTAGCCGCATCGGTCTTTATGATAGCTAACCCTATACTCAGCGAGAAGACTAGAATACCGATTAGGTTTAGGTCAAGCTCCCGCTTAATCTCACTGTTTGTTATTAACCTAAACCCTACCATAATTGAGAATATTACTATTAAGGTTGAGAATAAGGTAGTTTGCTGAAAAGTGACGAGAGTTATAACGGCTAAGGCAACAGTAACTAACGCGAGAACATTTCTTCTACTAGAGGGAATTTGATCTCTGAGGGATGAGACAACGTAGAGGTCTGTGTTGAGGTCAGCTTTCTCGAAGAAGCTTCTTCCTGGTAGAATTAAGATCAAATCACCAGGCTTGAGTTTAATGTCCCCGATTTTTCCACTGAGTTTTTCACCGGCTCTTTGCACCGCGATCACAGCCGCATTATACCTCTCTCGAAATCGGTAATCTTTCACCGTGCGTTCAACAAGTGTCCAGTTGCTTGCAACCACGCACTCTACCACCTCAATTTTATCACCCATGGCAACATCAAGATCTTCCTGTGGCGGTAGGTTTATTCCTTTATTGGATTTTATTAGATCGATGATCTTGTCGGTTTGGCCCGCGAAGAGAAGAACATCACCTGCTTGCAGCTTCAAAGCTGGATCCACCGGATAGTGAATTTCTTGATTTCTGACGACTTCCACTAAGTACAATCCTGTGAGATTTCTAAGGCCAGCTTCAGCAATATCTTTACCAATTACACTGGAATTAGAGCTAACAACGGTTTCAACCACATATTCACTCTTATTGCGATTGAAGTGGTCAATCACGTCTTCCCTATTCGGGAGTAACCTATGTCCATATAAAGTAAGGAAGAGTATGCCGGTTACAGTTACAGCTCCTCCAACGAGCAGCAGGTCCATGGATTTCATCAAATCCTGGTCGTAGCTGTCCAGGAAACCATTTAGTAGCAGATTGGTACTTGTTCCGATAACTGTTAGCATTCCACCCATGATAGTGGCAAATGATAAGGGTATCAAAAGCTTGGAAGGAGCAATACCCTGGGATTTACCCCAATTCATAACGTATGGAGTCATCAAGGCCACCACTGGAGTATTGTTTATCATGGAAGAAAAAATTGCTACCTGGCTCATCATTCTGAAAAGGAACACCGAATAGCTCTGTGTTTTGCCAAAGATGTAATCGAACAACCGCTCGAGGTTGAAGTTTTTGCGGATTCCCGCGGTTATCAGAATAAGTAGTAAAATGCTGGCAATCTTATCGTTACCAAAGCCACTGAGCACTTCTTGAGGAGTTAATATGCCAGCAATCAAGAAGATTACAACAGCCAGTAGAAAACTAACGGCAGGCCTCAACCAGTTCAGGTATATACTTATGAAGGTTAGGCCGATTATGGCCAATACAAAGAAAGGCTGAAAGCTAACTGGAAGCACCTTTCATCACTTAGTCGTACCGTAGATGTTTAACTGAATCACCGGAATTAATGAGTTCTTCGAGGGCTTCTATTCCAATTTTTAGATGAGTTTCGGCGAAGTTAGCCGTTACAGAATTATCACTTTTTGACGTCTTAACGCCGTGCGGAACCATAGGATTGTCAGATACCAATAAAAGCGCCCCTCTGGGTATTTGATTAACAAACCCAGTAACGAAAACAGTGGCCGTCTCCATATCGATGCCCATTGCTCTAGCCATGCGGAGGTATCTTTTGAATTTTTTATCATGCTCCCATACTCTTCTGTTAGTAGTGTAAACAGTCCCTGTCCAGTAATCCTGCTCGTGTTTCTTTATCATCGAAGAAACCGCTCTTTGCAAACTAAATGATGGAAGAGCTGGAATTTCTATGGGCAAGTAATCGTTGCTTGTACCGTCACCGCGTATGGCGGCGATAGGCAAAATAAGATCTCCAATCTTCGTTTTTTTCTTTAGTCCACCGCATTTGCCCAGGAATAGTACAGCTTTTGGGGATATTGCTGACAAGAGATCCATGACAGTAGCCGCCATGGGACTACCCATACCGAAGTTTATAATGGTAATATTTCTGGCGGTGGCAGTTTGCATCGGCTTGCCTTCGCCTATAACCTCAACGTCAAACATTTTAGCAAACATCTCCACATAGTTGATGAAATTAGTGAGTAGAATATATTCCCCATACTCTTCAAGAGGCACGCCGGTGTATCTTGGTAGCCAATCATTTACTATATCCTTTTTCAATTTCATATTTTTGCTAATCTATCCTGTTGATATGGAGAATCTTGCCCTTCCAAACTTCGATTTTAATATTAAGAAAGCTGACGGCAAAATTCTAATATTTGATGCTATTAGAAAAAAAAATGTGGTGCTAACACCGGAAGAGTGGGTAAGGCAGAATTTAGTTAGATACCTTATAGAATATCTGGAGTTTCCAAAGGCGCTGATAAAAGTAGAATCTGGCCTGCGCTACAACAATCTCCAAAAGAGGTCTGATATTTTGGTTTATTCAAGGGCTGGTGAACCACTACTACTTGTAGAATGTAAGGCTCCAACTACTGCCATTAATGAAGATTCATTGCTACAGGTAAGCACTTACAATGCCACGTTGAATGCCAGGTATGTACTTGTAAGTAATGGCCTCAAACACTATTTGTTCAAGGTTTCACATGGGAAGAAGGATGTAACGCCTATGGCCGAATTGCCAAAATATGATGAACTGGAGAGCTAGGCTAAATACTGCTCTACATCATGATACTCTAACCCAAAAGCATCGGCAACTGCTTTGTAGACAACGTCTCCATTAATCACATTTAATCCGAGCTTTAGACTGCTTGAGTTTTTGCAAGCTTCTTTCCAACCCTTATTGGCAAGTTGAATAGCATACGGTAGAGTGGCGTTGGTCAGTGCCAGGGTTGAAGTGTATGGAACAGCTCCCGGCATATTGGCCACACAATAATGAACTACATCATCAATGATGAAAGTGGGATCTTCGTGGGTTGTCGGTTTACAAGTTTCTATGCTACCACCTTGATCAACAGCAACATCTACTACGACGGTTCCTGGCTGCATTTCTTTCAGCATGTCTCTTGTGATCAAGCTTGGCGCTTTAGCCCCGGGAATTAAAACAGCTCCAACAATTAAGTCATGGTTTTGAATAAGCCTTCTTATGTTATACTCCGATGAGTACATGGTGTTGACGTTGGCTGGCATAATGTCATCCAGGTGCCTTAGTCGAGGCAGATTGATATCCATAATAGTCACATCGGCACCCATACCAGCAGCCATTTTAGCTGCATTGGTTCCAACTACTCCGCCTCCCAGTATAAGAACCTTGGCAGGCATTACTCCGGGTACGCCACCAAGTAAAATTCCTCTACCCTTCAGCGGTTTTTCTAGGTACTTGGCACCTTCCTGTATAGACATCCTTCCGGCTACTTCAGACATAGGAATAAGCAATGGCAAACTTCCGTCTTCATCCTCAACAGTTTCGTACGCAAGGCAAACAGCTTTGCTTTCCATCATCGCCTTAGTGAGTGGCTCATAAGAAGCGAAATGGAAATAAGTGAACACCAGCTGATTCTCCTTAATAAGTCCATATTCAGGTTCAATGGGCTCCTTTACCTTAATGATCATTTCTGCTACATCGTAGGTCGATTCTATATCGGGCTTAATTTCTGCCCCGGCTGCCATATATTCTTCATCAGAGAATCCACTTCCTTCGCCGGCTCCCGACTGTACATATAGTTTGTGTCCGTGCTTAAGAATTTCCTTAGCACCCCCTGGTGTCAGTGCTACCCTGTTTTCGTTGTTCTTAATTTCCTTAGGAACTCCTATGATCATTTTTTCTTTTGTCTTTTTGAGGAGCACAAATATAGCAAGTGTACATAAAATATGACCTTCTGATAAATCAAATTGGAGCATGTTTTTTGGTACGACCTCACTAAAGGCACCATTTGAATTGAGGGGTGAATTCGTTAATTTTGTGGTCCCCTCTTTGCTGGAAAAACATATTTCCAGCACAAACAATACGAATTTGAGCACAACGAGCACATTGAAGAAGTTATCAATTACTAAGAAAGAAGTACTTGCCGACTATAGACTAGCAGTTGCTAGCCGGGAAGCTAGCCTAATAGGGAGGAAGGAAGTGTTTATGGGCAAGGCGAAGTTTGGAATTTTTGGAGATGGCAAAGAAGTAGCTCAGATTGCCATGGCCAAAGCATTTCAGGCTGGGGACTTTCGGTCGGGATATTATCGGGATCAAACATTTATGTTGGCAATAGGTGAGTTGACTCTTCAGCAATACTTTGCACAACTTTATGCACATACTGATGTGAATGAAGAACCAGCATCAGCGGGGAGATTGATGAACGGGCACTTTGCCACCCGGATGCTTGATGACAACGGCCATTTCAAGAAACTTAGTAAACTTAAGAATAGCAGCTCGGATGTCTCACCAACAGGTTCTCAAATGCCACGCCTGGTTGGGCTTGCATATGCCTCTAAGCTTTTCCGTGAAAATCCCGAACTAAAGAAATTTAAGAGCCTTTCTACAAATGGAAATGAGGTTGCCTTCGGTACGATCGGTAATGCCTCAACTTCAGAAGGAATGTTCTACGAAGCAATTAACGCCGCCGGCGTTTTGCAAGTACCCATGCTGGTTTCTGTTTGGGATGATGAGTATGGTATCTCCGTACCGAAAGGCTACCACACAACCAAAGGAGAAATTTCCAAGGCACTAGCTGGATTTCAAAGAGCAAAGGGTGAACCTGGCTATGAGATATTTACCGTTAAAGGATGGGATTACGCTGAATTGATAGCAGTTTATAAATCTGCAGCCAAGCTAGCTCGTGAGAAGCACATTCCTATACTGGTTCATGTAAGGGAAATGACCCAGCCGCAAGGGCATTCTACTTCCGGTTCGCACGAACGGTACAAAAGTAAGGAGCGTTTGCAGTGGGAAGATGATTTTGATTGTATTAAGAAACTTGCAGAATGGATAGTGGACAATGGATATGCAACCATAGAAGAGCTAGACAAAATTTCAACGGAGGCAAAGAAAGAGGCGAAAGAGGCAAGAACTAGTGCCTGGAAAGCATTTACAAATGATATTAAACAAGATCAGGAAGAGGCAGTGGAAGTGCTTAAGAGAGTGGAGTCAAAATCGCAACACTCGGAGGAGGTTGGTCATATCCGAAATGAGCTGGAGAAAACGCTGAATCCAATTAGGTCTGATGCGATTAGGGCAGCAAAGAGAGTATTACGGCTGCTGAGATCAGAGGTGCCGGATGCAAAATCTGAGTTAACTCAATGGCTCGAAAATAGTTTGGCCGCCAACCATGACCGCTATAGTTCATACCTGTTTAGCAATTCTGACGAAGCAGCTTTGAAAGTTAAGGAGGTCAAGGCGCAGTACTCTGATAAGTCGCCAACAGTTGATGGAAGAGAAGTTTTGAACGCATTTTTTGATGAGGCGCTTAAACGCGATCCGCGTATTTTCGCCTTCGGTGAAGACGTGGGCAAGATAGGTGATGTCAACCAGGGATTTGCTGGCCTTCAGGAAAAGTATGGAGAGTTGAGAGTGACTGATACTGGTATACGGGAGTGTACCATTATAGGTCAAGGTATTGGTTGTGCCCTCAGGGGTTTAAAACCGATTGCCGAAATTCAGTACCTGGATTATATATACTACGCCATTCAGATCTTGGCAGACGATTTGGCCTGTTTGCAGTACAGAACGAAAGGCGGTCAAAAGGCTCCATTGGTAATTAGAACCAGGGGGCACCGGCTGGAAGGAGTTTGGCATACTGGATCTCCTATGGGAATGATATTACATAGCCTGCGAGGTATCTATGTGCTGGTTCCTAGAAATATGACACAAGCCGCAGGACTTTACAATACTATTTTGCAATCTGATGACCCCGCATTAATGGTAGAGCCGTTAAATGGGTATAGATTGAAGGAGCAACTTCCCGACAACATTGGGGAATTTACCGTTCCGTTAGGCGTGCCTGAAATAGTTAGATCTGGAGAGGATGTAACAATTGTTACCTACGGTTCTATGGTAAGAATTGTGAATGAGGCAGCTGCGGAATTGGAAAAAGTTGGCATCTCTGTAGAGGTTGTCGATGCCCAAACACTTCTGCCATTCGATACTAATCGTACAATTGTGGAGTCTCTTAAGAAAACGAGTCGCATTGTATTCGCTGATGAGGACGTTCCGGGTGGGGCTAGTGCTTTTATGATGCAACAGGTAATTGAGGTTCAAGAGGGCTACCAATATTTGGATTCCAAACCAGTAACTATTGCAGCAAAAGAACATAGGGCTGCCTATGCTTCTGATGGCGATTATTTCTCAAAACCTAATGCTGAGGAGATATTTGATGTAGTGTACGCAATGATGGCTGAGGCCGATCCTGCAAAGTACCCAGACTTGTACTAGCTAATTTACCCTGATGTCATCCAGGGTCATTTCTTCTGTTTCGATCGTATTACTGGAATTCAAAGCACGATCAATTATTCTTATCCTCAACTTAAAAATCCTATTCCCCAACTCAAAGGGAAAGGCTACACTGTTCATTCTATAAGTCAATTCGCCTTCAATTGCATTACTTTCGGCTAGGTTAGTTCCAATATCTTGTTGGGAAAACCTTGCGTAGAAATTGCTGCCACACTCCGGCGGACCTACTATCGATTCAAAAAAAAGTTGTTCAAACTCACCTTGTACATTCTTTACAAAGAAGTCGATCAGGAAGTTGAAGTGATTGGGGTTCGCTTCGAAGAAAACTGACTTAAGTATTGTATCGGATCTGACGGAGAGATCAAAAGGCAATAGTCTGCCATTTGGAAGCACCACAACTTGATTGCCAATAATAGGATTGGTAATGTATTCTGTGCAATAGAAAGGATCTACAAAATCAGGTATATCAATATCAGGACTTCCAATGTCGTCAGAGGTTATTAACTCATCAATTGCATCGAATGTTTGAATCTCTCCCACATCGTTGAATGTATCTTTTTTAGAAAAGAAATAAGCGAAATGATAAGGAAAAACTGTATTGCTCTGATCTAAGCCTAGATCGCCATTGCCATCTTGAAATCTAATTGTCACATTTAGTGAATCCGGACTTTGGAGGCCCATATCCCAATACTCGGCCTTTACAAATTCCACCTCCGGTGTATCAGGTAAAACCGGGGCTCGGTTACAATTGTTAAAAAGCAGCCCAATACCCGCTATTTGAACTAAAAACAATAATTTCTTCATCCTCACTATTCAATCGTAAATTTACTGATTACAAAGTTGTTGTAACCTCTGCTAAATTAAGGTATGAATCTGGAAAATCTTCAGTCAAGATTGCATAGTCTCGATGAATCCGATTTCAAAGATTTCGCCATTTCCCTATTCAAATATCAGTCCAAAAACAACTTAATTTATAAGAACTACCTCTCTTCAATCAACTGTGATGTCGATTCTGTGAGTGAAATAGAGGAGATTCGCTATTTGCCAATCGATTTCTTTAAGCAACACCGGGTAGTTACTGGCAAATGGGTAGAAAACCATATCTTTCGGAGTAGCGGTACAACCACGGAAAATCGCAGTTGCCACTTTGTAAAAGATCTGGAATTGTATCATAAAAATGCAGTAAGGACCTTCGAGTTTTTTTACGGCGCCCTGGAAAAGTATCATTTCATTGCCTTGCTACCATCATATATTGGCCGCGAAGATTCATCGTTGATTTCTATGGTACAGCACTTTATCGATAGCAGTGGCTCAGAATATTCCGGATTTCATCTTGAAAGTGGCTACCAAGTATTTGATAATATTCAAGAACTATTAGCTAGTGGAAAGGAAATAATTCTTTTAGGTGTTTCGTTTGCATTGTTAGAACTCGCCGAAAAAGGCATTTTTGACCTTAGCGGGGTAACCATAATTGAAACCGGAGGGATGAAGGGACGAAGAAAAGAGGTGGTAAGAGCAGCACTTCATGATGTTATTAAAACTAGAATGAATGTGCAGGAGGTGCACTCAGAATACGGCATGACTGAGTTGCTTTCACAGGCTTACGGCAAAAATGGCCACTTTTTCACACCTCCTTGGATGAAAGTATCGATCAGGGAGGTGAATGATCCTTTTGCGCTGGTTACCAACGGGGGCATAGGTGGCATTAATGTAATTGATTTGGCAAACTTACACACTTGCGCTTTCATAGAAACGCAAGATTTAGGTTTGATTAATCCCGATAGCAGTTTTCAGGTAGTTGGAAGGTTTGATAATTCCGAAATTAGAGGTTGTAACTTACTTCTTGCCTAAGGCTATCAAAGTAGTTTACTTGTAGGTTTTTCTTTTTTTAATTATGTTTGGATGAGTTTCCGTATAATAAGAAGATTATGAAACTAAAGCTTTTCGTAGCAGCCATGTTGATTTTGGGATTCGCAGCGTGCACCCAAAAAAGTTGTCCTACCTATGCTAAGGACGACTCGAAAGATTCGAAGAAGCAAGTAGAAGAAAGAATCTAGGCGTATTTACCTCCGCACAATTCTACGCGTACTGCGAGACTTCCTTGTCGGTTATCTCCTCGTCACTCATAATTATTAGGCGTTCCACCACGTTCCTAAGTTCTCTTATATTTCCTGTCCAGTCGTGTTTCTTGAGAAGGTCAAGAGCTTTCTTGGAAATTTCTTTTTTCTTAGTGCCATACTCACCTGCAATTTGTTCCAGAAAATGATCTACCAGTAAAGGTATGTCATCAGTACGATCATTTAGCGGAGGAACCGGTATGACTATTACACTTAGTCGGTGATACAGGTCTTCACGAAATTTCTTTTCTTCAATGGATTGCCTCAGATCCTGGTTGGTGGCAGCAAATACTCTCACATCTACCTTGATCTCTTTATCGCCTCCAACCCGTGTTATTTTGTTCTCTTGAAGCGCTCGGAGAACTTTGGCCTGAGCCGACAGGCTCATATCTCCAATCTCGTCTAGAAACAAGGTGCCACCATTCGCTTGTTCGAATTTGCCAATACGTTGTTTTACCGCGGAGGTGAAGGATCCTTTTTCATGGCCAAATAGCTCACTTTCTATCAATTCTGATGGAATGGCCGCGCAATTCACTTCTACCAGTTGCTCCCCGGCACGACTACTTTTTTCGTGCAGCCATCTTGCCACCAACTCCTTACCAGAACCATTTGGGCCAGTAATTAATACTCGTGCTTCGGTAGGCGCCACCTTTTCAATTGTTTCTTTTACAGTAGCAATTGGTTTCGATTCACCTACTATGTCGTAGGTCTTAGATATTTTTCTCTTGAGGACCTTGGTTTCCGTCACCAAAGTAGACTTATCCAGTGCATTTCGGATGGTAAGCAGTAGACGGTTTAAGTCAGGTGGCTTCTGTATAAAATCGAAGGCGCCCTTCTTAGTAGCCTCAACCGCAGTTTCGATGGTACCATGAGCGGAGATCATAATAAACTGTGTGCCAATATTGAGCTCAGAAGCTTTTTGAAGGACTTCCATTCCATCCATTTGGGGCATTTTAATATCGCAAAGTACGATGTCAAAATCGCCCTTTATCAAGGTTTCCAATCCCTCCTTGCCGTCCTTAGCTTCTTCTACGTCGAACTTCTCATACTCCAGTATTTCCTTCAGAGTATTTCTGATACTTTTTTCGTCGTCTACAATTAAGATTTTTGCCATGTCATTTTCCAATAAAAGTATGTGAGCTTATAAGCCGGATTCTGTACCAGGTCAAGCCCGGTGCTTATCATTTATCTGGCCCCGGTATCACTACCGAGGTCGAGCAACCTACCCGCTCCACCGTCAAAAGACACCGACGGGTCGCCGGTTACCGATTGGTGATGGAGCCTATTTGGTCTTTCAACTCGTAAGGTTTACCGTGCCCTTTGAGTCACCTCAAAGGCGGTGAGCTCTTACCTCACCATTTCACCCTTACTCGCCAAAGGCGAGCGGTATACTTTCTGTTGCACTTTCTGTTCCTAAATTTCTTCAGGACCTTCCCGTTAGGAAGTACGATACCCTATGTTGTCCGGACTTTCCTCTCTTTTGCAAGAGCGATAAGCCTGCTCACATACGGTCCAAAATTAAGAATTATTGGATAATGAGTAGCCGATTTAGTAGATATCCTTGCCGGTGATCCTCTTTTCTGACTCGTCGGCGACTGTTGCCACTTCCTGAATGATTTCTTTCAGCTGATCTTCCGTTGCAGTATCTACGAATGCGGAACCTTCAACCTTAATAAAATCATCTTCGATTATAAATTTGGCGTGGCAGAATTTACCATTCTGTTCAAGAAGAGATTTTAGATCTATGGAGTCATCCATCGGGCAAACTTTCGTATTGAATTCAATACCTGATCTGCCATTATACTTGTCACTTTCCTTAATAGTGCCATACACTGTTTGAAAGCGCTCATTTTCGGTTGGTACTATAATTACTGATTTGCTACTGTCATACTCGGAATATTGACCGTTGATTTCAGCGGCGAATTTTTCCATAAAGCTGTTAAGGTCCATAGTGCTTGGAATGGGATTAGATTAAAGTGACATTTCTACTAATATAGCAAGTCTGCTGATAAGATTTAGAAAAATAACAAATGAGCCTTAAGATTTTGCCGTTTGTTATATTCTATCGCCGGAGCCGGCAAATGAATTAAATCAAGTGCATGAAATACCGTTTTTAAGAACTTACTCCGCGTGTTAATTGTGGTAAGATCGAAATCCAGTGCCAGGTAATATTGTCGTGTGGGATTGAGGCCTTGGCTAATATTAGAAGTTCTGGAGGCGGAAATCATTCCGTAACCCCCATAGCCCACAGCAAGATTTATCCAACTTGGTAAAAAATGAACATTAAACCTATCCATGTCAAATACCAGCCAGTAGGTTTGCCCATTGTAGTCTTTAAGCAGTTCTTCATGGAGTCCGTCGCCAAGCACATTTGGCCTTTGTGAAGAAAGGCTTGAACGGTTGAATGAGAATTTTGGTTTGATTCGGTTTTCTCCCCAAGCTAACTGCTGAGAATAGAAAAGACCCGCTCCCAGCGTATTTGCAATTATGTCTCCGTATGACGCACCAAACTCGCTGGAAAAGCCATCCATAATCTCAATGGGCAGTAGGAGGGTAGCTCCTGCGATACTTCCCCACAGATATGATTTTCTCTTTTCCAGTCCAGTCCAGCGCAATACGCTGTAGGTACTGTTGGCTAAATGAAATGAGGTGTAGAAGTGCCCTACCTTGTCGATCTGCAACCACTGGCTATTATCATTAAAGAAGTGGAACTTCTCCCTTGGGAATTTGCTATACCAAAGTTGATTCAGCCCTATCAAGCCGGCTGTGTAACCGATACCACCGGAAATTAGCACCGTATTCAAACGCTTACGATTGACTGAATCGGATTGTGATTGAGCGCCTGCCTGCAGAGAGCAGCATAGAATGAAAATGACGGAAAGGATTTTCATATACCCTATTGGTGGGATTTTTTCTCTTCGGTGATGGCTGCGGTAGGAACAACTTCCTTCGTGGGTTGGCTGTTCTTCTTTTTTCGAACACGCCGAAACAGGTCTTTGATCTCATCGAAGCTCTGAGTATGGAGCAAACTAACCCCGGCGGTTGTTGTAGTTTCATTCTCAAGTCCGGTCAGGGTATTGAAGTTTGTTCTGTTGTACATCTTAACCCTTAACTTGCCGTCTTCAGTTAATAGATATTCTACTGTCCAATCGCCGGCAATACTGGATACATCCGCTTGCCGATCCTGATTTGTAAAGCCGCCATCCCTGGTTACTCTTAAACGGCCATCAAGAAATGTATAGGAAAGCCGCAGTTGGAAAGTGTTGAAGGCTTCGTCATCCAGGTTTCCAAGATCAACATCTATTTCCAGGTTCTCATCAACCTGCGTTATCCAGTAACTAAGCTGGTTAGATATGAATTCACTTACACTATTGCCGAAAGATCCACTGGCCCTGAAGGGTTCGTCTTCAGGTGAGAATCTCCGTAATATCACCAAGCTGAATACCTGCCGTTTTAACTCCTGCTCATTGGACTCCAACCTGGATTTTAGAGCCGCTACGGTAGTTTCCAGGCTAATGGTGTTGCTACCAACGGTAATATTTTCAGGGTAGTCACTTATCTCTATGTCAAAATCGATTGTGGGAGTTAGCAGCGGTCCGTTCAAATCCAAAATTACTTGAGTCGGATACCTTCGTTGTACATCCGGATGAGAATAAAAGGCACTGTCTGTACTTGAAAATAAAGGAGACATCGAAGCCAATTGGCGATAGGTTGCGTCAATATTGAGTAAACCTTGGTAGGGATCTCCAGCCCAGCTGATGCTACTTTTGGGCAGAATTTCAAATTCCTTATTGATGATGTTGTAAAGAGTGAAATTGTAACCGCCCTCTTCAAACTCGTAATCACCAAACATATTGAACTCTCCCTGGGTGTCAATCTGCAGTTTAAGCTTACCGTTTCCACGTCCTCTGATGATATCGCCAGCCTTGATATCGAAAATTATCTCCGCATAAGCATCTGGAGTTATGTCCAGGTCAAAATCAAGATTGAGCCCACGCAAATCAACTTTATCATCTTCTTCGACGGTTGCGGTAGTGGTAGAATCCGTGAAACTCACAAAGTTGATGAAATCTTCTTGCTCAATACTTTCTGTACCGCCAATAGGAATAAAAACCCTGGTTCCCCGGTTGGTAGTAGCTTCAGCCGAGATATTCATATTGTTGATTGAGCCCAAAAAATCAATGGTGCCAGTCACGAGGCCAGTTCCATAAAACAGATCATTGTCAGCAGCTGTGGTATTAAGTACCAAAAAGTTATCCAGAGAACCCTTCGCATTTATAGCCGTATTCTTGAACCCTTCATGGAAAAAGCCCCCATTGAGCGTTGCTTTGTTTAGGTTCTTATCCATTAATTCAAGGTTATTAAACAAGACGGAGTTCTCATTGAGAAACAAGCCACTATTGAAGGTATAGGTAGTATTTAGATAATCTACCTTGATAGCACCTTCGTTAATCTCCCCAGTGCCTCCCAGTATCAAGCGGGCAGGTGTTCCCTGGATGGTAAACTCTCCGGTGGCGCTGCCATCAATATCACTAAAGTAGTTGCTGATAAAAGGTTCAACTATTGAGAGGTTAGCTTTTTTAAGACTTGCTTTCAAATCGAGGCTATTGTCACTAGCTCCTGGTGTGAAAGTCCCCTGTACATCTACAAGTCTTGCTCGCTCGCGATCAAGGAAGAACTCCAGATCGAAGCGCTTTTGGAGGTTATCCCATTTGCTCAGAGCGGTAATGTCGCCAATACCAAATTGTTCAATAGCTAGCTCATTTATATCAAACTGGCTCTCAATGCGGGTTTCCCCAAAGGCACCACTGAGACGTACGAAACCTTCCGCCATTCCGCTTATGTCCCTTCGCAATATTGGATTTAGGTTCTCTAACTGTAGTTGTCGAACACTGAGGGTAAGCGACTTGTTGATATCAGAGGATATTGCACCCTCTAAACCTATTGATTGCTCATCGTTAGAAATCTGTAAATTTCGAAACAGCACCTCTTTATCTATTAATGAGATCATATTCCCTTCGCCAATTTTCCATTTTTCGTTCAGGGCCTGAACATCAGATGGAAGAATACGGATTTGAGTTTCATCTCTAAGGAAGTTCAATTCGCCATCAATGTCGGCATAGTTATCAAGGCCTTCTTGTTCAATATTAAAGTTGAAATCCACATGATTATTATCCCAGGTAGCCTCAAGAATTAGGTTTTTGGTATCAGTTGAAATTTCGAATTCCTGCGCTCGACTATAGATAAATCCAAGCGATAGTATGTCAGTGCTATCCTGTACTTTAGAACTACTTAGTTCTATTTCATTGTCGAAAAATGCATTTCCATGATAGACAACGGTGTCAATTGAAGAGTTTAGAGAAAGAATGGAAGTATAGCCACCTATCACCATACCATCGATCGTTGTGTTTTTGGAAACATAGGCCTCCGGTTCAAATAGATTTAGCAAAGGGTTGATATTTCGTAAATCAATGTCATAGCTGAAATTGAACCGATTCTCGTAGTCTGGAACCTTGTTAGCATAGTAGGACTGTATGGAGTCCGCATCATTAGTAATTTTTAACAAGTACTCAACGTAAAGTTCTTTGAGCTTTTTATAGGCAACACTATAGTCATAGGTGCCATTAATGTTGATTTCCACATTGTTAGATTCAATGTGCAGTGATCGCCCGTCACCTGATTTGCCCGAGACAACTTCTAAAGAACCTACGCTGAGGTTTCTATCCTCATAAAGCATCAGGGTGTTTCTAAGGTTTGCACTACCCAAAATACTATCAATGTGCAGGCCAGTTACATTTAAGTCCAATTCGGTTCTGAGGAAGATATCTTCTTTAAGCACATTTATCCTTTTCAGAAAGGCGGTGTCCAGGGTTCCTTTCACGTTTACCAAATTCTTACGTTCCCGAAAATCAATTGAGCCGATGGCATCAAATTTCAGGTTTGGGTCGTTAATGGCTATGCTACCATCAAAAAATTCCTTGGCAAATTGAGCATTTGTGCGGATGTTGCTGTAATCGTAACCATTAACTCCAATTGACTCAATTTCACCCTCCAGAGAGAAATTAGCCTCTTCAAGCGTAAACCCTTTGCCTTCCAGGCTTCCGCTGAGACTAACTTTCTGAAACGCTTTTTTATTGCCGGTGTACTCGCCGAGATCAAAATCTTCAGTAGTAACCACTCCCTTGTATGTGGTTTGGCTTGGGTCACGATCCAGTTTCAAGTTTACATCACTTATCAATCTCCCAAGTGAAGTATTGATGCTTCCCTGAGCCACAAAGTCATTCGGAAAGCCAATAATGTTACCAGTGAAATCTAACCTACCCAACTTAGATAGCCGGGAATAACTTTTTTCAGAGAGATATGGCTGAAGGTCTTCAGTGAGTACATTTGAGTTTCTGAGGTCAGCTATGATGAAGGACTCAGCCACATTTGGCAGACCTGCGATTTCAAGACTTCCTCGCAGTGAGCTCCGGCTACCAAAGCGGAAATCCATGTTGCGAATTCTAAAATCAGTGACTTTGCCTTTAAAGTTTCCTGAGAATAAATAAACTTCATTGTACCTACGTAATGTAGGGGCGAATAAAGCGAGATCTTGGCTGTCAATAATGGATTCTCGAAAACCTGCTGTAACATCAACACTATCGTTAAAGTAGCTAAGATTCTGTGAGCCATTAAAATGGAATGTTACGGAATCCTTAATGTGAGATTTGCCAACCTCAAGATCCAGGCCCTTGAATTTCATCTCTCGTTGAGATATGGAAAAGTAGGTATTGAGTCTTGTAACCTGCAGGCCCGTTTTTTGATCAGAGCCACTCAGCTTATCAACTTTGAAAGCTACGGTATCAGAATTTACGGTAAAAGATGAGACCTCGGCTTTGATCTTTTCAACAGTAAAATGATGATAATCAAACCCATTGAATATAGAGTCCTTACGAGGATCCACGTAAGAGAATGAGGCTTCAAACAGCTTAACCTCGCCGATAGCAAATGCTGCTTTACCTTCGCCCGGCTTTGCAAATGAACTTCTTAAGTTTTTTACAAAGCGAGTTATATTGACTGTACTGTCCGCTGCATTCTTGCGAACGACTACTTTTGCATTAAACAATTTAATGGCATCGATTGATCGTGCAGCGTTATTGAAAAGTGTTGCTATCTCAAAGTCTACTAAAGCTTCTTCAGCAGCGATCATAAGACTATCCTGGTCATCATAGATTTTTAGCCCTCTAATAGCCATTTGATCAAACCAGTTAATATTGACATACTCAATTTCCGACGGGAATCCGGTTCTGCTGGTAATGATGTTCGTAGATTTCTGCACCAGCTTTGTTTGGATATAGGGAATCTGGATAGCGGATGTGAGCGCCACAAGTAGTATTAATAGAGACGCTATAGCCCAGAAGACTACTTTGAAGAAGCGTTTTTTAATAACTTGCGCCAAATTTTAGCATGGTTTAGTTAGCGTATGACAGGGCCAACAATCTTAGCCATAGAATCTTCTTGCGATGAGACTGCCGCAGCAGTGGTGAAGAATGGCAAAGTTCTCAATAATATAGTTGCTACGCAATTGGTGCACCAGAATTATGGGGGTGTTGTTCCTGAACTAGCCTCTCGTGCTCATCAACGAAATATCGTGCCAGTTGTTGCTCAGGCCATGTCTGAGGCCTCAATTGCTGTAGAGGATTTGGATGCCGTAGCTTTCACCCAGGGGCCTGGTCTTTTGGGATCATTGCTGGTAGGTAGCTCATTTGCAAAATCGGTCGCATTGTCTCAAGACATACCCTTGATTGGTGTTCACCATATGAAGGCCCACATTATCTCGCATTTTATTGATGAACCGTATCCGAACTTTCCCTTCATATGCTTAACCGTAAGTGGGGGGCATACGCAATTGGTAAGGGTAGACTCTCCTCTGCATATGGAAGTGCTGGGAGAGACAAAAGATGATGCGGTAGGAGAAGCTTTCGACAAAGCCGCGAAAATTTTAGGTATGCCGTATCCCGGTGGACCGCTGGTTGATAAACACGCAGCTTCGGGTGATCCCTTCAAGTACAATTTCCCAAGAACCGAGATGCCCGGGAATGACTATTCCTTTAGTGGCATAAAAACGGCCTTGCTTTACTTCGTTAGAGACAATAGTAAGAATGATCTTAATTTCGTTAATAGCAACTTGGCGGATATATGTGCCAGCTATCAACAGGCTCTTATAGATATGTTAATGAAGAAGTTAGTGAAGGTTAGTAGTGAATTGGGGATTAGTGAGATCGCCGTTGCTGGTGGGGTTTCTGCCAATGGTGCTCTAAGAAAGAGCCTGGCGCAGGCAGCAAATGATAAGGGCTGGAAATTGTATTTGCCGGCATTTGAATATTGTACTGACAATGCAGCCATGATTGCAATGAATGCACACTACTTGTTCCAGGCAGGCAGTTTTAGTGATATTTCTGCCGGACCCCTACCACGAATGCCTTTCTAATGAAGCGCCTGTTAAATAAAGGAGAATCTAAACGGCTGAAAAAGACGGTAGTTCAGGAAGACGTTGCTAAGTTTAACGAGTCGGTTGTTCATCCAGTCTGCTCCACATTTGCTTTAGCTAGAGATATTGAATGGGCAACAAGACAATACGTGCTGGAGGTAATTGATGATGACGAAGAGGGAATTGGTACCCACTTAAGCATAGATCATAAGAGCCCAGCCTTACTAGGAGAGGAGTTAGACATTTATTCGAATGTTGAATCTTTTGATGGAAGCACCCTCATTTGCAGCTACCAGGTAACTGTCGGCGAGAGAACAATCGCAATCGGCGAAACCGGCCAAAAAATCCTTAAAAAGGACAAAATAAAGGGTATTTTGTCTAGTTTAGCGGGCGATGGCAAAGGGAAGTAACGCAACAACAGATCAGATCAATATCAGAAATAGAAAGGCTACTTTCGAATTTGAGATCTTGGATAAATTCGTGGCAGGCATTGTGCTCACTGGCACTGAGATAAAATCTATTCGGGAGGGTAAGGCCAATTTACAAGATGGATTCTGCTCATTCACCAACCAGGAATTATTCATACGTGAGATGCAAATTTCCCAGTACAAGCAGGGAGGGCACTATAATCACGAACCCAAAAGAGAGCGTAAGTTGTTACTAAACAGAGCTGAGTTGAGAAAGCTGGAGAAGAAGACCAAAGAGAAGGGCTTAACAATAATACCGCTGCGTCTTTTTGTAAATGAGAGAGGACTAGCCAAGCTGGAAATTGCCATGGCGAAAGGGAAACGCGTACACGACAAGAGAGAGAGTATAAAGGAAAAAGATCAAGCCAGGGAATTGAAAAGAATGAAACTGAACTGATGAATTTCCTTGATAGAGGTATATGCAGGCTAAGTGCAGTGCCAATTCGAAAGGAGCCAAATCATGGCGCCGAGATGACTTCTCAATTGCTTTTTGGCGAACATTATTCTGTTACTCAAACTACAGAAAATAAGGATTGGATTGAAATTGAAAATTACTTCGACAAACATTCAGGCTGGATAGATTCGAAGCACCACACAAGCATTCCAGATGCTTATTTTGAGCAGATTGGTCATTCAGACTATAAAATTTGTCTTGACGTATCGGCAAGTATCCTTTACAAGAAATTACCAATAAACATTCTGCTGGGAAGTATACTTCCAATTACCCCCAATGAGTTGTTTAAAGTGGAGGAGCAATTAGCTTTTAATGGAGAAGCCAAAAGCTTGTCTCAGAAAAGGGATTTTGAGTTCCTGGGCGGGGTTGCAAAAAGGCTTCTTAATGCACCTTATGTGCAGGGCGGGCGATCTCCATTTGGCATAGATAATTCAGGATTGATCCAACAAGTGTTCAGAATTTGCGGATACCAGCTTCCGAGAGATTTGAAGCAACAGTTGAAGTTTGGAGACCACATTGGGGCTATTGAACAGGCACAGCCGGGAGATTTGGCCTTTTTCGGCAAAAACGAGGGAAAAATTAATCATGTTGGTATAATTTTAGAGAACTCCAGACTGATTCATGCCGATGGCAAGGTGCGAATTGATGGATTGAAGGCTGATGGCATCTATAATGACCTTTCAAACAAAGTTGTTCATAGCCTGGTTTCTATAAAAAGGGTTTTGAGAAATGAATCAACGGGTATTAGTTCTTAATCTTGATTATAGCCCCATTTCCGTTTGCAGTGTGCAAAGGGCCTTCTTGTTAATTTACCTTAACAAGGCCCAACTACTGAATGAAATTGAGGGTAAAGAGATTAGATCTGTGAACAGTACCTATCCCATGCCGGCCGTGATCAAACTTAACCGATACATCAACATCCCTTATAGAAGCGTAGAATTATCCCGTCAAAATATTTTCAAAAGAGACAATTTCCAGTGTCAATACTGTGGTACCAACAGTAACCTCACATTAGATCATGTCATTCCCAGTTCCAAGGGAGGCAAGAATTCCTGGACCAACCTGGTGACGGCGTGCAAAAGTTGTAATACGCGCAAAGGCCATCATGAACCAAGCGAGGTTGATATGAAACTTGCTCGTGAGCCATTCAGGCCATCTTTTATCTTATTTCTTAGAGATTTCTCGGGCTTCGGTGACAATACCTGGGAACCTTATCTTAAGGTAGGCGCCTAGCTAAACGAGTTGAATCGCATGGTGAAAGTGGTGGGCCCGCCAACCTTCGATTCTACCGTAAGGGTACCGTTGTGAAGCTGCATGATTTGCCTGGATAGCGCCAGACCAATACCAGAGCCGGTGTTTTTGGTGGTGTAGAAAGGCACGAATATTCTATCAATTGCTTCTGGTATTATCCCACCACCGTTGTCAACTACCTTGATTGTTGTAGAGCCGTCACCTTCATTAGTCGCCAGAATCTTAACAAATGCCTGGTCAATTCCATTGACAGCCTCAATGCCATTTTTCACAAGGTTTATAAGTACCATTTCAAGGAGTTCGTCGTCACCAGCTATTTCAAGGTTGTCTGGTTCTACCTGGTAGGAGAAATCAACTTTGGCTTTTCGTATTTCCACCTTCTCAAGATTGGCGACTTGATCAAGCAGTTCTCTAATAGATACTGTTTGGATATTTGGTTGTGGAATTGCGGTGTAATCACGATAGGCCTCTACAAATCTAATTAGCCCGGTACTCCGGCTGCTGATGGTGGTCAGGCCTTCTTCCAGGTCGTCAATGGTATCTTCAGTAATCTCAATCGTATTCTCCTTTCTAACCAAATCCTCAATAAGAATTTCATTTAGTGTTGAAGTGAGTGAGGCGATGGGCGTAATGGAATTCATGATTTCGTGCCGAAGAACCCGGGTCAGGTTTTGCCAAGCCTCAATCTCATTACGTTGCAGTTCTGATTGAATATTCTGTAGTGATACCAGCTTGAAGGTCTTTCCTCTCAGTTTCAACTCGGTGGCTTGAATAGCCAAATGAGTATGGGAGTTGGGCCTATACAAGTGATTACCACCAGGTTTGAGGTCCCTAAGTACCACCAGCAAATCGTCCTTAGCGCCCGCTAATTCATCGAGTTTTCTAAGCTGGGGTGCATCAAGGAATTGCTTCGCACGGTTATTAATCAGCTCAACGTTGCCTTCCTCGTCAAAGGACAATAACCCGGTGGTTACATGTTGGACAACTGTATTTAGGTATTGCCAGTGTTCTTCTTTCTCCGATCGGGTTTGCCTAAATGCCTCCAGCACTTCGTTAAAAGCGTCATTTAGTTCGGCAAAACTGCTTCCAAGGTGGCTGTCAGAAGTAAAGCCTGAAATGAAATCCGCGTAACGAACTGACTCAAAGAAACGTGTTAGCTTTCTGTTAGTTTTCTCAACATAGCGAATAATCTCCAGGACAAGAATAAAAGCCAGCAGGCCAACAATAATGGCGCTAACCATCTTACCTGGATCGGATACGAGATATACAAAAGCGGATACTGCCAGAGAAAGCAGAGTTACCCGAAAAAAAACCCCAACCCTAAAGGTGCTAAAGCCCATATTTCTCCAGTCTGCGGTAGAGTGATGATCTGGTTAGCCCTAATTCTCCTGCCGCTTGGGTAATGTTGCCATTGTATTTTTTCAATACCTTCCGGATGAGAATCTTCTCAACCTCCTCTAAATGAAATTGATCCAGTGTTACACCATCGTCATCTTTGCCAGCGTTCTTACTGCTAAAGTTGAAATCTTCTGGTTGTAAAACCTGGCTGGTACTCATAATTACCGCCCGCTCAACCGCATGCTGCAGCTCCCGAATATTGCCAGGCCACTGGTACTTATCCATTCGCGTAATTGCCGCATCGCTGATTTTGGTGGTGTTTTTATTGTATTTTTTAGCGTATAAGTCCAGGAAGTGATTCGCAAGCGTAGGGATGTCATCTCCTCTTTCTCTAAGTGGAGGAAGGTAGATTTCAATGGTGTTTATGCGGTAGACTAAATCTTGCCTGAAAGTGTTAGCAGCCACCATGTCGTAGATGGGCATGTTAGTAGCGCAGATCAGTCGGATGTCAATGGGTATACTCTTGTTCGAACCCACTCGGGTGATTACACGGTTTTGGATGGCTGTTAATAGTTTGGCTTGTAGGGGCTGAGAAAGGTTACCGATCTCATCTAAAAACAAGGTACCTCCGGAAGCAACTTCAAATCGGCCCGGCCGATCTTCCTTGGCATCAGTAAATGAACCCTTTACATGACCAAAGAGCTCGCTTTCAAACAAGGTTTCAGTAATGGAGCCCAAATCTACACTAATAAAAACGCCTGATGATCTGGAGGAATTGTTATGAATAGCCCGTGCTATTAGCTCCTTTCCCGTCCCATTCTCACCAAGGATCAAAACATTGGCGTCAGTCTCTGCAACCCTATCGATGGTTTCATAAACTTTTTGCATTGCCGGGCTTTGGCCTATAATATCCTGGAACCTATTGTTGAGTTCTTCGTGTAGGTGCTTTTGTTTGGACTTAAGGTCCTTTATCTCCAGCTTGCTTTCACGCAGTTTCATGGCTGAATGCAGCGTGGCCAGCAACTTTTGATTATCCCATGGTTTAAGGACGAAGTCAGTGGCGCCAGCCTTGATGGCTTGTACTGCAGTTTGTACATCACCATAAGCTGTAATCAAAACTACCACTGCCGATGGATCTATTTCCAGGATACGTTCCAGCCACATGTAGCCCTCCATTCCACTGCTTACATCCTTGGTAAAATTCATGTCCAATAGAATTACATCGTAATTTTCATTACTAAGGATGGAAGGGATAGCCTCGGGATTCTTCTCTAGGTCGACCTGCAAAAAGTGCCGCTTTAGAAAGATCTTCGCTGCTTTAAGAAGATCCTCATTGTCATCAACGATTAGTATTCTACCCGATTTGCTAATTTGCTTATTCATGTTTGGTCTTTAGGAAAACAAAATGGCTCAGAGCAAAGTTGATACCGATAACTGACAGGCTTCGGCACCTTTTGCTAAATAATTGCCAGTGCTACCCTCTGCGGCAAAAATTTTACGATTGCCCGTAATTCCTGTATGAAGCAAAGATAAACATTTAATACAATTCGCGTCCGCTCACGGACACCACCGTTCGTGAGTGAACGTCTAACTGCCCCCTAAAACATCGATTGAAGCCAATCAAGGCCTATTTGGCAATTGGCACATTTGTTGGCAACTGAGATTGTCGTAATTCGAAGTAAAACCTAAATGCTGCTTACTGAATGGACCGGAAAATAAAAAAGAAAACGTGGACCTTAAAGCGAATATCAATTGGCGCTTTTGGTGCGTTGTTCTTGTCTTTTGTTCTCTACAACTTCATTTGGGCCGACCGCCGGTCTAAGCTGAAGGTAGATAGAGAGAAGATCACTATCGCTGAAGTGAAAAGAGGGGTGTTCCAGGAGTGGATACCTCAAACAGGTACCGTGCAGCCAGCAAAGTCGTTCTTTCTGGATGCAATTGAAGGAGGTACTATTCGCAGGATTGTATCTGAAAGTGGGGCAATGTTAAACAAGGGGGATGTGATTCTGGAGCTTTCTAATCTCAATAGAGAATTGAATGTACTTACGCAAGAGGCTAATCTTAATGAAAGTATTAACCGCGTAAGGCAAACTAGATTGCAGCTAACTCAAAACGATCTGCAGCAGCAACAAACGCTCGCTGCCATTGACAATCAGTTAGCCATTCTGGAACCACAATATCAAAGAGAAAAGCAACTTTATGAAAAGGAGTTGATATCGAAGCAGCAATTTGAGACCACGGAAGCCAACTATCTATGGAATGTGAAAAGAAGGCGCATCACTTATGCTGCATACCGTAATGATTCTATTGCCAGGATCAGACAACTCAGGGAACTGAACAGTTCCGAATCACGCATGACAACTAGTTTGCAGGGCGTAGGATTGATACTGGATAACTTAGTAATCAGGTCACCCATCGATGGCCTGTTGTCTACGCCTCAGTTGGAATCAGGTCAGGCTATAACACCCGGGCAAAGACTAGGACAAGTTGATATTGTAGATGTTTATAAAGTGCAATGTCAAATTGATGAATTATATCTTCCCAGAATTTCTAAGGGTCTGGGTGCAACTTTTAACTTTGCAGGTGGGTCTTATGACCTGACAATAAGTTATATCTATCCTGATATCAATCAAGGTAGATTTACAGTAGATATGGTATTTCCAAACGACAAGGCACCTAATGGCATCCGAAGAGGACAGTCCTTAAGACTTAGGATTGCACTAGGTAACTCTTCAGAAGAGCTTTTACTACCTGTTGGAGGTTTTTACAAGGACACAGGTGGAAACTGGGTATATGTGCTTGAAGAAGAGGGCAAAGCCGTTAGAAGAGACGTAAGGCTTGGCCGAAAAAATACTGAGAACTTTGAAGTGCTGGAAGGGTTACAACCAGGAGATATGGTTATTACTTCTTCCTACGACCACTTTGGAGATAATGAAGTTTTAATATTGAACTAACCTTTTTAAATACATACAGCAATGAGTAACACAATGATTAAGATCAAAGGTTTAACTAAACTTTACACAACCGATGAAGTTGAAACCACTGCCCTCAACAATATTGATATTGAGATTCAGGAAGGTGAATTCGTAGCGGTGATGGGCCCATCAGGCTGCGGAAAATCTACTCTTCTCAACATCTTGGGTCTTTTGGACAACCCAACAGATGGCGAGTACTGGTTTGGCGAACATGAAGTTTCAAAGTTTGGTGAAAGACAAAGAGCCCAACTGAGAAAAGGTTCTATCGGATTCGTATTCCAGAGCTTTAACCTGATTGATGAACTTACTGTTTTCGAAAACGTTGAGCTACCACTTCTTTACCTGAAAGTTCCTTCAAAGGAAAGAAAAGAGAAGGTAGAGGAGGTATTGGAGCGCATGAACATCATGCACAGAAGAAACCACTTCCCTCAGCAATTATCGGGTGGTCAGCAACAAAGGGTTGCAATTGCCAGAGCAATTGTTGCAAGACCAAAATTGATTTTGGCCGATGAGCCTACTGGTAACCTGGATTCAACAAACGGTGAAGAAGTAATGAAGCTTCTTGCACAGTTGAATGAAGAGGGAACCACAATCGTTATGGTTACTCACTCTCCTTATGATGCTAACTATGCTCACAGAATCATCAACTTGTTTGATGGTAAAGTGGTAACTGAGAACATCAAGGAGCAGTTCCACATATAAACAACTCACAAACTCAAAATAGTGTAAGACGGTAGTCTGGGTAAACTACCGTCTTACTAAATGCCTTGCTGCATTTGATCATGCCCGTGCAACTACTTTACTCATTATGTTGTCATTAGGTCAGTAAGGTCAAAAACTCAATTTACTTGCCTGCTCATGATCAAGAACTATCTAAAGATTACCCTAAGAAGCTTGTTGAAAAACAAGCTTTTTGTGTCTATTAATGTTATCGGAATGGGTGTAGCCCTGGCTTGCTGCGTAGTTGCTTATCTCAACTACGAGTTCACCGCCACTTTTGACCAGGACCAGCTTAGAGCCGATAAAATCTACCGCATAAACTTTGTACGGGAGTTTCAAGGCCGAACCACCAAGTACGGAATGACTCCCATGCCTTTGGGAGAAGCCCTGAGGCAGAATATCGGCGAGATTGATGAAGTGATAAGATACAATCCCAATGGTGGAAACTTTAGGATTGGCGATGAAGTGTTTAGTAGTAACATCACCTACGTTGATCCTGCTTTCTTCGATGTTTTTACCATGCCATTGGTTTCGGGAGTGGCCACATCACTTTCTGACAAGAGTAGTATCTACATCAGCCAAAAACTGGCCACTAAATACTTTGGAGATGAGGACCCGATGGGCAAACCAATCACCCAGATTTTAGACAGCACCAGAAAGGAATATACCGTCGTTGGTGTATTTGAGAATAAACCAGATAATTCCAGCTTCTTTTTTGTTGAGGCCATAACCAACTTCGACAATCTATTTGACAATACCAGCCTCGATGAGAACAATTGGGCTCAATGGAACACGGTGCTAATTTATGAAGAGGATCCTTCACGATTGCAGGCAATTACCGATCAATTGCAGCAGTATGTGGAGCCTCAGAACAATTCACGAGAAGATTTCAAACTTACCAGATATTACCTCGACCCTCTTGAGGGTATGGCAAGTCGATCTCAAGCCGAAGAATTGCGAGGCCATTGGTTTAGAAGTAGCTTGCCGGTACCGGCAGTATTTGCTCCGGGTATAATGGCCGGTTTGATTCTCCTTATTGCATGCTTCAATTTCACCAATACTTCAATTGCAATTAGCAGTAGAAGGCTGAAAGAAATTGGTTTGCGAAAAGTAATGGGTGGCCGGAGGAAGCAGTTAATTGCTCAATTCCTAGGTGAGAACATCTTGCTTTGCCTGCTTGCACTGGCCGTAGGATTAATCGTTTCAGAGTTCCTGGTGCCTGCGTACAGCCAAATGTGGGATTTCATCAGCCTCAACCTTAGTTACACGGAGGATATCAACTTTATCCTTTTCCTAGTCGGGCTATTGCTTACCACTGGGTTAATTGCGGGAAGTTACCCGGCATTTTATATCAGTAAGTTTGAGCCTACCTCAATTTTAAAAGGAACCACAAAATTCGGTGGAACAAACAGATTTACCAGGGTTCTACTTACCCTTCAATATGCTATCTCAATATTGGCGATTATCTCCGCAGTAGCTTTTGTGCAAAATGCCAGCTATCAGGAGGACTTTGATCTTGGATTTGACAAAGATGAAGTCGTTTATGCAAGGCTCAATAGTAACCTTGAAGTACAAGCGTACAAGAATCTCGTCTCCCAGATTCCAGACATTAGCGGAGTAGCAACTTCTGAATTCCAGTTGTTCTCAAGTATGAGGAACGATCCCCTAAAATATGAGGAAGTGGAGATAGAGTCTGATATACTGCATGTCGATGAGGAATACATGGATGTTATGGGCATCAAACTGGTGGAGGGAAGAACCTTCAGGGTTGATTCTGAAAACGACCGTAGAGAGTCGGTACTGGTTTCCAAGGAGTTTGTCAAGCAAATGGGCTGGGAAGATGCAATAGGTAAGCGCATCCTCTGGATGGACACCGTGCAACTATTTGTAGTAGGAGTCATCGAAAATGTTTACACAAGTGCGCTTTGGAATCCGGTAGAGCCCGTAATGATTAGATATGGCCAGGAGGAAGATTATAGATTTGTGGTTGTAAAGGCACCAGCGCAGAAGGTAATTGATGTCTATGAGGAAATGGAAGCAAAATGGAAGGAGATGTTTCCTAATCGTCTTTATAACGCAAGTTACCTCAATGACCAACTGGCGCAGGCTTCATTGGTTAATCGAAACATTCTAAAACTATTCCTTTTTCTTGGTATCGTAGCAACGGTGCTTTCAGCATCTGGGCTATTTACCTTGGTATCGCTGAATATTATTAAAAGGATGAAAGAGATAGGAGTCAGAAAAGTGTTAGGAGCCTCAATCGCCAACATTGCAAAGAACTTGAATAAGCAGTTTATTGTAATCCTTCTAATCGCAGGAGTAATTGGGTCTGTAATAGCCAACTTCTTGATTGATTCTCTGATGGCAAGCATTTGGGCTTATCATATCGACATGAATCTGATAGCGTTCGTTCTATCTGTATTGGTGATGTTAGTAATTTCTGGTGTGACCATAGGTTTTAAGATTTATGGAGCGGCATCTTCCAATCCGGTTAAGACACTGCGAGATGAATAAATAACCCCCGTTGTTATTAGCCGCTTGAGACAATTTTGGCTTTAAATAAACAACAAAATTCACCTAATCATGATTAAGAATTACCTGAAAATCATCCTGAGAAGTCTTTGGAAGAACAGGACTTTCGTTTTTATCAATATCGTTGGAATGGGTATTGCCTTAGCATGCTGCATTGTGGCATATCTCAATTATGAGTACAATCAGAAGTTCGATGTGGAGCATGTTAATGCGGAGAAGATTTATCGAGTAAACTTTATTAGAGAATTTCAGGGTAGATCAAGAAAATATGGCTATGTACCAAGGCCGTTGGGTGCAAATATTCGAGAGAATATCTCTGATGTAGACAAGGTAGTCAGAGTGATTCCATCGGGTGCCAATCTTCGGATTAAGGATGAGCTCTTCGTTGAGAATATGTCCTATGTCGACCCTGACTTCTTTAACATTTTTTCATTTGAAATAGTAGCAGGCAGTACTGATGGATTAGCAAATCCATCAAATATCTATATCAGTGATGAGTTGGCTCGCAATTACTTTGATGAGGAAGACCCGATAGGCAAGCCGATAACGCATGTTCTGGATAGTAGCTTGAAAGAATACGTTGTAGCGGGAGTTTTCAAAAAGAAGCCATCCAATTCCAGCTTTATGTTCCTGGAAACAGTCAGCGCATACGAGAACTTCTTCACAATAAACCCCGCCGCCGACCAGGAGGACTGGAGGAATTTTGGGGTAGCATTTGTGGAGATATCCAACCCACGGAGACTTTCAGTAATTACAGATCAATTGCAAGACTATGTGGCGCCTCAAAATAATTCCAGAGATGATTTCAAGGTAACGCGCTACTACCTGGATCCATTCGTTGGCATGGCGGTAAGAACTGAAACTGAAAATGTTGCCAACTGGGGCGTAAGGGAAGGATTACCGACGGCGGCAGTAATTGCTCCATTAATAATGGCCGGAATGGTATTGCTATTGGCATGTTTTAATTTCACCAACACCAGCATTGCCATGTCAGGCAGAAGGTTAAAGGAAATTGGATTACGTAAAGTAATGGGCGGAAGACGAAAGCAATTGATTGCCCAGTTTCTTAGCGAGAACCTACTGCTTTGCTTGCTTGCCTTGGGCGTTGGTTTGCTTATTGCTGAGTTTTTAGTACCAGCCTACAGTCAGATGTGGGATTTCATCGATCTCGAATTGAGTTATACACAGAACTTCAACATAATCTTATTCCTGGTTGGCCTGTTGTTTCTTACTGGCATTATTGCCGGGGGGTATCCGGCATTTTATATTTCTAAGTTTGAGGCTACCAGTATCCTCAAGGGTACTACCAAATTTGGTGGCACCAATCTTTTTACCAAAATATTGTTGGCCGGACAGTTCTTGATATCTCTTATAGGAATCATCTTCGGAGTTGCCTTTGTTCAAAATGCTAATTATCAGAAATCACTGGATTTAGGGTATGAAGGTGATAATGTTTTACATGTTAGTTTGTCAGGAAAAAGCGAATTCAACGTCTATAAGAATATACTGGAGGGAAACCCTGATATCATGAACATAGCTGGTTCAGAGCACCAACTCATGGAATTCCATAGAAACGACCCTATCAGATTTGAGGAGATTGAAAGGGAAGTGGATATGTACACAGTAGGTGACAACTTTTTGGAGACCATGGAAATCGATTTGATAGAGGGTAGGAAGTTCATAAAGGACTCAGAAACTGATCGTGCTGAATCAATAATTGTCACCGAGATTCTGGCCGAGGAGTTTGGTTGGGACGATCCCCTCGGTAAAAGACTGATCTGGAGAGATACTGTTCAACTTTTCGTAGTAGGAGTGATAAAAAACCTGTACACAAATGCGCTATGGGCCCCACTCGAGCCTTCCTTATTGAGATATGGACCGGAAGATAACTTCAATTTCCTGACTGTTCGGGCCCGCGAGGGCTCAGCCCAGGAGGTGGATGAATACATGAAAGAAAAATGGGCTGAGGTTTTTCCAAATAGCACTTACACCGGCGAATACCTAAATATCGATATGCAGGAAGCTTTGGAAGTAAATAACAATATTGTGAAGCTTTTCATATTCCTTGGTGTGGTTGCGACTATACTGTCGGCAGTTGGCCTTTTCTCCTTAGTATCGCTAAATATTATTAAGCGTATGAAGGAGATTGGAGTTCGGAAGGTATTAGGTGCTAGTGTGGGTAACATAGCCAAAAACCTGAATAAGCAGTATGTAATAATTCTTGGTATTGCCAGCATACTTGGTGCAGCTGCAAGCTTTTTCCTCGTAGGATTACTTATGGGTACTATATGGACTTATCATATGGAAATGAATGTGGTTGTAATCGCACTCTCTGTGCTGACATTGTTTGTGATATCAGGAATTACCATCAGCTTTAAAATATATGGGGCCGCCACGGCGAACCCAGCTTATACGCTAAGGGACGAATAAGCCGTGGCAGGAGTCTACATAACCCCGCCATTACTTTTTGCTTACATTCCTTATAATTGTGATTAGTTTGAAACCATAAATGTCTGACTGTGGTCTAAGCATCAACTTGATACTAACATCATGATAAGAAATTACCTACTAGTAGCATTGCGTAATATCCGCAAGCACTCCCTTTACTCGGCAATTAACATATTTGGCCTCTCAGTTGGCATTATTAGTTGTATGCTGATTATGACCTATGTTCAGTTTGAACTTAGTTTCGACAATTTCAATGAGAAAGGAGACAGGGTATTTCGGGTGTTTATGGATGCCGACTTTGGTTCAGGAACCCAGGAAAAGATCGCAGTAACACCGAATATAGTTGCGCCGACGTTGCAGGCTGAGTTTCCAGAAATAGAGCATGCAGTCAGGGTCTACAATCCAGGGAGGTTTCGGCCGTATATAGTAAAGGTCGGAGAAGAAGTGTACCAGGAGCCAGGTGTTTACTATGCAGATTCTGCCTTCTTCGACGTTTTCACATTCCAAGCATTGGCAGGGGATTTACAAAAATCCTTGGTGCGTCCTCAGACGGTAGTTCTTACGGAATCCTATGCACAGAAATATTTCGGCAGTACCGATGTGGTTGGCAAAACTCTTCTTTTCAACAATACCACCGATTATGAAGTAACGGCCGTGGTGAATGATGTGCCAGATAATGCACACTTCCATTTCGATATGATAGGGTCTTTCTCGTCATTAGGTTGGTATAGATCTGAGAATCTGCAATGGGGATCGGCCAATTTCTTTACTTATGTTTTGCTAGAAAACAAGGATGGAGCCCAGGAGCTGGAAGATAAGATGTCTGTGCTTTTGGAAGATCGAATGGGAGAGAATATGCGAGCTGGGGGTTTTTGGATTGATTTGCGTCTGGAAAATCTCTTTGACATTTATCTAAGTACTGAAGCGCAAGGTGGCCCTGAGCCCACAAGTGATATAATCTACGTGGTGCTGTTTTCCTCTATAGCGATCTTAATCCTGGTAATAGCTTGCATTAATTATATGAACCTGGCCACAGCACGTGCATCTGATCGCGCTAAGGAAGTAGGTATGCGCAAGATGCTGGGAGCCAAGAAAAAGGAACTTTTCTACCAATTTATTGGTGAATCAGGCCTCGTTACATTTGTGGCTCTACTGCTGGCAGTTGTTTTCGTTGAATTTTTGATGCCAGGATTCTCTGCCTTAACTGAGAGAAACCTCTCTATTGATTACATAGCAAATCCCATAATTATCGTTGGCCTGATCTCATTGTGGATTACGGTTAGTTTATTGGCTGGTGCATATCCTGCAATCGTTATTAGCGGATTTAGCCCATCCAAGGTGCTAAAAGGTAGCTTCAAAACTTCCGCCGTGGGAAACGTGCTCAGGAAGATTCTAGTCACAATTCAATTTGGAGCTTCAATGTTTTTGATAATAGCCACAATGGTGGTTTTCAAGCAATTGGCCTTCATTCAGAATAAGAAGTTGGGTTATGATAAGGACCATGTGATTGCTATCCCCTTAGATCGGCAGATAGTGCAGCGTTTAGAGACATTTAAGTCCGTTTTGAATGCCAACCAGAATATTCACGTGGTAACCGCATCTTCCGAAACGCCGACTAGCGTTCGTGGTGGATATTCATTCACTGTTGAAGGGATGCCAAAAAATGAATCTGTTGAGACGCAAGCCTTGGCAGTTGACATAGAATTTGTTAAAACCCTGGGTATAGAAATTGTGGCAGGCTCAGATTACACGCCTGCAAGCGCCGAGGGCGAAACTCATTCTTTTATAGTGAACGAATCAACGGCCCGAGATATGGGCCTCGAGCCGGAACAAACGCTAGGTAAACGAATATCACTTAACGGCAGAGATGGCTTTATTACTGGTGTAATGAAGGATTTCCACTTTGCGTCAATGCATCGAGCCATCAGTCCTTTGGTGCTCTTTCTTGAGCCCGGTCAGTTTAACTATCTATTAGTGAAGACTTCAGGCGACAACGTAGGGGAGACCTTAGGCTTTATGAAAAACCAATGGAAAGAATTAGTGCCTTACCGTCCTTTCGAATACAAATTCCTTGATGACGAATATGGAGAGCTTTACAAAGCTGAGCAAAAAGTTGGAGGCATTTACGGCATATTTGCCTTCTTAGCCATACTCATCGCTTGCCTTGGCTTGTTTGGTTTGGCTTCTTATACGGCTGTGCAACGAGCAAAGGAAATTAGTGTAAGGAAGGTGTTAGGCTCTAGTGTATTTGGTGTTGTGAGCCTCTTGTCAAGAGACTTCGGTAAACTTGTGGCTATTTCATTTGTTCTGGCCGCGCCATTGTCTTACTACTTCATGCAGCAATGGCTTCAGGAATTTGCTTATCAGGTTGGTGTAGGGGCAGATGTGTTGTTAGTTGCCGGTATCGCCAGCTTTCTAATAGCCTGGCTCACTGTTAGTTACCATGCTTTTAAAGCTGCTACCTCGAATCCGGTTAATACGTTGCGCCACGAGTAGCTAACCGCATTAAGAATATTATGCCTTGGTAGCTGCAACTTCTACGTAGTTCTTCAATCCTTAGAAAAACAACTAATCTATCATGCTCAAAAACTACTGGAGAATTGCTATTCGCAATCTGTTTCGCTACAAAGGCTATTCACTTATTAACATATTAGGTTTAGGACTAGGGTTGGCTAGTTGTTTTATAATTCTCCTTTATGTGGCCTTCGAAACAAGTTACGAGAATTTCCACGAGAATAGAGACGATATCTACCGTGTAATTCCGCAGCGAATAAGTAATAATGTAGAGCAGAGACAAACCTGGACACCTGCTGGCCTGGCGCCGTTATTAGAAGACCAGTTCCGGGAGATTGAAAGAAGTTGCCGATTTGTGGATTGGGGGTCAGGTAACTCGATAAAGTTTGGGGAGAAAGAGATGCCAGATCAAAACATTGTGCTAGCAGACAGTACTTTTTTCCAGATGTTCTCATTTAAGTTAAAGACGGGAGATCCTGCATTAGTCTTGAAACGCCCTATGAACATTGTTATCTCACAAAGTATTGCCGAAACAAGCTTTGCTGGAGAAGACCCTGTCGGTAAGACTATCCGATTTAATAATGCCTTTGATTTTGAAATTACCGGTGTCTTCGAAGATACCCCACAGAACTCGCATTTGCAGTTCTCCTATGTCACCTCTTTCTCTTCCATGCGACCACTGCTAAGTTCATTTGGTGCAGCAAGGGAAGACCTGTTTACACAGCTAGATTCCTGGAATTACTCTACCTACTTTTATATTCCAAATAGCAAGGAAATTGAGGATCTGGAAATTAGAGCTTCTGATTACTTAGATGAAGCCAGAGGCCGGGAACCTAATCCCAATAGCCAGCTCATCTTTCAACCCCTCACTGAAATTCACTTCACCCAAGGTATTCGTGCTGATACTGCAACTGGAGACATTACTTACGTTTACGGATTCTCAGCCGTTGCAATATTTATTTTGCTCATAGCTTGCTTGAATTTCATGAACCTCGCTACGGCCAGGGCTATAAGACGGTCAAAGGAAGTAGGTATGCGTAAAGTAATGGGGGCAGGCAGAAGGCAGCTAATCTTACAATTCCTTGGAGAGAGTGTCCTTATTAGTCAGATCGCCTTTCTATTATCAATTATAATTTTGGAAGGAGTTGTGCCATATTTAAGTGAATTTCTTGGAGTGGGCTTCTCAATAAACTACGTTGATAATGTGGGCCTAATACTGGGGATGTTTTTTACGGGTCTCGTAACAGGTATCCTAGCTGGAAGCTACCCCGCTTTCTATCTTTCATCCTTCCGACCATCCTCGGCATTAAAGCCTCAATCTAAAGACGGCGGAAGTAGTATTATCCGCAAGGTGCTTACCGTATTTCAGTTTGCCATAGCGTCATTTTTGATAGTTGGTACCATCACGGCCCATCGGCAGTTAACTTTTATGAAAAACTCAAAGCTGGGATTTGATAAGGACCAGGTGGTTACATTTTCCTTAACGGGAGATGTGAGGAGGAATTTCTCTCAATTCAAGCAGAGCTTGCTCAACCAGTCTGAGATACTTAGTGTTACGCATGCAAATGGAATACCGGGCATAATGAACTCCCACTACAGCTATGAATTCACCAACGATGGTGAACCAATTAGGACAAATATTAATACGCTACTTGTTGACTTTGACTATTTCAATACGCTGGGAATTGAAATTGAGCAGGGGAGGAGTTTTTCGCAGGATTTTCCAACAGATGGGAATTCAGGCTATATAGTAAATGAAAAGTTTGTGGAGGAGTTCGGCATATCCGATCCGATTGGTATGGACTTTATTGTTCGTGGCCAGGAGCGCCCCCGTGGAAAAATTGTCGGTGTTATCCAGGACTTCCACTACAAGGGTTTACAGCGAGAAGTGGAACCACTGGCATGCTGGATTGAAAATCCGGTTAACCTGTGGGTGGCTGCTGTGAAGATAAATAGCACAAACATCTCTTCTACAATTGCCGCTATCGAAGAAGAATGGAAGAAAATAGAACCCGAACGAGCGTTTAGCTACGATTTTCTGGATGAGTCCTTCGAACGACTTTATAAATCAGAAGAAAACGTTGGTTTCCTTATGTCTGCCTTTAGTTTTCTCGCGATAGCAATTGGATCAATGGGGTTGTTGGGACTCACGGCATTCATTGCCGAACAAAGAACAAAGGAAATTGGAATTAGGAAAGTGCTGGGTGCTTCTGTGAAGGGAATAGTCTATCTGCTAGGCAAAGACTTTGGGTTGCTGATACTCATGGGATTTGCTTTAATTGCTCCATTTTCATATTGGCTACTAAATACCTGGTTGCAGGAGTTCGCTTATAGAATTGTATTGGGGCTTGATACATATATTATAAGTGTCCTGGTAGTTTTCCTGTTAGGTTTAATCACCGTTGTATACCAGTCCGTAAAAGCGGCTGTTGTCAATCCGGTTGAATCACTAAGAAATGTCGGATGATTGTATTTAAGAATATAAAAAAAGCCGCTCACTGAGCGGCTTTTTTTATATGTTACTGTGGCATAATTAGTCAACGTTCTGATTGCGTTGCCCGGTTCCGTAGGAAACTAGTCCTATGTTTCTAACTTCTCCCGACTTGATGCTTACTGATGCCGTACCACTGAAATCTGAACTCGTGATCTGGTTTAGGTTACTTACATACCCTGAACCTTTGGAGGTAATTGTAAAGTCACCGTCCCACGTAAACTCTCCACTAGTTGCACTTAGCGTGCCTCCTGTCAATTGCACGGTAGCACCGGTACCTGGAGCACCGGTAACTGAAGGTACTATTGATACTGTGAACTCAGCATTGTAGCCTACACCATTCTCAACATCCTCCAAGCCTGTTACTTCCCCGTCATCTAATTCTACATCTGCAGATGCAATTTCCACGTCTTTATCCTCAATAATAACCTCCGGAGTAGTGGTTGAGAAGAATTCTGTAAAGTGCTCACGAGTTGGATCTTCCCAAACTATGTTTCCGTTTTCAACAGTCAAGGAACCTAAAAACGTAACAGCGTTAGCTGCGTCCTTGTCTCTAAACTCATTTGAGGTTGTCTCCCCGCCGCTAGCGGAAGTGTGCTCAATTACTATGCTCGCAGGCTCCACCATGTATTCTGTGGTGTTGTTCGAATTGTCAACCTCAACTTTGTGAAGAGTTGCAAAAGCCAACACGTTCATAACAGCTTGCGTAGTACCGTTACCACCAGTGAATGTGATTGTCGGAGCTGATGTATAATCCTCATTACCAGCGTCGTTCATTCTTACAGCGGAAACATGGCCGTCAGTTCCGAAAGTAATACTGCCAGCGAATTGGCTAGTGACATCTTCACCTTTGGTTTGGTTGTGAAATTTGATGGTGTGGCTTGCGATATCGTACCCATTGAAGGTGCCAGGGTTGTCAAATTCCTCTGTATCGAATTTCTCAAAACTACTCGCTGATAGGTCTATGTCATCAGTGTCAATATCGCCACTGGCATTAACTGTTAAGACCTCATTGAATGTTTTGATTCTTTCGTTTCCATCACCATCGATGCTTACAAATCTAACTCTAACCTGGTCGTTCTCTTCCAGAGTCGCCGGGTCAATGGTGCCGTCGCCATCAGTAATGGCAACTTTGGCAACACTTACTTCAATAGCAGCTTCCATTTTGGCGCCTGTTCCTCCGCCATCTGTAACAGCAACGTCAGGAGAAATGGTATATCCAGCGCCACGGTTTGTAACTTGATAACGAATGTTGCTGGCGGTAAAATCTCCAGAGAGATTGGTCTGCGTAAATCCACCAAGATCACGGGGCTTAATAGTGAAAGTGAATCCGAAACCCTGTCCTGCTGCAGGAGGGGCTGGGAAGACTGCTTTTACTCCAGTTACCGAGTTGATATCATCTGAGTCAATATCTGGCCCAAATGAGGTGGGTACAGTTGCGTATTCAGGATCAATTTTAACTCCATTTCTTTCATCTATAGCAATGGTTTGGTCTAACTGCAACTCTGGGTACAGTAGATTTACAGTTACACCATCCTGAGTAGCAGGTACACTTAAGCTAAAAGCACCAGTGGCATTATCGTAAGTATAGCCGCTACTAATGTTATCCTGATTAATTTCATAAAGCCTAACATCGACACCATCTGATTTTGCGCTGCTAGCCGCTGTGGAAAGGTCAGCAACAATTACAACATCTTGAGGTATCTCTGGCGTTTCATTTGTAACATTGGTTTCAACTTCTAATCTTCCGCTGATAGTACCAAGTTCACTTGCAGCCGATGAGAAAACATCAAGAGTTACTGCTTCACTTCTGCGCTTTGCGATTACGTTGCCATCACTATCGGTGGTAGTTCTAGTCGCTCCATTCTCCGTGTCTAGTATACCTTTGGCTGAAAGAAATACACCGTTAGGATCGTCGATTTCAAATGCAACACCCCCAATGGGAACATCACCAAAAACGGCATTACCATTGGCATCTGTAGCAATTGTAGCGGTTGTTGGATTGCCATCAGCATCAAGTGTACTAATAGTAACATTTAATCCTGGGACCACCGTTCCGTCGGGTTGTACTAATTGAAAAGTTAGCGATTTAAGAAGATCTCCGAGCCTGGTTTGCTCTTCATTTGCTGCTTTTTTTGCAGCGGCCTCAGCGTCTTTCCGTGCCTGTTCAGCATCGGCAGCTTCTTGGGCCAATCGTGCTTGTTCTTGCAGGAAAGCCATCTCATCGAACTCATCCTGGCAAGCTATGAAGGTGGTGAAACCCACCAAAGTGGCAAGCATAAACCAACTTAGTTTTCGTAGTTTCATGATTTACTAAAATTTTAATTTTACCTAGTTGTTTCTTATAAAAATTTGAATAGTGACAATGCGAAGTTGATACTCAGCGTGGATGTATAGAGCTGCCCGCCCTGCTCAGGGATCACGAAGTTGATGATGTTAACTTCGTTTAAGCCCCTTCTGTAGCGGATTTCGGTACTCAGAGTGCGATCTCCTACGTTGAAGTCAACACCCATTCCGGCAATTAGTCCAAACTGATGTTGTTCATAGTTGGCCCCTACATTTTCACGTTGATTGGATACCGGTACTACCAGAGTTGATGGGCTGTTCTGCCTGAAATGCCAGTACTGGTCGCTAACCTCGAAAGCACCTAAAGTGAATCCGTAGGCTAATCCAAAAAGCACCTTAGGTGTTACCGAACCACCAGCTAACTCCGGCAACGTTGCTCGGGCAATAACTGGTATTTCAAGGTTGTGGAGTTCTACGCTGCGGTGGTAGTAACTAATTCCGATTAGATCCCCATCGAGGGGACTAAAATTTTGGAAGTAGTCTTGCCGCGTTCCGCCCTGCTGATTGTAAAGCAGTTCCAACTGGACATCAAGAAAGTCCAGCACAGCATAATTGGCATAACCACCACCCGTAAAACCTAGCGTAAGGGCATGGCTGTCCATTTGGTTAAAATTGACCCCCGTTTTGACACCAACCGCTAACTTTCCCGAATCACCTCCGTCATCTTGGGCCAAAACCGAAGAGAGACAAAAGGAAGTCAGTACCAGAGAACGAAGTAGATGTCGAAAAGGTAGTCTTGGAAGTTTCGTGTTCTTCATAGATACTATCCTTTTTAATAGTGACTTACTAATGTTATTAATATAATTACTTTAAAAAGTAATATTTAATATTACTTATAGCTCGCAAAGCTAAAAGTTTATTGATAATATTCAAATTATGAAGAAAATATTATTTAATGATATGTAATATCTTTAAATAGTTATATAATAAAGGGGTGATTCAGGGCTATGACAACCGAGGATGGTGACTAGGAGGATTTCCTCTGCCTGGATCTCAGTAATTCAAACAGAAATACATTGAGAAGGATTAATAGCATACCGTAAAATGTGTCCTCAACAGGTATTGTTCCCATTCTAATTCCAAGATTTTCCAGGTCATTATACCAAACTACTTCCTCGTCAATCCAGGATCCAGTAAGAATGCCGTTAACTATGAAGAAGGGGAGAATTACAACTCCGTAAGCCAGGTAAAAGCGCCCAAGATATTTTGGCTTTACCACTATTTCGAGGAACGCTATGAAGGCGCTCAGCAGCAAAAAGGTTGTGGCAGTATACGCCTTTTCTAGGTTAAATATCGCTATAATGGAAAGGCCAAGAATTAGTACCCAACTTATTACCCTTGATTGTTTGCCTAACAAGTCGTGAGGAATCAGAACCTTGAAGGCCTCATAGGTGAAAACACATGCATAGGGGATAGCAATAAAGAAAAGCCATTCCTCTAAGGGCAAATTGATAATTTCGATTCCCAGGAGGTAGCGTGCGTTGAACCCCCAAACCCCCCAATTGGTAAATGCGACATCCCAAGCAATGAATAAACCACCACTGATGAGCATGGCCGGGAATAGATGACGCCATTGCTTATGAAAACGAATGCGCCTGTCAAAGCTATAACCAAAGGGAATAATAATAGTGAATAGATTGACAAGAAGGTAGGTATACATAAGGCTACTTCTTGGTAGCCAGCGCTTCCCTAAAGTACTTCCAGGGTACCAGCAGCATACCAAAGCATTCACCTTCTTCTTTACCCAAGTGCTTGTGATGCACCTTATGAGCTTTTCTTATGGCCCGTAGATAGATGTTATTACTTCGAGTAAAAAGTTTGAATCGTTGGTGGATAAAGATATCATGGACCATGAAGTAAGCTAAGCCATAAATCAAGATTCCCAACCCAATCCAAAATGGAAATCCAAGTGTATTCATACCGATAGCCATTAGTGTAATGCTCGGGATGGCAAAGATTAGGAAGAAGGCGTCGTTCTTTTCAAAGAACCCTGGCTCGTTTACGTGATGATCACGATGGAGTATCCACAGGAAACCATGCATCACAAATTTGTGTGTAAACCAGGCCATGAACTCCATGAAAAAGAAGGTGCCGGTAACCAGCAAAATATTTATTAAGGTACTCATGCCACTTGCAAGCTTGGCTTGTCACTAAACAATTTTGACAATACCTTCTTACGATAGTCAAAGATACCATTTAGCTGACGCTTGACAAAAAGCCAATGTGCAATTTGACCCAAAATTCCCAGGGGAAGTGCATATTCCACCCTGTCAGAAACTTTTACACCCTTACTTGTTTCTTCTATAAAGTGCTGGTGTACCCAGAGCTTGTAGGGCCCTTTCAATTGCCTATCGACAAAGTACTTTGGTTCGTCCACTTCATCAATCTCACTCACCCATCTCATCGGCAAGCCCAACAATGGCTTTACGGTATATGCTACCTTAAGCCCCGAATACATTCTTGGTGGAAGTTCAGACTTAATCTCGAAGCCCATGTAGTCAGGAGTTATCTTACTCAAATTCTTTGGAGAAGAGAAGAAATCCCAGGCCTCATCCACTGAAATTGGCAATAGTTGTTCTCTTTCCAGGATATAGGTCTTCATAATTACTCCTTCTGTTTCAAAATAACAGCCACAAGGTCTAATTGTTTGAGGGCAAATGCTGTTTGTAAAAGTCAATAGCTCGTTTCCTGGCTTCATCATGATTTACCAGAGGCTGCGGGTAGCTGGGAGAGTTAAACTCTGCTACCCATTTCTTTATGTAGGTGAAATCAGGATCGAACCTTTCTTGCTGTCGTGTAGGATTGAAGACTCGGAAATAAGGCGCTGCGTCGCATCCTGTGCCAGCAGCCCATTGCCAATTGCCATTATTAGAGGCAAGCTCGTAATCCAAAAGTTTGGCGGCGAAATAGGCCTCACCCCACCGCCAATCAATTAGGAGGTGCTTGCATAGGAAGCTGGCGGTGACCATCCGAACACGGTTGTGCATAAAGCCGGTGGCATTCAATTCCCGCATACCCGCATCTACTAACGGATAGCCAGTTTTTCCTTCACACCAAAGTTTGAAATGTTGGTCGTTATTATGCCATGGCAAGTCGTTGTATTGAGGCTTAAAGGTATTAGTTACCACTTCCGGAAAATGCCACAGGATCATCATAAAGAATTCCCTCCAGATCAATTCATTGAGCCAGGTTTCATTCATCTTGATGGCAACCCTTACCAATTCCCTGATACTAACTGTACCGAACCTAAAGTGCAAGCCCAGCTTGCTGGTTCCCACAATAGCCGGTATATCTCGTGTATTATGATAGTTGTCAACAATACTTTTATCTAAAGTTTGTGGGGGAATTGCGATCTGGGACGACTCAAAACCAATTTCACCTAAAGAAGGGTAGGGAAGAGGTTTGCATTTGAGTAGGTTCGAATACATAGGGGCAACGCTGAAGGAATTTGTGTCCTGATTGGCCAACTCATTCTTCCATTTTCTCATATACGGAGTGTAAATAGTGTAGGGTGATCCGTCGTCTTTAACTATTTCGCTTTTTTCAAACACCACCTGATCCTTAAAGGTATGAAAGCCAGAACCTTGCCCTTCCAGCAACTGTTTGACTAGCTCATCTCTCTCAATTGCGTAAGGCTCGTAATCACGATTGGTGTAAATGGCTACTGGCACCATAGATTTTATTAGTTGGATTGGGTCACCATGCAAAATCAAAAGCGATGAGCCCATTTCTTCCAACCGAGATTTAATGGAGACCACTGTGTCATAGATAAATCCTACCCGGGGATCGTCTTTTGGCAATTCGGAAAGGATGTTAATATCGAATATGAATAGTGGGACTACTTCAGGATTGGCCCTTAGGGCATGAAAAAGCGCGGTATTGTCTTCAATTCTTAGGTCTCGTCTAAACCAAAAGAGGACCTTTTGCTTCAAGTCATCTGCAACGTTAAGGGTATTCAATTGGAGGGGTTATCAGCGAGGAATTTTTGCAGTTTTGGGAAAGCGATCTTTAGCCAAGCGGTGTATTTGCTGCTGTTGTTTTCTAATTCCTGGGCCAGGTCTGATAAGGAGACATATCGCCAGTCCGTGGCTTCTTCGCGATTCAAACTGGGTTCGCCATTGAATTCACCGATAAGAACATGATCGAGTTCATGTTCAATCAAGCCATTTTCGAACTGTGATTTGTAGGTAAAAGTGAAGGCAGGAGTAAGTTCACAAATGATTCCCATTTCCTCCATCAACCTGCGGGTAGCGGCACTTAGTACAGCTTCGTCAGGTCTGGGATGGCTGCAGCAAGTATTTGTCCAAAGCCCGCCTGAATGGTATTTGTCCTCAGCCCTTTTTTGCAACAGCAGCTCAGCGTTGTCATTGAAAAGGAAAACCGAGAAAGCTCTGTGCAATACGCCTTCTCTGTGGGCCTCCATTTTTTCCATGAAACCAATGGCATTGTCATGATTGTCAACTAATACGACTTCTTCCATTAGCGGATCAGGTTTAATCTATAACGCAAGTATGAGCCAACCAGCATCCCATATTTCTTATTGTTTGGAATCCTGATTCTTTGCTTAAGAATGCTACGGGAAGGAGTTGCCTGAATTTTCTTGAAAAGGGCGTAGTAATAAACGTAGGCAATGTAAACGCCAAATTGAGAAGTTTGGGGAAGTTTTTTTATACCTATTAATGCCTTATTAAAATCTTTTTCAATGTCTTGCTCAATCTCTGATTTGGTTTGCTCATCCAACGACTCAAGGTTCACTCCCGGGAAGTACGATCTACCCAAATACTCCAGGTCGTTCTTTACATCGCGTAAGAAGTTAACCTTTTGAAACGCAGAGCCTAAAGCCATAGCATATGGTTGTAGCTGACGGTACTGCTCTTCATCTCCTCCGGTGAATACTTTGAGGCACATGAGGCCAACAACCTCGGCTGACCCGAGGATGTATTCCTCAAACCTCTCCTGGTCATATTCAACCTGCAGCAGGTCCATCTCCATGCTTTTTAGGAAAGTTTCAATAAGGTCGTGATCAATATTATAGCGATTAACGGCATGCTGAAAGCTATTCAAAATAGGATTTAAGCTGATACCAGATTCGATAGCCTCGTAGGTATCAGATTTGAATTTAGTGAGCAGCTCTTCCTTATTGTAATCGTGGAAAGTATCTACAATTTCGTCAGCAAATCTTACAAACCCATAGATTGCATAGACAGGGTCTCTCAGCTCTTTGCCCAGGAGCTGAATACCCAGTGAAAATGATGTGCTGTAAGATCGCGTGGTTAGGCGACTACATTTGATGGCAACCTCATCAAACAGTGATTTCATTCCATGTTTTGTTTTGAGTTTTCAATAACTGTTTTGCGGCCACTTCACCTGAAATTATGGATGGTGGAACTCCAGGGCCAGGAACTGTTAGTTGACCTGCATAGAACAAATTACTTACCCTTTTGTTTTTCAGACTTGGCTTCAAGATAGCAGTTTGTTTTAAAGTATTTGCTAATCCATAAGCATTGCCCTTAAATGAATGGTAGTCTTCAATGAAATTCTTGTGGGCATAGCTTTTCTCCACCAGGATATGCTCTTTAATACTTTGGCCTGTTAAGGATTCCAGTCTTTCCATAACGAGTTGGAAGTATTGATCTCTAATCTCTTTACTATCCTCTAAACCAGGAGCCACTGGTATTAGAATGAATAAATTTTCACAATTTGCCGGCGCCACACTATCGTCTGTAATTGAAGGACAACAAACATAGAAGAGAGGGTTGCTTGGCCATTGAGGATTTTTGTAAATCTCTTCAGCATGCTTTGAAAATGACTGGTCGAAAAACAGGTTGTGGTGAAGAAGACCCTGCAATTTTTTGTCTATTCCCAGGTAAAAGATCAAACTGCTGGGAGCCATAACCCTGGATTGCCAATATCGCTCACTGTAGTTTCGATATCCTTCCGGCAGAAGACTTGTTTCCACATGATGATAATCCGCAGCAGCAATGGCCGCATCTATTTGCAATTTCTCTCCCTGCCTTTCCACAGAAACTGCGGTATCATTAATTACTTCGATCGCAGAGATTTCCGAGTTAAGTAGAAATTCTACGCCTAATGATTTGGCTACCGACTCCATGCCCTTAATAATGTTGTTCATGCCACCTTGCGGATACCAGGTTCCTAGTTTGATGTCGGCGTAGTTCATAAGGGTGTAAAGCGCGGGCGTTTCGGAGGGCATTGCTCCCAGGAACAGAACTGGAAACTCAAGCATTTGTACCAGGCTTGGGTGCTTGAAGTGCCTTCTTACATAGCTGGCAACATCCTGGAAAAGGTGTAGGTTAAAAACTCCGCTGATTACCCTATGATCAAGGTATTCTGCCAATGACAACCCTGGCTTGTAAACCAGATCCTGTATTCCTACTTTATATTTTATCTCGGCCTCCTTGAGAAACTTCTCCAACTTCCCGGCAGCGCCAGATTCTAAGTTTTCAAATAATTCCAGAAGTTCTTCGTAGCCAGCAGGTATATCTATAATTTCTTCCTTCGAAAAGAATATACGGTAGGAGGGATCAAGCCGAATCAGATCGTAGTGGTCTGCTGGAGAGCTACCAAAGGACTCGAAGTACTTTTGAAAAACATCAGGCATCCAATACCAACTAGGGCCCATATCAAAAGTAAACCCTTGGGTTTCGAACTTACGCGCTCTTCCTCCAAGGGTGCTATTTTTTTCAAGTAATGTAACGGAACAGCCAGCTTTTGCAAGGTGGCTCGCCGCAGATAACCCGGCAAAACCTCCCCCAATAACTGCGACTTTCCGTGACATATGGAAAATTAGTTATTTTTTATCTTCTTCTTTATATCCTTCCTCGCATAGAATATCCGGGTTTTCACCGTTCCCAGGGGTATGCCAAGTTCCTCAGCTATTTCGTGATAGTGGTATCCGTCAACATACATTTGGAATGGCCTAAGGAATTCTTCTTTTGTACTTTCAACAATCTCCGTCAATTCCTTGAATTCCAGGCTGCGCACCGGAAAATTGGAGGTAACATCATCGGCAACATTAAGGTAATACTGTGATTCTGTATTATCATGAACTTCGGAGGTCCGCTTCTTCCTTCTGTAATTATTGATGAAGATATTTCTCATAATAGTATAGAGCCAACCTTTCAGGTTTGTATTATCCATGAATCGGTGACGATAGGTAAGCGCCTTGAGAATTGTGTCCTGCACTAAATCTCTAGACTCTTCATCGTTATTAGTGAACCTCTTAGTGAACAACCGCAGCGTGTCGGTCATTTCTACAAGTTGATTAGAGAAAGTTAGTGTGTTCAATTTGTTTAATGTTTATATAGTAAAGTTAAACAAAATTTTAGATATAAACGAATAGTTGATCACTTTGTTTAATAAAAATTAAAAATTATTGAACAAACTAGATAAGAGCTCTTAAATCCTTAGCTGTCTTGAAGGTTGTGAGGTTGGCGTCGTTGGTAAACCCGTAGTGTTGGATCTGGTAGCCAGAAACCAGAATATCGCACGATGGAAAGTCCTTCTTGAGGTTTTCAAGGTAGGTTGATAGATCTTCCCTGGAAGTTGGCGACACGAAAGAGGTTACAATCTTTTTGAATGGCCGGGTTCTAAAAACAGCCCTGAGGTCATTGTAAGGAACTGACTGACCGAGGTAAAGTGAGGAATAACCTGCATTCCTTACGAGGTAGTTGTAAAACAGCAGCCCCAATTCATGCATTTCATTTTCAGGAAGATATAGTAAGAAATCAACTTCCGCGGTTTTTGGAGTGTCTATGGCGTTTATTGCGGAGATAATTTTCTGCCTGATTAAGCAAGATATGAAATGCTCGTGCGCAGGCTGAATATTGTTGGTTTGCCAAAGCACTCCGATCTTTTCCAGGAAAGGATATATCAAGTCCAGTATGGTGCTTTCAAATCCCCGCTCCAGAGAATAATCGTTAATAATCTTGTTGAATTTTTGTTCATCCAGGTCGAGCATACCAATAACCAGCTGATTCAGATGACCCTCATTGCCCACGGCATAATGAGCAATCTCCATGACCTTCTCATTCAGCTCGTCGACCGACATGCCCACAATTTTGGAAATTTTCAGCCCGTGACTGTTGAGTAGCGCAACACAAAGTATCTTCTTCAGGTCGTGATCGCTATAGAAGCGTATGTTAGTGGTTGTTCGTTCTGGGGTAATAATTCCATGTCTCTTCTCCCATATCCTCAGGGTGTGAGCTTTAATGCCAGAAAGAGTCTCGAGATCTTTTATGGAATATGTTCCCATTACAATTAATTCTTTGAATTAGTAACAATCAGGCGTTAGCATTGTTTCAATAAATCTGCGAAAAATCTACTTCAGAAGGTATTGATCTCATTTCATCGTTAAGATAGCGCTATTCCTCGGTAGTAGCTTGATTAATGGCAAAACAAATGACCTATTTGCTGCCGCCAACGTATTAGTAAGCAAAACCAATTATTATGCTCAAAAACTACCTAAAAGTTGCATTTCGAAATATTCTGCGCCAAAAGGGATTTACTCTACTTAATATCACCGGTCTTTCCATTGGAATTGCTGCCAGTTTGCTAATTCTGCAATATGTAGACCATGAATTAAGCTACGATCAATTTCATGAGAACTCTAGCAATATTTATAGAGTAGAGTATGATTCTTACAGCGATGGCGCCCTGCAGTTTAAGTGTGCAACAGCATTTCCCAGGGTAGGACCCACCATGGTAGAGGAATTCCCAGAGGTAGTAAACTATTCGCGGCTGTTTCTTCGCTATGGTGGTGGGGTGGTTAGATATGGCGAGGTTAGCATCAAAGAGGATTACCTCTTCCAGGCTGACCAGAATTTCCTAGATCTCTTTTCCTATGAGCTAGTGTCTGGAGATATTACCACAGCCTTGAAAGAGCCAAACACCGCAGTGGTCTCCGTAGAGGCAGCTAAAAAGTACTTTGGTGATGAAGACCCTATTGGCAAGAATATAAAATTCGGTAATCAGGAAGAATATGAAATTACGGGTGTGATAAAGTCACCTGAGCATTCCCACCTTAAATTTAATTTCCTATTATCCTATGTCACCCTCATTAACCAGTGGGGCCAGGGGTTCGATGACGCCTGGGGATGGTACGATTTCTATACATACCTCGAGCTTCAGCCCGGCGCTAGTGTAAATAACCTGGAGGCTAAGTTTCCAGCATATATAGAAAAGCAAGGTGGAGAAAATGCCAGCAATCGAATGAAGTTCGTTTTGCAACCACTGGAAGATATTCACCTTTATTCTGATCTAATACAAGAAGCCAGGGTAAATGGTAACGGTAGAAGTGTCTATTTCCTTATGCTTATTGCGTTCTTTATCCTGGTTATTGCCTGGGTGAATTACATAAACCTCAGTACTGCCAGGGCCTTGGAGAGAGCCAAAGAAGTCGGGATCAGAAAAGCCATTGGCGCAGTAAAGAAACAGCTGATCAGGCAGTTTATCATTGAGTCCGTATTACTGAATATAATTGCTGCCATTTTAGGGTTGCTACTACTGTTTATAGCCTTACCGCTCTTTAATCAATTGGCCAATAAAGGCCTGGAGCTTGACATCATAAATAATCTCAATTTCTGGCTGTCGTTAGGCGGCTTGCTGGTTGCCGGCGCCTTCTTGTCTGGCTTATACCCGGCATTCGTTTTGTCTTCATACAAACCTGCAGTTGTTCTTAAAGGAGCCACCAGTAGTGGCCGGTCCAGGTTCGATTTAAGAAAGGTGCTGGTAATGATACAATTTGTGGCCTCTGTAGGGCTGATAGCCGGGACCTTGATAGTAAGGCAGCAACTGAGTTATATGCAGAACCAGGATTTAGGAATAGATATAGACCAAATGGTGGTGATTAATGGCCCCGGTGTAATTGCCAACGATTCGCTCTACGCTGACGACCTGGGTACCTTCAAGAATGAGCTTGCCAAACATCCTGGCATTGAGGTGGCTGCCGTTTCAACAGAGATCCCTGGCAACCTGATTTACTGGACCAATGGCTCCCGAAAGCTTGGCTCAACACAGCAATCTGTTATAATGTATAAGGTCGGAATCGACTACGACTTCATCGACGCATACCAACATCGACTTGTGGCGGGTAGAGGATATTCCAGGGAATTTACAGCCGATCAGTCCAGTGTTATTTTGAACGAGAAAGCGGTTAAACTTCTCGGTTTTGATTCACCTGAAGAGGCTATCGGAGATAGAGCAGTAATTGGTGGAGACACACTTGAGGTGGTTGGTGTAATTGCGAATTATCATCAGGAGGGATTAATGAAAGATTTTGACCAAACTGCTTTCCTCCTAAGACCAACGGCTAGTAGTTATTACTCAGTGAAGTTATCAACAGATAATCTCGGGCAAACTTTGGCTTTTATTGGAGAGAAGTATAGACAGTTTTTCCCGGGAAACCCCTATGATTATTTTTTCCTTGACTCATTTTTTGACGAGCAGTACAACTCCGAAAAGCAGTTTGGTCAGGTGTTTAGCTTCTTCTCATTGCTGGCCATTTTCGTTGCTTGTTTGGGATTGTTTGGCTTGGCGTCATTTTCGGCTTCGAGAAGAACAAAAGAAATTGGTATTAGAAAAGCCTTAGGTTCATCTGTGCCAGCCATTTTTGTTTTGGTGTCTAAGGAGTATGTCAAATTGATTTTGATAGCTAATTTAATAGCCGTACCAATCGTCTGGCTGCTGATGAATCAATGGCTGCAGACATTTGCCTTTAGAATCGGAATTGAGATATGGATCTTCCTGCTAGCGGCAGTTGTCACGTTGATTATCGCCTTGATAACAGTTAGCTTCCAGTCGATCAAGGCTGCTCTAATTAGTCCGGCACACTCACTTCGATACGAGTAGCTTAAGGTTGGTCGAACATGATCTCATTTCCATCTGGATCAGTTAGCATAACATAAGCTGGCCCAGTTTCAGATTCGTCTGCTTCTACCTTAATTCCAATTCCAGATTCTTTCAGGCTTTTCTGAATCGATCTGGCATCTTTTGGATGGAATGTAAGAATGTTACTTTCAAACATTCCCTGGAATAGCCCGATTACTGTGCCTTCATTTTTCATAATGGCCCAATCCTGACCAGCCGGAAGTTCATAATCTTGATTGTTAGCGCTGCCATCGATTTCAATAAAACCCATAGCCTGATAAAACGATTTAGAGGCAGTAATGTCCTTAACATTAAGACTTAGTGAGAAGTGTCCTAGTTCCATAGATTATCTGTTTGTCTCCCAAAGGTAAAGCCTTGCCGCAATCGCCCTTCACCTGAAAGTATGAATTTGAAATAAGTGTGCTTTTGGAACGCGGACGGAAGAAATTTTTACTGTCTGATATCGGACACCATTCTCCGTATTCGGACGGAGCGAAATGCCGAATACGAGTCAGATAGGCCTTTTTTGGCCAATTTTAGCCGATTTGGTTATTGGCATGTTTCTTGGCTAACTTGGCTCACAGTTCGAACTAAGAAAATTTCACAAATGATAGAATTAAAAGATCTGGATAAATATGTCGATTCCAGGTTCCAGCGCACCTTCATCCTGAAGGGTATTGATCTTACCATTCAAGAAGGAGAATTTCTCACAATTATGGGACCGAGTGGAGCAGGCAAATCTACCTTACTCAATATTATTGGAATGCTTGATGAGCCCTCTGACGGTGAATACTACTTTTTTGGAGAGCAAGTACACAAATTAAAGGAGAGAAAGAAGTCGGAGTTACACAAGCACTACATAGGATTCATATTCCAGGCCTATCATTTGATTGATGAACTTACCGTTTATGAAAACATAGAGACTCCCTTGTTGTACAAAGGGGTGAAAGCATCGAAGCGGAAAAGTATGGTAGCTGAGATGCTTGACCGGTTTCAAATGGTTGCCAAGAAAGACCTTTTTCCAGAACAACTTTCCGGAGGCCAGCAACAGTTGGTAGGTGTAGCTCGCGCCATTATTGGACAACCAAAGCTATTGCTGGCGGATGAACCAACCGGAAACCTTCATTCCGAACAAGGTGAGCAGATTATGGACATCTTCAAAAAATTAAATGAAGAAGAGAACATGACCATTATTCAGGTTACACACTCTGAGAAAAATGCTCAATATGGTCAGCGTATAGTCAAATTAGTTGATGGTCAGGTTGAGGAAGATGTGCAAACTGAAGGAATGTCAGTACCATCGGTAGAATAAGAAAAGAAAGTAAAGCAATGAAAAAAATCGCCTTCGCATTTACGTTGTCCCTTGCCGTTATCTCGGTTACCGCGCAGGAGCAGGTATTAACTTTTCAAGATGCCGTTAAGATTGCATTGGACAACAATGTAACTATTAAACAGCAAGAGAATCAGCAGTATGTTACGCAGGCCCAAAAGCTCTCTAGCATGGCCAGGTTTGCCCCAACTTTGTCGGCTTCTGCCCAGGCATGGAAAACACAGGGCAATCAGTTTATCGAGCAAGAAGCTAGGGTGGTTAATGATGCCGAAACCAATAACTTCTTCGGAAGTGTTGATGCGAATCTTACCATATTCAATGGCTTAACAAATTATAATACCTTACGACAGGCCAATGCCCGGCTGGAATCACAGACCCATCTGGTAAACCGAAGCCGGCAAACTGTAATGAGCCAGGTAGCGAATCAATACTTGCAGGTATTGTTGAGCGCTGAAATTCTGAAAATAAGGAGCCAGAACCTGGTGACTCAAGAAAAGACCTATGAACAAATTGAGGAGCAGGTAAAGGCCGGTAGCATGGCAAAGGTTGATCTCTTCAACCAGGAGGGGCAGGTAGCTACAGCGAGACTGCAAAAGATTAGGGCTGAAATTGCATTAAGAAACAATAAGACAACATTGGCCCAAACGTTATTGTTAGACCCTACCGAGCAATTCGATGTAATTGAGCCAGCATGGTCTGTCGAAAACACTGGGTTCGAGTCTCTGGATATCAATGAACTTACAACCTCGGCTCTTACTAACCGTGGTGACTATTTAAGCGCACAGAAGGAAGTTACCGCTGCAAAAAGGGGCCAGGCCATAGCCAGGGCGACTCAAATCCCATCAATTGGAGCGTTTGGTAGAATAAATTCGAGGTATAGTAATGCATCTGTTCCCAGCTTTGGTGATCAAATGACTGACAACCGTAGGACTCAATACGGTGTATCGATGAATATTCCCATCTTCACCAGCTTTCAGAATCGCACTCAATTCGTTCAGGCTAAGATCAACTATGAAAATTCTAAACTCACCGAAGATAACCTGAAAGTGCAGGTGAAAAGCGATGTGCTGAGGGCTTATGAGAACTATCGAGATGCCATTACAAACTTTGATGCGACTAAAGCTCAGCTTGATGCGGCTGAAGTCTCATTTGGTTTCGAGGAGGAACGCTACCAGCTACAAATAACTGATTTTGTACAATACACTACTGCCAGCGATAATTATATCCAGGCACAAACCGACTATGCTCAGGCAAGGTATACCATGTTATTCCAAAAGCTCCTGCTTGATTTTGCAGTCGGCACTTTAAGAGTGGAAGATATTCCGTAGTTATAAGAAATTAAGTTGTCGCTATATATCTTAGAGGCCCTTTCGCGAGGGCCTTTTCTTTTTCCCGATGAAAGGGAAATATTTTATTCGTATCCCCTCAAAAATTCAAAAATTAAGTACTTTTGCAGTCCGTTTCGAATGAGCGGGTCTCCCTTAACCTGGAGAATTGTCAAACAAATATCCCTTACCTGGGGATGTAAAAGAACTAGGTAAACTAAATGTCTAAGAAAGAAGAAAATCAAGAAGCAGGTGTTGAAAACGTTTCTGAACAAACTGAAGAAACGGTAGAAACGGTAGAAACCCAGGACACCGCTGAAACTCCAACTGACGAAATTGAACCTGTGGGGGAAGCTACAGAAGAAACCGCCGAAGCAGAAGGAGAAACTACACAAACTGAGACCACTGAAGATATAGCTCCGGAAGAGCCTGCAGCAGAAGAGGAATCAGCAAAAGATGAAGCCGAAAGTTCAGAACCAGTAGAGGAAACTCAAGAAGAAGTGACAGCGGAAGAAGAAGCTCCCGCTACGGAAGAATCCGCCGAGGAAGTTGAGGCTGAGGCCGAAACCGAAACTGTGGAGCCAGTGGCTGAATCAGAGACCACAGAAGAAGAATCGGAAGTGGCCAAGGAGGAAGAACCTGTGGCGGAAGTTAAGGAGAAAGCAACTCCGAAGAAAAAGGAAACGAAAGAGCCTGAAGATTTTGATTGGGAAGACCTTCAATCTAAGGGTTTTGGAGATACCTATACCGATCAGGAAAAGGAAGAGCTGGAAAAGCTTTACTCTGAATCGCTGGGTGTTGTTGTTGAAAAAGAAGTGATCAAAGGAACTGTTGTTGATATCAACGACCGCGATGTTATCCTTAATATCGGATTCAAATCAGACGGTTTGGTAGCAGCTTCGGAATTTCGAGATACACCCGACCTGAAAATTGGCGATGAGGTAGAGGTATATGTAGAAGAGCATGAAGACGCCTACGGACAATTGGTATTGTCGCGAAGAAAAGCGAAGATCGTTAAGGCCTGGGAGATGATTCAAGATGCCAGTGACAACGACAAGGTAATAGAAGGCTTTGTTAAGCGAAGAACCAAAGGTGGTTTGATCGTTGACATATATGGTATAGAGGCTTTCCTTCCGGGTTCGCAAATCGATGTTAAGCCAATCAGGGACTTCGACGTTTTTGTGGAGAAGAAGATGGAAGTGAAAGTGGTTAAGATCAACTACACTAACGACAACGTTGTTGTCTCGCACAAAGTACTTATTGAGAAAGACCTTGAAGCTCAGAAAGCTGAGATTCTCAACAACCTTGAGAAAGGTCAGGTACTTGAAGGTGTTATTAAGAATATGACCAATTTCGGTGTATTCATCGATCTTGGTGGAGTTGATGGTCTGTTGCACATCACTGATATTTCCTGGGGTAGAATTAATCATCCCGAAGAAGTTCTTAACCTCGATGAGACTGTTAAGGTTGTTGTACTTGACTTCGATGAGGATAAGAAAAGGATCTCTCTTGGCATGAAGCAACTAACAGCTCATCCATGGGATTCACTTGAGAAAGAAGTTGATGTTGAGTCTAAGGTGAAAGGCAAGATCGTGAATGTTGCAGATTATGGCGCATTCCTGGAGTTGGCTCCTGGCGTGGAAGGCTTAATCCACGTCTCAGAAATGTCGTGGTCACAGCACCTGAGAAACCCACAGGATTTCATGCAAGTAGGCGATGAGCTCGAGGCCGTAGTACTTACAATCGATCGTGAAGAGCGTAAGATGTCATTAGGAATCAAGCAACTCACAGATGATCCCTGGACCAAGCAGGATGTGCTAACCAAATACGGGGTAGGTACAACACACAAAGGTGTGGTAAGAAACCTAACCAATTTTGGGCTATTCATAGAGTTAGAAGAAGGTATCGACGGGTTGGTTCACGTATCGGATTTGTCCTGGACTAAGAAGATCAAGCACCCATCTGAGTTTGTGAAGGTAGGAGAGGAGCTGGAAGTTAAGGTGTTGGAGTTAGATATCGACAATAGAAGACTGGCACTCGGACACAAGCAACTTGAAGAGAATCCATGGGAGGCCTTTGAAGATTTCTTCGCACCAGGAACGGTACACAAGTGCACCGTGCTTGAGGTGATGGATAAGGGTGCTACCCTTGAATTACCTTATGGTATTGAAGGATTCTGCGTAACCAGAAATTTGCAGAAAGAAGATGGCACCACTGTAGAAGCCGGTGAAAATATCGACTTCAAAGTTATGGAGTTCTCCAAGGATGATAGAAGAATACTGCTTTCTCACACCAATACTTTTAAGGAGGAGGCAGCTAAGCCTAAGAAGAAACCCGCTTCAAAGAGGAGCACCATCGATAAGATCAACCAAGAAGCTGAGAAATCAACGCTGGGTGATCTGTCAGCGTTGACTGAACTGAAGAGTAAGATGGAAGGTGGCCCCGGCGAAGAAGCTGTTGAGGAGGTGAAGGAGGAAAAGCCCAAAAAGGCTAAGGCCGAAGCAAAGGCTGAGGAGCCAAAGGCTGAAGAAGTAGAGGAAGTCGTGGAAGACAAAGTGGAGGAGGAAGCTCCGGAAGCCACAGCTGAGGAGCAATCTGAAACGGAAGAGGCGAAGGACAGCGATGAGCAGGTGGAAGAAGTTGCTGAAGAAGCAACTGAAGAGGAAGCCCCGGCCGAAGACGAGGAGAAAGAAGACAAGTAACTCTTTAAGAAGGTGACTACGGTCACCTTCTTTTTTATTATACTTGGCGTCAAATGCCAGGCATAATTTATTTAGCTTTGGCAATATTAGGCGCTGTGGCCGAGTGGCTAGGCAGAGGTCTGCAAAACCTTTTACAGCGGTTCGAATCCGCTCAGCGCCTCACAAAGTTTCACATCTTAAACAGACCAATTAACAGTTGGTCTTTCTTATTTTATACCCAAGCCTGCACTTCGATTTCCAAGCTAGTTACCAGGCCTGGTCACCAGGTTGAGGGCGGTAGTTACTAGCGTTAAAAACCTCCTTTGTTCAATATTTGAGAGGATTTTTTCAACATTACTCTTCATCGGCTACACCCTAATCATCCCCATTTTTAAAAAGTTGAAATAAATTTGAAAAATATAACTCGAGTAGTAGATTTGTGAGGACTTAAAGCTCAACCTAAACTAATAGAATAACGCAGATGTCTATTAAGCAATTAGCTGCCAAACTTACCAAAAACCTAACCGTCCTTCCCCTCGTTTTCTTCCTCTCGCTGGCATCTGTGTCAGCTCAAGGAACGGACAGTCTTTCCACCGACCAGGCAGTTATTGATGCCGGAGCTTCCTTATTCCGTCAGAACTGTGCCTCTTGTCATAAAGTAAAGGAGAGATATATCGGCCCTGCTTTGGAGGGGGTGTATGATAGAAGGACACTACCGCAGATTATAGCTTTCGTAAAAAACTCGAGCAAGGAGATTCAGTCTGGAGATCCTTATTTGGTCGCGCTTTATGAGGAGTACAATAAGTTGGAGATGACCGCCTTCGACTTCTTTGACGATGAGCAGATTGTTTCAATAATTTCATATGTAAAAGCCGAGGCCGAAAAAGAACCAGAAGCAGTGGTTGTTGGTGACCCTAACGATCCTAATACTTCAGGAGCGGGTATCTCAACCGGTTACCTTAATGCTATACTGGTAGGACTTGTTATTGTCCTCATCCTCATTCTCATCGTTTTAATGCTGATCGTAACTGTTCTGCAGCGTTACCTGAATCAGAAAGAGCTTGATGAGGATGACAAAGAAATACTAGCATCCCCCTTCAATTTCGAGGCACTCCTTAAGAACAAAGCAACCATTGGTGTACTGGCTTTTATTTTTATGGCCATCGTTCTGAAGACTGTTATTGATGGTGCTTACAATATAGGAGTACAGGAGGGATATGCTCCGACACAACCAATAGCATTCTCTCATAAGATACATGCCGGCGACTTCCAAATAGACTGCAACTATTGCCATACCGGAGTAAGGAAGAGTAAAAACGCCAATATTCCTTCACCTAATATTTGTATGAATTGCCATAACCCTAACGATGGAATTCTAAAGGATTCTCCTGAGATCAAGAAAATATTTGCCGCGGTTGATAACAATGCGCCAATAGAATGGGTCAGGGTCCATAATCTGCCGGATCTGGCCTACTTCAATCATGCGCAACATGTTGAGGTTGGTAACATTGAATGCCAAACCTGCCATGGGCCAATAGAAGAAATGGACGTTGTAAGGCAGCATAGCAACCTAACTATGGGTTGGTGCATCGACTGTCATCGCAAAACTGATATTAATACACAGGGCAATGCCTACTATGATAAGCTAGTGGAACTCCATAAGGAGCAAAGTAAGGAGCCCATGAAAGTGGAAGATATCGGAGGGCTGGAATGCTCTAAGTGCCATTATTAACCGATCATTTGCCTGCGAAAACTATATGAAAGACAATAACAAAAGGTATTGGAAAGGATTAGAAGAGTTAAATAACGACCCTTCTTACCTGAAAAATAAGGGCAAAGAATTTCCTGCCGACCTACCACGAATTAGCAAGAGTGAGGAAGAAGGACACAGCGGATGGGAGCGTAGAGATTTCCTTAAAATGATGGGCTTTAGCGTTGCCGCGGCAAGCCTTGCCGCATGTGAGGCTCCTGTTAGAAAGGCCATACCGTACCTCAATAAACCAGTTGATGTTGACCCCGGAATAGCCAACTACTATGCTTCCACATATCTAAATGGTGGAGATTACTGCAGTGTATTGGTAAAGACCAGGGAGGGAAGGCCGATCAAGATAGAGGGCAACGAACTTTCAAAAGTTACTTATGGCGGAACTAATGCCCAGGTTCAGGCGTCAGTTTTGTCTCTATATGATGAAGAAAGACTAAGAGGTCCTCAAGCCGGAGGAACTGATAAGAGCTGGGCAGAATTAGACCAGGAAGTTATCGCAAAGCTAAATGAAGTGGCTGGTGCTGGCGGACAGATTCGGATTGTTAGCAATACCATACTCAGTCCCACCACACTTGATGCCATCGAAGTTTTCAAAGCAACCTTCCCCAATACCGAACATGTTGTATACGATCAGCAATCTGCGTACGGTATTGCAAAAGCCAATGAGACATCTTTTGGCTCAGCCGTAATTCCTTCATACGACTTCGGCAAAGCACAGGTAATCGTTGGATTTGATGCAGATTTTCTTGGCACTTGGATTTCTCCGCTGGAATTCTCCCATCAATATTCTCAGAATAGAAAAGTAGGTCCTAAGCAAAAATCCATGTCTCGACATTACCATGTTGAGTCTAACATGTCTCTTACAGGGGCCAACGCCGACTATAGAATTAAGGTTAAGCCATCTCAGCAGGGTTCTGCTGTTGCAACACTATACAATCTTATTGCAGGCAAAGCAGGAGCGGCGGCGACAAGCCTAAGCAACTGGGATAATGCACACCTTAAGAAAGCCGCAGATGACTTATGGAATAATCGCGGCAGTTCACTGGTAGTTTCTGGTTCGAATGATCCAGCTGTACAGATATTGGTGAATGCCATCAACGACCTGTTAGGCAATTACGGAACAACAATAGACCTCTCCAAGCCAGTTAATTTCCGAAAAGGAAATGACGAGGCAATGAATCAATTTATTGATGACGTAAAGGGCGGTGGAATCGGAGCTGTAGTATTCTATAACTGCAACCCTGTGTATGACCACGCCAGAGGAGGAGAGCTATCTCAGAATTTATCTAAGGTTGGAGTAAAGATCAGCACCAACGACAGAGCAGATGAAACTGCAAGCCTGGCAGACTACATCGCACCAGATAACCACTACCTGGAATCATGGAATGATGCGGAGCCTAAGGCTGGAAATTATAGCCTGGCTCAGCCAACGATAGCACCATTATTTGACACCAGGCAAGCTCAAAGTACTTTATTGACCTGGGCTGGAAATAATACCACAGATTATTATACCTACCTACAAAATAGCTGGAAAACCAGGTTCTTTGATAACCAAAATTCAGAGTTGGACTTCCAGATATTTTGGGATAAAGCTGTTCATGATGGCGTGATGGAAATGTCAGCATCCGATGCCGCATCTGGTGGGGGTTATACTTTTAGCGCTGATTTTGGTGCCGTTGAACAAAGCATTAGTAGTAATTACAAGGGAGGAAGTGGCCTTGAATTGGCAATCTACCAAAAGGTAGGAGTGGGAACGGGCTCCTTTGCCAATAACCCACTCGTTCATGAATTGCCAGACCCTGTTACTAAAGTAACTTGGGACAACTATGTGACATTGTCCCAGACCGATGCAACCGAAATGGGAATCGAAATGGGTGAGGATAGCACATCGATGGTGGATATTTCCGTCAATGGAACCACCATGAAGGCTCCTGCTGTGATTCAACCAGGCCAAGCTGAGGGAACAATTGGCCTCTCTATTGGATTTGGTAGAACAAAGGCCGGAAAGGTTGGTAACAATCTGGGCGTTAATGCATATCCGGCAATTACCACTCTCAATGGTACGCAAAGCTTTAATGTGACAGGAGTAACTGCCACTAAAACAGAGGAAAGCTACCGTATTGCCAGAACTCAGACCCATCAAACCTACATGGATAGAGGTTTTGTTGTTCAGGAAGATGTATTATCAGAATATCAGAAGCCAAACTGGGAAAGACATCACAAACCAAAGATATCAACCTGGTCTAAGGAAGATCATTCTGAAAAACCCCTCAATCTCAGTCTTTGGAAAGGTCACAAGTATGACAATCACCACTGGGGTATGGCTGTAGATATGAACTCCTGTACCGGGTGTTCAGCCTGTCTGGTTGCCTGTAACGTTGAGAATAATATCCCTGTTGTTGGAAAAGATGAGGTGCTGATGAGAAGGGAGATGCATTGGTTAAGAATTGACCGCTATTATAGCAGCAGTGATGATGCTGAGAGCATGAGAGATAAGGAAAACCCTGAAGCTAATCCTGAGGTCACTTTCCAGCCGATGATGTGTCAGCATTGTAATAATGCTCCTTGTGAAACTGTATGCCCGGTAGCTGCAACTACGCACAGCACAGAGGGCCTTAATCAAATGGCATACAATCGTTGCATCGGAACACGCTACTGTGCTAACAACTGCCCTTATAAGGTTAGAAGATTTAACTGGTTCAAATACCACGATAACAAGCAGTTTGCTGACTTCAATACTGCGATGAATACTGACCTCGGTAAAATGGTGTTAAATCCTGACGTGGTTGTTCGCTCAAGGGGAGTTATGGAAAAATGCTCGCTGTGTGTGCAACGAATCCAGGCAGGTAAGCTTGAAGCCAAGAAAAATGGTCAAAGACCGAAGGATGGCGAAATCACCACAGCCTGCGCGCAATCTTGCCCAACCAATGCTATAACATTTGGTGATATGCTTGATGCTAATTCTGAAATCTCAAGACTATTGGATTTCAAAGCTGAGGACGAGGGTAAGAGAGAACCTCAAAATGAGAGGGCATACTTTGTTCTTGAGGAGGTTGGCGTAAGCCCGAATATTTATTATATGACTAAGATCCGCAATAAGGATAAAGCATAGAGAACATTTAAAACATTGAACTATATATGCAAGTAGTTTCACCAGTAAGAGAACCTCTAGTCACCAGTGGAAAGACTGTCGCTGATGTTACTGAAGACATTTGCCGACAAGTAGAGGGGCCTCCAACCAAATCGTGGATGCTGGGAATGGCCATTTCCCTTGGCGCGTTAGGCCTCGGTGGCTACGCAGTATTTATGTTGGTGTGGGAAGGGATTGGTGTATGGGGTCTAAACAAGACCGTTGGCTGGGCTTGGGATATCACAAACTTCGTGTGGTGGGTTGGTATTGGCCACGCCGGAACGCTTATCTCTGCGATCTTGCTGTTATTCCGTCAGAAATGGAGGATGTCAATTAACAGAGCAGCAGAGGCGATGACAATTTTTGCGGTTATCTGTGCGGCTATGTTTCCTGGTCTGCATATGGGCCGACTTTGGTTAGGATTTTATTGGGCACTACCACTTCCCAATACTTTTGGATCACTTTGGGTGAACTTCAACTCGCCCCTGTTATGGGATGTGTTTGCCATTAGCACATATTTTACCGTTTCACTTGTTTTCTGGTATTTGGGATTGATCCCTGATTTTGCCACAATCAGAGATCGTGCAAAGAACAAGGTTTCTAAGATGATATATGGAGCGTTGAGTTTCGGTTGGGATGGGGCCGCAAAAACATGGTCTCGTTACGAATCAGTTTCCCTCGTTCTCGCCGGTTTAGCAACACCCCTGGTTCTTTCTGTGCATACTATTGTATCAATGGACTTTGCTACCTCGGTAATACCAGGGTGGCACACAACGATTTTTCCACCATATTTTGTCGCTGGGGCGATATTCTCAGGGTTTGCTATGGTACTAACTTTAATGTTGGTTACAAGAGCCATGTTCAAGTTAGAAGACTACGTTACAATTGAGCACATAGAGTTGATGAACATTATCATCATCATCACCGGGTCTATTGTAGGAATAGCATATATCACAGAATTGTTTATTTCCTGGTACTCTGGAGTGGAGGCTGAGCAATATGCCTTCCTGAATAGAGCCACGGGACCTTATTGGTGGGCTTACTGGACCATGATGACCTGTAATGTTATTTCGCCTCAACTGTTCTGGATCAAGAAAATCAGAAGAAGTATTGTGGCCACATTTATCCTTTCAATCATTGTCAATATTGGGATGTGGTTCGAACGTTTTGTAATTATCGTTACTTCGCTGCATCGAGACTATCTTCCATCTAGCTGGGCAATGTTCTACCCAACTAAGTATGACGTGGGTGTATACCTATTCTCGTTCGGATTTTTCTTTACTGCCTTCCTGTTGTTTGCCAAGTTCTTCCCGGTAATTAACATGGCAGAAATAAAAAGTATAATTAAGTCAACCTCTGAAAAATCTAAGGTAGCTGCAGAACCAGCACAGCCTAGTACTTCAGAAATTAATACCGCTGAATAATATGGAAGCTGATAAGAATTTCGTAGTAGGTATTTTCGATGATGAGGACGTCCTTCTTGGGGCCGTGAAAAAGATAAGGGACGCCGGAGTCAAAATTCACGAAGTATATACTCCTTTTCCTATTCATGGATTGGATACAGCGCTTGGATATAAGATGTCTAGGCTTCCTATTGCAGCCTTCATGTTTGGAATGACTGGTACTACCCTCGCCCTAACCATGATGTTTTGGATGCTCGGTGTAGATTGGCCAATGATTATCGGGGGAAAAAATTTCACATCATTACCACCCTTCATTCCTGTAACTTTTGAATTAACAGTATTACTTGCAGCGTTGGGAATGGTCGGAACATTTATGATCGTTAGTGATCTTAAGCCATACAAAAAGCCGAGGCTATTTGATATCAGAACTACGGACGACAAGCATGTGATGGCGATTGATCTCGCTAAGAATACCAGCTTCTCAAAAGATCAGCTTAATGGAATTTTATCTGAGGCCGGCGCAGAAGAGGTAAATGAAAAGAACTTTGACTAAAAGAGATATATGTTTCAAATGAAGACAACAACAAACAGGCTAATTCTCATTATTGTGGGAGCTGTTCTTGTTTCATGCTCCGCAGGAAAAGATGATCCTGGCAAGGAGTATGCGCCAAACATGTATCACTCAGTAGCCTACGAGCCACTGAAGCAAATTAAGGATAAAGACGCCGGTAACTGGGTTAGTTCGTTGGATGATGGTTTGGGAGAGTACTACAGCTCAAATCCCAATAATCCCAATGAAATGAATATGCGGGTGCCACCAGCTAATACGGTCCGTCGCAGTAAGAATGGCGATTTGCCATATAGAATTCCAAAAGACAGCTTAGCCTACGCGGCTGCGAACGTTAAGAGCCCAATTGGTAATACCCAAGAAATAGTAGATGCTGGTAAGTTGCTTTACACTCGCTTTTGTACACATTGTCATGGCGATACCGGGCAAGGAGATGGAGCCGTTGGGCAAGCATTTGGGGGAGTTCCGGTTTACAATTCGGCTGCACTAAAGGATGTTTCTGAAGGACACATCTATCATGTGATCACAGTTGGTAAGGGTAGAATGGGAGCACATGCCTCGCAGTTGAGCCCTGAAGAGAGGTGGAAAATAGTTCGATACGTACAAACGCTACAAAAACAATAACAAATGTCGATAGAGGAACAATATACTTTTAGCCCCGAGGCAAAGAAACGCTTGGCTATCACCGCCATAATTGGAGTGGTGTTAGTAATTGTCGGCATTGTTATGGCTATGGCAGGCGGAGGACATGGAGCCGAGGACGGGGGACACGGTGTCAACGTCGTTTCTGATAGAGCTCTGGCAAGTGCTGATGCTGAATTTGCATCAGCCGCCAGTGAAGAAGGCGGGCATGGTAGCCCAACTTGGCTCAAAAGGCTATATGTTAACATCTGGATCAACAATGTTTATTTTATCGGAATAGCGATAATAGGAGTTTTCTTCGTTGCCATACAATATGCCGCACAAGCCGGATGGTCAGCAGGGATAAAAAGAATTCCTGAGGCTTTCGGTTATTGGTTGCCCATAGGTGGTGTTCTCACGCTGGTAATGTTCTTTGTAGCCGGCGGGGATATTTTCCACTGGACACACACGGATCTGTATGTTGAGGGAGGGGAAAAGTATGACTCAATAATAAGTGGAAAAAGGGCCTATTTCTTCTGGCCCCTTACCGAAAACCCCGGATTTCCTTTTTTCTATGTACTGAGAATGGTACTCTATTTTGCCCTTTGGTATTGGTTCTTTATGATGATGAGGAAGCATTCCCTTAAGGAGGATATTGAAGGAGGGAATCAACATTGGTACAAAATGAGAAGCCTATCGGCTATCTTCCTGATAATATTTGCTGTTACATCTTCTACATCGGCTTGGGACTGGGTGATGTCAATAGACACGCACTGGTTCAGTACCATGTTCGGCTGGTACGTTTTTGCAAGTTGGTGGGTGGCTGGCCTGTCAATGATAACGCTAATTGTGCTGGCGCTGAAGGAGAAAGGTCTGCTATCTATAGTAGACTCCAATCATCTTCACGATCTCGGAAAATTTGTCTGGGCTTTCACAATTTTTTGGACCTACATATGGTTCGGCCAATTCCTGCTGATTTACTATGCTAATATTCCTGAAGAGACTATTTATTTCATTGAAAGAATCAATAGTAGCAACTACTCCTGGGTATTCTACTTCAACTTGATAATCAACTTTGTGTTGCCATTCCTGATTTTGATGACCCGAGATGCTAAACGACACACGAGGTTCTTGAAATTGATTTGTGGTATGATAGTGATAGGACACTGGTTCGATTTCTACCTAATGATTACCCCTGGAACCATGCAGCATGATGGTGGGTTTGGATTCTTAGAAATTGGCATGGCTCTGGTTTTCGGTGCTGGCTTCTTATATGTGGCGCTGACAAACTTGGCTAAGGCTCCATTGATAGCAAAAAATCACCCCATGTTGAATGAGAGTTTGCATCATCACATTTAGAAACAAAACAAAATGGCGGATCGGTTGTAGTTAGAGTGTACCGTACCCAACAATACCAAATAGAAATAAAATGTTTGAAATAATTATTACCATCGGTGTTGTTCTCCTTCTGGTTATCATATTTATGCTATTTCGCATTGGCCGGATCGTGGGCATTATCAAGGGATCGGATAAGCAACTCGTTAGTGGCAGTAATCAGGTGAATGCTGTTTTGTTTCTAGTGTTCTTGCTGGTTTTCGGTGGACTTTTTGTTTGGTATTCATACGCTCATTTCGATTCTTATAATTTACCAGTAGCCTCTGAGCATGGCGTAGTCACTGACAGACTGTTTTGGATAACTACCGCAGTTACGGGTGTTGTGTTTTTTATCACGCAGTTTCTGCTTTTTACTTTCCCACTGAGGTACCAGTACAGGGACGACCGAAAGGCGCACTTTTACCCCGACAATCATAAGCTAGAAATAGCTTGGACAGTTGTTCCCGCCATCGTACTTGCTGGCTTAGTCACATCTGGTTTGATGGTATGGAGTGATATCACTGATACTGCCCCGGAGGATTCAGAAGTGGTAGAGATTATGGGCCACCAGTTTGCCTGGAAGGTGCGTTACCCCGGAAAGGACAATAAGATGGGCGGGTTTGATTATCGTCTTACTATGGATGACAACCCCATGGGTGTAGATTTTAGTGACCAAAATTCATTTGATGATTTCAGCGCTGGGCAGATATATCTCCCGGTTAACAAGAATGTAAAATTTCAAATTCGAGCTAGAGACGTACTTCATAGCGTCTATCTTCCCCATTTTAGACAAAAAATGGATGCTGTGCCTGGCATGCCTACCACGTTTTGGTTTAAGCCAACCAAAACAACTGAGCAAATGCGGCAGGAAACTGGTAACGCAGAATTCAACTATGAGCTGGCGTGTACAGAGATATGCGGTAACGGTCATTTCTCAATGAGGATGATGGTGATAGTGGTTGAGGAAGCTGAGTACAATGAGTGGAAGGCCAAGCAGGAATCAATGATACAGAAAGACCCAGGGTTGCTAAAGTATGTTTCACAGAATCTCCAAGAAGTGGCAATGATAAAGTCTGGCCTGGAGTCAGCACCAACCAATACAGAACAAGACAAATCAGAAGAACCTGATTCATCCATGTAGGGATGACATAAAGAATAATTATGGCTACAGCAGATATTCACGTCGACGAAGGATTACAGCATCATGATGATCATGAACATGACCATCATGATCAAAATTTTTGGACGAAATACGTATTTAGTGAGGATCACAAGACAATTGCCAAGCAGTTCCTAATCACCGGTATTTTCTGGGCACTTCTCGGAGGACTAATGTCAGTCCTTTTTCGGTTGCAGTTGGGGTTTCCTGACATGAGCTTGGAATGGCTGCGGCCCATACTGGGAGGGTGGTTGACCGATGCTGGCAAATTGGATACTGAGTTTTATCTGGCTTTGGTAACCATGCATGGTACCATTATGGTATTCTTTGTGCTAACAGCAGGTCTTAGTGGTACTTTCAGTAATTTCTTGATACCACTGCAAGTTGGAGCCAGAGACATGGCCTCTGGCTTTATGAATATGCTGTCCTATTGGTTTTTCTTTGCCTCCAGTGCGGTCATGTTTACATCGTTATTTCTTTCTACCGGTCCAGCTTCTGGTGGCTGGGTAATTTACCCACCACTAAGTGCATTGCCACAGGCAATGTCTGGGTCAGGGTTAGGAATGACGTTATGGCTGGTGTCAATGGCTCTTTTTATAATATCGACACTACTTGGAGGTATCAATTATGTTACCACAGTAATCAACCTTCGGACTAAGGGAATGTCTTTCTCAAAATTGCCACTAACTATCTGGGCATTTTTCCTTACCGCTGTTATTGGTTTGCTGTCATTTCCAGTGCTGTTTGCAGCGGCTTTGCTACTAATTTTCGATCGTAGTTTCGGAACAAGCTTTTACCTGAGTGACATATATATCGGAGGTGAGGCTTTGCCCAACTCCGGAGGAAGCCCAGTTCTATTTCAACACCTCTTCTGGTTCCTGGGGCACCCTGAAGTGTATATTGTACTTCTGCCCGCTTTAGGCATAACCTCTGAGATAATATCGACCAATTCAAGAAAACCAATCTTTGGGTACCGCGCGATGATTGGATCGCTTCTCGGTATTGCAATACTTTCATTTATAGTTTGGGCGCATCACATGTTTGTAACCGGAATGAATCCATTCCTTGGTTCAATATTCATGCTGCTTACGCTGATCATTGCCGTACCGTCTGCAGTTAAGGTCTTCAACTATTTAACAACCTTGTGGCGAGGGAACCTGGTGTTTACACCAGCTATGTTGTTTTCCATTGGGTTGGTGTCATTTTTCATATCAGGTGGACTTACAGGTATTCACCTGGGAAATGCGGCAATTGATATTCAGCTACATGATACCTATTTCGTAGTGGCGCACTTCCATATAGTGATGGGTAGTGCATCATTTTTTGGTATGCTAGCGGGTATATACCACTGGTTCCCAAAAATGTTTGGAAGAATGATGGACAGAAGGTTGGGCTATCTCCATTTCTGGCTAACATTCATAGGTGTGTATATGGTGTTTTTCCCAATGCACTACATTGGTATGGCCGGCTTCCCTCGTAGATACTATTCATTCACAAACTTCGATGCATTTAACTCTTTTGCAGACTTAAATGCCTTGATTAGTGTCGCTGCGATCATAACTCTTGCAGCTCAGTTTATTTTCTTATTCAACTTTTTCTATTGCATTTTCCGAGGTAGAAAGGCCTCAGCTAACCCATGGAAGTCAAACACGTTGGAGTGGACAACGCCACGAAACCCAGGACATGGAAACTGGCCTGGCGAAATTCCAACAGTGTACAGGTGGCCATATGACTATAGTAAGCCCGGGGCGGAAGAGGACTTTATTCCTCAGCATATACCTTACTCCGAAACGCCAGAATCGAACTTACCTCATGAAAATGATTTGGTTAGGATAGAGACGCAGGACGGCGATGCTATTAGAGTGAGTGACCAGGGGACAGAGGAGTAGTTAAGAAGAAGCTTGTAATTCGTGAGTGAATTGTCACACCATACTACCCAAAATTCATCCGTAGAAGTAAATGCCAAAGTGTTTGGAGCTTGGCAGCTTTTGAAGCCGAGGTTATCAATGCTGGTTGCATTTTCATCTGGATTTGGGTTTCTGTTGGGGACCACCGGTACTTTTGACTGGTTGATCTTCACCATGCTATCAATTGGAGGCTTTTTGGTATCTGGGAGCGCCGTGGCCATCAATCAAATTTTGGAGCGAAAATATGATGCCTTAATGGATAGGACCATGAAAAGGCCAATACCTACCCAAAGGCTCACAAGAAATGAAGCTTGGACTATTGCCATAGTCGCAGGTACGGTCGGCATCTTGTTGTTGATTCAATTTACAAACGGTCTGACTGCTGCCCTCTCAATACTATCTTTGCTCCTTTACGCCTTTGTTTACACACCACTTAAAAGGGTTGGTCCTATAGCAGTTTTTGTTGGGGCGATCCCGGGTGCACTCCCCCCGTTACTTGGATGGGTAGCGGCGGCTGGCGTAATCAGCTATGAGGCCTTAATAATCTTTGGCATCCAGTTTATTTGGCAGTTTCCACATTTTTGGGCTATAGCTTGGGTGGCAGATGACGATTACAAAAAGGCAGGCTTCAAGCTTCTTCCTTCAGGAGGCAAAAAGGACCTGAATACCGCTTTTCAAATAATGATCTATACTTTATTCCTAATTCCCATAAGCTTACTACCCGCTAAATTTGGATTGACCGGAATCAACTCGGCTTTCATTGCGGTAGTGTGTGGGGTGCTTTTCCTGGCCCAAACCTTCTATCTGATGAAGGATGGCTCACGAAAATCAGCACTTAGGATTATGTATGGTTCCTTTCTATACTTACCTATAATTCAAGTGGCTTTTATATTAGATAAGCTCTAAAATGGTAAATGATATTCATATAGTAGAAGAGCCCAAGAAGACGCTTTCAATGCATCCGAAAAAGTTCGCATTGTGGCTATTCATGGTGAGTATAGTTATGTTGTTCGCGGCGTGGACCAGCGCTTATATTGTAAAGAAAGCAAGTGGGGATTGGCAACTAATAGAAATACCCCAGGTACTGTGGGTAAGTTCACTGGTCATTATGCTGAGTAGTGTTTCTATGCATTGGAGTAAGATTTCAGCGAAGAAGGACAGCATACCGCAGCTGAAAATGGGGCTGATAATAACCTTATTATTAGGACTTGTGTTTCTAGCGCTGCAATGGCAAGCATGGGGGCAGTTGGTCGATCAGCAGGCGCATTTTGTTGGTAAGCCCTCATCGTCTTTTATCTATATTCTCACTGGTATGCATGGCTTGCACCTGATAAGTGGCCTTATTTTCGTTGGAATTATACTGGCAGCAGCCTGGCAGTACAAGATACATTCAAGAAGCATGGTAAGAATCGAGATGTGCACTACTTACTGGCATTTCCTTGGAGGCCTTTGGCTATATCTATTTATCTTTTTATTATTGAATCATTAATTCGACCTTCTTATGTCAACAACCGCAACGGCAGTAAATAATCCTGGAAAAAGCATATGGGACGGTGGTCAATCGCCATTTAAGGCTAGCTACGGAAAGCTGATGATGTGGTTTTTCCTACTTTCCGATGCCTTTACATTTTCAGGGTTGCTCATTACCTATGGTTTGATTAGATATAGTCACCCGGGGTATGAAGGCAGCCCCGACGCATTTACATTTTCTACTGAATATTGGCCAATACCAGAAAAGGTATTTGAGGCTGTCCCATTTTTGCATGGAGTTCCGTTGCCCTTGGTTTTTGTTGGCATAATGACATTTATTCTCATTCTGAGTAGTGTTACGATGGTATTAGCCGTTGAAGCAGGCCATAGAATGGACCGCAAGAACGTAGAAAAATGGATGCTTTGGACTATCGTTGGCGGTCTGACCTTTCTAGGTTGCCAGGCGTGGGAATGGACGCACTTCATAAATGGTTCTGGTGGAGAAACTCTTATGAAAGTATTTAACGGTGAGAAGGGTGTCTGGGAAACTGTAAGTGTGATGGGGGCGGGATTGACCGCCAATGAATATGGACCACCTGATTTCGCAGCTTTGTTCTTCTTTATTACAGGCTTTCACGGAACCCACGTATTTAGTGGGGTGCTCCTTAACTTTTTGATTTTTTACAATACTGTTACAGGAGTATACGACCGACGTGGTCACTATGAAATGGTGGAGAAGGTAGGACTGTACTGGCACTTTGTAGACTTGGTATGGGTTTTTGTGTTTACTTTCTTTTACTTAATTTGATTTAAACATTTGACAGATATGAATACCGATGAAAGGAATGAAGTTGTAGTTCAGCCGCCCGATAAGGAAAAAATAAATAGGATTTGGAGGGTTGCTTTGATTTTGGGTGCTGTTACGGCACTCGAGTTCCTGGTGGCTTTTGTAGTGGGCGCAGGAGTATTTAAGACTTCTACCTTCATCATCATGACTATAGTAAAAGCATTCTACATAGTGGGCGAATTCATGCACCTAAAGCATGAGGTGAAGAGTTTAATTTGGTCCATTTTGATTCCAATGTTATTCGTGGTTTGGCTTCTTGTTGCGCTGATCTATGAAGGAGGGTCAATTTTTGCCGTCAGATAGCCACTCAAACAAAGACATTTTCAAAGTCAGGTCTGTTGGGCCTGACTTTTTTTTGGAAAAATTGAAATGAAGATACTGAAGCCTATAATCTTGGTAACAGTTCTGGCCCTGCCAGGCCTCATCTTTGCATTCCTAAAGATTTTCGGCAGTAACGAGTATGAAGTTCCTATTTACAAAAAAGACAATTACCCCGAATTGTTTAATGATTGCAATACAGCTTATCCAGATGATTTCAAAGCTTTCTTAACTGATGCCAGCGGATACACTGGTGATGGAGTAACCATAAGAAAGTCGATTAAGGTAGCGGTGTTGGTGGCAACTAAATCAGATCAGGCGGAGGTACAAAATCAAGTGAGGCGTGTAATAGAGGACTTTGTAAACTCTTCTGACTTAGACATTTTTATTGTTACGGAATTACCCTTCGATGGTAGTGCCAAAATTCTTAACAACGTATCTCGCAAAGCAAATTCACCTCAGGTATATACACTGAAAGTAACAAGTGAGACATTGTCTAAACTTTCCGCATGTACCCTGCTTCTACCGCTAGCAGGTGAGTTGGAAAATGGCAATGCACTTGAGACCGGGCATTCACTGGTGCTAATTGATTATGATAATCAGGTGAGAGGATTTTATGATGAATCGCGAGATGAAATTGATCGGCTTATTATGGAAATAAATATTATTAGGAATTGATGAAAAAGGGCAGGAACGTAACAATTGGAATTATCGTAGTTTCCGTTTTGGTACCATTGCTTGTTGCGGTATTGATATTCTTGCCAAAATCTAATCAAGAGGCTGGCTCCTGGATTACCGCATTGCCGAAGCTAAATGCGTTCATAAATTCCCTAACGTCATTGTTGCTACTGGCCGGGCTATATTTCGTGAAAAAAGGAAAAATTGAGTGGCATAGGAGGGCTATGATTTCTGCATTTTCACTAGGTACCCTTTTCCTCATTTCTTATGTAACGTACCACTCCCAAGCTGAATCCACAACCTTTGGTGGGGAGGGGCCTATAAGGAGAATTTACTACTCCTTACTGATTTCTCACATTATACTGGCCGCGATAGTGGTACCTTTCGTTTTACTGGCTTTATACTATGGTCTTTCTGATAAGGTTGAAAAACACCGTAAAGTGGTGAAATATGCCTTTCCAATCTGGCTTTATGTTTCAATTTCTGGCGTTTTGGTATATTTATTAATTAGCCCTTACTACTAGATATTTACCACCTCCCTTCAAATTAAAACATTAAATCCTTCGTTTTTGTTAAATTTGTAGAGGTAGAAGAGCAAAAGCATGTTTAGGAGAATAATAGCGCTGATGATTTTGACTTTGGTTGTGTCAGCACAATCTTGGGCCCAATGTGCTATGTGCAGAAGTACGCTAGAGAACAACGTAAGTAACGGTGAGGCCACTGTTGCGGCTGGGGTTAATGCCGGGATTCTATATCTATTTGTTATGCCATACCTCATGGTGTTTATTATTGGACTCTTATGGTACAAAAACAGCAGAGGGTCCAATAGCAGATCTCTTTTCCTCCGCTTGCAGAAGAAATAAAGCCCCACTAGCAAGAAATTTGCTATAACTTAATACCACTTACCTTGAACAGTCCATTAGTGATGAACAACCTAATGAGCAGGGTATAATAGAAATGAATATTCGCTCGCTGATAGTTGTATTTGCAGTTCTGCTAATACTGGGCAGTGCCATCATCAAGCTATTCTTCATGTCTGAGGATTATAGCTTGGAGGCTAATGTGTTAGACATAAAACGTAAGCTGGAAAGGGAGCTTACAATAACTGAGATCCAAATGCAGGCAGTAGTTGATGAGATTCAGCAGAACCCACGGGTGGAGTTTGGCGATCTCAATCTTCCTGCAAAGTATCCTTTCTACGTGTACAAGAGGAGTCGTCTTTTTTATTGGTCGGACTACCGATTTGTACCAGACTATACCAGTATTTCATCAAACGATTCAATAAGATTTGTTTCTCTTGATCATGGGAAATACATAGTGCGGAAATGGGATGTTGTAACGGAAGCGGATCCCTTTGAGATCTATGCCTTCATCACACTTTCTCAAGACCCGGGAATCACTAATAAGTACCTATCGCCTTCTCTCAATGAAGATGTTTTTGAATTTACGGATATAGCCATTGGCCCACTGCCTCAACTGGGTGAAGAGGTTCACCTCAATGGAAAGTATCTGTTTACGGTTAGATCTGATATTCAGAACACTGTTTATAATAAGGGGTTACAATATACCGCCGTGGCTTCATTTCTGGTAGGGCTCACCATTCTACTCGTATTACTGGCTATTTGGGTGAACGTGCTGGCAAACACAAGTAGAATCGAGTTAGGGTTTGTTGTTTTGGGATTGTCGCTAATCGTGATTCGTGGAGCAATGATACTGCTGGAGTTTCCCAATGAATACACCAATTGGTTACTATTCGACTCACGATTGTTTGCCTCTTCGGACATAAATGCCTCCATTGGGGATTTATTTCTCAACACCCTTCTTATTCTTGCCTTGGCCTGGTATCTATTCAGAAACTACCACCGCTCTTCCATTTCTACGAAGTTGCTAAGTATGTCCACCCCGGCCCGGCTAATATTTTCGGTGGCATTAGTGGTAGCTGGTTTTCTTGCCTTACTGTACCATTACTCAATATTTAAGACTATCTACAGTAGCGCTCAATGGTCAGTTGATATCACTACTAATCTTCAGTTTCCAGTTACAAAAATTATCTTCTATCTAATCTTCCTGATTAATAGTGTAATATTCTTTCTCTTCTATCACGTCGCATTTAGGATAGTTACGAAGTTGCATGACCGATCAGTTTACAATTTAATACTTAGTTATTCTTTGGGTGGGTTGGTGTTTATCCTGATAAGTTATCTCTCCGGTTTTCCGTTCGTGTTTGTCATTATAGTAAATCTGGCCTACTTCTTTATTCTATACTTCCTGAAGCTACCCAGATTCCTTATCCAGTTAAGATATCTTGCGTTTCTATATCTGTTTATTAGCGCGTTAGTTAGCGCTACAGTTGGTGCTTATTCAATATATGTATTTGAGCAACAGAATAAGTTTAATAATAAGGCCAGGTTTGCCAGTCAGTTCCTGGTAGAAAACGACAACCTCGCAGAACTCCTTTTGTCTGAGGCCGCCAGAAGCATAAAGGACGATCCTCTTATTACTAGCCGTATTTACAGCCCCTTCCTCTCCAAGGCTACAGTGGCCAAGAAGATCAGAAGAGTTTACCTAGGTAGCTATTTCGACAAGTATGATGTCCAGATTTATCTATATAATGCTGGCGGCATTCCGTTTCAAGCCGAGAGTACCATTGGGACTTTTGACCAAATTAAGGGCCGTTTTGCATTAGACCAATATGCTACTGACTTCTCCAACCTCTATTTTGTAAATAGGATTGGTGCTGACGTGACAAAGCGTTACTTGTATTTTTTGGACATTGAGAGGTATGATAATACTGTAGGTTATATAATTCTGGATTTGAGTTTGAAGAAGGTTATACCCAGTTCAGTTTACCCTGAACTGCTGGTAGACAGCAGATACTTCAGACCATACCGAGATATAGAATACAGCTATGCGGTTTTCTCAGGTTCCGAGATTACTTACAATTCTGGCAGTTTTAACTATTACACTGACTTCGATAAGGATATTCTGGAAAACGAAACTCTGCTGGAAACGGGAATTTATTCCCGGGGTTTTCAACATCTGGGAGTAGTGGACCAAGATAATCGCATTATCGTTATTTCATCACCTCAATATCCAATCATTGATATCATTTCTAATTTCTCGTTCCTATTTTTGATTCTGGTGGTGATAATTCTTGCCTTAATTGGTGTCTATTCGATTTACAATGGATTTAGCCGAATAAACCTTAAGTATGCTACCAGAATTCAGCTCTACCTGAACTTCGCCTTTGTGCTTCCGCTTTTTGTTGTAAGTATCACCACCCTGAGTCTTATCAATTCTTCATTCAAAAGGGAATTGAATAATGACTACTACGACAAGGCTGAAAACTTATCCAAGAACATTATTTCTGACCTGGACGATTACAATAAGCTAAATATCGATGGAGAAGAGCTCTCGAACAATCTGGCCGCAATTGCACAGAATGCTAATACAGATGTAAATCTCTTCAATATCCGGGGCAAGCTAATTGCAACTAGTCAACCAGCGATTTATGAAAAAGGCATATTGTCGGAGTACATCAACCCACAGGTTTTTGTTAATATCAAAGACAACGGAAATAGTAGAATTATCCTCAAGGAATCCGTCGGTTCTCTTAGATATAACTCTACCTATGTAGGGGTTAAGTCTTTTGACCATGGTTTACTAATTGGAATATTAAGTATACCATTTTTCGATTCGGAGTATATATTGGAAAGACAGCAAATTGAAGTGCTCTCCAATATCATGAATATTTTCACATTTATTTTCCTAATCTTTCTAATAATCAGCTATTTAGCTTCGAAAAGATTGACCCTTCCCTTGCAAGTGATTACACACAAAATTCGGAAGACATCACTTTCTGAGTATAATGAGCCGCTAGTTTGGAAATCGGACGATGAAATTGGTATGATGGTGGGGGAGTACAACCGGATGCTTGTAAATCTTGAGAAGAGTAAGAAGGCATTAGCGCAAAGCGAGAAGGAAACTGCGTGGCGCGAGATGGCGCAACAGGTAGCGCATGAGATAAAGAATCCGCTAACCCCAATGAAGCTCACCCTCCAACACCTGGAGCGGTCGCTGAAGGGCTCAAACGGAGACTATCATTCCGTAGAAAAACCCATTAATACACTGCTATATCAAATAGAGACTTTAAGCGATATTGCCACTTCTTTCAGTGCTTTTGCGAAAATGCCAATTCCTGCTAATGAAAGGTTTGAGCTGACCACCCTGGTAAAGAACACCTTTGAACTACACAGCAATCAGGACAATGCAAGTGTAACTCTCCAGAACTATAAACGACCGATTTATGTAATGGGTGATGAACAACTGATGGGCAGGATACTGTCGAATATTATTATCAATTCACTTCAATCGGCGCAGGCGGGTCAGTCGGCCCTGGTAGCCATCAAAATTAAAGTTACTGATAGCGAAAGAGTTTTGATTAGTGTGTCGGATAATGGGCAAGGAATTCCCGATGAGATAAGAGACAAGGTATTCGTACCTAATTTCAGTACTAAGAAAAGTGGCTCAGGAATCGGATTGGCAATTGCCAAACACGGAGTTGAGCATGCCGGCGGCCGCATCTGGTTCGAAAATGGCACCAAGAAGGGTACAACGTTCTTTATTGAGCTACCAATTGCAGATTAATGCATTGGAAACAGCTTTTCCTGGTTATTTGTACAATAGGAGTAACTTCAGCATACTCGCAAGAAAATAATTTACGTTGCAAGTGGGTAAAAACGTTTGAGAAGCCATTCGTTCTTGATTCCCTAACTGTAGATTCTAAATCGATTAATATTGAAGGCAACAATTCTAACGCTACCATCCAATACGACCTAACCGGCGGCAAGGCTACAATTAAGAATGCCGGCAATATTGACTCCTTGAAGGTTTGCTACCGCGTGTTCCCCATAAATTTTACAGAAAAGTATCAGCTACGTACTTTGGAGGATTATGACTCTTCGGCGCTTTTTAAGGAACTCCCGGCTAAGAGTTTTCAATTACAAAGAGAAGAATTATTCTCATCGGATGGCTTGCTAAAGAGTGGAAGCATCAGCCGTTCAATTTCACTGGGTAACAACCAAGACGTATTTGTAAACTCTACCCTAAATCTTAACCTAAGTGGGAAACTCACAGACGATCTAAATATACTTGCGTCGATAACAGACCAAAATGTGCCTTTTCAGCCTGATGGTAATACCCAGCAACTGCAGGAATTCGACAATGTTTTTCTAAAGATTTATAACGATAACCTTGCACTGACTGGTGGCGATCTCAGACTAACGCAACAACATGGATACTTCCTCCGCTACCTTAAAAATGTACAAGGTGGTATAATAGAAACCAATTATACTCTGGGGGATTCACTTTCGGCCAACACTTCCTTAGGGTTATCTGTGGCTAAGGGCAGATTTGCTTCAATAGTCCTCGATATTAGCGAAGGTGTTTTGGGCCCATATAAAATCCCTGGCCCTAACAACGAAAGCCTGGTAATAATATTAGCAAACTCTGAAAAGGTGTTTTTGGACGGCCAGCTTTTGCAACGAGGCTTCAACCAAGACTATGTTATAGATTACAATCTTGGTGAGATTACTTTTACAAACCGTGTTTTGATCACTAGATTTTCGCGAGTTAGGATTGATTACGAGTTTTCAGACAGGGACTATAGCCGATCAATTATCGCAGCTAATCACAGCCAACAACTTACAAAGAGCGTAGATTTCTTCCTCAGTTTCTACCAGGAGAAGGATAACCGTAATCGGCCGCTACTATTTGATTTGGACCAACAGGGTCAACTGGCCCTTAGTACGGCTGGCGATGCAAATAACGGAGCTTTGGTTTCGAGTATTGACAGCACCGGGTTCATTCAAGAACTCCTACTCTATAAACAAATAGATACTGTTGATTTAGATGGAAGCACGCAGTCAATCCTTGTCTTTTCTCAAAACCCTGATAGTGCTCGTTTTACGGCATCTTTTACAGATTTGGGAGAGGGAAGTGGCAACTATGTTTTGGAGCAGACGGTAGCAAATGGCAGAGTTTATCGGTGGGTGTCACCAGTTGGGGGCGTAATGCAAGGACGATTTGAACCACAAAGGATGTTGCCTGCTCCTGATATGAGACGATTAATAACTGCTGGTACATCTGCAAAATTATCAGCTTACGAAACGGTTTCAGCGGAATTTGGGATATCAAACCGAGATTTAAACCTATACTCACCTCTTGATGACAATAATAATGACGGCTACGCGGTAAAGTCGAAAGTAATAAGTGCTGGTCGGAAGATCTTCACCGAATTTGAGTTAACAGCCGGATTGGATTTTGAGTTTGTAAATAAGGACTTCAACGCCATTGACAGATTTCGCTACATAGAGTTTGATAGAGACTGGTCTTTCATCCAAGGAAATACATCGCCCCGTTTTAACGATCACATCTACCAGGCGTTTATCGAGCTAAAGCAGGACGAGGCGAATGTGATGGGTTACAATATTACGGGCCGGAACAGGGGAGATGAAATAGACGGATTTCAACATGTTGCCAATTTTAGGAAAAGGTTTGGTCAACTTTCAGTTAACACCTCTTACTTTGATCTTAATACAGATTTTACAGGCAACAACTCCAGTTGGAAAAGATTTAGAGGTGAACTAGGATACAAGCTCGGTTCAATTATACCGGGATACCGTTATGAGATAGACCGCAACCGCATCAAGTCAATAGCGGCTGATTCCGTTATTGCAAGTGCGATGAATTTTGAATCACATGCATTCTTTCTTCGGACCGATGATAATGTGAAAAGCCAACTTCAAATTGACTACGCCTGGCGTAAGGATAGAATACCCTTTGAAGGGGCGCTGAGGGATGAAACGAACTCCAATACTCTTAGTGTGGCGTTAAATACGGAAATCAGCAAGAGCCAACAACTGCAATTAGTTTTTATTTATCGTAACCTTGAGAATTTGAATCAACCGGTAAATAGAAACGAAGAGACTGTTTCCTCTCGGGTGGATTGGAGAGGTAGCTTGTGGGACAAGGTTGTAAGGAATGAACTAACATACAGCGTGTCCAATGGGAGGGAATTACGGCGGGAATTCGTGTACTTACTGGTTCCGGTAGGACAGGGGACACATACCTGGAGAGATCTAAACGACGATGGGGTCCAGGATTTGAATGAGTTTTTCGAAGCTATCAATCCAGAGGAGAAAACGTATATAAGGGTTTTTACTCCAACCAACGAATTCATAACAGCCTTTGATAATAGATTGAATTACAGACTTTCGGTGATTTTTCCAACAAGGTGGAAGTCGAGGGGTGGGATGCTGAGCTTTCTTTCAAGACTCTCAAACAATACCAACTGGAATGTAAACCATAAAATTACTGACAATGACTTCGCGGCCCGGCTCGCACCCTTCTTTATAAATATTGCTGATGAAGATCTGGTTTCACTCAATGAGACCTTCCGGACAACTTTTTTCTATAACAGATCAAATCCAAAATTCGGCTTAAACTGGGGATTGGTGAGACGGAACCGAAAGCAGTTTTTGACCGCTGGCTTTGATCAACGTACGCTTAGTACATACAACATCGGGGTTAGATCTAACCTTAGTCGTTTTTATAACTTAAAACTGGAAACCTCCAGGGAACAAACACAATCCGGATCAGACTTTCTAGATGGCCGAAACTATACTATAAGCGCCTACACCTTCCGGCCCGAAATAGCCTGGCAACCTAATAAGTCGATGCGGTTTTCCACGAATTACGAATATATAAGAAAGAAGAATATCAGCTCGGAGCTGAATCCAGAGCAAGCTACATTTAATGAAATTGCTGTAGAAGTCAGGGTAAACAAAGCCAATGCAAGCAATCTGAATGCGCAGTTTAGATTAGTGAATATTGACTTTACAGGCACAGAAAATACCCCCTTGGGATATGAGTTACTTGAAGCTTTGCGGCCAGGTACAAACCTCACCTGGAGCCTAAACTATCAAAAGAAGCTGCTAGCCGGGCTGCAAATAAACTTGACATATGAAGGACGAAAGTCACCAGCATTGGATGTAATCCACATTGGGCGTGTGCAAGTTAGCGCCTTATTTTAGCTTTACTCACCGTTTTGAGCTTGCCTGAGGGTCCTCATTAATTTGTTGGAGAACAGAAAATCGTTAAGTTCTTGAACATCAGTTTCTGAGATGGTCTCATTAGTACCTTCCCAGACTTTGTGGCCTTTGTAAAGAAACATCACGTGTTCGCCAATTTCCATTACGCTGTTCATATCGTGAGAAACAACTATGGTGGTAATGTTGAGTTCTTTGGTGATTTCCTGGATTAGGTTATCGATACGGATGGAAGTCTGTGGATCCAGACCGGAGTTGGGCTCGTCGCAAAACAGGTATTGCGAATTGTTTACAATTGCCCTGGCGATGCCAACCCTCTTTTTCATTCCACCACTTATTTCGGAAGGCATTTTTTTGTTCACATTTTCTAAGCCGACTCTACTTAGTACTGAATTTACCCTGTCCAGCTTTTCACTTTCGGGCATTTTTGTCAGGATATCCAATGGGAATTTTACGTTAGCTTCTACGTTCTTCGAGTCAAATAATGCACCTCCCTGGAAAAGAAATCCTATCTCTCGGCGTATTTCGGTTTTTTCGTTTCTGTTAGATTTCGTGAAGTCCCTTCCACTGAAATAGACGTTGCCATCATCTGGTGTAACCAGTCCTACTATACATTTGATCAAGACACTTTTGCCGGTTCCGCTGGCTCCAATAATCATATTGGTTTGGCCCTGTTCAAACTTCCCACTTACCCCGGAAAGAACGGGATTACCATCAAATGATTTGCGAATATTGTTTATCTCAATCATCAGTTTAGTAACAGTTGGGCTAAAAGGTAATCTGCTAAGAGAATGGCGATTACACTGTTTGTAACCGCTGATGTGCTGGCTTTACCTACTTCCAATGCGCCACCTTCAGTATAAAAACCTTTAAAAGCTGAAATTGAAGAAACGATAATGGCGAAAGCAAAGGCCTTAATCAAAGCAAAAGTTACCGTGAACTCATTAAACTCAGCCCTAATCCCGTAGATATATTCCTGAGGAGTAATTACTTCGGTGAATACTCCAGCGATGTATCCTCCCCAAATGGATAGAAAGGCTGCTAGGATTACTAGCAACGGAAAGGTGATAATTGTTCCAATGATTTTTGGCAACACCAAGTACGATACAGAATTGATACCCATAACTTCCAGCGCGTCAATTTGCTCAGTGATTCTCATGGTGCCAAGGCCACTTGCTATGCTTGAGCCAACCTTGCCGGCAAATACCACCGCAATTATTGTTGGTGCCAATTCCAGTATACTCATATCTCTTACTACCAGTGAGATTACATAATCTGCAATTAAAGGACTTACCAGGTTGTAGGCCGTTTGTATCGCGGTTACCGCGCCGATAAATATAGAAACGATGGAAACGAGAAAAATGGAATTGTAGCCGATGAGTATTGCCTCATCGATAACCAACTTGAAGTAGGTTCTGAATGATTCCATATTGGTGAAGAGGGAACCGGCAAAGATGAAATACCTACCTATCGCTCGAAGTAACAGAATCATAAAAACCTTACCTTTATTACCAAGATAAAGGGATTGCGGTACTTAACAAATTAAAAGAGAAAAAGGATTTATGGCTAAAAGTTGCGTTGTAACTGGAGGAACAAAAGGTATTGGCAGGGCTATTTTAGAGCGTTTCGCTGGCGAAGGTTTTGATCTTTTTACCTGCGCCCGAAATGAGAATGATCTACAGGCATTGCAACAGGAATTGCAAAATTCGTACGGTGTTGCTCTTGAATACAAACCAGCAGATCTTTCTGTCGATCAAGATAGGAAGAAGGTAGCGCAATGGCTTACGGATTTACCTGAAGTGGATGTGCTGGTGAACAACACAGGAGTATTTATTCCGGGCCAGATCCATAATGAGCAAGACGGAGTGCTACATAGCATGATTTCAACCAATCTATATAGTGCTTATGACATAACCAGGGCAGTGGTAGGAGGCATGATGGCAAGGAAGAGTGGGCATATATTTACGATTGGCTCAACGGCAAGCATCACCCCATATGTAAACGGAGGTAGTTATTGCATCTCTAAGTATGCACTTTATGGCATGACTAAGGTGTTGCGCGAGGAGATGAAGGAATATGGAGTGAGAGTAACATCTGTTTTACCAGGGGCCACTCTCACTGCTAGTTGGGAGGGGGCTGAAATTCCCCCTGAGCGATTTATGAAGCCGGAAGATGTTGCTGAGGCCGTCTATTCAGCTTACTCCTTATCTCCCCAATCAGTGGTAGAAGAGATTCTTATCAGACCTCAGCTTGGCGATATTCAATAGTAAAAGGTAATTGATTCGATTTCACGAACCCGATTGAAATCGGGTACTATCTTCTGCTTTAAGTCCTCACTAGGTGCCGGTTCAAACTTCACTGGTGTTCGTATATCTTCAGGATAAAACCGATTGTCTCCTAAAGGATATATATTGAAATAACCGACACCATTTTCCATAAAAAGGTGATCATTTTTGACTGTTATGGTCATTTTTCCCAGGAATCGATGAAAGTAATCCCCTTGGTATTTTTTCAATTCACTGGCTGCGACTTTTGTAGTCACCGGTTTTTCAAATAAAGGATTGAACTCCTGAAGCTTAGGATTCCTAGAAGCGCGGGATACCTTAGCAGCAAGAATCTGCTTTATCAAAGCGGTAATGTCTTCTTCGCTTACATTCTTATTGACATAAGTGTCTGTGCGATGTACAATAACCAAATCCTCTTCAGGAAGAACTCCAATACGTTGCCCTCCCACGCCACTGGCATAATACATCTCAGTATCCAGCTTATCAGATACCCACCATAAGTAGGCATAAGCCCCTTTGCCATCAAAATCTCTAAGATCTTTAGTGTAAACCTTTGTGCTTTCCTTTACCCATGATTTGGGCACTAGCTGTTTACCATTCCATTTACCCTGATTCAGGTAGAGCAATCCAAACCGCGCGAGATCTCGCGCTGACATTTTGAACAAATAGGCTGGGTGCTCTGACTTATCTGGCTCATTGCGGTAATAAGTATCGAGCTGCCTAAAATCTTCCATTTGAAGTGGCTGGGCAATTTCCGACTCGAAATCCTCAAAGAAGCTGCTGTTGGTTTGCTGCTCGTAAATAGTGAGCAGAACATTGAAATCCCAGTTGTTGTAATACCAAAACTCCCCAGGTTTATGACTTCCCCTTTCTGGGAGATTGGCTTCCATTCCTCTTGGGGAATAAGCCGAGGGGTGATATACCCCTGAACGGGCGGTGATCAGATTCCTCACTGTGGCTTGCTTCTCGCTTTTACTCAGGGGCTGCTTATCGTCAATTCCCAAAACCTCTAGTGTCGCATCCAGATCAATCTGTTCCTGATGTTTGCCAATCAATGCGCTCATCAAGCTTTTTCTAACAGAATGCAACATGAGCCGTCGGGTATTATCTCCCCAGGAAACAAGCACCTTGCCCTTGTATATTACCAAAACAGACTCGCCTGCTGTACTTTCAAATTGTTGCTTGGCTAATTGCAGGTTTTCTGATGAAAAACCAGCCTCAGACGGATCAACATACTGCATCCATTTTTTGCCAGGGAAATCCTGGGAGTAGCCACGTCCTAGTGTGGCTATAAACAAGCCAGAAATAATGAGTTTGTAGAAAGGTATCTTATTGATTTGCATGTTTTAGTCTTTATGAAATAGTTTGTAAAAAAGTACCAGGCTAAAGCCGCCCAGCGTAATGATACAAGCTGGGTAAATAGCTTCGGTTTGTCTAAGATCCCAGAAGAATGCCAGGTCAATTGTGAAGGCTAGTCCGAATCCAAGACCAACACCCATCGCCATCATTCCGAATCGCAGCGTATCCAGATAGTATTTTCTTTTTTCAAATGGTGAGGATTCCAGGCCCTTTTCAATCATGGCCATTTTTTCCCTATGCTTCGTTGTTGCAAGTATGTAAATGATGGAAACGACCAGTATAACGGCTATAAGTAGAATGAGTGGAAATACTAATTTATTCATATGCTCTTGTCCTGTTTATTGAGATGACGAGAGCTAACTCCCAACTGGTTACAACTTCGAGTAAAATTTCTTTTGTAACCTACAGGGGTTGTTTTCTCGTCATTTTAATGATGGCTGAGGACCACGAACACATTCAGCAGTATTTAAAGAATCAATCACCCTCAGCTGCCCGGGCATTAGTGGAGAAGTACCAGAATGCAGTTTTTACCGTTTGCATGCGCGTACTCAAAGAAAGGAATATTGCTGAAGAGGCAGCACAGGATAGTTTTTTGAAGGCTTTTAGGAAGCTCGGCGCATTGCAAGTCCCAGGAAAAATTGGAGGATGGTTGATGAAAATTGCTTATACAACTGCCATAGATCTTAAGCGAAAGAAGAATTTGCTTGAGCATAGTGGACAGTTGGAGGACGTTGATTTGCCGGATAATAACAATCCAGAGACTTTGGCTATTAGCAGAGATAAGCAGGCTATAGTCGCTAGTGTTCTAAACAGTATGGGAGCGACAGACGCAACCGTATTGAGTTTGTTTTATATTGATGATTTGCCGGTCAAGGAGATCGCCAATATAACGGGCTTGTCAATAAGTAATGTGAAGGTTAAATTAATGAGAGGTAGAAAAACGATTAAGGAAAGATTAAAATCATTTGTGAACCAAGATTTTTAGGAGCATGGTACATTTAGCAGAGGAACAGATATGGTCATACATAACGGGAGAGGCCAAGGCTGAAGAAGTTGTTCATGTTGAGTCACACATTGGGAAATGTAAAGAGTGTGAAGGCCTTTACAAAGAGTGCCTTAAGGCGCACCAGGAATTACAACAGCTTGAGCACGAAGTGCCTTCAATGCGATTTTCCACCAATGTGGTTGAGGCATTACAAGATCTGGCAGTCCTCACCCTCAAGCCCCTCAAATTCCCCACCTTTCGCTATTTGCTATTGGCCAGCTCCCTGCTAGTTGTAGGCTGTTCTTTCTATTTGTTTTTCGAGGTAGATGCCTCCGGTTCCCAGGTCCTTACAGATTTTGTTACAAGAAAGAATTTGCAGGCCATTATAATCAACCTACTGCTGGTTCTTCTTGGTGTCTTGGGGCTACTCGGGCTTGACAGGCTGTTAAGGAAGAGGTTCAGGGAAAGGCTAAATTAGCAATTAGCTGTAGACTTTCCGTTCAGTGGCACTCGTTGATGGCATGCCAAATTCATATCGCTGCCGATACTGAGAAGGAGACATTCCCGTATGTTTCTTAAATGTACTGTTGAAGGAAGTCTTGTTGTTAAACCCAACTTCGTAGGCAATGTGGATTATCTTCATGTCGAGTGCATCAGAGTTTCTCAATAACCTCTGAGCCTCCATTACCCTGTAAGAATTGATAAAGTCACTATAACTTTGATCTAGCTGTTCATTAATGACCTGCGAAAGATGATGTGTACTGATCGCCATTCCCTGGGCTAGTTCCTGCAACTTTAAGTCATTAGAAATGTGAGGCTTTTCCCGCTCCATATAGGCCACCAATTTCTCAGCCAAGTGCTTGGCTGCAGATTCTGTTAGGCCGGACTTTTCGTATTTAGTGCCATTTCCATTTCCATTTGTTTGTAGACCCACCAATTGGGGCACGGTATATCCACTATATCCAACATAATAAACAAAAAACGACATAGCGAAACACACCATGTAATCGTACTCTAATTTGAGTGTACCTGTTATTACCATTGCATAGTAACCACAAAGGGAAATGGCATAACCCCAGAATAGCAAGGCTAATTTCTTCATAAATCCAGCCTGAGTAGTGCTTTGAGCCCACGCCGCTGATTTTTTATAAAGTAGAATGGCATAACCAACGTTAAGAGCGCACTGAAGCAAAACTCTGGTGGTGGCAAATATATCACCATAGTAAAATGCCAGGTAACTAGCCATCAATGAATTGTCCCTACTTACAAAGTAGAGTGGTAGCTCCAGCAATACTATTAAGGCAAAAGGAGCCAAATGGATCAAATCCAGTTTGGTTAATGACTTCTTTGTAAAGGCCTTGAAATAAAGAAAAAGGATGGGGCCCAGAAGGTAGATGGTATTGAATATAACTGCTACAAACCTGGGTAGGTGCTGGTTAACTCTTGTCCAATAGCCAACATAGTATAAAATTGTGACCGAATACACAATCATGAGTATCCCTAACAATCTATTAGCTGCAGTATTGCCATTCCGGTTAGAAAGAATAAAATAGGAGAGGACAAACCCATGAATAGCCACTACTGCAAAAAGGATAGTCCAGTTGTCAAAGGAAACTTCCTGCATAACTAAAGTTACGGATAAATTAGCTTTATGGGTGCACTTGCTAACCGGTTGCCGGACTAATGATCCAGAAAAGCTATGGGCAATGAAACAGAAGAATTATCCCAGAGTATGGTCAGGGTGGTCTCTGACACGCTTTTTTTATCAAAGCGGATGGTGAGAGGTTCCCAGGTCTCTTCGGTGGTCTTTACAGTTGCAATCAGTCTCATGACATCAAACTCTGGATTATACTTGTATGAACCCCATTGGCCTACTTCACTATTCAAGATCATTGTCCATTGGCTGGCTTCAGGAATGGCTAGCATGGTATAGGCCCCTGCGGCAAGTGTATCACCGCCAACCAGGATATCCTTGGTTACCATCACCTCAGTGGATTCGTTTGCGCCAATTTGCCAAACCTCTCCGTAAGGAACCAGGTCACCAAAAATTTTCCTTCCGTTCTTATGGGGCCTCGAGTAGGTGATTTTCATGTAGGTGTCGTACCATCTAATGGATTCCATATCCAGCGGAATAGACCTTGGTGGCAGTGGCTGCTGTGCGAGACATTCGTGGCCAGTGCTTAATATTATGATTAGCGAAAATAACCTGAGGGCAGATTTCATAAGCCAGCGGGTCTTGCTATTTTTAAACCCTCTCAAATATAATAGCTGATGGATACGAAGCGACCAGACTTCGATGATATTTTCATGGAGCTTGCGGTAAATCTTGCTAAGCGATCACACTGCATAAGGCGACATGTGGGTGCGGTTTTGACAAAAGATACCCGCATTATCTCGATAGGTTATAATGGCCCACCGGCAGGTACTCATAATTGCGATGAAGAATGGCCCGAGGAAGGATGTGCCCGTGACTCCAAGGGCAGCTGTTCGTTGGCTATACACGCTGAACAGAATGCAATTCTGTATGCAGTTAAGAATAACACTTCGGTGGAAGGGTCAACCTTATACGTAACCCTGGCACCCTGTCTCGCTTGTGCCAGAATTGTCTACAGTACGGGCATCAAGAAAGTAGTTTACCTAAACTCTTACGCTGAATACAAAGGGATTGGCACTGAAGAGGGAGTGGAGTTTCTGAATAGGTTTGGAATCGAAACTTATAAATATGCTGGAAAACTGGAAAATGTAACACATATGATTTAATTTTCTTAAACCACCACTCCTTACTAGCCTAATGAAAACCACTTATTTCCTCGGAAGGAGGATTCTCTATTACCTGAAAGTTCTATTTAGTGTAATTGTACTTATGACTGGCCTGATATTCTGGTCGTTTTCAGCACCTAAGACTATTACCTGCGCCCCTGGTAACGTCAACTGGGATCAATGTATTGACCGCTAGTTAGAGTACTGTAACCTCAGGTACCAGGGTTATCCCAAACATTTTTTCAACCGAATCTCTGATTTCCTGGGCCAGTTCCCAAACTTCAATACCGTTCGTGCCGTGGTTTACGATTACCAGTGGTTGCTTCTCGTAAGTGCCTACTTTTCCTTTCTTGAAGCCTTTCCAGCCGGCTTTCTCAATTAACCAAGCCGCTGGTACCTTCATTGCGTTGAATGCGGTTTCATAACCAGGGACGGTAGGAAATTCAGCCCGCAAGCCTTCGAAATCTATTTTGTCGATAACAGGATTTTTAAAGAAACTACCGGCATTGCCCACCTCGCGAGGATTAGGCAACTTACTTTGCCTTATCGCAATAACGGCATCACTTACGGATTTGATTGTGGGATTATCGATACCCATTTCATTCAAGGTTGAGCTGATTGCACCATAACTGGTGTTGAGTTCATGCTTTTTCGTAAGCTTAAGGGTGACTGAGGTGATTAGGTATTTGCCTTTGTATTCTTGTTTAAATATGCTGTCTCTGTAGCCGAATTTGCATTCTTCTTTCCCAAAAACTTCTACTGATTGACGCTCAAGGTTATAAGCATCCAGGGAGTGAAAAACTTCTTTCAGTTCAACACCGTAAGCACCAATATTCTGAATGGGGGCGGCCCCCACACTACCGGGGATTAGGGAGAGGTTTTCAACGCCACCGTAGTTGTGCTCTAAGCAGTACATTACAAAGTTGTGCCAGTTTTCACCTGATCCAACTTTCACGAAGTAGTGATCATCATTCTCTCCAATAACTTCCTTGCCTTCAATTGCAGAATGTAATACCAGGCCGTCAAAGTCTTTTGTGAAAAGCAGATTACTGCCACCCCCCAATACCAAGGTTGTTTTGCCAAACAACTCCTGGCTCGTTGTTAATTCATCCAGGGATTTAGTATCTGTAATCTTTGCGAAGTAGCTGGCCTTAGCTGTTACACCGAATGTGTTATATGAAGCGAGCGAAAAGTTTTCCTGAATAGTTACCAAGGTTCTTTAGTCAATTGTCAAGCATCCTGCGATGATAGTTTATCTGCCCTAGATGCCAACTTAGATGGGCACTGAGATGAGTAAGCATAAAGCCAGTAGTAATGGTTCTACCCCACATTTCCACAGGGAAGTTATTGCCCAAATCAGAGTCAGTGAGCTTTTCCAGGGTATTGGCTATGGCCATCTTGGTTTCTGAAATGTTGTTTATTATTTCACTTACGGGCACATTACTATCATTGAACTCTGCATCCCTATCTCGGATATACCCTGTGTCTCCTAGTACTGAACCAACAAAGTGCCTTAGGTTTCCGCAAATGTGAAGAGCTAAATTACCACCGGAATTGAGAACGCCCGGAGGAACTATCCATATTTTATCTTCATCTTGGTAGGCCTGAATTTCTTTCGCAAGGGCATCCAAATCTCTAAGGAATATTTCTGACAATGAAGTAAGCATAGCTCTCATATTCAGTGATTTAATTTACAAATCAAGATCTCTTTTAATGTCAGTGATTCTTTCTTTTAGCTGATTGGAAACTGCATCTAGTTCTGCTCTTCCGGAAAGGGGAGCGTTTACGCTAAAATAAAATTTGATTTTAGGTTCAGTGCCTGAGGGTCGCATGGATATCTTGCTTCCGTCTTCGGTTAAAAATTGCAACACATTAGATTTTGGCAATAGCACCTCGGAGGTAGTGCCTGAAATCAAATCCCTGTCTGTTTGCTCCAGGTAATCAATAATTTTGATAACCTTGGAATTGGCTATTGATGCGGGCGGTGTAGTTCGGTAGCCATGCATCATGGTACCGATCTCTTCAATACCATCTTTACCTGTGCGCGTAATTGAGACCAGATCTTCGAGGTAGTAGCCGTAGGTTAAATAAATGTCAATAAGCTCTTCGTAAACTGATGATCCCCGATCTTTTGCCTCGGCAGCCAACTCGGCGATGAGGAAAGAAGCGGTTACAGCGTCCTTATCTCTTACAAAATCACCAATCATGTAGCCATAGCTTTCTTCACAACCAGCCAGGAAGTGCTCTTCTCCACTCTTTTCTCGAATAACCTGGGCAATGTACTTGAAGCCGGTTAGGGTATTGTAGCAATTAACGTCAAAATTTGAGCACATATGCTCAATAAGATCGGTGGTGACTATAGTCTTAGCGATATAAGCATCTGCAGGCGATGAGCCATTGGCTTGGCGTCTTTTTAATAGATAGTGCATAAGCAAAGCAGCAGTTTGGTTGCCATTAAGCAGCTCAAACTGCCCATCAAGATTCCTCACGGCAATGCCCACACGATCAGCATCCGGATCGGTGGCCATTACTAACTCAGCACCAATCCCCTCAGCGCGGTTCAAAGCCAGGCTAAGCGCTTCTTTTTCCTCTGGGTTAGGATACACCACTGTGGGGAAGTTCCCATCAGGTGTCGATTGGCTTTGCAGAACTTCTACCCGTGTGAATCCAGCTTCTTTCAAGGCCTTTGGAACCATTTTGTATCCAGTTCCATGGATAGGGGAGTACAAAACAGATAAATCTTCTCGACTATCAGGTTTGGTCAAAGATTGATTCAATACCTCCGAAATGTATGCCTCATCAATTTCCTGGCCCACGTATTCAACTAAATCCTGGTTCGGTTCCCAAATAACTTCATCGATACCGGTGATTAACTTGACTTCATCAATAACGTTTTTGTCATGTGGCGCAATAAGTTGGGATCCATCATCCCAGTAGGCCTTGTAACCGTTATATTCTTTGGGATTGTGGGAGGCAGTAAGAACAACCCCGGAATCACATTTGAGATGTCGAATTGCGAAAGATAGTTCGGGTGTCGGTCGGAGGCTATCAAAAAGAAACACCTTCGTTCCGTTTCCCGAAAAAACTGAAGCCACACATTCAGCAAAGTAAGAGCTGTTGTTCCTGCTGTCGTAAGCGATGGCTACTGAAAGCTGCCTATTTGGTTTCTCTTTCTTAAGGTAATTGCAAAGGCCCTGGGTAGCCATGCCTACGGTGTACTTATTCATTCTGTTAGAACCCACTCCCATGATTCCTCGCAGGCCGCCGGTTCCAAATTCAAGATCCTTATAGAAGGCCTCAGTTAGCTTTGATGAATCCGCATCGTTGAGAAGTGCCTCAATTTCACTTCTGGAATCATCATCAATTTTAGACTGAAGCCATTCTTCAGCCTTGGCTCTCGCTTCCATTAATAGTAAATAGTGATTTAGTGTAAATTCTACAGATTGCCCCTTAGTGCCTGCTCTCTTTCAATCGCCTCAAACAACGCCTTAAAGTTACCCTTGCCAAACGATTTTGCTCCCTTACGCTGGATTATTTCGAAGAAAACGGTTGGCCGATCTTGCACGGGCTTAGTAAATATTTGCAAAAGATACCCTTCGTCGTCCCGATCTACGAGGATGTTAAGGTTCTTGAGTGGCTCTAAATCTTCATCAATTTCTCCAACTCTATCCAATAAGTCATCATAGTAAGTGTTTGGAACATCAAGAAACTCCACACCCCGTTGTCGCATTTCTGAGACGGTATCTAAAATGTCATCGGTGGCAATTGCGATATGCTGCACGCCAGCGCTATTGTAGAAATCCAGGTATTCCTCAATCTGAGATTTCTTTTTACCCTCTGCTGGCTCATTAATTGGGAATTTGATATATCCATTACCGTTAGAAACTACTTTAGACATCAGTGCAGTATAATCAGTAGATATATCCTTATCATCAAAAGTGATGAGTAGGCTAAAGCCCATCACCTTCTCATAGAACTCAACCCATTTGTTCATCTCGCCCCACCCGACATTGCCCACGCAATGATCTACATACTTTAAACCAATAGGCTTAACCGGGTAGGTGCTTGATTTCTCGGTAAATCCTGGCAAAAATGGACCGTTGTATTTACTGCGATCGACAAAAGTATGAATGGTCTCGCCATAAGTCTGTATAGATGCCATTGTCACCTCCCCGTGCTCATCAGAAAAGGCCTGAGGTTCGGAAACAGACTGGGCACCTCTTTGCATTGTTTCATAGTAAGACTTCTCAGCATCATCTACCCACAAGGCCAATACTTTCACACCATCACCATGCTCCAATACGTGCTTTGCGATGTGTGAGTCTCTGTTCATAGCAGAGGTGAGAACAAACCTGATCTTACCTTGGTGTAACATGTACGAGGCCCTGTCGCGGTGTCCCGTTTCAGGTCCGAGGTAAGCGACAAGTTCAAATCCCAAAGCAGCCTGGTAGTACATAGCTGATTGCTTTGCGT
>JANQPQ010000011.1 GCA_028285445.1 Cyclobacteriaceae bacterium | reverse complement strand
TGTAATGGTGCAAAAAGTCGGGGTTCAGGCTGCTGAAAGTGTGAAGCTCAAGTACTGCATGCAACTGCTTACTCGGGTAGAATTCCCTGGCGGCATTTACCGTGGCCTGTACTTTTGAAGGGGCATGAGCATAATCTTTGTAAATAATAGCTCCATTGCTGGTTTCTAAGAGTTCTAACCTGTTGCTGGCACCAGGAAATTCCTGGATGGCTTTGTAGAAATCCTCATCGCTGATACTAATTCTTTTCAGTACCAATTTGGCTCCGCTTATGTTTTGCATATTATGCTTGCCAAAGATCTTCACAGGGTATTTATCAACGCCACTTGTTAGCATTACCTGACCATCTACTATCTCATAGGGGTGAGACTTGTACTCCATTGTAAATACATCCTCACGCTCTTTTCTGCACACTACGGTTGTCATAGGATCTTCTTCACAAAAAACCAGCGATCCGGCTTTTGGTGTGGCATCCGCGAAGTCTTCAAATTGCTTTAGGTATTCGTCTTCAGTGGGAAAAGCATTAATGTGGTCCCAGGCAATACCGGAGATAAGCCCAATATGGTGATGATACTTTAGGAATTTTGGAGTTTTATCGAGCGGTGAAGAAGGGTATTCATCTCCTTCAATAACAATAAGTGGGGCATCTGTCATTTTCACCGTTTGAGAGATACCGGCCACCTTAGCTCCAATTACATAGTCAAACTTTCGATTGTAATAATTGAGCACATGCACAATCATGGAAGTAATAGTAGTCTTGCCATGACTGCCACTAATTACAATGCGCTGCTTGTCTTTGCTTTGTTCGTAAATAAATTCGGGGAAGGAATAGGTCTTAAGGTCAAGTTCCTGGGCTTTGAGTAACTCGGGGTTGTCGGGTCTGGCATGCATCCCAACTATGACCGCATCAAGTTCTGCATGCACCTTATCCGGAAACCAGCCATTTTCTGCTGGAAGCAATCCAGCATCTTTCAGTGTACTTTTTGAAGGTTCAAAGAAATCATCGTCAGATCCTGAAACTATATGGCCTTGTTGCTGCAGGGCAATAGCCAGCTGGTGCATTACACTACCGCCGATTGCAATAAAATGAACATTTAATAGTTGAGCCATTAGGATGTGCCGTTAGGTGCTTCAAAAATAAGAGAAAAACGAACTCAGGCAAATTACATAGTGGTTGAGAGTCAAGGCCTAATTGTGGAAAAAGTAAATCTCTGTTGATTATATACTGAGAAGGGTGGATAAGTAAAAAAGCACGGTGGATAACTGCAAAATGTTTGTGGAAAGCGTATTGAAAAGTAGTAGAAAAGAGCTGGCTTCGGAAAGTACATCCATCCAATTAAAATGGGTAGCTTTGACCTATCAACCGTTGTTAACACTCTTTACTTTACCTAATTTTAATTGATGGAGCAGCGCAAACCTTCTGGTGTCAGATTGGGGTATAAATCAAAAGCAATAACACTAAGTGATCTTGACGAAAGCCTTGGCAAGTTACCTCCACAGGCAGTGGAAATTGAGGAGGCAGTCTTGGGAGCGCTGATGCTGGAGAAAGATGCCTTATCTACAGTTATAGACATCCTTAAACCCGAAAGCTTCTACAAAGATGCACACCAGGAAGTTTACCGGGCCATCCAGGCACTGTTTAATAACTCTGAACCAATTGATATTCTTACGGTTACTAATCAGCTTCGCAAGGATGGAAAGCTTGAATTTGCCGGAGGTGCCTATGCAATTACGCAGCTAACTACCAAGGTAAACTCAGCTGCTAATATCGAAACCCACGCCAGGATTATCACGCAGCAATCCATTAAGCGAGAGTTAATAAGAATTGCTTCGGAAGTTCATCGTGATGCTTTTGAGGATACCATAGATGTATTTGATTTGCTCGATAGAACAGAGCAATCGTTGTTTGATGTTTCTGAGACCAATATTCGCAGGAATTACGCAGATATGCGGTCTATTATGCGCGAGGCCCTTGATGAACTTGAAGCCAAGAAGTTACACAAGGACGGACTGACCGGTGTGCCCAGTGGGTTTACAGCGCTTGATCGTGTTACATCAGGTTGGCAAAAATCCGATTTGGTAATTATTGCTGCCCGGCCCGGTATGGGTAAAACTGCCTTTGTTGTTTCAGCCATGCGTAATGCCGCAGTAGACTTCAATCATGCAGTGGCTATTTTTTCACTGGAGATGTCATCTGTTCAGCTTGTCAATAGATTAATATCTGCCGAGGCAGAACTGGAAAGCGAAAAAATCAAGAAGGGAAATCTCGCCGAATACGAGTGGGAGCAACTGGTGCATAAGACATCCAAACTTACCAATGCCCCGATTTTCATCGATGATACCCCAGCCTTGACCATATTTGAACTTCGTGCTAAAGCGAGAAGATTGAAAGCACAACATGATGTGCAGTTAATTATTGTTGATTACCTGCAACTCATGAGTGGCGATGCTTCGAAAAACTCTGGTGGCAATCGCGAACAAGAGATAGCTTCAATTTCCCGAGCATTGAAAAATCTGGCGAAGGAACTGAACACGCCGGTTATTGCCCTTTCTCAATTGAGCAGAGCTGTGGAAACCAGGGGGGGAGATAAACGACCACAACTTTCAGATTTGAGGGAATCGGGGTCCATCGAACAGGACGCCGACATGGTATTGTTTTTATATCGACCGGAATATTATGGCATTACTGAAGATGAGAACGGCATGCCCACTACGGGTTTAGGTGAGGTAATAATTTCTAAGCATAGAAATGGTTCATTGGAAAATGTGAATTTGAAGTTTATTGGCAAGTTTACAAGATTTACAGATTGGGATGACCATGGCGCCTTTGGAAATCATGGCAGCTTCCCTACCGGAGGCAGTGAACCATCTTCAGATACGATGACATTTGGTAGCCGACTGAATAGGCTTGATGACCAGCCCCCAGCAGATGATGCCCCCAACTCCCAACCTCCCGAGGAAGAGCCACCATTCTAGTCAAAGAACTACTCTTTAACCACCTCTCAGATAGTACTTGTGTCAAAAGGGATTATTGGACATATTCAGCTCAAATCAAAATGCTATGATTCCCAGAACCACAACCTTTATTCTGATTATCGTTTTCTTTTTGGTCTCTAACTTAACTTTTGGGCAAAAAGAAGATCCACTCAATCCTAGGTGGGACAAGTTTCATACTACGGCGGAGGCCCATGCCCTGCTAGAAGGTTGGAATAAGGCATTTCCAAAGCTTACAGAGTTGTATTCTATTGGTGAAACCTTGAAAGGTACTCCTTTAATGGTGCTTGAAATTAGTAACCAGGAGACAGGCCCCAGCGATTCTAAACCAGCCTATTACTACGATGGCAACATCCACGCCGGTGAATTGACAGCCGCTGAAGTTGCTTTACACTTTGCCTGGCATGTGCTTTCAAATTATGAGAACAGCCCGAGAATGAAGGCCCTGGTCGATTCAAGGGTGTTGTACGTTAGGCCGAAGTTTAACCCGGATGGTGCGGATTTGGCGCTGTTGACATCAACTGTCTTGAGAAGCACCCCTCGACCTTATGATGAAGACCAGGATGGGCTGCTGGATGAAGATCCAGGCAATGACCTTGACAAAGATGGAATAATCACTACCATGAGGGTAAAGAATGCCAATGGCAAATACAAAGTAAGTACTAAGGATGACAGGGTGATGGAGCCAAGAAAAATCGGGGAATTGGGAGGCACTTACTACGACATATATACTGAAGGCCTGGATGATGACGGTGATGGTTCGTTTAATGAAGACGGAGTTGGCGGTATTGATATGAACAGGAACTTCCCCCGCAACTGGGGCCTAGAGTTTGAGCAACGTGGAGCTGGGCCTTATCCCTTATCAGAACCAGAAACCAGGGCCACCATAGAATTTCTGAATTCCAAAAGGCACATTGGAGGTGTTTTCCATGGACATACTTCCGGTGGCTTCTTATTTAGGTTGCCTTCAACAACAAACTGGGACAACTACAACATGGCAGATCAACGCCTGATCATGGAGCTTTCAAATATGTACAATACCACAACCGGGCAGCCGGTAAGGCCTAGTTACAGTAATCCAAGATTACACAGGCATGGTACGCTAATTAGTTGGTCGTATTGGGACTTTGGGGTAGTAGCCTATGTACCTGAATTTTGGGGCGGCTTTGTAACAGATGTGGATGGAGACGGCGACATTACTGAATATGATAGACTGGCATGGAGTGACAAGAATACCGCTGGAAAAGGCTTTGTCCCATGGAAGACTTTTGATCACCCAAGTTTGGGCTCTGTTGAAATTGGTGGTTGGGACCGCAAGTTTACTTTCCAAAATCCACCTCCGAACTTGCTTAAGGGCGAAATTGAAAAATATACAGAATGGATGCTGTATCTGGCAGAAACAACGCCGTTGCTAGCAATCAACTCAGCCACGGTCAGTGCGGTTGAAAAAAAGAAGGTTGTGAACCTTACTGTTGAAGTACAGAATGTTGGTTATCTGCCTACTAACATTACAGAGAGATCGATTGAGGCGAAACTTTATCAGCCGGTTAGGGCCATACTGGAGTTGAAAAATGCTGAGCTTGTTACAGGCAGTACTCGCACAGATTTGGGGCACATTAGCGGTTCCAGGGATAGCGGAAGATCCGGGGCAGAAAGCAAAAGACTTCTGAAATATGGTATCAAGATAACAGGCCGCAGGGCAACGGCTACTATACGGGTTGTATCAGATAAAGGTGGTACAGCTAGCAGGGTAATCAAGTTGAACTGACGTACTACTATGATTTCATTTGATATTGTTGGAACCTGGAAGGGAGAAATGATATTAGGGCAAAATGCCGCTGAAACACTAGATGAAACTTCAACAGATTTTTACCTCAAAGTAGATTCTAAAAATTCTTGGAGACTGGACAATTGAAGGGGACTATGTTGAGGTTAATGAGGTTATCTACAAAACAGAAAAAGTGACTGGCATTTTTTGGGCATAAAAAACTAATAGCTAGTTAAGGCCGCGTGATATGATATCTCGCTGATATCTACTAAATTACCAGTTGCCAATCGCTAATCAATCTGCCTTTGGCTTGGTTATGACCCACTACAAACTACTAGTACTTTCGATATTAATAGTATCGCCATTCCTGCTGTTTGCACAAAAAAATGAGGCTGCTGATTCGTTGTTGCAAGAAGGGCTTGCGCTGGCTGGTGAAGGGAAACTAACGGAAGGTAATGCTTTACTTTTTAAAGGGCTAGACGAACTTCCAACGAAGCCCGATGCAAAAACCGAATACCTTCTGAAAGTAAATATTGGCTTCAACTATACGCTTCTTAATGATTTTGACAACGCCATAGATTACATACTGCAATCGTTAAACGTTGAAGGCCTTCAGTTTGACAGCGCATTGACTACTGTAAAGACCAAGGGTTATTACTACCTGGGGAGTATTAGTAGGCTGAAGGGTGAATTCAGAGATGCGCTCACCTATTTTGATTCAACCCTGGTATTAAGCAAGGCTATTTTTGGTGAAGATCATATTCGGGTTGGGGATGTACATAACGTAATGGGCCTTTCCTATAAGTACCTGGGTCGTTACAAGGAAGCGTTGGCATCTTATGATAGGGCTTACGCCATATTTTCCAACGCAGGTAACGCAGTAAGACAAGCAATGATTACCCACAACGTTGGCGACATTCATAAGGAAAGAGGCTTCTTTGATAAAGCAGCTGAGAATATGGAGTCCGCTTTGGGGCATTATATAGCCGGGCGGGGACCTGATCATATAGATATTGCCACCATCTACGTTAATCTTGCTGACCTGGAATTTTCTCGAGGGAATTATGAGGAAACGCTGAATTATGGCACAAAGGCCATGACCATTCTTGGTAAAACGGAAGAGCATCGCGCCCGCAACCTCGCCTCATTGTTTACCATGTTTGCACAAGTATATCAGCAAAGAGGACAAATAGAGGAAGCCGTCAGCTATTTCGAACAGGCAGCCTCTGAATACCGTAAGCTGTCGCAAGATGAGGTGTTTGGGCTGGTTTCAGTTTATAACAGTAAGGCTGAAATGTTTTTGGATTTGGGAATGCCGGAAAAAGCCCTGGAGGACATACAACAGGCAAAAACATTAGCAGATCGCTACCAGCAATCCGATGTAACAATATACAGTGGGGCTACTCTAAAGTTGAGAGCTATGGCGCATGCTGCCCTGAAGGACTATGAGTTGGCAGACCGGTACTATAACAATGCCGTTGCCTCATTTCAAAAGTTAGGAATTGACAAGCACCCTCAGCTTGTAGATATCTACCTGGAATGGGGGCGTAGGTATGAAGATGAGGGCAAGAACGATGAAGCCTTGCAATACTATAATTTGGCATTGCGGGCTGGGGTCAGAGCGATGGAAGATTCCGGGGATGATGTACTGGTTGCTGATATTATTAACCCCCTCAGTACACTGGAGGTGCTATCAGCCAAGGCCAATCTATTGCAAAAGTTAGCAAAACTTGATCAGGACAATCCCTACCTGAAAGAAAGCCTCAAAACACTGCAGCTTGCAAACAAAGTAATTAACGATGCTCGATTAGCATACAGAAGTTATAAGGACAAACAACTTTTGGCAACACTGGCGGCTGATATTTACGGAACAGCTGTTGGCGTCTGTTATGATCTTTATCTGGCTTCTGGTGACGTTGCCACCGTCGATATCGCTTTTCAATTCTCCGAGCGAAATAAGACATTCATCCTGCAGGAGAGTTCAAGCAATAAAAATGCATTGAGGGTTTCTTCTTTACCTGATGAGATCGTCGAGATGGAATCTCAATTGCGATTGGAACAGAGCCAACTCCGCCAGGAGTATGAAGCCGCTCTGTTCAATGCGAATGATAGGGATGCACTTCTTGAAATCAGGAACAGGCAAATTGCAGCTAAGTCCAGTTACGACTCCTTATTGCTTTCGATTGAGCAGCAGTATCCAACCTATCACCAACTCAAGTACAGCACCAGATCTCTTACAATTCCGGAAGTGCAATCTGCATTGCTGAATGAGGATGAAATTCTAATTGAATATTTGCTAACAGATAGAAAATTGTTTGTTATAGCAATTGAAAAATCAGGTGCAGAGATGCATGCTGTTTCCATTTCTGAAGACTTTCAATCTTCGGTGCGTGATTTCCGCGAATCAGTGGTAACCAGAAACAAAAGCAAGTATCAATCCGTAGCTCATGAGCTTTACAACATCTTGCTAAAACCCCTTGGGCAACTGCAGGCAAAGAAGATCTACATAGTGCAGGATGGAGTTATTGGCTATGTTCCATTCGAAATATTGCTTTCTGAGGATAGAGATTTGCCCTATAACCAGCTGAGCTATTTAATCAAAAAGCATCAGTTTTCGTACCTGTATTCCGCAGGGTTGGGGGTTAAGAAGAAACAGCCCTTGCTTAACCGTAGCCCTTTTTTGGGTATTGCACCAACGTTTACAGGAGAAGCAACGGCCCGGTCTGTGGCCTCCCGAGGGGTTGCCGACTTACCGCCATTGCCAGGGGCCATATCGGAAGTGCGAGCCGCAACTAAGATATTGCAGGGGGAGGCGCTTATTAATGAACGGGCCACAGAACGCAACTTTAGAAATGAAGCAGGTAGGTTTGGCATTCTACATTTCGCTACTCATGCGGTAGTTGACAACGACAATCCAGAGCTATCGAGATTATTTTTTTCCAGCGCGGGAGATTCCATTAATGATGGAAGCCTTCATGTGTATGAGCTCTACAATATGAACCTAAACGCAGACCTGGTAACACTTAGTGCATGTGATACTGGTTTCGGTTCGGTAATGAATGGAGAAGGTGTGATGAGTTTGGGACGGGCTTTCGCTTATGCGGGCAGTATGAACATTTTGATGAGCCTCTGGCTAGCTTCTGATAAATCAACGCCATTAATTATGGAATCTTTCTATAAGGAACTGGTGGCTGGAAAGCCAAAGGATGAAGCACTACACAACGCGAAACTTCAGTACCTGGATCAGGCGGGTGCAGCAGCAGCCGACCCATTTCTTTGGGGTGGATTTGTCTTTACTGGAGATACTGCGGCTTTAGATTATAGCGAGGACCGAACAACCTGGTGGGCCTCCTGGACGGTATTCTTCGTACTTATAGCAGTAGGGTTAATTTGGAGAAGGCGGGTTAGTCGATCTTCTTGAGAATTTCTGCCGACTGCTGCTTGAATTCATAACCATCACTGGCCAACTCTTCAAAAAGCTCGGTTGCTTGCAAGCTTTTATTATCAGCTAAGTGCGTCAAAGCCAGGTACCACTTAGCGGCTTCTACGTAGTTGCTATTGCCATCCTCGATCACAGCATTAAATTGCCGCTTGGCCTGAAAATGATCCTTAGTGATCATCAGGCTAACTCCCAGAAAGAATTTGCTGGCAGCATCACCTGGGTTCTTCACTATGGCATATTTGAAGTTTACCACTGCTTCAGCATAATCTTTTTGATCGTACAGGAAAAAAGCATAATCTCTTTCACTGAGGTTGGTTTTTTCAGACCTGTTCACCGTTACTTCAAAATTGGGATAGGCGTTGAAATACTGTTCATAAAGCACAGGGGGGGTATCACCCAGCTTGCCGGGCAGAGGCACAAACAGGTATACTGGTAACAATACCGCCACAATCATGGCGGCCACTTGAAACCAACGCGAACGATAGATCGGAATGGTTCCTTGAGTCTCTTCGCTTTCTAAGTTGTCAAACTGATCTTTGAGTTTTTGCCTTTCGAACTCCTTTATACCCTCGATGGTGGCAAGCAGTTCTCCCAGCTCATCGGCAGACATGGCGCCGCTTTCAAATTCCCGAATTAGCGAATCCGCCTGATCACCGTCATTGTGTGGCTGCATTTCCTCGTCTTTCCTCCTTTTGTTTTCGTCTTTGGATTCCATCTGCGCTTACATTAGTTCTGTTACTTTGGTTCGAAGCTTATTTAAGCATCGATTTTTTTGAGTCTTCGCTACATCGGGACTTTTGTATCCAAAAGTTTCTGCAATTTCAATCATACTTTTTTTGTAGAAGTAGTAAGATATAAGAATACTTCTACAGGGTTCTTCCAGATTCTCAAGCCACGACTTCGTTGCATCAACTCTTTTCTCATAAATCTCTGTGTCTCCCAGGCCCGATAGGAATTCAAAATGTTCGTTCATTCGATCGCTGTGCTTTCCTATCCTCGTCTTCTTATCAATTTCTTGCAAAAGAAGATTCTTGCCTATGGCATACACAAATGTCTTAAAGCTACTTTCTAATACCAGGTTGCCATCAATGGCCTTTTCGTAAATGATGATGATGGCATCTTGATAGATATCCTTTACTCTGTTTTCTTCGATACCATACTTGCTGATTGCCCAGCTTACGAAACCGCTCTTATGTTCCAAATAAAGTCTATTTAGAACCTCCGCGTTTCCTGCTGCCAGATCCTCAATCAGCAATTCATCACTCTCTGCCTGGTTGCTTTCGATCATTAATCAGGTGCCATTAGAAAAGTAAACAACTAAAATAGGAAAAATGCCAAGATGTTTGGAATGAGGTAAATGGGAGGCTTAAAATTTCTTCAGTTTTTGTTTACCTCGGGCGATTGTCATGATAAAGTCCTTGATAGCGAAGATTTGACTACTATGAAAACCCTAATTGCAATAGCCTTTACTGGTTTGTTATTATCTATGAGTACCGTACTCTATGCCCAGAACTCTGTCGGAATCGGTACCGAAACCCCAAACCCCAACGCAGTGCTTGAATTGGTTTCACCCAATAACAACCAGGGGCTACTGATACCTAAACTTACCACCAGTCAAAGAACTGACACCAACTTCACATCCGGACTTTCTTCAACTGAAAACGGACTAATGGTGTTTGACAGCGATGAAAACTCTTTTTACTACTGGCAAGACAACCAATGGATGCCCATAAGAACTAGTGTAAATCTGACCGCTGGAAATGGAATTTCAATCGTTGGGGATGTAATATCTAATACTGGAGATGGCGATGCTGATCCGGTAAATGAGATACAAGATCTACAGTTACTGGGAGATATACTCTCAATAACCAATAACGGATCTGCTACCGATATCGATCTATCAACTTATACCAACACAGATAGTCAAGGTCTTTCTCAGTCAAAAACTGGCAGCGATGTTAGCTTATCGATTAGTGGTGGTACCGGAACAACTATAAATGTTGATGACGCTGATAGTGACGCTACCAACGAGATTCAGGACCTGCAATTATCTGGAAATCTTTTGAGCATCACTAACAATGGCTCTGCTACCGACATTGACTTGGCTCCATTTATGGGTACAAATACTGATAATCAAACGCTGTCGCTGGCAGGTACAAACCTGGCAATCTCCGGAGGAAATACCCTCGACCTGACACCAATTCAAGATGGTGTTGATGACGCTGATAACGATGCAACCAATGAATTACAAACGCTAACTAAGGCAGGCAGCACAGTGTCTCTTTCTAATGGAGGCGGCAGTTTTACAGACGAAGTTGATGATGCGGATAATGATGCAAGTAACGAACTGCAGTCTATTAGCCTTCTTGGAACAGATCTAACCATTTCGAGCGGCAACACTGTAAATCTTTCAGTAATCCAAGATGGTGTTGATGATGCTGACAACAACGCCAGTAACGAGCTACAAACAATTAGTAAAGTAGGAAGTTTAGTTACACTTTCTAATAGCGGTGGCAGTTTTACTGATGATGTGGACGACGCGGATAACAATCCGTCCAATGAGATCCAATCACTGAGCCTAAATACAACCAATCTCACAATCTCAGGTGGAAATACCGTTGATCTATCTTCAATTCAGGATGGAGTGGATGATGCTGACAATGATGTGAGCAACGAATTACAGACAATAAGTAAGGTAGGCAGTCTGGTGACACTCTCTAATAGTGGTGGCAGCTTTACTGATGAAGTCAATGACGCTGATGCCAGCGCAACGAATGAGATTCAAGATTTGAATCTTAGCGGTAACACGCTAACCATTACAAATAATGGTAGTGCAACGCCAATAGACCTATCACCTTTTGCGGGGACTAACACTGATAATCAAACATTAACAGTGCTTGGCACTAACCTCACCATTACTGGCGGCAATACTGTTGACCTATCCTCTATTCAGGATGGAGTAGATGATGCCGACAATGATGCTAGCAACGAGTTACAAACCATCAATAAAGTAGGTAGTCTTGTGACGCTCTCTAATAGCGGTGGCAGTTTTACTGATGATGTAGACGACGCCGATAACAATCCTGCCAATGAGATTCAATCACTGAGCCTAAATACCACCAATCTCACAATTTCCGGCGGCAATACTGTCGACCTATCCTCAATTCAAGATGGCGTTGACGATGCAGATAATGATGCCAGCAACGAATTGCAGACCATCAATAAAGTAGGCAGCCTCGTGACGCTGTCTAATAGTGGTGGCAGTTTTACTGATGATGTGGACGACGCCGATAACAATCCGGCTAATGAGATCCAATCTTTGAGTCTAAATACAACCAACCTCACAATTTCCGGAGGCAATACTGTTGACCTATCCTCAATTCAGGATGGAGTGGATGACGCAGATAATGATGCTAGCAACGAATTACAAACCATCAATAAAGTAGGCAACCTTGTGACGCTCTCTAATAGCGGTGGCAGTTTTACTGATGATGTAGACGACGCGGATAACAATCCTGGCAATGAGATTCAATCCCTTGGATTGTCTGGTACGAATCTTTCAATTCAAGGGGCCAACACTGTTGATCTGAGTGTGATACAGGATGGAGTAGATGATGCAGACAACAACCCAAATAACGAGATTCAAACAATAGCCAAAGTAGGTAGCTTAGTTACGCTCTCCAATGGAGGTGGAAGTTTCACAGATGCAGTAAACGACGCTGACGCCAGTGTTACGAATGAAACAATTGACGCCATAGCCTTAAGCGGCACAACATTGAGGATTACAGAGGCAGGTGTTACGAGAAATACTGATTTGGCTAGTCTCGTAGATGATGCTGACGCTTCAACCTCCAACGAAATTATTACCAATGTTGCGTTGAGCGGTACTACTCTGAGGATTACGGAAGCGGGCCTTACAACGGACACCAATTTAGCCGCATTAGTTAACGATGCTGATGCCAGCACTACAAATGAGATAATTACCAATACATCTTTAATTGGAAACACATTGAGAATAACGGAGGCAGGAAGTAACAATGATACTGATCTTTCAGCGATAGCATCCCAATGGACAAACTCCGGAGCCAACATCAACTTCAATACCGGGGGTAATGTTAGTGTGGGCACTACCACAACCACCAGCAGACTGAACCTCGGAGTAAGTACTATCCTCACAACGCCTATACTTCGACTTGAACAAAATAGCACTGGAGATGCCGCCATGAATTTCAATGTTGCCGGAAACAACTTTGTACTAGGAATCGACAATAGTGATGGAGATAAATTTAAGCTCTCTGACTGGGGTTCTCTTGGGACCAATGACCGACTGGTAGTAGATGTTAGCGGAAACGTAGGTATTGGCACGAATTCGCCAAGTGCTAGATTGGATGTAAATGGCTCAACTGAAATAAATGGCGCATTTTCTACCCCAGGGAATGGTTTTCAGAACCTTAGCGGATCGAATCTCAATCTAGCAAAGCCAACTCGAAGAGTTGTTAGATTAACTTCCTCAACTGCGGGCACATCTGTGTTGACCATGAATCCTGGTGACGATGGACAAGAGGTGTTTTTGATTGGGGCTGGAGGAACAGCTGGGATTAATATTATTGCCTCTTTGAATACTACGGCCAACAACCGCTTCATTTTGGCAGGTGGAGTAGATTTCGGCCTAACGACAAACAGGGTATTACATCTAATCTACGACGGGGTACTTGATAAGTGGCTCGAAATCTCGAGGAGTAGCAACGTCAATATTATCAACTAGATCAATTCTTTGTATGAACGCCCAAGAATTGAATAACCGACTTCTAAGTCTATTACTGGGATTGCTGGTAATCACCACCACTTCCTTTGGCCAGTCGCTCTATAATAGTGGAGCCCAAATATCAATCCTTAGCAACACGGTTTTCTCAGTAGGGGAGGACCTGGTCAATAATGGTACTATTACCAACAATGGAAACCTTATCATCTCAGGTACCTGGAGAAACAATAGTACCTACAATGCGGGCATGGGTTCGCTTACGCTAAACAGCAGTAACCCCCAAACGGTAAATCACAATGATCAATCATTCACAACATTAGCCATTACCGGTGGAGGGGAGAAGTTGTTTGAAGCTGATATTACTATCCAAAGTGAACTAATGCTCACAGAAGGCGTGCTAACATCGGTAAATGGGGCTCGAATAATTTTCGAAGATGGGGCAGTAATCACCGGTGGGTCAGACTTATCGTTTGTCAACGGTCCAATTTACCATCGAGGAACCGGTAATAAGCTTTATCCGCTGGGAGCAAACGGTTTGTACCTGCCAATTGAATTGGTAGACGTAAAAGGAACCAACCCGGAGATTGGCTTCACTGTAGTGGAGCCGAACACCAATACAAATACAGATGGATCATTTGCCGAAGTCTCATCAAATCGCTACTGGCAAATGGATTTGGCGGCTGGCGCTTTTGATGGCTCAGCAGTTGCGCTGGCGATCGCGAATGAGGCCTTCCTGGAAGACGTTACCAGGGCGCTTGTAGTTGCCGCCCCCACAGTTAACGATGCATTTGTCAGCCTCGGTCAAACATCTATCTCAGGAGATTTAACTGATGGTTTTGTTACCAGCGAACTGGAATCCATGGCTACAGTATTTGCCATTGGCAAAGCACTATTGTCTGGCGAGGTTAATTCCATTTCGGTATTCAATGCGGTGTCTCCCAACAACGATGGCCTTCATGAGTTTCTCAAAATTGTAAACATCACTTTCTTTCCCGGAAATGACGTGAGGATCTACAACAGGTGGGGCGATCTCGTCTTCGAAATGAAAGATTACGATAATCAGCAAAACGTATTCCGAGGTGACGGAAATGTGGCTACAACCGGGCCTTTGGCTGACGGTACATACTATTATACCATCGATAAAAACGACGGCAGTGATCCCGAAACAGGATTCCTGGTATTAAGGCGATAATCATGAAAAAGCTATATAGAACTATTACCGTAGCACTGCTTTTAATCGGTTGTCATTATGCTCAGGGCCAGCAGGATCCACTGTATAATCAGTATCTCTTTAATCAATTGATTATAAACCCGGCCTACGCTGGCGCCCATAACATTCTAAATGCCGCCGTAATTTCCCGAGCCCAATGGATTGGATTAGAAGGTGCACCAGTTACCAACACAGCCTTAATACATAGCTCCATTGCTGGTAATAAAGTAGGATTGGGATTTATGGCAATTAACGATCGCCTCGGGGTGAATAACAATACTGAAGTACATGTTTCATATTCTTACAAGATAGATTTCGGAAATACCCGATTATCCTTCGGCATCCAAAGTAGCATCATCAATTACCAATACAACTACGATGAGCTGAATCTTGAGTTTGTTAACGATGCTAGCTTCCAACCAGTGGATGAGAATTTCACCAAACCGAATTTTGGAGCCGGCCTTTTTCTTATGAGTGAGAAATTTTATTTGGGTGGTTCTGTACCAAGAATATTAAATATAGAAGTGAATGATGGGGTGATGAGCAGTACCAGGTACAATCAGCACTACTACTTTGCTGGTGGAGTGCTCCTCACCGTGAGCAACTTCGTAAAACTCAAACCTTCATTCCTGTTAAAGGTAGTTGAAAGCTCCCCGGCCTCTCTTGATTTAACCGGTAGTTTCCTTTTTGGGGAGTTTGTTTGGGCGGGCGTCACTTTAAGGAATCTCAATTCCATTGGTGTAAATACACAGGTAGAATTAAGTGACAAACTTAGGCTGGGTTATTCATTTGAGTTGCCCACCAACACCCTAATTACTTCCAATTTTGGTACCCATGAATTGATGGTATCTCTTGACATGGCGCCATTTGGTAGGCAGATACTCAAGCGGCGCTATTTCTAGACCTGTAACTTCAATTTGAATTCAACTGAATTTGAAATAGATTCAGACTTAATTCTATGTTGAATCGCCATGCAAGCTCTCCAACTCCAATCACCCGGTAATCTTGAGTTAGTAACAACGGACGAGCCTATTCTTAGGCCCAGAAAGGCCTTGGTAGCCATTAGGGCTGCCGCCTTAAACAAAAGGGATCAATGGATTCTTGAGGAAAAATACCCTGGAATAGTCTATCCCTGCATATTAGGTTCTGATGGTGCTGGCACCGTGGTTGAAGTTGCAGATGAAGCTCATAAACACTGGGAAGGAAAAGAGGTTATTATTAATCCCAACATCAACTGGGGCAATAATCCAAGGGTGCAAGGCGCAGATTATAATATTTTGGGAATGCCAACAGCCGGCACCTTTGCTGAGAGAATTGTGGTTGACGTTGATCGACTAGCGATCAAGCCTGGTCACCTTGGTTTTGAAAAGGCAGCAGCATTGCCCTTAGCTGGCCTGACTGCATACCGAGCAGTTTTCACCCAGGGTAAAATAGACGAAAATAAGCGTGTGCTAATTTCAGGATTTGGAGGTGGCGTAGCTCAGTTTGCCTTTCAATACTCCATAGCAAGTGGCGCTGAAACGGCAGTTAGTAGCGGAGACGACAACAAGATTGCAAAGGCCAAAGAAATGGGCGCCATATCTGGCCACAGCTACAAGATTCAAAATTGGACAAAGGAGGCTCGATCCTCCGGTGGGTTCGATGTGATTATTGACAGCGCGGGTGGTGAGCAGCTGAATGACCTAATAAGAATACTTAAACCGAACGGTAAATTGGTTTTTTATGGTGCTTCCAACGGGTTGCCTGCCAAATTAGATTTATTCACAATGTTTTGGAAGCAATTGGCCCTACGAGGAACAACTATGGGCAATGACGAAGAATTTATAGCCATGGTAAAGTTTGTGGAGGAGAAAAAGATAGAACCACTAATCGCCTCCGAGAACCCAATTCAGGAGTTTGCGAAGGCCTTCGAGGAGCAAAAAAGCCGAACTACGGTCGGAAAAGTGGTCTTGACAATGTAGCCATTGCTTAAAAGCAGTATTATCGGTAATTTCCATTTCAACCTAATTATCTAACTATGTTAATCGGCATTGGAATAGGAGCAGTGTTGCTGCTCATGTTCGTTTTCATCTACAATACCTTAGTTCGAAAGAAGAATCAGGTAGACAACGCTTTTGGGTCAATTGATGTCATGCTCAAAAAACGTTATGACTTAATTCCGAACCTGGTAGAGACAGTAAAGCAGTACATGCAACACGAAGCTAATCTGCTTACTGAGGTTACCGAGCTAAGAACTCAGGCCACTTCAGGTAATATCTCGGATGATCAGCGCGTGGAAGTTGAAAACAAGATTACCTCCAAGATGGGAGGAATTATGGTGGCTGTAGAAAATTATCCCGACTTAAAAGCAAATACCAATTTCCTGCAACTACAGGGTTCGTGGAACGAGGCCGAGGAGCAAATATCTGCGGCTCGGCGTTTTTTCAACTCTGCCGTTACGGACTATAACAACGCTATCCAGGTATTTCCCAATAGTATTGTTGCGGGCATGTTTGGATACAAGACCAAACATGTGTTTGAAATCCCTGAAGCAGAACGTGCAAACGTTAGCGCCAAGGATCTTTTCAATTCTTAATTTCTTTCTGAAGTGAAGACCGACGCGGAATTCAAGGAATTCTTCAGCAGCGACCTTATGCCTAAATTGGCAGAGTTGGAGAAGGAGAGGAAAGTGGTTAGGTCGAAATTGCTTAAGGCGCTACTAATCATCATCGTAGTTGCGGGTGGCATTATTCTCTTACTATTAAGTGGAACTGTCTCAGATGGCAACGTGGATTGGGCCTTCATTGTAGGCTTCTTGGCCGTGGGCGCATATGGCGCTGCTCACTATTTTTTTTCGATGAAGTTTAGAAAGCAGTTTAAATCGCGCATCATTGGTAATATCATTTCATTTCTTAGCGATGATCTCAACTACCGGCCTGAGGACAAAATCCCCAGGCATCATTATGATCGTAGTAAGATCTTCAAGAAAAGGGTTGATCGTTATCGGGGGGAGGACTACATAGCTGGCAGACTTGGTGAAACTGAAATTTCCTTCTCAGAGCTTCACAGCGAATATAAAACTGAGAGTACTAGCAATGGTTCCAAGAAAACCAGCTGGCACACAATCTTCAAAGGCGTTTTCTTCATTGCCGATTTTAACAAACACTTCAAAACCGCCGTCTTCCTCTTTCCCGATACCTGGGAAAAGACATTCGGAAAGTTTGGGCAGAGATTCCAAACCATGAAGAAATCTCATGGTGACTTGATAAAGCTGGAGGATCCGGATTTTGAAAGAGAATTTGCTGTTTACGGATACGACCAGATAGAGGCCAGGTACATTCTATCCACCTCCCTGATGCAAAGAATGCTGGAATTTAAGCGAAAGACCAGATCAAAAGTTCACGTATCCTTCGTAGAATCGAACGTGAATATTGCTATTTCACTCAAAAAGAATTTGTTCGAACCCCGAATTTTTAAGCCAATCACAGATTTTAAATTCATCAAAAGTAATTTCGATTATCTGCTACTATTCACTGGCATCGTTGAAGATTTAAACCTCAACCACCGCATCTGGACTAAGCGCTAGATTAAGTCAAAAGTCGAATAATAGCTCGTTGTAAGCGTTTCGTAATTCCTGCTGGGCTTTCAGATCATTCTGCACTCCGGCCTTTTCTATTCCTTCCAGATAGATGCTTTTCGCTCGTTCCAAATCTCCGCTCTCCTCAAGAAGTTTCGCCATTTGGTAATAGGTTGGTATGTAAGTAGGATGATCGTGTAACAACTGCTCAAAATAAGTTAGCGCTTTCGGTTTATCATTCTTTAGATACTCCAGGCCCACAGCGTACAAATTGAAAGGGTCGTTCGGCTCTTCAACTAGCTGTTCAAGCAATATTTCCAGTCGAGATTGGGACATGTTTAGCTTTTTGGAGGATGGAGTTAAACTAAATTAACATAGTTTCTTCAGTCTCATTCTTTTTCCTCAATATTGGTTAAATTCGCCCAAAATTTCAGAAATATCCTAACGTAATTAATTACCAGTTGATGAAAATTCTAGTTTGTATTACCCACGTTCCGGATACAACTTCCAAAATATCTTTTACAGAAAATAACACGAAATTCGACGGTAACGGTGTTCAATACGTCATTGGACCCTATGACGATTACGCGTTGGCCCGGGCGGTTGAACTTAAAGAAACTCATGGAGCTTCTGTTACGGCTTTGAATGTCGGTGGCCCGGAGTCAGACCCAACTATTCGGAAGGCTTTGGCTATTGGGGCAGACGATGCTATTAGGGTAAATGCTGAACCCAGCGACTCGCTATTCGTAGCAAAGCAAATTGCTGCCATCGCTCAGGAAAACCAATACGACCTCATTTTGATGGGCCGGGAATCTATTGATTTCAATGGCGGTATGGTTCATGGCATGGTGGGGGAGATGCTTGGAATGCCTTCTATTTCACCTGTTATGAAACTGGAACTAGACGGCGACACCGTTAAGATGGCAAGAGAAATTGAGGGTGGCAAAGAGCAGGTAGAATCACAACTTCCGCTGGTAGCTGGTTGTCAAGAGCCAATTGCAGAATGGAGAATACCCAATATGAGAGGCATCATGAGTGCCAGGACCAAGCCATTGGCAGTAGTGGAGCCATCAAGTGACGAGCAGGGTTCGCAATTGCAAAGCTTTGAGCTACCACCCGAAAAGGGAGAAGTGAAGATGATTGATGCGGAAAATGTAGGAGAATTAGTCGACCTGCTTAAAAACGACGCGAAAGTTTTATAAACCGGATAAAGTAAAGGAATGAGCATATTAGTTTTTGTTGAAAGCGCAGATGGTAAAGTAAAGAAGACATCCCTTGAAGCCATTGCCTATGCCGCGGGAATTGGCGGAGAGGTAGTAGCTATCGCTTTGGGGTCTGTTGATACTTCGGAATTAGAAGCTCTCGGGGGATATGGTGCAACCAAAGTGCTCCACGCTTCGGACGAGAGATTGAACCAGGGAGTGATTAAGGCCTACTCTTCAGTAATAGCACAGGCTATGGATCATGTAGGTGCCGATATTATGGTACTTGCAAACTCTTCATTGGGTGCGCCGGTTTCAGCACGCGTTGCCATCAAAGTTGATGCGAGTTTGGCCTCGAACGTTGTTGAACTGCCTGAGACGTCATCAGGTTTCAAGGTTAAAAGAAGCATTTATACAGGGAAAGCGTTTTGTATTGAGGAGCTCACCAAAGCAAAGAAAATTATTGCCATTAAGAAGAACGCTGCGCAAATTTCAGAAGGCGGAAACTCAGTGTCAGTTGAGCCTTTCCAGCCAACCCTAGATGATAGCGATTTCACAACAAGAATTGTTTCTACTGAAAAAGCTACCGGGGATATACTTCTTCCCGAGGCCGAGGTTGTAGTATCGGGTGGAAGAGGAATGAAGGGGCCAGAGCATTGGGGGCTACTGGAAGATCTGGCTAAATCACTAGGAGCGGGACTGGGTTGCAGCAAGCCAGTGTCTGATATGGAATGGCGCCCTCACCACGAACACGTAGGCCAAACCGGCGTAAAAGTGGCTCCGAATTTATATATTGCTGTAGGGATTTCCGGGGCAATTCAACATTTGGCCGGTGTGAACTCATCAAAATACATTGTTGTGATCAATAAAGATCCAGAAGCACCATTCTTTAAGGCGGCCGACTATGGCATCGTAGGAGACGCTTTTGATATCATACCTAAACTTACGGAGGCGATTAGGGCCCAAAATTAGGCAACGTGGATAAAATCAAGCTGGAAATTCTGGGTCTCTCATCAAGCCAATCACAAACTGGTTCGTTTGCATTGGTTTTGGGTGAAGAGAACGGAACCAGAAGACTTCCTATTATTATAGGTATGTTTGAGGCGCAAGCGATAGCAATTGAAATTGAGAAGATTATTCCCAATCGGCCAATGACGCATGATTTGTTCAAGTCTTTTGCCCAGAGTTTCAAGTACAACGTGAAGGAGATAGTAATTTCAGATCTGAAAGAAGGAGTGTTTTTTGCGAAGATCATATGCGATAATAATGGCACTGCCACTGAAATCGATGCTCGCCCTTCTGATGCCATTGCCATCGGGCTTAGGTTTAATGCACCAATCTTTACCTACGAAAGCATATTGTCTGAAGCAGGTATTGTGCTTACTGATGAGGCTGAAGAGGAGGCAAAAGAATTCAAAACCGAAATAGTTGCCTCTTCAACAGAAAGCCAAAATACCGCTCTCAAAGATTACTCCATGGACAAGCTCAATGAGCTTCTGAAAGAAGCGATTGATAACGAAGATTATGAGAGGGCCGCTCAAATCCGCGATGAGCTTAATAAGCGGAATTAGCCAATAATCATTCCTACCACCGTTGCACTTAACAGCGAGGCCAGGGTTCCTCCGAGTAAAGCTCTAAATCCAAACTGTGATAGCAGCACTCTTTGATTAGGTGCCAGGCCTCCAATGCCACCGATCTGTATCCCAATAGAGGCGAAATTTGCAAAGCCACAAAGCATGTAGGTAGCCATTATAATAGACTTGTTTTGAGCGAAGCTGCCGCCATTTTTCAGAGCAGCCAATTGTTCATACCCAATAAACTCGCTTGCTATTATTTTGGTGCCTACCAGTTGGCCTACCAAGGTTAAATCTTGAGATCCTACTCCTAACAACCACATCAGCGGTGCGAATATATAGCCTAGTATGAATTCCAGAGATAGTTTAGTATAGGTACCATCAGTAAACTCTGCAATAGTCTCGTTGAGACCAACCCAACCTCCCACTATGCCAAACACGTGGTTGATCATAGCTATGAAAGCAAAAAATACCAAAAGCATGGCCCCCACGTTTAAGGCGAGCTTCAAGCCTTCCGAGGTGCCATTAGACAAGGCATCAAGAAAATTACTTCCGGCCTTTTCTTGGGTAATTTCTATGTTGCTGTCTATTCCTTCAGTTTGTGGGACCAGAATCTTAGATAAGATGACGGCGCCTGGCGCTGCCATAATTGAAGCGGCCAACAGGTGTTTCGCGAAAATCAATTGTTGAGCTGGATCATCGCCACCCAAGAAACCGATGTAGGCCGCTAGCACTCCGCCTGCTACGGTGGCCATGCCGCCAGTCATTACCAGAAGCATTTCCGACTTATTCATTTTGGGTAAATAAGCCTTAACCATTAAGGGAGCCTCTGTTTGACCAAGAAATATATTTCCGGCCACTGACAAACTTTCGGCGCCCGACAGTTTCATAGCTTTTGTCATTAGCCATGCTAGCCCATAAACTACTTTCTGAATAATACCCAGGTAGAACAAAACACTGGTTAGGGCTGAAAAGAATATAATAGTAGGCAGAATTTGCAGAGCGAAGATATAGCCACTGGTTTCAATGCTCATTAAATCTCTGAAAAGGAAGGTGCTCCCGATTTTGGTGAAGTCAAGGATCACTACAAAAATGCCACCCACAAACTCGAAGAAAGACTGGACGAACTTCACGTTAAGAACTCCAATAGCAAGGATTAGTTGAATAGCCAGCCCAATCCCAACAACTTTCCATGAAATGCCTTTACGGTTAGTGCTAAACAAGAATGCAATTAGAACAATACTACCGATGCCTAACAGGCCTCTTAGAATCGGTACAATGCCTCCCTGTCTTTCATCATCACTAATCTGTACTACCTGCCCATCCTGGGCTAGTTGCTGCGGACTGGTTTCCTCTAGACTCGTATCAGCCTGTATTGGCACTGAGGTAACACTATCAGCTCGGATAGAATCTACTTCACTTTGTGAGTAAAGTGGTAAAGAGAGCGCTACAAAAAGTAGGAATGATAGTAACCGTCTGAGGGTGGTAGGCATCAAATCTAAGAGTTCAAAACAAGGCCTAAATAACAATAAAAATGGCTATTATCAATTTTGAGAAGATGTTTTTTTATTTTTAACCCTGCCAGCAATCAGGCCCTTAACCTTGGGAAATCGATTACATGCTATTCCTGTTTAAAGCCTTTTCACGTCTCCCGTTTTGGATGTTGTACCTAACATCTGATTTCCTCTATTTGGTGGTTAGATATATTGTCCGTTACCGAAAGAAGATCATTCAAGACAATTTGCGAAGGTCTTTTCCTGAAAAGTCAAATGCTGAGATTAGGTCGTTGATGAAGGGCTTTTACAGGTATTTCTGCGACCTAATTGTCGAAACTGCGAAATTGATAAGTATTCCGGAAGAAAAATTGGCCTCCAGAATTCCAATTACCGGTGAAGCTGTAGCTCTGATAAAAAAGTACTATGAGGAGGGCAGAATTGTGATTGCAATGTCAGGGCATTACGCCAATTGGGAGTGGATGAGTGTAATGCCTAGGGTAACCAACTATCGGGTGCTGGTTACTTATAAGATTCTATCAAATCAGTTTTTCGAGAACCTTACAAAGAGCATGCGGGAGAGGTTTGGAGCTAAGGCGATAGATTTCAGGCAGACGTTCAGGGCTATTACCGAGCTTGAAAGGGAAGGCATTCCCACAATTACATGGATCTGTGGAGATCAATCACCAAACTTTGAAGAAAACACCCAAATGCTAGTTCCCTTCTTGAATCAGGAGACATATTTTTTTAGCGGAACGGACAAGATTGCTCGGAAGAAGAATGCCGTAGTTATTTTCATTAACCTGAGGAAAAAGGGCAGGGGTCGATATCACGTAGACTTCGATCTAATAACAGACGACCCTAATTCTCTTCCAGAGGGTGAGATTATTCGCAGGTATGCAAAGCGGATTGAAAGCTTAATCCTTGAGGCCCCAGCCAATTGGCTATGGAGTCACAACCGTTGGAAACACCGACCCAGAGCCAGCTAGGCTGTAACGCTTGGTTTTGGAGCGCCAGATAATATCTCTTCGTTTGCAAAGTCTGCGTATTTTTCAAAATTCTTAATGAACTCTGAAGCGAGATGACTAGCCTTTGCATCGTAATCTTCTTTGTTTTCCCAGGTGTTGCGAGGATTTAGTATTTCAGCCGGAACTTCGGGGCATGACTTAGGCATTTCTAAACCAAATATCTCATGCGACTCGTATTCTACCGAGTCCAAAGCTCCTTCTAAGGCGGCCGTAATTAGCGCCCTGGTGTGCCTCAGGCTCATGCGGCTTCCAATGCCGTAAGGGCCACCAGACCATCCGGTATTGACTAACCAAATGTTGACATTGTTCTCAGTCATTTTCTTACCGAGCATTTCAGCGTATTCGGTTGGGTGCAAGGGTAAGAATGGAGCTCCAAAACAGGCTGAAAATGCTGTTTGTGGCTCAGTAATGCCGGCTTCAGTTCCAGCGACTTTAGCAGTATAGCCAGAAATGAAATGATACATTGCCTGACCTTTGTTCAGTCTGGAAATAGGAGGAAGTACTCCGTAGGCGTCACAGGTGAGGAAGAAAATATTTTTAGGTATTGTACCTGTTGAAGGAGAAACCGCATTATCTATGAAATGGATAGGATAAGCTGTTCTAGTATTTTCGGTAACCGTGGTGTTTTCATAATCTACTGTTCGGGTACCATCATGGTACCTGGTGTTCTCCACGATGGCGCCATAGCGGATAGCATCAAAGATCTGTGGCTCGTTTTCTCGGGTTAGGTCAATAGCCTTGGCATAACAACCGCCTTCAAAATTAAAGATGCTATTGTCTGTCCAACCATGTTCATCGTCGCCGATCAATCCTCTTTTTGGGTCTGCTGATAGGGTGGTTTTGCCTGTTCCAGATAGGCCGAAGAATATCGCCGTGTCCCCTTGTTCGCCTACATTGGCAGAGCAGTGCATCGAAAGCACATTATGATACTTGGGTAAGGTGTAATTAAGAACGGAGAAAATTCCCTTCTTCATTTCACCGGCATAACCTGTGCCGCCAATAATAATTAGATTCCTGGTGAAGTTGATGATAGCAAAGTTTTCTTGCCTTGTCCCATCATTAGCCGGGTCAGCCTTGAAGTCAGGGGCGTTTATAATGGTAAAGGTCGGATTGAAATCCTCTAACTCTTCTTTCTTGGGCCGCAAGAACATGTTGTAGCAGAACAGATTGTGCCAAGCTTGCGTGTTTATTACCCTCAGGTTAAGTCTATAGTTTGCGTCAGCTCCTGCAAAAGCATCCCTAACATAAAGGTTTTTACCCTCCAGATGCTTTACCAGCTTATCGTAGATTTTATCAAAATTTTCTGGGCTGATCGGGAAGTTGATCTCCCCCCACCATACCGTATCAGCAGTTTTGTCGTCCTTAACTACAAACCTGTCTTTTGGAGCTCTACCAGTAAATTCCCCAGTGTCACACATTAGGGCCCCGGTATCTGTTAGAGAGCCTTCGTTGTTAGCCAGCGCCTCCTCAATTAACTCAGAGGGAGTCAGGTTCCAATTGATACGATTAGCATTTTTAATACCATAAACCTCTAAGCCTTGGCCCTTGGGTCTAAGTCCATTTTCCTGCATGTCTTTCTCTAAAATTTGTGGGGTTTGATTTGAGCCCAAAATTAATAAATATCTATTTCAAAAATTCCGGTTAGGGGCTTTTTCAATCACGACTTTATTAATATCTCGGTAATACTGGGAAGTAACCGGTAGAAATTGTCCCAATTTGCTTCTAAATGCCTGAGGTGTTACATTTAGCGGTTAAATCAAAACTGAAAGCAACCTGATCAACCCACTTACCTCTAGTTTGTCACCTCCTGATCACAGCCTTTGCTGGTGTTGCCTTGTTTGATCCATAACAGTTCTACAATCTTGACAATCCTAATCGAAAACAAATGAGTGCAAAGACCTTTTTTGGCCAACCCCGCGGGTTAGCTACATTGTGGTTCACAGAAATGTGGGAACGATTTAGCTACTATGGGATGCGCGCCATCCTGATCTTATTTATGACAACACCCGCAGCTCAAGAGGGCCTGGGACTTGATGTTGAAACCGCAGGTGCAATATATGGCCTCTACACGGCTGGTGTCTACCTTCTTACTTTACCTGGTGGCTGGATGGCTGATAATATACTCGGCCAACGTAAGGCAATTTGGTATGGTGGTATTTGTATAATGATTGGTCACCTTTTGCTGGCGATTCCAGGATATGTTCCCACATTCGCCTTGGGGCTAGCATTCGTGGCGACTGGTACCGGTCTATTGAAGCCTAACATTAGTACCATCGTTGGTGATCTATATCCCGAAGGTGGAGCCCGTAGAGATGCCGGATTCTCATTGTTCTATATGGGGATTAATACCGGTTCAATTCTTGGTCAATTTTTCGTGCCTCTCTTAGCTGAAAAGGTGAATTGGCATCTTGGATTTGGACTTGCAGCGATAGGCATGTTAGCGGGATTGATACAATATAAACTTACACAGGGCACACTCAATGATCTAGGGGTGGAACCCAAGGCTAAGGCCAAGGCACGAGAGGAGGGTACCGCTTCAAGCGGCAATAGTAGCATGGCAATAATTCTGGCTATCGTTGTAGTTGGGCTTTTGGTAATTGGTCAATTTGCTGGATTTATAGACTTAACCACTGCACGCGGTATTGCCGAAGCTGTGGGAATAATCATAGTACTAATTACCCTTTTTTACTTCCTCTATATATTGACTTCCGGAGGGCTTAATACAGATGAGAAAAAGAAGGTAGTAATTATATTTTTCTTGTTTGTGGGAGCCGCCTTATTCTGGTCTGGTTTTGAACAGGCCGCCTCTACTTTAAACTTATTTGCCCGCGATTATACAGATAGGGTCTTATTTGGCTGGGAACTCCCGGCCGGTTGGCTACAGAATGTCAATCCGATCATGATAGTCATATTTGCGCCTATTCTTGGTTCATTATGGGTAAAACTTGCAGCTAAAGGCATGAACCCGTCTACGCCAGTTAAGTTCGGTATCGGCCTCATTCTTATGGGACTAGGCTTCTTCGTTATGTACTTTGCTGCAAAAATTGTAACGGCAGGAGCAATGGCGGGCATGACCTGGCTCGTATTCACCTACTTCTTACATTCTACTGGCGAACTGGCCCTCAGCCCTGTTGGGTTAAGTGCCACTACCAAACTCGCACCTAAGGCTTACTACGGGCAGATGATGGGAATTTGGTTTGTAGGGGCAGCACTGGGCAACCTTATCGCCGGGCTATTTGCGGGAGGGTTTGATCCCGACCAAGTAGACACTATGCCTGACTTGTTCATGTCAGTGGTATTGTTTGGTTGCGGTTCAGGCATTTTATTCCTCGTGTTCTCAGGCTTAATGCGCAAATGGATGGGAGATGTTCATTAATCAATCGCAGCAAGCTTAGCCAGGAATCGCATGAGCGAACTAAAGATTGAGGGAACCGAGAAAACCCCAACGGTATATTTCAACCTTGAAGAAGGCGCATTTAGTTTCTATGGAAATTCAATGCCTGAAACACCTTCGGTCTTTTATTCACAGATACTAAGCTGGCTAAATACCAGACAGCCGCAGTTCAATGGTAGTATTAACTTACAATTTGACTTCGACTATCTCGACTCACCATCTTTTGGCTATATAGTTGAAGTGCTTAGGGTTTTTGAGAGAATGGAAGGTGCTAACGAAAATGTATCGGTGCGTTGGACATTCGCTGCAGATGACGTTGATACTGCCGAAGTTGGCAAAGATTTACTTGAACTCTGTGATATACCAATCTCCATATTGGAAAGAGAAAACGCTATATAAATAAGAAAGCCTCCAACTTGGAGGCTTTCTTATTTATATTATGATGTGATCTATTTATTACATCATGCCTGGCATTCCACCACCGGCAGGCATTGGAGGAGCAGCAGGCTCTTCAACTGGCTCATCTGCAACAACCGCTTCGGTAGTTAACAACAAACCAGCAATAGAAGCTGCATTTTCCAGTGCTAATCGAGCTACTTTCGTTGGATCGATTACACCAGCCTTGATCATATTGTCATACTTGTCAACTCTGGCGTTGTAGCCATAGTCAGCTTTTCCCTCTTTCACTTTCTGTACTACAACAGAACCTTCCTGACCAGCATTTTCAACAATAGTTCTAAGTGGAGCTTCAAGAGCTAAGCGTACAATGTTAATTCCAGTGTTTTGGTCTTCATTCTCGCCTTCAATTTTATCAAGAGATTTAATTGCTCTGATAAAAGCAACGCCACCACCAGCAATCACACCTTCCTGCACCGCAGCACGTGTTGCGTGCAATGCGTCATCTACGCGATCTTTTTTCTCCTTCATCTCAACTTCAGTAGCGGCGCCAACATAAAGAATGGCAACACCACCAGAAAGTTTAGCTAATCTTTCTTGTAGCTTTTCTTTGTCGTAGTCTGAAGTTGTAGTTTCGATTTGGCCTTTGATCTGATTTACTCTGGCTGTAATGTCAGACTTTTTACCGGCACCGTTCACAACCGTGGTATTGTCCTTATCGATGTTTACTTTGTCAGCAGTACCAAGATATTCGATGGTAGCGGCTTCTAACTTATAACCTCTCTCTTCAGAGATTACTGTACCACCGGTAAGAATAGCAATATCTTCAAGCATTGCTTTTCGTCTGTCGCCAAAACCGGGTGCTTTTACAGCAGCTACTTTCAGTGCTCCCCTGATCTTGTTAACAACCAGGGTAGCGAGTGCTTCACCGTCAACATCTTCAGCAATAATCAAAAGGGGCTTACCTGTTTGAGACACAGCTTCCAAAACTGGAAGAAGCTCCTTCATTGCAGAGATCTTCTTATCGTGGATTAGAATATATGGAGATTCCAATTCAGCTTCCATTTTGTCAGCATTGGTAACGAAGTAAGGAGAAAGGTATCCTCTGTCGAACTGCATACCTTCTACAGTCTTAACTTCAGTTTCAGTTCCTCTTGCCTCTTCCACAGTGATCACACCATCTTTACCAACTTTGTCCATGGCTTCCGAGATAAGGTCACCAATTTCAGTGTCGTTATTGGCAGACACAGAAGCAACCTGAGCTACCTCACTAGACTCTTTGATTTTCTTTGACTGCTTCTCAAGATCGCCAACGATAGCAGCTACGGCCTTGTCAATACCTCTTTTCAGATCCATTGGGTTAGCGCCAGCGGCAACGTTCTTAATTCCGTGACCGAAAATAGCTTGTGTCAAAACAGTTGCAGTGGTAGTACCATCACCTGCGTCATCGGCGGTTTTGGAGGCTACTTCCTTTACTAGCTGAGCTCCCATATTTTCCAGGGCCTCTTTCAACTCGATATCCTTAGCTACCGTAACACCGTCTTTGGTGATGTTGGGTGCTCCAAACTTTTTATCCAGAATAACATTCCTACCCTTTGGTCCTAATGTCACCTTTACCGCATCTGCAAGCTGGTCAACACCACTTTTCAGCTTGTCACGGGCGGTTGAATCAAAAAATATTTCCTTTGCCATCTTTATTCTTCTTTAAGATTTTCTTGTTTCGATTAGATTAAATAATTGCGAAAATGTCGGATTCTCGCATGATCAGGTAGTCCTCGCCGTCCACAGTAAGCTCAGTACCAGAGTACTTACCATAAAGAACGTTGTCTCCAACCTTTACGGTCATAGGCTCGTCGGGCTTGCCGCTACCTACTGCCACTATCTTCCCTTTTTGAGGTTTTTCCTTTGCTGTATCGGGGATGATGATCCCAGATGCTGTTTTGGTTTCAGCCTCAGCAGCTTGCACTAATACTCGGTCTGCAAGTGGGGTGATTTTAACTTTTGACATTGTAACTATGCTTTTAGGTTAAAGTTTAACATTGTTTGACATATATCGCGCATGTTAGCACTTCCCGTGCCAACTCGGCCTCTGTCATAATTGGCAGCAAAAGTACGACAATTTTGCAGTCTGAGATAGGGAATTTCTAAAGTCAGTAGTTAATAAACTGACATTTTTGCATTTAAGGTATTTGCTGGAAAGGCGCTTGTAGTAACTGATTGTTTCTTGCTTTTACAAATGTGGTGCCTTTTTTGTATAATAACGATGGGGAAAAAAAGTAATATTTATGGAATTGAAGCAAGATTGGATAACCGAGGGTACCGTGGATTTTGAGTATAAAAAGTACCGTCTACTGGCATACTTACAGTATGCACAGAAGGTATTTGGTAAAAGAAAACTTTTCCCAACACTTTCAGACCTTGTGGCGCACTATCGACATGTAACGAGCCTGAATAAGGATAAGTCGCTGCTGTTTGATGCCTTTCCAGCCAAAGTCACTAAGGCTGATTTCAAAAAGCTGGAGCTTCAATATAAGAGCTTAATTGCAGATGATGACCTCATGCGGGAGGTTCAGGAGATCATAGACTTCGCTATCCCAAATATCAAGGATACGTTAAATGACGGGAGAGACCTCTATGAAAGCATCGAGCCCCACTTTGACATCACTTCAATTGGCATTAGCCCCTTGTATATAGATGAGGGGTACACCTTAATAAATACGGGACTTAAAAAGAAAGCCGATATTTATCGGTATAAGATTTCAGTATTTGAGAAAGCTGAAGAGGTTTATCGCGGTGTGAACTTTCAATTCGTAGAGACGAGACGTAGAAGCTTGGCTATTACCTATGAGCAAATGAAACTGGATCTGGTTAAAAGGTTTAAGACTCTTCCCAATCCCGCTACCTACTTGATCACTTCAAGCGTGAAATACCCATATATTGAGACAGTAATTCCAATTGCAAAAAGATTGCTAATCCGATATGTATCAACATCGGAGAAAAAAGACTAGAACGGAGAAAAAGGGATTGCTGGTTAGTTTCCGGTAGTGTCTGGTTGAGAGCTTTCTTCCTGTAGTCCTTCCAGTCCATCTTCATTGGTAGCGTCATCAGCAGGAAGGTCTAAGCTAGGCAGGGTTTGTTGTTGCTCTTTGGCTCTCTCAACATTTTCGCTATTGATGCCGCCTGCCGTTACCGGATCGATTAGGAAGGTTGTACTCATACTAAGAACAACCAAGGCAATAGCCAGGCTCCAGGTGATTTTTTCTAATATATCCCCGGTTTTCTTTACACCTATCAAATTGCTTGTGCTACTTCCACCAAACTGGCTCGATAGTCCGCCACCCTTGGAATTCTGAGCGAGGATGACCAGAACCAATAGAACACAAACGATAATAATCATTGTAATTATGAACGAAAACATGCCTCTACTTTCTTAAGCTCTCAATTTGACTTGCAAAGTACGCCTTTTTCTGAGGAAACTTCCAAATTAATTTTTTATAAATTTCTATGGCCTTCTCATTCTTTCCCTGCTTGGTGAGGATTTGAGCCAGATTTTCAGAGATTAACTCTTCGTTGGGTTTTGCACTAGACACCGACAAATCTTGCTCGTCTTTAGGTGCTTCAGTGGGGTCAATTTTTATCTCAGACTCAGAGCTAATAAAGTCATTAATAATCTGGTCTTGCTCCCCTCGCTTTCGGGTGGATTTGGGTTTTTTCTTCGGCAGTTCAGACTCATTAAGGAAGTCCAAAGATGGGATATCTAGATCCGATTCAAGTTTTTTTTTGGAAGTAGAAGCTTTTTTGGTAGAGCTCTTTGCAGAAGAGGCTTTAGTGGTCTGTTTTGTAGCAGCGGTTTTGGTAGCTTTTTTCTTGGCTATAGGCTTTTTCTCCGCAGCCTTTTTGGTGGTAGTGGTAGTGGTTTTCTTTGATGTGCTTGTGCTTTTGGTGGCTTTAGCTTTGGTGGTTCCGGTTGAAGTGGCTTTTTTGCTCTTAGGGGCCGATTTGGATGTACTACTGCTTTTCCTGGTTGCTGTCTTCTTGGCTACTATAGCCTTACTTCCGGTTGCTTTCTTGGCACTGGGAGATTTCTTCTTGGAGGTGGTTTTGGTTGTGGTACTTTGCTTCTTGCTGGCAACTTTTTTGGCCTTTGGCGTTGCCTCAATTTCATCACCGTCAGAAAAAAACTCAGGTAGAGATTGCTTATAACCCTGGAGTTCTTCCAGGTTTTGCAGTACTTCAGCCCTTAACTTTTCTAATTCCGAGGCTTCCGGTCTCGATATAGTTATTTTTTCCGGCTCCTTCTTTTTCTGGGCAGGCACCTCTTTTATTTTCTCCTCCACCTTAACGTTTACTTCTTTGTCCTTTACCTTTTGCTCTGCTTTTGTAGGCTTGGAGGATTCTGTTGTTGGTGCAACCTCAGGTTCTGCAAGGGCAATTTCTTCTTCAACTAATTCCAGCTGATTTTCAATTAGGCTCTTTAGAACCCCTCGATCAGTAGCATAAATTGCCGCGTTGCTAATTCTCTTCTTTGCGTCTTGGGTCTTATTATCAAAGGAGGCCTTAGCTACTAGGTTCCTAATGGCCTGGCTGTAAGGAAAGCTGTCTTCGAGTTCTTTTAATTCAGAAAGGTCGTTCGTAGAAACGTTCTGATAGTCACGAATAAGGTCTACAAACTTTTGCTTTTTCACGCCCCGAGGATAAATTCAACAAGCTATAAATATAGCAAAATTTACCAATTGGCAACGGTGGCATTAAAGATATCAAGGATGATCTGATCGAAGATTTCTTCAACCAATTGGTCCTCAATATCATTCAGGGTTTGGGTAGTGTTGTCGAAATCACTGAAGAAGGAAAAGTTGCGCTCAAAGTCATCATTTTCCTCTTTTGTGTTCACGTAGGCGGTTTTTACGGTAAGCGTTAGCCGGGTAAGGGAAGAGACATCTTGCACTTGGCCACCAACGGCAGCGGTAGGAGCAACTGGCTGCAGATTGTAGCCTACAACTGATCCTTCGAACTGCAAATCGCCATCTTCTTGCACCAATATCAGAGAAGTGTTTTGCTGAAAGTAATCCCTGATTTTGTCACTGAATACCTGACCCATATTGGCGGGCCCGCCATCAGTATCATTGAAGAAGGTTTGTATTGATATGGTTTTTACATCAGGTGAAATATTGGCCCCAGTAAAGGTATAAACGCCGCAGCCTGGCGCGAAGCTCAAAAACATTATTGTTAGGAGGGATGCTATTGTTCTACTATTCCTCAATCTCGTATTGCTTAATCTTCCTATACAATGTTCGTTCCGAAATGCCCAGGTCCTGGGCAGCGTATTTCCTTTTGTTGTTATTTTTCTTTAGCGCCTTTATAATAAGTTCCTTTTCCTTTTTTTCAATCGAGAGAGATTCATCCTCTTCCGTTTCATGAGAAATATCTTCTACCTTTTCCAGTTCGTAGGTTTTGGCTTGCTCAGAGTCGCTTTCAATAACTAAGGTTTCCCTGTTCGGCTCGGGAATTTCTTGATTAATCTGATCTTCAAGTAACTGAGGAAGATTATCCGCGGTGTCTGGTGTGGTCTCCGGCACTGTACCATTGTAAACCAACTTTTTCAGATCGCTCACATCCTTCTTCAAATCGAATAATACCTTGTAAAGAAGATCGCGTTCAGATATGCCTTCATCTGCGGCGGCCTTTTCGAACAGAACTGGTACATTTCTGTTAGGTGTCGGTAAGTATTTTACTAGTTTCTGATTGTCAATTTCCCGATCCATTTCCAGGACAGATATCTGTTCAACCAGATTCTTCAATTGCCTAATGTTCCCAGGAAATGGAAACCTGACCAGCGTCTCCTGAGCCTCAGCAGTGAGCGAAATGGGCTTCACCCTGTATTTCTCGGAGAAGTCGGTTGCGAATTTGCGGAAAAGCAGTTGGATGTCTTCTCCCCGCTCTCTCAAAGGAGGTACATATATTGGAACCGTATTTAGGCGGTAGTATAAATCTTCTCTGAACTTTCCTGAGTTCACTTTCTCTTGCAAATCCACATTGGTAGCGGCCACCACTCTAACATCGGTTTTTTGCACTTTGGAGGATCCAACCTTTATGAACTCGCCATATTCCAATACCCGGAGTAAACGGGCCTGGGTGCCCAGTGGCATTTCGCCGATCTCATCAAGAAAAATTGTTCCGCCATTAGTTACTTCAAAATAGCCTTTCCTGGCTTCCGTGGCTCCTGTAAAGGAGCCTTTTTCGTGCCCGAATAACTCCGAATCGATGGTGCCCTCCGGGATTGCCCCGCAATTGACTGCTATAAATTGGCCATGTTTGCGGTGGCTAAGTTGATGAATGATTTTGGAGAAAGACTCCTTACCACTGCCGCTTTCGCCGGTTATCAGCACTGTCATGTCGGTAGGGGCAACCTGAAGGGCCACACTAATGGCATGATTCAAGGTGGAGGAGTTACCAATAATCCCAAATCTCTGCTTAATCGATATTACTTCCTTTTCATTCATAAACTAGCTTTCCACTGCGTAACCGGAAAGGGTGGCAGCAGTACAATCTTCAACATATACATTGACGAATTGACCCTTTTTATATTTTGACTTTGGGAAGATGATCACTTTGTTGGCGCTATTTCGCCCCTGGAGAAAATCATCGGACCTCTTGGAGTATCCTTCTATCAACACTTCGTGGGTTTTACCAACGTCCAGTTGATTGCGCTCCAAGGAATGTGCTCTTTGTTTATCAATAATTTCGTTGAGTCTGCGTTTTTTGATCTCCAATGGAATGTCGTCGGGGAACTTTTTCGCTGCCAGCGTGCCCGGTCTTTCACTATAGAAGAACATGTAGGAGAAATCATACTTTACTTCATCCATCAGTGTTAGGGTGTCAAGATGTTCTTCTTCCGTTTCAGAGCAGAAACCAGCAATCATATCAGAAGAAATTCCGCACTCCTGCCCAAGTATTCTTCGGATAGACTCTACACGTTCCAGGTACCACTCACGATCATAGGTTCTATTCATTAATTCTAATACCCGACTGTTACCACTTTGTGCAGGAAGATGAATGTATTTGCAGATGTTGTTATACTTCTTCATAGTGTGAAGAACCTCATCGGTGATATCCTTTGGATGGGAGGTAGAAAACCGTATGCGCAACTGCGGTGAGACTTTTGCCACCATCTCAAGTAGGTGAGCAAAGTTTACCACATTGTCTTCGCCGGCCTTTTCAATCTGTGCCTTTCCCTTAAGCGCCGCATTTGGCGACCATTTATAGGAGTCAACGTTTTGGCCTAGAAGTGTTACTTCTCTAAACCCCTTGTTAAGTAGTTCCTTGGCCTCTGCGACTATGGAATGGGGGTCACGACTTCTTTCTCTGCCACGCGTAAATGGAACAACACAAAATGAGCACATGTTGTCGCAGCCTCTCATAATAGAAATAAAGGCCGTTACTCCGTTGCTGTCCAGCCTCACCGGGCTTATATCCGCGTAGGTTTCCTCTCTGGAAAGAAAGGTATTCACAGCCTTGTGGCCTTCGTCAACTTGCTGCACAAGATTTGGCAGGTCGCGATAGGCATCCGGGCCGGCAACAAGATCAACTATTTTCTCTTCCTCAAGCAACTTACTCTTGAGCCTCTCCGCCATGCATCCCAAAACACCAATGGTAGTATCGGGTTTTCTTTTCTTAACTCCCTGGAAGTGGTTAAGCCTGTTTCGAACAGTGACTTCCGCTTTTTCCCGTATGGAGCAGGTATTGATGAAAATAACGTCAGCATTGTCTACGTTGGAGGTAGTGTCAAAGCCGTGATCCTTCATTATCGAAGACACAATTTCGCTGTCAGAGAAGTTCATTTGGCAGCCATAGCTTTCTATATATAGCTTTCGTCCTCTGCCGGTATCATCGTCTTCCGAGACCTTTACTGTCTCGCATTGAGCAGCCTCTTGTTCTTCAATTATGTCTATATCCTTTATTAAATCGGCCATTTGCAGTTACTATGGGCATATTTCTTACAGACAAAAGTACGCCAACTACAAAAGAATGACAAAATGTCAGTGCGATAGTTGACCTTGATATGCCTGTAGTGCGGAGAATATGCCCTTTGCTTTGAGCAGGCACTCTTCATACTCCGATTCTGGGATGGAATCATAGGTAATAGCGCTACCAACGCCAAAAGACAAAATGCCAGTTGAAGCATTATAGATAACGCTTCTAATAACCACATTAAAATCAAATTCTCCGGTTGGGGTAATAAACCCAGCTGCCCCAGAGTATACTCCTCTCTTTGACCTTTCGTACTTTTCAATCAGTTGCATAACCCTGATTTTTGGAGCTCCTGTCATGCTACCCATTGGAAATGCATTCTCAATAGCATCGACATAGTGGCTTTTCGATGGTAGGGTTGAGGTTATGGTTGATATCATTTGATGGACCTGTTGAAAGGAGTAGATACCAAAAAGTTCTTCAACCTCAATTGATCCGGTTTGGGAACTACGAGCCAAATCATTTCTCACTAAATCGACAATCATCAGATTCTCGGTTCTGTCTTTATCGCTATGTAGTAGTTGTTGTCGCAGCTCTTTGTCAGATTTATTGTTTTTGCCTCTTCTAATGGTGCCCTTTATAGGCTGGGATATTAGCTTGTTATCCTGCTTCTTGAGGAACCTTTCTGGGGATGCACAGATTATGTAATGCTGATTAAATTTTAACAGACCGGCAAATGGCGCTGGTGATTGTTTATTAAGGTGCCAAAACAAGCTAAGTGGGTCAAGCTTGGTTGGTTGAGAATGGAAATGGACACAGAAGTTTATTTCGTAAACGTCACCTCTCTCAATATGCCCTTGTAGAGCCCTAACGGCTTCTATGTACTCTTCTTTTTCGAAGTCACAATGTAATGTGATATCAGGGAAACGATTACTATATTCCAATCCGGATTTTAGGATGTCGTTAAGAATACTTTCGGGGTGCCCATTGGTTTCAATCACAACTGCATTCTTTCCGAAATGAATTAGATGGTCAGGTCTGAAAAAATTGTATGGCGGCGCTTCCTGGTTGTCGTGGTTGTGGCTAGATAACTCTTCCAAGTGATTCTTGAGATCGTACCCGAAATACCCAAATAGCCATGAATTACTCACATCCTCTTTACGCAGTCTTTCGAAGGCATTGGGGCAATTTATGTCCAAAATGGAGATATTGCCTGCGGCCAGGATGGTGTCAAATCCATCGTAGGGGTAGGGAATATCGTTATCAGTAAAAAACACGCAGTTCGAAAACTGCTGGCCCCAACTCGAAGCTTGCGAAAGTAAAGATTTACTGTCGACTTGAAATGTCTTTCGGTTTGTAAATGAAGTGGTCATTGTTATCACCAAAAATAAATGAAAGGGTAGCTTCTTAATCTTGGTTTATCAGTATTTTCACCCCAAATAAGAAATACAATGGCTATTGTTAAAACTGTGAATGGGTTCACCCCTATAATGGGTAAAAATTGTTATCTGGCTGATAATGCAACCGTAGTAGGACAAGTGACAATGGGCGACAATTGTAGCATTTGGTTTAATGCGGTGGTGAGAGGAGATGTGCATTCGATTGAGATAGGAGATAATACCAATATTCAAGACGGCGCCATAATTCATTGCACGTACAAGACAGCCAATACCGTAATAGGTAATAATGTATCCATAGCTCACAATGCTATTGTCCATGGCTGCACTGTACATGATAATGTATTGATTGGAATGGGAGCAATCGTGATGGACCATGCCGTAGTGCACAGCGGATCAATTGTGGCGGCAGGTGCGGTAGTGCTGCAAGGCACAGAGGTAGAGTCTAATTCCATTTATGCCGGGATGCCCGCTAAGAGAGTAAAAGAAGTTGGTGAAGAGCTCAAAGGGATCTTTGAGCGAACGGCAGGAAACTACGTTATGTACAAAGAGTGGTTTAAGGAAGTCTGAGAACTTTTTTCACCAGGAGAGGTTAAGTTAGAAATCGCGAAGTTCATGCTGAAAGTTGCCTGGGCTAAAGAATATATTCATCCACTTCCCAAAAGCCATCGCTTTCCGATGTCGAAGTACGAGTTGTTACCAGAGCAACTGATGCATGAAGGCACTTTGGAGAGAGATAACTTTTTTACCCCCAAACCCCTCTCCGAGAAACATATACTACTCACCCATGAGCATCAATATTGGGAAAAGTTGAAATATGGTCGCCTGACCAGATCAGAGGAGAGGAAGACTGGGTTCCCCTTCTCACCAGCCCTGATCACCCGGGAGATTACCATTGCCCAAGGTACCTTAACAGCTACTGATTATGCGCTGCAATATGGCTGTGCAATGAATATCGCCGGCGGAACCCATCACGCCTTTACTAATCGAGGTGAGGGTTTTTGCTTGCTCAACGACATGGCTATTGGAGCCAACTACCTGCTCAGCGAAAGGAAGGTGGGGAAGATTCTGGTGATAGATTTGGACGTCCACCAGGGGAATGGAACGGCTCAGATATTTGCCGATGACAGCAGGGTGTTCACTTTTAGTATGCACGGAGCAAATAACTATCCCCTGCACAAGGAGCAGTCTGATTTAGACGTACCACTTCCAAATGGCACCAGTGACGAAGCGTACCTGGCCCTGTTAGAGGAACACCTGTCAAACTTATTCGAAACTGAGAAGCCAGAATTCGTTTTTTTTCAATCTGGGGTGGATGTTCTTGCTACAGACAGGTTGGGCAAACTGGCACTGACGATGGAAGGGTGTAAGATGCGCGATCGCCTGGTTTTGTTGAAGTGCCAGGAAAGCAACATTCCAATCGTTGTGACGATGGGGGGAGGCTACTCAGAGAGATTCCTGGATATAATAGAGGCTCATGCTAACACTTACAGGCTGGCCCAGGAGATTTTTTTCTGAATCTGGAGAGAAAGCTTAGGGTAGCGGAGGCATCGGTGCAGATTTTTTATATCTTTTTAAGATGTTAACTGAAGGGCAAAGGTTTAGGAAGGGTATTTGGTTTTCGATGACCTTCATACTGCTATTGTGGTCGGTTGAAGCATTTGAGCATGCCCTGGCGCTGGATTTTAGAGAATTGGGCATTCTTCCCAGAACCCTACGTGGCTCTATTGGCATAATCACTGCGCCGCTTGTTCATGGCGATGTCTTCCATTTGCTATCTAATACGTTTCCGCTCATCATTCTGGGTATTGGCATGTTTTACTTTTATAATAAGATTGCCCTGGATGTAATCCTTGTGATTTATTTCATGACCGGCTTTTGGGTGTGGGTAGTAGCAAGAGAAGCCTATCATATCGGTGCCAGTGGGATTGTTTATGGCCTGCTTTCATTTATCTTCTTTTCCGGGGTTCTCAGAAAAGACGCCCGTACACTGGCGGTTTCGCTGGTGCTGCTTTTTGTTTATGGTGGAAATATGATCTACGGAGTATTCCCAATAAATAGCGGCATTTCCTGGGAATCACACTTACTTGGGGCAATTACCGGCTTAGGGTGCGCCTTGTTTTACAGGAGAGTGAAGTCTTCTGTAGTTGAGAAAGATCCATTTTTTCCTATGCCAGAGGAGGAGGAAGTAGCTGATGTGGAAAGTCAGAGGTATCAATACACGTTACGTGAAAGTTCTTCTAAGAAAGAGAAGAATGCGGGCTATGAGTACAAAGTGAATAAAGACGACCTTGTGTAGCCAACTACAACAGAATATTTTAGAACGACAGAAATAAAAAAGAAATGATCACATCAAATCAATTCAGGAACTTGCTAAGCCTAATTGTTGCAACAACATTGTCAGTAGGCGTGGCCATTGCACAGGGCACACTTGATCTCAAAATTGAACCAGATCCTCTATCACTTAAAGTAGGAGAGACGGCAACTTTAAAGATTACCGCTATCACCAAGGATGGAAAGTCAATTGAGGAGGGTATGCCTGGCTTTTTTGCTCTGCGTAGCTCGGGGTTTGTGCCTTCCAGCGGGCTTCACGTTGACAGCGTAGGTAATGTAACCGCAAAAATTCCGGGCATCTATAACCTCGTTTCCACCTTTGCAACTGAAGATGGCAATTTTGGTATGAAGTACATCCAGGTGGAAGTTAGGAATAACCCCATCGCCAAAGTTGAAATCAGTAACCTTCCTCAGCAAGTATATGAAGGCACAGTGATTCCCCTGGAGATTCACGTTTACGACGAATTGAACTATGAGGTGGATAATACAGACCTAAAAATTACAACTTCCAACAGCAAGGTGGGGCAACTGGATGACCTTAATAATCTCTACGCTAACTCCACCGGAACTATGACAATTGCCGCAACTGCAGGAAGTATTAATACTGAAATAACTGTTAAGGTGGTCCCCAATCCGGTTGATAAGATTGAACTGAGTAGTGATGTTTCTGAAGCCCGTACCGGGGATGTGATACCATTCTCGGTGAAGGCCTGGGACAATAAGGGCAAGGAAGTAGCTGATGCCAACATGAGTTTCGCTGTTAGCAATGCTATTAGGGAAGTGGCTGCAGGTGCTACTGCATTTATTGATGAAAATGGTCGTTTTGTGGCCGAGGAGCCAGGTACATATACCGTGCTCGTATCATCAGGCGACCGTTCAGCTAGAAAAACTGTTAAAATAGTTGATCGAGGGATCACCAGGGAAATTGAAATGGTCGGCCAGGGATCCGTTACCAGCAAACACAGCTCAGACCTTTGGGTATGGGAAGGAGTTGACGGTAAAGATTACGCTGTTACCGGAACCTGGGGAGCTGACGGTACCGCTTACTTCTGGAACGTAACTGATCCAGCCAGCATTACCCTGGTGGATAGTGTTAAGGTGGATGCTCGCACCGTGAACGACGTTAAGGTATCTGAGGATGGCAAAGTGTGCGTGATAAGTAGGGAAGGGGCCTCCAATAGGAAGAACGGGATTGTAATTCTTGATGTAACGAACCCATCTGATGTCAAGGAGGTTTCCACATTCACCGAAGGGCTTACGGGTGGAGTTCACAACGTCTATATTTACCAGAATCATGTTTATGCCTTAAGCAATGGACAGCGTTATGATATTATCAACATCGAGGATCCGGCGAACCCGGTGAAAGTAGGAAAGTTTGAGCTTGAAAACGCCGGTCGGGCCATTCACGATGTTTGGATTGAAGATGGAATTGCCTACTCTTCCAATTGGAATGATGGAGTGGTCATGGTAGATGTCGGAAATGGGATCGCAGGGGGCTCACCATCCAATCCGGTAGAAATCTCACGATCTAAGGTGGCCGGTGATGCTAACCATGCCGCGTTTCCTTACAAGAGCAAAGACACGGGCAAATTTTATGTGATCGCCGGAGACGAGATCTTCCCCTTGACTTTTGATCCATCCACAATCACAATTCCTTCAGGTTACTTGCACTTTATGGATTTTTCTGACCCAGATAATCCAAAGGAGGTGGCCCGATACGAAGTTCCGGAGGCCGGGTCTCACAACCTTTGGGTAGAGGATGACATACTCTACATAGGCTACTACAATGGAGGTGTGAGAGTTGTGGATATTTCAGGTGACCTGATGGGTGATTTGTATAAGCAAGGCAGGGAAATAGCTCATTTTCTACCTTTAGACCCCAATGGTTACATACCGAACAACGCCATGACTTGGGGAGCCCAGCCGCACAAAGGCCATATATTCTTCTCAGACTTTAACAGTGGGCTATGGTCAGTTAAGTTATCTCCGGAAAAACCTGAAGAAACGAAAATCGATACAAAATAAGATTGTTTCAGAATCAACGTGGCCCTGCACTTGAAGGTGCGGGGCTTTTTTATGGCAGGGCTGCAAAGAATCTAAATAACATGATATAGGCGATTATCATAACACCTATGTGAAGCTTCTCGCTTTTGTTCCAGTATGCTGCTGCTCCGGCCAGGCCCACACCGCCAAGCCGAATGAGGTTTTGAAGAGTAACATCCCCGATATCTGGATAGACAAATGAACTGGCTATTGTCATTAGAAAGTATGAAGCAAATAGCAGGAAAAACCAACGGGTATTGCTGTAGAAATATTCCTTCATATCGGTAAAGCCCTCTTTCCTAAAATCGGGAAAAAGGATAACGCTGATAAGGTGAAAAAGAAATATAGGCACCAGCGCATAGAGGAAGTAAAAAACATCTTCATCTATAAGTCGCGTTCGGGGCCAAATTCCCCACCAGTTTTGGATGAGTAGTATAAAGGCAAACAAAGTCCAGAGTGTATGCTGCCAGTAAGGCTGTAACGTTCTGCGGTGCCGAATTAATCCGCCCCACCCCTGGAAGTACTCCGCACCTACATAACCGAAAATAATTGCAATAAATACCGTAAGGTATTCGGTATGAGTGAAGCCCTTAATTTCGTCGGGCATTCCCTGGAATATGATAAAAACTACGCTGTGGAAGAAATTACTCAAACTCAAGACTCATGTTATCGTCCCACTTAAAGCCGTTCAGGATCAAACCGTTTGGCCCTTCGTAATAGGTAAATATCACCCTTATTGAAGTAATTTCATATTGAATCAGATAAACCTCCTTAAATGCAACGAAATCGATGCTCTGCTCCTTAATTTTCAAATACTTGAAAGGCGTGCCGTAGCGTTGGGCAACAACCGGCATCGATTGCTTTGTTTGTTGTCTGAATGCATCAATATCCTGGTCAGGTATGGGCCAATATGGAGTAACCAAATCTACGGCAGCATCAATTTCGCCCTGAAAGAATAACTCCGTTGCTCTTTTCGAGAGATCTCTTGCTTCTTCAGGAGTGCTGAATGTTTGTTTTTCCGTTTGAGCAGTTGCTATGGTTGCTGACACTAGAATTAGTATGACAAAAGATGCAGGTTTCATGCTAAATTAGATTCGATTTAATGCCTTAAGTTCGAGCAATACTCAAAGAAAACCAATCGTAAGGTTAGAATGAAGCTGTTGAAAATGTTTAGAATAAGTATATGGCCAGCGATTTTCGTAGTGGTGTTGGTGACCGCAATCGAAGCTGCTGCCCGGCAGGGTCAACTGGTATCCGATAGTTTTGAAGACCGTCCCCTTACAATTTACCTTCCAAAGGGATACGATCAATATGTAGGAAATTTCAGGGTTGCATACTTTCACGATGGTCAGTTTCTTTTTGGAGAATATAATGGGGCGTGGAACCTACGTAAGCAACTAGATTCATGGATAGGCAATGGTACTCTTGATCCAATAGTTGTTGTAGGCATACATAGTTTGAATTCGCGGTCATCTGACATGGTACCCTACTTCGATTCTTTCGTCGATGAGAATTTCGGAACCTACAGCCCTCGGGCCGCCAAGCACGCCAGTTTTATAGTTAAACAACTACTCCCTTACCTGGAGTCAAAATACAAGATATCAAATGAGCCCGAGGGAAGGGCCATTATGGGAGCGTCATTCGGTGGCCTACATGCCCTGTGGGTTGGTGCCAAATATCCGGAGGTGTTTTCAACAATTGGGGCACTCTCTCCTTCAATTTGGGTTGCCAATAATCGCATCTACCGCGAGTTCAAAGGCGAAAGAAAGAATCAGAGAGTATATTTTGATATAGGCACTTTGGAGTGGAACTACTATACCCCGTTAATCGCTGCCCTTGAGAAGAATGGTCTGGTGTACGGTGAGAACATCTTCTACTTTGAAGATCATGGAGGCATGCATAATGCAACATCCTGGTCTAGAAGGGTTATACTTCCGTTGCTGGTTTTCAATGGTGTAAATAACAGCGATATCCTTGAAATGGAGGTTAAGGTTGAAGTTATTAAAAGTGCGAATTCTAATCGATTTTACCAGCGTCTCAATCCGGTAGTAAGCATGGCCAATGGGTTCCGTTACTCATTGAATAGGTTTGCAACATTTGAGATAATTTCAGGAGAGGGGGAAGTGACGGAAGACGGAAGATTTGAATTGACAGGAGGTCATCTCAAAGTAAGAGTAGGCTACCAGGACAAGAATAAGGAGGTAGAGCTTAAGCGATCGGACATCAACAGCATTAAGGAACAGCTGCTGAAATAAATTGCGAAGGCCTCCTATCGGAAAGTAAAGGATAGGTCTGCGCTAACCATATTAGCCCATAATCCATCGGAGCGGTCGTAATGCGAATACCTCAATTCAACTGATTTTAGCTGGGCAATGTTTCCCAAAAATTTAAACCTGCTTAGTCCATAAAGCGGTGCGTATTTTAGGCCAAATCCATAGGTATGGCTGTTGAATTTGGAAAGATCAAAGTCTGATGTATAGAATTCCGTTCCATCCTGAAAAGACCGAAACGGGCCAAAATATCTAGCCGCAGATTGGGCGTGGTACCTATATCGAGGGTATATGGTAAAGTATGGATTTATTTTGATAGGTGTTTCAAGGTTGGCACTATGGGCATTTATGCCCCAAGAGTCACTATAAAATCGGTAATGTGTTCTGACGATAAAACCACCGGCGGCAAAGTAACTAAGTCGTAATCCCAGTGGAATTTTGAATCTCTCATTTGGTAGCCGCTCAATACTAGGTATGCTAAAGGGCAACGGCAGACTGTCGCTTTGGAAATAGACCCGATGAAATGGGGTAGAAAGTAACCCAAATTGATAGACTGTCTCAACTGAAACAGCCATCTGCAGCCGTTCAGTCAGGGCATGGTTGTAGGTGCCATTAATACTGAATGTCCTGCGTTTGTTAGTTTCCACGTATGGCTGAGTTACGCCCCGAGTTTCTTCTGGAAATATGGGTAGTATCTGGTCAAAGTAGCCCATAACGGCAATGCTGAACAATCTCGTTTCACTAAAGTTGGCAGTGGTAAAACGCGCTCCAATCCCATTGGATACGTAATCAGTTTCAATTGAAGCCTCGGCGGTGAAGCCAAACTCAAGCTGACCTTTCGTTTTACTGTAATCTAGTTTGAACTGACCTCGAAAACCTTCCTTCGACGCTGAGCTCATTTCAAAATCTATATTATCAGTTGAGGCAGAGGTGTAGAGGTTTACTCCGGCCGTAATACCAAGATTGGATGTGGTATCAAGCGGAACATTGATCACATACAACATTTCATAGTCGCTCAATTCCTCAGTGCCAATACCACCGGTGACAGCACTATGGTTGCCATCCTGATCATAGTAGTTAAGGAGGAAGTTGGCGTCAATTGGCAGCTTCGAACTATTGGTGGAATCTGCAGGCTGAGCCTGCAGCAATGACGAAAGTCCCGCGGCCACATAAAAGGCAAGGGCTAACTTACTTACTAAGTACATAGCGCGCTCCAAGGCTAAATCCGAAAAATCTGAAATGATAATCCTCGTTGATGTTACCACCTGATTTCAACTTGGTCGCCATCATCTGGAGCCGGGGTCTGATTACAAAATCTACTCTACCTCGTTTGACAGTGTTGGTTAATCCAAATGCCCAGCTAAGTTGATGGTCAAAATTATCACGATCGGGGTGGGTAGAATTTTCATTAAATAGGCCTACAGCTAGAGAGGGGGACAGGCTGTAGTTGCCAGTTTTAACCATTTCATATTCAGTAGAAAAGTAGAATTGTTGGATAGTTACCGCATTTTTGGAAATTCTATACCGGCGAAAACGGGTGGGCCGGTCTTCATATTGCTCCATCAGATCCTCGAAATACAAATTGTGGCCATAACCAATGCCTAAAGACCATTTGTAAATGCGAAGCCACAATACAATATTGTTAGGCATATTTATGCTTACATCTGTACGGTCCCAACCGAGGTTGTTATCCACTCCTGCAACATCGGCACCTCTATTGTGTAACCACCACCCAAGCTCAACTCCGGTGGTGGCTTCCAGAGAAAATTGAGCTACACCTTGACTAAGTCCCATCAGAGGAAGAGATGTCAATATGATAATTGAAATAAATTTCATTCCTGCCAAGCTATCTTACTCACTAAAATAATACAACGGCAAATGCCGTAAGATAGGAGTGGGCCAATTATGATTAAAAGAAAGAGGGATTTTTCGATTCCCCTGGCAATATCTCAGACAGGTTTAACAGGGCCTTGGAAGGCAAAGGATTTTCCACCGTTGCCGTGCTTCTTGGGCGCTCTATTTGCAGGCATAGCAATATTCTAAATTCGTCGCTGAGGTTGCTGGCGCAGTAGCTGTTAGAGTCGTGAAAAAGGATAGCTTCACCGGAACGCCAATTTCCGATGCTATCGCCCACCTGGTACTTACAGTGACCAAGCCTTGGAACAATTAGTGGTAAATGATAGCAAAGTCTGTCTTTACCTTTTCCTGGCTGGAGTTCAAGCTCCATACCGGGAGAAAGAACGGAGAATTGAGCAGAGACAACTCCGGGAATATCGTGGATCATTGAAGAGGTGAATGGGCAAAGTTTGCAGTTTTCCTCCAGCCATCTGCCCCCAGTCATCAATATAAATTGATGGCGACTATCTGCTTTTTTGCCCTTGGGGCTCACTTTCATTGCTTTTATCGGAAAGGACTTGCCATCGAGAAGCAAAGAAATAAGTTCCTTCTTAATCTCCAGGCGGTATTCGGTTAGGATTAGGTGTTCCGGAAATTCGTACTCAATATGCGGGTAGAGCCCCTTCTTGAAGGTTGGTTTACCTAAGGCATTCCTTAGAGGAGATAAATATAGGGAGGGCTCAACCAGCCAAAGAGTAGCAATGGCAACAATAAAGAAAACCAGTAGTAGTACGACATCCATGAAGCGAACATACCGGTTGTCTTCATTTACACCGAATTGAATATTTAAATGCTAATCAAACAGTTTGCACAATGCAGTTTCGTCTTGGGAATGGAGCTCGAAATGCCTACCTGAATTGGTACTTTCTCCCAATTGTAAGAATGTTTATTGCGAAAAATGCAAATTATATGTTTAAACATATTTTTTACGGAGGTTAAGGCATTACTGCTATTAAATTCAGCCGGAAACCATTAAATTTAACACAGGCTTAATGTAGTCTCCGGAAAATGGTTAGTCATCAGAGCACACCATGTCATTACTGTGACTCCCTGCTTGTAGCAAGAAAGGGTAACAACTTTTGCTCTAATCAGGGTGATGACTTACGAAAGAAAAGAAGCAACGCCTTCTACATTAAGTCCCAAAGTATTTCTTCCGGTTCTCACATTTCCAGGCTCACCATCCGAGCGGTTTTCGAAGGTTATCAGTTCTACGAAGTTGAAGGAGCCGACCACATGTTGAAGAAGGATAACTACCTGATCGTTAACCAGGGCTATAACTACCGCAGTGAGATAGATTCCACTAAACCACTTGAGGCCTTGATTGTGGCGTTTAATCCCGAATTTGTTGATGACTTCTTGAGAGTAAATGAGGTCTGCCCAGAGCATTTGTTGGACGAACCCGAAGTTGGTCCAGAACAATCCAATACTTTTTTTGAGAATACCTATGCCTCTGATGCTCAGATAAGCCACCTTCTTGGGCAAATTCGCGCAGGTATATTGAACGAGGAGGGATCTCTGTTTTTTGATGGATTGTATTATCAACTACTGGAGCGAATGTTTGAAATGCACAGTGTAACCCTAGACCATGTGCATCAAATTCCCTTAATGAGAACATCCACCAAGATCGAACTTTTCAGAAGAATTGGTATGGCGAAAGATTACATTGATGCCCATATCAAGGAAGATCTTGATATAGATGAGATTAGCCAGGTTGCTGCTCTATCTTCTTTCCATTTCTTGCGGATGTTCAAGCTGATCTATGGCCAAACACCCCATAACTATATTACCTCGGAAAGAATGAAGCTGGCGGCATTTTTACTCAATAGTTCAGAATTGCCAGTGGGCCAGGTTTGTCAGGAAGTGGGTTTTGAAAATATCAGTTCTTTTGGCAGACTTTTCCGTTCAAGATTTGGTGTAACGGCTTCGGAGTTTAGAAAGCAGGCCTAGGCCAAAAAAGCAATTTTCGCACAACACTATCGCATACCCGCTGCCTACCTTTAATTAAGGGTTAAAGGGTTAAAGTATTCTTAACGAAAATACTGGGAATTTTTCCATCTTTTCGCTAATATCATAAGGCGTATCCTGGGGTCTACTATGCACCAGCTCGCATTATCCTAACCTAAGACCCTAGACTCATTTACTACAAGGAACTAATGCTATTGCTCTAACAAGAGAGCAAGGTTTATTTGTATAAGATGATGAAAGCTTAAATCACAACTATTATTAATTCTAAACCCTTTGTTATGAAACAAATTAGACTATTGTTTCTCCTGAGTTTGCTGCTGACAGCCTTCAGTCTGCATGCTCAAGAGAGGACCGTCTCCGGGGTCATTAAAGATGCAGCGGGGGATCCACTTCCGGGTGTGAATATCCTTATTGAGGGTACCACAACTGGAACCATCTCTGATGCCGATGGTACCTATCGGCTCTCAGTACCAGGAGGTGAAACTGTACTACTATTCAGCTTTATTGGATTTGAAACCCAAAGAGTGCCAGTTGGTAGTCAGTCTACAATTGATGTCACTATGTCTGAAGACACCGAAGTGCTTCAAGAGGTGGTGGTAAACGCCCTGGGTTTCTCCCAAAAGAAAGACAACCTGGGCTCTACCTATTCTGCTGTTAAGACCGAGGATATGACTAGATCTGGAGAGTCGCTTTTGCTGAATTCTCTGGCTAGTAAGGCGTCTAATGTTCAGATAAATCAAGCCAATGGTGATCCTGGTGCCGGTACCACAATTCGTATTCGTGGTGCGAATACCATTTCAGGATCAAGTAACCCACTTATCATTCTGGATGGTGTGCCAATTAGTAACACTACGTTGTATGGTGGCGGTAACGATATTACCGGTGGGCGAGCTGGAGGTACCAGTCAGCAGTCAAGGCTTAATGACTTGAATCCCAATGATATTGAGTCTGTACAGATACTGAAAGGAGCATCTGCCGCTGCACTTTGGGGCTCAAGAGCTGCCAATGGTGTATTGGTAATTACTACCAAGCAAGGAAAAAGCGGTCGGGTGAAGATCGATTATAAATCAACGTTGTCATTCGACAAAGTTCATGAAAGGGTGCCGTTGCAAACGCTATACGGACAAGGAAGAAGTGGAGTTTACTCGCCTACCAGAGCGGAATCTTGGGGTGATTATATACCCGATCGTGCTGGTGGAGCTGACGCAGTTGACCAGAGCGGCCAGTATTTCCAGGCAGAGGATGGTACGCTGTACTACCCAATTACTACGAAGAACTCACGAGAGACTTTCGTCGATTCCAACTGGGACGCCGCTTTCCAAACCGGTGGATTCTGGCAGAACGACCTTTCAATCAGTGGTGGTAGCGATAAGTCCACTTACTTCTTCAGTATAGGACAAATCGATCAGGATGGTATCGCACGTAATTCAAGCTATGAGAGATATAATGCCCGTTTGAATAGCCAATTCCAGTTAACTGATTGGATTAGTGTCACTTCAAAAGCTGGATTCACCAAGAGTTTATCAAATAGAATTCAGCAAAGCTCAAACGTAACCGGTCTATTACTGGGCTTGTTAAGAACTCCCCCGGATTTTGACAACCGTGATTATCGAGGAACATACTTTGATAACAATGGAGTTGCTTTCCCTAACAGACACAGGGCATATAGAAGATATCTTGGCGGACCAAGTTCTAATCCTATTTATAACAACCCTCAGTGGACATTATTTGAGCAAGTAGGCTCTTCAGACCTCAACAGGTTTATCATGTCTAATGCTATCGATATTACTCCTAATGATTGGCTTCAATTCACTTTACGAGGAGGTATAGACAATAGCAACGACCGCAGAATTTATTTCTTCCCTCAGGGTTCGGCATCAGATCGTAATGCGGGTGTATTCATTGAAGACCTTATCGCAGAACAGGAACTTAATTTTGATGCCATCGCGAAAGGTAACTTTGCCATCAATAGCGACATCGCGCTGCAGGCAACTCTTGGTTGGAACATCAACGACAGAAAACGCAAGTTCAATACTGGCGAGTTGATTGGTTTCTTAGTAAACTCTACCAAGGAAACCACAGACCTAAACACGTCAGCGGCCAGTACCACGCTGGAAAATAACCGACGTTTTATCAGATCAAACAGGGGATATGCCATTGTTGGTGTTGACCTCTACGATCAGGTATTTGTTAACCTCTCTGGTGCTGTTGAAGCAGCATCCAGTGTAAGCGGAACTTTCTTCTACCCGGCGGTTGATGTAGCATGGCAATTATCAAAGGCAATAGATTTGTCTTCCACACCATTAACATTTGCAAAACTGCGCGTGTCTTATGGTCAGGTAGGTGTTCAGCCGCAACCGCACAGATTTGAAACACCGGCGGAAAGTGGTTTCAGCTACAGTACTTATAGTGATCCGCTTAGTATCGCTCAATGGGGTGGCGGTTTCAGATTGGATAACAACAAAGGTAATCCCGATCTTGAGCCTGAGATCAAAACGGAATGGGAAATTGGTGCAGACCTACGATTGCTGAATGACAATCTCTCTTTAACTGCTACTTATTACCAGAACAAAATTACTGGTATCCTTATCGATGTTGGATTAACTCCTTCTTCAGGATTTGACACACAGTATGCTAACGCTGCTGAAATGGAGAACAAAGGTTTTGAAGCGGAAATCGATTACACAATCGTCAGGAATACAGATTTAGAGGTAGGTGTTTTTGCTAACTGGGCCAGAAACGTCAACGAAGTTACTGACCTTGAGGGTACGGCAAACATTAACCTTACTGCCGGAGCATCTGTTAGCTCAAGAGCTGTTGTAGGAGAACCACTTGGAGTACTTTTCGGAACTGGCTCGCAAACAGATGATGCTGGAAACTTCATATTAAATGCAAATGGTTTCCCTCAGATCACCCCGAGCCCAGTAGTACTGGGAGATCCTAATCCGGATTGGAGAGCGGGATTTGGCGTTAGAGCCAGCTGGAAAGGCATAGGTGTTAACGTGCTCTTCGACCATCAGCAAGGTGGGGACTTCTCTCCACGTACCCTATGGGTACTTCGTAGATTTGGAACTACCGAAGAAACGGCCGGTCGTGTAACGTTGACGCAAGATCTGGTAAACTACGCTGGAAATACAATTTCTGCTGGAACTACCGTACGTGGAAATATCGTCAACTTCGGTGGCGGAGATGTACTACTTGATGAAACCTGGTACCGTACTGGTATCGGTGGAGGATTTGGTGACAACCAAGCTTATAATTTCTCTATTCAAGACGCTACCAACACTAGACTGAGAGAGTTGACAATAAGCTATACGCTTGATGCTCCAGGGTTCCGCGAAAAAACTAAGCTTAGTGGAATCACTTTCGCGGCTACTGGTAGAAACCTATTCCTATGGGATGACATTGAGGGTGTTGATCCTCAGATCAATCAGTATGGTGTAACAAACGGGCAAGGGCTGGATTACTTTACTAATCCTGTTACTAAGTCATTCTTGTTCTCAATCGCCATATCCTACTAATGGAAACTTTAAAATTGAAAGTCATGAAATTTAAGATAATATCGTTTTTATTGGTGATTGGGATGATTTTCGCCTCCTGCGAAAGCCTGGTTGACGACATCAACCCAAATCCAAATGAACTAACACCGGAGGATGTGAATCCGGAGTTCTTTCTGAACGGTGCGCAACTTGCAAACACCGTAGCGCAAGGAGGTCACCTCAACAGAATTGCTGGTTTATGGAGTGGCCAGCTGATTGGTTTCACTTCGCTATACTCTAACATTTATGGTTATTCCATCTCTAGTGCAGAGTCGGATGGAGTATGGAACCGAATCTACGTTGGTATTATACCTCAAGTAAGAAATATCCGTGAGGTAGCACCTAACGATCAACTACTTGTAGGTATTTCTAAAGTAATGGAAGCACATGCCATCGGTACTGCCGCTTCTATTTTTGGAGATGTGCCTTATTCGCAGATAAACGATCCTGATATTGATGACCCTGTGTTTGATGATCAGATTTCAGTGTTTAATGCAGTAATTGCCTTGCTTGATGATGCCCTGCCAGATTTGCAGGCTGCACCTAGCAGAAGCCTGGACTTTGACATTTACCACGGTGGTGATGCTACAAAATGGCTGGAAACAGCAAATACTTTAAGGGCCAGGTACTATCTGCAATTAAAGGATTATGCTAATGCTTATGCTGCAGCTCAAAGTGGAATTTCCAGTGCTGCTAACTCTTTGCTTTATACACCAAGAGGAGATGCGTCTCAAGCTGAAGGTGACAAGAACCTATTCTGGATGATTCTTGCCGGTTCAAGAACTGGTGACATCGGGACAGGTAACAGCCACCTTATGCAGTTGCTCGATGCCGGTAGTGGTATTAGTAGAAACAATGCCAAAACAGACGAGACTGCAAGGTTTAACTATTATACTATTGATGAAGGAAGTGCGACGGGTAACCTTGGTGTAATTGAGCAATTTGAACCGCAACCACTTATCTCATATGAGGAGAACCTACTGATTCTCGCTGAGGCTGGCGCCCGCACTGTGGATTTTGCCACTGGACTTGGACACCTTAATTCGTTGAGACAGTATATGAACTCAACCGGAGGTAGGATTAATGCCACCTTTGCCGGAGATCCTTTTACATATGCGGATTACGTAGCTGCTGATTTTCAGGCAGGTGGTATGGAGAATGCTGATAATATTGATCAGACCAGGGCCCTGCTGAGAGAGATTGTAGAAGAGCGTTATGTGTCTGGTTTTCTTACCTGGATGCCATTTAATGACGCCCGAAGACTAAGGAAAGACGACAGTGATATTTCCGTGGCGATTCCTTTTAATACGGCTTCACAAACGCAACATCCTGAAAGAATGCCTTACGGAGAAGACGAGCTTTTTGCCAACGGTAATGGACCGGGATCGGACCCAGGGATATTCCAAGTGACAAAAGTGAATCAGTGATCTAACCAAATCACTAAACTAAAAGAGGCCCGATTCAGGGCCTCTTTTAGTTTAAGCTTTTCAGTAAAGTTTCAACTTTCTCATCAGGTACGAAAAGGAAGTCGGCAAATTCCATCTGTTGATAATCTTCAAGTGTCTCAATCTTATGAACACTGAGATCTCTCTTAGCACCAATAGGAGAGTAGCTGTGCTGATTTAAATATTGATGGATATCTGTAATAAAAGTGCTGGGGTTGCCATTGGAATCAACGAGTTTTTCCAACCATATCTCACAAAATATTACTGGCCTTTTAGATTTAAGGGTATTGCTTAACCCCCGGAGCACTTCGTACTCAAAGCCTTCAACATCAATTTTAATATACGCGAGGTCTTCTAACCCGATAGAATTCACCAGGTCATCTCCAACCATGGAGAAAACAGTAGTCCCAAAGGAGGTATCCTCTCGCGCATTTTCTTCAACCAAAGTGCTGGTTCCGCTATCCCATGCTTCGGAATAGAGAAAATTGGATTTCGTTTCTATGGAAGATGCTACTGGCAGCACAAAAGTATCGTTCAACCGATTTAGCCTTATCAGTTCATATAGGTAGAAAATGCAAGGTGGATTTGGCTCAAAAGCGAAATATGTTCTTGATGGGTCATATTCTTTTACTTTTAGTAAGAATTGACCAATGTTTGCGCCTACATCCAAAACGGCTCCTTCAGTGCTTTGCAGCACTGCTTTCAGAGCCTTGTCCATCCATGGCTCTGGGGCAGGAACAAAATGAAACCTGCCAATACCATAAATCACCGGGATTTGGAATACACTCTTACCTCGTGAAATGGTCGCCTTCCGGAGCCCGATCTTAGACAACCCAATAATTATTTCCCGTCGTAGTTTCCTGAGTTGGAGTAGCAACTATCTAGTTTTAAATCAGGGGCGAAAATGACGAAAATCGCTGGTAATCACCAATTTTGCGTGGTTGTTTTTTATACATGAATACTTGTTCCTAAGGTAATTCTGGCTGAAACAAGGTACTTTTGGATACCGCAAAATCCACTGGATGAGGGATCTTTTCTTAAAAGTTTATCAATTTTCGCTGGTTCTGGTTGTCGTTACCATTCCCTTGGAGAGACATTCCAATGGCATAGCCTTGGCGATTATGATAGGTTCCTGGATTATCTACTTCCTAACTAAACCTCAGGTTGTACTTAATCTTAAGAAGAACACTTCAGCCATACTGCTACTGCTTTTTTGGATAATATATGTTGTCAGCTTACTATACTCAGAGGACCTCTCCGAAGGATGGCGCAATATTGAGAGGCGACTTGCTTTTTTAATTATGCCGGTAGTTTTAACAGCCCTGCTTGATCTGCCAAAGTCTTTTGTATCAAAGTTGAAATGGTATTACGTAAATGGGGTGCTAGCTGCCGTTTTACTGACATTGGCAATTGCAGTGGCAAGAACTGCTGTTACCGGCACGGTGGATTATTTGAATCCTGAAAGTACATTAATTGAAAACAACTTCTTTTACCATCGCTTGTCACAGGGCATCGGGTTGCTGTCATCATACTTTGGCTTCTATATCTCGCTGGCAGCCGGAATAGTACTATCAAATCTGTTGTTGCAGCGTAACACCATGTCGAGCAAAAAGTTGCTTTTTCACCTTTTTAGATTTGGCCTGTTTGCTGCCTACATTGTGCTTCTCAAAACTGCCATGATTATGATGGCTTTTGGAATCATGGTTTCTTTCATCGTTGTGTACGCGCTCTTTACTACAATCTCAGGTAAGAAGTTTAAGATGGCTGCGTCAGCGTTCCTCGCTATCCTAGCGGTGGCTTCATCTATTGTGGTGGTAAACAAAGTTGGCTCATCCAAACATATTGTCGAATACGATATAAGGGGTGTGCCTCCAGACCACGACTGGAACTCCGTTAACCTTCGACTTGCTAAATGGAAGGTAACAATGGATGCAATCTCAGACCATGCCATTTTGGGAGTAGGCATTGGCGACAGTAAACAAGTATTGTTGGATTACTATCTAAAGCACAATTTCTTGTTTGCCTATCTCAAGAGATATAACCCGCATAATCAGTACCTGGCTACCATGCTTGCATTGGGCTTACCCGGCTTGTTAATACTGATTGGCCTACTGGCCTATAGTGGCTTAATTGCCTGGAAAACAAAGGATTTGCCCTTTATTTCCTTTTTGGTATTATTTGCTTGTTTTGCTATTACTGAGGTTGCTTTAGCTTCCAATAAGGCCATCGTACCTTTTTCCTTTTTTCTTTGTTACTTTTCCTATTCCTACGTAATTAATACTGAAAATGACCCCGGAGGAGATTCAGAAGCCTCCCGAACTAACCCATTACTGCAATGAAAAAGCTGCTCTTTCTTCTCATACTGATGAGTTTTTCAGTTGCCTCCTTTGCCTTTTTTCAGGACGCCGATATCTCTGGTAAATGGTCGGGAACCTCGAATTGGGGTAAGAACATTTCTACCATTGAATTCGATTTAAAACAGAATGGGCAAAACGTAACTGGAGAGGTCGTAATAGCTAAGGCTCAGGATGCCAGTAAACGAGCTCGGTACAAGGTAACAGGGTCAATTCACAAAAATGCTCTGAATTTAAAAGCCACCACATTCGTAGAGAAGTTTGGGACATGGTGCTTACCCAGATTTGTATTGAAGTACTCTACAGAGAATGGCATAATAGGGTTAAACGGCAAGTGGAAACACAATGCTGTGAAAGGCGGCTGTTTAATAGGCTTATCCGGACTAGTAAATACTACCAAGGTTGGTGCAAATCAGGAGGTTATCGCCCAACTGAATGAAGGTAGCGAGAATGTTGAGAATGCCTCACGTTCAAGCAAAAAGAGGGTAATTGCGGATGAGGATTTTGAAGGAACGGAATTGGCCAAGGCACTGAGATCCAGACAATACTATGCACTAATAATTGGTGTGCAAGACTATACCGATGATAGTATCAATGACTTAGACTACCCAATTTCTGATGGAAGTGATTTAGGAAAAGTACTCATTGATAACTACACCTTCGAGAAAGAAAACGTATACCAACTCTCAAATCCAACCCGAACTGAGATTATTGAGACACTTGACAACCTTTCGCAGAAAATACAGGAAACGGATAACCTATTGGTGTTTTATGGCGGCCATGGCATTTGGGACGAACAACTGGAGCAAGGCTTCTGGCTTCCGAGCAATGCAAAGGAAACTTCCAAAGCTGAATGGCTCAGTAATGGCACCATTAGAGATTATCTCCGTGCCATAAACTCCAAGCACACTTTGCTTATTGCAGACGCCTGTTTCAGTGGTGGAATTCTCCGTGAGAGAAATGCCTTTAATGCCAGCCGCGCAATGCTTGAAATGTACAAGCTACCAAGCCGCAAAGCCATGACCAGCGGGGCGCTGAAAACAGTACCTGACAAAAGCGTATTTATGGAATACCTGGTGAAGAACCTGAAAAATAACGCCGATCCCTTTATTTCTGCTGAACAACTATTCCATCGATTGAAGGTGGCAGTGATCAACAACAGCGCCAATGGGCAGGTACCACAATATGGCACTATCCATCAGGCCGACGACGAAGGAGGGGACTTCATCTTTCTCCGCAGACACTAAGTTATTATTTCAGATTAAATCGTAGACCAGCGGATAGACCCAGTGGTACAAGAGTAGCATCAGAATCCAGAATAATATCGGCTCTTGCCTTAAGCGGTATTGATAATGGCCCTGGAATGTCAATTAGATAACCTAATCCAAAGGCAACAGTTGGATCAGTGAAATCCTCAAAGAGATAAACCCCAGCACCAGCCTCCAGAAATAGGCCAGCTGCTAAATCAACTTGAGCCAAGGCGAGCACTCGCCATGCATCAACTTGCCTGGTAACTGGAGAGATTATCACTATGTCGTACCAAAAAAGATAGGTATAGCCAACTTCGGCTCCGATGTGAAGTTTGCTCACATTGAGAAAATGAGCTTGCAAATGGAATCCACTCATGGTATTATTCCAGTCTCTGGGTTCCTGACCGGCCCAGGCTTCTTCATCTACGAAGGTACCACCAATGGTACCAAAAGCACTTAGCATTTGAGCGTTGAGAGAGCTGAAAGAAAGAAGAAAAACAATGATTATTAAGAGAGATCTTTGGGGCTTTCTTACTGTACTAGAATCAGAATTCATGACGTAAGGGTTTAGTTTAGAAACGATTGCTTCGGGGTTACATACAGAAAAGTTAGGAACGAAATCATTTAATTCCAATATCTGTGTGTTGGGTGGTTTATATTAGAATAAGGATTTACCATGTATTTACGTTTGTCATATTCAGTTCTTGTCCTCCTTTTGTGTTTCACAAGAACAGTGGGAACGCAGAAAGAGTCGCACGGAATCTACATCTCGGTAGTTGAAATTGATCACCGAAATATAGCTGAAAATGCGGCCGTGAGGCTAAAGGTTTTCACCGACGACTTGGAAAATGCCCTTCGCAATAAGTATAAGAAGTCCTTCACCCTTATAGGTAAGAATGGCTGCAATACGTATGATGACGATATTGAAGACTACTTCCGTAAGCACCTAAACCTAAGGGTAAATACCGGTGCTATCGATATAACCCTGGACTCCTGTGAAGAGAATGGGGATTCGCTTTGGTTAACATTTAGCACTAGCGCTAAAGGCGACTGGTCAACGGTTGAGGTGAAGGCCGACTACTTTATGGAGTTGTTCCCAGCCCAATCCAATGTGGTTTCAGTTTACTACGGAGAGCAGAAGCTGTTTCTTAGACTGACGGTTGACAAGAAAAGTGACCAACTTACATTTTCTGATTAAACAGATCGATTAGCGTTTGGCTCATCACTGTTACACCGGTCTCCACTGATTTTGCTGGCTCTGGGTAATAGAAGGGAGAATGCAAGCCCGGCAAGTTACCCTTTTCAATTTTTTCTTTAGAAACAGTGCCCAGCCAGAATAGGGCAGTAGGCACCTTATGTACCGTGCGGCCATAGCGGGCAAAATCCTCCCCAACCATCTGTGGTTCAGCATAAAGAACATTGTCTTTACCAATAACGGTAGAGGCAGAAGCAGTTACCTTATCCACCAGGTTATCGTCGTTGATATTTGATGGGGTTCCATCTTCGGGGATAGTCACCACAGGCATTAGATCTTCAGGCACACCGGCAGCAATAGCCACTCCACGACTGATCTCCTTAATTCTTCTGTGTACGAGGGCCCGAACTTCCTGCTTGTAGGTGCGAATAGTCAGTTGAAGCGTAACTTCGTCAGGAATAATGTTGTGCTTAGTGCCGCCCTTAATAGCCCCAACAGTCACCACTGCTGATTCAATCGGCTTCAGATTTCTGCTGACAATAGTTTGCAGTTCCATCACTATCATACTGGCGGTAACCACCGGGTCAATTGACATGTGTGGAGAGGCGCCATGAGCACCGACGCCAAAAATTTTGATATCGATGTTATCAACCGCTGCCATTGTTGGTCCTTTGGCCAACCCGATTTTACCCGCCTCAATAGTAGGGCTGCTGTGGAGGCCGACTCCGTAATTGGGCACTCCAAATTTTTCGTAAAGTCCGGCATCTAGCATCATTCTGGCTCCTGCTCCAATTTCTTCTGCTGGCTGGCCAATCAACATCAAAGTCCCCTTCCATTCTTTTTTCATTTCGGCCATAGCTCTGGCTGTACCCAGCAAGGTGGTCATATGTATATCATGACCACAAGAATGCATGGTGCCCACATTGCTGCCATTCCATTCAGTGGTTAGCTGGCTGCTATATGCCAATTCAGTTTTCTCATACATCGGCAAGGCATCCATATCAGTACGGTAGAGAATAGTGGGGCCATTGCCATTTTTGAGAATACCTACAATGCCATATCCACCAAAATTTTCTGTTACATCGTATCCTGCCTTACGCAACTCTCCAGCCAGAGCAGCTGCAGTTTTTTCTTCTCGTAAAGAAATTTCTGGGTTTTTATGCCGCTCCTTGTAGAATTCAACCAGGTAGGGGATATCGTTCTTAACAAGCTCCTTAAGCGCAATATCCGGGTTATCGGAATGAAATGCTGTGGCCGCTAAAAGGACAGTTAGTAAAATCAGGTATCTCATGGTTACGGATTTATGAATACAATTTAGTCAATTTTGATCCAGAACTAAACACTAAAAACCCTACATCAATATTTAATGGTTTGCTACTAGCGAAATACTTATTTTAAGCCAACTTGAAACAAGACCTAACCTGAATTTACAATGAGATTTTTCAGCCAGCTGCTACTCGCAGTTTTTATCCTTTCCTCAACCATCACATTTTCCCAACGGAGGCGAGCTAGTGCTCCTTCAACCTGGTTGGAAAACGACCAATACAGTTCTCTGTCATACCGATATATTGGTCCAGATGGAAACCGCGTGATTGCTGTTGTAGGAGAGCCTGGCAATCGGGACGTGATTTACGCTGGTGCGGCATCAGGTGGGATATTCAAATCTGAAGATGGCGGTATCCACTGGAAGCCAATATTTGATAAGCAGGATGTGTCCTCGGTAAGTGCGCTGGCAATCGCGCCGTCAGATGCCAACATAGTCTGGGCTGGAACCGGGGAAACATGGATTCGAAGTAATATTTCCATCGGCAACGGTATTTATAAATCAACGGATGCTGGCAAAACCTGGGAACGGATGGGCCTGGAGCTGACAGGTCGCATTGGTCGCATTGTGGTAGATCCCAGGGACCCCAATGTAGTTTACGCAGCAGCTTTGGGACATTGCTATGGGCCTCAGCAGGAGCGCGGAGTGTACAGAACCAAAGATGGAGGAGCCACCTGGGAAAGAGTATTGTTTGTCGATGAGAATACTGGCGCGTCAGACATAGCCCTTGATACCAATAATCCTGATATTCTAATTGCTGGAATGTGGCAGATTGAGATAAAAACATGGGTGAGGAATTCCGGCGGACCTGGTAGCGGGCTTTACATGTCCAAAGATGGTGGCGATAACTGGAACAAACTGCAGGGTAGGGGCTTACCTAAGTTTCCTTGGGGAAAGATTGGTGTGGGGATTGCGCCCAGCAATTCTAACAGAATCTATGCCTTGATAGAAACTGCTCAATATGAATTTGACGGTGTGCTGTTCAGGTCAGATAATGGCGGCCAGTCATGGAAGCTAATCAGCCATGACCAAGAATACACACAAAGACCACACTACTATACCAGGCTGGCCATCTCACCAACTGACGACGAGGAAGTATACTTCATGGCTCACGGCGTTTGGAAGACCACCGATGGTGGCGTTTCTGCCAAACGAGTACAAGGTATTCGAGGCGATGATCACGACATGTGGATTGATCCGATGATACCGGATAGACTTTTAGTGGGTAATGATGGTGGTGTAGCTATTTCAAACAACCGCGGTAAAACCTGGCATGCGCCAGAGCTGCCGACCGGCCAAATGTACCATGTGGCTGTAGATAGTCAGATACCGTATTTTGTGTATGGTAATCGGCAGGATGGTCCATCAACACGCGGTCCCAGCAATAGCCGCATGGGTAGAATCTCTACAGCTATGTGGCATCCGGTTGGTGGGGGCGAAAGTGGTTTCACTTACCCGGATCCGGTTAATAATAACATTATCTACTCCGCAAACTACGATGGCAGTATGACGAGATATGATCTCAATACCGGTCATTCCCGCGAAATAAGGGTTTGGCCTAACGAGCCCATGGGTTGGCCCCCTACTGACCTGAAATACCGATTCAATTGGACTTTCCCGATTCATATCTCCCCTCATGACAACAACAAGGTTTATGTGGGAAGTCAGCATGTGCACGTTACCACCAATGGCGGCCAGAGCTGGCAAGAGATCAGCCCCGACCTTACGCTGAATGATAAGAGTAAGCTGGTTACTTCCGGCGGGCTCACTATAGATAATATAGGCGTAGAATTTGGCAGTACTTTGTTTGCCATTGCGGAATCGCCAATAGAAAAAGGTGTAATCTGGGCGGGAAGTAACGACGGCCTATTACACATAAGTCGTGATGATGGGGCTACCTGGGAGAAAGTAAGTAAGAATATCCCAAGCTTGCCAGAGTGGGGCACTATCAGCAATATTGAGCCATCAAAATACCAAGCCGGTAAGGCTTACATCTCTGTAGATTTCCACCAAATGAACAACAGAGACCCCTATGCTTACAAAACCACTGATTACGGCAAAACCTGGCAGAAGATAACTAATGGCATTCCGCAGTCGGTTTTGAGTTATGTGCATGTGATCCGGGAAGATCCCAAAAGAGAAGGGCTACTTTACCTCGGAACAGAGAATGGCATTTACATTAGCATTAATGATGGCGGTAATTGGCTGCCTTTGCAAAGTAACCTCCCACATGCGCCACTGCATTGGTTAACCATCCAGGATCACTTCAATGATTTGGTAGTTGCAACCTATGGTCGTGGGTTCTGGATCATGGACGACATTACGCCCCTACAGCAGTTGACGGAAGAGATGGTGTCAGGTGAATTCCATTTGTTTGAGCCCAGGGAAGCCTATCGATTCCAAAACATTAGCGCACCAGGTATGGGAGAGGCTAACGCTTCGGATGGTAGAAACCCAGCCTATGGGGCTTCTATCAACTATTTTGTTGGGAAGAACTTCCCAGACAGTGCAAAAGTACAATTGCACATCATAGACGCGGCTGGCGACACCATTCGCAACCTGAAAGGAGGCAGTAAATATGGTGTGAACAGGGTGATGTGGAATCTACGACACGACAGAGCTACGGAGCCAAAGCTACGGACATTGCCCCTTGGTATGCCAAATGACAAGGCATTACCAGAGCGGCTACAATTTGCTGACAAAGGCTGGCGACCACTTATTACCTGGGGGTACGGTGGCTTCAGGGGGCCCTTGGTTGTGCCTGGTACTTACAAGGTTGTTGCTGAAGTTGATGGCAAAAGCTATTCTCAGAATTTAGAAGTGAAGAAAGATCCCAATACATCGGGAAACCTGGCAGAAATACAGGAGCAAATTGATCAGGCCCTGAAAATCCGTGATGATATATCATCTGTGGCAGATATCGTAAATCAGGCAGAATGGGCTAGAAAACAGATTGATGATGTGGAGCTCTTGCTAAAAGAGAAGGAAAATGCGGGTGAACTTAAGGCGGCGGTTAAGAAGTTGGATGAGGCATTCATTGCCGTCGAAGCTGAACTCTTCCAACTGACGCTTACCGGTACCTTCGCGGACGATCTTCGAGGGCCCACAATGCTATACTCCAAACTGATGAACCTGGCATCGCAAGTGCAAAGAGGCGATTTCAAACCTACAGATCAACAAATAGAGGTTTATAATATCCATCACAATTCCTTACAGGAAAATCAAAAGAAAATGGAGGAAGTACTAAGCGGATTACTGGTTGAGACGAATGACCTCCTTGAACAAAATGACCTTCCCAAAATAGTTATTCCCGAATAATCAGAAATAGCATCGTTATGAATCGATTCCAAAATATAACAATGGCATTAGCCGTAGGCTTCTTCATTTTCAACTCTGAATTAGTTAAAGGGCAGCGAGGCAACAATACCAATGAGGTTGTTGATGCCAAATACTATGCAGGTATGAAGTGGCGCTCAGTGGGACCATCTCGCGGAGGCAGGTCAACCGCCATTACTGGTGTGAACTCACAACCTTTTACGTTTTACATGGGAGCAACAGGCGGGGGTGTTTGGAAAACCACTGATGCTGGTACCACCTGGGATAATATTTCAGATGGGCAGATTGCGGCTGGCTCTATTGGGGCCATAGCGGTAGCTCCATCAGACCACAACGTCGTTTACGTAGGCACTGGCTCCGCTTGCCCACGGGGAAATGTTTCGGCAGGTATTGGTATGTTCAAATCCACCGATGCTGGGCAGCAATGGAAGTTTATTGGCCTGCCTAAAGCTGGCCAGATCGGGAAAATAGAGGTACACCCACTAAACCCTGAAGTACTGTATGTAGCTGCTTTAGGTAATATTTTTGGTCCGAATCCAGAACGTGGAGTTTATCGATCAAAGGACGGAGGTAACTCCTGGGAACGAGTACTATATATTAGTGATAGTACCGGGGCAATTGACCTCACTATGGATTACAGCAACCCTCGCATTTTGTATGCGGCCATGTGGAGGGCAGAACGAAAGCCCTGGACTCTATATGATGGCGGTTTGGATGGTGGCATCTACAAGTCTGTCGACGGCGGGGATACCTGGAACAAATTGGGAGGAGGCCTTCCCAAGGGGTTGATTGGTAGAATTGGTCTTTCCGTGGCGCAGTCAAATCCGCAGAAAGTCTATGCAATTATTCAAACGGCGAAAGAGGAAGATGGGGGTGTATACCGATCAGATAATGCTGGCAGTTCCTGGCGCAAAGTAAATCGTGACCACAAGTTAAGACAACGCGGCTGGTACTATTCCCATATAACTGCAGACCCAACCGATGAGAACACCGTCTATGTTAGCAACACAGGTTTCTACCGCTCTACTGATGGTGGTAAATCATTTGATGACAGGATACCAACTCCCCATGGCGATAATCACGGAGTTTGGATAAATCCCAATAATCCAAACATAATGATTAATTGCAACGACGGCGGTGCTAATGTAAGTTTGAATGCAGGCAGGTCATGGTCAACTCAGCGTAATCAACCAACATCGGAATTTTACCGCGTTTCAGTTGACAATCAGTATCCTTATCGGCTCTATGCCGGGCAACAAGACAATACCACTATCAGCGTTTCCAGTAAGAATCCTGGCGGGTTAACTGCTTTCCAGGATTGGTTTTCAGTAGGGGGCAGCGAGTGTGGTGACGTGGCTGTTGATCCCCGCGACCCCAATATTATCTATGCTGGAAGCTATAGTGGAGAGATTACTTATAGCAACCGTGCCACCGGCCAGGTAAGGCAGGTTACTGCTTATCCGCATTATACCGAAGGCACAGAACAGCGAGATCTGAAATATCGCTGGCAATGGAATTTTCCCATTGCAATCTCTCCCCACAATCCGGATGAAGTTTACCACACTTCAAATTTTGTACACAGGTCTACCAACCAGGGGCAAACGTGGGAAATTATTAGCCCGGATCTCACTAAGAGTATTGATGCTTATCACGATATACCGGGTGGACCTATTCAGCATGATGCCACTGGCGTGGAAGTGTATTCATCGATATTTGCTTTTGAAATCTCGCCACAGGAAGCTGGCGTTTTCTGGGCAGGAAGTGACGACGGCCTCATCCATATTAGTAGGGATAAGGGCAAATCCTGGCAAAACATCACCCCGAAGCGAATGCCTAAAGAAGGTACCGTCAACAAAATTGAGCTTTCAACGCATCAGGCTGGAAGAGCATTCGCTGTGATATATCGCTACCGCGATAACGATTTTCGCCCTTATATCTTTAGAACTAACAACTATGGGCAAAATTGGGAGCTGATTACCACTGGTAGTAACGGTATTCCAAATGATCACTTTGTGAGAGCGGTAGCTGAAGATACTAAGCAGAAAGGTTTGCTTTATGCAGGTACCGAATTTGGCATGTATGTGTCATTTAACGATGGCAAAAGCTGGCAACCTCTGCAGCTGAATTTACCCCATGTCCCAATCACAGATATGGAGGTGGTAGAAAATGACCTGGCAATTAGCACGCAAGGCCGTTCTTTTTGGATCTTAGATGATCTGTCACCTCTGCAGGAATTAGCTGCCGGTAAGATTGCCAGTAACCATCTGTTTACGCCAAGAGATACCTATCGTTCCAATCTGGGCGGTTTTGGTGGCAACAATGCTTTCGACCCGGTACCAACGGGAGCATTAATCAATTTCTATCTCGATAAGGTCGACACAGCCGGTGTTGTGCAGGTAGAGATTCTAGATTCCGGCGGAAGCTTGGTTAGGAAGTACTCTACCAAGCCCGACAAAGATGAAAGAGATGGCAAACTCAATGCTCGAAAGGGGTTGAATCGGTTGCAGTGGAATTTGAGGCACCTTGGTCCTGAACTTGTACCTGATTTGGTCTCTATGGTGATCAGGCCTAGCACTCCGGGTCCAAGGGCGGTTCCTGGTAAATACCAGGTCAAGCTTTCCGTTGGTGATTGGAGTGATAGCAAAGAACTTACTGTGCTGCCAGACCCAAGATGGAAGAACATAAGCCAAAATGATTATCAGAAACAGTATGAATTGGCTTTGGAGATAACCGGACTTATAACTGAGTCTCATGACATGATAAGAAATGTGAGAGCATTGAAAAATCAGGTAAATGGAATGGTGGGACTGGCCATGAAGGCTGGGTATAGCGAGGAGATCAAAAATCAAGCGGAGGCTTTAACCACAAGGCTAACAGCCGTAGAGGATAAACTTATTCAGAATAAAGCCGAAAGCAGTCAGGACGCCATAAATTACCCAAGAGTATTTACCAACCATATTGGTAGGTTGTATGGCGTATTAAATAATTCCCAGGATGAACCCACCGGAGGTGTACTGGAGCGATATGAAGATCTCAAAGTCAACTTTAAGGCCTTCCAGGAAGAGCTTCAAAAGACTATTGATGAAGATCTATCGGCCTTCAATGCACTCCTTGATTCTGAAAAAGTACCCCGATTGATAGTGCCGCATAAGTAGCAAGTTATTCGTAGCGTAAACTATCAACCGGCTTGGCAAGGGCAGATCGCAATGTTTGCAAGCCAATGGTAGCGACTGTAGCCACCAAGGCAATTGATCCCGCTAGTAGAAAAATCCAAGGCTCCAGGCTAATGCGGTAGGGAAAGGCCTCCAGCCATCGTTCCAATGCATAGTACGCTATGGGTGCTGAAAACAAAAATGCTATCAGCGTTAACTTGACAAACCCCTTTGAGAAAAGCGTTAAAATTCCTGAGGTGGTAGCACCCAGAACTTTGCGGATACCTACTTCCTTTCTTCGTTGCTCGGCGATAAAAGACGAAAGGCCTACTAAACCGAGGCAGGCTATCAGTATTGATAGCATAGAAAATTTACTAAAGATATTTCCGATTTGTTGTTCAGCTTGGTAGCGATCTGCTAAACCCTGATCGAGAAAAGTATAGGTAAAAATTTGCTGAGGAACCAGTTCGTTCCATTTACTTTCCAGGGCTTGCAATGCTGCCTGATGGTTGCCGGGCGGTAACTTAATACTGAATCGATTGAAAAAATTAGGGTAGTAATAGATGGCCAGCGGTTCGATCTGTTGGTGCAGAGACTTAAAATTGAAGTCTTGGACCACGCCAATAATTTTACCTTCAATACCAATCTGAAAAAACTTCTTATCCAGGGCCTCTTCGGGAGTAGCAAAACCAAAGAACTTAACTGCAGCCTCGTTTAGTATAAAAGCACCGGAGGTATCTGCTAATATATCCCGGGACAAGAAACGGCCAGCTACCAGGTCGATATCATAAGTATCCAGGAAATCATAATCCACGATGTAGCCATTGATGGATGTGTTTTGCATCTCCCCATTGCTGTCCTCGAACTCAGAGTACCAGTTTGGTGGGTCTACATCAGGGCTTGTGCGTACAGCGCTGGCGGCTACTGCATTTACCGATTGCGCCAATTCCCGTTTAACGGTTTCGTAAAAATCTCTCCCACCCTGGTTGCTACGGAAGTTTTGATCCATACGGAATTGCAGGTTAACAATCTGTTCATGATCGAAACCAAGGTTTTGGTTTTTGATTTTCTTTAGCTGCTGGCTTACTGCAATGGTAGCAATTATGAGGGCTATTGAAATAGTAAGCTGAAATACCACCAGACCTTGGCGCAGGCCGCCGCTGCCCGTCCCGGTTTTGCTTTGGGCTTTGAGCACTCTTGCCGGCTTGAACCTCGCCAGAATAACGCCGGGATAGATCCCGGAAATTAGCCCCACGCCCAGAACCAGGCCAACCAGTAGAATGGCCTTTTGCCAACTGAATAGATCTAGCCCAAGCTTCTTACCAGCTATGTCGTTAAAAGCCGGAAGTAGGAAGTAACAGATACCTACTGCAACAATGAGGGCAAAAAAGGTTATTAGCAATGATTCACTTAAGAATTGATTTAAAAGCTGGTTTTTACTGGCCCCGACGGATTTTCTCATTCCTACCTCTTTGCCTCGCTTCTGACTTTGTGCGGTAGCCAGATTAATGAAATTGATGCAGGCAATTACAAGAATGAATACAGCAACCGCTGAAAATAGGTAAATGTAGTTGAGGTTGCCTCGGGTTCCGTTTTCGTTATCAAGCGAGGATTTCAGATAAATGTTTTTGAGGGGCTGCATGAAGAAAGTATAATACTGACCCACCCGGTCTTGAGTTTCTCCGATGTGCCTAAGAGTAAATTCCGGTAAAGCTGAAATTATTTCCTGCGGATTTTGCTCGGGCTTGAGTAGCAGGTAGGTGAAATAATCCAGGTAGAACCAGCGGTCGTTGTTTGCATCAAAGAAAGTCTCTGAGGTTTCAAAAGAGATAAGTATATCGAAAGTGAAATGCGAATTGGTCGGTATAGGCTTGATTATGCCTGTTACCTCGAAATCTTGGGGAAATCCAGCAATTGACAGTCGCTTGCCTATCGGGTCATCTTTGCCAAAGTATTTTTCTGCTGTTGGCTGATCCAAAACAATTTGGTAGGGCAGAGAAAGGAACTCGGCACTGTTCCCTGCAATTACCTCCCAGGAGAACGTAGCGAAGGCGCTGCTTTCCGCATAGTAGACATTGTTTTCCTGAAACCTTTTATCCTGGTAGGAAACCAATCCGCCAGTACGTGAGAAGCGTGATGTATGTTCAATTCCGGCAAAGTCTCCCTTAAGTCTTTCAGCTAATTTTGGTGGAGTTAAGGCAAAGCTGAAGTCCCGGTCAGGAGTTTTGAGATCAGAAACTATGCGGTAAATGCGATCTTTTTTCTCATGGTAGTTATCGTAGATCAGTTCATCTTCTATGTAAAAATAGATCAGTAGAAAAGTTGCCAGCCCAAAAGCAAGCCCAAAGATGTTTAGCAAGGAATAGAACTTATGTCTTACAATGTTGCGGTAGGCTACCTTGAAATAATTGCTGATCATAATGCTATTAGTTTGAGTTTCCAGTTTAGAGTGCCGTTTTAATATTCCCGGTCGGATGAAGAAAAGTATATTGGTTAAAAACAGCCTATTGGCCCGCCGTTCACCCTTAGCTCTGTAGTTATGGGCATATTGCTCCAGTAAATCGCCGAGTATACCTTCGTATAGGCTTTGAGGGCAAACTTTCTGCAAAACAGCAATGGCCCAGGCCGGGGGTTTTGGGTCAGATGGTGGCATCTTAGGAGATCTTAGGTATTAGTTGCCAAAGTTGTGTTTTCTGATCTTTGGCATCCTGAAGTGCTCTATAGCCCGCTTTGGTCAAGCTGAAAATCCTCTTCCTGCGGCCACCACGTTCGCCGGTAGCACCTCCCATAGCAGACTTCACCAAGCCCTTGTCCTCCAATCTGTAAAGAGTTACATGCACTGCGCTTAGTATTACTTTGCGGTCCATTTTGTCCTTAATTTCTTCAACAATGCGAATGCCATAGGCCTCATCATTGAGCAAGGCTACCATTAGCATTACCAATTCTTCAAATTCTCCAAGGTGGCTCCCTTTCATATTTATGCATTTTGTTAAACAAATAAGTATTTCTATATACTTTGTTTAACAAATAAGGTTACAGCATTCTCATTTCTTTTTGCAAGGCCGAGTGCTTATCTTCATCAAGCCAATAACTATTGATTATGACTAAATCTGGAAGGTGGATAATCCTGGTTACAATGCTTGCTGCATGCACAGGAGGCGAGCAAGCTTATGATACTCAATCACATGTCGAAGCAAACGACCCGCAGGTCGCGACTTCCGTCAACGGAGCTGTGTCATCTGCGCACCCACTGGCAACTCAGGCAGGGGTTGATATTTTGGAAATGGGAGGTAACGCGGTAGATGCGGCAGTGGCCACTGGATTTGCTATCGCCGTAGTTGAACAAAGCATGAATGGCCTTGGTGGCCGTTTTCAGGCCATAATCAGGCAAAGTGACGGCACCATTAGTGGTATCGATGCCACTACACAGGCGCCACTTTCTTACGATCCTGAGACCGCTACTCAGTCTCGTAATGGCTATCCCACAATTGGAGTACCGGGAGTTGTAAAAGGATTGACTACGTTGCTGGAAAAATATGGTACCATGGATCTGGCGACGGTAATGTCTCCGGCAATTAATTACGCCAGAAATGGCTACAATATATTGCCTGGAGAGGCGGCACGGCATGCAGCAGCCATTGATCATATCCGTCAATATGAAGGAACATCCATGTACTTCCTCAACGGGGACACAACTTACGCTCCGGGAACACTGGTTGTACAAAAAGACCTGGCCAACACGCTTCAGTTGATAGCAGATCAAGGGCCAGATGTTTTCTACAAGGGCGAAATTGCAGAGAAGATGGTGGCCGACGTGCAGGCGAATGGTGGTTACCTTGATATGGAATCCCTGGCAGCTTATGAAGCCAGGGAGGCCAAAATAGTTTCCGGTAGCTACAGAGGCTATGACATCAGTAGTCTTTGGATGCCTTCTTATGGAGCCATTACTATAGAGATGCTGCACATTATGGAGAATCTCCCCATGGGCGATTATTCGGAAACAGAATGGGGCAGCGCTTTCTTCCAGGCCAATACAATGGCCTACAAAGATCGCCGCAAGCAGCGTTCAGGTGATATATCTGCCTTGCTTACCTCGAAGGAATATGCCAAACAAAAAGCCGATAGCATTACGATGCTTTCGGGCAAAGAGGCAGCGCTGGTTGCAAGTGAAGAGGAATGGCTTTATGCTGACGGCCATACAACTCATTTTTCAGTAGCTGATAAGGAGGGCAACATGTTGGCGGTAACTCAAACCGTCGGACCTAATATGGGCTCCAAAGTGGCTTCCCCCGGTTTAGGTTTTCTCTATGCCACCACGTTAGGGGGGTACCTGGGAGATTTTCAGGCAGGTCAAAGAGCGTCGTCGCATATTTCACCAACGATAATAACCAAGGATGGTGAGCCCTTTCTAGTACTGGGGGCGGCCGGTGGAAGTCGTATTCCTACTGCCATAGTGCAGACGATTAGCCGTGTTATAGATAGGGGAATGGATCTGCCAACCGCTATGGCTGCCGGGCGTGTGCATTCTGTTGACACCGCAGTGCTGGTTGAGATGCACGAAGGAACTACCTGGAGTCAAGAAGATATAACCGCTTTGAAGGCCATGGGTCTGGAAGTGGTGGAGGTAGATAGGACCGGAGCCTTTGGGAGGGTACATGCCATTTATTTTGATGCGGCTACCCAAACCTGGACAGGCTCAGCCGACCCTGATTGGGAGGGAACCAGTGAAGCACCGGAAAAGTAGACCACTAGCAGTGAGGTTGGCAAAGGTGTGTCTACTGGTATTGATAGGCAATTTTGCCTATATGCCCTCAGCCAACAGCCAGATCGACGTTGTGGCTGAAGCCAATAAGGATCAGATTTGGATAAAGTCCTGGAGGGTCTTGTCTCAAAAACTCGGGCGGTGGGCCCGTAGTCAAGATACAGTAACCGTCGGCGAAAAACTGGCCAAGCAGTTCAATTTAGAAGTCAGTTACGTGAATGATTTCCTTCGCACGGCACTTAATTATACCCACACAGAGATCAGCGCCGGAAAAATCAACTATCGTTATGCCCACTACAACCAGACTGCCCTTTTAGAGAAGTTAGACGATCTCACGAATGTGTCATTATTAGGTGAAAAAGAAGTGGGCATATACGAAGTTACAGACAGGGGTAGCCAACTGATAGCCGCTTATTGGAATATTCGTAAGTCGCAATTTGATACTTTCCCAATGGCTTGGAATGCATCAATTGCCACCATAGCCGCGACATTGGAAAAAGTTACCGCAAGCACCATGGCATTCGATGATGGCACCCAAAATCAATCAATCAAATGGAGAAGGCAAAGCTGGGATAATGTTAAGGAGGAACTGCCTGATGCACTTTTGGCACAAGAATTCTATAAGGACTTCAATGCCTACAATAATGATAACGCTCATTATCGATTTGACCGTCTAATAAAGTCTGATCCCGACAAGTGGAAGACGCTGACTCTTTCTCCCCTTGAGAAGGAATTAATGGCTGTTATGCGTAATGGACGAGAGTATACTAAAGAGCGTTGCTATGATCATGCTTTTTGGCAGCAGCCGGTGAATGATTGCGATAAAGCATTCTCCACCCTGAAGCAAATGGGCTACATACTAGCTAATGAAGGCTCGTTCAGGCAAACTGACTTAGGTGCTGACATTTTCGCCAAGGCCCAGGAAATTGCTAATGAAAGGTTCTACCGGCCCTGGAAGGTATTGAGCGCGGAAGAATACTATGCTTATCGCGATGCAATCGATTGGCTAGACCATAACATACCGGAGAACTAGTCTCATCCCAATAAGAAGCTTAAATCTTCCTCACTACTCACTTCATAAGGCTCTTTTCCAGGTTCAAATATTCTAACTGAAAATGGCCCTTGAAGGGCAATTACATCATCTGCTACTTTGAAGAAACTTCCCTCCCTTAGGCCTGTCACCACCTGGCTATTAAAATGAAGAAACTCCTTGATTCTGGTTTCTCGGGTTTCACCCATATGTTGCGAAGCGGGGTCAGGGTCTTGGTAGTGGGGATTGATATTAAAGGGAACGGCGCCTAGGGCCTCAAAACTGGGCGGATAAACAATGGGCATGTCATTAGTCGTTTGTACGGTAGCACCAAGAATATTGGATCCGGCACTGGTACCCATGTAGGGGATACCTCTTGCAATTACGTCCCTTAGTGGCTTAATCAGCTTATTATCATAAAGTGCCTTCAATAAAACGAAAGTATTGCCACCCCCGGTAAAAATGCCTTCTGCACTCCTCAAGCCGTTAACCATATCACTTAGATTATGGATACCAACAAGTTCTTTTCCAATGTTATCGAAGAACTTTTTGGCGAACTGAAAGTATTCTTCGTGCGACGCTCCTCCTGGCCTGGCAAATGGAACAAATACAATCTGGTTGGCATCTGCAAAGTGCTCTTCAACTTTGTCTTTCAAATATTCCAGGTAACCCGATCCATGGATGGTAGAAGTGCTGGCGATCAGTAAATTTCTATTCATAGCGGCAATATATAAACTATGCGTGAATCCCCAATTACGGCCTTTTTTGGTGTTGGTTGAAGAGAATGCTGCGTTGGTTGAATTTATTTCAAAGGGACCCTTTCGGCCCCAACTTTTGCCTAAAAAAACAGGTTAATTGAGGTATGAAAAAGGTTACAATACTAACGTTATTGATGTTGATGGTTGGATCAATGTTACTTGCCCAGGAACAGAGGCAGCAGCGCCGTAATTTCGATCCTACGCAAATGGCTAACCGGGAGAAGGAAAAAGTTTATGAAAAACTAGCCGCTCTGACTGACGACCAAAAAGCAATTATCGATGTGATCTACGAGAACTATGCCACTTCCTTCGCGGAAGCCAGGAAGAACATGACACCTGGAGACAGGGAAGGTATGCGAGAGTCGATGATGAAGGTGCGCAAAGAGAAAGATGACTCAATGAAAGAGATTCTCACAGCCGAGCAGTTTACGGAATACGAAACCTTGCTGGAGGAACTTAGAAAAAATCGCCGTCGCGGATTTAGCGGTTCATAGAAAACTAATGCGAAAACTGAGATCCATATTTGTAGTAGTACTACTTTGTATTGTCTCCGCCGAAGCTTTTGCCCAGGAGTACAAACTCACTGGGCGCCTTCTGGCCAGTGATGATAACTCAGCCCTAATTGGAGCTAATCTGGTGCTAACAGAGGTTCGAACCCCTGACAACCAGTTCTACGCTGTAGCCGACGCCAATGGCAACTTTACTTTTGAGGGGCTTAGTAAGACTTTTTACAGCCTGGAGGTTAGCTATGTAGGCTATGCCAGGCTCAAGAAGTTTGTGCGCATAGTTGAACAAGCAACTTCCATTGGCGAAGTGAAAATGCAGCCAGAGGCCAAGCTGTTGGACGAAGTTAAAGTGGTAGGAGAGACTCCCGCCGCTATTCAAAAGGGTGATACTACGGCCTTCAATGCGGATGCTTATAAGACCAACCCTGATGCTGATGCTGCAGATCTGATCAGGAAAATGCCAGGAATCACCATAGAAAACGGTACCGTAAATGCACAAGGCGAAGACGTGCAAAGGGTGCTGGTAGACGGCCGTGAATTTTTCGGTAATGATCCTCAATTAGCACTGAGATCACTTCCGGCTGAAGTGATTGAACGGATTGAGGTCTTCGACCGCGCCAGTGATCAATCGCAGTTTACTGGGTTTGATGACGGCAATTCCCAAAAGACCATCAACATTGTAACTCGTTCAAACTTAAAAACCAGCCAGTTTGGAAAAGTATATGGCGGCTACGGTACGGACGATCGCTACCTGGCTGGTGCCTTACTAAATATTTTCAACGAAACGCAACGAATCTCCCTCATCGGGATGTCAAATAACATCAGTGATCAGAATTTTTCCACCCAAGACTTACTAGGCGTGGTTGGTACTTCCAATCAGAGGAGGAGCTTTACTGGTGGAGGCGGCGGTATCCGATTCGCCCCAGGTGGAGGTGGTGGTGGCCGCCGTTTTGGTCGTGGTAATAGTGTAAACAATTTCCTGGTAGGAACACAGAATGGAATCACTCAAACGCATTCCTTTGGGTTGAACTTCAGCGATGAATGGGGAGAGAACCTGAAACTGTCGGGAAGCTACTTCTTCAATAACTCTGATAATACGAACAGGGAGTTTGTCAACCAGGAGATTTTCCTCGTTGATGGTTCCAGCCAGTTTTATGAGGAAAACAACTTCACTACCAGTAACAATACCAACCACAGGCTGAATATGCGATTGGAGTATAGCATTGACGAAAGCAACTCGCTGATATATACACCTTCTATAAACTTCCAAAACAATGAATCTTATAATGAGCTTGGTAGCAACACATTCATTGACCCGCTCAACCCTCTCAATCAATCTATAAATATTACTACCAGTAATACCAGTGGATATAATATTTCAAATAATCTCTTGTTGCGGCATCGATTTGAGAAAAGGGGAAGAACAATTTCCCTGAATGCCAGAACATCTTTTAACGATTCTGATGGTTCTACCATCCTTGAGTCAGAGAATCAGTTTTTCGCCGGAGGCCAAACTCAAATGGACAGCCTTTTCCAGGAAACAATACCATTATCTGATGGCTATACACTTTCAGGAAATTTAAATTATACTGAACCGCTGGGACAAGGAGGGCAGCTGCAATTGACATACAATGCTTCACTGACCAATAGCCAGTCTGATCGCAGAACGATGAATTACAGCCTCAGCGATGATGCGTTTACTGAACTGGATACTGCGTTGAGTAACACCTTTGAATCGGATTATATCACGCACCGGGCCGGTGCAAGTTATCGGCTGCGGTTAGATGGTAACAAATTATTTATGACGGCTGGCCTATCATATCAGCATGCGGAGATCACGGGCGATCGACTTTTCCCCACCCCAACGGAAGTAAATCGCTCCTTCACCAATTTGCTGCCCAATGCCATGCTGATGTATCGTATTTCAGAGAAGCAGAATTTGAGGATTTTCTACCGCAGCAGAACCAACGCTCCTTCAATCTCGCAACTCCAGGATGTGGTAGATAACAGCAACCCGACCCAACTTTCTTCAGGGAATCCCAACCTGGATCAAACTACTGACCATATTGCTTTGGCAAGATATTCCCTCACAGATCCCCTTACTTCAAGGAGCTTTTTCTTGTTCTTTTTTGTGAGAAAAACTGGCGACTACATCGGTAACTCTACCATTATTGCTGACCAGGATATGACCCTTAGTAATGGAGCCATACTGAACCGCGGCTCGCAATTCAGTAACCCGGTAAACCTTGATGGCTATTGGAATGCCCGCAGTTTCTTAACCTATGGTTTTCCGGTGAAGCTCTTGAAGTCCAATCTGAATCTAAGCACCTCCTATACCTACAATCGCACTCCTGGCTTGATAAACAATGCAGAGAATATATCAGATTCTCACACAATTACCCAAGGCTTGGTTCTGGCCAGCAATATCAGCGAGAAGGTCGATTTTACCTTGTCGTACAGTGGTAACTTCAATACAGTTGATAATAGTATTCAACCCGAATTGGACAATGATTATTTCTTCCATAATGCCGGCCTCAACCTGAATTTGATCGTTTGGAAAGGCATTGTCATTAGAAGTGAAATGTCCAATTATATCTACCGGGGATTATCTGATGAGTTTAATGAAGACTTCCTGATTTGGAATGTGAGCCTTGGTAAGAAGTTATTCAAAGACCAAAATGCGGAGATTAAATTAAGCGTATTTGATATTCTTAAGGAAAACCAAAGCATTGTAAGGAATGTTACGGAGACCTACGTAGAGGATGTGAGAACGGAAGTTTTACAGCAATATTTTATGTTGTCATTTACTTATAACCTTCGAAAATTTGGTAAAAGTAGTGGTTAATTGAAGTGGTGAGTTTTTTTATTCAGCCTCGGCTCTTCGGAGGGGTCGAGGTTTTTTTATTTGCTGGTTTCAAGTTTGAGCACAAAGGAGCAGCTCAACTTTTGACTTCAAACCGAAATATGAAACTGTATTCTTTACTATTTTAGACCAACCTAACTCCAAAATCTATGGAAAATAGCGGCAACCCTAAACCCGACCTTAAGAAGTACTGGCGTGAGAATCTACGCTATTTGCTAATCCTGCTTTCTATCTGGTTCCTGGCCTCTTTCGGTTTTGGTATACTTTGGGCTGAAGGTCTCAACAATATCCGAATGGGTGGATTTAAGTTGGGATTCTGGTTTGCACAACAAGGGTCAATCTATGTTTTTGTCGTTCTCATCTTCGTCTATGTATATCTGATGAATAAGCTTGACAAAAAGTACGGAGTAGACGAAGACTAGCAAAATCAAGTAAAACCACCAACCAACCCTTCAACCGCTAACTACATGGATATTCAAACCTGGACATATATCATTGTTGGTATCACCTTCGCTCTATATATCGCTATTGCTATTCGCTCACGGGCTGGCTCTACCAAAGATTTCTATGTAGCTGGTGTTGGTGTTCCGCCCCTCGCCAACGGTATGGCTACGGCAGCGGATTGGATGTCGGCGGCGTCTTTCATTAGCATGGCTGGCCTAATTGCTTTTATGGGCTATGATGGTGCTGTTTTCTTAATGGGTTGGACTGGTGGCTATGTGCTGTTGGCATTGCTGTTAGCACCTTATCTGCGAAAGTTTGGAAAGTTTACCGTGCCCGACTTTATCGGGGATCGCTATTACTCTGATGTGGCGCGAACCGTGGCAGTAATTTGTGCGGTGATAGTATCCTTTACTTATGTAGCTGGCCAAATGAGGGGCGTGGGTGTTGTTTTTGCTCGTTTCCTGGAGGTGCCGATCAACACTGGTGTCTACATTGGCATGGCCATCGTTTTCTTCTATGCCGTTTTGGGAGGTATGAAAGGCATTACCTATACGCAGGTTGCCCAATATTGCGTACTCATCTTCGCCTATATGGTACCAGCCATTTTTATTTCATTACAGCTAACAGGCAACCCCTTGCCTCAACTTGGCTTTGGTGCAGAGGTGAATGATGGTTCGGGAACATACTTATTGGATAAACTCGATAACCTGCATGAAGAACTGGGATTTGCCGCCTACACTAGTGGCAGCAAGGCTATGATAGATGTTTTTGCCATCACCTTTGCATTAATGGTAGGCACCGCAGGACTTCCACATGTTATTGTGCGCTTTTTTACCGTACCGAGAGTAAAGGATGCCAGAATATCTGCTGGTTGGGCATTGGTGTTCATCGCCATCCTCTACACCACCGCTCCGGCCATAGCAGCTTTTGCGCGCACCAACATGATCAATACGGTCTCCAATGTGGAGTACAAGAATGTGCCCGATTGGTTTACTAATTGGGAGAGTACTGGTCTTATCACCTTTGATGATAAGAATGGAGATGAACGGATTCAATATGTGGCCGATGCCGCAAAGAACGAACTGACTATTGATAACGACATTATGGTGTTGGCAAACCCCGAAATTGCCAGGCTACCTAATTGGGTCATTGCGCTGGTAGCGGCCGGGGGCCTTGCTGCTGCACTTTCAACCGCGGCCGGACTTCTGTTAGTAATTTCCACCAGCATCTCCCACGATCTCATCAAAAAGCAGATTAAGCCTGATATTACTGAGAAGCAAGAACTAATGTGGGCCCGAATTGGTGCAGGCTTTGCGGTAATAGTGGCGGGATACTTTGGTATCAACCCACCAGGGTTTGTGGCAGCCACTGTAGCCCTGGCATTTGGTTTGGCCGCTTCTTCTTTCTTTCCAGCCATTATTTTGGGAATATTCGATAAGCGTATGAACCGCCAGGGAGCCATTAGCGGCATGGTGGTTGGCATACTGCTTATGCTTTTCTATATGATAAAATTTAAACTGGGCGGCTTTGGTGGTGGCACTGCAGATGATTGGTGGATGGGCATCTCTCCTGAAGGTTTTGGCACCATAGCCATGATAGTGAATTTGGTGGTAGCATTGGTAGTTTCTCGCATAACCCCTAAACCTCCGGAGTACGTGAGAGTAGTGGTGGAAGATATTCGACATCCCAAGCGGCTGGATTAGACTTTTTGAGCCCCTGCCGTATTTCTCAAATATTGTGACACCTGCAACCACGAATCAATGAGATATACCTTAAATTTAATTTCAAGATGATTATTTCTTATTGATGGAAGAAAAGAAGCAAAGTCGACCAGAGTTCATTTCAACTGATATCCCAAAACTTTTTCATTCGTACTCTTCGGGCAAACCGTTTGAGAAGTGCATCAACTGCGAGTGCTCGCTATTAGATCCAAATGTGCATTACATTGTTCAGAAGACAATTAGGCGATATGAGGGATACCAAGCCAACGACGTAATTGTTGAGTTTGCAATCTGCCTGCAATGTGCGGAAGAGATGCGCATGGAGATGTCTCAGGAGTCAATGCAGAACATTCAGAACTATTTTGAAGGTAATACCGACTTACTCCGAAGAAGACAGGAGTTGTTTGATAAAAACCAGACAGACCCAAATGCCTGGGTTGAAGAGTGCCTGGTAAGCGGCTGCAACGTAAACCAGACTACTGAATACCAGATAGCCGCACATTGCTCAGGTAACCAACTACACCTGGGATTAATGCCTTACATGATTTCAGGGCCAGTAATGGCGGAGATATCTGACCTGATTAGCCAAAAAACCCAGGATGAGTTAGACCGATTCTCAGATGAACACTTTGGTTTACCTCCAGAGTGGCGACAATCTTTGTCAAGAACCCTGGTTCTTACCTAATAATATATTTTTAACATTTGGCAACCTTTAGCCCTCCAAATGCATCTTTATACCAACACAACTTCAGAAGGATGAGAACACAACTACTAATAATTGGACTGATATTGATGTCAACAACCCTCTTCGCCCAAAGAGATATTACACGCGATGTTGGCAATTATGACATTATTAAGGCCTCCAACGGCGTTGAGGTAAGTTTGGTTGAAGGGAAGCCTGGTGAGATAACGATTGAGGCCAGGGGCGTTGATTTGGAAGATATAGAAACCACTACTTCCCGTGGAGTGTTACGACTTAGAATTAGGAATTATGCTGCATTGAAGGAAAAACCCCGATGGTGGTCTGTGAGAATTGAGGTGCCAGTTGACAGATTAGAGGGGGTATATAGTTCAACAGGGGCTGAAGTAACATCCCGACTTACCATTAAATCCTCTTCATTTATTGCCCAGGCAAATACTGGTGGACAGATGGAACTAACATTGGACGTTGACAAACTTGAAGTACGAGGCCATACCGGTTCTGACGTTGACCTACGGGGTCAGGCCAATGACCTGATAGCCATTGCTTCCATGGGAAGTGATGTAGATCTATTCGATCTTGAAGCAGAAAGAGTACGGGCAAGGTCTAATATGGGCGCGTCGTTGAAGGTCTACGCCCTGGGAGAAGCCACAGTATCCGCAAATATGGGTGCTTCTTTAGATGTTCGGGGAAATCCAAGATATTATTCTGTAAATACTGGGCTAGGAGGAGACGTTAGCCCCAAAAATTAGCGTCTGGCCACTTAGGTCAATCTAAGCTCTTCTTTATTCTTTTGGAGAACTTCTATAATGAAGTTGATATGTTCATTCATATCTACCCCAAATAACTCTGCGCCGGCTTGTACTTCGTCTCGTTCAACTTTGGCCGCAAAATTCTTGTCCTTTAGTTTCTTAGTTACAGACTTGGCCTTCATACCAACGATTTTGTCGGGCCGTACATGTGAACAGGCTATTATAAACCCCGTTAACTCATCACAGGCTAACAGGGCCTTATCGAGACGGGTGTCATATGCCACGCCCCATTTAGTGTAATGTGCTGAGATGGCATGAGCAATTTTCTCTTCTCCGCGCTCGCGTAGAAGGTCTACGATTACATTGGGGTGTTGATCAGGATGCTTTTCGTAATCGGCGTCATGAAGCATGCCAGTGACAGCCCACTCTTCAGGATCTTCTCCCAGTTTCTCAGCATACGCTTCCATAACCAGTTCAACACTTCTGGCATGCCGAAGCAGGCTTTCACTACTGGTATAGTTGTGGAGAATTTCTCGGGCCTCGTCTCTGGTCATAACTATTGAGCGACCTCAACTTCTTTGTGTCTTCGCAATGTATACACGATGAAAAAAGCGCCCATCACTATTATAGCACCCATAACACCCACGAGAATAATGATTCGACTATTTTCAGCCCTTAGGGCGTTAAGCGCACTTTCTGCTCTAAGCTTCTCAAGTTCTTCTTCCTTCTTTTCAAATTCGTAAGCTACTTCCAGTTGGGCCAGCTTACGATTTGTTTGCTGGCTATTCAGGAGGTGCTGCAATTCATCGTAGGCAACCCGGTGCTCATAGGCCTTTTGCATGTTGCCAAATTGGTAGTGAATTTCAGAGAGTGACTTATTCACTTCTTGAAGAATGGATGCGGCTCCAACTGTTTCTGCTAAATTCAGTGCTTTTTGCTTGTTTTCAAGAGCCCTGTTATAATTCTTCAGGTGAAGGTATACCGTGCCAATGTTGCTGTAGGCATAGGCTTGTCCGAAAACGTTATTGTTTTCGGTTTCAATGTCCAGCGAGCGGTTATAAAAGTCAAATGCCTTATCGTATTCTTTCCTTCTAAAATGAATATTGCCGATACTGGTTAGGGGGTCGAATAATTTGTCCTTTTGACCAATACTCTCATACTTAATCAGGGCTTCCCTGAAAAACTCAATAGCCCGATAATCTTCACCTTTGGAGCTGTAGGCATTTCCAATATTGGTCAAAGACCCCACCATATTGCTCTCCAGCTTAAGGCTGTCAAATATCTTGTAAGAGTAGAGGAAGTTCTCCAATGCCTGATCGTTTTCGTTTTTTAGCGCGTAGATAGTGCCAATGTTATTCATGGCCGTAGCTTCGCCCTCACGGTTGCCAATTTCCTGGCTTATTCTTAACGATTTTATGTAGTACTCCAGCGCCTTATCTAAGGTGCCCTGGCCACGATGAAATACACCAAGATTGTTGTATCCTGAAGCTATTCCCTTTTTGTATTCTGCCTCTTGAGATAATTCGAAGGCAATCTTCGCATATTCCAGGGCCTTTTCGGGCTCTGAATTGATGTATTCTTTATAGAGATCGTTGTAGCCCTTTATTTTCTCCTCACCTTCCAACTGCTCCAAGGCCACAGTCGGGTCTTCGTCTTGGGCAAGGAGGGGGGTACAATAGAGCACGCCAACAATTGCCATTATTAGGGGTAGGGTCGAGTTTTTCATAGCCAAAATTATGTGTTTGAGATATCTCCTTGAGGCTGGCTCTCAACCCCCTAAGGTCACCATTAAGCCTTAGAATTACAATTAACTCCTATACAATTTGGGCCATCATAGAAGCTAGGACAGGTCCCTCTTTCTTAGCAATGAGTAATTGAGGTAAAAGTAGAGAACTGCATAAATTACCAATATTGCTACCGAGTAAAAACTGACATAATCCTGTATTTCTTGGAAAACATAACGAAAATATGGGATTGGTATAATTTCAAACAACGAGCCCATGGGGGTATAGTCAAAAAGAAAGTCGTAATCCTCGTAGAGGTTCAATCTTATAATGTTCTCAATGAAGACATTGTAGAGAAACAAGAGGCCTATTGCCAGACCAGATCTCTTTATCAATGTGCCAATGAGCAATGCCCAAAGCAGGTAAACAAACAGGTTTAGGAAAAAAGCCAGCATGAATTCCATGCCGTCCAGTATGGAGGAGAGATTCTTAGTATCAGGATCGGAATAAATTAACCCGGTGATTAATATGATCAGGAATAAATAAACCGTAGCCGCGGCGCTGAGCATTCCGATGGTAAGTGTTTTGGAGATCAGGAAATCCTTTCGGCTAAAGCCGTCAATTATATTCTGCTTCACCGTTTTGTAGCTGAATTCGTTAGTGATCGAAATGATAATTACGATCGCCAAAATGAATTTAAACCACTGTGCTAACCAGGTAACGTTTTGCCAGATGTCGGGGAAATGATATAGTGGTATGCGCGTCGGGTCAAACCCGTCAAAATCTGCTCCAGCTTGTTTTAGAAACTTAAGAAATTCTCCGCCGCTGGCAGTAAATACACCCATAAGTACAAAGTACAAGATGGTTAGTACCAGGAAGGTCTTATAATTCAGGTTTTTGGTTAGCTCTATCTTTAGTAATCTAAGCATGATCCGATTCTTGTAATATTTCCAAAAATTGCTTCTCTAAAGATTTCTTTTTCGTCACCAGGTGAGAAGCAATAATGCCATTTTCGAAAAGATATTTGTTGATATCTGTTGCAGAATAGTCGTCTTTCAAGGTAAGTGTGTAGGTATTGACTGACTTATCCACTTTTTCAATCATTTCGCAAAGTTCAAGTACAGGCATGGGGTCGTCGCTACTTTGCAACTCGACAGTGTTTTTACCCTTGGCAACGTCTTCAACCAAACCTTGGTAAACCATCTTACCTGAACTCAACACTGCAAAATGAGAGCAAACCTTTTGTACCTCGTCAAGAAGGTGGCTGGCCAGAATTATGGTTTTACCCTCGTTACCAATTTGAATGATTAGATCTCTGATCTCAGCAATACCTTGAGGATCGAGTCCATTCGTGGGTTCATCCAGGATCATTACTTCCGGGTCACAAAGAAGAGCGGAAGCTATGGCCAGCCTTTGCTTCATCCCCAGGGAGTAGGTCTTGAACTTATCTCCCTTGCGATCCAAAAGCCCAACTTTTTGTAATACCGGATCGATGCGATCGTAGGGTACTTCTTTGATATCGGCAACTATCTGTAAGTTTTTAACCCCTGATAGATAAGGATAGAAAACCGGAGTCTCCAAGATGGCACCAACTCGCTTGCGCTGTTCTTTGGTTGGCTCTTCCTCAAACCAAAGATAATCTCCCCTAGTACGATTGATTACATCCAGGATTAGTCCAAGAGTAGTTGTTTTGCCGCTACCGTTTGGTCCCAGAATGCCGAATATGCTGCCTTTCTCTATCTCTAGGGAGAGATCATTAACTGCCTGGATTCTGCCGTAATTTTTGCAGAGATTCCGGATGGTTAGTACGTTGTTCAAATTGATTCTAGTCTATTTTGGGGAGTTTAAGCCCTTCGGTAAATTCGATTTGTTTAGTGAGGACACTGATTTTATCCAGGCGCAGAAACCCTACAACATCAAGAATAGAAAGGCTTCTTTCTTCCTCTATGAGTAAGACTACACCTTCGGGTTCATCGTCTCCTTTGAGGTAAACTACAATATTGCCCTCACCTTGCTTAATCGACATCACCTCCTCAAAATCTTCGTCCTGAATGCCGGCAATGTAATCTGTAAGATCGCTAGCTTCGTACTGGCTGTCTTTCCTGATGCGCAGTAGTTTTGCTTTCTCAATGCCTTTGATGGCTTCCATTAGTTCTTCGTCATCACCAGCTACCATTTTCAGGGTACTTTGGTAGAAGAACATCGTAAAGGCGTCATCATATTTGTCATGAATTTCGCTTGTGCTCTTGGTTTGTGCACTTAGTAAGGAGGGGAGTAGGATAAGGATTGCTATTATATATAATCTCATAACTGCGAAAATCAGGGCCCGTAACAAGACCCTGATACTTTGTTCTGAATTTAACTATTACTAGTGAAAATCTCTGTGGTGCTTGACAAGTGTTGAAAGGTCTTTCATTGACAAGGTGCCATCTATATCCAGGATGGTGAATTCGTCATACTCATCGATAAGAACCAACATGTTCTTAACCTCTGCGTTACTTTGCTGTGCATAGAAGGTCATTGATTTCTCTCGTTCCCGAGATTGCATCAACTCATCATATTTCTCCCCTTCAATGGCAGCCTTCAGGTCATCCACTTCGGTGGGCTTCAGGCCGGACCTTGAATACCGTACGCTGAGCACCTGAAATTGCTTGATGCCATCGGCGACCCTTGCCATGGCTTGCAGTTCTTCATCTTCGTCGTCACCATAGCTGGCTATCTGGGAGATAAGCCCAAACATGGAGCCACTGATGGTTACCACGGTAGCATCTCTATCGTCCTTGTATTTTGCTTTGAATGCCTCAACAGCATCGCTTTGGGCCATTGTGAGCATAGGTAGCATCAGCAAAGCCAGAATAATCGTTGTCCTTTTCATTGTTTCAAGTTTGCGATTGTATTTGTTGTTATTGATTTAGTTTCCTCCCTTATCGAGGTGTCTGAAATTATCGAAGCCATCTATGTCAACATGGCGTGAAAGTTTTGATATTGCTTTAAGGTCAATATCACCGACGAGGCTGAGAATAAAGAATCTATCAATGCCCCCTGCTATCATTAACAATTCGGCTATTTTCCCGCCATTTTCCTTAATCAGGAATTTCATATCACCTTCATCATCTCTTACAGACATTAACTCTTCATATTCTTTCATTGGAATTAGCTTGAAGGCCTCGTCATAAATTTCTGCACTTCTTCGACTTTCATCCAGTGCTAATATCTTCAAGCCCTCTATGCTTGACATGGCATCCTTAATCGCTTGTTCGTCATCGTCCTGGGCTTCAATGTGGGTAAGCAGACTGAACATTTTGCCTGTTACTTTTACCTGGGTAAAATCAGGGTCATTATCGTATTTGCTAAAGAACTTTGTGATAGCATCATTTTGAGCCTGGACATTTACCGACATCGCAACCATAACCACCATCGCCACTATGCCCTTTTTCAGATTTTTCATCGTATTATAAATAGTTTTCATTTTGAATTCTTGCTTTACATTTCAACTTGATCTTCCTCCACTTCTCCATTTCTTATTTTTTCTTCAGCTTTATTAAATATGCTGATCTTAGATGCTTGCTCTTTGCCTTTATTCATTTTGGAAGCAATAAGCATTAGCGCCTTTTTGGTTTCTTCGAAAGCCTCACGCGGATCTTCATAGGTACCCAGTAGCTCCGGTCTGTTTTCTGGTTCCATGTTTTGCCTGAAGAGATAAGAGGCTACTGCCACAACGGCCAATGCTGCAGCTACTTTTAGGTAATTCCAAAGTGGTCTGGATTTCGTCTCTGATTCTGGCTTTACCTTAGTGAGTTTTGCCAGTAGCTCTTCGTCAAAAGATCCATCTAAATCCTCTCTTTTTTTTTCGTGCTCGAAATAGCGAAAGAGGCCGGCAACTTCACTCATTTCCCCATCAACTTCATGAGAATTAAAATACTCGCGAAGCTCCTGTTCTTCTTCCACCGTTGAAACGCAGTTCCAATAGCGGGATAATAATGTTTCAAGCCTTTTAGAGTCCATAGGCATTGATGTTAAGTAGGTTTTCTTTAACAGCCTTTCTTGCACGAAACAGATTAACCTTAACCTGGTTGATGTCAATTTCCAGGATCTCACCAATTTCCTTATATGAAAACCCCTCGATATCTCTCAATTGCATTACCTGGCGCTGTTTTTCAGGTAGTGAATCCATAAATTGACTTATCTGTTTCATTGTGTCACTAATCTCAGCGTTTTTGTATGGTGAAGTACTGGTTTCCGTTAAATCATGCCCTTCAGTAAGACTATCCGTTTGATATTGCTTGGATTTAAGTCTGTCAATTGAAAGGTTTTTTACTATCCTCATGCACCACGCTTCCATGTTCAGGTAGGTGTGCATTTCATCTTTCTTCTTCCATACCCTGATCATGGTCTCCTGCACTACATCCTTGGCTTCGTCTTCGTTGCGGAGCATTTTCAACGCAAATCTGTAGAGCTTATTTTTTACCGGTAGTACCCTACTTTGGAAAGCTTCCAAACTCATATTCACTGTTGAGACGACAGGTTATACTAAATGTTACAAGTTAATAATAATAAAGTTTGCGATGCCAGGTAAGAGGGGTGGGGTGGTAGTATGAAGCCCGGAGGCCAACCCAATGTTAACTAAAAGTTACTTGAAAGTTAACCGTAAATCTCCTGTAAATTATTTTTTGCAAGTTGGGGTGAAGTAGGGCTCCAAATAGTTAATTGCCCGGTAATCCATTTTTATCTTACATCACCGATGATTTCAGACGTTGGTATTAACGTTTGATAAACTTGAGCGGTTGATTAAACGTAAAACCGCCCCCAAATTGGGGGCGGTTATTTTTTTGCGTACGGACTTGAGTCTGTAATCCTACTGACGAACTATTTTCTGGGTCGTAGCCAGGCCTCTCTTAGCGCCAGTTGACTTTCCTCAGCGTCTTCTGCAAAGCTGAGCTGGTGCAGCCTTTGTTTGGGTACCAAAACAACCTGGGCCGAAAGTGTAGTTTCCTCCTGCGTACCGCTTTCATTTTCTCTCATCACCGTAATAGTCATCTCTTCGCCCGCCTTCATATTCTGCCTAACATTGTTAATGAAGCCCTGAATAAGTCCGGGCTGCAGTGGAATCTCTTCACCATTCATTTTTGTAAGAACATCACCATTCTGATAGCCAAGTGCCTTACCAAACTCATCCAGGCCGCTAACGTCATTTACAAAAATGCGACTAGTCTCTGGATTGAAGCCAATACCGATGTTGCCAAGAGAAAAGTCATTATAATCTTCTGATTCGATGTAGTTAACACCAACCAGTTGGAAGAGCTCTGTGTAGGGAAGAGGTGTGCTGCCTGCAATGTAGGTGTTCATGAAGTCAGTAATTTCAGGATAACTAAGCTTGGCAATTTCGCCAAACAGCTCATCGTCCTTAAAGGCTTGATCTTTGCCATAGGTTTTGGCAAGATCGGCAATGAGATTTTGAATGCCGTATTGGCCATCAGATAGCTCCAGTAGTTTTATATCCAGCGCCATGCCGATGAGTGCACCTTTCTGATACACATTGCTGTATTGATCCGGATACTTGGTTAGCGTGAATTCGCTAAGATCCGTAAATGGCAGCGTGTCATTAAATTGGGTAGATGCTGCCACCATTTTGTTCCTTATTACATCCAGGTATTGATCAGGAGTAAGTAAGTCATACTTCACCTGCACATGGCCAGCACTATATTCAGTAACCCCTTCGTAGAGCCACAAGTGCTTAGACATTTGCGGGTCATTAAAATCGAAGTAGTGAATTTCTTCTGAATGAATATTTAATGGTGTTACAATGTGGAAAAATTCGTGAGCCGCAACATCCACCAAGGTTTGTCTTAAGTTTTCCTGGGGTACTTCCGGAAGATAATAGAATGAAGAGTAAGAATGCTCCAGGGCCCCCTGGATAGGGGCTAATTTCTGCAAATCCTCGAAGTACAATATAAAAGCATACTTATCAACCGGTAGTGTTCCGCCAAGATATTCCTTCTGCGCATGAAGTAACTGCTCAATATTCTCGGCTACATAATTGGCCTGAACCATACCTTTTGGTGAGTAAACAGATATCAGCACCTGGGTGCCAGCTACATCCACTATAGCCGTATCCGGCTTATTATACATTAGTGGGGAATCGATAAGAAGATTGTAATTATCAATCTCGAATAAATCTACAGCTGCATTTGGTGTTTCCACGCTGTAGTCGCTGCCAAGCGTTGCCTGAAGGTTACTGGTTGGAGTGGCAATAAGGCCGGTTGCACCGTAAAATTCTTCAGGCCTAATAACACGAAGGTCGTATTGCAATTCTTTCATGCCTTCGAAATAGCCAAAGAAGCCACTGGTATTGATTACAAAATTCTGTCCGTCTTCAATATTGGTTCCAGCCATAGGGTAGATCTGATTATCACCTTGATCCCCGTCGTAGGTATCTCCAACCAGGTAAGTGATCTTCTTCATCTTATTTGCCTTGGAGATTTTCCAGGTATTGTCATCCAGTCGGTCTACTTTCAATTCACGGCCTTTTTTATCGTAAGCCTTGAGATCAGATGCGAATCGGCCATAGTCGGCTACTTTGTACGTTCCGGGAATAATTTTGGGCAGGTAGAAATTAATCGTGCTTTCCTTAATATCAGGAGTGATTAACTGCACCATAAGTTTATCATCTTCCACTTTGGTAAGATCCAGGATATAGCCATACTTATCATTGGCGGATAAGGTACCCAGGCCAATTAGCATAATGGCGAAAATAGATTTCAGGATTTTCATGTTATTGTTTTGTTGTTATTGAATTTATTTCTCTGCTCGTTTTCGGATTTCATCTGGCACATTGCAATCTTCGCGCCGATTGGTGTCGCTAAGTTCGAATATCTTCCAGCCATTTTCTGTATTGAGTAGTAAAAAGGAGTCCACTCCGCAGTGTGAAAACTCCCCATCAACCCAAATACCGAAGTCTGTCCAGACGCTGGCGAGATTTCCGTCAATGTCTACGCGATAGTTCCAGAGCTGTTCATCTAGATACTTGTCTACAGTTGACACCCATTTGATAAAGCCACTAACTTCACCCCGACTTACTACAGGCTTGCCATCTTCCATAGCAATACGGTTCATTTGGGCATCTGCGGTAAAAACGGCAGATAATCGGGCGGTGTCGAGGGCTCTGTAAGCGTCAAATAGCTCCATCACCACTTTCATTACCTTCAGTTGCTCCTGATCCAACTTTGCATCACTGGAGGGGTCTTGGGCAATAACAGTTCCAAATGCTATGGCTAGTATTAAAGTAAATAGTGCTCTTTTCATGGGTATTGATATTACCATGTAAATGTACGGAAATAGGGAGCTTTTAGGGGTTTGAATTTTTTAAGCGGTTGATATTCTGGCCTGAGTTAGCTGTCCTTAGGCCTTTCCTTCCGCATAATCACGCCGGTGATAAGAGAAAACACAAAACCAGTGGCGATACCACCGATAAAGTCGAAGAAGAAGGAAATGTCGGGTTGCATAAGCACCACTATCATTTCCAGGGCAGCATCGATTTCTTCAGCAGGAACGCCATCTGCGGTTAGGCTTTCCTGCACAAATCGGATACTATTGGCAATGTGTTCCTCACCAACAAATATGCTATAGCCCAGTTTTATTATGCTCTGGGTAGCTGAGGCTACAAATGCCATTAAAGAACCAACTTTCAATGCAGTTACATATGGCAGATAGCCTCCGTTTAGTTTGCGGTATTCCCAGAAGCATAGAATTTGCAGTGCCAAAAAAGGGACAATGGTGACAAGGCTGGCCAGGTTCTGATTGGCAATATATTGAATCAGGTAAAACTCAAAAATGGCAATATAAATTCCCACATTGAGCAAACCGAAAATTAAGCCATACTTAGTAGCTACCGGGCTGATACGGATATTTGACATAGCCTTGGGTCGTTCGCAAGATAGAATAAGCAGGTTAATAGCAACATCATTCTTCAGCTAATTTCACTCTTGCGGTATTGTCATCTGGTTTTTTGTCAATCAGTTTATAGTAGGGATCTATGCCGCAGTTTCTAGGCTCCTTGTCCACATAAATAACTAATTCCTGGTCTGCTGAGGTAATTTTGTGCTTTTTGAAATAGAGCACTGTCTCTTCCCATCTTCTTTCAACTCTTTCCCTTCCGAAAATACCGATGTCTACGTAGTCATTGACGGGTACTTCTGCCTCGTTACCAAATCCATCAGCTTTTAACTTTTTAGCCTCAATTTTGATAGTGACTTGATAGCGATTGCTGTCAATTTCAGTGTAGGTAGCTTCAGAGATTTTGTTTTCGTAAATAGTTATATCTCTGAAGAGGTCATCTATTACGTAAAGCAGTGAATCAGGAGTGACCTCTTCGATGAAGGTGAGAAACTCTTTGGTGGTGGTGTAGGGAGCTTCCTGGAACTGCACTTTTTGTATGTAGCTCCTCAGTGCTGCATTAAGCGCGTCTTCACCAAGATAATCTTGTAGCGCATACATTATCACGGTTCCCTTATTGTAGTGAATATATTGTTGAAACTCCGATAGCCAGGCTGGCATCTCTTCTCTACGCTCACGAGACCTGCCCTGCAGGTAGTTGTTCATTTCTAGCCGCAGGTATTTCTTGATTTGCTCATCGTTCAATTCCTGCTTCATTACCATCAGAGCTCCATACTGCGACATGGTCTCAGACAAGAATTGTGATCCTTGCACATTACCGCCAATTACCTGGTGGGCCCACCACTGATGTGCTACTTCATGTGCGGTTATGTAGTATGGGTAATTCACATCTTCTTCGTTGCTTACATCTGCAATAAAGCCTACCCCTTCAGAGTAGGGTATAGTGTTAGCAAAAGACTGCGCGAATGAAGCGTATCGCGGGAATTCCAGTATTCTCAACTGCTTGTGCTGGTAAGGGCTAAAGTTTTTGCTGAAATAGGCCAGCGACTTCTTCATCGCATCCATCATGGTTTGGAGATTATACTCGTGTCCTTGATGATGGTAGATTTCCAGGTTGATGGTCCGATCAGTGGCTGTGTCGTACCAGGTATCGCGCATTACTTGATAGTTTGCCGAGACCACACTATAGAAATTAAGCATCGGTACATCCATCTTATAGTGAAAGTACTTTCGCCCATTTTCGTCCCATTCGCGTTGTAGATATCCGGGGGTGATGGCGATCTGATCTGGTGCAGTACTTACTACCGCCTCAAATTGAATCCAGTCGGCATCTGTGGAGATGAAGTTATTTTTTACCGCGACAGTATCATCAATTTTAGGTACTCGATCTTTTGGTGGCAGGTCATATTTTTTACGGGTATCGTCTTCAAATAGCTCGAAAGCTCCGTTGTAGCCAATCTGCGGAAAATAGGAGCTATTAAAGAAGGTGCCATTTTCCACAACCTGGTTGTTCCAGCCTGAATGTGGAAATCCAATGGTGCTGTAGGCTAAATCAAATTTAAGCTCAAACGTATCTCCGGGGGAAAGAGGGTCGCCGAACTGTAGAATTCGGTAGGCCATTTGCTCGTCATTCAATACCTCTTCGGATGGGAGAGAGGTAGATATCTCTTTATAACTAATAGCACCACTTAGATTGAGGTGGAGAGAATCAATAAACTGCTCGGTTTTGTTAACAAGCACGTAGGTGCCCTTGGCTGAAAAATCTCTTTTCTCAGGATAAAGGTCAACCTGGAGGTTAACTGCTATTATCTTGGGCTGGGCGATACCCTGGTACTTTTTATAGCGCTTTTCGAAGTCGGCAAGTTCTTCGGTGGCTTCATCTGAGTCTTGATACTCGTTGAGCACGTTGGTATTGTAGAATATGAAGGAACCCATAATTACAAAAACTAAAATCCCAGCAAAGACCACAATTTTCGAGGCCCTGATGAAATTCTTCTTAGCAAGGGATTGTCTTATGCTCCAAACGGTTTCGGTGCCTCTTACCCAGAAAAGGTTTGACAAAGCAGCTAGTAGCAGGGCAAATGCGCCCCAATACAACTTAAACACCAGGAATCCGGTGGTGAAATGACCGTAGCCATTCATGTCTGAGTAGACAAGACCAGTATCAGATGAAAAAGCAAAGAGTTTGTGCTCAAGTCCTAAAGTGGGTAGCAGACCGCTGAAGAAGTAAAGAATGGTGGCCAGGAAGAAACCAAAGTATTTATTGTTAGCAAGAACCTGAATGAAGAAGGCCAATACACAGAACAGTAGGAAATCAATTATTCTAAAACCGAAAAGCGATTGCAGATAAAGTCCGACCTCCAACTTAAAATAGCCCTGGCTGATCTGAGCCACTGTCCCCACCACCAAAATCACCGTCATCATGGCAAACTGTATGATCATTAAAGCTGATAGCTTCGAGGCGAAGCTTATCCAGTTAGGAAGTGGTAAGGTGTCATAAATCAGGTCGACCTTTTTATCGCGTTCAGCCCAAACCATCTCGCCTGAGTAGAACACCGTAATGGCAATTACGAATAGCGTGAATTGAGCCCCAAGCAAGTCAAGAATTCTATAGGTTACCGGTAGAGTTGGAGTTTCAAAAAGCTGCCCTGATATCAGTAATGCTACAACCATCCACAGTACCCCAATCAATAAAATGGCAATGAATATGATGCTGGTAAATACACCCTTAAGCTCCCGTTTCACCAGTGAGCGAAAAATGGAGGTTAAATTCTTACGGCTGAAGTCCTGGCTTACTTTGGGTAACTCTATCCTCTTAAGTGTGACTGTATCGGCAATTAGTTTTATAGTAGATGTAAGTTGCTTTTTGGCTGCTCTAAGTTTGCCACTGGTTGTAAACGAGAACTTATAGAAAGCAAAGGCCAGCACCAACGCGGCCACAGACATCCAAATTCCAAAGCTGGTTAGTAGATCTCCTGACAACGGAATTGTTTGCGTGTTCTTCTGTGCTACCGTCCAGTATTCGGTGAAATTTACGAAGGCGGTTCCACCCGTAGGATCTATTAGACTTCCCAGGGTTTTATTTTCAATTTGCCCCGAAACTGCCTGAGCTATGGATAATAGCACCAACAAAATCACAGCATTCAGGTAGATAAACATCTGATTCCTGGAAAGGGAAACAGCGGCAAAAAAGATTACTCCTGAAAAGAAGATATTTGGGATTACTGAAACCAGGTAAGGGTTTAAGTAGTGAAATAGAATGAACTCACCATATTTTTCGGCTTCTACTTTGGGTAGAAAACCCGAGACGTACATACCTATTCCGATGCTCGACAAGACCGCAACTGTCACGATAAAGGAGCCTAGAAATCTGCCGGCCAGGTATTCAAACTTAGAAATAGGCTTAGTAAAGAATATCTCTGAGGTTTTGTGTTCAAAGTCTCGGTAAATGGGTACTCCCATAATTGCAGCTACTATGAATATGCCCGGTAGTTGCGCCAAGGCTGAAATTATTTGGTGTAGGTTATAGGGTGAGTTGGCAAGGTTTTTACCTCCACCGGTTAATAAAGCAGCTTGCTCTACGCCAAAGCCACCACCCATGATATTGCCATAGAGCAGGGCTATCAGAAACATAATGCCGAAGTAGATGTAGGTAGCGGGTCTCTTCAGCCTGTATCTTATCTCGAAAATTAGGATAGGTAGAAGCATAGCTAGGCGGTTGTTGCTTCTTTGGCTTGAGCACTGGCCTCATTGCTCTTAATGGCATTGAAGTATACGTCTTCAAGTGTTGGCGCTTCTGCCGTAAACTGGCCAGCTGGGTTTTGCTCGTTCATCACCCTAACTATTACTTGCCCACCATATAAGCGAGACGAAATCACGTTGTAACTCTCTTGGTACTGGGGTAATTCACTTTTCTCAATTACGGTTTGCCACACCTTACCCTCGGCCTGTTTGATCACCTCCATAGGATCTCCGGCAAGCAACACCTGCCCTTTGTTAATTATTGCCATGTTGGAACATAAATCGCTAACGTCTTCAACAATATGGGTTGAAAGTACAACAACTATGTTTTCTCCAATCTCGCTGAGCAGGTTATGAAAGCGGTGGCGTTCAGCGGGGTCAAGCCCTGCGGTCGGTTCATCAACTATTATAAGCTTAGGATTTCCCAGCAATGCCTGGGCAATGCCAAACCTTTGCTTCATGCCTCCCGAATAACCACCAAGCTTGCGATTTCTTACCTGGTACAAGTTGGTTTGCTCCAATAGTGCTTTAACAAGGGCCTTCCGTTCCTTTCTATCCTTGATGCCTTTTAGCATGGCAAAGTGGTCAAGCATCTCTACTGCAGTTAGTTTGGGATAAACCCCAAATTCCTGTGGTAAATACCCCAGAATTTCCCGCACCGACCTTTTGTCATTCAGTACATCAATTTCATCCAGGCTTATGGAACCTTGATCTGGCTCTTGTAAAGTGGAGATGGTACGCATCAAGGTTGACTTTCCGGCACCATTAGGCCCTAGGAGGCCAAACATGCCTTTTGGAATTTCAAGGTTAACCTCCTGTAGCGCTTTGGTGCCGTTTGGGTAGGTTTTAGACAGGTTAGATATCTTCAGCATAATGGAAATTTACGCAAATGTAGTATAATCCGGCTCGCCTTGGAGACGAGATTTGGGCTAATGGATTGAGAAGCAAATTAATGGAAAACGAGGCTAACTGGTAGTGGGGAGCGTAACAAGAAATGTTGACCCCTCACTTGGAGTGCTTTGTACTTCGACGGTGCCATTCAATTTCTCCACCGCATTCTTAAAAATATATAATCCCAGACCAGTTCCTTCACTAGTGTGATTGGCTCGAAAGAACATATCAAATATCTTATCCTGATACTCCTCCGGGATACCTGATCCGTTATCGGCAACTGAAATGGAGAGTTGCTCCTCGCCAATGGTCTTAATAGTGATGGAAATTTCGGGCTGCTCTTTGTGACTGCTGTATTTAATAGAATTCTCAATTAGGTTTTGCAAAACTGAATTCAAAATGGCGACATCGCTTAGTAGATGCAGATCTGGCTCTACATCAATGTTAAACTTGATCTTAGAAAACTCTGGCAAATAACTATAAGATTCCAGGCACTCATCTATCAATGGTTTGAAATCGATCTTCGACTTTATCATGTCTTTTTCCTTCATAGTAGCCAGATTGATCAGGTCCAGGATGATATGATTCAGGCGCTGTATCTGCTTCTGGTACATGTCGAAATATTGCAGCGACTTAGCATCATCTACCTCCATCTTAACTACATTATACAACCCCATCAGCGACGAGATTGGCCCACGTAAATCGTGAGACACCTTATAGAAAAATGTATCAAGCTCCTCATTCTTCTGCTGGATGGCTTTGTTTTTTTCCTTCTGAATGTTAGCCTCCTTCTCTAGTAAATCAATTTGATGGGCAGCCTTCAGGCTATCCACAATATTGTTGGTTTCGGAGTTGATTACATTTTCCTTGTAGTGATGGAACTGCTCAAGGTTGTAAAGTGATTCTTCTGTATTGTTCTCGAGTTTCGCTATCTGGTATAATTCATTATAAGCCTTATAATTCAGCAGGTTGCTCTTCGCTTCTTTTCCCAATTCAAGTGCCCGTTGGAGGTGAAGCCGTGCTGAATCGTACTCTCCCTGCAAGCGAAATATGCTGCCAAGCTTAACCCTACTTAGCCCCTCGCCAACTCTTTCTCCAACTTCGTGTTGTATTTCTACTCCTTTCTGCAGGTAGTCAACTGCCTCTGTATATTGTTCTAGCCGGGCGTGTATTTTTCCTTTACCATGATAAGCATAGGCTAATCCCCTGGTATCTCCAGTTTCTTCCTTTAAGGCAATACTCTGATTGATCACTTCAAAAGCTTTATCAAACTCATCTCGCTTTAGGTATAAACCCGAAAGCGGATTACAGGCGTTAGATTCCATATTCTTATCACCAACTTCCTTGCTGAGTACTATACATTTCTGGTAAACCGAATAGGCTGTTTCGTAATCGTTGAAAAATTCATGTATGGCGCCCATGGCTTTAAATGCCTTGGCTTCCAGTAGTTTATCCCCAATTTCATTGGCAAGTTTTTGGCACTTCAGCAGGTAGTTAAGCCCGATGTGGTAGTTATCAGTTCGATAGTAAGCACTGCCAATGGTAAATTGCGCGGTAGCAATTCCTTTCTTGAAACCTTGCTTTTCCCAGTAGGCCATTGCTTTCTCCGCGTATTCTATAGCCTGCTCTTTGTGGCCCAAAATCATGTGATACAAGCCAAGCTTGCACTGGCATTCTGCGATGCCATCCTGGAAGGAGATTTCCTGGCTGAGCTGGCAGGCCCTTTCGGTGATTGCTATAGATTCCCTTAGATTGCTGACACGCAGTTTGTAACCTTCGTCAATGAGGTTCTTAACCTGCTCAATACTTTTGTCAGCCTGCACTGTGTGATTTGTCATCGGCATTTGACCTAGGCTGCTTTAGAATGGCCACAATATATAGGATATTTTCTTGCTAGGGAAAAAATAATAGACTGGACCTTACGTTGGCTCTTAAAACCTGTGTATGCTTAGGACTATCCTCACCGCCCTTTCCGTCTTCTTGTCATTTGCAAGTATTGCCCAACTATCGTTGGGTGCTAAAGCCGGAGCAAACATTTCCAGACTTGACATTCTCAATGATCCGTCGGGATTGCAGGCTAGCCTGGACTACAATTATAAAACTTCCTTTCTGGCAGGAGCCACAATTAGCTACCCCATTGCTGGCCGCGTTGCCCTTGGTTCGGATTTGCTTTATGTTAGGAAGGGTTTCACAATCAGTGGCCAACAAGAACAAAACGTTGCGCTTAACTACATAAACTTACCAGTGCTATTCAAGCTGAGGCTTGCATCTTCATTAAATGTGGAATTGGGGCCTGAAGCCGGATATTTGCTCGATGGGCCAGCATTTTGGGATAAACGTACTGATCTGGGTTTTGTGATAGGCCTGGCACATCAGTTTGAGCAATTGGAAGTTTCGGCCCGGCTCAGCCATGGGTTATCAGATGTTCAGGAAATCCAACTTGTTGATCAAAACGGCACGCCATCTGGTAGAGTACAGTTCCAAAATCGCTCAATCCAGTTTGCATTCACTTATTATTTCCTTCATAGCGCAAAAGGCTAAATCACTCATCTGCTACAATTACGATTCATCCGAAGAATTATACGATTCGGTAAATCATTTTTGAAATAGGTTCTTTTCGAGGGCTCTTTTGTACAAAAAAGAGCCAATGTTACGCCAATTCACATACCTGTCGTGCTTGCTACTATCATTAGGAGCTTTTTCCCAAAGTACAATTACTGGTACTGTTAGAGACGAGGCGGAAGAGGTTATCATTGGAGCCAACGTTTACATAAAAGGAAGTTACGATGGAGCCTCTTCCAACCTGGACGGGAATTATTCTTTCACCACATCCAAAGTCGGTAAACAGGTATTGGTTATTAGCTTTATTGGATACCGACAGCAGGAGGTTGAGGTGGATATTGAAGGGGATCTGAGTTATGACTTCGTCCTGGTTGAAGCGATCAACAAGATAGATGGTATTACTATTACTGCGGGGGCATTTGATTCTGGAGGTGAACGGAAAAGGACCATTCTTAAACCACTAGACATTGTAACAACGGCGGGTGCAACTGCAGATATTGCTTCGGCGCTAAATACCTTGCCCGGAACACAAACAGTTGGTGAGTCCGGAAGATTGTTTGTGAGAGGAGGAGAGGGCCGTGAAACGAAAACTTTCATAGATGGTCTTGAAGTGATGAGCTTCTATGGGCCGGCTGCCCCCAATACTCCCACCCGAAGTCGCTTTCTGCCATTTATGTTTAGCGGTACCAGTTTTTCCACCGGTGGCTACTCAGCTGAATATGGTCAAGCTCTTTCCTCGGCATTGATTCTCACCACTAAAGAAAAACCCGACCAAGACAGAGCTGATATTTCTATTATGTCTGTAGGTGGGGATGTTTCCTATAGCAAGGTCTGGGAACGAAGCTCACTTTCAGGAAAGCTGCAGTACACTAATATTAGCCCTTATTTCAAGATCATTAGTCAAGACCTTGATTGGGTTGAGGCGCCCTCTGCTATAGAAGGAAGTTTTATGGCTCGTCAGAAGGTTGGAAAAAATGGCATGTACAAGCTGTTTGTGAATTTGAACTCATCCAACCTGGTACTGAACAGAGGTGATATTGACGACCCTTCATTGATTACAAGAACTGGCGTCGCCAACGATTACATACATATAAACAACTCTTACAAGAATATACTCGGAAAGAGGTGGGGTGTGCAAGGAGGAATTTCTGCGACCAGGAACAATGACAATCTAAGTCTTAACTCGGATGCGATACAAACAGTACAAGAGGGAGTTCACGCCAAGGTGGTATTTACGAATGATGCTACTGAAAAGCTAACACTGAAATTTGGGTCAGAGTCTTTTCTAAGGAAGGCAGAAGAGGAGATTGAGGGTTTTGGTTTGCCTTCAAGAACAAACATCACATGGAATGAGCAGGTGTTGGGAAGCTTCGTGGAAGCAGATTACTGGTTTTCAAACAAATTAGTAGTGAGGGCAGGTGGGCGACTTGAGTATTCTTCACTACCATCTTCGTACAACCTGGCCCCACGAATATCACTTGGCTACAAAACCACTGACAATTCGCAACTATCTCTGGCCTATGGCAGATTCCAACAAACGCCTGGTGATCAACTCCTTCGAATCAATCAGAATTTGGGTTCTGAAAAAGCCGAACATTTCATAGCCAGCTATCAGGTTATAAACAATGGCCGTACCTTCAGAATAGAGGGCTACGCCAAACAATATGAAGACCTGGTAAAGTTTGACCCTGGCAATCAATTTGACCCTGCCGCCTACAATAATAATGGTGATGGCCATGCCCGTGGCTTTGATGTTTTCTGGAGAGATAGCCAGACCTTCCGGAATGTAGATTACTGGATATCATACTCATTCCTGGATACTGAACGTAACTACCGGGATTATCCCTTCGCTGCCACACCTACATTTACCTCCAAGCACAACTTTAGCTGGGTTTACAAACATTTTATCACCAAAATCAAATCACAAATCGGCTTTACTTACAGTTTTGCCAGCCCTCGGCCATACAATGACTTGAATGGTGTAGGGTTCAATACAGGTAGAACCCGGAACTACCAAGACCTCAGTTTTAACATTAGCTATCTGTTCAAATCTAATATCATCTTTTACTCCAGCGTAAGCAACGTGTTAGGGCGTGACAATATTTTCGGATATGAGTATGGCCAGGTGAGGAACAACGATGGACAATTTAATCGTAGGGCCATAACACAGCCTGCGCCAAGGTTTCTTTTCCTGGGAATTTTCATAACTCTCACTAAGGGAAATCAAGCAAGCCAGTTACCCTATTTATAACAAACAATAAAGTAGATAACCATGAAAACACTAGTTTTTGTATTTGTAATGACTGCCAGTTTAGCGTTTGGCAGCGAGTATGAGGAAGCTATGAAGGCGGGAATTAAAGACCTCTATGCAGCCAGATCTCTAAATGAGTATCAGCAGGTGGCAAGTAAGTTCGAGCGTATTGCCTCGGTAGAATCGGCGCAATGGCTGCCACGGTATTATGCCGGATACGCTTACGTTATTATGTCATCTCTTGATTCGGTGGCGGAGAATAAGGATAAATACCTTGATCTAAGCAAACAGCAAATCGATAAGGCTGCTGAGATTGAGCCAAATAACTCTGAGTTGCTGGCATTGGAGGGTTTTAATCACATGATCAGAGTAAGCATAGATCCGGGCTCGCGTGGCCAGGAGTATTCTGGTTTATCTATGCAGGCTTTAAACAAAGCTGTGGCAATCGACAGCGAAAACCCTCGAGCGCTTTATTTATTGGCAAGAATGAGTTACGGCACAGCACAGTTCTTTGGCGGTAGCACGGAGGAGTCTTGCCAGATGCTGGAGAAATCCCTGCAATTATTTGAAACTAAGCAGCCCGCAAGTGAAATCGCCCCGGCCTGGGGAAAGAATCAGGCTTTAGGAATGAAAAACATTTGTCAATAACATGGATAACATTATTTCCATCTTATTATATCTACACATTGGCGCCGGGATGCTATCATTGGTGGTAGCACCCGTTGCTATGGTTGTAAGAAAAGGAGGGAGGCAGCATCGATTATGGGGAAAGATTTTTTTTGGTGGCATGACTGCCGTGATTACTACTGCGGTGGTTATCTCTATCTATAAATTTATCCCGTTCCTGCTTATGATAGCAGTTTTTAGCTATTACTCTATAATTAGCGGCTACCGATCGATGTATCTTAAGAAACTGCATCAAGGCCAAAAGCCCGCCTCAATTGACTGGATAGCAGCTATTGCAATGGCCGTTTTCAATGCTGGTTTTGCCGGCTGGGGCTTATATCACGCGGTAGCTGGCAATTATAGCTACGTAGCTTACATTGCCATTGGCTTTGGCCTATTGGGCTTTACGGGGGTCTTTCAAAATATAAGATGGTTTCTCAAGCCTCCGGCAGATAAGCACCATTGGTTATACGAACACATGGGAGGCATGCTAGGTGGCTACATCGCAACAGTAACTGCCTTTTCAGTTACAACTTTTGAGTTTTTGCCAGGCGTTTTGCGCTGGACGTGGCCACTGGTTATTGGGATGCCTTTGATTAACTATTGGGTAAGGCGATACCGGCGAAAATTGAACACCGGATCTACAACTGAGGAATTGAGTATTGAAATCAACAATTCCTAAGTAGGTCTTCATTTATTAAATTCAAACTGTGATGGAAAGATCCTTAAAAAGTCATGCTCTTGAGATTCTGATGCTGGTTGGCTTTGGAATTATAATGACATTTTTGGTTTGCGATAATTGTTGGTATGAGCTTGACACGGCCCTTAAGGTAATAGCAATCTCCAGCACAACCTGGATCGTGATGTGGAAAGGCAACTCCTTTGTTAGTGATTATTGGAGTAACAGACTAAGATGGATAGACAATCCTGTTAAGATGATGATACTGGTAGCAAGCAGTAGTGCTGTCTTTACTGCCTCTGCTATGGTTGGCCTCTTGTACGGTTACGGTTATGTTTTAGATTTCGACCCCAGTTCCATGATCAAAGACAATGTAATCACCGGGCTGATTATCACATTCTTCGTTAGTACTTTTATGCACGGCAGAAGCTTCTTATTCTCATGGAGAGATGCGGCATTGAATGAAGAGAAACTTCGCAACGAGAGTATATCTTCCAAATATGAATCCCTTAAAAATCAGGTAAACCCCCACTTTCTGTTTAACAGTTTAAATGCCCTCACTAATCTGGTTCATCAGGATCAAGATTTGGCTGTAAAATTCATAAAGCAACTTTCAAACGTCTACCGTTATGTGCTAGACACAAAAGACAAGGAAGTGGTGGATTTGTACACTGAATTGGAATTCGTGCAGTCTTATGTGTTTTTACAAAAAATTAGGTTCGGGGAGAACTTGCAGGTAAAAATCAATTTACCGGGAGAAAGCTCTGTAAGAATACCGCCATTGTCGTTGCAAATGCTCATTGAAAATGCAATCAAACACAACGTAATTTCTAAGGAAGAGCCCCTCAATGTGGAATTATCTATGGAGGATAATAACTATATCGTGATTGAGAACAACTTGCAGCGAAAAACAAGACTGAAGGAAAAATCATCTCATGTAGGGTTGGCCAATATCAAGGCGAGGTATGAAGTGCTGACAGATAGGTTGGTGGAAATAATTGCAACTGACACAAAATTCATTGTAAAACTTCCGGTACTAAGCAAAGCATGAGGGTTGCTATCATAGAAGACGAAATTAGGGCAAGTGATCATCTTACCAGCCTGATTGAGCGTATCGATCCAGATGCCAGGGTGGTAGCAATATTAGATTCGGTTAAGGAAAGCCTGAGGTGGCTTGCCAAAAATGACACTCCCGATTTAGTGTTTATGGACATCCAGTTGGGAGATGGCCTCAGCTTTGAAATTTTTGAAGTAGTAGATCTGGAAGCCCCCATTATTTTTACTACTGCCTATGATGAGTACGCAATCAAGGCTTTTAAGGTAAATAGCATAGATTATTTGCTTAAGCCAATAGATGAAGCAGAACTACGGGCGGCTATTGAGAAGTACCAAACATTGGGTGAAAAGCGCCAGCCCCAGGCATTGCCGGATCTAAAGCAGGTTGTGGATTTACTGTCAAACCAATACAAAAGCCGGTTTGTAGTAAAGATTGGTGAACATATAAAATCTATACCAACTGAGGATATAGAGTATTTTTTTAGCAGGGAGAAGGCTACATTCTTTGCAGCGAAAGATAAACGCAATTACCTTATCGACTTTGCCTTGGATCGCATAGAGGACTTGCTGGATCCCAAGGAATTCTATAGGGTAAATCGTAAGTTCATTATTAGGCACGAAGCTATTGATGATATAATTAGCTACTCCAACAGCCGGCTGCGTTTGATCCTTACCAACCCACCTACTGAGGAAGTAATTGTTAGCCGGGACCGGGTGAGCGGTTTTAGAACGTGGTTAGATCAATAACTTGCATACCAGGCATGCGTATAAGTAGTAATTGGTCAAAAACGATAACTAATAGGTTATGCGCAAATCTTTTTGGGCGCTATTTTATGTCTGCCTGGCGTATCTTTTCTCTCGAATTGTAATGCTACTAGTACTTCCCTGGCATGAGTCACTTCAGATTGTTTTATCCTTACTTATAATCCCAATCATATTTACGGAGCTATCAGCCCGGTACCTGCTTAAACTGAAGATGGTAAGGAGCGTAAGTTTGGAAGTGATGCGGTTAGGCATAATGGCATTTTTGGTGGTGGTTTTTCTAGACTCTATGTTGATGTATGGACTTATACCTCCTGCTTGGTACCAGGGAACCTCAAACGCCGTTTTCTATGAGAGTGAGCTCTATTGGTTACAAATGGCGTTAATCGCCACAGGCATTTATTTGTCTGGGCGTTCATTCCAAAAAGTTGAAAAGGCTACCTGGTCTGTCGCAAATCGGGGCAATAAGTTTCTTCCATTGAATTGACACTAATCGGGTTTTTGACTCGCATAACCTACAGGGTTATATTTAGGGCACCAAACTAACCTGGCCTACTTCATGGAAACTTCTGAACCCAGCAGTTGCTACAATTGCGGGCTTGAATCATCAGGAAAATACTGCGCTAATTGCGGTCAACGACAAGGTGTATCCAAAATCACGTTTAAGTCGTTGGGGAGCGATTTCTTTGGGCGCATTTTCAGCCTTGATGCTAAGCTGCTAAGAACTTTTATTGATTTATCAGTAAGGCCAGCCCAGGCTTCGATTGAGTATGTAGAGGGCAATCGAGTGAAGTACATGGGCCCAATCGCCTACTTCTTCATCGCCCTTACTTTTGAAATTCTTCTGGCATCTTATCTCGGTGTGAATATTATTGAAATGGGTAAGCCGGCACAAGAAGCCATTGCGGGCCAGGACCTGAATGATGCCCAAGTTCAGATTCAAAATTGGTTCTCTCAGAAGATTAGCGAAAACCTCCGTACATTCAGTTTTCTGCGTATTCCCTTTATTGCAGTTGCGGCAATGTGGTTTTTTCGTAAGCAGTATAACTTTCTTGAACATTCGGTAATGGCCTTTTACACCCATGGCCATTTGGTGTGGATATCTCTAATATCTATTCCATTATACTACTTTACCGGGCGTGCCTTTTTGGGGGTTAGTTTTGCCATAACGTTTATTTACTTCGCCTGGACTTGTATTGATTTTTACAGTGGCAAAAGTAAAGTCAGACGTTTTCTTAAGGGTCTGTTAGCGCAGGCGGTTGGATTTGCGCTGTTTTTAGTGGTGTTTATTGTGGTGTTCGTGGTTGGGCTAGTCCTATATATCCGATTCATCGACCCAACGTTATTTGGCCCTGTTAACTAGGCGCTAATCATCCAAATAATCCAGGTCATAGATGGCCTGCCTGAGTTCCGATAGGCTCTTGCCAAAAACCGCTGCCGCCAGTGTTTTTGTTAAGAAATAGGCAACAATGGCTATGAGCACTACCGGTGCAATTTTAAGAATAAGGTTCCAATCGATTGTGATAGCCCCTTGAGACCAAGACGATACTCGCAGTATAAGAATAATGTATAATGCGGAGGAAAGCGTAGGTATAAGAAGCAGGTAACTGCGTATATACTTTTGCATTCGGTTAATTAGATCTTGAGATTTCTGACGAACTGAAGAATCTGCAACGGCAAAATGATCAATTGAGCGAGATCTAAACCTGTAAAGCAGCAACAACACAATAGCGGCGCAAAGAACGATGAGACTATCAAGCACTCGGTTTGTGCCACCAATCATAAAAAGTGAAATAATGGAGGCGGAAGCGGAAATTACCATCAGTATCGCATCGATTCTGAGCGCACTGTTAATGTTGTTAGCCAGTCTTTTTGTTCTTAACTCAAAAATTGAATCCAGTTCTTGGGTGCTGTATTTGGCGCTAGTAAGGTCCGCCCCTTGTTTCCTTTGCCAGGTAGATTTTAGGTCTTCAAATTGATTCATTGTGCCACAGATTTAAACATGTTGCGAAGTTTGCCTTTAATGCGATTGATACGTACTCCTACATTTGACTCACTAATTCCAAGAATTTCTGACATCTCACGATAAGAGTGCTCTTCAAGGTAAAGTAGCATCAAACCCTTGTCGGTATCTGACAATCTATCAATGCACTTTTGCAGCAGGTGCAGATCGGTTTCTTCCTGGATGGGTATTTCTGATGAAATTACTTCACTTTCGGCCAGAAGTTTTTCCCTATGCTTTTCTTGCCTTTTAGCTTTTCTAAAAACTGAAATGGCCGTGTATAAGGCAATTTTATACATCCAGGTGGTAATCTTAGCCTTTTTCTGAAATGTAGGATACGAGAGCCATAGCTGCAGCATAACCTCCTGGAATAGGTCCCTGCGGTCATCTTCATTATCCATGTACATATTGCACACCTTATGGATTAGATTCTGATTTTCCGAAATCAAATGCAAAAAGTCCGCTTCCTCCGACTTCATCTTCTCATTAGTAGGGTAAAAGGCTACAATCTTACATTCAAGTTAAAAAAATAGTAAACCTACATGCAATAGAGCCATGAGCCGACAAAATATACTACAATCAGGAAACATATCTTATATGTTCTACGTTCAGGAAAATAATAATCGCTGATTTAATTATGAAAAACTATCTGGGTGAGTTTGAAGAACTGGTGCTTTTGACGGTGGGGGTTTTAGGAGTTGACGCCTATGGTGTAGCCATAAAACAGGAGATGGAAGTGCGTACCAGGAAAAAACCGAGTATTGGCGCCTTACACACTACACTTAACCGATTAGAGCAGAAGGGCTTTGTGAAATCGTGGGAAGGCGGCGCAACCGCGGCGAGAGGAGGGCGGCGAAAGAGATTTTACAACTTAACTGCGACTGGGAAGTCAGTATTACAGGAAGCCCACACTTTACGCGCTCAGTTTCTCAATGATATTCCCAATTTAAGTATTGATAATGGCTAGGGAACAAATCAAAAAGGAGCCACAACCGCCCCGGTGGTTGCAACTACCCCTGCGATGGTTTTGTACACCTGCTCATCTGGAGGTTATAGAAGGCGATCTCCTTGAGATGTACAACTTGAGATTTAGTGGAAAGGGCAGAACCGCTGCCAACATAGGCTGGATTACGGATACGGTTAAATGCTTAAGACCCGGGTTGATCCGTCGATTTTTATCCAATGAAAGAACAAACTCTAACAAAAACCCCATGATGATCGGTAATCATTTCAAAGTAGCTCGAAGAAACCTGGTAAAACACTGGAACTATTCTCTTATTAACATTGGCGGTCTTGTGATCGGATTTGCGGCCTGCATCGTAATTGGGGTTTTTGTCCATACCGAGTTGAGTTATGACAGGTATCATACAAAATCACCTCGAATCCACCGGCTTGTCCTGGATCTTACGGCCCGGGGAGAGAAGTTACCTTGGGCTATTGCCACTGGAAAGTGGGGTCCAAGAATGGTCTCAGAGATTCCAGGGGTAATTAATCATGCAGCACTAATTCCCAATTGGGGAAATAAAAGTCTGGTTGAGTACGGTGACAAAAAATTTTATGAAGCCCGGTTTGGCTGGGCAGATTCGGCGGTTACGGAAATTTTTGATTTCCAATTCATAACTACCTCCGACCCAATTCCCTTGCGCAGGCCGGGGGCCATAATTATTTCTGAAAGTGTAGCCTCAAAATATTTCGTCAATGAAGATCCTTTGGGGAAAATTCTCCGGAGAGATGATGAAACAGATTATCAGGTTACAGGCGTATTTCAGGATATTCCAACCAATTCACATTTTCATCTTGACTTGATTGCATCTTTACAAACTGCCAGCAAGGAGGAACGTGATGGCTACTGGGGCTACTCTTATGTTGAACTCCATGAGGATACAGACCCGGCAGCAATAGACAAGGCCTTGGGCGAGTTGCTAGAAAAATACGCCATCACCAAGCCTAATACCGCAAAACTCTATTTGCAACCTCTTACTGATATTCACCTGCATTCAAATCTGATGTATGAATTTGAATCGGTGGGGAATCTTAAAACCATCTATATAATGGTGGTAGTTGGCGGGTTTATCCTGGCGATTACTTGCATTAACTTCATTAATATCTCGACGGCATTTGCCATGAAGAAGGTGAATGAAATTGGGATTAGAAAAACGTTAGGTGCCACACGCATAAACCTGATAGTTCAAAACCTACTTGAAACGTTAATGGTGAGTGCCATTTCTATTGTGGCGGCCTACTTGCTTGCCAGGCTTCTAATTCCGGGTGTTGAAGACATTACCGGAAAGTCATTAATTCTAACCATAATGAATAATCCGAGTGCTCTACTATGGGTTGCTCTCACGGTGGTGGTTGTTGGTGTTGCTGCCGGCGCCTATCCTGCATTTTATCTGTCTGGATTCAAACCTGGTTTAGCGGTAAAAGGTGGCGGAGCCTCAGCAAAGAGTAAGGCCCATTTTAGAAAAGCCTTGGTTGTTTTGCAGTTTAGCATTTCCGTAATTCTTATTTGTGGTGCCTTAACAGCTTATCAGCAGTTAAACTTCATGCAAAACAAAGATCTCGGCATGAGTGGTGATCAGGTGTTAGGAGTGAGTATTGTGTATGCACAGAATATTAGAGATAGCTACCAATCCTTTAAGAATGAAGCCCTGGCCTATGAAGGAATTGAGAATATTACCAGGATATCCAATTTTCCGATGGAGCTTACTAGCATGTGGGTTGGCACTTTTAAGCTTCAGGGCGCCAGTGATGATGAGGTGGTCAGATCTAAGTGGTTCACAGTTGATCATGATTTTCTCCCCACCCTGAGCATACAGCTTAAGGAAGGCCGGGATTTTTCAAAAGACTTTGTCACCGATTCCTCTCGGTCAGTTTTGATGAATGAGGCAGCAGCAAAAAGCCTGGGAGTAACTAATCCTCTTGGAAGTGAAATTGAATTGGTAGGCTATGATAGAAAGATGGAAGTGGTGGGGATAGTAGAAGACTTTCATTTTGCCTCTCTACACAATGAGATAGAACCATTACTCATATTCATGGGCATGGGCGACAATACCCGACTTGCAATCAAGCTAAAGGGGAACAACATTAGTGGTGCCATGGATGATCTCGAAAAAGTATGGTCCAAATATGAACCCTCTCGACCGATGGAATCGCAGTTTCTGGATAGCTACTTCAACGAAAAGTATAGCAATGAAAAAACCATAATGAAGTTTATCGTGGTGCTGACAATTCTGGCGATTATCATTGCGGGGCTTGGTCTCTACGGATTGGCAGCCTATGTGCTTCAGTTGAGGTTAAAGGAAGTTGGCCTGCGCAAAATCCTCGGGGCATCAAATGGAGGCCTCTTGGCGCTACTCACTCGCGATTTTGTTAAGCTCGTTCTTATCAGCGCCCTGCTAGCCATACCTTTCAGCATAGTATTTTTAAATTCATGGTTAGAAGAATTTCCCTACCGGGTGGAACTAGGTCCCGGAATTTTTATTCTGGCAGTTGGCCTGGCAGTGGTAATCACCATGATTACAATTGGCTACAGAAGCCTGACCGTAGCCAATTGTAATCCGGTTGAAACGTTGCGCGACGAGTAAACGTCTTACTCGTTGCGCAAAGTGTCTATAGGGTTGGATCTGAGTGCTCGCAAGGCCTGTGAAGCCACGGTAAGAAGCCCCAGGGTCATTATCACTAATACTCCGAAAATTAGCACTCCAGCGCCAATGTTTATTCGATAAGCGATAGCTTCCAGCCAAAGCTGATTGATGAAAAACGCAAGAGGCAATGCTACCAAAGCTGATATCGCCAGCATCTTAATAAAACCTTTAGAAAGAACATAGATTACCGATTTGCTGTTGGCCCCTAGTACTTTTCTTATTGATATTTCTTTCAGGCGGGTTTCCATGTTGAAGATAGCCATGCCCAACAGTCCCAGACACGAAACGCAAATGGCAATGAAAGAGAATAAAGAGATGATCTTTACCAAATCTCCAAACATCAATTGGTAGAATTGCTTAATCTCATCCTTCAGGTATATATAATCAATCTTAAGATTGGGGTTAATGCTGGCCCAAGCAGTTTCGATGCTGGCAATAGCCTCAGTACCAGCAACGGTAACTTGTAGATGACTATAATCTACTGGCTGGATTCTTAGAGCCATGGGCCCGATGGAGGTTATCATGGCCTGATGGTGGTAATCTTCAATGACGCCAATTATTTCTACTTCGGTAGTATCATTAATATAGATAGGCTCACCAACAGCATCAAGTGGCGTATCAAACCCTAATGTGGATGTGGCAGTTTCATTCATAATAATGAAGCGCTCAGTTTGCAGATCAAGCTCTTGAGGGAAATTTCTTCCGGCAACCAATTCCAGACCCATATTGTCAATATAGTCGGGGTCAACAGCGAAATAGCTGAATTCCATTTCTTCTGCCTCGGGGCTTACACGAAGGTCGAAGTCGTAGGTAGTACCTGCAGCCGGTATGTGTGAAGCGGCCGTAACCCCAAGAATACCACTCTGTTTTAATAGCTCAGTTTTGAGGTTTTCTGCGGAGGTGTCACCCAATCTCACATTTACTACCTTATCTGTCTTAAAGCCGTAATCAGCAGATACCATTAGGTTTAGTTGTTGATAAACCAGCGTAACGGATATTATAAATACAATGGATAAAGCAAACTGTATTACAATCAACGCTTTTCTTAAGTTAATTTTCGAAAAGAGTTTTATGCTGGAACCACCTTTAAGAACCGCTGCAGGTTGGAAAGCTGATAGCACCCATGCCGGCAAAAAGCCCGCTACAAAACCCACCGCAATTGTAAATAAGAAGCTCACGAAGAATACTTCAGTGGAGTAATTCAGATCCCATTTTAATAGTTGCGTAAACGATAAGTTCTGAAAAGCTGGTGCCAAAAAAAGCTGAAATACAAAGGAGAGAATGAGTGCGAAAATAGAAACAATGATGGCTTCACTAATAAATTGACCAAATAGCTGGTAGCGATAGGCTCCGGTGACTTTTCTAATGCCTACTTCCCGGGCCCTGGTAAGCGAACGTGCTATCGATAGGTTGGTGTAGTTGAAACAAGCCGACAACATGATGATCAACGCTAACCCGGCCAGAAAGTAGATGAAGAAACTTGGTAGCCCGGGTCCGATTTGGTTTCCCAATAGGGGACCAGGTGTTATTTCGGTTATGGGCTGAAGTGAAAACCTGATGTCAATATCCACCAGGTCGGCGGTCTTCTTCAGTTCCTCAAAATGCGGCTTGTATATCTCGTTGAGAAGTTTTTCTATGTCATTGGGCCTTGTACTTTCTTCTAACTGCAGATATACCCAACCGGCAGTGTGCGTACCCCAGTTTTCAAAGTTTGAAGAAAGAATACCATTGGCATCAAGTTGATTCAATGTCGACATCGAGGCAAGGGCTTCAAATAGGATGTGAGACTTATGATCGGTTTCTTTGATAACACCGGTAACCTTGTAATCGCCAAGGTTGCCAACCTTAATCATTTCCCCAATTGGGTTCTCAATCTCGAAAAGTTTATTCGCAGCCTTGCGAGTAATAACCACAGAAAAGGGCTCATTAAGTGCGGTGGCTGGATCTCCCAGTTCCAACTCGTACTCAAATAGATCTAACACTTCGGGATCGGCAAAGAAGCCTCCTAGAGGTATATTCACATTCTCATCGATCCCTACCCAGCTGTTCCCGAACCCGCGGCGGAACCTGCCAATTTTTTCTACCCCGGTGTAATTTTCCATTATCTCTGTGGAAAAGGGGAAGGGCGCCGTGGCAAAGCGAGTTACAAGATCATCACTGCTTGCTCGTTGTGATACAATTCGGTAGATATTATCCTTCTTGCTGTTATGGTCATCGTAGCTCATTTGATCTGCAATAAGCATTATAACCAGCACGCAAACAGAAAGACTAACTGCTAGTCCGAAGATGTTTATTGATGAAAAAACTCTGTGCCTGAGAATATTTCTGAGGGCAACTTTTAGATAACTCTTGATCATGGTATTAGTTCTATTTAGGTTGATTGCCTCTTAGACTGCAATTCACTACTCCCGGTTGCTTTTATCTATCTCTCTTTTCACTATTGCGAAATAAATCAGAAATCCCAGGGCTACACAAACCGCTACAAACCCAAATGGAAATGGTGAGTTGTACGAGTAGTCAATAAATTCTAATGCTGTAAGTCCAATACCTCCGAACAGAATGATCAAACCCCACTTTAATGATGAATATTTTGCCAGGTTTTCGTGTTCACCCTTAAAAATTGCCTGGGATGCATCATCTACGAAGCCTTTATCTATCATGCGGTTTCGGAGTTTATGGTTTAGGTATACTTTAAGAATCGAATAGGTTGCCAGGGCTGGTATTCCCAAAACTGCAACTGGCATCAATATTTCCTCTGCATTCATAACACGTCTAAATTTTGTTGTTTTACAATTTTTGAGACGTTAGACAGATGCCACCCGCCAAAGGTTGCAATGGTTAAATTCAGCCCTTAACCAAATAAAGACGATCGCCGATTAAGTTTGTTACTCCTCTGGTTCTCGCAACTTTACTTCCCCTGAGTTTACAAGCAGCGTTTTCCCAATTGAGATAGATGGATTTTTCTCGCTTAGCGTCTCAACGAACTTATACTCCGCTTTCACGGCTTCTTCAGAAACTGTTATGAGGAGATAACCATGATCACGCAAATTGGAATACTTCAAATGAGGGTTGATTGGAGAATTGGTGATTTTGTCCTCGTGCAGGATAACAGAATCAGCCGGAGTGTGCTCATCAGAGTTTGCTGAATTAATGCTGGTAGCACCAAACTCTACCGCGAAAGCACCCTCTGCGGTTTCGGGGTTATAATTATCAAAAGGTTTGTTGGTAACCTCAAAAGCCCAGGAGCTGTGTGTATCGCCAGTAAGGAATACAACATTTTCGATATTATTCTCTGTGATGACATCTGCAAGAGCTTGTTGTTCAAGGGGATAGCCATCCCATGAGTCGAGGTTGATGCTAAACGTAGCTCTTCCCCAGTTTAAATAGGAATATATTACCTGATTACCAATTAGCTTCCACTTAGCTTCCGAGGTGGTAAGGTTGGCCTTCAACCAGTCGAATTGTCCAACACCAAGAATTGTATGGGTTGGGCTTTGAAGCGTTGGATCTTGCAGACTATCAGCAGGTTTTGTTCTTCCGGCCAATCGCTCATCAAGCATAATTAGGTCAGCGAGGTTTCCATAGGAAAACTTGCGATAGTGCTCACCACTCTCTCGAATTGGTATCCACTCATAGTAGACCTGGCGTGCAACAGCCTTACGTTCTTCATAACTACCTTCGTCCTCCTGGTGATTTTGAGCCCCATCAACGTAAGAGTTGTTTGCTATCTCATGATCATCCCAAATGTTTATGAAGGGGTGGGCAGCATGGGCAGCCTGCAAATCCTCATCCAATCTGTAAAGTGCATATCTGTCTCGATAGTCTTGCAGAGAAATAATTTCACGATCGGGAATATTCACCCTACCAATGGAGGTATCTCCATAGCGCCCCGGACCGTATTCGTAGATATAGTCGCCAAGGTGTACAACAGCATCGAGTGTACTCTCATTGGCAAGAGCGGCGTAGGCATTAAAATAGCCCCATTCGTAATTACTGCAGCTAACAGCCGCAAACTGCAAACGACCTACATCTGTAGCCGCTGTTTTTGTTGTACCAACGGGTGAAATTGCCTCTAAGGCGTTAAATCGGTAGAAATAGGTTGTGCCAGGCTGCAGGCCGGTGGCTTCAACTTTTACGGTATAGTCACGATCTCCATTAGTAGCGAAGGTGCCTGACCCTTTTATATCAGCAAAGTTCTCATCGGAGGCTATTTCCCAACTGACTTCAATAGAGGGTAATTCTGTTTCGGGTGTTACCCGGGTCCACAGTATTACACTTTCCGGCCATGGGTCGCCAGAGGCAACACCGTGGTAAAATGGCTTCATCTTCGCATCCCTTAGCTGACTGGTATTTTCTTGGAAGTTTGGGTACTCAGGGGGTGTGGAGCAGGAGATAAGAAGGATTATCAATAAATTGAAGAATGGTAAGTAAGTTTTCATCATGGTTAATTTTGATGGAAAGATAGCATGCAACAGGAACTCAAAAGTTAAACACTTGCTACCAATTATTTAAACAATTGTTACCAGACCTTTTTCCAAAAAAACTGCAACATTCTTGATAGAAGAGGTGTCATACGGAGCAATGGAAGATGGGCAACTGGTTTCTCTCGTATTGGCGGGCGACAAAGAGGCTTTTCGTCAGCTGATCAAGCAGAACGAGAGACTGGTATTTCATATGGTTAGCCGTTTGGTTGATAGGCCCGAAGATCAGGAGGAGCTATGCCAGGATGTTTTTGTTAAAGTGTACGAAAAGCTACCTGGTTTCAAGTTTCAGTCTAAGCTCTCAACCTGGATCGGAACAATTGCTTATCGTATTAGTATTAACCATATGCGGAAGACGAAAATGGAAATTGAGCCCGGCTTGGAAGATGATGAACTTAAACAAAGGTTTGTCGATTTTGAGACGCCAGAGGAGATTGTTACCAGAGATGACAGAAAGGCACTAGTAAAGAGACTAATTGAAAAAATACCACCGCAGTATAGGGTGGTGCTTACGCTATTTCATCTTGAAGACATGAGTTATCCGGAGATAAAAGAGATTACAGGTTTTCCGGAAGGAACTGTAAAGAGTTACCTGTTCAGAGCGCGTAAGCTTTTAAAAGAGCAATTGGAGCACTATATTGTGAAGGGAGAAGTAATATGAACAAGAAGAAACTGACAGAGGAAGAACTCCAGCAGTACCTGGAAAAAGGCGATTGCAGTAGCCTAGACAGCAACAATGATGTTGAGCTTTACAAGACGGTTTTTAATGCCATCAATGAACCTGAAAGCAAAGGGTTGCCAACGAATTTTGCAGATAACGTAATTTCCAGGGTAGAGGCCAAGGCCGAACCACTTATTTCCTTGAGAGATCTGCAATGGGCAGGTGCTGTATTAGTAGCTTTCCTGATAGTGGTTTTGATTGCGGTTCCAATACTGAAAGTGAGCCTCGATCTTACCTTCCTGAATTTCCTCTGGCAGAATAAATGGTGGATTCTGATTAGCGTAGCAACCGTTGCCTTAATTCAGCTCGCAGATTCCAAACTTCTACGGAGGATTTCTACTTAACAGTAATCTCAAATTTCTTGCTGGCACTATTAACGTGAACCTTGGCATTTTCGAATGCCGGTGGTCCAAATTTTCCCCTGGCATGATTTGAAAACCCATATGGCTCCTTAGGGATACCAAACATGTTTACATCAAGTTCGCCATTTTTATTTTCATCATGAATTACGTTGAAAGCATATGTTCCATGTGGCACAGCTTCCAGGATAATAGTGGTGTGGAGACTGTTACTGATTGGGTACTCTTTAGTAATGAAGGGCTCTTTGAGGAAGGTATCTTCGGTAGTAAATAGCGTTAAGATTAATTGTCCATTTGCATGTTCTGTTCCTGAAATGGATATCGTTAAGGTGCTGTGAGCGTCTTGAGAAGGAACCAGAGACCCCGCAACCAGCCAACAGAGAGAGATAAACGACATAGACTAACTACTTGAGTTCGAAATTCGAACAAAAATAGTCAGTCTATGGAGAATGCAAAGTGCTTTATTCGTAACGGATGATATCAACCGGATTAGCCCGCGCTGAACGCCAGGTGTGATAGCTAACTGTTGAAATAGCAATAATTAGTGCGATGATACCACCTCCCAAAAATGGCAAGACCCCGATACTGATTTTATAGGCAAAATTCCCCAGCCAGGAATCTACATATAGGTAGGTGAGAGGTATGAATAGTATAAAGGCAATTGTAATTAGAATTGCAAACGACTTAGATAGCGATATAATAATTTGGCTAACGCCGGCGCCCAATATTTTGCGAATGCCTATTTCCTTGATTCTTCTTTCTGTAGTAATGGCAGCCAATCCAAATAAGCCCATACAGGCAATAAGAATAGCAAAAACGGTGATTAGGCTAATGACTGCACTCATCTGGTTATCCGATCTGTAAAGTTCCTCGAAATGGGAGTCAAGGAATGAGTACTCAAATGGCCAATCTGTTACAAGACTATTCCACTGAGCTTCCACTTCGGCAATAGTTTGGCTCATATTTTCTGGATTGATCTTTATCGACATTTCATCGTAACCCCAATCGGAGTGTACCGCCATGGCTAGCGTATTGATTTCGTAATGCAAGGAGTTGAAGTTAAAGTCTTCTGCAACACCAATGATAGTACCTAAAGAATCATCATGATACCATCCATGCCCCGCTTCCGTGCCTACGGCCTTATCGCCAAGACCCATGTCCTTTACTAAGGCCTCATTAACTACAAAAGCCATCCCATTATCAGTTGAATAATCTTTAGAGAAAGTTCTGCCGTCTTTCAGCCTAATGTTGTAAACATCAAGGTAGTCGTAGTCAACAAAGACATTGGAAGGTGTCATTTGCACCACTGCCGTATCGGTTTTAACCTTGAATCCCCACTGATGAAAGTTATTGCCAATCCGTTGTCCCGAGGCAGTTACCCCAAGCACATTACTGTTCTTAAGTAGCTCCGTCTTAAGCACTTCAAATTGCTCGTTGGCAGTGCCGTTCATGTCTATTAACAGAATCTGATCCCTATTAAAGCCCAGGTCTTTACTATTAATAAAATTAATCTGCTGCATTACGAACAGTGTGCTAACGATCATGGCTATACCGAGGCCAAACTGTAGCACAATTAACCCCTTGCTTAGCAACGACTTTTTGGCTTTCATTGCTTGACCTTTTAACGCCTTGGCAGGTTGAAAGGAGGCCATGTAAAATGACGGATATAAACCGGATATTATGGCCAATGCCAGGGTGCCCACAAAGGTGGCAACTAACAATAGAGGCTGTGAAAGAAATACCATCAGATCCAGCCTACGTCCTACATAAGAGTCGATAATTTCAATCAGCACCACGTCTATAAGCAAGGCGGCAGCAAAGGAAATAATTCCAATTATAAACGTCTCTAAGATGAATTGTACCAGCAGTTGCACCTTGCCAGCGCCAACTGACTTCCTAACGCCAACCTCCTTCCACCTGTAGCTGGCCCTCGCTGTAACCAGATTCATAAAGTTTACACAGGCAATAAGCAAGATAAATAAGCCAACTAAGGCAAAAACATCTAAGTAGCTGCCATTGAATTTTCTGTAATTGTGGTAGTCATGCTCGATATCCATTGATGCGAGATGTACCTCTGGTAGCGGCTGAAGAAACAGCTTGTAGAAGTCGTTGATATTCTCATTATCCATGTGTCTGGGCAACAACTCCTGCAGCTTAACTTCTAGGTCTTCCATATCCACTCCATCTTCAATAGTGAGGTAAGTAACCAGGTAATTCGACCCGAACTGGTTGTTGAATTCGGGATCATCACTGGTAATGGTATTCATAGAGAGTAGCGCATCGAACTGCATATGAGAGTTCTCGGGTACATTGGCCAGAATGCCGGTAACCGTATAGGTGGTTTCATTTATTACAACCAACTCCCCCAGCATAGACTTGTCCGCAGTGCTAAGGCTGGCAACGGTTTCGGCTGTAAGTAGCATAGAGCGGGGGTTATCAAGGGCCGTTTCCCGATCTCCCTCTAACAATTCGAAATCGAAAATATCCAGGAAGGTGCTATCAACGAATACAGTTTGTTCTATCAACTGCCGGGTTTCCCCATACTGATAAAGCCTGTTGCTGCGTCCAAAGTATCGGGTATAATTTGTTACTTCTGGATATTCGGCTAGCAGGGCCGGGGCCATGCCCGGCATCGAAAGTGCCACTTTTTGGGTATTGGTACCCGGGAAGCTCTGTACTTCATCTAGCCGATAAATGCTTGAAGACTTCTCATGAAAAGCATCGAAGCTTCTTTCATCGGTTATGAACAAGTATATGACAATGCAAAATGCAATGCCAATAGCCAGACTTGTGATGTTAATTGTTGAATAGAGTGAGTATTTCGCAATGTTGCGAAATGCACTGGTAAGATAGTTGGGCCACATAATAAGTCGAATTTATTCACAATACCGGGCCTTTAGCAAAAGGTTACGCCTGAAGCGGGCAAATATGGTACTGAACCTTAATATAAATGGTCCAAGCCAGCTGCGGGAATTGTTACTTTTCTCCGGCTATTGCGAACTTGTAATTAGAATCGAATAACGAGTTGTAGTAATCGATGATTCTCAATTGATCGGGATATTTCTTGCTGTTCAGTCTGTTTTGCTTTACGTAGTCCCTGATTTCAGCATTGGAACTGATTAGGGCAGGAAGAATCTCTTTCTTAAAATCCACGGTTGGGTAGAGCTGATAATTCAGGATAACAAATCCATCATAATAGTTATAATGATTGTCTTGCAATCTAAGGAGGTCCTTTGGTGCTGGAATCTCAACGTCGGCGAAAGTTTCCTTAATTAGGAACTTGGCCTCTCCATCAATTACTATCTCTAAAAAAGTGCTGATCTTCTCTCGGTTTTTGCTGCGGTAAGAGTACGACTGGAAACTTCGCTCCAGGCCATTGTCCTTATCCTGGAATGCAAAGAACTTCACTTCAGCCGGACTCAAAGTTCTGACGATTTCTCCCTGCTTGTATTGTAGCAGCTCTTTCCTCGATTTATAGACTAATTCCGCTTCTATTTTGTCACCAGATTTTAATGTAATACTACCCTTGTTCCAGTCTGATTGAAACGCCCAAGCCGGTATCGATAGTAATAAGATAATTGAGGTGATAATCGTTTTCATTTAGTTGGCCTTTTGACTTCAACCAAGATCATTTCAACCGTAAAGAATGATTGGGAGAGAATTATCAAATGCCGGTAATGGCGTAACTACCGGCAACCATCAGTTTTTGATCAGTGGTACCATTTCTTCACTTTTTACATTGACTTTCACCTGTTTAATGGGTTCCTTGGTATCCCATTTTGCACCGGGAGCTAATTATTAGCCCCTTTTACATTAAATCGACAACTGTAAACAACTAATCATGACTAAAACCAAGATTCTATCCTTCATGGCAATGGTGGGCCTGATTGCATTTGTGCAATGTACCGGTGGAGGGCCGGTTGAGGAGGTGGAAAGTCCGCCAGCAGAGTACTCTATCGAGCAGTTCATGAACACCGTCCAGATCTTTGGAAGTTCATTTTCTCCCGATGAGAGTAAAATCCTTTACACCAGCAAAGAAACAGGGATCTTTAATGCCTATGAGGTTGATATAGCCTCTGGGCAGTCAACAGCGTTGACAAGTTCAGATCAAGACTATGCTTTGGCCATTTCCTATTTCCCTGATGATGAAAGATTTTTATTCACCAGTGATCAGGGTGGCAATGAGATCAATCACATTTACGTGAGGAACGTAGATGGCACCGTCAAGGACCTCATTCCTGATAGCACTGCCAAGGCCCAGTTTTATGGTTGGGCGCAGGATGATAAAAGCTTTTTCCTCACTAGTAACAGTAGGGATCCAAAGTTTTTCGATCTCTACGAAGTGGACATATCCAACACTGGTGAAACTATGGAGGGAGATCTTTATTCGTCTCGGTTAGTCTTTGAAAACACCAACTACATCGTTGGGGCGATTTCGCCAAACCGCAAGTTTCTCACGCTGGTACAGCCGATAACCACTAACAATAACAACATGTACCTGAGAGACCTGGAGAGTGGTGAGAATATTTTGCTCTCTGAGCACGAAGGAATGGCTACCTATAGTCCGCAATATTTCAGCCTGGACAATAGCAAACTGTATTATACCACTAATGAAGGTAAAGAATTTACATACCTGATGAGTTATGAGCTTGAGACAGGCAACAGGGAAGTTGTAGAAGAAGCAGCCTGGGATATCGTATTTGCGGGTCTTTCCAAAACCGGCAAATATCGTTTCATAGGTATCAATGCTGATGCTAAGACAGAGATTATCATTTATAATACCGCTGACGGTTCGAAAGTGGAGCTGCCAACATTGCCGGAAGGGGAGATAACATCAGTAAATATCTCAGACAGTGAAAAGCAAATGGCGTTTTATGTGAACAGCTCAACTTCTCCAAGCAATCTCTATGTCTACAATTTTGAAAGTAAGGAGTACAAGAGCTTATCAGATACCATGAACCCTGAAATTAACCAGGACGACCTGGTAGCAGGCGAAGTGATACGTTTCAAGTCGTTTGATGGCATGGAGATACCCGCCCTGCTTTACAAACCAAAGGGAATTCAACCTGGCGAATTGCGCCCGGCAATTCTCGATATCCATGGTGGCCCCGGTGGGCAGCGACGGCTGAATTACCAATTCAGGATACAATACCTGGTTAATCATGGCTATGTGGTATTGTCTGTGAATAACCGGGGAAGCTCGGGTTATGGTAAGTCTTTTTACGCTGCCGATGATCAGAAGCACGGTGACGTTGACCTGAAAGATTGCATCTGGTCTAAGAAATTTCTGGAGTCTACTGGCTATGTAGATCCAGATAAGATTGGCATTATGGGTGGAAGTTATGGTGGATACATGGTGATGGCTGCCCTGACCTTTGCACCGGAGGAATTTACTGTCGGTGTTAACTACTTTGGTGTAACCAACTGGCTGCGTACCCTAAAAAGTATTCCACCATGGTGGGAAGCATTTAAAGATGCACTCTACCAGGAAATGGGAGACCCTTACCAAGATTCAGTGGCGTTGTATAACAAATCACCGTTATTCCATGCCAGCAATATCGTTAAGCCAGTAATTGTGCTGCAAGGAGCAAACGACCCGCGGGTCCTGAAAATCGAATCTGATGAGATAGTAGAAGGGGCTCGAGCCAATGGTGTTCCGGTAGAATACGTGATCTTCGATGACGAAGGCCATGGGTTCCTGAAGAAAGAAAATCAAATAGAAGCCTCTGAAAGTGTGTTAGCATTCCTGGATAAACACCTTTGGGGAAAAGAGGAAGAGGCGATGTAGCATTATTTTTAGAAAACAGAAGAAAGCCTTGGTGCCAGCACTGGGGCTTTTTTTATGCGCGAGGGAAGACTGGCGGCTTCGTTAGAATTCAGGTCGTGTCTATTTTCCACCTTCTGCAGAAAAAAATCCAAAAATAATTTTCGCAAAAAAAACCCCCTGGAGTCACTATGGGGGTATAAATTAGGAAGAGGGCAAAAAAACTTAAAAATTTTCTTACCCTCTTTAAACCTTTCTCATCTATTCTGCTCTAAGATGTAACTAACCAAAATTAGAGTTTAAGAAGATGAAAATGTTAAGTTCAAATCTAATCAAAATCAAAGATAGTGCAGTTAAGTACGCATTCATTCTTTTAGTAGCCGTCGGGTTCGCAGCGTGTGAGAATGACGTTGACAACACCGATATAGATTCAGCAGAATTGGAAGCTGAAGCATTAGTAGAGGTAGAATTCGAAGACCTTGATGACATCGTAAGTGAGAGTATGATTATCGCCGACGCTTCTGCCGGTGGTAAAGTGCAAATGCCAGATGACGACAGGCTTGATTGTGCCACGATTTCGCATAACCCGGAAGAGAAAACTATTACCATTGAGTTTGCCGCAGATTGTGAAGACCCTCGGGGTAACGTTCGATCAGGGAAAATCATTATCACTTATACTGGTCGCAGGTTTATACCTGGTTCTGTAATCACTTTTGTGCTCGAGAACTTCGTAGTGAATGGAAAGCTAGTTGAGGGAACGCGAATTATCGAGAATATTACCGACGCCAATGGCGATTTGCTAGGTGCCCCAACTTTCAACATCAAACTTGTAGGCGGAAAGATTACAAGCGAGGATGGAGTTGTTGCGACCAGAGATTTCGAAAAAGTAAGGAAGTGGGTACGTGCTGCCAATCCTCTTGACGATGAGTTTGAGGTAACTGGTTCAGGTAACGGAACCCGAGCAGGACAGGAATACTCAGTAACAATTATTGAAAGACTACTTTGGAAAAGACGTTGTCACCTACAGGGAGTATTTATCCCAGTTGCCGGAATCAAAGAAGTTGTTAGAGGTGGAGAGGTTTACATAGTGAACTACGGAGATGGAGATTGTGACAATATCATAACAGTAACCCATAACGGTAGAAGCAAAGAGATAGACCTGACTCCCAAGAGAAAAAATAGCTAAAAGGGCTTGATTTAGTAGTGGTTCAAAAGGTCGCCTCCAGTTGAGGCGGCCTTTTCTTATTATGTGGACAATCTAGCAAAGGTTTTAATTTTTATATTTTATCTACATCATAGAACAAATAACTACAAAGCTTCGTATTATTACATCTATAAAATAGAACTAATGAAAGTAGAAGCTAAGACACTGGGAGAGTTTGAGGAGTTGGTGTTACTAATCGTGGCTCTGAAAAATGGTGATGCTTACGGGTTGGATATTTGCAACGAGATACAAGAGCAAACGGATAGGGTAGCTACTATAGGGGCAGTACACGCCACAGTTGCCCGCCTGGAAAAAAAAGGTCTTGTTGTTACCCATATGGGAGAACCGACCAACGAAAGAGGAGGGAGAAGGAAGAGATTAATCCGGGCGACTAAATCCGGAATGAGTTTTTTAGTGAAATCCAGAGACGAGAAAGTAAAGCTTTGGGGACAAATTCCTGAGTTAACCCTGAGCAAGATATGAGGAAGAATACGCCCCCGCGTTTAGCAGACACGTTATTACGCCTGCTTTGTAAGCCGGAAATTCTGGAGGGAGTAATAGGCGACCTCCATGAGTATTACCAGCAGAATAATTCCTCATCATTCAAGAAAAGAACCTTGTACTGGTTTCAGGTATTGAATCTACTAAGGCCATTTGCAATTAAGTCTATAGGAATCAAGGGCTGGAAGTTTAGTCCCTTGCTTAGGATTAATTTCATCATTTCGTTCAGATACCTGAAAAAAAACAGCCTATTCTCTTCAATAAATATTGTTGGACTGTCATTAAGCCTGTTTTCATCCCTGTTAATTATGGAGTACATACGGTTTGAAAATAGCTTCGACAAATTCCACGAAGATCATCATAGGATTTACCGCATCGACCAAATTACTACTCAAGGTTCTGTCGACCATTCCGCAACCACGTTCTCTCGAGTGGCCGAGGAACTTAATCTGTCTTTTCCATCAGTTGAGGCAGCATGCAGGGTACATAAAGTAAGAGGAAACGTAGTGGTGACTGCTGGAGATAAGGTATTTAGAGAGGAAGGAATTATTGGAGCAGACTCAAGTTTCTTCAGCTTATTCAAGTTGCCTTTAGTAGCAGGAGCGCCGGAACATACATTGAGAGAAGCTCGGTCGCTGGTAATCTCTAAATCTATTGCGTTGAAATACTTTGGGACGAATGACCCAATAGGGAAACAAATGACAATTGATGGGGCCTATGGTTTTTGGTCAGCGACTGGCTACAATAACCATGTAACATACACGATTACGGGAGTTGTTGAAGATCTACCGCCAAACAGCCATTTAAAATTTGATTTTTTAATCTCGCTAAATCTCTATTCTCAATTGGAGAACGAACTCCAGAATTGGGGTGATTCTTTTTATACATACTATAAATCAAAGCACAGCGATGATTCCAGCATAATAGCAGGGTTGGAAAAAATCATTTCGAAATATAAGCCTGACCAGGAAATGGCACTTATTCCTAAGCCGCTAACAGACATTCATTTGGGCTCAAATCTTGCCAACGAATTTCAACCTAATGGTAGCATCAAAGAAATTTGGCTTATGGCCACGGTTGCCATAGTCATCATAATTGTAGCTGGCACCAACTACATCAATTTCACTCGAGCTAATGCCCAGAAAAGAAGCACAGAAATTGCGGTGGGAAGAGTATTTTGGGCCAGCTCGTCTCATATTTTTAACAGGATTTTTATTGAAGGGCTTGTTATCAATACAATTTCAATGGCCCTTGTGCTGCTTCTACTTTTTGTAGCAGAACCACTGATATCTCCTTTACTTGGGCATCGAATTGATCTTGAGAATGTTCCACCTGATTTCTGGTCAATAGCAGTTCTATCGTACCTGGTAGGGATTGGAATTTCTGCCATTTATCCAGCAATAATAATTTCAAAACTCAAATTGGATAAGGCTCAAAAAGTAAATCTTACTGAGCAATTTTCTATTCAGAGTAAGAGTAATTTACTGGTTGGATTTCAGTTTACCCTCTCACTGTTGGTATTGGGCTTTTCGATCATTACGTTAGATCAGATGAAGTTTGTAAGTTCTAAGGAGGTTGGCGCCAATATATTCAATACAATAGTAATTCCGGGGCCAACCGTAGATACCGGCAATGATTCGATTTATGACGCCAGGCTCACAAATTTCAAAACCACTGTTTCCAAATTGAATAACGTCAGCAATGTAACACTGGGCAATTTTCTTCCCGGGCAAGAAATCAGGGGACAAGCCACTGGCTATGTAAGAAAGATCGGAGATCAGGAAGAAAGTGCTGGCAATTACTACTTTACTCAGGTAGACTATGAATTCCTTTCGGAATTAGAGTTCTCATTCATCGCTGGAAGGAATTTCGACCAATCTTTTAGTACTGATCAACAAGCCATAGTGATTAATAAAGCTGCCAGCGATCTTCTGGGCTTTGGCTCCCCGGAAGAAGCTATCGGGAACAAAATAATTTACAGGAGGAATTCAACTCCGATGATTATTGGTGTAGTGGATGATTTCCATCAGCAATCGTTAAGACGTGAATATCAACCAATAATATTTGAAGTTAGAAGCAACCCGAAAGGCTATTGCTACCTGAAATTTGCAACGGGCAGTCAACTGCCTCGAATGAACGAGATTCAGCGGATTTGGGGGGAAGTTTTTGAGGGTAACCCTTTTAATTACTTCTTGCTCGAAGACTTCTACTCACGTCAATATGAGCCCGACAATCGATTTAGTAAAGTATTTGCACTTTTTTCCATTTTTTCAGTTTCGATAGTAATCATTGGAATTTTTGGGTTGACCTACATCAACGCGGCATCTAGGGTAAAAGAAATAGGTGTACGTAAAACACTTGGCGCGTCAGTTTTCCACGTCTTCTATACGCTATTTAACAAAATAGGAATAATGATTTTGTTAGCGAGTATAATAGCTATACCATTGATCTATATGGTTGCGGAAGACTGGCTTATGAACTACGCCTTTCGCATTTCAATAAAATGGTGGATGATTGCCGGCCCTATTGCGCTGTTGCTGATGCTAGCTGTACTGGTGGTAGGGGTACAAAGCATCCGTAGCTATAGGCTTAATTTGAGTAAGGCTTTGAAGAACGAGTGATGCTTTCGGCACCTTTGAGCCGCAGCATAAACTGCTTGCCTATTGTTAACTGGAGGGATTGCTAACTCGCTCTAACGCACGTGTTGCAAACACCCTGGAGCAAGGACACGTTGCCAACTAATCGTTAGAGTTTAGTGGTAATGAATACTACCTTGCCACAATAGTCTGCTCAATGAAGAATGTTCGCTATGCAGCGTATTTACTAGTTGCAGTTTCGTTGCTGCAGGTTGGTTTGCTATTTCTAACTAAGCGGTTGTCGTCTAACGCGACAGAATTACAAATTAGATATATCGAACTAAGTGATTGGTCTCAAGAGATAATGATATTTCAGGACTCTCTAATGCATAATCCAGAATATCGGAAACGAACACTGGGTTCTGGGCTTTCAACGTTTGATTTCGATAGTGCCCTCGCCAGCAATAAGGCAACTGCTGCGTTAGTAGTCGAGGAGGCTGAAGCAATTTTAAGAGACAGGGACCGATTATTGCAAAATCTAAGTATAGTGGATAAAGTAGATCAGGTTTTTGAAATACTAACTGGACTTGCCGTTGTATTGGTAATTTACTATTGGCGGAAGAAATCTTGAAGAAAATGGGGTTGGGTTATGTAAAATGTATCGAAATACGACGATGTATATTTGTCTTCCTTCTTGATTTGGCAGCAGCAATGAGCCAGAGGCAAGAAGGAATACTCCCCTCGACGGAACAATTCGATTTATGATTAATCAAGCGCTACAGAAGGTTTTGATTCCAAAGAATGACGGTGATTGGTTTGTTCTGATTACAGACGAAGGGGCTTATAACTTAAGACTGGGAGGTTTTGAAAAAATTCGGATTCAACAGATCAAGTTTGAGTATTTCGATGAGTTGGAGCTCCCCTTTTCTGGGCATCCCTGTATTAATAGGATTGTAAGTGATGAAGAGGAAGTATACTATTTGCTAGACAATGAATTTGTGATTAATTCCGGATGGTCTGACTTAGTTGACCTTAATGTTGAGAGGGACCTGGTTATTTCAATTTGCAGGAAGCAAGACTACAGCCCTGGATTCTTTTCTTCAATGGACGCTAAGCATTTAAGTTTGGGCGATGGTGACTTCTCGACAGATTCATTTGGCTAGGTTCCCTAATAGTAATTATCGTAGTCAACCTGCTTCAATTTGTGAGACCGCCGAAAGTCAGTAAGTTTCTTTCTAAGTGAAAGGCTCACCGCATCACGCTTACCACTAAAATGCTGAACCGCACCATGCTCCAGAAGCAATAGTAGACCAGTGCGCCCTTGAATTCTACTCAGCACCCAATCGGGCTGGCATAAGAATACTTTACCAAGAGCAAAAGCAGGAGATTCGTCAGCAGAACCATCTTCCGCCTGAAGTATGCTGATGAAGAGCTTAAACATCTCTTCGTCTTTCGTTCTGCACACGTAGCTTTCAAACATCCCCAGGCTGTGATTGAAAGTCTTTTCATGGAAATCCATCCATTCGCTTGATTCTTCTCTAAATAACTTCAACTCTTGCCTGAATATTGCAGATAGCTTGGGCTTAAGCTCCTGCGCGGTAAAAGTTGATATGTCTTTTATTCTACTTTTATGGACGAACCCATATAAATTCCAATACTTGTACACGACCCACCAGTTGCTACTATCGACTGGAGAATAGAGAAAAATCTCATCTTCAAAGAGCTTACCAATAACCTCAAACTCTGTACCTTGTCCACTTCGAATGTTTGTGTAGCCATCAGGATCGTTAATTACACCTTTCTTAGCATCCTGAAGGTTGAATTCCAGATGATCATTAACCACCTGCGCGGCAAGATTTAGGTTGCAAAGGAGGAAGAAAAATGTGAAGGCTAATCTCATCATGACAAAGATAGAGAAACCAGAGAAACCAGAGAATGGAATGAATTATGGGCTTTTGACTTGCTCAATCTTCTTGTCAAGTTCCCTGATTTGCCTACCCCAATAGATCTGAGCGGCGCTGGCGTCATACTTGGGCCTCTTGCTTGTTCCTATTCTGGCCTCTCTTGGCGTGTTGTATAGAAATACGGCATTCTCATTTTCGTCTTTGGCTATTTCGCTTTGAGTTTCAGGATCACTTTTCCTCCGGGCCCAGAAATGCTGATGTTGTAAGTATTCTGATCGAACACGGATAAGATAATCTATAAGCTCGTCTGAATTTTTGGGAACGTATCCCGGGCCAGTACAGCCGCAGGAATGGTAGGTAATTCCAACCGTATAAAGAGTAGAGAGGTGATCCCAGGCCTTGACATCAGTCTTCTTAGGGGATTTAAAATCAAGTCCCATATCTGCCATTACATTGCCACACTCCGGGCAAGTGGCGGGTTTGTTTTCGTCTCCTGTATTAATCCCTCTCTTAATGTCAACCTGCAGTCTGCGCTTAAAAGTCTTGCGACAGTTGAAGCAAGCATAATGAGGCTTGTAAAGCACCATGGCATATTTACACATGTCTATTTCTCCTTATTGCAGACCAATTACTAATTACTTAACTAATATATCCATTATTGGAGTTCTCTGCTGTTTGATGTCTCCTTCGTGATGCTAGGTTATCTTCATTTTCTTTGGCTTCAAACCCTCCTGCTCTAGCAGTTTGATAAATCGATTCAATTCTGTCATCAATTCATCAATGGTGTTCATTCGGTAATTCTTGACAGATATTTTCTTAGTAATTCCTTGAAAATCGAACTCAATATCTTCGGTTGAAAATTTCTTAGTCAGCTTTTCAAAATCTCCTTTCTTGATTACTTCTTTTTCCACCAACGCCTGAAACCTAATAACATCAGCAGCGTGTTGGGTGTCGACTTCAGCTAAAATTGGAAAACTTCGGATCTCACCTTTAAGAAGGGGTTCGACTAATTGCCATCGATTTTTATCGTTTTTCAATTTGGTAACAAATCCTTTACTTGATAGATCAGAAAAGGGCTTACTTCCAAAAGCTTTTTCTCGTTTGGCTAAATCCCAAGATCCTCTTATGACGATTACCATAAGGATGAAAAATGGAACTACAACTGCAGCGTTCAGAATCACTGTCACAAAGAGAGATGGCGTTGGCCCTTGTCCTTCTGCAGTGAGAAATCCAATGGCAAAAATTGCTAATGCCAGTGTGGTGAAGACCAAGGAGGTTACCCCGAAAATAAACGGGAGTTTTGATCTATTGAGCTGGAGAAATTGCCACATGTAGGTAATTGAGCGTTACGCTGTGCGTAAGCACTACTAATATATCCATTATTGAAGTTCCTAGTTTTATCAATTTTCGATAGGGTACAGTTTAGAATATTACTTGATGCCATGCTCAAACTTTTGGAAGGTTATATCCTCTTCAGTTTCCAAAAATTCCAGAACAGCCTCTAGAAACCACCCCTCTAATCGCTTTCTGCTCTTGGCCAGGTTCTTCCATTTGATAATTATGTGCTCGTCACAATCATGCATGCCAAATCCACCAGACATCACGTCTCGAAATGCATTCAGATTTCTCCCAATACGATAATTCAAACCCTGTGTAAAGGTTTTCTCGATGTAGTTATAGAAACCGTTTTTGGTACTGAACTTGGCGCCGTCAATAATGTATTCCGCGGTCATAGGGTAAAATTAATGTCTACAGCCTATTGCCAACGTCACATTTCCTTTAAAAACCTTAAGAAAAACTATATATGCTATGCTGAAGAAAAATGAGAGACTTCGATACAATTGCCGGGTTTGAAACTCTTAAAGCAACATAACAATTAGTGATGATGATTGGTAAACGATTTACAATACTCACCCTTGTGCTCTTATCTCTGGTCAGCGGCGCTTCCGCTCAGGAGCAAGCTGATTCGCTATCTGCAAAGCAGGTGTTTTTCGGCAAGCACCAAAAGTACCTGACAGACAATGGGGGTGTGTGGACAGCTACGGATCCTAACTATCAACCTGATGTTCAATATTCAGCCAAAGAACACGAAGTAACCTTTTCCAAAGGAATTCATGGTGAACATCTCAAGTTTGTTATGAAATCGAATCTGAATGACGTGGGATGGATAACGAATATGGACGGCTATTATTTGTGGCATCCTGAAAAGGAGCAGATTATTTACCATGCCTTATCTGTTGGCGGCTTAATAAGTAATGGAAGTTTACGGAAAGTGAGCGCGGAGGGGCAGGTACTGCTAATGGAGATTTTGACTTACGAAGGAAAGGAAATGATCTACAAGGATACAGAGACGATAATTGATGAAAATACCATGCTGAATAAGTCATACGAGCTCGACTCTGAAGGGCAATGGACTTTAAAGGGTGAGTACAAATGGCAAAGAAAGCAATGAATTTTTGGGCGTCGTTGATCAAAGACTACCAAGGTATAAGGAGAAGAAGCGTTGTGTTTATCTCAAGCGGCCGCTAGCTTCAGTTCTTTCAATTATTCAGGGCTCCATCATTTACCCAGCAAACAATAGTCTCAATTTGCTCTGTAGTCAAAGTTAAGCCAGAGTTGGACCTGGGCATATTTCTGGTCAATACTCGGTTTTTGATTTCCAAGGCGTTTGCCTGAATTACGTCAAACTGGAGGAAATCTGTGTTGGCTCTGCCATCGGGCACATGGCAGCCAAACCCCTGTGGATCTTGTGCTACAGAGCAATAAGTTTGAATTATCGGCATCACCTCCAGGTCGAAGCTAATTCCGGATGGAACAACAACCTGGGAAACCATTTCTTCACATGCGGCATTAACATCCCTAACCACCAGGGTGTAAAGATCAGGTACAATGCCGTCGAAAATCAACTGGGATTGAAAAGTCATGCCACCATCGATACTGTACTCGAAATTTGAAAGATCCTGGAGAGCACTTTGTACGTCAAGCACAATGGCTCCATCTGGTTGGCCACAAACGGCGCCCGTAACCTGCGACACCTCCACCTGAATTGCAGAGAGACCGCAATCTGGTTCGCTTTCAGCGCACCTTGTAAACATAAGGGTTGTAATTAGAAGTAAACTGAACAAATAGGCTGACCTAGTCATGGTGTACGTTTTTATGCAGTAACTGAAATGCTTCTGGCGGCAGTTTGAGGTGTAACATTTCTGGGAAGCCTAATCCGAATCAGGAGATTGCTATCCAGTTAATGAGACACATAGCAATCTATGCAGTGACCCCCCAGCGAGACAAACCATTTTTATAAGGTTTTTCTTATTTATCTTGTCTCAAGGTTATTGAGGCTCCCAGTTTCCGGTCTTGGTGTTCCAATGAAGCAAGGTCAGCCCGGGGATATCTAAATCATAATAATCATCCGTTCTTCGGTAACTGAAGCGCTTAAGCTGGTAGGTTGAAGGAAGTACGTCGTTTAATAACTCAGTGTTTAGCTCATTCAAATTTTCAGGGTACTGTTCATGAATAGCCTTATAATTTTCAATTTCAATAGAAATAAGTTTGCCACTTAGATCCCTGTGATCTCTATCCCAGTTGATCAGTGGTGTGACAGCTATAAATCCCAGATATGTTCCGAGTGCAAGTCCGGTTACCCAGATTAAAACCCTGCCTCCAGGCCGTTTCTTGACAATTAGGAAAATGAAGAAAGGTATAGTGATGATGCCGAAAAGCCCAACAAGCCCGAGGATGACAACTAGGGGCAACAAGAGCAGGTCTGCGCCTTCGTAGAAAATAGTTAGAGTATAAAATCCAGCGACCGTCGCAGTTGCCACAAAAGCTGGAAGGATTATTTTCTTCATGCAGTCAATGGGCCACAGTTGCTAATGGCATAACCAATATAGCCAAATCAATGCAGAGTATTTATCACTTTCCCCACGGGCCTCTCGAAAGAGCGGCTTTTTCGTAAGTGTTCTGTACCGAATGTGCTCTTGTACAGCATTGAACAAAGATGAACGGTTGGCTGCATAGTCGCCAATTGCCCTATATCTACATTGGTCAGATCAAAATAAACAAAGCGATTATGAAGCATTCAATTAGCATATCAACCTCATTTCTATTACTGCTCATTGGCGGGTTTACTTTTGCTCAGGATATGGTGGGCACCACCAGAGTTAGCCAGAGGGCTAGCGTCATTCAGCGTATTGGCACTACCGATGTTACTGTTGTCTACCACAGTCCCCTGGCAAAAGGGCGGAAGATCTTTGGTGGTATCGTTCCCTACAACTTTGTGGTGGATGGGAAAGAATACCCATGGCGTGCCGGATCAAATCGGAATACAACCATCGAGTTTACACATGATGTAAAAATTGAAGGGAAGGAATTAAAAGCGGGCTCTTATGGCTTGCACATACTGGTATTTGAGAAAAAGTGGACGGTGATATTTTCAAATAACTACGAAAGCTGGGGAAGTTTCCAGTATGACGCCAAAGACGATGCCTTGAGGGTTGATGTCGTTCCGGAAACGGTAACATATCAGGAATGGCTCAGTTACAATTTTGTAGATAGGGAGGCGGAGTCTGCTAAGGTCGAGTTAATCTGGGCCACTAAGAGGGTTAGGTTTGAGATTTCAGTTGATGTCAATAACAACTTACTCAAAGATCTACAGGCCAAGGAAGACAAAACAGCTCGCGAATATGTGGCCCTGGCGCGCGAAGAGCTCAAGAAGAACGCGTCAAACCACGAAGCTGCACTGGCCTGGTTGGAAGAATCCATTAAGCTGGAATCAAATTTCCAGAACAAAATGATGAAGGCCGATCTGCTTGACGAAATGGGTAAGAAAAAGGAAGCTAAGTCTGCGAGAGAGGAAGGTCTTTCACTGGCCCAAGGTTTTGATTGGTACTACTATGGACTTTCCAAATACTTATTGAAAGGGGATAAGAAGGAATCTTACAAGATTCTCAGCAAAAACGTAAAAGACAACCCTGAAAACTGGATTGCGCATTTGGCATTAGGGGAATATTATATAAAAGAGGACAATCAGTCGAAGGTTGTGGAGCACTTTGCCAAAGCATTTGAGTATGCTCCCGATAACTGGCGCAACTATGCTCGGTACCTGTATTTATCCAATAAGTTGATTCTGGAGAATTAGTAACCGAAACCGACCCGGAGAACACGTGGCGTTTGCCAGTTTGGAATATCTTGGCTTAGGACTTACTTTCGATTCGCCTAATCAACTGTTCCAAACAATTGAAATCAAATACCTTATGGTACTGGGCTATTGTAGCCTCACTTGCGGGCTTTCTTTTTGGCTTCGATACCGCAGTTATTTCGGGGGCTGACAAGCCAATACAGGGGCTTTGGCAGCACAGCGACCTTTTCCATGGCTTCTTTATCATGTCGATGGCGCTATGGGGTACCGTTTTGGGAGCAATGTTCGGTGGTATCCCCTGCGATAAATTTGGTCGCAAGAAGACTTTAATCTGGATCGGATTGCTGTTTATGGTTTCAGCTTTGGGATCAGCGCTGGCCTTTGATCCCTATTCCTTTTCCTTTTTCCGTTTTATTGGTGGCCTGGGAGTTGGAGCTTCCTCTGTGGCGGTACCTACTTATATATCTGAAATATCTCCAGCAGACAGGAGAGGTCGATTGGTGATACTGTATCAATTCAGCCTTGTGCTTGGCATTCTTATAGCCTACGTATCTAACTTTCTACTAGCAGGCATTGGCGACCAGGCCTGGCGTTGGATGCTTGGCGTGGAGGCAATCCCTGCAGCAGCATATCTACTTATGATATTCGGTGTTGCCGAAAGTCCCCGCTGGCTGGTACTAATGAAGAAAGATGAAAGTGGGGCCAAAGATGTAATTCAACGGCTTGGTATTGCAGGAGCTCCTGAAGAGGCTATCGCCGCGATTAAGGAAAGCGACTCTGAACAAAGTAAAGGGTCAATACTCACATCCCGATTTAGAAAACCGGTTGTATTGGCATTTCTGGTGGCCTTTTTCAATCAGCTTTCGGGAATCAACTTTGTGATCTATTATGCCCCACGCATCTTCGAGTCTGCTGGCTTGGGTGCAAGCACTGCACTGTTGTCAACTGCTGGCATTGGTCTCATAAACTTGCTTTTTACAATGTTGGGTATTTACCTTATTGATAAGGCTGGTCGAAAGAAGTTGCTAATTATTGGCTCTGTAGGATATATTCTGTCGCTTGCCATGGTATCGAGGGTTTTCTTGCTGGAAGCATTTGGGGGTTTTGAAGTCCCGGTCTACCTATTTGTTTTCATCGCTTCTCACGCCATCGGTCAGGGAGCGATAATCTGGGTATTTATATCGGAGATATTTCCCAACCACGTGCGTGCCAATGGCCAGGCATTTGGTAGTTCAGTGCATTGGGTATTTGCGGCGTTAATAACCCTCTTGATGCCATATGTACTAGCTAAATTTAACGGAGGACCCATATTTGCCTTTTTTGCAGGAATGATGGTCCTTCAACTAATTTTTGCGCTGTTCTTTATGCCGGAAACCAAGGGAAAATCGCTGGAAGCCCTTGAAAAGGAGATGGTTAAGTAGCTAAAGCTGGTAAGTTACCTCAATAGGGATCAAGAACAGCAAAGCAGACATTCCCGCACAAAACCTTACTTTTTTTAGTCAAATCAAAACCATTCCCTATTTTTGGCATTTATTTACTGATAACCAAACTACTTAGTTAATTGACCTTCGACCTAACGCAGGACATCAGTCTTACCAATCCGCTTATATATGGGGTACCGGCTTTTGTCGCTCTCATCGTTGTAGAGATAATCCTTAGCCTCAAGTACGATCGTGAACTATATCAATGGAAAGACTTTGGTTCCAGTGTCTCCATGGGTGCTGGAGCCGTAGTGCTGGCTATTGGCACCAAGCTGCTTTCATTGCTGCTCTTCTTTGAGGTCTATTGGATATTTAATCCTATTGTTGATGGTATTCGTGTCAATATCATGGGATGGAAGTCATTCAACTTTCACTGGTATTTATTTGTAATCTGTCAGGTCGCTGATGATTTTACTTACTACTGGTACCACAGGCTTAGCCACACAATTAGAGTACTATGGGCGGCCCACATTGTTCATCATTCCTCAGACAATTACAACCTGGGTACTGGTATCAGAAATGGTTGGGTTACGCTGTTCTACAAGCCATTGTTTTGGCTTTGGTTACCAGCCATCGGGTTTCACCCGGTAATGGTTGCTACTTGCCTTGGCATTCAGGCACTTTGGCAGTTTCAACTGCATACCAAGTTTATGCCTTACCTGGGATTCCTGGAGAAATTCATGAACACCCATAAGCAGCATCAGGTGCATCACGCGCAGAATATCGAATATCTGGATAAGAACCATGGTGGATACTTAAATATCTTCGACAAGGTATTCGGAACGCACCGCCATCTTGACGAACGCCTTGAAACAAAATTTGGTGTTATACATCCACCGAACTCCTACAATCCACTGGTTATAGTATCGCATGAGTACAAGGATATTTGGAGAGATGTAAAAAGCACTTCTAACTGGGGTCATAAGTTCATGTACATATTCGGTCCTCCTGGTTGGAGCCCTGACGGTTCATCACTTACAGTGAAACAAATGCAGAGAGAGTTGGCCAGGAAAGGCAAGGAAAAAGAGAACGAGAATAGTAATGGTCAACCCAAGGGGCCAATGAACGGTCATGCTCCAGTCGAGACTGAATTGGAGCTGGAAGCCTCAAATAGCTAATTAGCGCATTTTACGAATTTACCACTCAAAATAATCGCTAGCCTTTAGTGAATATTTTGCTATTGATTCAAGAAGGTAGTTTGTACATTCCATGAACTAAATCTTGAAGTCAAACAAACCTCAGAATCACATGAGATATCTAATGATTTGCACTTTTGTGCTTGCAAGCGTTTTGGCCTATGGCCAGAATGGCTACCAGGTGCCGCCCAAAGAAATTGCGGATTTGGTAAATGCTCCACAAACTCCTTCTGTTTCGGTGAATGGCGCTGGAGACTGGATGGTGGTGATGGAGAGGCCTGGGTACATATCAATTGAAGAACTCGCGCAGCCGGAATTGCGTCTTGCGGGCCTAAGAATTAATCCGAGAACCAATGGGCCCAGCAGGGGTGCTGCCTTTAATGGGTTGATCATCCGAAGTGTTCAAGGCGACAAAGAGTACCGGGTTAAGGGCCTACCTGCTGATCCGGTAATTCAAAACTTAACCTGGTCGCCAAATGGCCAAATGATAGCTTTTACAATCACCAAGTCCAATGGCCTTCAACTGTGGACAGCCGATTTTGCTTCAGGCCAGGCCAGGCAACAGACCGATGCCATCATCAATGACGCGCTCAATGGAACGCCTTATCAGTGGTTCTCAGACAGTAAGCGGATTGTATATAGGTCTGTTCTTCCAGGCAGAGGTGACGTCCCAGTGGAAGCAGTGGTGCCCTCTGGTCCAACAATACAGGAGACTACTGGTAGAAAAGCTCCTGTGCGCACCTATCAGGATTTGCTCCAGAATGCATATGACGAAGAATTATTCACTTACTACGCAAGCGGTCAGTTATACATGCTCAATGTTGAAAGTGGGAGCAAGTCTGCCTTTAGCGAGCCAGGTATTATCAGGCAGATATCCACTTCCCCGGATGGCAACTATGTTTTTGCCACCTACGTGAAGAAGCCTTTCTCTTACATTGTTCCTTATTCTCGCTTTCCTTTAGAGGCAAGAATTCTTAACAACGAAGGTGCTTTGGTAAGTACTATAGCTGATATACCCCTGGCTGAGGATATTCCCAAGGGGTTCGGCGCGGTACGTTTAGGCCCCAGGAGTTTTAGCTGGAGAAACGATACTCCCGCCACACTTTACTGGACAGAAGCTCAGGATGGTGGAGACCCCTCTAAGAAGACAGATGTTCGCGATAAACTCTACTACCTTGAAGCACCTTTCAAAGGTGACAAGAAAGCTGATATATCACTTCCACTCCGCTACGCCGGAGTAAGCTGGGGTAACGACAACCTCGCCATTGCCTATTCTTTCTGGTTTAATACAAGGCAATCAGTCACCAGTTCTTTCCAACCTGGAAACGCCGGAAGTACAAAGGTGCTCTTTGATCGTTCTTTTGAAGACCGCTACAGCGATCCCGGTGGATTTGAAACAGTAACCAATCAGTATGGCAGAAGCGTGCTAATGATGGATAAGAGCAACTCTAAGCTCTATCTCACTGGTCTAGGCGCATCGCCTAAGGGCAATATCCCATTCATTCGGGAGTTCGATATTGCCACACAGGAAACCAAGAACCTGTGGGTTTCAGAATCTCCTTACTACGAAATTCCGATCAAGATTATTGATGCTGATAAGAAGTTGGCTGTAATAAGGAGAGAGTCAAAGGCGATGTCCCCAAATTATTTCCTCAAGGATTATCGAAGAAATAAGACTACCGCTCTCACGAATATGGACCATCCATATCCTTCTTTGAAAGGAATTGAAAAACAGGTAATCAAGTATAAACGCGAGGACGGCCTGGATCTGAAAGGAGATTTGTATCTGCCTAAGGGCTACAAGAAAGAAGATGGGCCGTTACCTGTGGTGATGTGGGCTTACCCACGAGAATTCAAATCTGCGAAGGCCGCGAGCCAGGTTACAGGCTCATCATATTCGTTTATAAGACTGAATTGGGGATCGCCGCTTTACTTCCTTACCAGGGGCTATGCAGTGTTTGACGGGCCCAGTATGCCTGTAGTGGGAGAGGAGGACGAGCAACCTAACGATACCTTTAGGCAACAATTAGTATGGAACGCAGAGGCAGCCATCAATACGTTGGTAGAGATGGGAATTGCTGATCCAAGAAGAATTGCCATTGGTGGTCATTCTTACGGGGCCTTCATGACGGCCAACCTGCTGGCCCACTCCGATCTCTTCGCTGCCGGTATTGCCCGTAGCGGAGCTTATAATAGGACGCTAACACCATTTGGTTTCCAACGCGAAGAGCGAACTTACTGGGAAGCACCTGAGGTTTACTATACCATGTCACCGTTTATGCATGCTGATAAAATCAATGAGCCGATGCTTATGATTCACGGTGAAGCTGATAACAACTCCGGTACATTTCCAGTGCAGAGTAAGCGTATGTTCGCTGCAATTAAAGGGCTTGGAGGCCAGGCTAGATTGGTAATGCTGCCTCATGAAAGTCATGGTTATCGAGCTAAGGAATCAATTCTGCACATGTTCTGGGAAATGGATCAACTCCTGGAGACTTACGTTAAGAATCGTCCCGATGATGATATGACTGAGAAAGTCAGCCCTGACGGGAAAGAGTAATGTAAATATTTTAAGTCTCAAGTTTCAAGTTTAAGAGCTTCTTTCTGAACTTGAAACTTGAGATTTTTAATTAGAAGCTAGCTTACTACCACCCAATACCATAATCCTCACCATGGTTGCTTGAACCTCCCCAGAAAGTGCCATGCTCCCAATCAAAGAAAATAGCATTAATTGGTCCTGATGTGCGCTCCCTGATCTGGAGTTGATACCCCATTTCCCGGAGCTTCGCTCTTACATAAGGTGGTGTAGATTCCTGAATAAGCATTCGGCCTGGTTCGGTTTTATGCTCTCCAAAAGAGCCTCGCATTTGATAGCTGTTAATGTTAGCAGCTTCTGCAGCTTGCTGTACATTCATATCAAATTCGACCATATTAAGGAAGAATTGGAGCAAGTTCTGGTCTTGCCCATCGCCCCCTTGTACCGCCATAGAGATGTAAGGCTTGCCATCCTTTAGGGCCATAGCCGGAGTTAGTGTGGCTCTTGGTCTTTTCCCCGGGGCAATTACATTGTAGGGATTTTCACTTTCGTTGACAACAAAACTTTGTGCCCTTTGGCTCATGCCGATGCCGGTATTACCAGCTACAACAGCCGGGATCCAGCCCCCACTGGGGGTAATAGAAACGACCCAACCTTCTTCATCAGTCGCCTGAATTGAGGTAGTGCCGGTATAGAAGTCATTGATATTCAGGAATTCTCCATTGGCATCAACAGGAGCCCAGCCCATGGCATCCCCGGATGGTTCTTTGTTGGTCCATTTTTCGATATACTTCAAATATGGATTGTCCCCTTGCTGGAATTTGTATGGGTCACCTGGCTTAACTTCGGGATCATTCTTCTCCCAATTAATTTCCTCAAGGCGGGCCTTTGCATATTCCTTAGAAAGTAATCCTTGCATAGGTTCTTCAGGAGGGAAGTAGGGGTCGCCGTAATAGAAGTCCCGATCAGCGAAGGTCATATTCATAATTTGATAAAGCGCATGGATGTATTTAACCGAATTATAACCCATGTCTTTAAGCGGTAGCTGTTCAGCCATATTTAATGACTGCAACATTACCGGACCTTGTACCCATGATGTGAGCTTATAAACGTCAATTCCTTTATAGTTAGTAACATCAGGTTCTTCTATGTAGACCTTCCAATTTTCTAAATCTGATTTCTTGAATAAACCACCTTGCTCATTAGCGCCTCGCACATATTCATCGGCTATATCTCCTTTGTAGAACCTGTCATAGGCTGCGTAGATAGCTTCCTTTCGGGATTTACCCTTCTTCAAAGCCTCAGCCTCTGTGTTCACTAGCTTTTGTAATGTTGCCAGTAAATCCAGTTGCTTAAAAACTTCGCCAGCTTCTGGTGCTTCTCTTTCCTCTCCTAAATGAGGAAGGAATATTTTCTTCGAATAGGGCCACTCTTTAATTCTCTTTTTTTGTCGCTCGATGCCATCAGCAGCCTGAGCCTCGATGGGATAACCAGCAGCCATTTCCATGGCCGGCCCAAAAACATCTTTAAGGCTCATGGTACCGTACTCAGCCAGCATGGTCATTAAGCCTCCGGGTGTGCCCGGTGTTACAGCGGCCAGTGGCCCATATTGAGGAGGGTACTTCATGTCTTTTTCCTTAAAATATTCAGCAGTAGCACCGGAAGGAGCCACTCCCAAAGCATTGATGCCTATTACCTTTTTGGTGTTAGGATTGTAGATTAAAGCCTGGGTTTCTCCGCCCCAGCTCAGTACATCCCACATAGTGCAGGTAGCGGCCAACATTGCGCAAGCAGCATCAACGGCATTGCCACCTTGATTAAAAATCATGGCACCTGCCGTGGCACCAAGGGGCTTTCCAGTAATTGCCATCCAATGCTTACCATGTAAGACGGGCTTTTGTGTTCGTTGAGCAATTGTGTGTAGCGAGGTAGCTACGAGAAGGGAAAAGAGGACTAGCTTTTTCATGGGGTTTGTTTTTAAGGATATTCAATCTACGTCTTTACCCTAAAAAAGTAAAGGCAATGGAAAACTCCATTGCCTTTAGAAAGCTAGTGTTAGATATCTTTATTCTAATCCTGCGATTAGTTTTTCGTTGAGCCTGACATAGTCTGGATTGACGCCATTGCCAGCCAATTCCTTTGATTTGTTGGCTGCTGCAATTGCTTCTTTCTTATTTCCCAGTCTGGCTAGTATTTTGGCCTTGAGGTGATAACCCCAATACTTTTCTTCAGTCTCCAGGAATTTATCTATCCAGCCTAATGCCAATTTCATGTCTCTTTCTGTCTGATAGTAGTAAGAGGCAGATGCATAGTAATCGCCGGCTCTTTCAGATTCGTTGTCAATCAGTTTTTCTTTGATCTGCGTCATCACGTACTCATCGGTATCATTTACAATCTGAAATTTAGCTTTCGACTTTTCCCATTTCATGTTTAGGTAAGCACTCTTGGTTGTAAAGTCGCTGAAGCTTATGGTAAAAGTTTCATAGTGACTGCTTACACTTTGCGCTGGCACCTGGAACCTCAACAGGTCCTGTTCCTGTTCGTATCCCATGCTACCCCACAGCTCGGTGTTTTTGCTAAGGATGATAGTCCATTCTTTTTCACCTGGAATTGTGTAAAGAGCGTAGTCTCCTGCCGGTACCTTATTTCCCTCAATTTCCACATTCATATCGAAAGAAAGTTTGGTTGATGCATTGGCACCAGTTCTCCATAGCTCTCCATAGGGAACAAGATCACCAAATACTTTACGATCGTTGGTGCTAGGTCTTGAGTATACTACCTTAACTTGCGCCAGCCCAATTTTACCACTCAGCTCGAAGGTTGGGCTCGCAGCTGGCATTTCTATCTGTGCAAATGTGCCTGTAGAAAACAAGCTCACTAACAGCATCAAGGTTATGTATCTGAATTTCATTGGTGTAATTAGTGTTTGTTTCAAAGTTACAAATATTTAAACTTGGCCACATTACACGGAGGCACTTATTGATGGCCTCCACTGACCTTTAAGATTATGACAAAGTACCTAACCACACTTCTTTTTATCATCACTATAAGTGCCTTTAGTTTTCCCCTTGCTGCCCAAACTAGCTATTTTCCTCCTTTAGGAGAATGGGAGACAAGAGATGCAAAGCAATCAAAGCTTAAAGCCAATGAACTACAGGCTGCTGTTGATTTTGCCATGGCTAATGAATACTCCGGGTCGAAAGACTTACGCATTGCTATCCTTGAGGGTTTTCGACGAGAGCCCTATCATAAAATTCTGGGCCCGACTAAGAAAAGGGGTGGTCCTGCAGGATTGATTATAAAAGATGGATACATCGTGGCGCAATGGGGAGATGTTGGCAGGGTAGATATGACCTTTAGTGTAACTAAGAGCTATTTGTCCACCATGGCCGGTCTTGCTTACGACAGAGGCCTGATACGCAGTACGCAAGACAAAGTTGTAGACTACGTTTGGGATGGCACTTTTGACGGGGAACATAATGCCAGTATTAGCTGGCACCATCTGCTAAATCAATCCTCAGATTGGTCTGGGGAACTTTTTGGTATTAAAGATTGGGCCGATCGCCCACCACGAGAAGGGGGAGTTGATGACTGGAAATACAGGGATTTGAGAACGCCGGGTACAGTGATGGAATATAATGATGTAAGAGTGAATGTACTGGCCTATTCCCTTTTGCAGGTTTGGAGAAAACCGCTGCCACAGGTTCTCAAAGAGAATATAATGGATCATATTGGTGCATCTTCAACCTGGAGATGGTATGGATATAATGACGCCTGGGTAAATGTTGATGGCATAAAAATGCAATCAGTAACTGGCGGCGGACACTCCGGAGGTGGTGTATTTATTAGCGCCCTCGATCATGCCCGATTTGGTTTGCTGTTTTTGAACGAAGGAAACTGGAACGGGAAGCAGTTACTCTCCAAAGAGTGGGTACAAATGGTTCAGCAACCATCGGAGGCTAATGAAAGCTACGGATACATGTGGTGGCTTAATCGTGGTAATAGGGCTTGGGATGGTGTAGATGACCAGAGTATCTACTACGCGGCTGGTTTTGGTGGAAACTATATTGTTGTGGATAAGGCAAACAATATGGTTGTGGTAACCAGATGGTTACAGCCCAGTAAGTTGGCAGAGATGATGAAGTTGGTTAAGGCCGCCATTAGATAGCTCAAAGGAAGGCTTTTGGTTTAGGCTCTTGAAATCTGTAATTTTCTAGAACCAAAACCAAAACCCTTAACCTAACCCAATTAATCATGAAATTTCTTAGTAAGTACCTATGGCTATTGTTAGCCGGGATTTTCTATGCTTGCGGAGGTGGAACCAGCGAAGTGGCTGAAAACACTGAAGAGGCTAGTAATGAAGAGGCTCCCACTGAGGCGCCGAAATATTCCGGAGCTACTGCAATGGGAGTGATGCATGAAGTAAGTGATGTAGCAGCCTGGAAAGCCGTCTACGATGAGGTATCTGATCCGGATTCAAGGCTTGGATATGTTCAGAGTACTGAAAACCCAAACCTATTATTCGTCTTTGAGTGGACAACAAGCCACGATGAAGCTAAAGCTTCGATGGGGTCGGAGGAGATAAAGGCAGCCATGGAAAGAGCTGGAGTAACTTCTGAGCCTACCGTTACTCTTTACGATATGAAGTATTTCAACCAAAACGGTCCGGGCGAAGGCCAGAATTATCGGGTAGCTGCTAACCACGAGGTGGCTGATTTCGCTGCGTGGAAGGAGAAATTTGACGCTGATGCTGAGAATAGAACAAATGCCGGGATGACACTACTAGGCATGGCCACAAGCCCCGAAAATGCTAATATGGTTTACATGGTTTTCGCTGTTTCCGACCTGGAGAAAGTTGGAGAAATGATGGGCTCTGATGAGATGAAGGCCAAGATGGAAGAAGCTGGAGTGGTTGGAGAACCAACTATTACGACTTGGGTAGCTCCTGCACCCGCAGACAATGCCAGTAGCTAAGTTGCCAGCTTAAAATACTTCCAAGCCCTGGCTGATAGAGCTGGGGCTTTTTTCTTTAGAAGGCTTCCGCCAGGAAAAAGTAAAGGCCGGTTTGTGTTTCACCAGGGCCGCCGGAATCTTTAGAAAGGCCAAAGGCGTAGTCAATTCTAATATTAACCTTTGACTCAGGATTGAATAAGATTCTGAGGCCGGTACCGACTGCGTAGTTATATCGATCGAGCCCAAAGTTGCCATCATCACCAAAAACCTGGGCACCACTTACAAAGGCGACCATTCCTAATCGCTTCCAGAATTTGTAAAGGGGCGCATCCACATCATCTTTCCAGAATGGCAAGCGATATTCCGCTTCGAAGGTGTTTAGGTGCCTATCTTGAAATGTTCCCCGAAAATAACCACGAACAAGATTGTGCCCTCCAACTCTTGAAAGACCTCGTAAGGGCACAACGGGATCACTAGTGGCACTGAGGTAAATATTGGTTCTCAGGGCGATACTGTGGTTTTTAACAGGATTGAAGTACTTACGAGCATCTAATCGGTAGGAGGAATAATTGTAATCACTACCGAGGAAGCCTCCATAAAAAACCATACCTAAATCCAGGTAACTTCCTTCTCGGGCATTAAGCAGGTTATCCCTGCTATCCCAAATAAAATTAAAACCTGCCCCAGATCTGAACCCCAGAGTATTAGCTTGTAATAAGGCAAGTTCATTATTCTGATTTAGCACCGTAAATGCATCTGGCAATGTTTCCAGATTGAACTGATCTTCTATGTCGAATAGAATACCAGCGTAGAAGTTCTTACGCATTTTCTTCAGAAATACGGGTCTAAAGGAGAACCTATCGACTGAAAATTGCAGGTAGTTTACATCGGTGGAATCAGTTACAATGCCGTCTTCGATTTCGAATTCCCGGACTAAAACGCCAGCATCATTTCCCAGTCCATAATTTCTATCTGGAAAGCGATTGAAACCGGCGAATCCTCTGAATCTGTATTCATTGCCAGGTGTAAAAATTTCCCAGTTACTTTCAATCAATATTTGCTGTTTGGTGGTATACACAGCCAAGAAGTTGATGAATGATTGCGTAGTGTTGGGGTCCTCTGGGGCGAGGTGCAGGTAGCGGTAACCTATTATTCCCATGGTAAGATCGGTTTCCGGAGAAAAGCTGATTGCTGGGAGAATGTCGTATTTACGAAAGCTCTGTTCTTCTTCCTCCTCTTGCGAATACAAGAATGGAGTAGATAGCAGCCAAAGTGCTAAGAACAAACTAAGAAATCTCAATATGGGTTTAATGAAGACCATTGGTTAGGTATTTGCTGTGCCAATATAAGAAATGGTAATTGAACGATGTTCTAATGTGTGAAAGCAAAGAATCGTTTTGTGGCTTCAGCCGGTGTAGGAGGACTTTTTTCATCTTCACGCCTTGACATATACATCCAGGGGCCATCCTGGTCGTCTTTCTTATAGCCAAGCAGGTGAAAGACCTCCGTGGCCCAAAGAAATGCTATACGTTGATCAACCTTGAAGGTTAGTGGGTAAGCATCGGTTTTGTAAACACCTACCAGCCAATGTAGCCTGCGATGGAATGTAAACTGACGAAGTTTTGCTGATAGCTTAATCCAGAACGACCATATTTTTCGGGCAACGAAAAAGCCGTCATTGCCCTGTTTCTGGTACAAAGGCATAAAGATCTGCCCGTTTAATTGACATTGAACGTCCCTATCATTACTCTTTCCCAGTACCTCCCTTTTCTTTATCTCCTGGAAATTTTTGTACCCGGGATTCATAGTAAAGACTTTGCCTTCGGTAATTTCATGGCGATAGGCAATTTCATAGAACTCCTGCTCCAGCCCCAGACCCTGCAGTTTGCTTATTGCATCCTGCGCTTCACCTATGTTATCGCTAACATCAAGATCGAGTTTGTTTGAAATTACACTCCATATAAGCGCTTTGTGATAGATTATGGTGTCAGCATCACTTTCCCTTCCTCCCTGGAAAATTAATGTTGGAAATCCTGATTTCGATACGAGGTCGAAGAAAGTACCTCGAAGGTGCTCCATAGCCCCCAGCACGATAGGTACTGGCACCAGGCTGGCCAGTTCCCGGTTTCTCAGGGTATCACCTATAAAAATGAAAGGGTCACTTTCAGCAGAGGTAGAGTGGAGGTCAAAGAAAAAGACTTCGCCATCATGTTCAGTAAGCTCCTCCCTTAGAACCTTGATTATTTCTGCTTTTTCTTTTTTCTCAATAGGATTGTGTAGTTCATCAATTTCAAGTCCCCAAAGCCTGTTCAGGTCTTCATCAACATATCTAACTTCCTTTTCAAGAGCAGGTATATTTCCGGCAACTCCAATTACACTTCCCTTAATATCAGGCTGCTTTTCCACCAATGCGGTAAACACATCCTGAAGTGCCTTAACCGCAGAGATTTCATTGCCATGTATGCCAACTGTAAAGATTAATTTGGGTCCGGGGTTTCCGGAGTTGTATTTACCTATGATTCTTTCCACTTGCATGTTTTGGTAGAGATTGCTGCTGGCAAGGGTTCTTCTGGGCTAAGATAATAGCTGTCAACGGCTTTTAAAACTTATACCAAAAATTAGGCACAAGTTATTTCAATGTTATGGGTTATTTATCGAATCCTATCTCTCTTAGGGTTAAAACGGGGTATTCTGTTGATTACAGAATTGATGAATCGGTATTGAATTACAATCTCATGAGCTGAGTTGGGCAGATTACCGACTATATGGTTGTCGTAATTATAGCCAATGCTGTATCTCAGTCCTGAGTAGAACATCACCATGGCGTTGAAGGCGGAATTTGAGCGATAGCCTACCCCTAGTTCCAGTGCCTCCTTGAGCAAGATGTTGAGATTGGCGTCTGCTTGAGCAGGGGCGCCATTCACATATTTCAGTAAGAATGACGGCTTTAGTTTAACGTCATGATTCAACTGCAACACCTTGCCCCCCATTAAGTAGAAGTGGTTTTTGTAATTCAACTCCATACCGGCTGGTACATTGAAAGGGGTTGTGATCATTTTCGGAACGGAAAAACTTAGAAAGAAACCGTTGTTGCTATAATAGATTCCCGCACCAAAATTGGGAGAGATGATGTTGAGGTTACCGGTGAAATTCGGGTCATTATTTATTTCCAGGTCATTGAGATTCTCGCTGAAATAATCAAGGCCGGCAGATAGGCCCAGAGACAAAGAAACGGCATCGAAATCCCAGTTATCATAGATCTGCTTTTTGCTTGAGATCACCTTAAAAGAGTAGGACCCATAGATGCTGGTGGTATTGGTTATACCGATACGATCGAATGCTATTGACAGTCCCAGGCCACTTCTTGGGTGATTTGCCATACGGCCGTTTATAGAGAACACGCCAGTAGTAGGAGCACCTTCAAGATTTACCCATTGCTTTCTTCCGGAGAAGATAATACTCACCGGCAGCTCAAAGCCACTATGTGCAGGATTGATAGTTAATGGGTGGAACTTATATAATGAGAAGGAAGATTGCTGCTGTGCCAAAGAGGCGGTAGCGAGCAATAAAAGCAAAGGCAATATGTATGTAAACCTTCTCATCTTTTCAACACAAAAAAGCCTTGTAAAGGATCAGTTCCGTCGCCTAGAGTAATAGAATAGAAATAGGTTCCTTCAGGTAATTCGTCTGCACCAAGCGATGTCAGCTGGTTGCCGGTACCTACAAATACTCTGTCAAAATTGTTATAACCTGCAGTTTCCCAAACTACATTGCCCCAGCGGTTAAATATTTTTACCTGGTTCTGTGGGAATGCGTTAATCCCAACTATGCGCCAGAAATCATTTATGCCATCACCATCAGGACTAACCCCTTTTATCGGACCAAGCATATTGGGAGTATCCACAGTTATGGTGATGTCATCAGTAGTGGTGCAGCCATCTTGGTTGGTGAAAGTGACGGTATAGGTAGTTGTTTGCAGTGGGGTTGCCACCGGATCGGCAATGTTTGGATCGCTAAGCCAGGTGGTAGGACTCCAGCTATAGGTGCCAGGTTCATTTCTATCATTGGTAGCTTGTAGTAATACCTGCTCTCCGTCCGAGATGGTAACGTCAGAACCCGCATCCAGTATCAGCAATTGAAACTCCACAGTCACCTGATCTGAGGAAGTTTGGCAGGTGCCGGTTACGGTCCATTCAAAGATATTAACTCCCTGCCCAATTTGCGACAAGTTGGCATTGGGATTAGCAGGGTCATCGATGGTAGCACTTCCTGAGACCACCGTCCAGCTACCAGCGCCAACAACTGGGTTGTTGCCTTGCATAGTATAAACCGGGTCGCAAACAATAACGTCAGGTCCGGCATTAGCGGGTGTAGGTACTTCCTGATCGGTAACTTCCACTGTAAATGAGCACTGGGTCTGGTTGCCTGACGCATCGGAAACAGTATAGGTAACCGTAGTGATCCCTATGGGGTAGAATGCGGAAGCATCATTACTGGCGGTGATATCATTAGTGACGGATTGCACTGAACAGTTATCAGATGCTGCAGGAATAGGAATGCTAATGCTAGCTCCGCAAACGCCAAGATCATTTCCAATAACAATGGAAGAAGGGCAATTTATAGTCGGAGCTGTCACATCTTCAACTGTTACCACCGCTGATGCAGTTTGACTATTTCCAAATGCATCGGTACCAGTTAATGTAACGAGGTTAGTCCCTAATTCACCGCAAGTAAAATCGGTAACATCAAGCGAAAGAGACGCTAGTGAACAGTTGTCACTACTTCCGTTGTCAATATCCATAGCGGTGATGGAGGCATTGCCAGTGGCATCAAGTTGCACAGTAAGGTCTTGGCTTGTAATGGAAGGTGGAAGGTTATCTTCTACGGTAACAGTGGCTGTGGCGTTGTTGCTGTTGCCATCTGCATCTGTGGCAGTTAACGTGACGGTATTTGCACCCAGGTTGGCGCAGGTGAAATCGGTAACGTCTAATGATAAATTAACCACACAGTTATCAGAAGAACCGTTGTCTACATCTGCGGGCACAATGGAAACCATCCCGGTATTGTCTAGTTGCACTGTAATGTCTTGAGTGGTTGCAACGGGTGCCTCATTGTCTACTACAGTTACGATGGCTGTATCGTCTGCACTGTTGCCGCTTCCGTCGGTAGCGGTGAGTGTTACGGTGTTATTCCCCAGATCACTACAATCGAAGTCAGTGATGTCCAAGGTTAGGGATGCAACCGAGCAGTTGTCGCTGGTTCCGTTATCAACATCCGCTGGCACTATTGAAATATTTCCAGTAGGATCTAATTGCACAGTGATATCTTGAGTAACCACCGTGGGGTTCAGGTCATCAACTACGGTTACAGTAGCGGTAGCATTGGCAGAGTTTGTGCTGGGGTCCGTTCCGGTTAATGTAACTGTGTTTGGCCCAAGTTCAGCACAAGTAAAAGCGGTGATGTCTAGTCCAAGGTTTACAGAGCAGTTATCGCTACTACCATTGTCCACATCCATTGCCGAGATAGTTACATTGCCAGTGGCGTCTAGTTGCACGGTAATGTCCTGGGTAGCAATATTTGGTGCCAGGTTGTCCTCAACGGTAACTGTTGCGGTTTGGCTTGAGTTGTTACCACTGTCATCAGTTGTAGTAAGCTGTACTGTATTAGGTCCAATCTCTGCACAGGTGAAAGATGAGATATCCAGCGTTTGATTTTGAATTATGCAGTTATCCGTTGATCCGTTATCCACATCTCCCGGAAGGATGCTGACGTTACCAGTGGCATCTAATTGCACGGTTATATTCTGAGTTGTGGTAATGGGGTCGATTATGTCAGTAACTGTAACTGTGGCGGTGGCATTGTTGTTATTGCCGCTGGCGTCGGTGGCAGTAAAAGTTACTGTGTTAGGTCCTAAGTCGGCACAAGTGAAAGTAGAAATATCCAGGCTGAAAGTACCGAGAGCACAATTGTCAGCCGTGCCATTGTCTATATCACCGGGTACAATGGAAGCATTGCCAGTGGCATCAAGTTGTACCGTTATGTCTTGCGTGAGAATAACTGGTGCCAGATCATCAACAACGGTGACGGTCGCTGGTGCACTTGCTGAGTTGCCGCTGTTGTCAGTTGCTGTTAGCATAACCACATTGGGCCCAATTTCAGCACAGGTAAAACTATTGATATCGAGGCTGAGGGTAGGCAGGTTACAGTTGTTGTTTGTGCCATTGTCAACGTCAGCCGGTAAAATGGTCACGTTCCCAGTTGCATCGAGAGAAACTGTAATATCTTGTGTGCCAACAGTTGGCGACACATTGTCTTCAACAGTGATAGTGGCGTTGGCCATTGCACTGTTACCACTCGGGTCGGTAACGGTAAGTACTACCGGATTTGCTCCTAAGTCATCACAATCGAAATTGGTAATGTCAAGAGCAAATGTTGCGATGCTGCAGTTGTCTGAAGATCCATTGTCAACGTCTATCGGATTTACGATAACATTCCCGGTGTTATCTAACTGCACCGTAATATCCTGAGCAACAGCAACGGGACCAATATTGTCTTCCACTGTAACAGTAGCCGCACTCTGCACAGTTGCTCCCCCAGCATCTGTTGCGCTCAGCATTACTGTGTTAGGCCCAACCTCGGCGCAGGTAAATGCTGAAATATCCAAACCTAGTACAAGACCTGAGCAGTTGTCGCTGCTGCCGTTATCTATATCGGCAGGTACTATGGTAGCATTTCCAGTGGCATCAAGCTGAATAGTTATATCCTGAGTTACTACCGTGGGTAGTATATTGTCTTCCACTGTTACTACCGCGGTGGCATTGTCACTATTTCCGGAGTCATCAGTAGCAGTAAGAGTAACAGTATTGGCACCAATATCTGCGCAAGTGAAGTTTGTTACGTCTAGCCCTAGTGTTGCAATGTTGCAATTATCGTTGGAGCCGTTATCAATATCTCCCGTGGTGATGCTGACATTGCCTGTCGCATCCAGTTGCACCGTAATATCTTGAGTAATAACTGTTGGAGCCAGGTTATCTTCAACAGTAACCACAGCATTGGCGTCAGAAGAATTTCCGCTCGGGTCGGTAACTGTCAACACAACATTATTAGCCCCGATATCAGCGCAGGTGAATGCACTGACATCTAAAGCCAAGGTGTTTATGCTGCAATTGTCTGAGCTTCCATTGTCGATTGCAGCGGGGGTAATGGTGACATTGCCCGTGGCATCTAACTGTACCGTTATGTCTTGTGCTAATGCGGTCGGTAATATATTGTCTTCAACTGTTACAGTGGCGGTATTCATACCACTATTGCCACTGGGGTCGGTAGCCGTCAACGTTACGGTATTGGCACCTACATCTGCGCAAGTGAAGGCCATTACATCTAAACTTAATCCCGCCACGCTACAGTTATCACTGGTGCCATTATCTATGTCAGCAGGGGAGATAGTTACGTTTCCGGTGGCATCTAATTGCACTGTAATATTCTGAGTAGTTACAGTGGGAGCGAGATTATCTTCAACTGTAACGGTAGCAGTGGCATTGTCGCTATTGCCAAGTGCGTCCATACCGGTTAAGGTTACCGTATTTGCGCCAAGGTCTGCGCAGGTGAAGCTTGTAATATCCAGACTTAGGTTGGTGGGGCTACAATTGTCATTACTGCCATTATCAATATCTCCTGGTGTGATGCTAACATTTCCGGATGCATCAAGTTGAACCGTAATGTCCTGCGTAATTATGGCCGGGGGCAAATTGTCTTCAACAGTAATGGTAGCTGGTGCCGAGTGATTGTTGCCGCTGGCATCTGTGGCGGTGAACGTAACCGCATTAGGTCCAATGTTCGCGCAAGTGAAACTTGATATGTTCAGTGAGAAGTTCAGGGTCGCTGCACAATTATCGAGCGAGCCATTGTCAAGGTCGATAGGGTTTACCGTAACATTGCCGGTGGCATCAAGCTGCACCGTTATATCCTGTGGAATGGCGGTGGGAACAATGAAGTCGACAATAGTGACTGTTGCTGTGTTGTTGTCGCTGTTGCCCGTGGCGTCCATGGCAGTAAGTGTTACCGTGTTTGCTCCCAGATCGGTGCAAGTGAAAGTGGTCTGATCCAAGGCCAGGCTGTTAATTCCACAATTGTCACTAGTGCCGTTATCAACCATACCTGGAGTTATGGTTGCGTTACCCGTTGCGTCCAGTGGCACGATGATATTTTGAGTTACGACAGTTGGCGCAATATTATCTTCCACCGTTACGGTGGCATTCATCATGGCCGAGTTCCCTGCTGCATCTGTGGCCGTGAGTGTCACTGTATTTGCGCCTAAATCTGCACAAGTAAAACTGTTTTGACTGAGACCGAAGGTACTGATTCCACAATTGTCTGTAGAACCATTGTTAATATCGGCCGGAGTTATTGTAGCGGTCCCGGCTCCGTTCAATTGTATAGTAATATCCATGGTAACCACCACAGGATCAATATTGTCTTCAACCGTTACAGTTGCGGCCGCGCTGGCGCTGTTACCGGTAGGGTCAGTAGCAGTAAGCATTACTGTATTTGCACCGATATCTCCACAGCCAAAAGAGGTTATATCCAGCGACAGGCTGTTTACGCTACAATTGTCTGTTGTGCCATTGTCGATATCCGTAGTGGTAATAGTAGCATTACCGGTTGCATCCAATTGAACAGTAATATTCTGTGTGACGACATTGGGAGCAATATTGTCCAGCACCGTTACCGTTGCAGTTGTGTTGTTACTATTGCCGCTACCGTCGGTAGCAGTAAGGGTTACTGTGTTCGGTCCAATATCCGCACAAGTAAAAGTTGTAATGTCCAATCCCAGGGTGGCAACTCCGCAGTTGTCACTTGAACCATTGTCAACGTCTGCCGGGACAATGCTTGCATTTCCAGTGCCATCAAGAAAGACATTTATATTTTGAGCAACAGCTACAGGATCAATGTTATCTTCCACTGTTACAGTGGCAGTAGCGTTATCGCTATTAGTGAAATTATCTGTTACGGTAAGAGTGACGGTATTAGCGCCAATATCTGCACACGTAAAGCTGGTAATATCAAGGCTTCTGGATGCAATGCCGCAATTGTCCGAAGATCCATTGTCTATATCTGCCGGTGTAATACTAACATTTCCTGAGCCATCAAGTTGTACTGTTATGTCTTGAGTAACAACCACTGGAGGAGCGACGTCTTGCACCGTTACAGTGGCAGTATTCATGGCACTATTACCGCTGCCGTCAGTCGCCGTCAGAGTGACCGTGTTGGCACCAATATTTGCACAAGTGAAGGAAGTAATGTCAAGTGATAAAGCAGGCGGTCCGCAATTGTCAGTTGAGCCATTGTCAATGTCTGTAGCAGCGATGGTGACATTACCTGTAGGGTCAAGGTTCACTGTTATATTCTGCGTGATAACATTAGGGTCTATGTTATCCTCCACCGTTACCGTAGAGGTTGCCATACCCATATTCCCTTCAAAGTCCGTGGCGGTAAGCGTTACCGTGTTTGGGCCGATATTAGCACAAGTGAAAAATCCTACATCAATGTTGAGGGATGCAACGCCGCAGTTATCGCTGGAAGCGTTTAGGACATCTCCCGCAGTGATGCCAACCACTCCGCCAGCATTAAGCTGAACTGTGATGTCATTGGCCGTTACCAACGGTGGCAAGTCATCTTCAACAGTTATTGTAACAGGCACCGAATGCATGTTGCCGCTGGCGTCTTGCACTGTGTAAGTAGCGGGATTAGGCCCGATATTCGCACAGCTAAAGGAATTTGGGCTTACTGATTCAGATGTAATCCCACAGTTATCAGTAGAACCGTTATTAAGAGCCGAGCCAGCAACCGTTACGGTGCCGGCGGCGTCTAGTTGCACAGTTATGTTCTGGCCAACTGCCACAGGGTCAATATTGTCTTCAACAGTTACCGTCGCCGTACCCATAGCATTGTTGCTGCCTTGATCTGTTACTGTTAAAGTCACAGTATTTGCCCCCAGATCAGCACAGGTAAAACTGCTAACATCAAGGCCAAGAGTTAGAGGCCCGCAGGGGTCTGAGCTGCCATTGTCGATGTCTGCTGGTACAATGGTGGCATTACCTGTTCCATCCAGCTGCACTGTAATATCTTGGGTAACAACATTTGGGGCTATGTTATCTTGAACTGTTACCGTAGCCGTATTGCTGGCCATATTGCCATTAACATCTGTAACGGTAAGGGTCACGGTATTGGCGCCAAGATCAGCACAGGTGAAGGCGGAGACATCAAGACTGAGACCACCCACACCACAATTATCAGTGCTGCCATTATCAATCATAGCTGCAGTTATGCTTCCGTTGCCGGTGGCATCTAACATAACCGTAATATCTTGTGTAACTACATTTGGTGGAATGGCATCAGCAAAAGTTACTACCACAGCATCCGATGACTGGCAACCATCTGGGTAGGTAACGGTAACAGAGTAGCTACCAGTTCCGGTCACATTAAGGGTTTGAGCCATGCTGCCATCATTCCATAAGTAGGTAAGCCCAGGCCCGGCCCCTGCGTCTAAGATAACTGTTGATCCCGGGCATACTGTTTGATTAGGACCAAGATCCACCCCGGTCATGGCTATGTCAAAGCCAAGCTGAGTTCCTCCCAGCGTTCCACCGCCATCAATAACGATCCAATAATCTGTGTTGGCCGCCAACCCGGTGGCGCTTAAAGTGAAGGTGGCTCCTGTAAACGTTGAACTGGCAACAGATATTCCAGCAATTGGAAACGTCTGTATAGAGATCTCACCCGCTGCGGTAGAGGCTGCCGTGTTGAGGTAGGTGATATTACGAAGGTGAACATCAACATTAGTTAAGGTGCCGGTGTTGAAGGTGTATAGAAGACTATTCTCTATAGCAAATCCTGAGGCTATACCTTCGGGCTCCAAGGCAACTGAGTGGGAGGCCCTAAGATTAGATTGGCCGTTCAGCCAGGTACAAGTTAGAGGGAGTGTTATATTATTTTGAAAGATGTCTGCTGGAGGGGCGAAATTACCTACTGCCAATGTGTAGGTACGACCAGCGGTATTTACATTATAGCTAGGTGCAGTTTTGGAGGCCAATCGTACATAGTAGGTTTGACCGGTTATCAACCCCAGGTCAGTGAAGTTCATGTTCAGCATAGGGTGAACGGTTGCATCTTGCGGCGACGTATCTGCAGTAAATGATGGCGGACCCGCGCCAATTCCGGCATCAACACAAGCCACCTCATTTTCAAGATTATCATAAAGAACCATCACCAGGCTTGTTCCCAAAGTGTGGTCAGTAACGTGCAATCCGGATGTAAAAGTGGGATTGTAGACAAACTGATAGTAATCAGAGAATTGCAAACCAGTGGCACAGGTTGCATCCACTTCGGGGTCGGCGGCATATGTACCCCATTGACCATCATCAGTTACGGGAATTCCAGCATTTAAGGTTGGTATAGCCCCTGCGGGATACCAGAGTGTCGGTGATCCGGTCGGGGTATCATCCACCCTTATTTTGAAGTTCCCAACCTTATCACAATGACCGTCAGTCATAATATAATAAGTGCCGGGCCCAACACTTGTCAGGTTTATCCTTTTACTGTCGAAGCTTGCTGAGGCCATTTCCACCAATGCTCCGCAGGTTCCGCTGAAAACCGCTATCTCAGCCTTTTCAATTTCAACATTGCTTCCATCTCCCTGACTACTAATTGTTAGATCCCGGGCAGGTCCTGCCACAGTAAACGTATACCACACAGTGTTCTTGGAATCCGGTGCGCAGATTGCGTCCCAGTTGGCAGGCACCGGATCAGTACCATTCCCAGTAGCCAGCGTATTGTCATAGGTTATATCACCACCACCAATAGTTAAGGCAATGGCTGTGGCACACTCATCGTTTGCAGGCATTAAGCGGGGTTTACTCCCAACTTCAGCCAACACCACTAACGGTTGTAGCATGGCCACAAGAAATGCCAGAAAGCTAACTAACAAGAAGCGGTTGAGTAGGGACTTCATGGGTCTAGTCAGACTTGGCCGAGAGGAGAACCCAAATCTCCAATATTCGACACTTTTTGCATCCTAGTTAGAATAAGTTTGAAAATTACTAAAAAATAGGGGTATTGGTGGTATTATATCATCCGAAAAATAGCCCTATTTACCGAGATAAATGGGATTTTATGATCAAAAGTAACCCAAACAAGGCCTTAAAAGTAGTTGGGGAGAAGTGACAAATCGTGGACAAGCGCTTTCGCGGTAGCCTGCATTGCCAGTTGACCTCACAATTTTACTCCGCCATCTGAATTTTCAACATTTTATCGCCCAGTCGGAATTGGTATATTAGGCTCGCAACCTAATCATCACTATGCGCCTTATCAGCATAATACTAGTGCTACTCTTATCATGTACCACCGTTCGCAAAAACGAGTTTTTTGATACGGAAGATATTAAATCAAGTCAGAAATTAGTGGGGTTAGAATTCAGCAACGCCGAGGTGGATACCATGTTGAATTATCTTAGCCGAAATAGACAGGGTATTGATTCTCTTCGAAAGTACCCTGTACCATATGACGTAGCACCAGCCCTTTGGTTTGACCCCTTACCTGATAACTTCCAATTGCCGGAGTCGGGTCCGGATCGAATATTTTTTGAATCGACAAATGTTAAAACACCTGGTAGTGATACTGAGATTGCTTTCTTGCCAATACACAGTTTGGCCAAATTACTAAGGGATGGTAGTCTGACTTCCGAGAAACTGACTCAAATCTACCTGGATAGATTAAAGACTTTCGGCGACACATTGGAGGCTGTAATAACCATAACAGAGGATCTGGCCATGAGACAAGCCAGAAAGGCCGATAGAGAATTAGCCGAGGGAATTGACAGGGGATACTTGCATGGTATCCCTTATGGGCTTAAGGATCTTATAGCCGTGCCGGATTACCCTACCACCTGGGGAGCTTATCCTTATAAGGATCAGATTATAGATGAAAAGGGCACTGTGGTAAAGAAGTTGGAAGAGGCCGGCGCCGTTTTGGTTGCCAAGTTGACGTCGGGGGCTTTAGCACGCGGAGATGTTTGGTACGGGGGCAAAACTAAAAACCCCTGGAACCTGGAGCAAGGTGCTAGTGGTTCCTCTGCCGGCCCGGGGTCAGCTGTTGGAGCAGGCCTGGTTGCTTTTGCTATTGGCACCGAAACCTGGGGCTCAATTTTGTCTCCATCAATCAGGTGTGGAATCACTGGATTGAGACCAACTTATGGCGCCGTGAGCAGGCACGGGGTTATGGCTTTATCCTGGACGATGGACAAAGTAGGGCCGATGGCCAGGGATGCTCTGGACTGCGCATTAATCTTAAGTGCTATCAAAGGGGAGGATGACCACGACAGGACTTTGCATGATTTCGCACTTAGTTTTGAGGAGCCAGCTGACTTAAGTGGTTACAGGATTGGCTATTTTGAAGAGTTGTTCGAAAACGATAGTAGTGATGTATCCTCTAATCAGGAAAGCACCCTCGATAAGCTGCGGGAACTTGGCGCAGAGCTTGAACCTGTCGAAATGATTACAGATCACCCTTTTTCCGTTTTTGATATAATTCTTCGAGCGGAAGCCGGCTCCTTCTTTGATACGCTAGTACTGAAACATCATGATAGGACCCTGGTACAGCAACAAGGTAGTTCCAGGGCCAATTCCCTAAGGCAATCGAGGTTTATTCCAGCGGTAGAATACTTGCAGGCCAATCGGCACCGTAAGATTCTTATAGAAGCCTTTCATGAACTGATAAAAGACTATGATTTTCTGGTAGCACCTGTTAGAAGTGGCCAGCTTTCACTAACTACCAATTTAACGGGGCATCCTGCCATAGCAGTGCCTGATGGCTTTGATGAGGATGGCCACCCTACGGCATTCGTGTTAGTTGGCAACTTGTTTGGCGAAGGTAAGCTACTAGAGGCCGCATATCTTTTCCAAAAATCCACTGACTTCGATGAGGCCCATCCACCAATGTTTTCTAATACTCAAGAATGAATAATATGTATAAGCCATTAAGCACTACCAGCACCATCCTTTTTGGATTGGTGCTCCTATTAGCTTGTAGCCAGCCCAAAGAAAATCTCAACGAGCACCAAACTGCACCCCCTCAAGAATATGTGGAGGTAGTAGAAAAATTAGATCGCGCAATAAGGTTGGAGTCCAAACAAAAATCATTGCCAGGGTTTGCTGTTGTTTTAGTTGATGACCAAGAAATAGTTTGGGCACAAGCTTACGGTCACCGAGATCTCAATGGTAATATTGATAACGATTTGGAAACAGTATACAAGATTGGATCCGTCTCCAAGCTCTTTACTGATATTGCCGTTATGCAACTTGTTGAAAGGGGAGAGATCGATCTTGATGCTCCAGTTTCAACTTACATCCCTGACTTTCTACCTAATAACGCCACCGGCAAAGAGATCACCCTACGGCAATTGATGTCTCATCGCAGCGGCCTTATTCGGGAACCTAGAGTAGGGCATTATTTCGATATGGAAGAACCTTCACTTTCTGCGACAATCACCAGCCTTAATGGTACTGATTTAATCTATGAGCCTGAAGCCAAAGTGAAGTACTCAAATGCAGGAATTGCTGTTGTCGGATATGTATTGGAGAAAACCCAAAATAGACCATTTACAGACTATTTAAAGGAAGAAATTATTGTTCCTATGGGGTTGGTGAGTTCCGCTTTTACGGCAGAGGAAAAATGGTTAGGTAAGCTGGCGGAAGGAGAGATGTGGTCTTATGATGAACGATCTTTCGTAGCTCCCAATTTTGAATTGGGAATGGCGCCAGCTGGTAGTATGTACGCCACTATAACAGACCTCGGTACATTCATGAAGTTCTTATTTAAAGATGGTGAAGGAGAGAACGGACGAATATTAGCAAGTGAGACATTGAAGCAGATGTGGGAACCTCAATTCCAGCAGGTAGGTGGTAGAAATTTTGGTATAGGTTTTAGCTTAAATGAGCGAGGCGGCCGTAAAGTAGTAGGTCATGGAGGTGCTATCTATGGATTTGCTACTCAGCTGGTGGCGATTCCGGAGGAAAAGCTAGGAGTGGCGGTAGTAGCGACGGCAGATGGGGCCAATACCATAACCAACCGTATTGCAAACTACGCACTGGATTTGATGTTGGCCCAAGAAGATAACAATGAGTTGCCAAACTACCAGGAGTTAACATCAGTACCTGAAGAGAGGTGGTTGGAGTTGGCTGGAACCTACGCTGACGAGAAGGGCTCGGTACTAATCGAAGCCCGAAGTGGCGTATTGATGATGGAACGAGATGGAGTTAGTTCCCCGATACGAACAGATGGCAACGAATTTATTGCTGATGGCCGACTAAGGTCCGGGCCTATATTCTCCTTTGATAACGGCAACATAATTATAGGTGAACGCACTTTGCAACCGGTGGAAGTCACCAAACCTGAGCCTTCACCAGCCAATTATTCCTCTTTAATTGGTGAGTATGGATGGGACCACAATGTGTTGTTCATTTATGAAAAGGATGGCAAATTAAGGACCCTCATTGAGTGGTTCTTTGACTATGAACTAACAGAGCTCAGTGAAACAGATTTTGCTTTCCCAACTCAAGGGGGTCTCTATCATGGGGAAATATTAAGGTTCGTTAAGGATGATCTTGGCCACATTAGCCATGTTGAGATTCCGGGCAGTGTAGTTTTTCCTAAAAGAGCTGCACTGGCGGCAGGTGAAACTTTCCGCATTGATCCTATTGAACCAGTTGAGGTATTGCGGGAAAAAGCCTTAGCGGCCAGTCCGCCCGAGGAAGGTGAAAAGCTCAGTCCTGACTTGGTTGAACTTGTTACACTAGATCCAACTATCAAGCTGGATATCCGATACGCATCTACCAACAATTTTATGAGTGCTGAGTTTTACACTCAACCTAAGGCGTTTATGCAGCGGCCTGCTGCGGAGGCCTTGGTGAGGGCAAATACCTGGCTGAAGGAACAAGGCTACGGGCTACTGATTCATGATGCCTACCGACCTTGGTATGTAACAAAGATGTTCTACGATGCCACACCAGAAGACAAGAAGATATTCGTTGCCAACCCCGCTAATGGATCTCGACACAACCGAGGTTGCGCAGTTGATCTTACGCTTTATGATTTAGAAACCGGAGCGGTAATTGAAATGGTTGGTGGTTACGATGAATTTACGGAGCGAAGTTACCCTTTCTATGTCGGAGGCACTTCCTTGCAAAGATGGCATCGAGCTCTTTTGAAAAAGGCAATGAATATGCAAGGTTTTACGGTTTACCGATACGAATGGTGGCACTTCGATTTCAGTTCCTGGCGAGATTACCCAATTATTAATACCAGGTTCGAAGATATTTCAAAATAGTTGTTCACTCAAAAACCGCTTGCAGGGCTGGTGCAATCTTTTTTTCATCACCGGGCTTAAGGGTATGTGCGTAAATCAATATAGATTTATCAGATGCCGCATTCCATTCTTGTCTTACGTAGATAGGAGTCTCATTTCTTTGTAAGGTGGCTAACACTTCATCGCAGTCCGGTTTACCCTGCCAACTAATTTTCAAATAGGGCACCTGGTATCCGGGTCCTGCCGGATAGAGTTTCTCAATTTGTAGATGCGAATGGTTTCCGAGTTGATTTGAGACGAAATCCAACTGCTCGTTCCAAACCGTTTGATCTCTGTCATGATCTCGTGCCAGGTAGGACTTCACCGCTGTATACAAACCTGCTATATCTTCTTTCGATACCTTCATAGGCCGGCCTACAGTTTCGATATTGGGAAAATTGTTTTCGCGAACAGCGGCAATAAATTCAGCGTTTCCAACTACCAACCCGGTTGTCTGCGGCCCATTAATGGTTTTTCCGCCTGAAAAAATAACGGCATCCGCTCCAGTTTTTAGATGTTCTTGAAAATTTTCCAAAGGCGGTAGTTGCGCGGCTGCATCAACAATAACAGCCTTACCATATTGATGCGCCAGTTCTGCCGCGTCATTTAATGAGACAGTTTCACCTGAGCAGAACCAGCTCAGGGTATAGTAAACAGCAACAACTCTTTCATCGTCAAGTAGCTCTTGAAGATGATTAATATCGTTAGTGAACTCCCTAATCTCTCCCCCAGCAGTGTGTACGGCATGGTCAAATCTGTTGCGGTGTGCATCAGGAACAAGGAAAAGGTTTTTTGAATCTTGGTTTGCGGGCACCAATTTTACTTTCTCCTGATCTGACCGGGTAATGGCCGCAGCAGCTGCAAGGCTGATGCCTGCTGATGCTCCGGAGCAGATATGGACTGCGGGCACATTCAGCCATTCAGAGAATTTTGCCTCAACCTTACTCCTCAAGGTAGGTAGATGTACATAGTCACGGCTAGCTTCTTCCATAGACTTCATTACCTCAGCGGACATGAGGCTGCCACCCAGTTCCGTCATTGAGCCTGAGGCATTGATAATGGGCTTAACGCCAATTTCATCATAAATCTTTGACATATGTTAAAGATAACAAATAGCTCTATCTGAAAGACCTAACCACCGTTATCGATTTATGAAATAATATGAAGACGATTATGAGCTGGTTTCAAGCAAACACTCCCTAGCGGCTAAGGCCTTCTATTTCAACGGTGCTGCCAATATACTTTTCTAACCAACCTATCCACCGCGTGTAAACATCCATGTAGCGCACAGGATCTCCTGGGAAGTGACCAGGCCCAGGATAACCAATGAAGTCAACTGGGATGTTATTATCCCTTAAGGCTCCATAGAGTTTATAAGAGCCTGTAATGCTCACACGGTAATCTCCGGTTTTCGACATGATAAGAGTAGGAGCTTTGATTTTGGAAAGATTGCTTAATGGGGAATTGTCAATTGCCCACTGTAAGTTTTCTCCTTTGTAAGGAGAGTCAGTGATGGAATGTCTACGCATACGATTGAGGTCGCTGAGGCTGTACATGTCGGTGAAATCTACCGGGGCAGCACCAGCAACTGCTGCCGCCCATTCCTCTGGGTAGCGACCAATCAACCATGAGGTCATCCAGCCCCCGTATGACCAGCCAGAAACAGCAATCTTGTTGCTATCAATGTAGGGTCGTTTCTTTAACTCCTGCACCCCGGCAATCACATCATGGCCTGGTCCTTCGCTGGGATCATTGGCAATGGCGCTCTGAAACGCATTGCCTAAGTTGTTGCTTCCCCTATAGTTAGGTTGAAAAACGATCCAACCCTTTGAAGCCATAGCCTGCGCAACCTGATTCCAGCCAACACCTGATGAACTCGTAGGACCTCCATGTACCAAAAGCACTAGTGGGTACTTTTTGGAATCTTCAAAGTTTGGTGGGTAAGTAACAATTCCATTGGGTCGAAGGTCGTCATTGCTTTCCCAAGTGATAGCTTCCCTTTTTCCCAATGTAAGTTGGTTGACGAACTCATTTGCATTGGTGAGTTTAACCGGCTTGGATTTTACTGATGACCTGAAATAGAGTTCTGGTGCCAATCCTGCTGCCGAACCTACAAAAGCCATGTTGCCGTCTTTATTCATACTAAGGCTTGAGATATTGTCATGCTCTCCTTTATCAATTTTGGTAAACTTGCTACCCTTAAGCAACCATAGTCCCGATTGGTGATCATCAACGCCCGTTATAACCATACCATCCTTAACTGGTAGAGACCCATAAACTGTACGATCCAACGACTTGGAGATATTGGTCACCGACTTTGATGAAAGGTCAAGAACGTGCAGTTCTCTTTGATTGGCCGGTACTCCGTCCCGGGGATAGCTGAATAACAATCCCTTGCCATCGGCAGTAAATCGTGGTGATGTTTCGAGCTTCCCATGGCTGGTGGCTGGTGTAGCTTTGCCAGTAGCTAATTCTAGTAAGTAGTTCCTGCCTAAGTCTGAATCCCCAGAATAGGGAGAAGGATAAACGGTACAAGCTATCAAGCTACCATCAGGCGACCATGCCAGTGACGATAAGCTGAGCCCGGTGCCAACTGTCATACCTTCTGGTAATACTTTCTTAGCCTCGCCACCGGATTTACTTATGATCCAAACTGACGCTGGCGCTGGCGCCCGGCTCAGGAGGTAATCATTGTTTCCTAAGCGCAACGCGTTGTTGTGCGAGTTATCGCTGAGCTTGGGCCTTTCTTCATTGGCTATAAATGCAAAGCTATTGCCATCAGGAGACCAGATATAGCGACGAATACCAGTCGGGGAAGATGTTACTTGCTTGGTTTCACCCGAGGAGATGTCCATAATATAAATCTGGGAGCCATTATCGGCCCTGACAGTCATGGCTACCTCTCTACCATTTGGTGACCATTGAAAGGAGGAGGCTCCGCTTAAATCCACTGCAAACTCCTTACTAGTGTTAGTCTTTATGTCCATTAACCAAGTGGTGCGGTCATATCGGTTTTCTTCTAAATTTCTGGTAGAAGTAGTATAGAGCACTGATTTGCCATCCGGAGATAGCTGCACACCTGAGATGCCAACCAATCGGTTAACATCTTCAAGCTGGAAGGCGCGTGTTTGGGAGATTACGCTCCCTGCGAATAATAGGATGACGGACGTGAGGAAAAACCTGCGATGGATCATAGCTAGAACATTTAAGCTACCAACCTAGGGAATAATTACAGTGGTCGAAATAGTTTTTCCTTAAGTGGATGCTGTTTCCTCCTTATTCTCGCCTTCGGCATATTGCTCAATTGCCCGATGGAGTTTACCCTGAATCCTCTTGGCCAACTTGGGTGGGGATAGGACTTTCATCGATTCACCAAACCCTAGTATCTCTCTTTCTAATTCGAAATTGAGCTGAACTTTAATTTCGATGATAACTCCGTCACTAGTTTTTTCAATTAACTCCTGCGTATGGTGCAAGGGCTTCGTTATTACATAGGGTGCATTGGAATTGTCTACAAAGAGTCGCACCGTTCTTGGCCGGTCACCTTGATTTACTGTAACTCCAATCACATCGTGGTAGTAGGTGTTGGGGTCGAGAGAAGTGTTTTCCAGGTATATTTCATGGGATTCTTCAATGGCATGGATTCGATCCAAAGCCAGCGTTAGCAAAGGCTTCCCTGCCTCTTTCGCACCAAGCACAAACCAGCGATTTCTATATTCCTTAAGTAAATAAGGATGAAAGATCACAGTGCTTGGCTGGCGAGCTCGAAATGATTGATAGGAAATCTCAATTGCCTGCTTGGCAATGACTGCCTGGTACAGCGTGTCGATGTAGTCTAGTCCCTTCAAATATTCATTCTTTTCAAAATCAATTACTGAAGCGGTACTGGTTTTTGAAGTATGAATTTTGTCTTCAAGCCTCTCCACCATGCCACCTAATTCTTTGAAGTGTGTAAAACCTTTGAATTGCTTCAGAATGCCAACTACCTCGGTAAGCTTGCCCAGGTCCTGGTCAGTCAATGGGATATTGGTTATTGAATAGTCAGGGTCAGCATAGCTGTAATACTTCTTATCGATCACTTCGATAGGAGCATTGTAGCCCAATTTATCACTGCGCATCATTTGGATATCCATCTGGACGGTTCTTTTGCTCACCCCTTTATCGATGCCTTCATATTCATACAGAGCTTCGGAACAAGCATCAATCAAATCTTCGAGAGTCCATTTTCGATATCTATTGCGAAGGCAATTATCGAGGGTTCTGTAACGTATGAGTGCATTTCTGTTTACCGGCATAATTCATCATTGCATAATCCTTCACAAAAAAATGAAAATAAATTTACTACGCAAAAAGATTGCGCACTTGGGTTAAACCTTTGGAATGTTGAATAGCGAATGATTTGTGGAGATTGAGTTTGGGATGTCCCCTCCATCAATTGGATGGAGGGGCTTAAGCTTATCCTGGCAAGTCATAGTTCTTTGAAGTATTAATCCTTCTCCCTCTAGCATAAAGGGAAGTGCTGCGGCAAAAGTTGGTTACGTCGCCGTGTATAGCCTGGATGATGACGCTTAGAGCACGCCTTTAAGTGGATAGATTTTGCAGAAGCACCGAAATACCGCTTGGAAAAGTAAAGTAGGGAAGCGCATTTGGAGCCAGGCTGATCTCGGGCCACCGGGAGGTCTCAGTTCGAATCTGGGGAGGGAGGCAAATAAGGCCGGGTCGTCTAACGGCCAGGACATCAGGTTTTCAGCCTGAAGATGAGGGTTCGATTCCCTCCCCGGCTACAGTGCCGGTTGGTCTAACGGTAGGATGCCAGATTTTGGTTCTGGAGGCGAAGGTTCAACTCCTTCACCGGCTGCAAGAAGTACAAGTTATTGTGCTTGAAGATATTTCTCCGGAAGGAGATAAAGATACGGATCTGACATTGGCAGATAGTGAAGGCTCATGAGAGTTTCTGTATGGCTCCATAGTATTGACCCGAATGGGGACCAATATGCTGCTTTTGCGTCTCGTTTTTTCCGTTCCTCGAAGGTCGAGGGTTCGACTCCCTCTCTTCCGTAAGGAAGGTAGCTCAGTTAGGTAAGAGCATCGATTCCATAGGAAGCGGGTTCGACTCCCGTCATTACTCCCAAACGGGCTGGTAATGTAGTTCAATGGTAGAACAATGGACTGTTAATCCATAATGCTAAGTTGGGCATCTTGTAAAAAATGCCCCCTTTTAAAAGTAGCTGAAGGTCAGTCGGCGGCGGCTCTTTGAGTCAAAGCAATCCCCGGAATGCTTCGCAGCTTTCGGGATACCGCTCAAGCCGATTTCAGTACTTCTCTCTCTCAGGTGGCAGGCGTAAGTTGTAGGCCTGTAATGGTGATTGAGGGAACTGGTGATATCCACTTTAGCTTAAGGAAAGTTCCGCATTTCGGGGATGACTACCTTCGCTACTTTTTGTTTGAATTCTTAATAACTAAATATATATAACTATGAAAAGGGTTAGAATTAACACCGGAAAAGTTGGTTTGGTTTTCAGGTTTGGAAACTACCAGCGCGTAATCTCAGAAGGCGTGTATTGGATCAGCCCTTTTGAGAGAGTTATTCAGTATGATATGGCTCAGCCATTCAATCCTGAAAAGGAGTTGAACATTCTCTTGAGAGATGAGAAGCTGGCGTCTATGTTGCATGTAGTCGATGTCAAAGACAACGAGATCTACCTGCAATATGAGAACGGTAACTTCGTCAAAGTCCTCACCCCCGGTAGGTATGCCTATTGGAAAGGAGTTGTTGAATATCAATTTGTGGGCGTTGACCTACGCAAAATTGATGTTACCGAAGACGTTGATCTCGTGTCAGTGAAAAGGCCTGAACTAGTGCCTTACCTGAGAGTCTGCAAAATCAATTCCTTTGAGAAAGGACTATTGTATGTAGATAACAAGTTTGATAGGCTCCTGGAGCCAGGGGAATACTACTTCTGGAAAAATGCCCAGGAGGTAACTGTATACAAAGTAGATCTGAGGCAGCAACAAATGGAGATTTCCGGTCAGGAAATTCTTACCAGGGATAAAGCTGCTTTGAGGGTGAACTTTGACCTCCAGTACCAGGTAACTGATGTTGAAAAAGCCTTGGTCGACAACAAAGACTATGAAAGGCAATTGTATGTATCAACTCAGTTGGCACTGAGAGAGTTTATCGGTACTTACACTTTGGATGAGCTGCTTGAAAGGAAAGAGTCAGTAGCAGAGTATGTGCTTACTGCCCTTGAGAGCAAAGCTCAAGACCTTGGTGTGAAGGTAAAAGATGGTGGTGTCAGAGATATCATTTTGCCTGGTGAGGTAAAAGATATCATGAACCAGGTATTGGTGGCACAGAAACAGGCGCAAGCCAATGTGATCACCAGGAGGGAGGAAACTGCCTCAACCAGGAGTTTGCTGAACACCGCTAAGCTAATGGAAGATAACGCCATGTTGTTTAAGTTGAAGGAGATGGAATATGTGGAGAAAATTGCTGATAAAATTAACAGCATTTCGTTGTCTGGAGGTGGTCAGGTTGTTGACCAACTCAAACAGATCTTTACTCCTGAAAAGGGGTAGAATCGGGCTGCAAGAGACATTTTGCAGCCTTTTTTTATTATTTTTTGATAATAATTCTACTACGCAAAAAGACTGCGTAGTAGTGCTTTTGATTTGAATCAAAGCAATAAGATTATGGCAACTTCTAAAATTACTGGAAAGGAATTAAGAAAGATCGGTTTCCCCGAAGGGCGCAATAGGCGCAGCTATAAAAGTACTTGAGGTCCATTATAAGGGTAAATCCAAAAAGCACAAATTGGAGTTGATGGCTCGCGTAATTGCGGAGCCAGCCCTTTACAAAGACCATGAAACGTTGGGAGCCATTGTTCACAACCTTTTGGTTCAAACCGAATACAACAAGACTTTAGACTTACGAGAAAAACGCCTCGATTATAAGGTCTATGGCGCCGAAGGCATTGAAATCGGTGCCATCAATCAAATGGAGATTGCTATGAAACTTCCGGTGACTAAGTATGGCGCACTGATGCCAGATGCACACCAGGGTTACGGCCTCCCCATTGGAGGCGTATTAGCAACTGAAAACGCTGTAATCCCCTACGGTGTAGGCGTGGACATTGGCTGTCGCATGTGCATGTCTCTTTATGACATCCCATCTACTATTATTGATGAAAGATCAGAAGATCTGCGCAAGATGCTTGTTACTAACACCCAATTCGGTAGGGCAACATTTAAGAAGCCTAAAGACCATGAAGTGTTGGAAAGCAATGTCTTTAATGAAATCAAAGTGGTTGGTGAGCTCAAAGACAGAGCCTACCAGCAAATTGGTACCTCAGGAGGCGGTAATCATTTCGTAGAATTCGGAGTTACAGAAATTCTTGATGAAGAAAACGAATTTGACTTACCAATAGGGAAATACCTTGCGGTACTTTCTCACTCCGGATCGCGTGGGCTGGGCGCTAACATAGCCCGCCATTACACGAAAATGGCCATGGACGTAACCAGACTGCCTGGTGAGGCCAAACACTTGGCCTGGCTGGATCTGAATTCCGACCTGGGGCAGGAATATTGGCTTGCCATGAACCTGGCTGGCGACTATGCCTCAGCGTGTCATCATCAAATTCATGACCGTATGGCCATTGGGCTTAGAACAAATCCAGTAGCGATGATAGAGAATCATCACAACTTCGCCTGGAAGGAGAAGGATGAGAATGGTGAAGAGATCATTGTACACAGGAAAGGAGCAACTCCAGCTGGAGAAGGCGTGCTAGGAATTATACCGGGATCAATGACTGATCCTGGATTCATTGTGAGAGGAAAGGGAGAAGTTGCTTCAGTGAATTCCGCGTCTCATGGTGCGGGTAGAGCTATGTCCAGAACACAGGCTAAGAACACGCTCGATGCGAAGGAAGTAAGAAAGCAAATCCGAAACGCGGGAGTTGAGGTGATTGGTTCTGGTCTGGACGAAGCACCAGGTGCTTATAAGAACATCCTTGAAGTGATGGCGCAACAGGAAGATTTGGTGGAAGTTGTGGGCAAGTTTCAACCGAGGATTGTAAGGATGTGTGGCGATGAGAAATTCCATGAAGTAGACTAAAAAGAAAGGCTACCAATCAGGTAGCCTTTATCATTGATATCTATCAACCAATGCGAATCTGCTAGTTTGAGTGGAAACTAGTGCAGTATTCAACTGCTTATTGCAAATCCACACTGGACCTGGTAAGCAGGTTAGCAGGAATTTATTTCACCTCCGACTCCTCCGCTCTGCGGAAAATCTGAAGAGCCACTTGCGACAGCAGGAACAGTGTAAATGTGAGTAGTAACCCTCGCAACATAATTGGTTCATATCCTTCAATAAAAACAGAAATTATTCTGGCCGAACAATTGAACAGGAAATAAAGTGAAGCGGGAAGAAGAAATAGCCATCGTGTTTTTAATGCCCCTATGGCTGTAATAACAGCCAAACTTAAAGTCGGTGCTCCCAATGTGCGCAAGTTGGTAAAGCCATAGTCGGTAGTAGCATTAAAACCACTTGGTTCATTTATCGTCATGGGAGAAAAAATTGCAATCAATGCACTAGATCCAAGAACAAGTACGAATACTACGGAGAGAGCCTGAGCCAATCGTATCATAGAAATTATTTTTAGTTTATGATTTACTAGTGTCCCCTTTGGAACAACTTAAATGCAAAATTCTGGAAAGGGCAGGGAGAGGACTTGGCAAAATCAGCCAAAAATTTGGCATTCTATGCCATTATGGATTTTCGATAAGCGGAGGGCGGTAATCCGAATTGTGCCGAAAAAGCTTTGGAAAAATTTGCAGGATCATCAAAGCAACAATCCAGAGCGATTTCGGAAACTCTTAGTTCGGATTGAGATAGTAAATCTCTGGCTTTCTCCAGCCTTTTAGTCAGGATATATTTCTTGGGGCTTTCTTTATAAACTTTTCTGAATTTCCGATTGAATGAAGAAAGACTTAAACCAGCGAGGTGTGCCAGCTCATCTAAGGAAATATTGGCAAATATGTGAGCATCAATAACCTCAGAGAACTTATGTTCAACCTTGTTGAAAATACTTCTCAATATAGGATGTAAACCAACTTCACCTTCAAGTGTTATTAGTAGAAAGAGGAACTCGCTAACCTTAATGGCTATCAACTCCTCTTTAAGCAACTCTGGTCGGTCAAAATAAAATTGAAGACCATCTATGTACTTCTTAATAGCAGCGTTGGGCCTTATTATTTGTGCTGGAGGGGCAGGGGCCGTTCCGATATTTCTATTGGGAGCAAATATTGATTGACTGCTATTAATACTCTCAACCAACTGTGGAAAAAGCCTGAAGACTATTACTTCTGCTGTGGCAGTGTCCTCACTTTCAACCCAATTGTTTACAATATTTCCGGAGCTGACAATTACGCAATCTCCCTCTGAAACATTAATGGTACTTGTTGCCGTCCGCAGTATGGATTTGCCTCTAACAACATAAAGAATTCTTGCCTCTCCATTCAATGATTCCGGGTTCACTTCAAAGGGAGGTTTCCGAATGAGCCGGGCAAGAACAAATTCATCTTTTATTTTATGTACCGACCTCTGAATCATATTATCCTTGCTAATATATCCATTATCCGGCCAATATTGAGAGGCTTTCAATGGTGTTAATTTCATTAAGAAAGGGCTACCAGTTTTGGTAGCCCTCATCTATAATAGCCAACCGAAAGCCTTTTGCAGCCAGCTTTTCTTTGGTTTTGGCTTGGCTTGTACTACAGGGGCAGCTTTCTTCTTCGTTTTTGTGCGACTCATCTTTTGCTTTTTCTTCACACGTCGATGAGCCCTTTCACACTCACTAATGAAACTTCCATCAGTTGTACAAAGTATTGCCTTCTTGTAGTAGAGCTTGGCTTTTTCAAATTTTAGCTGAAGCTCAAAAGATCGGCCCATCTCGAAATACAGCCATTCAAGGCCTGCAGCTGCCGACTCCAACATCTGCATGTTTCTTGAAATGGCATTTGTCTCCTGGCCGTTATCGTTAAGCAAGGTGACATAGTACCGCTGTATCTCAGAGTTGTTTGGTGAGTACTTTAAGGCAAGCCTACCGTGGTAAAGAGCCCGTTCACCATCTGACATCATGTACCAGTAAATGACAGACATCAGATAATGAGCATAGCCATGACCAGGCTCGTCGGTAAGAAGCTCTTCCAAGATTCTCTTCGCCTTTACGTACTCCCATAAACCCATTTTTTCGATGGCCTTCAATATATATTCATCGTTGTTGTATAGTATGTTCATCTTTTTAGTCTTAGAATTTGTGACATAATAATTCTGTTGCGGCCAAACGCTTAGGGTTGGCCACCGAACCAAATACAACAGAGACGATTCAACTTTTTCATAACACTTTCAATTTTAAAAAGGTATCCATTGCCCTGATTCCATCAGTTTGATGGATCACTATTTCACCCACCCGTGTGACCTCCTTACGGAGACCGTGGATACCTTTAGTGGATGAGACTGGGATCGAACCAGTGCTGTCCCCATTTCACGGAGATACTCTGCCTACTGAGTTACTCATCCAGTTGCAACCCGGTCAGGGTTGCTCAACTTGTTGGCTTGTCAGGGCTCGAACCTGAAACTTCCAGCTTATGGGACTGGCGCTCTACCAATTGAGCTACAAGCCATGCTATGTCGACTCGTCAGGGCTTGAACCTGAAACCTCCAGCTTATCAGTCTGGTGCTCTAACCATTGAGCTACAAGTCGTGGCGGGAACAACTGGGCTCGAACCAATAACCTTCTCCTTAACAGGGAGATGCTCTCCCATTGAGCTATATTCCCATCAAAGTGGGAGTGATAGGATTCGAACCTATCAGTCCAAAGACATCGGTTTTACAGACCGACACAACTCACCATCGTTGTCGCACTCCCAAATGCCGCTAGCCATTGCCTATTTTTTTCAGCAGCCACCAGCGGCGGTACGCTAAATACAATCCGGAGCTCTGCAATTACATCACAAGGCAAACGGAACCTTGCTTGCGGACTTTAACCGCTCTCCGAATGGAAGCACCCGTTTTGCACTTCCTTTTAGCTGTTGGCCCACCAGGGTTCGAACCTGGAACCTCCGAATTAAAAGTCCGGAGCTCTTCCGTTTGAGCTATAGGCCAAGACATAAAAAAAGCCCGACTCTGTATGAGCCGGGCTTTATAAATTTCTCTCAGTAGATCAACTACTGTAATCCGGCTCTGATATTGCGCAATTCTCCTGTACGGCGTCACTATAACGCATGCCAAGCGAACTACTGGGAATAATATGTTTCGTTCCAAATAATCTCATTTCACTTACTGTCTATAAATCAAAAAAGCCTGAACGAGTGCCCAGGCTTTTGATATATCTTCTTTATTCGAATCTAAATCTTATAACCCGGCAACCTTATAGCCCACTGGCCATAATCTAAGTTTGCACTCATTTTGGGTTCGATATGTATTTTAATAAATGTCATTTCCGTAAAAGGAACGCGAGTATAGGAAGAAGGTTGACGCCAGTCAAGATTTTTTTTCTTTTTTCTGCCTAATCCAGAGATTTGGTGCTGCCTTCTTTTCAATTTGTATTGAGATACAACACAAATACATTGTTGAGAAAAGTATGCGATAGGCTTGGGCGCCGGAGTTTAATTTGTTCTTTAATCAGTGATGAAAGTCGTTTTATATCCGGTCTAAGCCCCCATCCGTCAAAATTCTCAAACAAGGCCCAGTGGCGTTCGTAGTTGGAATAGAACACCATAAGGACCAACCATGAGACCATTAGCCCTTCTTTGCTTATGCCTAAGCGTATTTTATTCAGCAAGCGCCCAGAATGTAGCAGTCACAACTTTTGCAGAGGGGAACATCTCCACTGATGTTATTGAATACGGTATTACTTTTTCAGAGAATATGGATGAACTCTACTTCGCCCGTAGTAATGGCAGATGGGGGAAGGGATCACTGACGAGTACAATCTATTATTCTCAAAAAGTGAATGGCAGGTGGTCTAATCCAGCGGTGGCCTCATTTTCCGGTGAGTTCGATGATGCTGAGCCGCATTTGTCAATCGATGGCAACACGCTCTACTTCATTTCAAGCAGGCCCAACGGTAAGGCCAAACCTAGTGCAGACATTTGGCGAGTGACTCGTAATGGCAACAGAGATTGGGGTCAACCTGAGCGACTAGGTGATCACATTAATTCCGAAGGCACAGAGTATAGCCCAAGAACTTCAGCAAACGGTAATCTATACTTTGCCTCAACCAGAGCGGGGGGCTATGGGCAGGGCGATCTTTATATGGTTGAAAACCGGGGCGGGAATTTCTCACACCCCATCAACCTGGGGCCTATAGTCAATAGCCCAACCGGCGAGTGGAATCTTGAAATAAGCCGGGATGAGAAAGTACTGGTTTTCGAAGCCTCCGGTCGGCCACAAAATGTGACTGGCTACGGCGATCTCTATATCAGTTTTAAGGATGGTGGTCGGTGGACGGTTCCGCAGAATATTAAAGAACTGAATTCAGGAGGAAGTGACCTCTATCCTGAAATCGCTGCTCAGGGCAAGGAGTTGTACTTCGCCAGTAGCAAGGAACTTAAGAATGAGTGGGTGAACATTTACAAAGTAGATTTTGAGGCCTTGCGGAGAAGCTATGAGCAATTTGCAACGTCCAGTACCCCTTATCTGTTTGTTGCCAATCGGTCTGGGCATGAAGTGGCTGTGGTTAACCTCGACACAGAAAAAGTGATAAAGAAGATACCAGTAGGCAAGGGCCCCCATGAGATTTCACTTTCAAAAGATGGAAACTTTATATCAGTGGCTAACTATGGTTCTTTCCCCAAACCCCATAAGGGGCCGATAAAATCAAATGAGCTAAAATGGATGAACGAAAAGCAGCAGTCGGCAACAATAATTAGCACTAACGACTTTAAGTCCAGGGAATTGACAATGGCGAACTCCCAGGCTATGCATGGGGTCCTCACCAACGCCGATGGGTCAATCATTTGGCTTACGGCCGAGGAGGAAGGTGTGGTGAAGGAAGTAGAGGTGAAGACGGGCAATTTGCTGCACAGTTATAAAACCATGAAGGGAAGTCACGTGCTCCGTAGCACCAGCGATTATTCAAGAATTTATGCTTCGAATATCGAGTCAAATACCATTTCAATGATTGACACCAAAACAAAGGAGGTTGTGCATCTGGAGACTCCGGATGGGCCCGAGGGGCTGGAGCTTAGCCCAGATGGCAGCGAACTGTGGGTGTTAAGCAATGGAGCCAATATGGTGACGGTATTGAATGCCACCACACTTGAAAAAATAGCTGATTTTCCTTCGAAAGGTAGATTCCCGGTGAAGCTCACTTTCACAAACCACGAAGCATGGGTAGCCAATGTCTTTAGCAGAAACATCTCGGTATTTGATGCAATTACCAAGGAATTCAAAAGGGAGATTATCTTAGAAACAACGCCTCTTAGCATTTTCGCTTATGCCGGTAAGGTCTATGTCACCCTGCCCAGAAAGAATTTAATAAAGGTGTTCGACGCTGTGTCGAAAGCTGAAGTCTCCGAATTTTCCCCGGGAATAGAACCTGATGGTATGCAGGTTCTGGAGGACTTGGATGGCCGTTTGAAGGAGCAACTGGGAGAATAGCCACCGGTTTTCTACCCAATAATTTCCCCACACCTTGATTGGGGGATTTTTGGAATTTGGGTAACGATGGGAATACAATTTGATGTCAAAACCCTGAATCACCCTAATCCTAAACCAAATGAAACCTATTCAGTTTTTGCTATTCTTTGGCATTGCCATGTTTATTTTCTCGTGCTCCGAGGACGAATCACCGGCTGTACAAATTGACCAGCCCGTAGCGCTGAGAATATTTGACATGGACAATGCTGGCAACTCTTCCGATATCCGAGTTTTCTTCAATGCCGCAAGCCTTGAGGCTGTTAGTGAGTACCGAATTATGTTCGTGCCTAGTTCGAGTGCTGCAAGTTTCGACCTGACGCAGGCTCAAGCTGTTATTGCTGGCGCCTATGATGCGATAAGCCCTTTTTCTCCAGGAAATATCCGTAAGAATATTACAGCGGATAAAACAGATACGGATGGTAACGCCATTGGCAATGGCAGCAAGGTGGTAGCATTTGTGCTGGCGGTGAGTTCCAGGACGGATGTTGAATCTGTTCTTTCTTCGCCCTCAGAAGAATTCGAACTGGAAGATACAGAAATCTTCGACCTATATATCAGTAGTAGTCGCCGACACTCCGTGGAATTATATGATGGCGTTACTGGCGAACACATTAAAACATTTATTAGTCCGGGTACGGCCGGGCTTAATGATGTGCAGGAGGTACGTTTTGGAAAAGATGGTGCCCTGTATGTGAGTTCAATGGGTAGCACGGCCATCTTGAAGTTTAATGGGCAAACTGGCGACTTTATCGAGAGCTTCACCAGTGGCTACGAACTTGACAGGCCCACCAAAATGAATTATGGCCCCGACGGACTCTTATATGTAAGTCAGTGGGGGAATACACGCGATGCAGTGGTGAAGTTTGACACCACCAGTGGTACTTTCGTTGGTGAGGTTTTGCCATCCTATTTTCAGGGTATGGATCAAACCTGGGATGATGATGGCAATTTGTATATCACATCGTGGGGTATACCGGACGTTAGGAAGTTTGATAGCCAGGGCAATGCCTTGGGTGTTTTGATCAATTCAAGCCTTACAGGCCCAGTAAATCTGTGGATTGATGGCGACGACCTTTATGTTTCGGATTGGTCTGTAGGGCAGGTCAAGATATTTGATAAGAATAGCGGAGCATTCAAGTCTACTTTCGTTACCGGCCTTACCAGGGTAGAGGGATATCTGTTTGACGGAAAAGGAAACCTCTTTTTGTGTGATTGGCAAAACAATGTGGTTAACAGGTACGATGCAATCACCGGTGAGTTTCGGGAAGAGTTTATTAACGATCAGGTAAATCTGAATACACCAAACAGCATCACTTTCGGGCCCAATCAGAGGCCTGACTGATCAGTTTGATTAATTATCTCCGGGTTTATCCCTGCGATAGAATATGTAGCTTAAGGTAAAATTGGTAAACAGTTCGTGCTCATTAGCGAGCAATTGATTCTGCAGGGGGGTACTGTCCAATTTTCCAAAGAATAGGTTGACTTCAGCCATAAACCCTGGCGTGAACTCATAGCCAACGCCCAGGTTAGCCAGCCCCCCACGGGCCAACTGGTTAGTGCTATTGTTGGCTTTGCTGATGCCTCCCCCTCCCGTGAAAAACCACTGATTCATTGACATTGGTGAATAGGATAAGGCAAAGCCCTGGTACAATGACCGGTGCGGTGAAACAACTGGTGGAGCGTACTTCACGGTAACATAGGCCATAAGTACGCTCTCAAATGATATGCCCAACTTGAGATCCATGGTGAGCACCCGTATTCCGCTAAAATCTTCGATATCATTGAGAAGGAGGGGGTCTGCCTCTGAATAGCCGTCAGCATGCCTTGAATAGCCAGCTCCCAAACCAAAACTGAAAATCCCGCCTTTACGATCGAATTGGCCATAGCTTGAGAGACTGGTTGCCACCAGTAGGAGGATTAGGGCTTGTTTCATCTAAGCCCAAATTAGTCCAATTTGGGTAAGAGGCAAAATGGGGGAAGATGTGAGCATCTCTGAAGGGGCTCCATACAGATCAACTTTAATTACCTTTTCGAGTTGGGATTTCCCAGCTTATACCTGGAATATGGTCCTATCAAAACGAAAGGCGATCCCAGATATCTGGTTGGTCACTACGAATTTAGAGAGTTCAATCTAGTATTTGCTTCTTCTACGCCACCTTTCAAATTAATACTATCATACAACTCCCGAACTTCCTGCCACACGCGTATTGCCTCCTCCTCTTCCCGCAACTTTTCAAGAAGTATTGCATAGCCTCTTAGTGCATTGGCCAAATCTCCTTTGCTGGCGTTCAGTTCTCTATAGATGGTGATGCTATTACCGTAATTCAATTTAGCTTCAGCGAATTCCTCTTTCCTAAACAGCAGATCCGCCAAATGTCTCACCGAGTGGGCAATTTTGTTCCTGTCTTTTGATTGATTGTAGTAGGCAATTGATTGCCTGCTAAGTGAGATGGCGTCAGGGAGGTTATCATGATCTGACTCAAACTGCATGAAGATATGATATATCCTGCCAAGCGAGAGATAATCAGAGTCCTCGCAGAGAGCTTGCGCTTGTTGAACCAGATCCTTGGCTATATCATAGTGGCCCTGGCCTCGTGCTTGCCATGAGTTGTCAAGTAGTTTCTCAATTTGACCTTTGTCCATTACTAAGTTGGTTCTAGCAATATTTGGCCTTCTCGTTGAGCTTAGCCAGGATGGCCTGGCCGGTAGGAGTGGCTGCCAAACCTCCAAGCCCCGTGCAGGTAAGCTCATGGGCCATCATGTCACCCACCTCTTTCATGCTTTGCACTACTTCATCAAATGGAATGAGATGATCGTAGTTGGCAAGTGCCATGTTTGCACAGCTAAGGGCGTTGGAAGTTGCCATTACATTTTTCCCCAGGCAAGGGGCCTCTACTCTGTTACCAACAGGATCGCATATGATGCCAAGTGAGTTCTGCAAAGCCAGGGAGGAAGCCGCGACGGCCTGGTTAAGGTTGCCCCCCATTATGGTTACCAGTCCCGCTGCTGCCATAGAGCCGCCTGCTCCCGTTTCAGCCTGGCAACCAGCTACCTCTGCGGCAAATGTGGAATGTTCGGCAATGAATACACCTATGATACCAGCGGCCAACAACGCTCTTATCACTTCTTCATGACTACTATTTAGTTCTTTGGCAGCTCCCAAAATGGAGCCAGGCAATGTTCCGCAGGAACCAGCGGTTGGTGCGGCAACAAATACACCCATAGAGCTCTTAACTTCCATCATAGCCGTGGTATAGAGCACCATGGTATTCAGCATGCCACTGTCAAGCAATTCCTTGCCTTCCATTTTATCTTTGAATCCAATGGATTGCACTGGTAGGATTCGGTCTTCGTAATAGGTGCCTGCAAGACCTGCTTCAATCCCGGTTTCCATAATGTGCAGAATTCTGCCCATTTGTTGCAAGACCTCGCCCTCGGTTATGTCACCTCTGGCACATTCATACCGAAGTGCTAATTCCCAAATCTCCAAGCCTTCATTAGTTCCTAATTCGAGCATTTCTTTGCATGTGCTAAATGGCACATTTAGATTTTTTGAAGAAAGAACAGGTAATACTGGCCGTAAGTAGCAAATTTTATTCACTCCGGGAATTGAGGAGATCATGTCCAGAACTTCTGTAGAGTACTCCTTGGTATTCGAAATCCAGATAAAGGATTTGTTTAGGTTGATTTGTATAGCCTCTATTTCAGGGAGAAGGTTTTCTATTAACTGTAGCTCGTTACCATAGATAAGCAACTCATGATAATCGCCAGAGATACTAACTTTCGATCCGTCAATCTCTTGAATCTCCATCATGCCTCCACCCGTACTAATTGCCGACATGGTTTGAGTTATGGATGCATTGCTAATGGTGATCCTGTAGTTGTTTGGGTGCTTAGCTCCATAATCCAGGTAGTTAACCTTAATCTGAATCCCAGCTTCTTTAATATGCTTTTTGTAATCTACCATACGCGAATCGTCCGGTGGCCAACCCAATAATCCGCCGTAAAGCCCCATATCAGTGCCCTGGCTTTCATGAGTGGTGACTAGAGAACCATTGGGGTCGTAATCGATAACGATGCTATCAATTTCGCCATGCATTAAATCGTGGAGGAGAAGCCCAATACGGCAGGCAGCAGCACTATGCGAACTGCTGGGGCCGCGCATAACCGGGCCAATCACGTCATTGAAAATGCTGGAGATAGCCATAAACCGGGGAGAATCTTACTCAATTTAAGATTTTGAATGGATAATGGCTAGTGTGTTTCGGATCTTACAGGGTAGTCATTAAAACTAAGCTTGGCTGGCCAGATGGTTTCTGATAATCGGTAGTGTTTTACGATTTTTATAGGCATGGTAGGAGGAGGCAACAAATATGGTGGAAACGGCAATTAACGCTGACCATTTGATCTCCGGGATAGTATTCCAATGTCTTACCGCAATGGCTACAAAGGCCCAAATGACGACCACTCCAAATTCTCTCATATTTCTTTTAAAGATCATGATCATGCTCAGTATGGTGCCCAAGGAGATTGCGATAATTGTCCATGTGACTTCAGACAAACCTCCTTGCCACTCTACTTTATTCAGGTAGGAAGCAATATTAGAGATGGTGGCCACGGAGATCCACCCGAAATAGAGATCAATCGGCCACCAGACGGTCGCAATGTATTTTAGAGGGGCATCCCACATTTCCATCCTTAGGCGAAGGACCACAGTGGTGAGAGATGCAAGCACTGCCAGCATCAGAACCACTGACAACCCGGTTAATTCCTGAAGCCAGAAATAGAGCCATAACCCACTACATGAATGGGCAATAATTAGTGATGGAGCGGCACGCAGAACAAATTCTGCATCTCGTTTGGAAGAGTAGGATACAATAATCATGTTCACAGCAAATACCAGCAGGCCAAGATAGATTACACCCCAAATAGAGAATGCGTAACTGGCGGGAGTGAAAAGGCTGTCAAATTTATCGCTAATGGAACCTACGGTATTGCCATTTATCACGCCAGTATTGGAGTAGTAATTCCAATAGATCAAAGCCAAGAGGACAAATAAATGAGCCAGCGAAAGGAATTTGGCGTTTCTCATTTCTAGTTCAATAGGGGCTACATTTCCCCAGTCACCGTTAATAGTAACATAAAGGAGCACCAATTGTTTATGGCAGCCAGGACTGCACTCATCAAGTCTACGCCTATGGTACTACAGGAGGCTTTATACTTGCTTTTTCTCTATGTGTTTTAGAACGGCTAGTTCTTAATTACCAGATGGCTATATGATTCCTCATTAGTTATGATGTTGAGAATGTATATGCCGTCAGGCCAGCCCCTAGTGTCCACCAAGTGGTGCCATGAATTCTTAGCTTGAATAGAATCCTCGTTATAAATCAGTTTGCCATCTGTACTGCTAATGCGGATGCTCAACGTTTTATTAAATTCGCTATCAGCTGAAAGTATCAACTGGTCGGCGACCGGATTAGGGTATATCGATAATCCTTTTAGGATGAATTCATCCAATGCAGTCACATTCTCATCTAAGTCATTCAGATTGATTGTAGCAGTAGCTGGGGTCACTCCCCCGTTGCCATCATTTACCTCTATAGTCAGGGTGAAAGAGGGGTTAGTCTCGAAATCCAGTACCAACTCATCTGCTACGGTTATTTCCCCGCTAGAACTGCCAATGGTGAATCCGGCAAGCCCATTACCAGCAGTAATGCTAAAAGTTAGTGGGTCGCTATCGCCATCGGTGGCCGACATAGTGCCAACGGAAGTTCCATTGGCACTATTTTCATCAATGGCAAAGGTTTGATCTGCCATTACAGGTGCACTATTTTCGCCAACATCCGTAACTGTAACCGAGATCGCTTGAATTGCCGAATTGGTGCCATCATTGGCATTCACCTGCACTTCATAACCATTATCGGTGTTGGCATCAGTTGGGTTCTCAAAATCGGGAGGTGATTGGAAGCTTAGAGCTCCTGTGCCCGGGTCAATAGCAAATGATGCCTGGTCTGCTCCTCCAACCAAAGAGTAGGTGATGCCGGCATCAACTGATCCTCCGTCGCCATCATTCGCATCAATGTCGATCACAGTTCCAGTGCTGTTTTCGGCGAAAGAAACAGCATCGGAATTTGTAAAAACTGGATTGCTGTCAGCATCCGTAACGGTAATGGTAATGGTTTGAGCCGACATTCTGACGCCGTCACTGGCCGTTATTTCAACAATGTATGCATTGTCGGTATTATCATCAGTCGGATTTTCAAAATCGGGGGCAGTTGTAAAGCTCAACAGGCCGTCGTTGGTGCCAACAGTAAAGAGTGATCCATCTGCACCTCCGGAGA
>JANQPQ010000009.1 GCA_028285445.1 Cyclobacteriaceae bacterium | reverse complement strand
AAGAAGTAGTTAATGAAGAAGTAGCTAATGAAGAAGTAGTTAATGAAGAAGTAGTTAATGAAGAAGTAGTTAATGAAGAAGTAGTTAATGAAGAAGTAGTTAATGAAGAAGTAGTTGATGAAGAAGTAGTTGATGAAGAAGTAGTTGATGAAGAAGTAGTTAATGAAGAAGTAGTTAATGAAGAAGTAGTTAGTGAGGAAGTAGTTAATGAAGAAGTAGTTAATGAAGAAGTAGTTAATGAAGAAGTAGTTAGTAAAGGTGCCGTTGAGGTTCCGGTAGACTACTCATCAATGAACAAGGAAGAGCTACTGCAGGCGTTGAAGAAACTGCTTGACCATGATGACATATTATTTGCCGACGGCCAGCTTAAGGAGCTAAATCCTCATTTCGATGCCCTTTTAAAGAAGGAGAAATCGGAGGCCTTGGAAGCCTTCGTCGCGGAAGGAGGAGCCAAAGAAGACTTTGACTTCAAGCCAGATAAAGTAACAAATAGCTTTAGAGCCAGTGCCAGGTTGCTATCTGATAGGAAACGACAACATTACAAGCAACTGGATAAGCAAAAGGAGCACAATTTGGTACTTGCCAATGCCGTGCTTGAAAAACTTCGGGCCTTCGTTGATTCCGAGGAATCAAATAATAGTTTTGCCGCCTTTAAGGAGATTCAGAGCGAATGGAAAAGTATTGGGCCCGTGCCCCAAGGTCAGGCACGAACACTATGGGCGAATTACAATGCATTAGTAACGCTGTTCTATGATCATCGCAGTATATATTTTGAGCTAAAGGAACTAGACCGAAGGAAAAACCTTGAGGCGAAAACTGAGCTCTGTGAGAAGGCCGAAAAACTAGACGAAAAAGAGCAACTCAAAGACGCTATCAGAGAGTTAAATGATTTGCACGTTGAATATAAGCATATAGGTCCGGTACCAAAGGATGAACAAGAAGCGCTATGGCAGCGATTTAAGGCGGCTTCTGACAAGATTTACGCGAAAAGAAAGGAGCACTTTCAGGAATTGAAATCTCAGCAAGGAGAGAACCTGGGTCAGAAGACCCAGATTGCTGATGAGGTCCAGGAGTATCTGAGTTTTACTTCTGACAGAATCAAGGAGTGGAATTCTAAAACCAAAGAGATAGCCGCCCTGCAAAAAAGATGGGAAGCCGTCGGTGCCGTTCCAAAGGAGAAGGCCAAAGATATTAACAAGAGGTTTTGGTCGGCCTTTAAGGGATTTTACAGAAATAAGAACAAGTTTTTTAAGGCCCTAGGGGCCGAAAGAGAAGAGAATCTGGCATTGAAGGAGGAATTGATTTCTAAGGTAGAGGAGCTCAAGGCTAGCGATGATTGGGAAAAGACGGCAAACGAAATCAAAGGCCTACAGCGACGCTGGAAGGAGATAGGTCCAGTTCCCGAGAAGAACCGAACTGAATCCTTCAATCGGTTTAAGGCTGCATGTGATCATTTCTTTGAGCTTAAGAGAGCCAATGAGAATGAGGCCGAAAAGAGTTACGTAGATAACTTGAAACGTAAGGAAGAGATTTGCAAGGAAATTGTATCCTTGGCTAAGCAGAAATCCCCGGATGTTGAGAAGTTCCGTGAGTTGCAACAACAATACGAAGAAGCTGGATTTGTACCAAAGAATGCCGTCAATGAAATCCGGGAGAAATACGTTGCTGCCATTAAATCATTTACTGAAAATGACTCTGGGTTGGAACCTGCGGACAAAGAGCGTATTTTGCTTGAGGCCCAGTTCCAGGATTTAAAGGCTGGCCCCAACGCCGATAAAAGAATCTATCAGAAGGAGCAAACACTGCGAAAACAAATTGAACGTATCGAAAACGATATTAATCTGTGGCGGAACAACCTGGAATTCTTCGCAGCTTCTAAGAATGCCGACGAACTAAAGCAGGAATTTAATGGAAAAATTGAGGAGGCTAACAACGAATTACAAAACCTCAAGGCTCAGCTGCGTATTCTGCGAAAGATATAAGCCACTCTAGTTACTTCTTACCGCAAAAGCAATCGGATTGCAGGCGCCATCAACTCAGGAGTTGGTGCGAAGTGAATTCTTCGTCTTCGCTTGCCACTATTTCCTGAAGAACCGGTATTTATCTTTATGTCCCCAACTGGGGTAACTAAGGGAGTTGGCATGGAACTCATCTCTGTAGAATTCCTGCCAATTTTCTTAAAGACCTGGGTAGGGAAAGACGTAAGAGCCTGGTGTCCTTCACTTTGAGCACTTTCAGAGACAATGATTCTGGGGTAAAATACCCATGCAATTTGATAAGGTTTGCGGAAAACCAGACTAATATGGTTTGCAGGAGGTTTAACTGTATCACTTCTGGAGTACGCAATATCAAGCGAAAGGGCGGTGGTTGAAAACAAGCTAAGCATGGTAAGGGCAAGTAGCTGATGGTTGTAGGATGGTCTTACTGAGTTTATTTGGGGTTTCATTGTCGTAGACTTTGAGGTTAAACATGTGCCTGCACTGGAGAAGGTTAGGAGGGGGGTTACAAGCATTCCCCCTCCCGGGTATATTACCCATTCAACCTAACTCATTATCTTAGTTGCCCTTTATTTCATTCATTAGGAGGGGCCCTTCTCCATTAGTGATTATAACCTTGCTGTTGGGAGATTTTGAAAGCTCTTTGAAAGCTTGAATGGCCTGCCATTTTAGCACTTGCTCACTCAAACCTTCAGCTATTACCTTTTGTGCATCTCTTGTGCCCTGAGCTTCTACTAATTTTCGCTGGGCTTCTAACTTTTCACGCTGTAGCAAGAATTCCATTCTTTGTGCATCTTGTTCCGCTTCAAGTTTCTCTTCTACTGCTCGTGCCAGACCCGCCGGAAGTTGTATATTCTTAAGTAAAACTGCTTCGACTTCAAACCCACGATCAGCCAATAGCCTGGACATATGCGCGGTGATCTCTTTCTCTATAACAGACCGCTGAGCAGTGTGCATGTCCTTAGCAAAGAACCTTGAGCATACGTCGGCAGCAGCTGATCGAAAAACGCTGGTGATAACTACGTTCTCGTAGTTCGCGCCAATATTTTCAATGATGTTCGGGGCTTGGTCTGGCTTTATCCTGTATAAAATTGAAATCCTGGCAGTAACATTAAGACCTTCCTTAGAGGGTAAGTTAGAGGCAATTTCAAGGTTTACAGTTTGAACCGGAAGCTTTATGATTTTGGTGAGGACTGGGTTATAGGCCACCGCGCCCGGGGCAATAGTTTCTTGTGACAATTTTCCTAGCTTTCGTTTAACACCCACCTCCCCCTGACGAACTACCGCGCAGCTAGAAATTATGAATAAAATAATGGGGAAGATTAATAATGACCTTTTCATAAGCTTTAGGATTTTAGTTTCCAATATTGATTTGTTGTTGACCTTAGGAGCCCTCCGCTTTCAAATGCTTTTTCTTGTCGAAATAAGATTTTACCAGCTCGGGGTTTATCTTAAGTGCGGTTGCATAGTCGCGATCAGCGTCGCCATATCTATCCATTAATAGGTATACATTGGCACGACCGAGATAGGCTTCGACTTTGTTCGGATCTCGCTCGATTGCCTCGGAAAAGAGAAGTAAGGCGCGATTGAAATTCCTGCTTAGTACCATTTCTTCGGCTTTAACTACCAGGTCTTCGTTGGGAGCTCCAGTTGAAGGAGCGGAGGGGACCAATGCCAGAAAGAATAGAAGTATTAGTATTCTATAATATTGCATAGCTAATTTAAATAGTAGTATTACTATCATTAACGAAATGAATACAATATTGTTTCAAGTAGGATGTGAATTTTCCGCCTAATTGTGGAAAATACAGCTTGAAGTTGATTATTGAATATTGAAGAGGGAAGGAGAAAGGTACTATTCGGGTATAGGGCGTTTTTTCAACATGCCACCCTTAACATCTCTTACTCCCTGAATCACCATAAAGGCCTCATCGTCGGCCTGCTTAACTATTCTATTGATCCTCAGCATCTCCAGCCGGGTAACGACTGTATACAATACTTCTACCTCTTGGGGCAACCTTCCTTTTTTGCCGTAACCCCCAAGGCCACGAAGCACGGTTACACCAGTGTTCATTTCGGAAATGATAGCCTCTTTTATTTTTTCACTATTGTTGGAGATAATGGTTACTCCCAGGTACTCTTCAATACCCTGTATAACAAAGTCCATGGTTTTTGATGCTATGAAATAGGCAAGCATTGAGTACAGCGCTTCCTCAATGCCGATAAGCCAGGCGCCCATGGCAAATATGAAAATATTGAAGATTATGATTATATCTCCTAACGAGATGCCTATTTTCCGACTAAAGTAAAGGGCTAAAATTTCAGTGCCATCGATGGCGCATCCTCCCCTGATGGTGAGCCCTAGTCCTGCCCCCAGGAAGAATCCCCCGAATACAGAGGCCAGCAATAAGTCCTCAGTAATAATAGGAAAGGTTACAAATGCCAATACCACAGATTGCAACACTACCGCAATAATTGTTTTCACAACAAACCTTGGTCGCATTTGTAAGTAGCCAATAAAAATGAAGGGGACGTTTACCAGGAGAATTACAATGGCAATATCATAAAAAGTAGTCTCAGAGATTAGCAACGCGATGCCTGTGGCACCACCGTCAATGAAGTTATTGGGAAGCAGAAAGCTCTGAAGGCCAAAAGCCGCCGAAAGCACGCCTGGTAGGATCCAGAACACTTCTATTCCTACCAACTTCAGCTCTTTTGAAATCCGCTTTTTCATAAGCATTAGCCGGCTACAGCCAATGGAATCGGTGTTCTCTCTTCGTCTATGGCCACCAGGGAAAACTCTCCTGAGATAGCCTTTTCTCTAGACTCAGAATACATTTCTTCTATGAAAATCTCCACGTTTACTTTCAGCGAGGTGACCCCCACTTTAGTTACCCTGCCGACCAGCTCGATAATGGTGCCATGCGGAATGGGCTTCTTGAAATCTATTTTGCTACTACTTACAGTCACCATCCGCATACGACTAAACCGAGTGGCTGTAATAAATGCCACCTCATCCATGAGGTGCATAGCAGTACCGCCAAACATGGTATCGTAGTGGTTGGTGGTGTTCGGAAATACGGCCTTGAAAATTCTGGTCTCCGAAGCAAATATTCGCTCGTTGAGTTTCTCGATATTCATACTGTGTTTCTAGAATGGTGCGGTTGCTTAGTTGTTTAGTAGGTTGAGATTTGAGATACCGGCAGCCCAATATAATTTAGCTACACCCTTTTGATATTCTGCCCTTAGCTTTAGAAGCTTATTCTGTGCTTCAATAAGCTTTTCGAATTGGATATTTATTTTGAAGAGATCACTCTCTCCATTTTGCAGATTGAGCTGCTCAGCATTTAGAATTAATTGATAACTGGTTACCATTTCCCGCTGCTGGTTAATAACATTGCTTAAGGTCTGCACCGCGTTGTATTCGGCATGAACATCATTAGTGATCTTCCTAATGGAATAGTCGCGCTTTAATTCATTCTCTCGAATTTTGAGATTTATTCTCCCAATTTTCGCTCTTTCCTTCCTAAGAAAAACCGGGAAGGCAAATGAAACTCCCATTTTGTAATTGTTCTGCAGACTAAATGGTTGAGATTCCCCTCCAGCCGCAATAGGTTGATCAAGCAGATAATATTCAAGATCCAGTTGTGGTTTTAAGTTCTCTTTAGCAAGGCTGCGGTCAACCTGGAGGGATTGATTCTTGAGACCAAGCTGAACGATTTTGGGATGATTGAGTTCCGCTTTTTTAACCAGATCTAAAAGTACCGCGTTGCTTAGAATTGATAAGTCAGGTTCCTGCGGAATTACATTATCTGCAAGTTCCAAGGGAGCTCCCTCAGCATTCCAAAGATGATTGGAAAGCCTCAGAGCGGCTTGTATCCTTGCCAGGTTGGCTTGCTCAAGTTGCACCCTACGGGATTGCAAAACAATCCGAGCTTGGAGCGTATCCACAGCCGCCACCTCACCATATTGAAAGCCGAGCTTCGTGTTGTCATAGATCTCTTGAGCAAGGGAGATACTCTGCTGCATCAGGATGTAGCCATTAAAGGCTGCATACCAACTCCAGTAGTCTTTCGCCGCTTGAAGCAGAATTTTATTGATTTCAATTATCTGCTCGGTCTCTGCCATACCCTGGAAGAGCTGAGCCTTTTTGACAGTGGCTCTGCGATCATCAATGATAAGCCCACGGCCAATTGGAATGGCAACTCCCCCATAAACCTGCTGATTGTTGGTGTTATCAGGTATAAAGTTCTCCGGGTTGAGGAAATTTCCTCTGTTACGGTCAATTCCAACTTTAGGATTTACCGGGAACCAGGTAGGAATTTGCAAAGAGATACCGGCATTGTTCCAGTATTCGGTGTCTTTGAACTCTTTCAAATCCCAATTTCCCGCCAGCTTCGGATCGAATGCACCCCTGGCCATACGCAGTTGCTGCTGAGCATCTAATGTTAGCAAGTTGGCTTGCTTAACTACAGGGTGGTTATTAATTACGTAACCATAGAAAGTATCGAATTCCAATACAGTGCTGTCCGTTTCCTGACCATAAGCCAATACCGACAGCGAGAGCAGACAGGTAGTTAAGATCTTAGTAATCCTGGCTTTCATCTTCTTTCTCTTTATCCTCAGCTGCCTGGAAGGGCTCTCTATAAAGGCTGGGAGGGAAGCCGTTAAGTTGCCGCCAGAGTTCGTACCAGATGGGTACATCATCTAGCATTACCCAGCCTTTAGTTCCTGACCCCAGCCTTAACTGTTTAGGCCAAGGCTCATCATCAGGGTCAGGGGTAACTAGTATTCTGAACTCGCCGTTGCCGCTATTCATGTAGTCGATTACTTGAACTACGCCCCCGAATGTACCAACAGCTACGCTAGGCCAGCCAGTGAACTGCAATGCCGGCCAGCCATCAAATTCTATTCGCACCTTTCTGCCCTGTGAGAGAAGCGGCACGTCCATGGCCTGGATATACATTTCTACCGCCACATCGGGGTCGGCCGGAACGATGGTAACTACTCCTTCACCTTCTTTGATGGTCTCGCCAATGCCGGCTCGCATAGCTTTTACGACGTATCCAGATTGTGGCGCGATCACCTGGTACTGATTATTTCGGATTTCCATATTGGCGAACTCGTTTTTGAGCTTCGCTAATGAGGCCTGCGATTCAAAAACATCAGAAAGGGTAGCATTCAGGTCGGAGCTAGCCTTACTAATTTTATCCTGGTATTCTGCCTGCACTGCAGAGAGATCTACCTGCGCGTTGATGAGCTCTGCTTTGGCCTGTAAGAATTTATTTTCTGCCGAAACCACCTTCATTCTGCCTTCCTGATATTTCGACTCGATATCCTGAAACTTGGTTAGCGCGATATTACCGGCATCATAGAGTACTTTGTTTCTTTCGTATTGATTTTTGAAGTTATCGTAGCGAACCTCTTCTGCCAGGTAGTCTATGCTATCGCTTTCTAGTTTTAGTTGGGTTTGTGTTACCTTGTTCTCAGCCTGTTGATATTTTACCACAAGGGCTTTTTCTAGTGCTTCGATTTGGTTTTCCAGTGCCTCACTTTTCTTCTGCTTAGACTCAATGCTTTTTTCCTTTGCTGTTACTTGCTCCTTAAGCCGGGTAAGTAATTCAGGGTCAAAATACTTATCCTTCACTTCACTTAGTGTGAGGATAGTATCTCCAACTTCTACAAATTGTCCTTCTCGGATATTCCAGTTAGATATTCTCCCAGCAATAGCAGACTCAACTGATTGTGGGCGGTTTTCAGGAGTAAAAGCTGAGACCTTTCCTTTGCCGCGGATGTTTTGTTGCCAGGGAAGAAAGAGAATAACGAAAAACAATACCATTAGGCCCATAAGCCACTTGGCTATCAAATGACCGGCATTTGGAGTCTTAAGCGCTTTCAGCGCGTAAAGCTCAATATTAGTGAGTTGTTTTCGCTCTAACATGTCAGTCAATTATGTCTTTTAATTTCCCAGCTTTATCCAGCTCATTGAATTTGCCTTCAGCCTTAATATCCCCACCATCCATTAGCACTACTCTGTCGCACATGGTCATGATAATCGGGTCATTTGATACCACCAGCAAGGTCCAGGGATGCTCTTTGCTGGTAAGGATTTGCATGATGTCAACTATTTCATGCTTAAGAAAGTCGTTAAAGAAGTCGTTAAGAATAAGTAGGTTAGGCCTTTTGGCAAGGCAACGGGCAAGAATCAGTTTATTCATTAAATCATCTGATAGGCCTTTTCCTCCACTTACCATCATGGTATCAAGCCCGTCAGGCATTTTATTGATCTCGTCATCAATGCCTACTGTTTTGATGGCCCAGACTGCGTCAGCTGGATCTGCATGAGGTTTAGACAACAATACATTTTCAATAATGCTACCTTCGAAGATATCTTCTTGTGAAACATTCTTCCCGATCCTATCCCTGAGGTTCATCAAATCCAGGTCGCGTAGTGAAAACCCATCGATTGTTATTATTCCCTCGTAATGGTTATGAAGGCCAGCAATTGAATTGGTAAGTACCCGCTTGCCTGAACTGCCCTTGCCAGAGATACAAACACTCTCTCCCCGTTCAACAGAGAAGTCTACCCCGTTCAGTGAATACTCGTCACGATTTGGGTATTTGTACTTCAAGTTTTTCACTTTCACGTTAAAGCCTTGCTGCAATAGCGGCTTGGGTATATCAATGCCACCACTCTTCTCCAATGGTAGGTCTGTTACTTGTGATATCTTATCTACAGCGGTTAGCATATCATAGATTACATCCATGTACATAATTATCTTCTCCACTGAATTCAGGGTGAGGATGATTATGACCTCGGCAGCTACAAACTGTCCCAGCGTTATTTGTCTTTCTACTACCAGGATGGTTCCGATTATTAGTAATCCACCGGTGACCAATGCCTTAAAAAGTAAAATGAAGGAATATTGGCTGATCAGCACCTGGAAATGCACTTTGCGATTTTTCAGGTAGTTGTTGACATTGTAATCAGTTTTGCGAATGGGTAGCGGGGTGTTACCTGATAATTTGAATGAGTTGATAGTTCGCGCTAACTCCTCTAACCAGTAAACAACCATGTACTTGAATTTAGATTCTCTGATGGAGCTGGTTAGCCCTTTTGGTCCGGTTGCATAGAAAATGAAGAAGAGAAGCCCCAGCAACAGGAAGCTAAAGAATACGAATGTCGGGTGGTAGAAGGAGAGGAGTATAAGCCCAAACAATATTTGGATTACCCCGGCAGATAGATCAATCAATAATTTTGGTAAACCCTTTTGAATTGTGAGCACATCAAAGAACCGGTTCATAAGTTCCGGTGCGTGGTAATTCACCAGTGCCTCTGCTTTTATTCTCGGAATTCTGAAAGCAAACTCAAATGCAGCCTTGGTAAAAACGCGGCGTTGCAAGTATTCCACCAGCGTTATTTGCATTATTTGCAGTCCGCCAGCTACAATCACACCAAGTATAACCAGCCCTATTAGCAGGTATACTGAGCTAAAAACTACACCTCCTGAAATAAGAGAGACTGTCGCTTGAATACCAACAGGAAGTGTAAGACTGATGAAGCCGATTAAAATGGCATAGAAATATACATAGGTGATATCTTTCTTTTCCTCAGAAAGCAGGCGCATTAGGCGCTGGAAAGGACTGAGGTTTCTCCTGTTTTCACCAACTTCCACGTCGTCACTAACCAGGCTCTTGTAGGCAAAAACACCCATGAAGCTAACCAGGCCATTCTCTGCGTAGAGATCTGGAAAGGAATCGAAATCACAAACAGTCACTTGTTGTCGCCCGTCAAGTACAGCAATAATTCTGATGTCTTTCTTGTGCCGGTGAAAAATCACTGGCACTATCTCTTCCTTATTGAGTTTGAAGGCTACGACTGGTATTTCTATTTCGGCAAGGAAAGACTTGAAATCTTGCAGTGGCAGACTGTTCTCCAGGTAGATTATCCTTTGATTATTACCTGCCTCCGTGAGGTCGCGCATGAACTCGTTGACTTCCTCTTGTTGATAGCTTCTTGACGAAGAATGAACTTCAGACAAGGCCAAGCCATCAAAATCCTGTTTCAGGAGCTTAGAAGATTCCCTTATTACCTGTATGATCTGTTCGCTATTCATGTTTCTTTGAAGAGACTAGGGCTTAATTGTATTTAAGACCATTTCCGTGAGAAACTGCTCATTGCGATTGTGCAGTTTGACGTCTCCCTTTTTCAAATCTGTGAGAGAAGGCAGGTGTTCAGCGTAAAATAGCTGCTGATGAGCCGCCTGTAGTGTAGTACTTATTAGGGAGTGTGGATACTTAAATTTTGGATTAATCTCGGAAACGAATGACGCAATCTTTTTACATAGTGACTTAAAGCCACGGAATAACCCTTCCTTGTTATCGTCATCTACTTGCTTGGTCAAATAGGTTTTATCAGACTCTGCGATTACAATTCGATAGAGTGCTTCTTCGTCTATTTCGGGAAAGAACGGGTCTTTTTCTTTGTTGGCGGCTACTATTCCAAGTGCAATCTTCAGCTTCTTGGTCGGATCGGCAATATTCTGGGTTCCAAAGTCGATTTTGTATTCCAGCCAATTCCAGTACCAGGCTATGAGGTAGACCAGGAGCCTATGTTTATTTTCAAAGTATCTGTAAACTGATGGCTCTGCTGAGTCTATCCTCGCTGCCAGTTTCTTAAAAGTGAAGGATTCGAATCCCATGACGTCAATCATGGCGATACTCTCCCTAATTATCTTTCTCCCCAGTTCCGTCTCATGGGGATCTCTTAGGAAGAGGTTTTGGTTTACGAGTAGTTGAAGTGTCGGCATACTATTATTTTTTGTATTAATACATATATCAATGTTAGTATTACTATTAATATTGATACCCCTATAACGTATCAGTTTAAGAAAGGTTTAGATAAGTGGTGTTTTAGCTTATGTTTTTGGGGCCACTTTGCATTTGCTCTGTTGGGAATCGTGTCCATTTTCACTAGCAAACAGGGCAAAAAAAAGGAGAGACTGTAAAGCCTCTCCCGTATTAATAATAAACCGCACTTGTTATTTCTATTGTCCTTGCCCCAGGGAGTACCCCCGCTCGCCATCGAACTCGTATAAGTTTTCAGTCTTTATTACGTCGATGTCGTTGCTAAGAGCTTGTGTCAAGAGCTGAGGAATACTGCGCTTATCTGCTTCATGTCCGTTTTCCACTTCAAATCTGCAACGCCAATGGTCGGTGCAAAAAGTCTCCTCAAATCCCTCAGGCCAAACCTTTACACCACGATTGGTGATCATATTCAGCTTTATATCGCTATTGAAGTGCTGCAACTTATCTGCCAGCTCACTGGCGTCCATTCCTTTCCAATCAACAAATACATCTACACCCTTCAGCTGCTTCTTCGAGACTTTGCGCCTTTGGTAAGGGGTAACCTTCAATTTTACGCCCTTGGCAAAAGAGGCTGAAGCAAGCTTTTTCGGCTTTTGGCCAAGTCTTGCAATCACCGCATCCGCGAATTCCCGTGTGCCCACCTTTCTGGAACTTACGCCTTCCTTATAAATGTCAGCTGTGTGCAAACCCTCTTCGATAACGCACGACCAGGCATTGTTAATGCTTTCCGCTGCATCCTGTTCTCCTAAGTGATTTAACATCATAACCGCACCTCGAAGTAACCCTGAAGGATTGGCCATGTCTTTACCGGCAATATCAGGTGCCGAGCCATGGATAGCTTCGAACATGGCCACTTCAGGCCCTATGTTGGCACTGCCTGCTAAGCCGACAGACCCTGAGATTTGGGCAGCTATATCTGATACCACATCACCGTAAAGGTTGGGCATCACCACTACCTCAAAATCTTCGGGAGTATCAGCAAGCCTTGCGGCGCCAATGTCTATAATCATGTTCTCTGCCTTAATTTCAGGGTACTCAACCGCAATTTCCTTGAATATGCGGTGGAATAGCCCGTCAGTATGCTTCATGATATTGTCCTTTGTAAAGCAAGTAACTTTCTTTTTGCGATGAAGCCTGGCATATTCAAAAGCGTATCGCACGATTTTTTCCGATCCTGGCCTTGTAATAAGCTTTAAGCATTGCACTACCTCATCGGTTTGCTGGTGCTCTATGCCGGCATACAAATCCTCCTCGTTCTCTCTAATAATCACTACGTCCATCTCAGGATGCTTAGTGTGCACGAAAGGATGATAGCTTTTGCAAGGGCGGACATTCGCGTATAGGCCAAGTGATTTGCGCATGGTAACATTAAGGCTCTTGTATCCACCTCCCTGTGGAGTTGTTATCGGCGCCTTCAGGAAAACACGGTTTTCTCTGATGCTGTCCCACGCGTCTTTGGTAATACCACTTGTGTTGCCCGAGAGGTACACCTTTTCTCCAACCTCAATCTCATCCCATTCAATATCAGGCTTAGCGGCCTTTAGCACATTAAGGGTGGCCTCCATAATCTCCGGTCCAATGCCATCACCTTTTGCTATAGTTATTCTCTGCATGCTATTTGTTGTTTTGAATTGTTACTTATTCTGTTAGTCCTCGATGGTTATCTCGATGGTACCCCTTACTGTTACCTTTTGCCCAAGAAGGTTAGCTTCCCTGATTCTGCTGAGGCCTTCTTCCTTGCTATGATTCAATACTGCTACCTTCTCATCATAATGTCTGTAGTCTGCACCATGGTCTTTTTCCCAAGCACTCCATTTCAGTACTTTGTTGCAGTTCTCCTGCGCCTTAATTAGGGTTCTAAGAATTTCTGATGCTTCTGTTGGGTTGAAATGTCCTTCAATCAACTGAATGCTTTGCGTGTTTGTTGCTGTGATCATTGTTAGTTCCTTTTCCTTTTATTTAAAATCTTATTTACAGTTTGAGTTTGTTGCTGGTCTTGTCATCTTCCCAGGGGGTGGCAAGGCTTACAACTAGAATGAGCAGGATTATGGCTGATGCAGTAGCAATCTCGGTAAGCAGGAGGCCACCGCTAATTATAGAGAGGGTGTTCCAGCCAGCTAGAAAGAGTACTACAAACACAGACACCTTCACCTTTCTTGGTATCCTAATTGATAGCCAAGGATATTGTTCCAAATCAGAGGTGAATTTTCGCTGATTCCTGAGGTACTCATAACCTGCAGTTTGACTTTGATTTACTTTTGACATGAGAGTATTTTTTATTTGGTGATACGCAAAGGTGTATTTAAAAAATCATAAATTTTTATTTATATTTATTATGATATACATAAACATAGTTTATGAATTATACCCTACATCAACTGCAAGTACTAAAGAAAATTGCTGAAACAGAGAGCATTACGAAGGCCTCCGAGGAGCTTTACTTGACGCAGCCAGCTGTGTCGATACAGTTAAAAAAACTACAAGATCAATTCACAATCCCGCTCACTGAAGTGATAGGAAGAAAGCTATTCATCACAGATTTTGGGAGGGAAGTGGTAGAATCCGTCGAGAGAATACTGGAAGAAGTGGAGGCGATTAACTATATGACTAATCGCTATCGCAACCTCTTGGCAGGCAAGTTGAGAATTGCTGTGGCTTCCACCGGAAAATATGTAATGCCCTATTTTCTAACCGACTTTGTAAATCAGCATACGGCGGTAGATTTAAATATGGATGTTACAAACAAATCACTTGTTGTTGAAGCAATGGAGCGAAACGAAGTGGATTTTTCGCTGGTATCAACCCTGCCTAGTCAACTGGATGTGAGCTACATAGATCTGTTTCCTAATAAGCTTCATCTTATTGGTGCTAAGAGGTTAAAGACCAAAAGAAACTTATCGGTTAAGGGCTTGTTCAAGAATTACCCACTGCTCTTCAGAGAAGCCGGGTCGGCAACAAGGGTAGCAACTGAAAAATTTATAAGTCGCAACAAATTAGAAATTCACAAGAAACTGGAGCTAGCCTCTAACGAGGCCACTAAACAAGCCGTGCTGGCAGGGCTGGGCTATTCGGTTATGTCTTTGGTAGGTATAAAGAACGAATTACAAAACAAGGAATTGGAAATTATCCCCATCCGGGGCCTACCCATCGTAACCCATTGGAGGCTGGTATGGCTAAAATCAAAACGGCAATCTCCGCTAGCAGAGGCTTATCTTGATTATATAAGACAAGAGAAGGACAGGATAATTAAGGAGTACTTTCAATGGTATGTGCAATATTAGCCTGGAAAGGTTAATTGCAATAAACGCCCTCTATTGATCGCAGTAGAATGTTAAATTCTCATAGTCTGTCCCATCAACTTGAAAAAAGTCGTCAATCTGTCCTAATCCCCTCACAAATTGAGCAGTCATTCTCTCTCCTGATACCATCCCTTCAACTACAATTAAATTCTCTGTCCTTTTTATTACTTCTAAGGGAACTCTGTTACCTCCACTGATGGAAAAGACACTCAGACTGCCCTCAAAATTTTCATTTAGTTCCTTATTAAAATCGAAAATCTCAAAGTTAGGAGCTGGAGTAAAGAGTGTGGTGTAGACTATTTTGTTGCTAGTATCGTACTGATAGCCCCATCCACCGCCATTACAAACAAATGCATCGATATCAGGGAAGATAGTATATTGTATTATGGAATTAGTGGCTTCGGAAACGCCAGAAATTACTGGCTCGCAGAAGGATCCACGCTGGTCACCCACAAAGATTGGCATCCACCCTAAGGACCGGTCAATATCATTCACCGAAATAAAAAGTTTTGTATTTAAGTTCGCGCCATTTTCGGTTACAACTAATTCATACGATCCGGGTGGTACATCAGATTCAGGGAGGTAAAAAGTAATTTCAGAACTGTTTTGGTCACATATTTCAACTTGCAGGCCGTTGATGCTAATTGCATCAATCATTTCCATCGTCGGGCCAAGTACTGTTATTACCTCTCCCGGATAGACGTTATTTTTTGAAACGCTGTCAACCCTGATCGGTGAGTCATCTTTACAACTGGCAATTGTTGTGATAGCCAGGTATAGAACTATTCTTTTCATGTCGAATTGAAAAAAAAACCCCAATCCGTTTAGGATTAGGGTTAAGTTTTGAGCCCCCTGCCGGGATCGAACCAGCGACCTACTGATTACAAGTCAGTTGCTCTACCAGCTGAGCTAAGGAGGCTTCAAGAGTGTGCAAAAATAATCGCGCCAAGGAAATAAACAAACAAATTTCAGGGCGAAAAATGGACCGCCAAAATAGTATCTAAATCGTTAAACTGGTTTTGAAGATCACTACGGCATCTCCTGCAATTTTTACTTTTACAGGCTGCGAGTTTTCAATAGTAACATAAACTTCCACAATACCTGGCCTACCCATTGCCTCTCCTTGCATGCCAAGAAAATGAAGCTCTCCATCGCTGGTTTCGCCTAGCTGATTGTGAACCAGATAGGCACCGAGTGGACCATTAGCATTTCCGGTTACAGGATCTTCGCTAATGCCAATTTTGGGTGCAAACATTCTACCATTGGTAAGAATCCCGGATTCCGGCGTGTCGAAAGTAAATACAAAATAACCGGGGCAATCCAGCTTATCAGATAATGCGAGAAGTGCAGCCATATCAGGCTTAAGCGAGTTCAATTTTTCCCGTGAGTTAATACCGACAATAACTTTGGGGTTACCGGTTGATACATACTGGATCGGGCAGGCATCGTTAAGATCGGCGGTGGTCAGACCCAAAGCTGATAAAATTTCATCCTGTATAACTGCTTCATAGGCAGTTTTAATCACCACTTTTCCTTGGGTCATGAACATTTTGTACCCATCCTCTCTTTTTTCAATATCAAGTGGAAGGACTCCAATTCCTGTTTTCATTCTCAAGGTGGTGGAGTTTAGGTCGTGTTGAAGTGCTAAAGCGTACAATGAGGCTATTGTGGCGTGACCACACGAAGGTACTTCGGTAGTGGGGGTGAAGTACCTAATGTGTGCATCATGACTTTCATCTGTGCCGGAAAACAAGAACGCCGTTTCGGAGTTCTTTAATTCGGCCGCAATGCTCTGCATTTGAGAATCAGACAAGCCATCAGCATGTAGTACAACCCCGGCGGGATTTCCACTGAACTTCTCTTTAGTAAATGCATCAATTTGATAAAGTATTCGTTCCTGCGCCATATCTCCAAATTAGGGTGGCTAGGAATCAAAGCAAAATGAAAAAAATCGATGAAAGGGTTGCCAAATATTAATATATGGAAATGCTTGGAAACCAATCCAAGGGCAGGATGTATTCTAGTTTACAGCCGAAGGCTCTTTCTTGGGTTAAAATTGATAATTTAGTTCTTTTTAATTGTTATTGATTCGTTCTATCTTCATTTGATAGCTGTACTAAACTCCAAACGGGTATGCGTAAGATTTTCAAGCTTCCAATACAACTTGGACTTGTAGTAGTTTTCTCCACAAGCATTGGTTATTCTCAATCCTCTCAGTCGGTATTTTTTTTGGGCGATGCTGGTGCCACCGAAAATACATCCGTATTGCAGGCGTTGGGCAACGAGTTGTCCCAAGAAAGCGACAATAGCTTCCTGATATTTCTCGGTGACAACATCTACCCAGCTGGCCTGCCAGATAGTACCAGTAACAACAGGTTAGCTGCTGAGAGCAGAATCAATACACAACTTGGTATTCTAAATAACTACAAGGGTACAGCAGTATTTATCCCCGGAGAAAGAGACTGGGCCCACGGCGGCAGGGCCGGCTATCACAACATAATAGAGTTCCAGGCATTTATAGATTCTTTGAAAAATGATCGTGTTATTTTTTTACCCGGCAGCGGTTGTCCCGGTCCTGAAGAAATTGAGCTCTCAGAGGACCTTGTTTTGCTGGTAATTGATACGCAATGGTTGCTGCATTCACACGATAAGCCTAAAACTGAATCTGATTGCTATTCTAAGAATCCATCTGAACTCCTTTATCACTTACAAGAATCTTTAGAGTTACACAGAAATAAAACGGTCATAGTTGCTACTCATCATCCAGTCCATTCGGTAGGTGTGCATGGCACCAAAAGTCTTGGTAGTAGACAAGACCTTAGTCATCCGCTTTACAAAATCGTTAGCAGACAGTTTGAGAAAGCACTAGCTCGACATCCAAACATTATTCACTTATCTTCTCACGATAACTCTCTTCAGTACATAAAGAAAGGAGACCTACATTTTATGGTTAGTGGTTCTTCTTCCAAGCAATCCAAAGTTTCTAATGACGATGATGTGCTATACGCCAGTTCGGAAGCTGGCTATGGAAAGCTTAGTTTTACTTCCACCAAAACCGCCTTGCAGTTTAAAAATGGCCCTAACGTACTGCACAGCCATGATTTGGAGATGGTTGCAGTGGGCACTTCACAACTGGCAGATAATACCAATATTGATTTCCAAGGACAGAGTCAAAAAGCGAAAGGAAGTATAAAGTACAACAAAAAATCAGGCTCTTATTGGCTTTTTGGAAGGAACTACAGGGATGTTTGGAATACAGAAATTGAAGCCCGCGTATTTGATATTGGCAATGAGCGTGGTGGTTTAACAATTGTTAAGCCGGGGGGAGGGTTCGCCACAAATTCCCTGAGGCTAGAGGCCAAGGATGGCAAGCAGTATGTGCTGAGATCAATTGACAAGTATCCTGAACGAGGACCAGCAATTCCGGAGTTGTTGAAGCAAACCGTGGCTGCAGATCTTATTAAGGATCAGATTTCCTCGAATCATCCTTATAGTGCATTTGTGATTCCTCCGATGGCTGATGCGGCAGGAGTCTACCACACCAACCCGGAGTTAGTTTACCTACCAGACGACCCCAGGCTGGGTCAGTACCGAGAGAAGTATGCCGGGGAGTTGTATTTATACGAGGAGCGGCCCGCCGGAGACTGGGAAGGATTTGATCATTTTGGTGGTTCTGACAAAATAGTTTCTACCATCAAAATGTTGGAGAAGATTTATGATGATAACGACAATAGGGTGGATCAGAAATGGGTAGTGAAATCGAGATTGTTTGATGTGTTTCTTGGGGATTGGGATAGACATGACGACCAATGGCGATGGGCTTCATTCAAAGAGAAAAAAGGAAGAATGTATCGCCCCATTCCCAGAGACAGGGATCAAGCCTTTTTTATTAATCAGGGTGCTATCATGAATGTAGTTGGTCGTAAGTGGGCTCAGCCGAAATTCCAGGGTTATGATATGAAGTTCAAAAACCCCGAGGGATTCGTTTTTAATGCACGCTATTTCGATCGCGACTTCATGAATGAGTTGTCAAGGCAGGATTGGATCGATGCCGCCGAGGAATTGCAGCGGAATCTCACAGATAATGTTATTGAATCTGCGGTGGCCAGGTGGCCTCAGCCCATTTATGAGAAATCAGGGGCGGATATTATTGCTAAGTTGAAGTCGCAGCGCGGGCACCTGGTTGAGTATGCCAATACGCTATACGAATTCTTTGCCGAGACGGTAACAGTTAGGGGTTCTAATAAGAAAGAATATTTCAAAGTTGAAAGGCTTGACGACGAGAATACACGCGTTCGAATGTATAAGAACACCAACAAGAATAAGCAGGATAAACTAATGTATGACCGCACCTTTAAGCGAAGTGAAACAAAGGAGATCCGGTTGTATGGATTGAAGGGAAAGGATGAGTTTGAGATTGAAGGTGCTGTAAATAAGGGCATAAAGATTAGGGTAATTGGTGGAACTGGTAAGGACATTATTACTGATAATTCAAGTGTTTCGGGAGCCAGTAAGAAAACACGGGTCTATGATAAGGAAGGTGGCGCCACGCTTAATCTCGGAAAGGAAGCTAAAGACCTAACTTCAGACAAGCCAGGCAATAATGATTATATCAGAAAGGAATTCAAGTATGATAAGTTGATTCCTTTGGTTGTGGGCAAAATTGACGCTGATGATGGCCTCTTTTTGGGTGGAGGTTTTCTATTCACTAATCACGGCTTCAGAAAGGAGCCTTTCAAAAGTAGTCACCTGTTTATGGGAAGTGTGGCATTGGCTACCGCTTCCTTCGATTTTACCTATAATGCCACTTTTACAGAAGCCGTTGGCCCATTCAACTTCAAACTGGGTTTACGAGCTTTATCACCAAACTCTGTTACCAACTACTTTGGAATTGGCAACGAATCGAATTTTGATCAAAATGCTGAAGACAACTTTAACGTAGACAGAACCATTGATTTCTACCGTACCAGGTTTTTGCACTATTCGGCAAGAACCCAGTTGGAGAAAAGGTTTAACCCAAAGGTAAGTTTGAGCTTTGGTCCTCATTTTCAGGCGTTTCAGGTAGATGATGATTATGATGGGGAAGACCGATTTATACTCAATGAAATTAATACCAATGGCAGAACAGACCTTTATGACTGGAAGACCTTCTTCGGCGGTGAAATCAATCTGAATGTTGATACCAGGGATAGCAAAGGTTTGGCAAGTCGCGGCATACTGTGGAATACCAGGTTAGGCAGCTATGCCGGTGTTAGTGATATGAGCGACGGCTACAGCAGTCTTTCAACAGACTTCGCTTTCTATGCAAGTGTGGGTTCCAACAAAATCACCTTTACTTCCAGATTTGGTGCCGGGCATAACTTTGGAAATTATGAGTTCTATCAGGCCCAGATCCTTGATGGTAATACTGAGCTTCGCGGCTACCGGAAGTTCAGATTCTACGGCGATTCGAAAGCTTTTAATAATACTGAGCTTAGACTGAAGCTATTCAACTTCCAAAACAGGGTAGCCCCGGGTACCGTAGGAATTACCTTGTTTAATGATGTCGGTAGAGTATGGGTTGATGTTGATCCTAGTACCGTCAGTGGCACATCAGATAAGTGGCATCACGGATATGGGGCTGGGCTGTGGTATGCCCCTTTGAATGTTACCACTATTGGATTAGACCTTTCGATGTCTGAAGAGGAGACGCTGGCATACTTCAGAATAGGCTTTAGATTCTAATAGTCACTTACAACAGTAAAACTTTCCATGCGTGATACTTTCGCAACAGAAAAGTAATGCCTGATACATTCACCTTTCTCTATTCTTTCCTTAATTTGTTAGACTAACACTGCAATTATGAGCAACAAAAATATAAAGTGGCATAAGGTTCTGGATGATGCCAACGAGCTACCGGAAGGCCGTGTAATGACCGTAACGGCCGAGCACATCAGTATTTGCCTGACACACCATCAGGGTAAATTTTCAGGGTTGGATAACAAATGCCCCCACCAGGGTGGCCCTTTGGGAGAAGGCTCCATAGAAAAAGGCCTATTGAGATGCCCCTGGCATGGATGGGACTTCGATCCGCAAACAGGCCAATCTCCCGGTTTTCATGATGACAGCATCGTCACTTTTCCAGTTGACGTACGAGATGATGGTATCTATGTAGGGGTGGAAGAAGAGGATGCTCATGAGAGAACAGTTTCCGATGTAATGGTAGAGACCATGGTCAACGGTGGTGTTACGCATGTATTCGGAATGGTGGGTCATTCGAATCTGGGTTTTGCCGATGCTATGAGAATTCAGGAGGAAAAGGGAAACCTGAAATTTATCGGAATCAGGCATGAAGGCGCTGGAGCCTTTGCTGCTTCCGCTTACGGAAAGCTTACTGGCAAACCCGCAGCCTGTTTTGGAATTGCCGGACCTGGAGCAACCAATATGTACACTGGCATGTGGGATGCTAAAAATGATAGAGCCCCGATGCTGGCATTATCAGGCGGAGTAGATACGCAAGTTGTTGGTACTGGAGCGTTCCAGGAAGTGGACTTGGTCAGCGCTTTCGAGGCTGTAGCCGATTTTAATCACCGCGTACAAACCAACAGTAAACATGCTGAATTGATGACTCTGGCTGTTAAACACGCCATTGTAAATAGAGAGGTTTCTCACCTCACTTTTCCCGACGAAGTGCAGATACAAAAAGTGGGGGATGCCAAGGCAGCAACTTTGGATTTACGGATAGCCGATCACGAAATACAGCCATCTAAGGCTGCTACTGAGAAAGCTATCTCTATGATCAGTGAAGCAAAGAGGCCAGTTATAATTGTTGGGCACGGCGCCCGGTTCAACATGGAAAAGATTACTGAGCTGGCTGAAATGCTCAACGCACCGGTACTAACTACTTTTAAAGGAAAAGGTCTCATTGCAGATCATCACCCTCTTGGTTGTGGCGTGTTAGGGCGAAGTGGAACGCCGGTTGCCTCTTGGTTTATGAATGAGGCCGATTTGCTCTGTGTCTTTGGAGCATCATTTTCCAACCACACGGGCATTACACCCAAGATCCCTACAATCCAGGTTGATTTTGATCGATTAGCATTGGCGAAATTTCATAAAGTAGAATGCCCCGTTTGGGGTGAGTTGGGAGCAACAGTAGATATTCTTATTGATCAATTGAAAGGTAAGGACCTTCACGTGGTAGATCAACGCCCGGATGTAGCTAAACGCTGGGAGTTGTGGAGAGCGGAGAAACAGAGTCGGATGCAAGATGACCACGGAAAGGGTATTAGCTCTGTGGCAGTATTTGAAGCCATGAATAAGCTAGTGCCGGATAATGCGGTAATAGCGGTTGATGTAGGCAACAACACCTATTCTTTTGGAAGATACTTTGAGCCTAAGGGGCAATCTGTGCTTATGTCAGGATATTTAGGATCTATTGGGTTTGGCTTCCCAGCTGCTATGGGTGCGTGGGCAGCCGTTGGTAATGATAGACCAGTAATGTCAGTTTCCGGAGATGGTGGTTTTGGCCAGTACCCCATGGAAATCAATACTTCAGTGAAATATGGCATGAATATCAAGCACATACTGCTCAACAATGGGGAGCTTGGCAAAATTTCCAAAGAGCAGCGAGCTGCTGAGTTTGATGTATGGCAAACCTCACTACACAATCCCCATTTTGCTGACTTCGCAACTAGCTGTGGGGCGCTGGGAATAAGGGTTACGGAAAAATCTGAGCTTGAAGCTGCTATGCAAAAGGTACTGGAACATGACGGCACCGCATTACTGGAGGTGATGGCAGATGTTAGCCTGATTTGATAGAAGACACCAATTAATGTTTCAATCATTCACACTTATTCTCTCGATTGCTGCACTTTTCAGCTACATAAATCATAAGCTGCTGAAGCTGCCGAGCACCATTGGCTTAATGATACTGGCCATTTTGGTATCGGTGCCGATGGGCTTTCTGGAACTCTATTACATTGATCTGTTTCACCAGGCTTGCCAGGTAGTGATTAACCTGGACTTCAGGGAAATCCTCCTTGATATAATGCTGAGCTTCTTACTATTTGCAGGGGCCATTCATGTAGATATAAAGGAACTTAAGAGGGAGACTAAGCCAGTTTTACTATTTGCAACGCTGGGCGTAGTGATTTCGACATTTGTAGTAGGGGGCTTGCTATACGTAGTGTTGATGTTGCTAAAGATGCCAATTCCATTTATTCACTGCCTTCTGTTTGGGGCATTGATATCACCTACCGACCCCATAGCGGTTTTAGCCATTTTGAAAGAAGCCAAGGTTAGCAAGAGTCTTGAGCTTAAAATTGCGGGAGAATCGTTGTTTAATGATGGTGTAGGCGTTGTTGTTTTTGTCAGTATTCTGATGATTGCCCAGACGGGAGTCGAGCATTTCGAGGCGGTACATATTCTTGAGATTTTCGGTGTGGAAGCAGTTGGCGGCGTGGCCTATGGGCTGATTCTGGGCTGGGTAGGTTATCGCATGATCAAGTCCGTTAGCGATGATGCTAAAATTGAGGTTTTAATAACAATTGCCATTTGTGCAGGAGGTTATTCTCTGGCTTCAATCATTGGGGTTTCCGGCCCTTTGGCTATGGTGGTAGCCGGACTAATGATTGGCAATAAGCTTCGATCTGAAATGGTCTTGAAAAACTCCAGGGCTTTTATCGAGAACTTCTGGGAAATGCTCGATGAAATTCTCAACGCAGTACTTTTCGTATTGATTGGCTTGGAAATACTTGTTTTAAATTTCGAATTCAGTTTTATCAGTGCCGGATTGTTCGGTATTGTAATCGTCCTGATAGCCAGAACAGTCTCGGTAGCCATCCCATTTTCATTGCTGAAACATACGGATCAGTCATCGACAAAGACCATTGCCGTGTTGACCTGGGGTGGACTAAGAGGTGGCATTTCCGTGGCACTAGCTCTTACCCTTACACCTGATCTTCACAAAGACCTCATCGTATTTATAACTTACTGCGTAGTAGTTTTCAGCATAGTAATACAGGGGTTGAGTATAAAATCGATGGTGCGAAAAATGAAACTGGGAGAGGGTAGCTGACTTGAATAAGATTATTTCCATTTCTCATGCAGAGACTGGCCAGTTACTGGCTGAAGGACCGCAAGGTTGGGGAATGATGCCATTCGAAGGTAATTATTACATATCCAGGAAGTTTCTAAAAACCAAGGGTTTCAAGCTGAGCTATGTTCCGGGGTTGTGTCCCTATAAGTTCCTGTATGTCTGGCTTAATTTTGAAAGAAGTGATGGCAAAAAAGACAAGTTCCTGGGATGGAAGTACTTTTTGCCCAACCCCATCTTTCCCTTTATCTGGTTTAGAGTGGCGGTTCCTCAGCAACATCCTCTTATCAGTATTCAAAAATTTCCCCAGTAATTTTAGTTTTGAACAACTTTTTCATCCGGAATGGTGTTAGGGTGAAGTTAAGGCATTGAATTATGAACTGGAAAGTATTAGATACAATTGAAGGTATAGATCAGGTTATTGAGGAATCGGGCAATAAGCCGCTGGTTATTTACAAGCATAGTACTACCTGTGGTGTAAGTGCTATGGCAAAAATGAGATTAGAGCGAAACTGGGATTTGGATGAAGACCTGGACGTCTACTATCTGGATTTGCTTTCACATCGGGATGTGTCGAACAAGGTTGCTGAAACCTTCCAGGTTCGGCATGAATCGCCGCAGATATTATTGGTTAAAGATGGCACGGTGATTTTTCATACTTCTCACTTGGGGGTTAGTGTTGATGCCATCAAGGATGCTCTTTCAGAAGTAGCGTAGTTTCAATACTCTTTTTACTGAACTGAATTGGCCTACAATCTGGTGATGGAAGGTTAGTAATTACTCATAAAACGTTGGAGTTTTACTTAAGTTCGAAGCCGAAGCGCACAACTAGTGGTCTTTGGTGTGGACTTTCATCGTCATGAAGGAAGTTATACATCAGCAACATCTGGCCCCTAACACCCTTTACGAAGTTGTAAGATTTGCCGATTCCAAGTAAGGCTCCCTTCTTCCATTTTTGTCCTATTACATCTCCGGTCTGATCCATGATATCAGTTAGGAGATCCTCGTACTCCGCATGTATTGAGTAACTTTTGTAGGCTTTGTAATCGACATAAGTGCGGTAGCCCATGACCTCATCAGCAACCTGGTTAACAATCTGCGGGTTCCTTTTGCCAAAGGTAGTACGATAAGTTCCTCCGAATCCCATCACAAATTGCTTATTGAATTTGTAGCCAATAGTAGGGGAGAAGTCAATTTTAATGGGCTCGCCCTGTTGGATCTGCAGGTTGCCTCCGATGGCAAGTCTGTCTTTGAAGGGCTCATCTTCCAGCGAGTTGATTTTTTTGGCGGTTGACAGGTCTTTCGAAGAAGGTACTACGGAGTACTTCTTCTTAAGTTTGGCCATTTTTTCGTGTGCCACCTTCAACTTGTCTTTGTGCTGTGTAAAGTGTTTGTTTGCCAGATTTTTTGCTTTGGCCTGCAATTGCTTTTTTAGAAATTCTTTGTTCTGATATTTACTGGCCTGGTTCTTTAGCTTGTCTGTTTGACCAGATACAGTATTGTCCAGTTTTTCCTGCAGATCTTTTCCTTCTCCTAATTGCACATCCTGGGGAATTTCGCCTGGAATCTTCAAATCCTCTGGCATACCCTCAATGTCTTTAAGCTGAGATAGGTCCTGAATGTCTTTGAGATCATTCAGTTCACTCATCTCCTTTAGGCCGTCAAGTTCCTTGAGACCCTCCAAACCTTCAACACCTTGCAGGCTTTTGAGATCGCCCAACTCCTTGGGTGCTTTCATCTCTTCAACCAGCTTATTGAACTCTTCTATGTTCTTGGTGCGGTCTTGTAGCTCTTGCACCTCGTTAAATTGCAACGATTGACTTTCAAGGTCTTTGCTTAACTTGTCAAGATCCTTATACGACTTTATCTTTTCAAATTTCTGTAGGTACTCGCCATACTCACCCGAGTATTTGGCAAGTTCCTGGTTGAGTTTGTCAATCTCACCGTTTATCTGATCAATTTGATCTGTGCCAAGGGTGATCTCCTCCGGTATTTGCTCACCGACTTTGGTTGCCTGTTTTTGTTCGAACCACTTATCTCGTTGCTTAAGCAAACTGCGCATACTATCAGAGCGATGCTTAAGCTGAGCCTTGAGCTCCTTCATTTGCTTGCGGCGCTCCTTCTTGTTAAGTTTTTTCAGTTTGCGGGCATCCTTGCTCAGTTTCTTGCCCTTGTCAATGCCACCCTTAACCTGGTTAATGGCCTTGTTAGTTTTGTCAGAAAGTTGAACTGAAGTTTTGATCTGTGCATAGGCCAGAGAAAGCGAAAATAGGAGGGTTGCTATGGTGATAACTGTTCTCAATTGAGTACACTAGCTCTAGAGTTCAAAATAAGCATTATCTATCAAATCTACTTGGGGCCAATGGGTACAAATACGTATATGTTGTTAATGTCTTGGGATAGAGAATTGTTACCATGTTTGGCCTATATAAACTCCCAACTATTCGGCAAGTTAGCTATTGGCCTACTGAATTAAATCACGATATTTTCGGTAGCGGTTCATGAACGAATAATGGCGCTCACGAGGGCTAAATACTTTTCCTATCCTGGTGATAGAAACCTAAGGGAGAGCACAAACATAAAAAAGGACCCTAGAAAAACTATGGGCCCCATGAATCTGTAAAACACGTTGGAAAAACTATCGTACTCAATTTTCCTATCTCCTCTTACGTAAAGCTGCATTAGTATTTTTGATATCAGAAAATACAACAAAACAAATAGAGCAAACGAACTGAAGGCACCTAAAATCTTACTAGGCAGTGATGGATCAATAATCGAGAATACTGCAGCCAGCAAGTAATAGATTAATGAACTAAGACTGACCGCTGCCGGAATAACTGCTGCCTCTTTTCCTCTTTCCTGCCGACTTTGCATATAAACGTGGTAGGCCTTCATAAAGAAATCTAAAACAATCATGACTAAATCACGAGGCAGACGCTCGCTCTTGCCGGGTGACTAATATTATAGCACCACTACTGCCCTATTACTGCTATTAATACTTGTTCGGGGTGGCTTCAGGCCATACTACATGTCTAGAGTTTAAGTCGTTGACAGAATGCTAAATTGGTTTGGTAGCAGCAATCCTATTGCAAAGCTCCTCAAGACTTATTTTATCATTTTTCCCCAAATGGTCAATAATACCAAGCTCCTTGACAAAAAGTTGCTGCAGATAAGCCAACAACTGCTCTCTTTCATTCATAATCTTCATGATTTGTGGAATGTGCTGACGGTATTCTTCATTTAAGGCAGGGCCTTCCACACCGAGCGGGTTATAATCCATCAGTATTTGATTGATAGTATTATAGGTATGTAAGAGTTCTTTCTTCGTTGAATAATGGGAGTCGATCAAAAGTTGTTTTCTGCTATTCCAACAATTACAGGGAACAAGATTACGAACATGGCAAACAAGACGATTGCCAACCCCCTTTTTCTTTTATCCTTTGGTTTTTCATCTGCCCATTTTGATTTAAGCTTCTCAATTCTGGATGGACTGAAATACCGAATCAGATTGAAAACAATCACAACTATTACAAAAGGAATTAGAATAGTATTGTCATAATACATTGAAAGATCCTTGGAGAAAATGAGTTCAATACAAACAACGGTTGTGTATACCGTCATTGCTTGAATAGCTGAAAGAATTCCGGAAGCATAGGATGCGGGAGTTCCATCGCGCCCTATTGCGAAGTTGTGGACTCTTAAGTAGATATAGTCGAATACATTCGTCACTTATTCGGATCGAGTTAACCCTACTAATTGGTAGGAAAGGGGCGGGATAAGGCATTGGCATAAACAACCTTCTGACAAAATAGGCTCAAGTTACCTACGGGCAATTGCGCCTGCCAAACTTAAGCCAGTGGGGAAGCTAAAAACTACCCCCAGATAGTAGGCTGTTACTTCACATGTATCTGAGCTAGATCAGAGTAGATGCGAATAATTGATCCCCCGTTTAGGCTAAAGACGAGATGCTCATCAGTGTTAGTTCGGAAATTTGTTGTTGTATTTTCGATATTTGACTCAGACGCTTCAATGAATCCAAATTCGTTTAGAGTTCTGTCTTCTTCAAATGGCATTTCAGGGTCTCTTGGAGTAATACTTAAATACTGGAGACCTGCAAATTCCAATTCCAACGTTTGAGGGATAGCGGCGCCAATTTCGTTATTAACTAGCTGCCAAACCATGATGAATTTTCGAGTCAGATAATGAACGTGGAGATCAGCCAAATCGTAGTTGTTGTGTAAATCGATCTGTATTCCGTTGTAAGATATTGCGTAATCTTCAACAAGATTAAAATTTTCTAGTTTCATTTATGAATCCTTTCTAAATACTTACGGACTAGTCTAATATCCTCATTGGTCATTAGCTGAACGTCCTTGCTAAAATTAAATTGTCTACCAATATGTTTCGGCGCTCTAATATTAAGTTTACCAATGTGCTTGTGCGGAGTCTGTACAAACCTCTGTATTGACTTATTGAAATGAGCTTTTCCTGTTAGATCAAACTTAAAGGAGAGTTTTTCCGACCTCAAGATAACACGATTTTTTCCAACTTGTCGAGCTAGCTCTAATGCCCTTCGCGTTTTTTGAATGTTCCTTAGCTGCCTGAGAAGCTGGGGGCCATTTGCACCTGGAAAGGGTAGCGACATCGCTATATGATTCTCATCCCCATGATTTTCAGGGACAACAGACGATTTAACAAACTCTTTTATTACGGTGCCAGTAACGGCTAAATCAAAAGCGGCTATATCATGAGCAACTTGAAAATCCTCAAAAGTGGCAATAGTTCCATCTCCACTCAGACTCGTGTTAATAGGCCTCCCAACCGCATTAATCAAAGCCAAGGTTTTGCCTAATTGCGGCAATCTTGTGGCGAATATTGTAATACCCGAAAGATATCTGAGTCTGAGAATCTCAAGGCTGCTACCCCCAAGTCCACTAGGAAGCAATCCAAGTTTCTTTAATGGTTCACAGCACCCTGCCGTCATACCACCGGTAGGATCGAATAACCCAGGATTATTGCCCATGGCCAAGTATGGCGACCAAAACTCACCGAAAGGATCTGTGGACAGCCACTTCCCAACAAGTGGGTCATACATCCTTAGCTCAAAGCTATTTAAGCCCGTTTCATCATCCTTCTCCGCAAATTGCCCCTGGTAGCCAAAGCGGTAGGGGTTTTCTTCATTAAGTAGTTCTTGTCGCATCACAGAGCCAAAGGGATAGTAATCCGCTGTTCGTATCAGGCTCAGGCCTTCGTGGTTGATGCTAAAATCATCAAAGAAGACGTTTACATCTACCGCACTCTCGTTGATCACATAGATATATATAAAACCATTTTCGGTAACATTGGCTGTTAAGCTGAGCAAGTCATGGTTCGCACCAATACCTTCGGAGTTCGAGGTTACCTGGAAGTGACCATGATCTTTCAAAGTATAGGTCTGGTCGAATAGTAGGTAAGCCAGGTAAGCTCTCGGCAGGTTACTTGAACCGCCTGTAAAGGCTGCCGTGCCGGTTATGGCATCATCTATGGCAGTATAGATATTAGCGGTTTCACCGGTGGAGGTGATACCAAAACTACCAGTCAAGGCAGCTACTAGTCCACTGACGGCGGCGGGGTTATTATTAGTATTATTATCGTACTTAGCATAGACTGACATGTCTACCACATCCCCGTTATTAACAGCTAAACTAATAGCCGGACCGACAATGCGGTTGTCATAACCATTCAAACGAGCTGCATAACTGCCATTGTAGGCGTAGTTTACATCTTGCTGCCTGGTGTCCGTATTTTCAAAAACCAAATCCTCAAAAGCCTGCACTTCCGTGGGTGAGGTTTCCAAAGTGGCCTGCACATTGGTTTTGATAGGACTTACTACTGTCCGCACATTACCGAGGTGGTCCGTAAGTTCATAATTGTACTTAAGGTGATCAGGCTGCACATTGCGGAAGGCAATGCCCAAACGACTGGCTCCGTAGATCGGCAGTTCCAGTTGCTGCTGGTCAAGGTAAAGCCCTAGCAAGTTGCCGCTGGCGTCTCGAATGTACCAATATTTGAAACTTCCAGATTTTTTGCTAAGCCTAAATCCTCTATCGTCATATTCATACTCCACTATTGCATCTTCTGAGACGTGGGCTGAGGTTGGATAGACACCGAGTACGTTACCATAGGCATCATACTTTATATATTGCGTGTTTTGCCCATTAGGCGTGGTTTCAATGAGCTGCCCAATCTTGTTGTAGATGTAAGTGGCATGCCCTGGTATATCGCTTAATTGGTTCTTGGTGGCGTTAGCGTAAGTGTAGCTGAAGTTGTTTTGAACGTCTCCGGCCTCATCATTTCTGGTCAATGACATGATATTGCCATGATCATCGTAGGTAGGTACCGTTACCTTGAACTCCTCTTCGTTACCATTGAAGTTGGCTTTCTCACCAAACCTTGCTTCTGTCAGTTGGTTTTTCTGATCATACTTATAAGCGTAGAGGTTAGGCACTTCCTCAGGAGGCAGCACCATACCATCGGGGTCGGCCTTGGCCGTGAAGGTATTGTTTTGGTCAACAACAAAGCCTGGCAGTAGCCGGATGCTGTTCCTGGCAATTACATCGTTCTCGTTGGCATCGTAGGTAGAAAGCACAAGGTCATCCTCTGCCGGTATTGGCTGCATAAAGTTCTCCCGACCCCAGGCAGTAGCTCTTACATTGCCAGTGTGATGTTGTGGAAAATCTTGATCACTTAGGGTGACACTGGTAATGTTGGTTCCGGTTCGTTGGTAGTCGTTTTGATAGTACTCCAGTGTCATACCAAAAGCATCTTCGTAGAAATTGACATTAGAGGCATCATTCCCGGGGTCAATGCCATCATCCGGGTGGTTGATGGCTTTAAGCCAGCCTTGTTCAGTATAGGTGAAATCAAGCCCCTGTAAGCCTTCTCCCAATTCCATCCTTTCCAATGGGCCATGCATATACTGGTCGTAAGTCGCTTGTAATTTGGCATTGGCTATCACACCATCTTCCGAAGTTTTGACGGTGAGTAACCTGCCTTCGCTATCGTAAGTGTAGTGGTGATAAAATGCCTCTCCGGCAACACCAGGCTGAAAAGCCACCTCCAACAAGTTGCCGCTAAAGTCGTAGCTGTATTCCGTAATAAAAAGCTTGTTGCTGAGATCAGTTACTTCTGTTGCTATCCATTCCACGCGCCCATACTCATCGTAGCTGTACCAGGTTTTACTCTTACCGTTAGCTGTTCCAGAAACTTCCCCGATAAGAAAACGAGGTTCCTGCAACCCATTGGTTGGGAAGTTCGCAGGCTTACGGTCGTAGTAGATATTGCTAACGTGTTTCTTCTCACCACCGGTTAGATCTCCTGCGCTGCCATTAAGGTCAACAATATTAAATATGGAGTTAGTTACATGGCTTATTGCAAAGTGGCTTTCGAATACAAAATGACCTGCATCTTTCATAATATACTCACCACTTTCAATTAGGCGGTGATCTTCATCATATAATGTATAAGAAAACCGCTCATCGCCTCCTCCAGTGGGGGAACCTTGCTCTGCATTTTGCGAAAATCTGATCTTGCCATCTTCGCTATATACATAATGGCTGATGCCTTCATCGGGGGATGAAACTTTTATCAACTGACCCAAATGGTTGTATTCGTATTCTGTGGTGAAGTCGGGTCTGGCTGTCGAGGCCTGGTTGACACCTTTTGGTGCCACCGTAGCAATCAGGTTGCCTACATCATCATAGTAGTTATAACTCCAATTGATGTAGTTAGATGTACCAGACTCGATGAGGGCAGAAGCCACAGCTTGCCCGGCAGCGTTGGCCCAAATTACGGATTTATTCCCGTCAGGATCTGTACTAACTGACCGATAGCCAAGATCTTCATTCAAGGTAGTACCATCTACGAAATAATGCCGTAGATCAAAGTAATGTTGCAATTCGTCTGCGGTGATATCAAAACGTTCTGAAACAACTTCATAATTACTTCCTAATCTAAGCTCACCTACACTGCCGGCGCGGGAAATGCGCGGGTCGGGTCCTTTTTCGACCCAAGAGGCCGAATATGGGTATTGGTTGGTGGCCATATACTCCTCGGGGCTATTGTCACTATAAAAGTGTCCTAACTTGCCAGCAGTGCCTTGATCAACTGCTTTTGGTATAAAAGGAGTTTCGCTGCCAATGACATCAGGTGTGAATTGTTGGCCACTGCCATAGGTTATGAAGTCATGGATATATCCGAAGTCAGTGCGGTTGATGGGGGCAGGAAGTGTTGAGATAACACCATTGCCGAGTTCATCATAAAGCGTGTGGCCAGCAAACACGTTGTTTTCTTCCAGATGCTTCACCTGAGATTGCACTACTTTGCCAAAATCATCAAAATATGATTTGCTGTCACTCAGCATTTGCTCCTGGCCAGAACCATCAACAGTAAAGGTGGTGGTTTGTGTCCAGTTTCGCAGAATGTCGCAATCTGGGTTGTTATCGTCAGATGCAATTGTTACTACCTGAATGTCAGACATTGTATTGCTGCAGGCTTCTGACACTGATGCAACAATGTTTAAATCGTAGCAGGCAGCAATGGTAGGTTGCCAGCTCTTGGATAACCCAGCTTCGTCGAAATAATCAACTTGATCAACCACATTTCCACGTTGATAAGCCTTAAAGTTATAATGGTAGGGGCCTATACCTCCGGCAATGGTGACGGTGGCGGTGTTGGTACCAGCAGTATAGCTGGCACTACCCAAATCCATATCATCAACTGCAATTGTTATTTGGCTACTTTCACAACCATTGCCATTGAAAGCACTTACCTTATATGAAGCATCAAGGGCCGGGACAGTATAGGTGTTAGCAGTTTCGCCTGAAATAATGGCGCCAGAGGAAGTATACCACTGATAGGAAGTACCCCCAGATACGGTTAATAAATATTGATTGCCGCTACAGGTAGTAGACACATGAGTAGGAGCGGTTTGATTAGTTTCTAATATTGCCTTTACCTCTTCATAAGCTGATTCGCACTGTGGCGATGCGGAGTAAGCCTGCGTAACGTAATAGGAGGTTTGTGATGCTGTTGGTTGAGGATCTGGGGTAAAGCTTGGCCCAGAATCGAGCAATGTATTGAGTCCGGCATCAGCATACCACTTATAGACAAGGCTTCCGCTGGGATTACTTACCGTTAGGGTGATGTCAGCTGGATCTTCAGCACATTTAGATTGATCGCTGGCTGTTGGAGCGGTTGGTGGGCTTAGGAAACTCTTAGCATCGACTTGAGTGCGCGGACCTTCACATTCCACTCCACCGTTGATGTGTACTGCGCTGACATAGTAGCTAATTGTTTGGGCTCCGGACAAAGTTTCTGAGGTCACGGACGATCCTGTCTTCCAAACTGAGCCATTGGGATAAGGTAGTTTATACCATCTGAATTCATCGCCAGCTCCAGAGGCCGTCAGTGTTGTTGTGCCTCCGTTGCAAATTGATGGAGCGGAGGCCGATGGAGCTGGAGGGGCAGAGACGGAAATGGCGGCAGCATAATCTCGGGTTGCGCTTACGCAGGTTCCTTCATATTCTTCAGCATAAAAAACACGGGATTGACCAGTGGTAAGGTCGACAGTTAGCGTATTGCCACTAATGTAAAGCCCTTGAGAAAGGCTGGTGGTAATGGGAGAACCCCCAGTAGCCGTATGATACCATCTGACATCACCTTGTGGGGAAGTGACATTTAGGGCAACTGAGCCTGCCCCGCAGATATAGGCATCAGGCGCGTTCGGTGGGTTATTTACATTGTAAATGTTCACCTGGCCAACATCTAGCAACGTTGTACTCCAGCACCCGCTGGGGCCCTGGGCCCGAAGATAGTAGTGGTTGCTGCTATTAACTGGTAGGGTTGCACCTGAGCCAAGGGAGGTAGACTGACCGGTAGAGGAGGTTTGCCAATACCAAAGGACACCCCCGGTTGGGCTACCAACTCTGGTGATAGTTTTAGGTCCACAAGTTTCAGCTGAGATGGTGGTAGATTGAGGGTTTGGCTCGGCGGGTATTGGGTTTACCGTTACTGTCTTGGAAACGGAGGTGTTTGTGCTCCAGCAGGAACCGTTCCATGTCCGTAGATAGTAAGTTCCGGATTCAGTCACTTGTAAGGGATTGCCCTGCCCGTAAGCCTGTGTGTAATCATTCCCTTGCTTTTGCCAGTACCACCAAGTGAAACTTTGGGGGCCAGTGGTGAAGTGGTACGTTAGAGTAACGGGGCCACAAGATGCATTGTCACTAGTGATACTAGTAACAGTTGGTGCTGCTAGCCAGCTACAGGTACTTTGGGAGTAACTGTTGATTGTGGCCATCATGGACACTAAAGTCAGGGCGATATATAGATATAGACGTGTCATATTTCGATGATTTGCTTCTTGTTGTTTTAGTTTCTTCTGTAATGGATGTTGCTGGATGTCAACTTGATTTCACCATACTGGAAAGTTTCGACATGGGTGCTTTCTATCCTTCCTTCGTCGTTGTATTGGTAGCGCAGATAGCGGTTACTATTGTCAAGAATATACTGTACACGGCCAAAGTCATCATAGACGTAGGAGGTCATACCAGAGGTAGTGGGGTGGAAGCGGAAGTCATCAACCACTATGGTGCCAGAGGTTGACTTTACACCAACTTGAAGAGAAGTAGGTGAGGATCCTGAGTTGACCTCAGCCTGAAGCAGATACCAGCCATCATGAGAACCCACCATAACGGCAGGTAGAGAAGCTTCTGTTCCACCATTGAGCCTGTAGAAGAATTCGGCGTTTTCTGAATTGGCCCAGACCAAAAGTCGGTAGTAGCGGTTAGCTCGCAACTCGGTGGCAGTGAATTCGAATCCTTTTTGTCCAGAAGCAAGCTGAAGTGCACTTGCACCGGTATGTGTTGTAGTTGTCGCTACTGTTCCGTTGCCTAACCCTACTTCACCACCAAAGAAATTGAGGCCATCAATTTTGTCTTCAGCTCCAGAGTAGGCAAACTCTCCGAAACGGGCATTGGTGACTTCCGCAAGTTTGTAGTTGTCATCATATCCCATCTTTGAAGCGGCATAAACTTGACCTAAAGCTTCAGTTTCGAGTGGCATAGAATAGGGGTCGTACCTGTTAATAGAGCTGGTTTGGAGCCAGTCTGTATTATTGCTCAAATTGTCAAAATCAAAAACCGAAAACGCGGTAGGGTCATAAGTACCATCATCCAGAAGATTACCTGTGCTAGTAACAGGATCTCTAAATGCGTCACTTCCTTCAAAAATATATTGCTCGTGCAGTCTCCAGACCTGAGGACCGGTGCTGTTATCAACGTAGGTACCGACGAATACATTGCGATAGTTGCTCCAATCCTTTTTCCAGGTTTGCGCAGAAGCGCTGACCAAGCCTATAATGTTCCCAGATGAATTAATCTTGTAGGTGTATTGGGCAGCGGGCTGACTAAGCATGTGGGCATTGGCAATGTTGGTTGCTTTTGAGCCCATTCCGGAATAGTCTGATATGGTATAGGCTGGAACGGTTACTGATCTAAATTTTAGACCAAGTGGTGTGGTAGTTTCCTTCTCAATGACATTGCCTGTGATGGAGTCCCAGTCTTTATTTTCGATTATAGAAGTTTGGCCATCTTTGACGGTTGTGATTTTAGTCAAAACTGAAGGGTAGGTAATGGACGTGGTCCGGCTAAGTTTGTGATAAACGAGTGAGCTGTTTTCGATTCTATCTGCAACCAATGCACCGTTAGTATAAACCCCTTGATTGTTATTTGGATCTTCGGCATAAAAGAAGGTTGTAGATTGAACGGTGTTATTACCGGCATCTTTGATTTCTACAGAGGTAGGCTGCCCTATTTTAGCTGCTTTATTTTCGAAATTGAACCTCGATATTGTTACTTTCTCCGCGTCATTAATGTCCGAGTATATTAGTTCGTCTACTTCAACAGTTGTGGAATTAGTCAAAGCGACCATTTCTTCAGTTGGAGTCTGGTATTTGAAGACTTGTTTGGTATGGTAATCGGTATCGTTGCTAAGTCTACCTTGGAGCACTGTAACTGTACCGTACAGAACCGGGGTAAATGGATAATCTGGTAGATCGTAAATTTCTAAGTCAGACTCACGGATATAATCAGGTTCTTTGGCAATCGATCCTGAACTGGTATTATTGGGATCGTTTTCCAGGGTATACAAATACCTGGTTTTGTAAGACTGTCCATTGTTGTCTGAGGCGGTAATAGACGCTACTCTCAAGTTTCCGCCTTTACGGTCGAGAATAGACTTGCTGATATTGCCGGTTACATACTGGACATTAAGAGTTTCCCCTTGTCCACAGGTTGGTGTTGGATAGGTGTAATTGAGAGAAATACTATTAGCCGTTACCGCAGTAACTGTTGCCGTAGCGGAATAGGGGTTTTTGGCTAGTAGTGCCATGGGACCTGTCGTGCCATCACATGAATAGTAAACATCTCCCTCTACTGTCACCAGGTCGTTTACGGCCAAACCATCCGTATCTCCCGAAACTGATATGCCGTTGCTCCAATCGGTATCAGTGGTATATACTCCTCTTTTCACGGGATGCCCCGATATGGAGGAATAAGTGTCTCGCTCGTATTCAACATGTAGTTCATTACCTAATGGCATTACCACTTTAGTAAGACTCCAGGCAGTAGCATCAAGGTCAGTGTCAGATGCCTTGTGACTTGATCCAGAGGCGTTGCCGGTGGGGTTGTACATACCCCATCCATCCCAATCGTACTTTTCAAATGCCGGGTTGTGGGCATAGTGAAAAGTATAGTCTGGAAATGTCTTGACATTGTTCTTGCCTAAAATTGAGAGGGATTCCAATGTTAGACGGCCACCACCAGTAGCGGAGGAGTTGGGGGTATTGCTGGCGAGATCGTAGTTGTAGTTGAATACCACTTTACCCAGTGTATTTGCATCTAAGAAAGTTTGTGCGGTGCTATTTCCCGCAAGATCTAGCATGTTCCAAACGTTTGTTAGTCCGCCGTTATTCGCCAAGCTGAAATTGACTCCAGCCGGGTCAATTAGTTCTTCATACTTTTCATTTGTGAGTAGGTAAATCTCATTTAGTGAAAGTGTATTTCCGAATAGGCCAGCGTCACTGAATCCTTTGCCATCAGATCGGATGTCCTTGAAAAACATGGCGGTGTGACTGCGAGTTTGGATCTGATTAAGGTAGTAAAGCTGCTTTACGCCCTCAGTAACCACGTCTGACTTGTCATCTGGAGTGCGCTTGGTCCCATCAAATGGAGTCTTCCAACGATAATCGTTGTCATATTCTCCGTAAGAGAGATTTATCCAATGGCCCCAATCACCGGCATTGGCAGTACCACTACCGTCTCTATCGACAAAGTCAGGACCGGTGATTGTGGTTAATAACCAGGAGTTTGGGAATGGGCTTCCACGGTAAATTACAGACGTTATGTCCGGATCGTCTACGTTGGTAATTCTCGTTTCCAGCGAATGATCATAGACAGGAAGAGCATAATGAAAGGTTTTACCATCAGGTCGGGTGATGGAATAGCCACCAATGTTGGATTCGACATTAGCCATTTTATTCACCCTGGCAGCAACAGTTTGGCCTAATGACGGGGTTGGATCAAGAAAGGCTGCTAACCAACCATTGGTGTCAAACGTAACTGTGTTGGTTGTAGTATTTACCGCGTCCACCGTAGTGACATACCCTTGCTGCAGAGTTTGCGGAGGATTGACGGTGTTGTCAGTCCGCGTAATTGTGACTGTCACAACATCGTTAACAGCAAAGTAGCTTCCGACGTCAGCAAATGTAACTCCATCACTTATCAGCGGATCACTGGTGGTGATTGTTTGCAAGCCCAGGTCGACTTCTTCCCGGAAGCCATCTCTCTCTGTTTGGGGCAGGAAATCAACAAACCCATCGGTAAATGGTTGGCTTGTTCTAATTTCCGCATTAGTATACCACTCAATGTGGTTGTTGCGGTCAAGTTTATGACCTTGAACAGAAGTAGGAATCCGTTCGGAGTCGAAAATTACATCGTCTAAATCGTAGGTCAGAGACGTATTGTTCTGGGGGTTTGTATTCCCTACCGCATGACTAATGCCGAAATGAGGTGTGGGAGTTGTTGGCGTAGTGCTGCCCCCGACGTGATGGAAGTATTTATTTGAAAAACTGCCTTTGTATAAGAAGGGGACTTTGTAATCCATGAAATCAATGGGATAAAGTCTCTTGTGATCAGCATCCATACCCCGAGGGGCAGCCAATGAGCCAATCTCAAAACGGTAAGGCGCTATTGATCCACTAACTCCAGGGCCTGTTACGTTATAATTGTCAAATGCGAGGCCAGCAGGACGGTTGCTGCTATGGTATTGTTCGTCGTCATCCATAAAAAATAGCATGTCACTCGCCGAGCCAATTTCGTTAGTTGGGTCCGTACTGAACTGCTTAAGCACTTTCGAGTTACCCTCTACATTGAGATTGAGCTCGATGTTATTGGATTGCGTGTAGTTTTCTGGTGATACATCTCCCAAATTCAATACGCCATACATCTGCTCATTTCTGGTTTGATCTAGCCAAATCCAGTACTTTTTGTGAAACAGACGTTGCTTGACTTTTTTCTGATACTGCCAAAACCCTTGCGCTCCCAAAGAGGGTGTTTGAGAACTGAATACTGTAGATAGACCGGCACTTATTGCGAGATCAGTTCCAACCTGGGTCGCAATAGCTTTTGCACCAACTGCTCCTGCCTTGCCAGCTCCTATTGCTGCTCCGGCCTTAGCACCGGCGGCACCTGCAGCAGCTGCGTTGGCACTTGCTGCAGTTGCGCCTAATGAGGCAATAGTCAAGGCTGCCAAAGCCACTCCAACGGGATCCACGCTCACGCCGTTACTGCTAAAGTTTACTCCCGCTACTCCTACTGTAGAACCATCTTCGTCGTATGAATAAGAGAGTAATCCCAGCAGGCTTAGACTACCATACTTGCCATTCTCACTGTCCCAGCCAATCTGCCCTAACCCCAGGACAGTGGAAGCCCAGCCGTACTGGCCAGGATCCTGTACGTTGATGGTTTGGACTTGTCCACTGGCATCATCAGGGTATTCCACAATACTCCTGGTGATAGCTCCAGCGTTAAGCGACCAACCCAGACCTACCCAGGAAGCTTCTTGCTCAAGGCCTATGCCGGCATGGTAGGAGAGAGGAAGTGTAAATCCTCCTTCAGGACCAGGCACGTCCAACACTGGAATGTTAAAAGAAAAGTCACCGGTTAGTAGATTAACCATATCGGAATTGCCTGGACTTTCATAAGAGGTGTACTCAGGTTGGTGTGGCCCATGGGTGAGAGCTAATGATATTGTGGGGAAAAGCGTGCTACAAAGCATATTTATCGCCAGAAAGCATGCCAATACCTTGATCGTTTTGCGCTGTCGTAGTTTTCGGTATATCATGATCGTGAGATTAATTCGAAATCGATTGAGGGAGTTTCAAATATGTCTTTTGTGCTAAATCGGAATCTTTGTGGGCCGATTCCCAGCCCGAATTCTGCAAGGTCTAGATCCAACCATTTCCCTTTCAGGTTGCCCTCTTTTGGGAAGGCAAATAGCAAATCAATTGTGTTTGTACCGGAAAAACCGGAAGTGATATAGCTGATTGCGTAGTGGCTATTGCCTTGTGCTTGTAGCTGTAGATATTGATTCATCTTATAATCGAGGGTCTCTTTTATTGCTACAAGTTTCGATAGGCTGGCGTTAGACTTGGGTTGAATTGAAAGAGTGAAGTAGATGTTGTTTGCGTATTGATTGCTAACAAATGCCAGTTCTCTGTCCCCTGCTTTCAAGTCTTGCCAGATAAAAAAGTCATTCGGCCTGAAACTTGTTTTCAGTGAGTAGTCCCCGGCTTCCGTCTCTCTGGTTAGGCCATTGGACTTTTCTGAAACGTAGGCCAGCAGTTGTTCGCGGCTGACTTTTTGTGGGGACCCACAGCTAAGTAGAACTGTGGTGGCGATTGTTATAAGCAGATTTTTCATTTTGAATAACTGCTATTTAACCCGGTAATTACCTCATCCGTAAGATCGATAGCGTCGTTGCCATAGACGATATTGCCCATATTGGTAGCGGCTAGGATAATTTTATAGTTCTGACGATCGCCATAGTTTTTCAAGTATTGGTTAACCTCTTTAAGCACATTCTGGGTAAGCAGTTGATCTTCCTGCTGACTGAGTTGCTCGATGGAGTTACTGTAGGTAATTAGCTGTGTACGTTTGGTTTTAATGAGCTCTTCCTGCAGGGCCTTTTCCTTACTACTGAGCTGTTCTTGTGTTTCCTTAAAGGCGGCAATGGTCTTTTCCAGCTCCTTTGTTAATGTATCAATATTTGCTTTCCAAACGACAGCCTTTTGGTCGTACTGCGCCTTGGCGTCTTTTGCCCCCTGGTAATTGGCAATTACTTTATTGGTGTCGATGTAGCCTAACTTCGGAGTGTTTACAAAGTGGAGGTAGAATAGTCCAATCATTCCAATGAACGAAAGGATACTGATTGTTAGGAGTATGTTGATCTTATTCATGATTCTGTAGATTCTTTAGTATTTGGTGCCCCGTGGCCTATTTGTTAAGTTTCTTATAGATGTCTTTGATTAATTCTTTCAATTCTAAATTCTCCCTCTTGAGCTCTATCTGATGCAGCGTCAACTCTTCGATTTTCTTTAGTAGCAATGCATTCATTTCTCCCACCATTAATCCATTACTCGCTACTTCTTGTGCTGTAGGAACCTCTGGTAAGTGGCCTTTATCAGCGATGAATTTTTCAATCTCTTCCAGCGACATCAGTTCATAATCAGATTCGAAGACATAGTCAGGCCACCCGGTGGCAGTGACATTTACTTCTTTGGAGGTGATTATGCCATCAACAGCCAGTTTAGATTGTGGCGTTGCTGTGCCAATACCCACGTTGCCACCTTCATCAATCCTCATCAGTTCTTCCCAATTCGTGGCTCCTCCTTTGTCATTCTTACCAAACATTATTGCCTGCGTATCAGCATCATTATCAGTGTAGTCCATACCGATGTAGACATTGTCCTCGGAATTGATACTCAGGCTGCCATCCGTTTCATTAATGTTTCCACCAAAAACACTTAATTCACCTCTCACCATTACATTGGCCTCATCCCCAGCCAGAAACCAAGTGTTGTAGGGGCCACTGTCGGCGAAGTAGCTTATGCCTTGCACTTGCGCGATGTTTACATAAGCGCCATTGTCTTTGTCTCTCATTACCAGGCCATGGAAATCCGTATTGCTCTTCAATTCGATAAATCCTCTCAATCGAATCCAATCGTCTACATGCTCCCCAAACGTTGCATCATTATCGATGTATCCGTTATGTCCGATGATTAGATTCCCACCCTGCAATTGCAGATCTCCTTCGAATTTGCCGGCACCGGCCACGTGAAGCATTGTTTCAGGTGTATCCGTTCCAACACCCAAACTTCCATCGTTCTTGAGGGTCATCTTTACACCACCCTGGCCGCTTCCTACGTCGCTTGAAAACTTAAAGTCTTTTCCGTTGCGGGCAATAAATACCAGCGAATTGTCAAAGTCGGATCCAGATACTTCAGGGTAGGCCAGAATATTGGCTGTACCAGAAACGTCCTTAAAAGTGAGGTATGACGCTCCCTGGGTAGCTGTGCTTTCAAGTGTTAACCCACCAGCGTTGGTGGGAGTAACAATATGTAGTTGCTGCGTAGGGTTGGTGGTGCCGATACCAATGTCGCCATCATTCTTAAGGTAGAGCGCATCAGTATAATTGTTGCTGGCATCTCTTACTGTAAATTTCATGTTGGCTCCACCGGCTCTACTTCCCAAAAATGCCAGATCTTTGTTGGCTTCATCCCAATAGAGATGGGCGGCGCCCAGACCACTATTACTTAGAGAAATACCGGTGGATGTGGTGGTACCATCAAGTTGTAGCAGTTTGTCGGTAGGTAAGGTTGAAGTACCAATAGCCACCTTACCGCTCGAAAAATAGAGATCTGAAGAAGCTTGACCCCACAAACTAGCACCGGATAAGGAAGAACCATTAACCAATATCTCAGTGGCGTTGATAGTTCCGGCTACGTCCAACGTATGAGTAGGTGATGTCGTGCCAATACCTACTCTCGTGGTGCTGAAATCTCCATAAATAAGGGTAGTGCTAGGAGCATTTCCAATATAAAGCTTGTTAGAGCCTGTTTCGTTGAAACCGGCTTTGTTTCCTAGAAATACATTGCCATCTCCTGTAGCATTAGTATATCCGGCCTGGTATCCTATCGCAGTATTGTCCTTCCCCGAGGTATTTGTTCGGCCCGTTTGCCGCCCGACAAAAGTGTTTTGATTTCCTATGGACGTATACCGGCCAGATTCGTGACCAACGAAAGTGTTATTGGAAGCTGTGGTTGTGTAATGGCCCGCTTCAGTGCCAATTAGGGTGTTATATGATCCTGTAGTATTATCGTTACCTGCTGCATAACCGAAATATGCATTCATAGTGCCTGTGGTGTTATCGTAGCCGGCCACTTGGCCTACGAAAGTGTTGTTGTCGCCAGTTGTGGTAGAATGTCCGGCCGCATCCCCCAGAAAAGTATTTCGATCTCCAGATGTATTGTAGCGCCCAGCGTGAGGTCCCACGAACAAATTGTATAGGCCAGATGTGGTAGAATTTCCAGCCAGCCGTCCGATATGAACGTTTCGGGTTGCAGTGGTAATACTCACTCCGGCATCTCTACCGATAAAGAGATTAGATGTTCCAGCTTGCAGTGTAATCGCGTTGTGGCCATTGAGTAGTAGCTGTGTACCATGAATAGCACCGGAGACATCTAATGGGTATCCTGGCGCAGTTTTGCCGATCCCCACATATCCGGAGGTTGTAATGCGCATTTTCTCGCTATTGTCCACATAAAATGCGTTGTGGTTATTCGTTTGAATTTTGAATGCCCAGGACCCATCGCCATCAAGAAGACCAAAGGAGCCAGCATTATTATGAAATAAGTACCCTTGTTGCACTCCGGAAGTGTTTGCAATTCTCAAACCTCGATCAGATTTCATAAGCCAGTAATTGACGTTTTCCGATTCAAAGGATGTGCTAATACTAGAGTTGAGAAGCCCAAATCCGTTATTCACCCTGAGCCAGCCGCTGTTCGCGCGAATATCACCTGTCACATCCAGCTTATATGCTGGAGATATGGCGCCAATACCAACATTACCTGTATTGAAATAGATATTACTCCCAGAAGTTGTCCATTGGGCCTGGCTAGTAAATGCCAGAAATAGGATGAATGAAGTGAAAATAATTTTTCTCATGATGACAGTTTGTTGATTGATGACTATACCCCCTAGATGACTTAATTGCACAGACCTGGAAAATGTCGGCTCCTTCTGGAAAATTTTCAGTTATTTTTTCTTCAGGCTGTTAATTTCCTTTTGCTGTCTGATTACATGCAGGGTGAGCTCCTCGATTTTCTTAAGCAGCATAGCATTCATCTCGCCCAGGCTTAGGCCATTTTCTTCTACTTCCTGCGCCGAAGGAATTTCTGGTAGGTGTCCTTTTTCTGAGATGAATGTTTCAATTTCTTCCAGCGACATCAGTTCATAGTCAGATTCGAAAACATAATCTGGCCAGCCAGTGGCCGTAACGTTTACTTCTTTAGAGGTGATGATGCCATCTACAGCTAGTTTGGATTGAGGTGTTGTTGTGCCGATGCCAATGTTGCCATCATTCTTTATGTAAAGAGCATCGCTGTAGTTGTTGCTACCATCTCTAACCGTAAATTTCATGTTGGCACCCCCAGATCTGCTACCCAAAATGGATAGGTTCCTATTTGCTTCATCCCAGTATAGGTGTGCCGCCCCAAGGCCGCTATTGCTTAGTGATAGCCCTGTTGAGGTAGTAGTGCCATCAAGTTGAAGTAGTTTGTCAGTTGGTGGAGTTGATGTACCGATGGCAATTTTTCCTGAATTAAATGAGGCATCAGATCCACTTAAAGTCCAGACCGGGCCACTGGTGCTTACGGCTTGACCATTGACCAGTAGCTGGGTAGCGTTAATAGTGCCATTTACATCGAGTTTATAACCGGGTGTAGTGGTTCCAATGCCAATATTTCCACTGCTAAGAATGCGCATTTTTTCGCTGTTATTGACATGGAAAGAATTATAGTTGTCCCTGAAAACCCGCACGGCCCAGTTGCCATCGCCATCTAACAGGCCGAAGCTGTTGGAGTTGTCATGATATAGATAACCCTTTATCGTATTGGACTTGTTGGCAATTTTAATTCCTCTGTCCGATCGAGATCTCCAGTAATTACCATCATCCGAGTAGAAGTAAGTGGCATCGCTATTGTTGTATATGCCGTAATCGCCGGTGCTCCGAATCCAGCCATTGTTGGCTCTGATATCTCCAGAAACATCCAACTTGTAAGCTGGGGAAGTATTTCCAATGCCCACGTTCCCGGTAGGACTAACAACTCTAAACAGAATATTGGAAGTGTGGGTAGTATGTTGACCAATCTCGAAGTATGAGTTGCTGTCGTTGTTGTTGGCATCGAGATTTATTCTCAGGTGATTGTAAGAGTTGATGGTAATTTCATCGCCATAAGTATCACCATACGTGGAGCGAATAGAGTGGGAGCTATTAGTTCCATAGCTATCACTATCCCAGGTTAAGAAAAGACCCCCGAAACGATACAGGTGTGAATAGGCCCCATTCACGGATTTTCCATACATATGATCGCCAACAACCGCATTTCGGCCTGAGCCCTTTAGGAAGTAATTAGCATAATTGTTTGAATCGGAGAAATAACTATCACCCCCCACTTGGGTCATTCCTAAATAGTTACTCCCATCTTTATCTCTCAATACAATGCCGTAGCTATCGGTATTAGATTTAAACTCTATGTACCCGTTAAATCTTAACCAATCATCACCATTACCACCAAATGTGCCGTCGTCGTCGATGTACCCTCCGCTAGTAACACGTAGATTTCCTTGTAGGTAGGTTGTCCCGAGAACGTGTAGCTTGGCGGCTGGAGCTGTTGTTCCAATTCCAACGTTGTTCAGATACCAAACGGTAGAACCCACTTCTGTCCACGGGGATTCTCCGAATTGCGCAAAGGTTAGGTGGGATAGGAAGAGAATACTGAGGCTGCCTACTAGTTTATTCATGACTGTGAATTAAGGTTTGTAGGCCTTTATGTTCGTGACAGCTTGGGTGTTACTACCTTATTGCAATTTTTTTTAATTTCTTCTAAAAAAATGAGTGAACGAATGAGATGAGACAGGGGAGAATCGCCCTAAAACACAATCAGTTTCTCGGCCTCCTCAACGGTTTGCACGGGTAACTTACAAACTTTGTCCTGGCAGACGTATATATAGGTAGCATCTTCTACGAGCTTGTTTTTCAATAGCTCCAAAGTACCTTCATTGCGGCCTCCAAGGTAGAATACATTTGGTCGGAAGTGTTGATCGAGCTTTTGTCGTAGTTGTTCGGCATCTTCACCAACAATGGCTACCTCATAATAAGGCTGAGAATGGTAAAGAAACAACTGGCCCCAATTGGAATAGAAATTGGCATTGTCCTTTACGCTTTCCAACACCGCTGCAAGCATGCTTTTGGAGATATCCATATAATCCTCATTGTATAAGTACAATCCCAGCAGAAATAGCCCTTTGCCCATCGATGAATTTGAAGAGGGAACCACATCGTCTGAGATTTGCTTGCTATCAGCTATCAGGGCCTTATCGAGCTTACTTTTGTAATTGAATAACCCAGACTGCTCGTCATAGAATTGAGCAATTGTATAATCCGCCAACTGTTGTGCCAGCTTAAGCCACCGTTCATCAAAGGTTACCTGATACAAAGCAATAAACGCTTCGATTGTAAAACCGTAGTCATCAAGGAATGCATTGATAGTTGCCTTACCATCCTTGTAGTTACGGAAAAGGCTACCATCTTCATTCATCATTTTGTCAGCAATGAGGTTAGCGTTTTTGATAGCCACTTCACGATAAGTGCTGTCGCCTAGGGCCCTGTAAGCATCAACATAGCCTTTTAACATCAGAGCATTCCAGGAGGTAAGTACCTTATCATCGAGTCCAGGTCTTATTCTGGTATTGCGAGCCTCAAGCACTTTGCCCTTGCTCCATCGCATGAAATCATAAAACATCTCGTTATCCATTCCGAATTGCTTTCGTACTTTCTCCGGTGAGGACACTCGCAAGACATTTGTTCCTTCCCAGTTGCCTTTTTGTGTAACTGAGTAGAATTCATTAAATACTGCCGCATTCTCTCCTATAATGCTATCTAACTCGCTCTTTTGCCATACGTAGAATTTGCCTTCTTCTCCTTCACTATCTGCGTCCAGGCTGGAGTAGAAGCCGCCCTCTGGCGACGTCATTTCACGCTCAATAAAATTCAAAGTTTGCTTAATGATGTTTAGATATAGGGGGTTTCGGGTAACCCGGTAAGCATCTGCATAGGTGCTTACCAGTTGTCCATTGTCGTAGAGCATTTTTTCGAAATGTGGAACGCTCCAGTCCTCATCAGTAGAATATCGCGCGAAGCCGCCACCAACATGATCGTTAATGCCTCCATATCCGATAGCAGTTAGGGTAGTATTTACTGCTTGTAGCGATTGCTCGTCCCCACTCAAGAGGTGGTAGCGAAGCAAGAACTGATACATGTTGGGCATAGGAAATTTCGGTGCTCCCTTTAGTCCGCCTTTTTTGAAATCTATTTGCTGAAGCATCTTTTTCCCGATTATTTCCATTTCCGCAGGATCGAAGTCTGCTGCATCTGGTTTCGGGGCTATCCAATTGAGGCTTTTGATCTGGTTAGTGATTTTTTCGGCCTGTGATCTCAAGCCATCGGGGTCATTTTCGAACTGTTCTTGAAAAAACTCTAGTAGTTTTATCCAGTTGTCTTTTGGGAAGTAGGTGCCGGCGTATACGGGTCGTCCATCAGGTAAAGCAATAGCGTTAAGAGGCCAGCCACCGCGACCAAGGGTCAAGAAGGCAGCATTCATGTAGATTTGATCTACATCTGGTCTTTCTTCTCTGTCTACTTTGATGGATACGTAGTGCTGGTTCATTATGGCTGCAACAGCGCTATCCTCATATGATTCCCTCTCCATCACATGGCACCAATGACAAGCTGAGTAGCCGACACTGATAACCATGAGTTTCTTCTCGTCCTGCGCTTTTTGCAATGCTTCATCACCCCAGGGGTACCAATCAACGGGGTTATAAGCATGTTGAAGTAAGTAGGGGCTATTCGAATCAATGAGTCGATTAGGTGTACCAGTGTGCTCGCGAATTGGAGTTTGGGTGGTGTTCTTTTGGGCCTCGCAACCTACCAAGAAAACACACAATAAAGCTATCGTCCTTCCAATAACCATTAGTATAAATATACCGCAGGCAGGTGAAATTTAATATGTTAGTTTTTAGAATTGGAGAAGGTCGTCAAGCGACAATGACAGGTAGTACAGAGACCCAACAGTAGGCCCACCAAAGTTGTCGACATACTTCTGATTAAGTAGATTTTGAGCTCCAAAACTAACTATTGCCCCCAGGTGATCTATATGATAGCTCAGCTGCGCGTTGACTGAAGTGAATGAATCCACAGTGCCTTCCAGGAAATTGTCTTTCCAAAGAAAACTGTCTTGCCAATGTACACTTATAGCAAAGCCTATGCTTCTCCAAACGTTGTCATTTGCAAGCATGGCATTAGCCATATAGGGCGGTGAATTAAAAGCTGATACTAACCGGTCGTCTTGGGTAGTCTGGAAATCGTCCCATGAACCATTAACATTTAGATTGTATCCTCTGCCGATGTGATAGTTAGCACCGAGTCGGACGCCATAAGATTCAATGGTTTGCCGGGAATTCTGATAGAAGTAGAATATTTGCCTTGTGCGGTCGTCCCGTGCGAGATCGACAACCGCATTAATGTCTGCACCAGGTTGTTGCACCGAAAAGGGCCTTACTACACCCACCGGTGCTATCAGACCTTCGGTTTCACTGTAATAACCTGAAAGATCAATCGTAAGATTTTCAGACAGCATTCCCCGGTAGCCAACTTCAATGGTAGTCCTTTGTTCGGGCCCCAGCCTTGTTAAGTCCCCATTTGCAACTATCGCGTTGGTTAAGATTCCGATATGGTTATTCACGGCATCGGTTTTACTAATGCCTCTCTCCATATCTCGCCTTAACCTCGCATCGAACTCATTTACATCGGCCAAAAAGAGGGAGTTACCGGGTATTTGGACAAAGCCTTGCCCAGTTGGATTAAAGAAGATAAAATCGAGGTTGGTATGGCTACCACGTAAAAAGGAAATGCCACCAGTGGTGCTTCTGCCCATGTCTCTTGAGCTAAACATCTCATAAAACGATGGAAATCTGAAGCCCTCATTGTAGGAGGCTCTCAGAAAGTGACCCTTGCCAATTTGGTAGGATAGGGCCCCTCGCACGGAGGTGCCATCGCTATAGAAATCGTTGCCATCAACTCTAATATTTCCCTGTATCTTAAGCTTATCAAATAGTGTTTTATGAATCTGCGCGAAATAGGAGGTTTGGCTGTAATCGAAGTTGTTGGCCCCCTGGAAGTAGATTGACCCTCTGTTCAAAGAGAAACTTTTGGATGAGTATCCAATTTGAATACCAACTACTTTCAGTAGATGTTCGAAGTCATAGAACAACTCAAATTCCTGAAGGTTTCTGAACCCTTCAAATTCAGAGGTGGTGGGTAAATTCTGGAACTGTTGCAACTGGTTATTTATTAGCTGCTCTTTGGTGGTTTCAAAAGCGGGGTCGGAGGGGTCAAGTCGTACGCCGAGATTATTGATGCCGGGGCCATCTGCAAATAGCCGGGCTGCATCTACATCGTTGGCTGGTACACCTTGGTCAACCAGTGCGCCACCAAAAGCGGCACCGAAGTCAAGGAACCAAAATGTATTGATTTTCCTAAGCAAGGTAAGATTACGGCCAAGCACTTGGGCGTCATATGATAACCCCACTTCATGTTCGGTATCAGAGAATCTCAGGTGAAAATTATCTCCTTGCAGGGCAAACTTCACCCTGGTTTGTTCCTGTTCAGGCAGATTGATTCTGTTGACACCAGTAAATATTGTATTGGCTACATTCTTTTCGAACTGGAGCATGGCTTCAACAAAAGAAAACGGTCGGTAGTGGACCGAGAAGTTTAGCTTTCTGCTGGCTAATGCGTAATCAAATAGGTGTATTTCATCATACCCGGTTCGGGTGACGTTGACATCTGTACCATTTGTTCCCAGGGGAAAGAGAGTAGCAAATTCATCCCCGAAGGAGTTAGCACCATCATATCCGGGATCTGTTGAACTGAGACCCTCACCATCACTTCGGATTCGGTTGTTCGGCTGCAGCGATGGCTGCCAGTCTGTAGTTTCCAGGTAACTGTAGCCGAATTTTATGGCGAATTTCTCATTAAACTTGTGGGCCGCCCAGAGATCAAATGCAAACAATGGCTCGCTAAGGCTACCGTTTATGGTGCTGATATTATTGAAGCCTGTTTTTAAAGAAGCATCAATGCCGGTGTGGTCGAAGGGGTTCTTCGTAATTACATTTACAGCCCCATTCATTGCATTAGGGCCATAGAGAGCAGATGCGCCTAACGGTATTATTTCTATTCGCTCAATGTCCAGCTCCGATACTCCTGTAAGGTTACCAATAGCATAGTTGTGATCTGGTAACTGGCCATCTACTCCATCGACCTGGAAAAGCATCCTGTTGTTGCCAGTTCTTGCAAAACCTGAGGTATTTACATTTTGAGCTGCCAACCCTGATTGAACCATCTGCACACCACGCAATTGAGCCAGCGAGCTATAGGCATTGATGTAGGGTGATCTCCTGATCTGATCAGCAGTTAGTACTTCAACACTGGTGGTAGCGGCCATCCACTTTTCATCTTTTCTCGAAACGGATTTTACATCGGATGCCACAGATCGGGTTTGAATACTGAGTGCAATCTTAAACTCCTGCTGCTTTAATTCAGAGACTGAAATGGTTATTGGCTTATATCCTTGTTTTGTGAAAGTCAGTGTATAAGTGTCCTGGTACTCATTGTATGTTACTACTCCGCTTTTGTTGGAAAGATATCTCTTGTTGTTGCTACTTGTTACCAGGCTAACACCACTGATTGGTTCATTGCTCACGGAATCAGTAACGGCAACAGTCTTGGTGGTAAAGTTTGTGAAATCGGCCTCCGGCTTCAGTTTGATATTGACCTCCTGCATATCTGCAGCACTAAGGCCTTCACGAATTATTCTTTGGCTGGTGGCAAAGATTGTGTTCCTCGAAATTTCTAAACTACCAATGCTATAATCTTTACGAAGAAACTTCAGAACCACCGGTTCTTCCACAGTCATTGCAATGCGATAGAAGCCAAGTGAATCAGTAACCGCTTTTACTTCATCATTCACAAGTACGCTTACGCCAGGCAAAGCAACTTTACTCTTGCTATCGCTAACAGTTCCTGAAATTCCTCTAATGGTTTGGGATTGCACTTGAGGAATGCTGATTACTAATAGGAGTAGTAGGTAGCAGCAGGTAAGTGTTCGGTTCATTGCGAGGTGAGTAGAATTTTTCTATCTGCGATGGTTTTATATTTGCTTCTGCCCAAGGTTTTGAGCCTACCCTAAACTATGTTTGGGTACGAATATTGCGGTTAAAATTCAAAAATAGTACCAAGGTTAAGTTAAGTATCGGCAAATACCTATTCCTATGCCAAAAAAACTGATTCTGGTTATTCTTATCCCTTTCTTTGCGGTAACCTCTTCCTTCTCAACACACATAGTTGGCGGCGAATTCGAGCTCATCCATATCAACGGGTTCAACTATAAGCTGCGAATGATTCAGTATTTTGATGTAATAAATGGCAACCCTGGGGCCCAGGATAACAATATTATTGTATCCATTTTTCGGCTTAGTAATAATGAGCAAGTACGTACGGTGTTGCTGCAATTGGTTAATCAATCTTTGGTGGAGTATACGCAGCCCCAATGTGCCATCGGACAACTTGTAACGAGGAAGCTGGAGTACGAAGCTGATATTTTTCTTTCTCCCGATGTCTACAACGAGCCGGAAGGATACCATGTAGTTTTTGAGCGTTGCTGTAGGAATAACGTTATCGATAACTTGTTTCAGCCAGCGCCCAACACTGTAGGCCAAACCTGGACCTTAGACTTTCCTCCGGTAGTTAAAGATGGGCTACAGTTTATCAATTCATCTCCAGTTCTCTTTCCTCCTCTCAGCGATTACGCCTGCGATGGCCACCTGTATTTCTTTGATTTTGCAGGATCTGACCCCGATGGAGATTCAATCGCCTATTCACTAACAACCCCATTAACTTCATCCTCTACATTGGCATTTCCCATTAATAAGCCAAAACCGCATACGGAAGCAACCTGGGCTCCCGGCATTGACATCGACAACGTTATTCCCGGTGACATCCCTCTCAACACGACTGTTGATGGCTTCCTCACTGTCAATCCTAGTACCCCGGGCCTTTATGTTTTTGCTTTGCTGGCAGAGGAATTCAGAGATGGAGAGAAGATTGGCCAGGTTCGACGCGATTTCCAAATGTTGGTGATTGATTGTCCCAACCCATACTCACCCGAAATAGCTGTTCGTAAAAAGAACGCCACAGAAGATCACGACTTAAGTACGGTATTGAGTTTTACCCAAGCTGAGGAAAAGTGCTTCAACTTGATTGTGACCGATGAGAACAGCACGTTACTGGGAGAAGATGAAACCATAAATATCAGCTTTAAGCCTCTTAATTTTGGTGCTGATATATCTGACATTATAGCTCAGCCCAACGGTGTTATTCTCGCAAATCAGGATTCGGTTGTGTTTGAGGTTTGCCTGCCGGACTGTCCTTATATTGAAGGCCCTTTTGAAATTGAGTTTATTGCCAGCGATGGTACCTGTCCCTTACCCTTAACGGATACAGTGGAATTGGCCATTGAAATTGAGGCCCCACCCAATACTGATCCATTTTATACCGATGCGGGAATGTTGCCTCTTACCAATAAGTTCTTCTCAGTGAATTTACAGGAAGGAGATGTGTATGAACAGGTTTTGTTTGGGCGAGATAATGACAATGATTCCCTGGAGATAAGAATTTTCCCAGATGGTTTTGCCTTAGAGGATTTTGGTATGGTCGTAACCGATTCGATTAGTGAAGCGGGACGAATCGTTTCAAAATTCTCCTGGGACACAGGATGTGGTGTAAATGACTATGGCCTGTTTAGCGATTTTCGGATTAACATGGTGTTGGATGATTTGGATGAATGTATGTTCGGAAGTCCAGATACATTGAAGCTGTTTCTTCAGGTTGAACTTCCGCCCAATACGAACCCGATGGTTTCAGCATCACTAGGTCAAACTCCTGTGGTCATGAGCCCAACAAGGAGGGATATCGATATAGATGTTGATGTTTTTAGTGATGTCGCTTTCACTGTTTCAGTAGATGATGCTGACAATGACTATGTCTTTCTCAGTGGTCTGGAAGGGGAGGGATTTACAATGGCGGACAAAGGAATGAATTGGCAAGACAACGAAGGCAGCCCTGTGGTGACTTCTGATTTCAGCTGGTCAGTTGCCTGTGAAGTTGTTGAACGCTTTCAAGACAATATATATACTGTTTATTTTGTGGGATTGGATAGTGACCGTTGCAAGATACCAAACGCCGATACTTTGGCGGTTAATTTTAAGGTGATACCGCCGGCTAATGAAGCTCCGGAATTGAGTATTGTGGGGCGGACAGAGCATTCCCTAACGGTAAGGCCGGGCACTTTAATCTCGGAGGAAGTTCTTGGCATTGACGCTGATAATGATTTACTAAATCTTGAACTGGTAAACTTCAGTGACAGGCTTAACCTGGGAGATTTTGAGTTTAATAACGCCACAGGAACCGGCCAGGTGCAGAGCACCTTTTCCTGGTTGCCACCCTGTGATCTTGATAGGGACTCAGTGGTTGATGAGTTTCAATTTGAATTCCTGCTAACAGATGATTATTGCGTATGGCCCGCAGGAGATACCCTAGTCCTGGAGATTATTCTTGAAGACCCCGTTCCTGACTACAATAACTTTACTCCACCGAATGTATTTACACCCAATGGAGATCAGAAAAATGATCTGTACCGATTGACTGGTGATCCCGATCTGGAACCCCATGAGATCCTACCGGACAATACCTGCGAAGTGCAATTTGAGAGGATTAGGATCTTCAACCGATGGGGCAAGCAGGTGTTTTCTTCGACATTGCGAGACTTCGTATGGGATGGCGACGGCGACGCTGCCGGTGTTTACTATTACCATATTGAATACGGCAGTAATGTCGATTATAAGGGGACTATTTCCATCCTTCGCTAGCGTAGAGATTTTTTAATTTCCTTATTTAGAATTAATCTAAATAATGATTATTATTGCACTCCAAGCGCAATGAAGACAATTTCTATGATTAAAAAAATTATTCCGGTACTCGTTTTGGCCACGGTTTTTGGCTGCGGAGGTACCCAGCAGCAACAAGCTGAAACTGAAGCAACGCAAGAGGTAAACGTTTATACTCATCGGCATTACGAGGTAGACCAGCAACTGTTTAAATCATTTACAGATCAAACCGGTATTAAAGTAAATGTGATAAATGCCAGCGCTGATGAACTAATCCAAAAAATGGAATTGGAAGGAGAGGATTCACCCGCAGACGTACTAATTACCGTTGATGCGGGCCGGTTGCACCGCGCCAAATCTAAGAATCTACTACAGCCAGTGACTTCTGATAAACTGGAGGCAAACATACCTGCTAACCTTAGAGATCCTGAGGGCAACTGGTTCGCAGTCACTTACCGAGCGCGGATCATAGTTTACTCCTTGGACAGAGTTGATCCTTCCCAACTAAGTACTTACGAAGATCTAACAGATTCAAAGTGGCTGGGCAAGGTCTTGATCAGGTCTTCCGGCAATATCTATAATCAATCATTGATGGCATCGATTATTGCGGCCAACGGGGAGGAGCAGGCCAAAACTTGGGCAGAAGGAGTGGTTGCAAATATGGCCAGGGATCCCAAAGGAAATGACAGAGATCAGGTGAAAGCCATAGCCGCAGGAGAAGGTGATGTAGCTGTTGTTAACACCTACTACATTGGTCGCTTATTGAATTCTGATAATGAAGAAGAAGTAAAAGCTGGTCAGGCTATCGGAATATTCTATCCCAACCAGGAAGGAAGAGGAGCTCATATCAATATCAGTGGGGCTGGCGTAGCAAGACATGCGCCTAACAAGGAAAATGCAATTAAGTTCATAGAATTTCTTTCTGATGAAGAAGCTCAGAAGGTTTTTGCACATGCTAACTACGAGTTTCCAATTAAGCCCGGCATCGCACCTCACGAACTCCTCCAGTCTTGGGGTACTTTCACTGCTGATTCTCTGAATCCCGCCAGGCTAGGTGAACTTAATGAAGCGGCAGTAAAGCTATTTGATGAAGTCAGCTGGAAATAGTGGGCTTACTTTAAAACGACGTATCCAACACAATCCGTTTTTAAGGAGATATTTCAACGGGTGGTCAGCAACTAGCTACATTGTCTGTGCGTTGCTGTTGATCCCCATAATTACTATAGTCGTTGGTCTTTTTAAGGGTCCTGGCAATTCGTGGCCTCACTTGTTAAGTACCGTCATTCCAGGATACATCCTGAATAGCACCCTCTTGGTGTTAGGCACGGGAGGGCTTACATTTTGCATTGGAACAACCCTGGCATGGTTCGTAAGTAGTTACGATTTCCCGGGAAGACGCATGTTCTCTTGGTTGCTAATCCTTCCATTGGCCATACCTACCTATATTATGGCTTACGCCTATGCAGGCCTCGTAGATTATGCTGGTCCACTACAAAGTTTTGGAAGAAGTGCATTTGGGGCGGGCAATTTCTTTCAAATAGATATCATGAATTTGCCCGGCGCCATTTTCGTAATGTCGCTTGTGTTATACCCTTATGTATACCTCCTGGCGAAAGCATCTTTTAGTAATCAGTCAGCTAGCCTCATTGAAGCATCCAGAATTTTGGGAAAGGGCCAATTCGCAACTTTCTGGAAAATAGCACTGCCAGCCTCCAGACCCGCTGCAATTGCTGGAGTGACGTTAGTGGTCCTGGAAGTTTTAAATGATTATGGTGCTGTCTATTATTTCGGGGTGCCAACACTGACCACCGGTATTTTTAGGGCGTGGTTTTCACTTGGTGAGGTTAATACTGCAATTTACCTGGCTGCCCTTTTGCTGTTGCTGGTGGCTGTGGTACTTATCTTTGAGAAGGCTTCGCGAGGTCAACGTCGATTTAGCACAGAAGGCAAACCAGTTGCCAGGGTAAAACTAAGTGGTGCTTCCAAAAATATAGTGACATTGCTTGTGGGCCTGGTCGTGGGGCTTGCGCTAGCCCTTCCAACATTCCAGATTGCCATTTGGGTATCTCAAACCTACTTCAAAGTTCTTGATGTCCAATTTTACCTGCTGGCCTTCAACTCGGTATTGTTGGCGTTCGGGGCATCCTTAACATGCTGCCTGATTGGAGTCGTTATTTTGTTTGCCTATAGAAGACAACGGAACAAAACGATGGCCGTTGTCAGCCAGCTAGCGTCGATTGGCTATGCAATTCCCGGTGCTATTATAGCCATTGGGGTATTCGTGCCAATGCTAAGTTGGGATAGATCGATAAGAGATCTGGTAAGAACAACTACCGAGTCTGATATTGGGTTGTTACTTACGGGAACTTTAGTTGCCCTGGTCTTTGCTTATACAGTCAGGTTCCTGGCTGTTGCTTTCAACCCTATAGATGCTGGCTTTGCCAGAATCCCGGAATCACACGATGATGCAGCCTCTTCGCTTGGAGCAAAACCCTCCAGGCTGTTGATGAAAATTAGCCTGCCGCTGCTCAGAGGACCGTTACTGGCAGCAATTCTTCTGGTGTTTGTTGATGTGATGAAAGAATTGCCTTTGACGTTGATTCTGAGGCCGTTCAATTTTCACACATTGGCTACAAAAACTTTCGAATATGCCTCTGATGAATTAGTGGCACACTCTGCTAATTCGTCATTTATTATTATCGCCATTGGCATATTGCCTGTTTTGATGTTAGATAGATTGATGGATAATAGGAGGCTAAGGGCAACATGAAATCGCTAGAAGTTAAGGCGATATCGAAAAAATATAAGGCTTCAAACAATGAAGCAGTTCAAAACGTTTCCTTGTCGGTATCGGCGGGTGAAGTACTGGTGGTAGTGGGGGAGAGTGGTTCGGGCAAAACTACTTTGCTTAGATTAATTGCAGGGCTGGAATATCCGGATGCCGGGGAGATACATTTTGGTGAGAAAGTGTTCTCTTCAAATATGGTATTTATGCCAACTGAACAAAGGAATGTGGGTCTTGTCTTTCAGGATTACGCACTTTTCCCCCATTTTGACTTGATGCAGAATGTAGCATTTGGAATTAAACCAAAGGGGAAGGAGCGAACCAGTCGGGCTAAGCAATATCTGGAAATGGTGGGCTTAGGGAGCAGCACTGAGAAATATCCGCATGAACTTTCTGGTGGAGAAAAGCAGCGAGTTGCTTTGGCTAGAGCGTTGGCATCTAACCCCGATCTGATTCTGATGGATGAGCCCTTTAGTAATCTGGATACTACCAATAAAGTCCGATTGCGAGATGATGTCAGATCATTGCTCAAAGACGAAAACAAAGCGGTTATTCTGGTAACACATGACATTGAAGATGCAATGATACTTGGCGATCGCGTCGCAGTGATGTCAAACGGCGCTATCCTTCAGGTAGGAAACCCTGAAGATGTTTATTTTTCCCCGGTCAGCAGCTATGTTGCTGAGCTTTTCGGAGCTGTGAACCTCATTCATGGATCGGTAAGTAACGGTCAGTTTGTAAGCAATGATGAGAAAATTAGTGTCAGCTTGTCTGGTGATAATTCTGGCAACACGTTATGCCTACGACCAGAATGTCTGGAGTTGTGCCCACCCGGACAAGGACTGGCGGATGGGGTTTTGGAGCAATCGCAATTTGTGGAAGGAAATTATAGGCTGACTTTAAAATGGGAGGGATCAACAGCACGCAATGAGCTGACCATCCGGTCTACCAGTAATGACTGGCAGGTAGGAAAGAAATATGGGTGGAGAATTGTTACCAATAAACTTAGTATTGTTGATAGCGATGAACCGTAGTTTACGTTTGTCTACTGGTATTATAAAGAGCATAAGTTTTGAAAGAGGTTAAACCAATCAAGATACTTTTAGCTGATGCCCAGTACTTAGTTCGCATGGGCTTAAGGCATATTGTTTCAAGAGATGACGCATTGGAGGTGGTTGGGGAGTCTTCAGGCTCTGATGAGCTACAGAGAGATGTAAAGGAGTTGGCGCCAGATGTAGTAATGCTTGACTACAACAGTGAAGAAGCATTTGAGCTAGATGACATCGCCAGGATAAAGGCAATTTCATCGAATACACATGTGCTGGTTATCTCGGCTGATGAGAGCAAAGAAAATATTAATCGGTCGCTTGAGCTTGGAGTAAATAGCTATCTCACGAAGCAATGTGATCGCGAAGAAATACTGAATGCCATATTTGCCACAGCCAAAGGCCAGAGGTTCTACTGTAATAAGGTTCTTGATATTATTCTTGAAAAGCATCTGGGCCAGGAGGTGGACTGTAAACCGACAGCCTTAACGGCACGGGAGGTAGAGATTGTTAAATTGATCGCAGAAGGAAAGAGCACCAAGTATATCGCTGACAACCTTCATCTTAGTCACCATACGATATATACGCACAGAAAAAATGTAATGAAGAAGCTAGGTATTAATTCTGCTTCTGAGTTGATCCTATATGCTATTAACTCAGGCATAGTCGACACCCCGCAGGGAGATGACTAATTTACTTGGCAGTTTCCTTTTGCCAACTGTGATTCTCAACCCAAGTCTTCAGAGCTTCTATCCATTCCGGTGATTCATTCATGCAAGGAATTAGGGTTAATTCTTCCCCGCCTGCTTCAATAAATAACTCCCTGGCACGCATCCCAATCTCTTCTAGTGTTTCAAGGCAGTCTGATACAAACGCCGGACATACTACCGCCAGTTTCTTTACACCAGCGTGGGCAAGCTTCTCAATTGCAGGTTCAGTATAGGGCTCCATCCATTTATCCCTTCCCAATCTGGATTGAAATGAGAAGCTATGCCGATCCTTTGAGAGCTTTAATTTCTCTGACATAATCTCGGTGGTTCGTATCACCTGGTGTCTGTAGCAGAACTGGTGGGCTGGAGAATCTACGTGGCAACAGTCATCCACTTTGTAGCAATGGGCTTTGGTAAGATCAGTTTTCTTAATATGCCTCTCCGGGAGGCCGTGATAACTAAAAAGGACGTAATCAAACTCCTCCTTCAGGTAAGAGCCCATACTAGCTGCCAAAGCATTATTATATTCGTCTTTGTCAAAAAAAGCAGGGAAAATGTGCAGCTTTAGTTGCGGAAAATGTTGCTGAATTACTTCTTCGGTTTTCACTACGACACTTTCATAGGATGACATTGCGTAATGGGGGTAGAGGGGGATAAGTAGAACTTCTTCAAGCCCAGGGTTCTTCGCCATGAGGCGGGTAAGGGAGGATTCAATAGAGGGATTGCCATAGCGCATGCCCAACTCAACCGGAATATCCACATTTTGTTGCAACAGTGTTTGTACTTTCCTGCTTATGGTAATTAGTGGTGAGCCTTCGTCTGTCCATATGGCCTTGTAAGCTTCCGCCGAGTCGGCTGGCCGCTTTGGGAGAATAAACCACCTTACAATAATGTGACGAAGCCACCGGGGTACATCAATAACACGACCATCCATAAGAAATTCATCCAGGTAGCGCCTAACGTCATCAACCTCGCAAGAATCGGGCGACCCCAGGTTTACAAGTAACACTGCTTTGTTTAAATCGCTCATTCGCTTAATTGTTTTGCCACCTCGCGGGCTGCCGCAACTGTTTGGTCAACTAATTGATCACTAATTGTGGTTGACAAAAACCAGCTTTCAAAAGCTGAAGGGGGCAAATAAATTCCTCTGTTTAGCATTCCATGGAAGAAGTTTCGGTAGAGATCGATATTGGCATTTTTGGCATTGTCAAAGTTTTGAATGTTGATACCTGTAAAATGAAGGCTTATCATGGAGCCTAGTTGATTAACAACCGTATCAAAGTTATGTTCCTTAAAAACTTCCTTCAATTGCTCTAGAAGGTACGTATTGGTTCTGTTTAGCCTAGTATAGATATCCGGGTTATTCCTTAAGATAGATATGGTACTGAGGCCCGCTGCCATTGCTACGGGATTTCCTGAAAGTGTACCGGCTTGATAGACGGGGCCACTGGGGGCCACCATGTTCATAATCTCTCGACGGCCACCATAGGCGCCAACGGGCATGCCACCTCCAATAATTTTCCCATAAGTTACCAAGTCGGCATCGACGGAAAGCAGCTCTTGAGCACCACCCAGTGAGAGCCGGAAGCCAGTCATTACCTCATCAAAAATCAGAATGATGTTGTTTTTATTGCAAAGTGCACGGAGTCCTTCAAGGAAGCCTGCGATGGGTGGAACACACCCCATATTGCCTGCAACAGGTTCAACAATAATAGCGGCAATGTCATTCGGGTTTTGAGCAATTAGGCTTTCCACAGAATGTAGATCATTGAATGTAGCCGACAGGGTGTCTTGAGCGGTACCTGAAGTGACCCCTGGACTGTTTGGTAATCCGAGGGTTGCCGCTCCACTACCAGCCTGAATCAGGAAAGAATCAGCGTGGCCATGATAACATCCATCGAATTTGATCACCTTACTTTTTCCTGTGTAACCACGGGCCAGCCTAATAGCACTCATGCAGGCTTCGGTGCCAGAGTTTACCATTCTTACCTTTTCAACATTGGGCGCTATTTCTACAATCAATTCAGCCAGCTCAATTTCCAGTAGGGTTGGCGCCCCAAAGGACGATGATTTTGCCAGGGTCCGTTTCGTGTCTTCAATCACTTGCTCATTAGCATGGCCTAATATCATTGGTCCCCAGGAGCCAACAAAGTCCAGGTATTGGTTCCCGTCAACGTCAGTGAGAATTGACCCCTTTGCTTCTCTGAAAAATATTGGGGATCCTCCAACGCCATTAAAAGATCTTACTGGAGAATTGACACCACCTGGCATAACCTCCTTGGCCCGGTTAAAGAGTTTTTGGCTAGTTTCTATATTCATATCTACCTATTCAATAATTTGGCTGCCTCCTTTGCAAAGTAAGTGGCGATGACATCGGCGCCAGCCCTTTTGATAGCCAGCAAGGTCTCCATCATCACAGCATCATGGTCAAGCCAGTTCTTTTCTGAAGCTGCTTTTATCATGGCGTATTCTCCTGAAACCTGGTAAGCGGCGACCGGCAATAGAGAGTTAGCCTTTACCTTACCAATAACATCAAGATAGGGAAGGGCAGGTTTTACCATGAGGATATCAGCCCCTTCATCTTGATCTAGTCTTGCTTCTTTGATAGCCTCTTTACTATTGGCGGGATCCATCTGGTAGGTTTTCTTATCGCCAAACCCCGGCGCCGAATCAAGTGCGTCGCGAAAAGGGCCATAGAAACCAGAGGCATACTTGGCAGCATAAGACATAATTCCTGTGTCGGCAAACCCGGCGTTGTTTAAAGACTGGCGTATGCCGAGTATTCTGCCGTCCATCATGTCAGAGGGTGCTACAAAATCAGCTCCGGCTTCAGCATGGGATACTGCCATCAGGGAAAGTAATTCTACTGTGCTATCATTGAGAATCTTTTCGTCTTCAACGATTCCATCATGGCCAAAAGTAGAGTAGGGGTCCAGGGCGACATCCGTCATTACAATCAACTCTGGAGCCCATGACTTTATGGATCTTACGGTTTGTTGCATAAGTCCTTCCGCGTTGAGAGCTTCTTTTCCCTCATTGTCCTTAAGGTTGTCTGGTACTTTGACAAAAATTAAAACACTGGGCAAATTGAGCGCGGTAATTTCATCTATTTCAGCCTGTAACCTATTGAGACCGATGCGGTAGTATCCCGGCATTGATGGAATCTCCTCTCTACCATCGGGATTGTCACTTACGAAAAGAGGTACGATAAGATCTTTTACTGTCAATTGGGTTTCAGAAACCATCTGCCTGATTGCTTCTGAACTTCTAAGGCGACGTGGTCTGCTATATGGATGCTTCATTTCAACTTTATTTAATTAACCCAATCTCTAGGTTCTAAACCCTCCAAAAGTTGTTTTTCCCTACTTCCATCTTTAGGTTGATAGTCATAATCCCATCGTACTCTCGGTGGTAAACTCATGAGAATTGATTCAATGCGTCCGTTAGTTTTTAGGCCGAATAATGTACCTCTGTCGTGGATCAGGTTGAACTCCACATACCTACCCCGCCTTATTTCCTGCCAATAGCGGTGCTCATCATCATAAGGTTCATGGGTGCGTTTCTCGAGAATTGGTAAGTAGGCGGGAAGGAAGTGATTTCCAGCGGAGGTTACAAAATCATACCAATGAGATTCGTCTTTCTGTTCGGTAGGCCTCAAATAGTCAAAGAAAATCCCACCAATCCCTCTGGCTTCATTTCGATGTTTATTGAAGAAGTATTCATCGCATTGCTGCTTAAACTGGCGATAATAACTAGTGTCAGCCTGTTCGCAGGCTTTTTTCATCGTATTATGAAAATGAACAGCATCTTCTTCCCACAAATAGTAGGGCGTGAGGTCCGCACCGCCTCCGAACCATAAATCCGCAAGATTGTCTTTTTCGTACAACTCGAAATACCGATAATTGGCATGGACCGTGGGAGCCATTGGGCTTAGTGGATGAAGTACCAGGGAAAGCCCACATGCAAAGAAATCGCCATGATCAATTCCCAAGTTGGACTTTAGAATCTCCGGCAATTTGCCACACACCGCAGAGATATTAACTCCCCCTTTCTCAATTACACTACCATTTGAGATAACCCTGGTAGTTCCGCCGCCACCTTCCGATCTTTTCCACTTGTCTTCAATAAATCTGGCTTTGCCGTCAACCCCTTCAAGAGCATTGCATATTTGGTTTTGTAAACCCTCTATGTAGGAGAGGAAATTAGCTTTCTGCGATACTAGTTTGCTCATATTCTTTAACAGCGTCAACAAAGGCTTTCGCATTTTCTACTGGTACGTTTGGTAAGATGCCATGTCCGAGATTCGCCACATACCGTCGTGTTCCGAAAGCATCAATCATATCCCAAGTTGCTTTTCTAATTTCCTCAATTGGTGAAAAAAGCCGCGATGGATCAAAGTTTCCTTGTATTGTAATCTGGTTTCCGGCTTGCTCTCTAGCCCAAGACGGGGCCATGGACCAATCAACACCAAGTCCGGAAGCTCCAATTTCAGCCCACTGTCCGAGATTATGCCAACAACCTTTAGGGAAGACTATGAGCTGCGTTCTGTCTTTCAAAGCTGACAATATTCTTTGCAAATAGGGAAACGAAAATTGCTGGTAATCTACTGGCGATAATAAACCGCCCCATGAGTCGAATAACTGAATTACGTCTGCACCAGCGTTGATCTGATTGCTTAGGTATTCAATAGTTACTTCTGTAATTGCTGAAAGTAACTGGTGGGCCTTTTCAGGATGTTGGAAACAGAAGGCTTTTGCGTTGGAGAAAGTCTTAGACCCCTGTCCTTCAACTACATAACATAAAATTGTCCAAGGAGCTCCAGCAAAACCAATCAAGGGGACTCGATTGTTGAGATGACCCTTAGTTAGTCTAAGGGCCTCGTAAACGTATGAAAGATCGGAGGCGACATCAGTGTTAAGGAAGTGGAGGGTGTCTTGTGGATTCCTAATGTTATTGGTGATAACGGGTCCTTTCCCTTCCTGCATTTCCACATTAAAGCCCATAACCTGAGGCACAACCAGAATGTCAGAGAAGATAATGGCGGCATCAACTCCAACTTGATCCACGGGCATTACGGTAATTTCAGTGGCAAGTTCCGGGGTTTGTACCCTTTCGAAGAAGGAGTGCTTTTCCCTCAGACGCATGAAGTCTGGCAAGTATCTACCTGCCTGCCGCATCATCCACACGGGGGGTCTTGGCACTTGTTCCCCTCTTAACGCTTTTAACAGTAAATCATTTTTCATCTTCCAATTGATAATATTCTTTGATTTTACACAGCATTGAGCTGGTGTTTGGTTTACTCGGAGTCATCACTTCCCGTCCACTTTCTAGCAAGGCAGTTCTGGTTGTATTGCCAATGGCGAAAATTTCAAGATTGTCGGTTAATTCGTACTGATTCAAGTAAGACCTGACAGCACTGGGGCTGTAAAAGGTGATGGCATCGTAATCTTCAGGATTGATAGAATCGACTTTTATACCAGTAGTGTCGTATACAACTTCCTCCTCAATAGCCAGCCCACTGGCACGCAAAGCCTGCACCATATCTGGCCTTCTTATCTTGCTACAGAAATAGGTCAAGTGCAGAGTGTCAGATCGGCTTATTATTTCAGTGGCCAGTCCAGCGGCGTTGTGTGCGTTGGGTACTATGGGGTTAACTCCATATTGTCTTATGCTAGATGCGGTCTCTTCACCAACAGCAAAAGTGGCCTTAGATGATAATTCGTCTCTTAGTTCTGTTGCTGGTATCACGCTGGCAATGGCGCCGATTGCCCTGGCGCTGGTGAAAATGAAACCGTTGGTATCGGAAGAGAGATGCTGCTTTATCCTTTTCTCATCTGCATCAACTACATATTCTGTGAAAGGCTTTGGGGAAACCTCAATGCCATAGGACTTAGCTAAGCGAATCTCTTGTTCTGCTAATCCACGTGTAAAAAGTATTCTGAGCTTCCTTTCAGGCATCTTCTCGCAGTTTATCCATGATATGGTTTCCACCGCTTTTCAATACCTGATCTGCAGCGCTTAAACCAAGTTGGGCATATTCGTTGATCCGAGCCGAAAGCTCAATATTCACCTTCTCACTACCGTCCTTTTGAAGCAGCACTCCAACAAGGTGAATAATACCATTATTTACGTTTGCATAGGCTCCAATAGGTGCCGAACAACCACCTTCAAGGCGATTCATAAAACTCCTTTCACATGTGGCCTGCATAAATGAGGTGCTGTCGCCAACTGATTGCAGTGCTGCATGAATTTGTTTGTCTTCAGTTCTGCTTACAATTGCCACAATTCCCTGTGCAGGTGCTGGTATCATCCAATCGAGAACCAGCATATTTGCGGGTTGAAGATTCAGTCTATCCAGGCCAGCTTTAGCGAAGATGGCGCCATGCCATCCCTGGTTCCTTGCCTTTTTCAGCCGGGTATCCACATTACCCCTGATATTCTCCAGGCGGTGATGGGGGTATCGATTTAGCCATTGAGCACGGCGTCGAATACTTCCGGTGGCGATAACTGCCATAGAGTTCACATCTTCCAGGAATTGCACATCGCCAGATGGCACTAATACATCCCTGTGGTCGCCACGGGGTAAAGTCGCGCTGATTTGCAATCCCTCTTCTACAACGGTAGGAAGATCCTTGCAGGAATGTACCGCGATATCAATTCGATTTTGCAGGAGCGCGTCGTCAAGGGCTTTTGTAAAAATTCCGATATTGCCCAGTTCATGCAGAGGTCGGTTTTGGTCTTGATCACCATCCGAAGTAATGGGAACTAATCTGGTTCTTTGTCCGATGGCCTCCAGCCGATTTTTGACTTCATTTGCTTGCCATAAGGCTAGAGGGCTACTCCTGGTACCAATTCTAAGACTCATGTATACTATTGTCCTTGGAGTCGAAAAGCTCCTTAATCATCGTGGCTGTATCGGAAGGCAAGTCTTGATTGTCTTTCAGGTGTTTTATCCATCTACGAGCAATAGTATCAGTAATCCGCGATGTGATTTGCTCTATTTTGATTCTCTCCTTGGCGCTTAAATTCGGATTATGATAGTCGACTTCCGTCAGTCTGATTTGTTCAAGCCCGCTTTTGATTGCCTCAAATGTAGGAGCAAGGCCTCTGGTTTTCAGCCAAGAATAAAACTCCTCCGCTTTTTCACCTAAAATCTCGTTGGCAGCGGGCACACTGGCTTTTCTTTTGGCTAAAACTTCAGATTGCAGCTCTGCCAGGTGATCGACATGAGCAAGTGTTATGTTGGCCAAATTTTCGACAGAGCTATCTATGTTTCTGGGAACTGATAAATCTATCAGTAGCTTCTCACGGCCAGAATCTTCAAGGTGATCTTTCGAGATAGTAGGGGAATCGGAGCTAGTAGCAACGATGACAACATCGGCTTTCTGTAGCTGATTTTTTAGTTCTATGTGCTTCCTGACGGCTATTCCATGCTTTGAGCCAAGCACCTTTGCGCTATCGAAAGTCCGATTGATTAAGGTAATATTTTCAGCAGGAGCATGCTTCAACAGATTTAAGCAAGCAGCACTCCCAATCTTACCAGTACCATAGAGCAAAATCTGTTTCTCTTCAAGGTTGTTGTAGGTGGTTTTAATAAACTGAGCGGCTGTATACGACATGGAGGCAGCGCCATTGCTAAGTCCGGTTTGGTTTTTAATCTTCTTGCTTGCCTGTAGTGCGAATTCCGCCAGTCGACGCAGTACATTGTTGAGCAACCCTTCATTCTCCGCCCTATCAATAGATCTCTTTAATTGGCCCGCAATTTCAAAGTCCCCCAAGATCTGCGAATCCAAACCTGCTGCCACCTGAAATAGATGTGCTACTGCCTGGTTCCCCGACTTGCTGTAACTGAAGGATAAAAATTCCTGGCTTGAGAGGCCGCATATTTGCTGCCATAGTTCCTGAACTTTCGGAACATCGGCATCATGCAGGTATATTTCGGTTCTGTTGCAGGTATTAAAGATGAAGAGCCCTTTGGCGTGATTCTTTGCCTCTTTGCTTAAGGTGGAATCGTTTGATGGTGGGAGGCTGAACTTTTCCCTTACTTCTATACTTGCCTGGTGGTGACTTACACCAAGTACAACTATATCATCAACTTTGGGCGGCTGCACTAAATTCGTAACTCATGTTTTGTGGCTACAAATTTAGATTGACCTCTAGAAGGGAAATACCTATAGAAGTATTAAAAATACCTCTATAGGAATTACTGATTTTTCTTGTTCAGTGAGATTTTAGGCCTCTTCCAGGGCAAGTCTGGCCATGATTCTGGAATTAAAATAGCCTTGGAAGAACTTCAAGTTCTTCGTCTTGAATTTATAGATCAATTTATCAAGTCGATACTTTAGGATGGCATCAACCTTGTAAAAATCGATATGTTCTGAAAAAGCGTTTTTCTCAAATTCAGCATACGCTTCTGCAAAATCATCCTCTTTTTCCCAACTTTTTCGGTAGTTATTACAAACCTCTTTTACCTCATTATACATCTCGAACTTCCGTGTTAGCGCATCATTCATTTTATGGAATTATTTTGTAATCATTACAAAAGTGGCCTCGATTAGCGCCTTCATCTGGGAATTATGTCCCAATGTTTGGTAGTTATGTATAGTCAAATTGAAGCCTGCTGTTTTCATAATTATTTACTTTCCAAACCAATAGTCTCCATAGGTTTTGAAATTTTGGTAACATTGCAGTTCAATTGAAAATTCACTAAGAATACTTTACCAAATGGCCGATTCTCCCCCTACTGAGACACTAAATTTTATTGAGCAGATCATCGATGAAAATCTCAGATCGGGCCAACAAACGGCTACGATTAAGACAAGGTTTCCGCCTGAGCCCAACGGCTATCTGCACATTGGGCATGCAAAAGCTATTTGCCTAAATTTTGGCATTGCAGCCAAATATGGTGGTAAATGCAACCTCCGGTTTGATGATACTAATCCGGAGACAGAAGATACCTCATATGTGAATTCCATCATGGAAGATGTAAGATGGTTAGGGTTTGATTGGGACGGAGAAGAGAAATATGCCAGTGATTATTTTCACAAGCTTTTTGATTTCGCCACCAAGCTTGTGCAACAAGGAGCGGCTTACGTTGATAGCCAATCTGCGGAAGAGATTAGTGATTACCGTGGAACGCCAACCGAGCCAGGAAAGCTCAGTCCGTTTCGTGATCGTCCTGTTGAAGAAAGCCTTGACCTGTTGACAAGGATGAAGGAAGGAGATTTTCCGGAAGGGTCTCACGTGCTACGGGCAAAAATAGATATGAGCTCTCCCAACATGCATTTGCGCGATCCCATACTTTATCGCATCAAACACGTGCCTCATCATCGCACTGGAGATGAGTGGAAGATATATCCAACCTACGATTTCGCCCACGGCCAATCGGATTCTCTTGAGGAGATTACTTATTCTCTCTGCAGCTTGGAATTTGAGGTACATAGACCGCTTTACGATTGGCTAATAGAACAACTTGAAATTTTTCCCTCCAGGCAAATCGAGTTTGCAAGATTAAATCTTAGTTATACACTGGTTACAAAGAGAAAATTAAAAGTTTTGGTTGAGGAGGGGTTTGTAAGCGGATGGGATGATCCTAGAATGCCTACCATTTCCGGTTTGCGCAGGAGGGGCTATACGCCAGCGGCTATAAGGAATTTTTGCGATAAGGTTGGAGTTGCCAGAAGAGATGGTATTATCGACACTGGCTTGCTTGAGCACAGTATTAGGGAAGATTTGAATAAGACCGCTAAACGAGCCTTTGCCGTTTTGGACCCCATCAAGTTGATTGTTACCAATTATCCAGAGGGCAAGGAGGAAATGATGAAGGGCGTGGTGAATCCTGAAGATGAGAACGCGGGGTTTCGGGAGTTGCCCTTTGAGCGTGAACTTTATATTGAAAGAGACGACTTTATGGAGGACCCTCCGAAGAAATTTTTCAGGCTGGGTCCAGGTCGGGAGGTTAGGCTCAAGTATGCATACATTGTGCGGTGTACTGATTTCAAGAAGGATGCCGAGGGAAATATCGTGGAGATACACTGCGAGTATGACCCGCAAACCAAAAGCGGAGCTGACACCTCCGGTAAGAAGGTAAAAGGTACCATACATTGGCTATCGGCTAAATATGCGCAGAATGTGGAAGTGAGATTGTACGATAGGTTGTTTTCGGTGGAAGATCCAGCCGCAGATAAATCAGTTGATTTTAGGACACTCATAAACGAGAATTCCCTGGAAGTGATAAGCAACGTTTTGGTAGAGCCAAGTCTGACTGAGGCAAAGCCAGGCGATAGGTTTCAATTTGAAAGAAAAGGCTACTTTGTAGTGGATGAAAATGAGACAGAAGGCGGCAGGCAAGTCTTCAATCGCACAGTTACCTTAAGAGATTCCTGGGCTAAGGTTAGTGCAAAGGGAAAGTAGGCTAAAGCTCTTTTTGAATTTTTTCTGCCTTCGATTTTAGTTCAGGCGCGTGGCCTAATGAACCAAGTAAAGCTTTCCACAAATAATCTGGTATTTCTTCATTAAGGGCAACCCGTCGCTGCATATCCTTAAGAATTTCCAGAATCTCTTTCTTTCCTTGCAATCCATTGGTGTTTTTAATCTCCCCCTGGAAATCGTTTAATTTGGTACTTGCTTCAAGCTGAGGGCCGGTAGATTCCTGAACGCAATTCTCATATGCCTCGGCTATTGCTACCAGGTCGCTTGATCGATATTCTTTACTATTAATCTGCTGTTGAAGTTTGGGGCAACCTTCAAGGAAACCAGACACACTTTTTCTGAAACCTATCCTGCCAATCTCAATGGCGTTTGTACCTCTAACGAGAATTTTGGAGGAAACCATTCTGCCCACATTGGTATCAAATCGGGTGTAGTTGTAAACGCTTAGACTTCCCTCGTGCACAATCTCCATAAAGAGTCTTCTATTTCTGTAGGGCACAGAGCCATATTGGATGTTGTCTGAATGATAGACGTGCTGGGTCAATTGAGGAATTATAGTGAGTTTTTCCCGGTCTTCCGTTCTAAACCTCATTTTGAGGCTATTGTCATCCTGTGTGGTAATATTTAATCGCCCCCGGATAGTATCTCCGTTCAGTTTTACGAAATACTGATTTTTTTGGGCAATTAGAGGAATGCTACAGCTAAGTGCAATAAAAAAGATTAGTAGTTTACGGATGAGGCCAATATTCGCTATCATTATCTCTTTGGTTTCTGGAAGATAACACCAGAAACCCACTAGTGGTTCTAACAAAACTACTAAGTAATCTGAACAATCAAAGATAATATCAAATGCTATTAGCGGTAGACATTGGTAACTCAAACATAGTTTATGGCCTTTCTTCCGAAGAAGACCAGTTTGAAAACTACACCTTTCGGGCTGATACCAACCAGGAATTTCCAATTGAGAAATACGGATTGGATCTAAGTAATTACTTGTTAGAGTCAGGTATTTCCAAAGGTGAGATAGATGGTATTGTGCTTGGAAGCGTGGTGCCACCATTAACCGCAACAATCAGCGAAATGTTAAACAAAGTGCTTGGTGTGGATGTGCTGGTGGTGGGTCCAGAACTTTTTGAAGAAATCAGTATTGAGGTGCCAAATCCCCAGGAGATTGGAACTGATCTCGTGGCAAATGCTTTGGCGGCCTACAAGGATTTTGGAAAGACCTGCTTGATTGTCGATTTCGGAACAGCTCTAACATTTACGGTGATAAGAACTCCGGGTGTTATTGATGGAGTAGCGATAGCGCCAGGGTTAAAAACCGCCATGCAGTCACTTTCAGGCAGTACAGCAAAATTGCCAGAGGTACCTTTGGAGGTACCGTCGTCGGCAAGGGGTAAAAATACAATTCATGCCATGCAGGCCGGCATTATGTACGGTTACCAAGGACTCATCGAGAAGATGATAGCACTTACTAAGGAAGAATTGGCCGAGCCAACAACCGTAATAGCCACTGGCGGACTTTCACAATCTATCAGAGCTTTGCAGGCCTCTTTCGATGTGATGGATCCACACCTTACACTCAAGGGGTTAAGGTCTATTTACGAGGAAGTAAGTGAATAAAAACTTATAAAGCTGCCTCAGCCTGCAGGCGATTTTGAGAACTGTCCATGTCGCTCATAATGCATTTCAGGCAGAGGTTCTCAATAAAGAATGAAAGGAAGTTTGGTGGTTCCTGGTGACTTAACGTAGCGGCATACCACGTTCTTTGCATGCCATGTTTAGTAATTGGCACTGTAACCAGGCGATTAGAACTTAGGTACGGTTTGATAGCCCATAGAGCCATAACCTTTACACCCATTCCGGCCTTTATCATTTCAACTGTGGCTTCAGTTAGCTGTATAGGGATTACACCTTTAGGTTTTACCCCTGCTGGAAAGAGGAGATTTCTAAAAATGCCGACAGATTCCAGGGGGGGAGAATAGATGAGTAATGTTTCATCTACAAAGTCTTTAGCTGTGACATATTTCTTTTTGCTCCAGGGGTGTCCGGCTGGAACCACTGCCACTTGTTGGTCAGTAAAAATTTCCTGGTATGATATATTAGGATCGTCAATGGGATGGCTGGTAATAACCAGGTCAATCTTACCCTTCAGTAGTTCTTTTAGAGGCTCCGTTGTAAACTCCGGGAAAATGCGAACATCAACATTAGGAAATTCTCTATTGAAATCTTTGAGCAAAGGAGGGACCCAATGGTAACAGGTGTAACATTCGGTGCTGAGCCTAATCACACCAGTATCGCCATTTATATATTTCTTTATCTCCTGCTCAGTACTGTCAATTTCACGAAGAATTCTGCGGGCTGATTTCAGCACAATTTTACCAACACCAGTAAGCACCAACTTTTTATTTACTCTATGGAAGATAGGAGCGCCCAATTGTGTTTCCATTTCCTTCAGCTGGTGACTTAGAGCCGATTGAGTTAAAAACAGCCTGTCTACAGCCTTAGTGAGGCTACCTTCTTCAGCCACTGCCTCTACCAGTTTTAGGTGTCTTATTTCCATAATTCTTGTATTAATATATTTAATAAGTAAGCTAAAATTAATTCATTTCATTCATAGATCAAAGTTAACTACCATTACGTTGGAAAAAGTAAAACGTTATGCAGAAAGTAGACTTTAATGATAAGGAATTCAAACTGGTGTCGAACTCCCGGGTTTTTGACATTGGATCAAATACCGTGTTTTCCTTTTGCCAGGCTGGCGACCTGGTTTTTGGTAAGTACCGTGGTGGTAAGGTGCGAGAAGGATCATTCGTAGCAAAATTTATTGGTGGAGCCAGTTTGGAGCAACGGTTTCAACATTTGAATAATGAGGGGGAGTTGATTGCCGGGTCTAGCCATTCAACCACCGAGGTAATGCCAGATGGGAGGCTAAGAATAAAGCAGCAATGGCAATTATCCACAGAGGTAAAAGGGTCAGCTATTCTAGAGGAGGTCAGGGGCGATCAAAGAGAGAGCACCGACATTGGTGGCAATAAATTCAGTTGGATAAAATTCCTTCGATCCAGGAAGGATGCGCCAGTATTCAGCAACATCTTAACGAAGTAATAAAGTATGATAAAGACACAATTATATGGCTTCCCACAAGTTTATAAGGATGTAGACACAAGCCGGTTGATCGAGGTATATGCTCAGGGTCCTGGTCGGCTGGCAGAGGTTATTGATAGCCTTAGTCTGGAAGAGTTGAGGGCGCATCCAAAGCCTGACAAATGGTCGATTTTGGAAATCGTTCTACACATGGTTGATTCTGAAGCAGTTGGCGCATTAAGGTTGAGGAAGATTTGGGCGGAGAACAATGCGGAGCTGCCGATTTATGATCAGGACGGGTGGGCCCTTCAACTCGATTATCAAAGTGCCTCCAAGGATGAAATGCAGCTGGCCCTGGCTCACTTCAGAATAATTAGGACAACAATGCTCAAGTATTTTCACAAAGCCTCCGGTGAGGTGTGGGATAAATATGGTATCCACCCGGAATATGGCAAGGTGACTTTGCGCAACTTGCTTGAGTTGTATGCCGACCATAGTGAAAGGCACATCGAGCAAATTCAAGATTTGAGACGGGTAATTGGTAAACCTACTGACGTCTCGTCGATGTTGCCTATAAGGTTGTATTAGTTGTTAAGGGCATGCAATAAATATGAGACTCGAGCCAGGTGATGATCGTCGTGCTCAGCCACAAAAAATGCTAAATCAATAACGCGCATTGGTGTTTTAAGCCTTGGATGCAAGGCAGAGCGCTCAAGATCGGCGTCGCTAAATCCCCGAATGGTTTCCACTATCTTAACCCGCAACTCCGCAAACTCTTCTATAAGCTCAGTTAGAGCTCGTGCATTGTGGTTGGCATCGTGCGTTTTCTGGTTGCTAAGGTCAGCCTCCCGCAACTCCTCTTGGCCTTGCAGCAAATTCTCTACTCGAGCCAACCACAACGGTTCAAGATCTGCAAGGTGGCCTACTTCCTCTTTGACAGACCATTTACCATCTAGTTGGACCTCAGCGGTGGTTTCACCAACGGTGGCTAGTTTCTGTTTTAGTCTGGCCGTTGTACCTTCCAGTCTTTCTATAATGGTTGGAAGCCTTCCAGAGTCTTCAAATGTTGCGAATTTTCTTTCGAACCATCGAGTACTTTCCATGGCAAACTGACTTTTTACTATTAAACTCCAAGGGCGGTTAATAGTTGCTATTTCTACATGTGGAATGCTAATAATAGGGTTGAAGGAAATTCATATAGCGCCTATTATTTGCAAAGACCTTTTATTACTGAATTTAATGAATTATCAAAATTAAATTCAATCTGTTAATACATCTTCAAACCGGGGTTTCCGTGAAATTTGGAAAAACGAAATCCAGGTTCATGATAAAACCACTACTAGTCATTGCTTTAATAATTTTTCAACACATTCTTCTTGCCCAGGATATCTACCAGGTTAGCCGAACCACTGAGGCAATTACTATTGATGGCAACGTGGATGAGCCAATTTGGAAAAGGGTAGAGCCTCTTATCCTAACAATGTATACACCTACCTACCAAGGTGATCTAACTGAGAGAACTGAAATTAGAATTCTCTACGATGATGACTATATCTACACTTCGGCTCGGTGCTATGATTCAGACGCTAAGGGAGTGCAAGGCCCTTCACTGGTGAGGGATGTAGATAAAGGTGGGGATTTCTTCAATGTGCTTCTGGATACTTTTAACGACAACGAGAACTTTGTGACTTTTAGTACAACGCCATCTGGTAACAGGTTGGACGCCCAGATTACCAATGACGCAGAAGGGGGGCAGCCGTTTTTCTGGAATCAGAGCTGGAACGGGTTTTGGACCAACGCCGTTACCAGGAGCGAGGAGGGGTGGTTTGCTGAGATGAGGATACCATTCAGCTCGTTAAGATTTGAAGATGAGAATGGTGTTGTAGTCTTCGGTATGATCGTTCACCGGCGCATTGGCAGAAAGAATGAACGACAGATTTTTCCTGCCATACCACCTAATTGGGATGCCGCAGCCTGGAAGCCATCACAGGCGCAGAAGATCATGTTCAAGGGCATCAAGCAAAAGCGAGCCCTTTTCGTAACGCCCTATGCCTTGGCGGGATTTGAGGATAATGGTGTGTTAGGTAGTGATGGCGGTCTGAATGAAAATGACTTGAAACGGGAGGCTGGTCTTGATGTAAAGTATGGTATATCCAATAACTTCAACCTTGATCTTACTCTTAATACTGATTTTGCACAGGTTGAAGCTGACGATCAGCAAGTGAACCTTACGCGATTTTCCTTGTTCTTTCCAGAAAAACGACAATTCTTTCAGGAGCGATCCGGGATATTCAGGTTCACATTAGACGGCCAGGATAGGCTGTTTCACAGTAGAGTGATTGGGATTGATGGTGACGGGCTCCCAATACGATTACTGGGTGGTTTGAGGCTTACTGGGAGATCTAAAAATCTGGACGTAGGTTTCCTCAATGCGCAGACTGCTTCCCGGCTTAGTTTGCCCACAGAGAACTTCGGATTACTGAGGTTGCGACATCGTGTATTTAATCCGAAATCATTCTTCGGAGGAATCTTCACAACCCGCATCTCAAATCAATCTACAAACCTTACCTACGGCGTTGATGGAGTTTTCAACTTAAAACGCACCTATTTTCTAACCATGAAGGGCGGACAATCATTTACGGACAGTCTGAGTAACCGGATAAGTAATAATGGCTTTGCCCACTTGGTTTTTGAAAATCGAGCCGTCAGTGGGTTAGGCTATAGGCTTACAGGATTTCGGAATGGCCGAGATTTCAATCCTGGTGTGGGATTTAGGTTGCGAAGCGATGTTACTGCAGCAAGACAAGAAGTTTGGTATGGTTTGTTTCAAGGTGAACAATCTCTATTGCGGGTCATTACTCCAACCTTCAGCAATTCTCTATTTTATAACAATGGCAGTTCGGAATTGGAAACGCAGATAACGTCATTAACCGTTCGATTTGAGATGAAGACCGGGACGGCATTTACGCTCTCGGCAAGCCATAATCTCGACCAGCCTAAGGAGTCATTCAACCTATCTGAAGACTTCCTGATTGAAGCAGATAGATATAAGTTCAATACCATTGGTGCTACTTATACCATCAATGATGGCCGCCTGCTAAGGTTTAGCCTCAATGCCGAAGTAGGAGAATTTTACGGTGGCCAAAGGACCTCGGTGCAATTCAGCCCTTTTTGGAATATATCTCCACATCTTGATGTAGCAGCCGATTACATTTTCAACCAGGTAAAATTTGAAGCGGTAACAGGTACTTTTCGAGGAGATATTCAAAGGTTAAGGATAAACGTTGCACTTGATTCAAAACTATCATTCAATTCACTGATTCAGTTTAACAAGGCTAACGACACCGCTGGTGTAAACCTGCGATGTCGCTACAACTTCAAGGAAGGCAACGACCTATTCCTCGTTTATAACCAAAACGTGGATACCGATGCTACGGAGGGTATCGATCTGTTAAATCGATCGTTGCTGGTAAAATACACATACACTTTTATTAGAAGATAGCTCAAGGAATGGGTTTGTTAACCCACAAGCTAAAATCGTCCCATAGTAACTGCATTACTTTATTGTTAGAATTTACCCAATTGATAAGTTCAGCGTCAGTGTAGAGCTTCATGGGGTTGTAATGGGAAAGCCCATCCGGGTTATCGTCATCAGGGTGATGAGTAAAGTTGGTAATATCAAAGACTGTGATGGGCTCGCCCCCATCTGGTGTTACGATGAACTTGAAGCGCCCCCTGCCGCCATCACCTTCGACAAGATAAATCTCAGTGGTTAGCCACTGACCAATTGGAATGGCAAAAGTGGAATTATCTTCTTCCCAAATTGATTGATACTTCTCTCCCTCTAGCGTCTGGCCGTGTATACCAAAGTTTAATGGCGTACCGAGGTTGCCATCCTTTTTTACCAGGTTGATGGTAATTCTAAAACCATTATCCGGGTCTATCCATCCTGGATTGTTCCAAAATTCGAAAACGGTGAGAAATGAGAATGGGGCAGGGGCTTGAGTAAGAATTTGCATGTCTTCATGGAGATATAGCCTAACTTTCTGATAGACATTTTTTAATTCGCCAGCAGTGTTGTTGTAGATGTTCGCCTGCACTCTGCCTTTGAACTTTACTCCGTTCTTTTCCACATTCGGATGCTTCAGCCAAAACCTTAAGGTGGTATTAGCGCTATTTTCCGGATCCTCACCTAGTACCGCATATCTTTCGGAGTCTTCACCACCTTCGTACTGAAAAGCGAAATCTCCAATGCTAGGGTGGTCGTCGAGGTCACTTTCCCAATCGTTGGGTTCTTCCAGTGAAGAGTCGGCGCCAATCATATCCAGATGAGCACCGGCAGGTACTCCCGTGCTACCAGGCTCAAAGCCAGATTGAAAAATTAGTTCTTCATTGCTGTTTGGGTTTACCCCGGTATCACTATCATCACAGCCGACTAATACTATCGCAACGCCAGCTAGAAATTTCTTTATTATTTCCATAGTATTCGATTAACCATTTCAATCCTAACACATGGTTATAGCTATTCCCGCGGCCAAAAATGACATTGTGACCAAACTGAATGGAAAAGTGATGAAATTGAACCTATGAAGGAAGTAACTAGGATTTGGTGAATAGATCGAGCTTATTCCTGGAGAGGGGTATTTCTATCGATTCGCCGTTGACGTTCATAAATATCTTGTAACCACGGGCATTTCCGGCGAGTTCAATCTCCTGATTTGTATTGATAATAAATGAACGATGAACCCGCTGGACCTCATTAATTTGCAGTAGCTCCTCCAGGGTTGAAAGGGTCATTCGGAAAATCTTCTTCTGGACTTTATCGCCCTTCTGCCAAACCACATTGACGTAGTTTTCCATAGCCTGAATATAATAGAGGTCTTCCACTGGAAGTTCGTAGAAAAAATTGTCGAGGTTAGGGCTGTACTTAAACACCGAGGTTGTCGACTTATTTTTTGCCAGGGAGAATATTGAACCTTTCAGCAAAAGCAGCTTCAGGGCATGCGGAAAGGCTAGAACCGGAGTGCTGGCTACCATCCAGTCAATGTATTGGTTTAGGTTTAACCAGGAAAGACCAAAGAGCCCGTGTACTGTCTTGCTGATTAAACCTGCCAGAATTACAAAGAGCAAAATCCACAGAAACTCGGTGCCACGATTGCTAACGGGTAGGTGGTTGCTAACTTGAGACAGGAATAGAAGCAGCAGCAAATAATGCATGGCCCCAACAAATACTATGCTGATTACTACCTCATAGATAGGAGTTCTGCCGACATTGAATGGCTGGAAAATTACCAGGAAGGCAACTATGGATAGACTACTCAGTAGTGAGTAGCGATGAGCTTTGCCGTTGAATACAAACTGCTTCAATGATATCACCGGTTTCTTTCTATAATATACAATTATGGAAAGAACTGTGAAACCGAACTGAAGCCCGTTATTTCATCAGAATTGCCGGAATATCCTTGTCTTTGTACGCATCGTTATAAGCTGCCATGTCCTCGTTTATTATCTTGTTCATGGCATCTTTAAACTTGCTCCATTCCATATTCAAATCCCTAAATCTATCTCTCACGCCCTTGGTCAGCCGAGGATCGTGCGTATCAGCCCTGGACTTTAGGCTTAGTAATTCAGCATTAAGTTGATTGGGAAAATTGATTACATCCTGAAATGTCTTTTGTTTAGGCTGAATCAAATTGGATTCCCACTCATCTATTTTGCCAATTATTGATTTGGCGCTATCAATCAGAACCTCTGTGTCATCTATATCAGCCATCAGTTTGTTAAGCCCTTGCAACTGTGTTCTTGCTGATCTCATGGTATTAACCGACTCATGAATTTCCTGGACGACATCTTCGATGCTGGCCAAAAATTTCTGCTGAGCAAGATAGTCTTGAGGTGAAGCGTTTAGTCTGGGATCGGGGACAATGGTAGCGCTGGTTTCAACAGAGTCTTCGCCAAGGATCATGCGAATGGTATAGTCGCCTGGACCAACGCGCTGACCACGGTAGTCGCCAAATACGAAAACGTCTGGTATATGAGTGATAATATCTTTTCTGAAATCCCAGGCAAAGCGGTTAATACCCTTCTTGGATGGGATTTGTGCCGGTGGAGGAGGGCCACCAGGAAACGGCTTAAATGATTTATCCTTTTGGTTCGAGAAGCTTCGAATTACGTTCCCGTTGTTATCCAGCACCTTCATTTTTAATTCAACACTGTCAAGTTCCTCCTGGAGGTAATAGTCGAGGATAACCCCATTAAGTGGGTTAATGCCTTGGTTAAATAGGGGAAGAGGGCCGAATGGTTGACCCCCTGACATGCGGTAGGTAGGCTTGGGTTCGAATATGGAAACTGTAGCATTGCCAAATTGGCCTTTGCTCTGCTGAATAGCCCCGAGGTCATCCAAAATCCAAAAGCTTCTACCAGCGGTTGCCGCAATCAAGTCATTATCTCTAAAAGTAAGGTCGTTGATAGGGACTATTGGTAAATTGAGTTGGAGTCTTTGCCAGCTGGTGCCATTGTTGAAAGAAATGTAGAGGCCGGTTTCGGTGCCGGCGTAAAGCAGCCCCTTCACTTTAGGATCTTCCCGCACTACGCGCACAAAGTCTCTATCTCCAATGCCACTAACTATGCGATTCCAGCCCTGACCGTAGTTAGTAGTGACATAGATCATGGGGGAGAGATCATTGAATTTGTAGCGGGTAACTGCTATATATGCTGTTCCAGGATCATGTGGTGAAACTTCAATCGAGTTGATCAATGATTCAGGCAATCCTAGTGGTGTCACGTTCTGCCAATTTTCGCCACCATCTCTGGTAATATGTACCAGTCCATCGTCGGTACCTACCCAGAGGGTACCTTCTTCATGTTGAGATTCTGCCACATACATAATGGTGTTGTAGTTTTCTCCTCCCGCACCTTCATTAGTAATAGGCTGCCCGCCGGGTCCCTGTTTAGACTTATCATTACGAGTAAGGTCTGGACTTACTTCAATCCAACTTGTTCCTTCATCCTGGCTCTTTAGTAAGACATTGCCGGCATGGTATACTGTACTCCTGTCATGGTGAGAAGTGAGAATGGGTGCATTCCAATTGAACCGGTACTTCATATCTTTTGGCACACTGCCAAGGCCAATCACAGGGTAGGTCATAATATTTTTGGATTGGCCGGTACTGGCTCTCCATACATCTATGATTCCCTGGTAGCAACCTCCAAATACTGTAACCGGATTATCCGGGTCGAAGGCCAGGTAGGCGCTTTCACAACCAGCTACTGAATGCCAATCCTTCCAACTTATGCCAGACCCGCTGGTTCTACTTAGTGTGGCTATGGCACTATTGTCTTGCTGGCCCCCGTAGACTTTATAAGGAAACTTATTGTCAGCGATCACCCTATAAAACTGGGCAGTTGGCTGGTTGTTGAGGGTTGACCAGCTGGCGCCAGCGTTGAATGACACGCATCCACCACCATCGTTGGCATTGATTAAGTTTTTGTTGTTATCGGGATTGATCCAAAGATCGTGTGTGTCCCCGTGTGGTACCGATACGTTGCTAAAGGTTCTTCCACCGTCTACTGATCTCAGAACGGGGGCATTCAGCACATAAACCGTTTCGGCATCAACAGGGTCTGCAAATATTTCCATGTAATACCATGATCGGGCGATAGCAACCCGATTGCTCGATGTTTGCCTCCATTTTTTACCGCCATCATCTGATCGATAAACCCCGCCTTTCTCGGCTTCAATTACTGCATAGACTCGGTTTGGGTCAGCCCTTGAAACTGAGATGCCGGATTTTCCCATCATTTCAGGGAGACCTTCTTTTAATTGTTCCCAGGTTTCACCGCCATCCTTAGACTTCCATATTCCAGAGCCTGGCCCGCCGCTTTCTACAGTCCATGGATATCGTTGATGTTGCCACATACTAGCGTAAAGAATCCTGGGGTTAGTCATATCCATCGACAAGCCGGAAGCTCCTGTGCTATTATCCACGAAAAGAACTTTTCGCCAAGATTTACCCCCATCAGTGGTTTTATAGATGCCGCGATCTGGTGTTGGGCCGAACAGGGCTCCCTGGGCGGAAACATAGACGACGTCAGGGTTGTTGGGATGTACAATTACATCAGAGATGTGCATTGTATTGTCAAGCCCAACATGCGTCCATGTAGTGCCAGCATCAGTTGATTTGTAAATACCGTCTCCATGCGAGGTCATAACACCTCTGACAGCATGCTCTCCCATCCCGACATAAATAACATTAGGGTCACTTTCGCAGATACCAATGGCACCTACGGAGCCAGTCATGAATTGCCCATCTGAAATATTTTTCCAGCTGATACCGGCATCAGTTGTTTTCCACATACCTCCTCCAGTGGTGCCCATGTAATAGGTCAGGGGGTCTTGTTTCACACCAGCTACCGCCACAGACCTGCCGCCTCGGAAAGGGCCGATATTTCGCCATTTTAAACCTTGAAAAAGTGTGGTATCAATGCTCGGTGCTGTGGTGGTTGGTTGACGCCGCCTCCTTTGTGCGTCAACATTGGCTGTTAACAGGAACACTAGCGCAAGCGTGATGAAGGGTCTGATTTTCATGGTTTAGGTTTTAAATAACAAGCTTTGAATTTAGGGAATGAGATATGAAAAACAACACTTAGTTTTCCAGTGGTGCTCTGGAAGGGTGGTTTGCCTCCCCGAGGTAAATATCTGTATCTTGTGCGGCCATGGAACCAGAAAAAAAACCTCAAAACAAAATTGGCCTCATAACTGCCACCGCTTTTGTATCTGGCAATATGATTGGTTCCGGCGTGTTTCTATTACCGTCAGCTCTTGCCGCATTTGGCAGCATCAGCTTTTTGGGCTGGCTG
>JANQPQ010000055.1 GCA_028285445.1 Cyclobacteriaceae bacterium | reverse complement strand
GGCCACGGCGGCTGTTTGAGGCCGCGGTAGCGGACGAGTTCCGGCGGGGCCTTGACTTTTCTTTGGTTCGTTTCTTTTGGTCAAGCAAAAGAAATGAATGAACAATGATGTTGTCGTGAGCTAGGGAAAACTGTTGGACGGCACACAACCTACCTATATGGGATAAACCTTTCTCCAAAAAATCCTTATATTTAATTGACGACAAAGCCACAGTGATGGGATTACTGTGGCTTTTTTCGTGTGCTCAAAACCACAACTGATTTGAAAGCCACAAATACAGGATGAGATTATAAAACCAAAAGTGGTGCTATGATTACACACGCTGATAGAAGACAAGCGACCGGGAATCCTTTGATGGCTGGTACACATTTCGGAACTAAGCCAACAAGCCAGCCGTCATTTCGGTTTGTAAATAATAGGGCAGAGGGAACGGTACAGCGAGTTCTGCAGGAAGATGCCAACCGCAGAATGCTCCAATTACATAGCCCATTTAAGCTACGAGCTGGAGTAAGTACGGGCGATGTGGTACAAGGCAACTTTTACATTAGGGATGCAAATGGCCTTTCGGCGGTGCAACCTGGAAACCCTGGTCCTAATATGAGGCCGTTTATTGGCCCATCGGGACAACAAGAAACGCAATTAGCTGGGGGAGTACCGGTGCCAGTGGTATTTGAGTTCAATAAAACCGGGCTAGCCCGCCAAAGACAAAAAGGAACTAGGGGAGCGGGTGGCAACACTACTGGTTTGACTTTGGGTGATAAGGCTGAATTTGATGCCGCTGGTGGACCTGGTGCTGGCGGTGCACAGTGGCCTGGATCCAGGCAATGGCCCACAGAAATGAAGGGAGGTTATCGTAAATCATACTGGTGGTGGGGTAGCCATCAAGGTAGTGCAACCAATCAGCGAGGTGCCGTCACCGGAGTTCCGCATGGACAATCTTCCTGGGGTCACCAGGTTGCCAAGCAATGGGGAGGGCCTGCTACACTTGACAACTCGGTATCGGCTACTAATGATGACACCGCTGGATCTTATGCCCAGGAGGAATACCAAACAATAGCAGAAGATGCTGTAAACTACGTGGTTGCTCATAACGGAGGAATACAACTCTCAGACTTCAGGCTCAAACACACTGTGTACAAATACTCAGGGACTAATGTGGCCAAATATGTCAGATTCAAGATATATCACAGGAATCCGGCTAATGGTGCCTGGGTGTTAGTTGTTGACCAGGTAACGCCAGATTTTGCCCAATACCTGGCCGGGGGCCGGGCCCAGGCAGGAACTGGTAGGCGTGCTTTCCAGATGCAGTTGGAAAATCAATTAGCTGGAGTTGTGGCCGTACATCCCCAGAAGCATGGCACTGATGCCGGAGTTGTAAGATCCTGGGCTGCTACCCCTACACCTGCCCGCCCCGCGCAGGGTGGCGGATTCATTTCTGGATTGCTTGGCGGCTGGTTTGGTTAAGCATACCTTTTCGCTTTCAGATTAGTATTATCACGGGCTAAGGATATTCTAAAAGAGATTTGAGCTAACTTGAAGTATGGTGCCTCTGAAATCTCTTTTCCTTCTCCTTCTTGCATCCATTGTTGCCCATGCCCAGTCCTTGCTTGATCAGGAACCTAACTGGTCGGCGATTGAGATCACTCTGTCAAAAAGGACTAAAGACTCCTTAATCTCAAAGGTCAGTTGGGGCTATTCCACAGGTATGATTGCCACATACGGGGAACGGATCTTGAACAAGCCTGGTGGCTACTACCATTTCTTACATCTTAATGCAGATAGTTTGATTGACGCAGTCTACTCAGGACCGTCTGTTTATGAGGGAAATTCGTTTACTCTTTTTATTAATAATGGGGATTCCTTGAAAGTGGCCGCTGGCAGTCAGGGCACTTTGCTTTCAATAAGTCAAACTTACCCTAACTCAATGGTTAAGCTGGTACTTGTGAGATATGGCTGTTGTGACGAACCATCGAACGAGCTTTTGGAAGTTCATTTCAACCCAATTGAAAATGCCATCATCAACTCTAAGGGCTATTATTTCATAGACGAGACCGAGTTCCCTGCAATGTTCACTTTCCGCAAACCGTTTATGGTAGTTAACAAAACTTATAATCTACGAGGCTCACCAAAAATTCTGGATGACGAGCCCGCAGGGTACCATTTTGAAAAAGGAAACATTGTTGCGACATACAATACAGGAGATTTAGGCATGGCGCTAGCCGAGAAAACGGACGACACCGGTAGGGTATGGTGGTTTGTGTTGATGAACCCGAAATGGAGTTACGATTACCACATTGATAAGAACCTTAGCGACAATAAAGGTTGGTATGGCTGGATCAGCAGTAGGTATATTGAGGTATTGGAATGATTTTCAAAGGCAACATTCAGGGATGGATGAGCCAAGAAAAACTGTTGGGCAACAAAGTAACCACAGCACAGCTCCTTTAAGACAGAAACCTAAGCGTATTTCCTTCTAAACTTCTATCTTCATTGCTCCCGGAACATAACCACCAGTAAGTATGAACGAGCTTCAAGAGCGATACGAACAAGCCATACCAGACCTTCAGCAGTTTGAAGAGTATAGAAAGAGGAAACGCCAGAGGCTGAAGATCAATATCATCCTCTTCTTCACCATATTGGTCATAGGGATTGCATTAATGATAGTATTTCAAGATAGCAATCGGGTAATTTTCTTTGGTGCCCTCATCATTATGATATTAAACACTCTCAGGCATCTCTACGACTACGGAATTACTACTACCAACTATCGCACATATTTCAAGGATAATATCTACGCTAAACTGGTGCCGGCATTTCTGCCAGGCGTAACATTCGACACGGATTCCAAACCGGCAGAGGAAGGTATAAAGGCAAGCAGTTTGTTTTGGCAAAGCCCTCCCTCCGGTTTCGACGTGGATACACACTTTTCTGGTAAGGTTGATGATATGACTTTTGAGATATCCTCATATCTCACCGATGGAGACAGTATCAGCGGTGTTTACATGAATGCCAGCACCAACGATTCCGTAGACCTTGTCCATATTGGCCCGCAAGCAGGTGCCCTGGGTAATGCAATAATGCAGTTGCCGGGGGCGGCCAAACTCGGCCCCAACATACCACGGCGAGGTTTAGGGGACGGCGTATTTGACAGGATATATATGATGCATGCCAAATCGGCGGAAGAGCCGGAAGCAGTATTAACAGAAAGCCGCGTAGAAGCCCTGCTTAAATTACGGCAAGAATTTTCAGCTTGGGTTATGGTTTCATTCAGACAAAACAAAGTGCATGTGTTTATTCAGAATGAAGGAATTAAACACACCTTGTCGCTAAAGCAAAGCCTGCTCGACGTAGCCAATGTGCAAGCCGCCTTTGAGGATGTCACCAAGTTTTTGAGAATTCTCAAGACTTTGCGGTAGAAAGCTCTTCTATACTAATGTCTCCCCTGTCATCCCTTGACAAGGCTCGGAATGACTCTATATTCGACTAAGTACTTCGTTCGTCATCCTGAGCTTGTCGAAGGATCTCGTTTGCATAGATTCCTTCTGCCAACAGTTTGAAGCTTTTCATAGTAGTCATTTAGTCACAATCAGCTGTGATTGCATTCTCGCTCCAGGGCCGCTGGGCCCCGTACTCATAACCGCGGCGGGTTTTCCAGCCCCACAACCCCCACTGACCCAAAGCCGAAAACAATGCCGCTCGTTATGAGCACTGAATTCATTAAGCACTTAGATGCTTCATGGCAAGACAATTGGCTCTGGACAGTTGTGTCACTGTTGCTTCAGATAACTAGGTAGTGGCTCAAGTCCTTAGTGAGATGACATACCAAGTAAAAAGACCGTCCCTCGGAAAACCTTGCAGAGCCAGAGATTTTTTTGGTTCGTTTTTTCATCGATTGGAAAAAATGAACAAAACAACAAGGGGGTGTCGTGAGCTAAGGAAAACTGTTGGGCGGTACAATTCTTCAGTTTGCAGACAAAATGCAATGTTGGCGGTTGTAGACAAAATAATGCTATGGAAATGAATCCCCTTCTTCTCCCAAAAAACCCTATACTTAACTTACAACAACGTCACAGTGATTGCGATCGCTGGGCTTTTTATTTTTGGCAAGTGAACCCAGATTCTCAAGGCTTAGAAAGCCTGACAAACCTTGGAGTGCGTATTACCGCAATATTGGGATATAATATGAACACTGATAATGGATATATTAGTAATAGTATTGCTAAGATGTTCTATGCCATCAATCAGCTGAGATGAAAACTCACCGCTTCCTAGCTCTAATTTTTTTGCTGTTAATCTCCTGCCAACAGAAATCTTCTGAAGAACAGGTAGTAGAATGGATATCAAATAATGCGGTTGAATTACAAACCGTACAAGCAGGAAATGGATTTGATGACCTGGTGCCTGTAGGAGAGATGGTTGGTGATGCGAAAATTGTATCCCTGGGCGAGCCTACTCATGGGAATCGAGAGGTATTTCAATTAAAACACCGCCTGATTGAGTACCTGGTTGAGGAAAAGGGATTCAGCATTTTTGCCCTGGAATGTCCCTTCGCTGAAGCCTACGACATGAATCGATACGTCGTTGATGGAATTGGGGATCCCCGAAAAGCGCTGGCCGGCATTTATTATTGGATTTGGGATACAGAAGAAGTTCTTGCCCTTATCGAATGGATGCGCGCTTACAATGCCAACCCGAATAATGAAAAGAAAGTGAAATTCACCGGCTTTGATCCGCAGGATCCTGAAAGAGCCGCACGTGTCATGTTGGAATATTTAGCCAAAGTTGATCCTGAACTTGAGCAACAGGTAAGGCCCGAACTCGGGATTTTGGAAGTCCCTTTTTCTAATCCTGATTGGATAGGAAGACGACACCCGATCCCAGAAGAATATGATTCTGCATCGCTCAAAAGTATTCGAGAGATAATGCAGGCTTTTGACAACAAAAAACATCCATACATACAAAACTCATCCAACGAAGAGTGGTCGTTAGCAAAGCAACATGCCAGACAGGCTGAAATGTGGATTGAAGCTTCGATTAATGATGGTGAAAATTATTCTGTTGTCAGAGAGCTTGGTCAGGCACAGAACCTGAAATGGATCCTGGATAACGAACCCGAGGATGCTAAAATGGTGATTTGGGCACATAACTTCCATGTCTCTAATTCAACCTATCGAGGTACGCAGGTGATGGGGTATCATATGAAAAAATGGTACGGAGACGATATCAGGATCTTTGGACTGTTTTTTAATCAGGGGCAGTTCAAAGCCAGTGATGCGGATACACCACAAAATGGGATGATCGATTTCATGGTAGGTCCTGCACCTGACGGAACTTTGGAAAGAAGCATTAGCAAAACGGGTATTCCTCTGGCTGTAATTGACCTTAAAAACCTCCCTGCAGCAGGCACCATTCATGATTGGTTTGATCAGGAAAGAAAAACAAGAAATTCCTGGGGCGGACACTCTCAAAGTGATATTGCAAGTGGATTTTCGTCGTATAACCTTAAACAAGCATTCGATGCATTGGTCTATCTGGACGCTACCACCGCGGTGGTCGATATTGAAGAGGCGGATTATAACTATGCATGGCCTGCATCATTTAAACTTGACCTGCCGGCAAATACTGATTTCGAGGCAAACCTGTCTGGCGAAAAACCAAATGGTTGGCTGGTCTGGTCCAGATTTGAGCGGTTAAGTGCAGAAATGGTGGTTAGCGACGAAAACCCTTACAACGGCGAGAATTCCGGATTGCTGAGAAGAGAGAAAGGCCTGCGCTATGGAGAAATAGCTCCAAGTATGAGACAATACATAGATGCCCGGCCCTATCGCGGGAAAAAGATTCGTGTCAAAGTAGCAGCAAGGGCAGAAGTGAATGACACCGGGTTTGCATTTTTCCGTTTAGCCATTGAACCAAATCCATTAATTGATGCCCATGTAGGGCTGCCAACGCTTTATGACAATTTGGATAGCTGCAGAATTAAATCAAAGGACTGGTCTGTTTATCAAATAGAAGCTAAAGTAGATAGTATAGCAGATTTCATCCACTATGGAATCTACTTAAGAGATTTTGGATCCGTTTGGATGGACGATGTTGAGATTGAAATAATGGAATAAACCCCTCAGCAGTCGCTTGCCTCCTCGTGATTTGAAGACTATTCCCTGTAGCCGACAACACGATCTGCAAAACACCAACACAAAAAAAGGGAAACTCTTGCGAGCTTCCCTTTATGAAAAGATTTGAGGTGGTTAGAAAAAAAGATTATCTATCTCTTGTTTCGATGTCGATAGGTGTTGTTACCTCTTTGGCATTTTGATCTACCAATTTCACCTCATCGAATCCGGCATCTTTAAAGCGCTCAAACTGAGTCGCGGCGTCGCCGGCTACTAAATATAACATCTTATCAGGAGTAATGTACTTCTGAGCCAGCGCTTTGTGCTGCTCCAAAGTCATGTTTCTGATGATGTCTTCCTCTTGCTTGATATAGTCAGCCGGTAGGTTATAAGCACCCATGGTTTGTACCATACCCAACAGGGCATTCAGTGTTTCAAACCTTCTGGCGTTAGACTTGATCATGGCGTTCTTAGTAAACTCAAGATCCTCCTCTTCAATACCTTCACGATATTTCTCCATTTCCTCTCTGAAAATCTGTACAGACTCCAATGTTGCGTTGGTACGAACAGAAGAAGTAGCGGTGAAAGCCCCAACGATGTCAGTTCCACTGAAGAATGTTCTGGCACCATAGGTATAACCTTTTTCTTCTCTTAAGATCAGGTTTACATTACCGTTGAATGACCCACCTAACTTGTAGTTCATAACCTGAACAGGGTAGTAGTCAGGGTCTGTGCGCTTAAGCGCCAGGTTACCAATACGAATTACGGACTGCTTAGCTTCAGGGAAATCTACAAAGTAGAGCTTTGCATTGTCGGGCTGCGCAGCGATCTGGTAGTTAGGCATTGCAACTTCCTTAGTAGCCCAATTAGTTTCCAGGCTGCTAAGAGATGATACCACTTTGTCTTTGCTGATATTACCTACAACATGGAATCGAGAGATATTAGGGGCAAAGTAGCTGTCGTAGAAAGCCTTCATATCATCAATAGTGATGGCTTCCACAGACTCTTCAGATCCCATAGTATGATATGCCCTCATGTGGTCATCACCGTAAAGTGCTCTGTTGAAGGTGCTGGCAGCGATAGCGCTAGGGTTACCTGATCTCCTTTTGATCTGGTTAACCGTACTAGTCTTGATGCGGCCAAATTCTTCCTCATCCCAGCGAGGCTGGAGAAGAATTTCTTCAACAAGCGCTAAGGTAGCATCGAAGTTTCTGGAAAGGGTGTTCACTCGAATAGTGATAGTCTCATTGCCAGTAAACATATTGATGTTAGCACCAAGCAGTTCAATCTCCTCTTCCAATTGCTCAGGAGTTTTGTTCTGTGTGCCCTCCATCATGATGTCAGTCATCATGTTGGCAACACCAATCTTATCCATGTTGTCCATCATATGACCACCCTTAATGACAAGGCTGAAGGTTACCAACGGTAGCTCAGACTGTTCAACACCATATACTCTCATACCGTTACCAAGTTCGGCTGTCCAGCTTTCTGGAATAGCCAGGCTGGGAGAGGGGCCTTGAGCTGGCTCTTGAGATCGATCGATCTTAGAAGGAGTCTTCTCAATTTCTTCCTCTTCTGCGTCAGCAACTTGGTTTTCAACATTCTCCGTAATCTCCTCTTCAACCACCTGCGCAATCTCGCTATCTGGGGCGATCATGTCCATTTGGCCCTTAGGCACGAAGCTGGTAAGGATAAATGGCTTGTCTTTGATGTACTCGTTGTAAACCCTGATTACATCTTCCTTAGTTACTGCCTGGATGTTGGCAATATCTTGTTCAATGAATGAAGGCTCGCCAGCGAAAGCGTCGTATGAAGCAAGCTGGAAAGATTTGCCAAGCACAGAGCTGATACCATTGTAGAAGCTGGTTTCTATGCCGGCTTTTACCCGTTCGATGTCTTTGTCAGTAATGCTTTCAGTTTCGAACATTTGGAAAGCTTCGAACACACCGGCCTCAATATCAGCAAGACTGCTACCAGCGTTGGCCGTGATATTTACTCTAAATGCACCGGCTAACTCCTGAGAGTTGTTCCAGGCGTTCGTTTGTGAAGTCAACTCCTTGTCTTTTACCAGCACCTTATACATCGGCGCTTTCTTACCTTCAGAAAGAAGTTCACCCAGGAAGTTCAAAGCATAACTGTCTTTGTGATATTCTTCAACGGTAGGCCAAACGATATTAAGTTGAGCTGCTTTGGCGAAGTTGTCTTCGTGGTATAGCCTCTTGGTTTCACTTAGCGTTACGGTCATTGGCTCTCTGGATTGTACTTCAGCTCCACGCTTGATCTCACCAAAGTACTTTTCTACCAATGCCTTGGCATCCGCAAATTCGAAGTCTCCTGCAAGCACCAATGTGGCGTTATTAGGGCCATAGAAGTTGTGATAGAATTCTTTCACGTCAGCTACAGTAGCATTCTGCAAGTCGACTAGCTCACCAATTACCTGCCAATTGTATGGGTGCTCTTCAGGATAAAGATTCTTATCGATTACGTAGCTGGTGTGGCCATAAGGTCTGTTGTCAACACGCTGACGCTTCTCGTTTTGTACCACCTCTTGCTGGTTGGCAAATGAAGCTTCCGTTACTGTATTAATGAAATAACCCATGCGGTCAGATTCTAACCACAGTGCCATTTCAAGCGCGTTCTTGGGAACAACTTCGTAGTAGATGGTTCCATCTTTCCAGGTTCCGCCGTTAAGTGTTCCTCCGGCATCCTGAATTTTCTTGAAAAATTGATCTTCACCAACGTTCTCAGATCGCTGAAAGAGCATGTGCTCAAATAGGTGAGCAAACCCTGTTCTTCCTTTCACCTCTCGGTTAGATCCTACATGATAGAGGATGGCTGTTGAAACAATAGGGTCAGACTTATCCTGATGTAATACTACAGTCAGGCCGTTTTCGAGTTCATACTTTTCGTAATCAATCGATAATTTGTTCGCTTCTTTTTCGCTTTGCATGCCGCCGCATGCCGCGAGGACTAACACTACAAAAAGTGAAGCCCAGTTTCTAAAGCGCATAATTTTCATAAGCTTATTCAATTTGGGTACTTAGATTCGGTTATCGTTAAAAGGTGCAAAGGTAATACATACTTAATGATGTATTGCCCTGGGAAAAAGTTCTTTAATACTTTCTTAAAAAATGTTAAAGTTTTTTAAGAGCTGCTTCATACTCGGCAATCTGGCTTTCCAAAACCTTCTTATCGCCTACAATTACAAGCGTCATTTCCTCATCCCTGATATACTTCTGCGCCATTTCCTGGATCATTTCCGGTGTTAGCGCGTGAATGTTCTTTACCTGATCAGTTAGGTAGTTTTCAGGTAAATCGTGTAGATCAAGAAATGAAAGCTGGTTGATAATGCCACCGCGGGAGCTGTTTTGCAGTACAAAAATTCCAGCCTGATAATTCTGTATTCCTTCCAGTTCTTCGGCTGATGGGGGCTCTTCTTGCAGTTTGTTTATCTCACCAACAATCTCTCTCAGAGAGGCACCTGTGTGTTCTGTGGTTACGTCAGCCTGCTCGTACCAGATGGCAGCACCTTTGCCGGTGTTTACCGTGCTAAAAGGCGAGTAGGTGTATCCTTTGTCTTCCCTTATGTTAGATGTAATTCTCGATGAAAATGAACCGCCAAGCAGTGCATTAGTTACCTGTAACGCCAGATAGTCAGGGTGCGATGGATCCACAACGGGCAAACCGATCACAATAGTAGACTGAGGTGCATCTGGCCGATCCAGCACATCAATTTCCTGGTTGGTAACAGGGTTAGCTTCAGGGAATTCCCTTTCCGGGCCAGACTGCCAGTCATTGAAAGATTCGGTGATGGCCTCTGAAACGGAATTTTCATCAAACATTCCTACCACATAAACAGTTGTGCGCTTAGCGCCAAAGTTGTCGTTATAAAATGCCTTTACATCATCGATAGTATAGGCATCGATCATTTCTTCGGTAGGGAAGAACCGGCCATAGGCATGATCTCCATATACTTTTTTTCTAAAGGCCTCCTGGGCAAGTGGCTGTGGCTGCGTTTTCTGAACGCTCAACTGTCGCTTGCGATCATTTTTCAAACGCTCCAGCTCCGATTCCGGAAAGGCAGGATTTCTGATGATGTCAGCAAAAAGCCTTACCGCATCAGGAGCAAACTCAGCCAGTACAGACCCATTAATAGTGGTTTGGTTCTGACCTACATTGATGTTAAGGTTTCCACCCATATTAGCCATGGCATCGGCGATTGTTTGAGCGTCTTTAGTAGTAGTACCTTCTTCCAAAAGGTCGCCCATGATATCGGCTAACCATACCTGGTTCTCTTGTTCGTGGATGTTACCGGTCCAGATGATAAGTCTAACCGTTGCCTTAGGGATGGCACCATATTGCACCATGGTGCTGTTCAAACCATTTTCAAGTGATGATACCTTTTTGGCTGGTAACTGGAAGTCGCGTGGAGTACCTCCTTCTGGCGGTGTTTCCTTTTGGGCGAATGCAGTTGCAGCTGCTAATAATATGATGATGCTAAATTTTATAGTCTTCATTTTTTGAATCTTTAGTTGGCCACAGCCTGGGGTTCCAGAGTGAGTATGGTTCTATTTGAAGCCGTCAAGTATTCGTCAATTGTTTTCTTGATCAATGCCGGCGTAACTTTCTTGAATTCCGATTCGATGTCGTTAATACGGGCAGGGTTATCATCGAAAAGAGCAAATGTGCAAAGCAGATCTGCTCTGCCAATGCCAAAGAATCCGCCAATGTTGTCGTACAGTGATGAGCGAAGCTTAACGATAGCGCCGTCTAGCTCTGCCTGGCTAACGCCATTGGTACTTAGATCAGCAATTACCTCATCTAGTGTTTGAATAATTGAATCTGAAGCCACCTCATTATCATGCGTGAGGTTGGCCATCCAGATCATAGGGCCGTTGTAGTTGAACATATTTCCCAGGTAGTTTATGCCACCTGTTACGTTACCTGCATAGCCTTTGTCTTTCACCATATTCACATGCAACTTACTATTGTTGCCCTGTACCAGAATTTGGTCAAGTAGCCCCATGGCGTAATATTCAGGAGTGTTTCTCTCTGGCATATGGTAGGCGAAAGCAATTGCTGGTTTGTTAGCTAGTTTATCTGTTTTGTTAAATCTCTTCTCTTCTGTTTGCTTGGGCTCAGAAATGTCTGGCAATTCTGGTAGTTCAGCAGAAGGGATAGCAGCGAAATACTGTTCTATCCAGGCTTTTGCTTCCGTGGCATCAAAATCACCAACCACAGCAATTGCTGCGTTGTTTGGCGAGTAGTAGGTATCAAAGAATGATTGCACATCCTCTAAGGTAGCAGCATCGAGATCTTCCAGTTCGCCATAGAAGTTGTGAGCATTATACCAGTTTTCATTGGCGTACTGAGGCATATCCAACCATGGAAATCCGCCATAAGGTTGGTTGAGGACATTCACTTTTACTTCATTCTTCACAACTCCTTGCTGGTTGATCAGATTTTCCTCCGTAATTGCCAGCCCTTTCATCCTGTCTGCTTCTGCCCATAGAGCCGTTTCCAGTTTGTGGGCAGGCAGAATTTCAAAGTAATTGGTGAAATCGAATCTGGTTGAACCATTAAGTACACCGCCATTGCTTTGCACCAGGTTGATGAACTCCATTTTACCAAGGTTTTGAGAACCCTGGAACATCATGTGCTCAAAAAGGTGTGCGAATCCAGTGCGGTCTCTCGGTTCAATTCTGAACCCGATATTGTAGTACACGGCCACGATAACGGTTGGCGATGTTTTGTCTTCTGACAGAATTACTTTGAGACCATTGTCTAGTTTATAATAGTCAACAGGCACACTAAATTCTGAGGTGGTGGCCTGCTCTTCAGCAGGTGGTTGGCAACTGACGAATGCCAAAATCAGGGTAAGTAGGGTAATTCCCGATCTGTGAATAGTTTTAAGTCGCATTTTTTGATTAAACAGTTTGTTCAAAACTAGGTACAAATCTTCAGAAAATGGCGTCTTATTCCCTAAATGGTGAACAATCTTGTTTAATGGAAGCCGTTTATCCGTCGATGGAATAGCGCAATTTGGGTAATGCAAATGCTTTTATGTCTTTCATAGCACAGAAATGGCTAGTATTTTGCGGCGCTGAAACGGACGAAATCGGATCTTACATTTGAGACAACTGAAATACCTAACCTTCTTTATCGCGATAGTCCTGGGAGTCAGCGACTTGGCCGCCCAGATCGTTCTTAATAATAACCCGGCCAGCCTGAAGTGGATGCAGATTAATACGGATAGATTCCGAATAATTTATCCTACCACCTTTGAATCAGAGGCTCAGCGTACGGCCAATATCTTGCAGCATCTTTATGGCCCGGCCTCATCCACCATGGGAGTAGAGCCCAAGAAAGTTTCTATCATTCTCCAAAACCAGACAACCGTCTCCAATGGTTTTGTAACCCTGGGCCCCCGGCGCTCGGAGTTTTTCACCACTGCACCACAGAACCACAACTTAGTTGGTACAAATGATTGGCTGGAGTTTTTGGCTTTGCATGAATTCAGGCATATCGCACAGTTTTCTAAAAGTAAGACAGGGATAAATCAACTGGCCCATACCTTTTTCGGAGAACAATCTCACAATTTGATGGCCGTTTTTGCCACCCCAACCTGGTTCTGGGAAGGAGATGCGGTTGGCATTGAGACAGCATTAACCCGCTCAGGCCGCGGCCGTACTCCACGCTTCGACCTGGAATTTAGAACCAACCTGTTGGAAAGGGGCGCTTTCACCTATAACAAGCAATACTTGCGATCTTTCAAGCATTTCGTTCCAGACCATTATAGGCTGGGGTTCTACTACACCACATATATGCGTAAGAAGCATGGCCCTGAGATTTGGGGAAAAATCATGAAGGATGCGAATTACTGGTCTATTCTCCCATTTACTTTTTCCCGGGCTATTAAAAAATATACAGGTAAAGGTGCACGAGCCAATTACAACGAGATGATGGCTGAGATGAAGCAGATTTGGCAACAGCAACAGGAGGGTTTAGAAGTTACGGAGAGCGACCAGGTGAATGTTCGATCGAATAAGATCTTTACTAACTACAGTTATCCGCAGTTACTTGAAGATGGTAGGGTGTTGGTCCAAAAAAGTGGGCAAGGAGACATTACAACGTTTGTAGCTCTCGGGGAAGATGGCTCCGAAACCAAACTTTTTATTCCCGGACAGATTGCAGACAATCAGATGCTTACGTCTGGTGGCGGCAGAATTATCTGGAATGAACATGAATTCGATCCGCGCTGGCCGCTTAAAGATTATTCCGAGATAAAAGTCTTCGACATAGCTAGCGGCAAACATTATCGCACCAACAAGTCACGATACAAGGGAGTGGCAATATCTCCTGATGGCAAAAAAGTGGTAGCGCAGGAAATTACGGAAGACAATACCATGAACTTGGTGGTTTTCGATCTTGACATCTTTGTAGGGTCGGAAGCTAATGTAATAGCTCCTCTCAAGAGACCTCTTCCTAATCCTGAAAATGCTGCTTACGCCATGCCGCGCTGGTCTGACAATGGTTCAGAGATAGTGGTGCTCAAAACTAAAGATGTTGGAAAGACCATAGCCATTGTAAACCCAGAAACCGGTGAGGAGCGCAATCTCTATCCTTACTCTCATGAAAATGTTACCCACCCCGTAAAGCAGGATAATTTTGTTTTATACAATTCACCTTACAGCGGCATAGATAATATCTATGCGATTGATGTTACGAATGGCAATAGATTTCAGGTTACTTCAGGTAAATATGGTACCTACAATCCGTCGGTGTCACAAGATGGCAGCTTGCTACTTTACAATGATTTTGCAAGGGATGGCATGGAAGTAAAGAAAACAGCTTACGATCCCAGCCAGTGGAAACCAATTAGTGAAGTTCAGGACAGGGATGTTAGATATTACCAGACAATTGTTGAACAGGAAGGGCATGAGGATCTGTTTGACGACGTACCTTCAGAGCGATTCAATACCAGGCCCTATAGACGTGTTTCGGGAATTCTGAAACCGGTATCGTGGGGGCCATTTGCTAATTCTACCACCAGAGAGGTTTCTTTTGGGGTTACAACTCAGGATGTGCTGAGCACCTCAAATTTTCGAGTGGCCTATGTCTATGATATTGATGATGAAGAGGGTACCGTTTCTGCCCGGTGGAGCTACCAGGGCTTTTACCCGATTTTGGATATCGAGGCCAGTTATGGCAACCGCAGTACCAATGAAGTTTTTAGAGATACCACCGGTACAATTCAGCAGGCCAAATTAGAATGGAACGAAATGGGATATAAAGCCGGTTTTCGGATTCCTTTGAATCTCACTAAAAACCGGTTTAGTACACGATTCAGCATTGGCAATTATGTTGGTGTTACCAGGGTAATGGATTATGAAAATAATTTCAACCAAAACGGTCGCAACCTGGTGTTGCCAGCCTACGATCTGGTTGGAGAGGGTTCTTTGCTTGAAAACGAATTTGAGTTTCAGTTCACTTCACTAATGAAAGTGGCCCAAAGAGATATCAACCCTAAGTTTGGTGGATATTTAACTTTCGAGCGTTTCGGTACACCTTATGGAGGCGATTTCGATGGCGGGCTGACAGCTGTTCGCGCTGGCATTTACTTGCCCGGAGCCTTTAAGCACCACTCCATTTTGTTGCAAGGAGGTTTTCAAACTCGCAAGATAACTTTCGGAAGTACAGATTACTGGTTCCCAAACCGAATTGAGTTTCCAAGAGGGTTTGGGGCATCGGCTTTTGAGAATTATACATTCGGGGCCATAAATTATGCTCTGCCAGTGCTTTATCCTGAAATTGCTCTCGGCCCACTACTATACATCCAAAGAGTGAAGATGAATTTCTTCTTCGATGGAGCGCAGGGGAGAAGCGAGGCTATAAACTTCGATATTCTTCCAGGATTTGCAGTAGGAGGAGACAGAACAATTAATTATTACTCGCTGGGTGTGGAAACGACCTTTGACTTCAATGCCATGCGATTCTTTGTGCCATTCGACCTTGGTTTTCGGGTGCTTTATAAAAACGACCCTTTTGGCACCGGAGAGAATTTTGCCGTAGAATTTGTATTGGCAGATATCGGATTCTGATTGGTACCTCCCGAATCCTCGTGATTGGCGCTTTCAGTGAATTTTTCCTAAATTCTAGTAAGAATCTGCAATCAACTATAGTGAAAAATGATACGCCCATTGTTATTGTTGCTCAGCGCTCTTTTTGTAGCTGCTTGTGGTAAGGAATCCTCAACCTCCGAGGTGTCAGATGCTTCTCCACTTGAAGGGGTATTTGTAAAAGGAAGTGACACCCTTAAGGTTGTCCATGACCCTACTGCATTTTCAAAGGAAATAGATTTCGATTTTTATGCTGCCAATGATGAAGTGATCGCCTACCTTTTCAATTCAGCGGATTTTGATGATTATGTAGGTGAGGACGAAATGTACACTTTCAATGATTCGTCCGATGTTACTTTCGAAGACCTGGTACTGACTTTCTCTTATGAGAACGACCACTGGACAGTACAGGACCTTGTGTATAGTCAAAATCGGGATAGTACAAAGTCGATAGACTATGGTGGTATTTACACACGATTAGAGTAAAGATTCCCTGGTCGTCTAGCTATTTTTTTTAGGCTCCAATAAAGTGGTGATAAGCACCTTGATTAAGGCAAAAATCAAAATTTGAAAATAGGGTTTATTCCAACTATTTTTGGTCACTAAACGCAAATCTAGCTATGGCCGAAGTTATAAGAATGCCGAAAATGAGTGACACCATGGAGGAGGGTGTGATCGCTTCCTGGTTGAAGAAGGAAGGAGATGAAGTGAAGTCTGGTGACATTCTGGCGGAGGTTGAAACGGATAAAGCCACCATGGAGTTGGAATCCTACGAGGATGGCGTCTTACTACATATAGGAGTTAAAGACGGTGAAGCCGTTCCGGTGGATGGTGTAATCGCTATTATCGGATCCAAAGGGGAAGATATATCTGAGTTGTTGAAAGAGGCCTCAACTGCTGTAGCACCAGTTAGCACTGATGATACAAGCACCGATGCTCCTACTTCAGATGATACTGCCGCCGATATTGACGTATCTGGGATCAAAGCTTCAGTTATCACCATGCCTAAAATGAGTGATACCATGGAAGAAGGTACAATCGCTTCCTGGCTGAAGAAGGAAGGAGATGAAGTGAAGTCTGGTGATATTCTTGCAGAGGTAGAGACCGACAAGGCCACCATGGAATTGGAGGCCTACGAAGATGGCACATTGCTTTATATTGGGGTGAAGGATGGAGAGGCGGTACCAGTAGATGGGATAATCGCAATAGTTGGTGAGAAAGGTGCAGACTATGAGACACTACTAAAGGCTCATCAAGCCACCGCTGCAACTCCAGCTACTGCTGATGTTGCAGCCTCAGCACCACCCGAGCCGGTTGCCGCTCCTGCGACGGCAGCAACAGCCCCGGCGCCCAGTCCGGCTACCCAGGCTCCCGCACCTGCGCAGTCTAACGGTAGGATATTGGCTTCACCCTTAGCCAAGAAAATGGCCCAGGAAAAGGGTTATGACCTGTCACAAATCCAGGGAAGCGGTGACCACGGCAGAATAATCAAAAGAGATATTGAGGCCTTTGTGCCCGGAACAGTACCAGCCGCTACAGAGGGCGCAACTACCACTGCTCCAATTACTTTGCCTACAGTGGTTGGCGAAGAGAGCTTTGAGGAAGTGAATGTCTCGCAAATGCGTAAGACAATTGCCAAGCGATTATCTGAGAGTAAATTTACTTCTCCTCACTTCTACCTTACCATGGAGGTTAACATGGACAACTGCATGGAAGCGCGCAAAAGCATCAATGAAGTTGCTCCCGTTAAGATCTCTTTCAACGATATCATTATCAAGGCTTGCGCTACTGCTTTGAGGCAGCACCCCAAGGTTAATGCTTCTTGGTTGGGCGATAGGATTAGGTACAACAACCATATTCACATTGGCGTTGCCGTGGCGGTAGATGAGGGCTTGTTGGTGCCAGTAATCAGGTTTACTGATAACAAAACCCTATCCCACATTTCCACTGAGGTTAAAGACCTTGCCGGAAAAGCCAAAAACAAAGAGTTGCAACCCAGCGATTGGGAAGGAAATACCTTTACCATATCTAACCTGGGAATGTTTGGCATAGAAGAATTTACCGCTATTATTAATCCTCCAGATGCCTGCATACTTGCAGTGGGTGGAATTAAGCAAACGGCGGTTGTAAAAGATGGCGAACTGGTTCCGGGTAATGTAATGAAGGTTACCATGTCATGCGACCACCGTGTTGTTGATGGCGCTGTCGGTTCGGCATTCTTACAAACCCTCAAGCAGTTGCTAGAGGATCCGGTGAGGATTCTAGCTTAGCAAAAATTTTAAAACTTAAAATATTAATTGATCGGAGTCGTCAATTGAATGAGCCTGAGTGTCTCAGGTTTTACATTAACTCTTCCATTTGAAAATATGCCAAAACAGAAAATAAAATCCACAACGGTACTAGCGGTAGTTCACAATGGCGAAGTCGCCATTGGGGCTGACGGACAGGCGACTATGAGCAGTTACGTAGCGAAGAGCAACGTGCGAAAAATTAGAATTCTGCAGGAGGGGAAAGTAATTACCGGTTTTGCGGGATCCACCGCTGATGCCTTTACTTTGCTTGAAAGATTTGATGAGAAGCTGAATAGCTACGGAGGGAACATGAAAAGAGCGGCCATCGAGTTGGCAAAGGACTGGCGCATGGATCGCTATCTGCGGAGGCTGGAGGCTATGCTGATTGCGGCTAACAAGGAGGAAGTATTAATTCTCTCCGGCACCGGTGATGTAATTGAGCCGGATAACCAGATTGCTGCTATTGGCTCTGGAGCCATGTATGCTCAGTCGGCGGCGTTAGCGCTGAAGAAGCATGCATCCGATCTTAGCGCTGAAGAAATTGTGAAGGAAAGTCTGGGAATAGCCGCAGATATCTGCATTTACACGAATCATAACATCATTATCGAAAAGATCGCCTGAGCATGAAGATCTATCACAATCCCCGTTGCAGTAAAAGTCGGCAAACACTGAATATCATCAATGAAAAAGGTGCTGATGTAGAAGTGATTGAATATTTAAAAGAACCACCAACTGCTGATGAGCTTGATGCGATTCTGCATAGACTGGGTTTGGAACCACTAGATATTATCAGGCGAGGAGAAGAGGTTTTTAAACACCAATTTAAGGGTAAAGAACTTTCTCGTGACCAATGGATCTCAGCAATGGTTGAGAACCCAATCTTGATAGAAAGGCCCATTGTTGTAAAAGGAGACAAGGCAGTAATGGGCAGGCCGCCAGAAAATGTGTTGGACCTACTTTAGCAATTCCATTGCCAAATGGCAATTTTACCTTTTGCTCCTATCTCCGAAATCTTCCATTAATACAAAATTGCAGCAAATCACATAGTTGTAGCTGGCATTCTCAGCTTTTCCACTATTTTAGGTTCCTCTATAATTTCGAGACAAAACCTAATTAACATCATGAAGAAGCTTTACACGCTAGTGCTAGCGCTTCTGCTGGTGCAAATTGTGCAGGCACAGGAGACTTTTCCCGTGAATGACGTCAAAGACCAGCGCAGCGGTACTTACGCTTTTATAAATGCCACCATTTATGTGGACTATCAGACCAAAGTGGAAAATGCAACTTTGCTGATAAAAGATGGCAAAGTGGTCAACTCAGGAGCAAATATTACTATTCCCCGAGGATATACCACGGTTGACCTAAAGGGCAAGTATATCTATCCGTCAATGATAGATATGTATACCAATTACGGTTTGCCCAAAGTTGAAAGAAGACGAGGGGGCTTTGGTGGCCCTGAGCAGATTCAATCTAAAACCAAAGGGGCTTATAATGGCAATGAGGCTATTAAGCCTGAGTACAACGCCTACGAGCAATTCGAGCCGAATGACAAAACTGCTGGCGGGCTGCGTAAGGCTGGCTTCGGAACAGTAATGACCTTCAGGCCCGATGGTATAGCTCGAGGTACCTCGGCTGTAGTTACGTTGGCAAAGGGTACACCTAACAGCGTTATGCTAAAATCCGCTGCTGCTGCTCATTATTCGTTCAGCAAAGGAACTTCAAGACAAAACTACCCGTCATCTGCCATGGGGTTTGTTTCGTTGCTAAGACAAACCTATATGGATGCCCAGTGGTATGGAAGCTTGCGTGATAAGCCATTCACAGATAAATCGTTAGATGCCTGGATATCGAACCAAAGCCTACCGCAGGTATTTGATACACGCGGTTGGCGTGCATTTGTCAGGGCTGACAAGGTGGGAGATGAGTTTGGAGTGCAATACATCATCAGAGGTAATGGTGATGAATATAAGCGAGTATCTCTGATCAAGGGTACTAATGCGAGAGTTATTCTCCCTATCGCTTTTCCTGAGGCATTCAATGTTGATGATGCCATCGAAACCAGCAGACTTTCTCTTCAGGACCTAAAGCATTGGGAATTAGCCCCAATCAACCCAGGGGTACTGGAAGCCAACGGAGTAGATTTTGCTATTACCTCAGAAGGTCTCAAAAAGACCAGTGATTTCTGGCCTAATCTGCGCAAGGCCGTGAGCAATGGATTAAGTAAAGAAACAGCACTTAAGGCGCTAACCAGCACACCTGCCAATTATCTAAATATGGGTGGTATCCTCGGTGATTTGAGAGGTGGCAAAGTGGCCAACTTCATTATCACTTCCGGAGACCTGTTTGAAAGAGGAACAACTATCTACGAAAACTGGATTCAGGGACAGAAGTTTATTATCAATGATATAAACGTTACTGACCACAGCGGTAACTACATGCTGGCGATTGGCTCTAACGAATATCCGCTGGAAGTAAGTGGTAAGGCCGGAAAGCATAAGATGAAATTCAAGGTGAACGATAGTACGGATGTAACGGTAACTGCAAAGCTTGATGGTGAGCTTATCAACATGACTTACAAGATGAAAGGCCAGAAAGGAGAAACCAGGTTAGCCGGTTGGCTTAAGACCAAAACAGGTGCTGATAGAGGCTGGAAAGGCCGTGGCCAACTGCCAAATGGTGATTGGATAAATTGGGAAGCTAGTTTTGCCTCTGTATTAGAAGCGAAAGATACCAAGGGAAGCGGCGGCAAGGTACGTGAAGCAGATGAGGAAAAAGGTAGGGTGATCTTCCCATTCGTTGCATATGGTTCAGAGAACGTGCCACAGCAAGAAACACTATTAATCAAAAATGCTACTGTCTGGACAAACGAAGCAGATGGCATCCTTCAAAATACAGATGTGCTAATTGAAAATGGCAAGATCTCCAAGATCGGTAAAAACCTTTCAGCAAGAGGTGCCCGCGAAATTGATGGTACCGGCAAACACCTAACGGCAGGCATTATCGATGAGCATTCTCACATTGCTGCAGATGGCATCAATGATGTTGCCACAAACTCTGGTATGGTAAGAATTGGTGATGTTGTGAATCCAGAACATATCGGTATTTACCGTGCGCTGGGTGGTGGAGTTACAGCTGCTCAAATTCTTCATGGTTCAGCAAATCCAATTGGCGGTCAATCAGCATTGATCAAACTGCGCTGGGGGTTAGGACCGGAAGAAATGAAGATCAGGAATGCTGATGGCTTCATTAAGTTTGCTTTGGGTGAAAACGTCAAACGTTCAAGAAGCAATAACTCCGTTCGTTATCCGCAAACCAGAATGGGTGTAGAACAGGTTTATGTGGATGCATTTAGCGCAGCGAGGGATTATGAAAAAGAGTGGAACGCCTACAACAAACTGTCGGCTCGGGATAAAGCTAATGCCACCAAGCCCCGCCAGGATTTGGCCATGGATGCTATGGTCGAGATCCTCAATAGTAGGCGCTATATCACTTGCCACTCATATGTACAGTCAGAGATTAATATGCTAATGAAAGTAGCTGACAGGTTCGGCTTCAAGGTAAATACCTTTACCCATATTCTTGAAGGCTACAAAGTTGCGGATAAGATGGCTGCTCACGGTGTTGGAGGCTCTACCTTCTCAGATTGGTGGTCATACAAGTGGGAAGTAAGATATGCAATTCCTTACGGGCCAGCGCTAATGCACAATGAGGGTGTGGTTGTAGCGCTAAACTCAGACAGCGGAGAGTTAATTAGAAGGTTGAACCAGGAAGCCGCAAAAGCGGTGAAATATGGGGATATCTCTGAGGAAGATGCTTTGAAAATGGTAACACTCAATCCTGCGAAGTTACTGCACCTTGACGACCGAATGGGTAGTGTTAAGGTAGGAAAGGATGGCGACGTCGTGCTTTGGACAGATCATCCGCTTTCGATCTATGCCAAGGCGGAGAAAACTATTGTTGACGGTACGGTCTATTATGACCTACAAAGAGATTTGGAATTGAGAGAACAGATTAAAACTGAAAAGGCCAGAATTATCGCAAAAATGAAGGGGGCAGCCAAGCCTGGTGGAGGCGGTCGAAAGCCATTCGGAAGGGATGTGCTTGAGATGGAATGTGAAACGCTGGTAGACGCTGAGTTCTGGAACCATTAATAATGAGAGCAATGAAATTAATTAGAAATATATTTTTGGCCCTTTTAGTCGCGAATAGCGCCTGGGCGCAATATTCTGTAATACCTGGTGAGGCCCAGAGTAAACCAATCCTGTTAAAAGGAGCGGTAGCTCACATTGGCAATGGCCAGGTTATTCAAAATTCAATTATTGGGTTTGATCAAGGAAAACTTACCCTGGTTGGTGACGCTACAACCGCTCGTGTTGATGAATCCGGATATGAAGTAATTGACGTTAGTGGCAAGCATGCTTATCCTGGTTTTATTCTGCCAAATACCAATCTTGGCCTAACTGAAGTTTCGGCAGTGAGACATACCAGAGACAACCAGGAGCGGGGTAATCTCAATCCGAATGTGAGATCTATCGTTGCCTATAATACTGATTCAGAGCTGATACCCACTCTACGGTTTAATGGCGTACTTACGGCGCAAACTACCCCGCAAAGTGGTACCATCTCCGGATCTTCCTCAATTGTACAACTAGATGCCTGGAACTGGGAAGACGCGGTTCTGAAGATGGATGAATCCATTCACATGAATTGGCCAAGTAAAATAAGCCGTCGCTTTGATTTTACTAGTTTCTCCTTCCAAACGCAGAATAATAAGAATTATGGCACCCAGGTCGACGAGTTGAAACAACTCTTTTCTGAGGCCAAGAATTACAGCGAGTTATCAGGTAGGCCCACAAACTTGAAGCTGGAAGCGCTGGTGGGCCTCTTTGACGGTAGCAAGATTCTTCAAATTCATGTTAACCAAGCGAAGGAAATTGTGGAAAGCGTAAAGATGGCAAAGGAGATGGGCGTACAGAAGATTGTGCTGGAAGGTGCCAGAGAAGTGATGTTGGTGAAAGACTTTGTGAAGGATAATAATATTCCTGTCATACTTCGCAATCTGCATACTACACCAAGCAGTAATGATCTGGATATCGACATCAGTTACAAGATGCCATACCTTCTGCATCAGGCTGGTATCAAGTATTGCATAGGTTTTAGCTCCGGTGGAGGTACTTCTTATGCAGCTAGAAACTTACCATTTACAGCTGGTACTGCAGCAGCTTACGGACTTACCCCTGAGCAAGCTCTTACAGCTATCACCTTGAGTACGGCGCAGATTATAGGCATAGATGATCAGCTTGGAAGTTTGGAAGACGGAAAGGATGCTACCCTGTTCATTTCTGAAGGGGATGCATTAGATATGCGAACCAACAAGCTAACTCATGCTTTTATTCAAGGCCGGAAAGTGAAGCTGACCGGTATGCAACAAGAGCTTTACGAAAAGTACAAGAACAAATATGGCCATGGTCAGGATTAACCTGGCTTAATAACTTTATTAGAAGCCCCTCTTTCTTTGAGGGGCTTTTTTTATATCCTTCTTTTGTTGGAGACCTCAATGGCTGAACCATCGGCAAACATAACTGAGGTGGGTGTTTCGGTTGTTAAGTGTCCAAACTGAGAACCATAGGTTTTGCCGAAGTCGACATTTACATCTGAGGATATCACCGCTCTGGATTTCCACTCAGGCCTTTTTACCTCATATTCGAAACTGCTTGATTGGTCCTTTTGTGCATAGCCCCAAAAGTGTTTGGTAATAAATTCTGTTTCACTGCCAGACGCTATTTCATCCAGCTCCAAAGAGACTTTAGCAGACATAGTTTGCCAGACATTACCAAGTTTCCACCCATACTCTACTTTTATGGAATCGCCAGAAGGACCAAAAACGTGCCGCATTGGTTTCGTGATGTAGTTTTCGTTATAGAGCGTATTAGCAAAGAAACTGATCATGGCCTTGGGGACAATCTCTTTAATGAATACTACACCGTGCCTGTTCTGATTGTTGTGCCGATGCTGGACGTAAAATCGAAGATTAACTTCCTCAAATGATTGATGGAAGGGAAGAGGGAGGCCAAGCACAGAAGTTTGATTGAACATAAACCCAATCAGACTAACATAACATTTGTCTTGCCAAAGATCTAGTTCAGTTTTCGGAGGTACTAATGGCTCTAGAAGAGCCGGTTCAACCAAATAATTGACCAGCAGTAGGTTCTCCCATTTGGCTTTAAGAAAACTCATGGTTCCAATTGATCTGGGGAAGGCACTTCATTCCCATGTTTGTCAATAAAGAACCAACTAGTGCTAATCCAACTGGCATGCTCGCCCCGTTTTAAGGTCTCACATTCATGAGCCACTTTTGCCACATTATTTTGAAAGGGATAAGCGCACATATACTTTGCGGCTATTACTTCTTCTCCTGCTTTGTTAGCATATCCGATCTTTCCATCTTTTACAATGCGAAAAAGTCCATCCGAAATTGGATCTGGTCCATTGTCATAGGAAAAAACGCGGTATAGCACCTTTTCATTTCGGTTTATAGCAGCAATACCAAAATCAGGGTGGGCTACTATCGCGTAGGTGCGGAAGGTGTCGGTAAAGCAGAAGGGGTATTTCCCAGCTGCTACTGCCACAGTCCCGTCCGTATATTTGTAGCCTTGCATTCCGGTTTGGTCATCTTCGAAGCGAAGTAGATATTGGTTTGCGCTAGGTTCACAGCTGAAGAGCAAGATACTGCCTATGACAAGCGTATTACTCCACCAGTGCATTTTCAATAAGGCTGAAACTTTTTTCATCGCAATTTATCTCTGCCTTTATTCCGTAAGGTATAGTAAATATGGGACAGGTGTGTCCGAAATCTATTCCGGTGATAATAGGTAGACAATCAGTTTAAGGTTTGATATCAAGTACAATTAGGAGAGGATTAAATGGAATTAGCCATATCCAATAGCGTAACAATGGTCTTCCAATTTCTTGTAGTGGCTTTCACTTTTAGCTTCGCCTCAAAATAATTGTTACTCATCTTGGCATTGCCGTAACCATGTGGCGAGTAGAAATAGATGTCTTTACCTTTGAGCACCCATTCCTCGGGGCTATGATCAACACTTTTGAGGTTATCAACTAGTGGTTGCTCCGGTATATCGGATAAGAAGGTGATGTACACTCGCTTGCTTTCTTCTGCCATGCGGTGCCCGTAAGGATTACCAGCAATGGCAGTCTCAAATTCCTTTGGGGTTTTCACCAAGGTAGGGACATCAAAGCCGTATTTCTTCTCAATTTTTGATCTGATAGCTGCCTCAAGGGGTTCTGGCGTTTGCTCTGATCTGAAAACGATATTGCCGCTTTGAATATACGTTCTAACATCGTACAAGGGAATTTCAGACAAATGTTCCCGGAGGTCGGCCATTTTGATTTTCTTTTGGCCGCTGACATTGATTCCACGGAGCATGGCTATGAATACTTGTTGCGTACCCATTATTGGTTTCTCCTGAAAACAATTAACAAATCATTTGGAACCCACACATTGTCAGCAAGTTTCTCAGAAGTCCATCTATGCTCGTTATGGCCAAGAACTTCTAAAGTATGTTTAGTGGAATCGTTTTCAAAGAAGTACAATTTCATTTTCTTACGGTCAAGGCGCCCAGACATTATGTGCGGTCCGGTATCGACGTTATACACGGCAGTGGAGTAGAATTGTGTGCTTTGTGGGTTGAATCCGAATAAACTTATTTGTTCAATTTTTGAATTGTCGAAAAGCTCATGGGCAAAGAATGCAGTGCTATCGAGATAGATTTGAGAAGTTCTGCTTCCCGATCTCAAGAATTTGTTTTCAGAGGGTTTAAACATTTCCCAGGTAAAGTCTCCGTGGAGAGCTAGTATCACCTCTTTGGCTCTACTTATATTTTCCTGGCTAGTTTGGGAATGTGCCGATATGACTATCCCCAGGGCTAGCACGATTTGAATAGCGATTCTTCCCATCATCCACTCTATTACCAAGAAAGGTATTTGTATAAAATGCGAATCAATCTGTAGGCCTCGTCCATGTTGCGGGCTTCGTATTCGATGGTATAGCCATCTATCCGTTTCATGCCAGGAATGCCCATGGCTATATCTGCACGTGTTGGGCGAGAAACTTGCATGCGGAGAGTAGTGGGCGATGCAATCTTAAGAGGCCTTGTCCCGGCCAGGTCTTTTAGGGCTTCTTTGGTCTTCAATTTGAGATCTTCCAGTACTACCTCAGGATGAAGGAGTTTTGCGGCGGCAGCGCCAACTGCCTCCTTGGTGGCAACGAGTTTTGCTGGCACCAATTGACCAAACTGCTTGGTAAAACTTAGGTCGCCTGCAGCCATAATCACCGGTACGCCGTGGTAGGCGGCATAAAATGCATTCATGCCTCCCTCACCAACTTCGGTACCATTGATCCACAGGCCTTTTACTGAACCAGAGCCGGTGTGAGCTAAAAACCCGTCTTTTGTGCCAGCCCTGGAATGGTATCCAATAAATATCGCGCCATCGAAGCTATCATCCAATCCCTGTACCATACCCAGGGGTTTAATATTGCTCTGTATATACTCTACTCTTCTGTCGAGTTCTGTATGCAGCAGATTTTGCATATCTCCGTGGCTGTCGTTAACAACAATTTTTACTGATGAAGATTGCGACCCATAATGGTCATAAATAGCTTCGACTACAGCATTTACTTCTGCGGTCATCAGTTTACGACCAGTAGCATAGTCTTTACCATTGCTACTAACCATTTTGCCAGTTCCTATCCCACCAATGCCTTCCATATCGGCGGAGATGAAAAACTTTTGTGCATTGAGTTGTAGTGACAGGAATACAAGCAGTATTGGGAATATCTTTTTCATACTTTAGGTAATAGCGTGACAAAGTCAAATTACGAATTCACCTTCACTTCTGCTAAGCATTTCTGGAATGACTAAGTAGAATCGACTACTTGCAAAATAACTTCGCAGGCTTGTCTAATCTCCTTTTCAGTGATGGTTAGAGGAGGTGCTAACCGAAAACTTTCGGGGCATGACAAAAACCAGAAAGTAATTATGCCCTTTGCGATGCAGCCTTTTACTATTTGTTCAACTATATCTGCCGATTCGAACTCTACGGCCATCATGAGTCCGGCTCGCCGTACTTCCTTGATTTTCTCGTGAACAAGCAGCTCTTGAAATAATTGTCCTTTGGACTCAACCGCTGGAATCAGACTTTCATTTTCTAATACTTCAATATTGGCGATGGCTGCGGCGCAATTAACCGGGTGGCCACCAAATGTAGTAATGTGGCCCAGCATCGGATCATGTGTTAGTTTCGACATTATCTCTACGGAGCTTACAAATGCACCAATGGGCATACCGCCTCCCATAGCTTTTGCCATGGTTACTATATCAGGACTGATATCAAATTGCTCAAAAGCAAAGAAACTACCGCACCGGCCAAAACCTGTTTGAATTTCATCAAGGATAAGCAAGGCTCCAACCCGATCACATCTATCTCGCAATGCACGCATATAATTCTTAGAAGGAATTCTCACACCGGCATCACCCTGAATAGTTTCAACAATAACAGCTGCAGTACTCTCTGTAATTTTAGTCAAATCCTGTTCCTCATTAAATCGGATAAAGCTGATGTCGGGGAGGAGGGGGCGATATGCTTGCTTCTTTTTATTGTTGCCACTTACACTGAGCGAGCCATGGGTACTGCCGTGGTAAGAGCCAAGGAAGCTAACAATTTCCCGGCGACCAGTGTGGCGCTTCGCAAGTTTTAAGGCCGCTTCGTTTGCCTCGGTTCCGGAGTTTACAAAGTAGGCTTGCTCCAGATTATCAGGGAGCAGTGAAATTAGCTTTTCGGACAGAACCAGTTGTGGAGATTGGAGATATTCCCCGAAGGCCATTACATGCATATACCGTTCCGATTGCTCTCTAATTGCCTCCAAGACTTTTGGGTGTCGGTGCCCTATATTATTTACTGCGATGCCCGCTATTAAATCGAGGTATTGTTCGCCATTGGGTCCGTAAAGAAAATTACCCTCTGCCTTTTCAATCTCAATGTTTAAGGGAAAAGGAGATGTTTGTGCCAGGTATTTTGATGTATCTTCCGGCATAGAGCGATGTTTTTCTAAAGGTTACTTTCTGGCAATAACGCGCTCTGTTGCAGCCACAATATCTGCAGGGCTGAGACCATACTTATTCAGAAGTTCCACCGGCTTTCCACTTTCTCCAAATGAATCATTTACCGCCACCATTTCCATAGGTGCTGGCAGTTTTCTTCCCAGTAGCTGCGCGATGCTATCACCTAGGCCGCCGTGCATCTGGTGTTCTTCTGCGGTAACCACCGCATTGGTTCTTGATACAGCATCCAATACCGCCTCTTCATCAAGTGGTTTGATGGTATGAATATTTATAACCTCAGCGCTTATGCCTTTCTCTGATAATAAAGCCTCAGCTTCAATTGCCTGCCACACCATGTGGCCAGTAGCAAAAATTGTAACATCAGTACCATCGATTAGGCTCAAAGCTTTGCCAATCTCAAAAGGCTTATCGGCTTCGGTGAAAATTGGCCACCCCGGCCTGCCAAATCTCAAATAGGCAGGGCCATGATGAGCACCCAATGCGATTGTCGCGGCCTTGGTTTGGTTATAGTCGCAAGGATTTATCACTGTCATGTTGGGCAGCATTTTCATCAAACCAATGTCTTCCAGGATCTGGTGCGTTGCGCCATCCTCTCCCAGTGTTAAGCCGGCATGGGAGGCACATATCTTCACGTTTTTATCTGAGTAGGCAATCGATTGCCTAATAGTATCATAAACCCTGCCGGTAGAAAAGTTGGCAAAGGTGCCGGTGAAGGGTATTTTACCCGCTGTAGCCAGGCCAGCTGCCACACCCATCATATTGGCTTCAGCAATTCCCACCTGGAAAAACCGGTCTGGAAATTCATCCTGGAAGGCGTTCATTTTTAACGAACCTGTTAGGTCAGCACACAATCCAACAACTTTGTCGTTTTGTTGCCCAAGTTCCAACAGTCCTGCGCCAAAGCCAGAACGAGTGTCTTTCTTTTCTGAAAATGTAAGTTTGGTAGCCGTAGTAGTTTCGCTCACGGTTGATTGATAGTTAGTTGATTGCTAATATGTTAACTCCCAGGCCAAGGTCCGGGAAAAAGTCTTCTAAAACGCTAATAGTCGCCCAGAGTTTCTTCCAATTGCCCTAAGGCCTGTTCCAACTGCTCGTCGTTGGGGGCAACTCCATGCCATTTGTGATGATCCTCCATAAAGTCAACTCCTTTCCCCATTATGGTCGTCATAATGTTCATCACAGGCTTGCCATTACCCGCCAACTCTTTTGCCTTTTCAACGTTGGCAATGAGCTCTTCAATGTTGTTACCATCAAATGACTGTACTTCCCATCCGAAAGATTCCCATTTGGCGTGAAGATTCTGTAAAGACAACACGTCATCCACGGGACCGTCAATTTGTTTACCGTTGTAATCAGTAAAGGCGATGAGATTATCTACCTTATGATGAGCCGCAAACATAGCTGCTTCCCAAACCTGCCCCTCTTGCTGTTCTCCATCACCAGTAAGTACATAAACAAAATGATCATCATTGTTAAGCTTCTTTGCTAACGCGGCACCTGCGGCTACGGATAAACCCTGCCCCAAAGATCCAGAGGCAACTCGTACTCCGGGCAATCCCTCTTCAGTTGCAGGGTGTCCCTGTAGGCGAGAGTTGATTTTGCGAAAAGTCGCGAGCTCGCTAACCTCGAAGTAACCAGACCGGGCAAGACAACTATACCAGACAGGAGAGATATGGCCATTTGAAAGAAAGAACATGTCCTCACCATCGCCTGTCTGATTGAACTTATTGTCGTGTTTTAGAATGTGGAAATACATAGCTACAAAAAGCTCAGTACAGCCTAGTGAGCCTCCGGGATGACCAGAATTAACTGCATTTACCATTCTTACTATATCCCTTCGTACTTGGCTGGCAATGCGTTGCAGCTCCTCAATATTAGGTTGATTACTCATTTAGGTTAGTATTTGACTTGCGTGATCTTTGGTTTTTACTTTCTCTATTATGTCGGCGATGTTGCCTTCCTCATCGATAACGAATGTTTTTCTGGCGGTTCCCATGTATTTCCGACCGTACATGTTCTTTTCAACCCAGGTTCCATACTTTTCGTGTATTTGTAATTCGGTGTCAGCCAGTAGAGAGAAAGGTAAGTTTTGCTTCTCAATAAACTTCTGATGACTTTTCTCGGAATCTTTGCTTACTCCCAAAATTTCATATCCATTACTCTGAAATTGACCGTAGTTGTCTCGAAGGTTACATGATTCGGCCGTACAGCCGGGAGTATTGTCTTTAGGGTAGAAATAAAGAACTACCTTCTTTCCTTTGAAATCAGAAAGTTGCACGGTATTGCCATCTTGATCATTTACCGCAAAGTCTGGGGCTTTATCGCCAACTTGTAATGCCATTATCTAATCGTAGTTATATACTCGTTTGTGTTACCCACTTTGTCGGTAACAAGTAGTTTTAATTCGCCCTCAAAAGGAGTGCTCTTATCTAATTTCTCAGACCAGATCACCTTCCTCTTGTACTCATAATTCATTAATACCCATTCACCGTCAATGAATAGTTTGAATTCATCAATCCCTGACATTTCATCATCAATTTTAAAACTGAGGTTGTCCTGATTTACAATCAATGGCCTAATAGTCGGGGCGATGTCATCTACCGCTATGGTATAGGTTCCGAAGTTCCTGGTACTGAATTCAAGGAACTCCCCCTGCCATTCACCACCTACGTAAAAGAGTTTCCCCAGGCGGTTGGTTTGGTAAACAGCTGCTTTCTCTTTGTTGTAACTTCTGTTGGGTTTTAACACCACTGATATATCTCTTCGCAAGGGATCGATATCTTTATGCACTACAAAATGTTCACGATCATAATCGGAGTTTGCAACATAATTTCCAGTGAAGTAGAGGGTGTCAAAGAGGGCCTGGGTGGGTACAGTTAAGTCTATTTCCTTACTATAGTATTTGTATTCAATCCCAGGTAAAACCATTGCTTTAAAATTAAAGGATTTTTTCGAATTACATACCAGCGCTGAGTCTGGTAATCCAAGTCTGAGGTCCCAGAGATAAATTGCTGTCGTGTCATTTAGAAAGTAGGAGGGTAGCAGGTCTACCTGCTGGTTTTTAAGGTAGATCTTTCCGCTTTTGTTAGCTGTTATCTTCTGAGATGACATAATCTTTAGCACGTTTCCAAACACCTCCCAATCCCGAATGCTTGGTCGTTGTACTTCTATATTCTCTGGCTGCACCTCCGATCGTAAATTCAGATTTAAATGGCTTTTGTTATCATAGGCATCCTGCATAATTACTTGTAGCCGATGATTTTCCCTACCGGAAAAAAACAGGCGGCCGCTATTTCTACTTGTGTAGATTTTCAACCTGTTGCCGTCATCCACAAACAACTTCTCAAAGCGTCTGCCGGTAATTTGTTTCCTCTTGTAATTGACATGAACATTGATATTCCTTTGATCTGAGAAGGAAAACGTCTCAATATTTCGTTCGTAGTAACCTACTCCATCAAGTTGCATCTCCAGCTGTGAGATACCGGTACGGAACAGCGTGAAGTTCTGCCGATCGTAGGCGTAAAGCTCAACCCCAATCTCCCCAATTACTGAAATAGTATCCTCCAATGAATACTCGTTACCGTCTCTTGCAAGGCGGTATTCAAATCGACCAAATCTGCCATTTACACGAGCCTCTTTGTCAAGTGTTACCAGCGCTACGCGGTTAGCTACCGGGGCCAGTTCATCCTTTACCTCTGAGAAGTTATACTGCAGTGGATTGAGAAGTTTATGGTTAGCATCACGAAGGTCGAAATGCAAATGAGGGCCTGCTGAAGATCCACTATTGCCGGAATATGCAATGGTATCCCCTCGCTTTACAGGGAATTGCCCGCGAGGTGGATAGAGGTTGATTTGAAATTTTTGTCTCTTATACTGTTCGGATCGTAGGTGGTTGGCTATGCGGTCTTGAAACTTGTCAAGGTGAGCGTAAACTGTTATCTGGTTATTGGTATGAGTGATATATAGGGCATTGCCGTAACCACCAGCCTGCACCGCAATTCTACTTACATAACCATCGGCTGCAGCCAGCACCGGAACCCCAATCCTTCCTCCCGTGCGAATATCAATACCAGTATGGAAATGAGTTGATCTGTGTTCGCCCATGGTTCCAGCCAGGGTATTGAGTTGGCCAGGCTTTATAGGGAAGAGAAAGTAATCCTTGTCTTCTTTGACATTATTCTGAGAAAATAATGGGCCAGAAACCAGTAGGCTGATAATTAATATGGATAGACTATTTGATGTCAAAAGAAAGCATTTTTTTGTCTTCAAGATAGGCGTCAAGATGGTTGCCTATTTTCACTGGCCCAACACCTTCTGGAGTTCCGGTAAAAATTAGATCTCCTAGCTTAAGCATAAAAAAGCGACTGATGTAACTGATGATATAGTTGAAATCGAATAGCATGTGTGAAGTATTCCCTTGCTGCTTTGTTTCTCCATCAATTTCCAGACCGAAGTTGATGTTCTGCACATCTGCAAATTCAGATTTTGCAACAAACTTTGAGATTGGCGCCGAGCTATTGAACCCTTTCGCTATAGCCCACGGTAAGCCCTTTTCTTTCGCTTTTTGCTGCAGGTCACGGGCTGTAAAATCGATCCCTAAGCCAATTTCATCAAAGTACTTATGCGCATGCTTCGGTTCAATGTATTTACCCTGCCGGCTTATCTTCAAAACAATCTCCACTTCGTGATGAATATCTTCACTAAAATCTGGATAGTAGAAAGGACGGTTGTTTTCCAGCAGGGCCGTGTCGGGCATTGTAAAAACTACCGGCTCTGAGGGTCGCTCATTATTTAGCTCTTCGATGTGTTTTACATAATTTCTGCCAACCGCTATTATTTTCATTTTCTTAAATTTGCTTCAAAATTAACTGATATTTGTTGTATTTGATATGCCACAAAACACTAAGGCAATATCGAAGATAATAAGACGTAATAACCACAATAGAAATATTTAATTCCCCTTGGAGATGAGCAAATTAGGAAGAGTAAGTATCGTTATGATCGTTGGCCTTTTGGTCTATGGCTGTGCAAAAGTGCCAGTCACCGGACGATCGCAGTTGAATTTGGTTTCAAATGAGGAAATTATTCCATTAAGCTTTCAGAGCTATCAGCAGGTACTGGACTCAGCGAATATATCTACCAGCGACCAGGCTGCGATGGTAAAGAATGTCGGAAAGAAGATACAGGTTGCTGTGGAAGAGTATATGGAAATGAATGGCTGGTCTGATCAACTAGCGGGCTTCAAATGGGAGTTCAACCTGATTGAAGATGACATTGTAAATGCCTGGGCCATGCCCGGAGGTAAAGTGGCATTCTACACTGGCATAATGCCCATCTGCCGCGATGAATTGGGAGTTGCTGTAGTTATGGGGCATGAGGTTGCGCATGCTATTGCCAATCATGGACGCGAAAGGATGAGCCAGGGCTTATTGGCGAATATGGGACTAAGCACTGTGGGAGCCGCCATGGGACAAAACCCAAGCTTAACCAGCCAGATTTTCCTGCGGTCGGTGGGTGTTGGTACTCAAATCGGGATGCTAAAGTTTTCCAGAACACACGAATCGGAGGCTGATAAAATTGGACTGGTATTTATGGCAATGGCTGGTTACGATCCTAATGAAGCACCAAAATTCTGGCAACGTATGCAGGAGAATAGTGGTGGTCAGGCACCGCCTGAGTGGCTTTCGACACACCCCTCTCATGAGAGGAGAATCCAGGAGCTTAAGGAAGCAATTCCCGAAGCCATGAAATACTATAAGCAGTAAGAAGTACTATCGAATTCTCTTTAGGTATGCCTTACGCATCCAACCAATGCGGTAGGTGTTTTGGCCTTCAGGTATTATAACCAGCCACCAATTGTATTCAAATCTAGCCTGGGTCGAAGCTACCGCAAAACCCCTTTGCCCTATGCTGTAGGTCTTAATTAAGTTGGATTCTTGTGCATCCGGAGACCAATGTAATTCGGGAACGTTGGTAAACTCTACTTCAACCGGCGGCAGGTTTTCTTTTTGAATCTCCAATTGCGGATGAAGTAAAAAGACAGAATGGATTTCGTAAGACAGCTTTTGTGCTGCATACTTTGGTTCGTACACCTTGAAAAGGTTTTCCTCATCACCTTCAACCAGGGTATTTATTGTTAAGGGATACCAAGGCCTGGATTTGTTTATGTATACAAGCTTCTCCGGGCTATCGAAAATCTTTGAAGCCGTTCCGGCATCGTTGATCCAAATTTCAGTACCCGGTGAGCCCCCGGGATTGATACGGATGATATCAGGAAGACTATCGGAGTCTATTCTAATAACTTTGAAATCTTCTTCTGAGTTGAAGCCCTGTGCAGATGCGGCCATAGATTCGAGGAAAGTCTGGAAGTAAGCCGAGTCATACTTGTTTACTTCCCAGGTTCGCCAGCGAAAATTCTTTGCGCCCAGAATCGAATTAATTTGGGCTTGGCAGTAGGAGGCTAGTAAGAAACATATTGCAAATGTTGCCCGGTGCATTGTGTTACCTTATGTAAACAAGTTACGGATTTATGCCGTCAATCAGGAAATAGTAAACATTATAAAATTACTTCTGAAATCCGCGCAACTTTATTTCAGTAACGCGCCGCTTGGTGTCAAGGGGGAAATCTCCTTTCATGATCCAATCATAGTATTGAGGTTCTTTTTTGAAAACTTCCTCAACGGGCTGGCCTTTATATTTACCAAAATTAAAGACTTCCTTATCGTTGTGCCCCCTTACCAGCCTTCCGGCCAGATCAATCTTGTTGGAAAGTGTGATGTTGTGCAAAGCCCCCATTTCATTTTTCATTTCTCCCACCTTCTTTCCAAGGCCGTCAGTTACGTCTTGGCCTTCATACCTTTTTACCTGTTGCTCAAGTACCTCAAGTGATGCTTTTGTATCTGCCATGGCTGAATGGGCGTCTTTTAGATCTTTATCACAATAAAATCGATAGGCAGAAGACAGATTTCTCTTCTCCATCAGATGAAAAATCTTCTGGCAGTCTACAATTTTCTTTTTACTGATGTCGAATTCTATATCGGCTCTAAGGAATTCCTCCATCAACATGGGTACATCGAAGTTTAATATGCTAAAACCTCCCAAGTCAGACCCTTCAAGAAATTGGGCCAGGTTTTTTGCTATCTCTTTAAATGATGGTTGATCTTTTACATCCTTATCATAGATCCCATGTATCATGCTTGATTCGGGTGGAATTGGTGACCCGGGATTTAGGAGGTGATGCTTTTCTTCAGTATCTCCATTGGGAAGCAACTTAATTAAGGCGATCTCCAGGATGTGATCCTTGGGTATGTTTGTTCCGGTTGCCTCAATATCAAAAAATACCAGAGGGTTTTTCAGGTTAAGAATCATCAATCTTTATTTTGACCTTCGTTTTTAGTTAAACGGGTTTGCCAAATCCAGGCCGCCAAAATTTCCTGAACTCATAAAAAGAATTACGGCGTTGTTCTGATCTTGCTCGGTTAGATGGGCCTTGATATCATCGGTAGCGGTAAAAACCTGAATATTATCATTATTGAAACCGCTGCGAATTTCGTCGGCAGAAAGTGGCGATAATCTTTTATGCTCAACCTCTTCGGGATTATAATATACTGCCGCGGTGTCGGCTTCGGAGAGACTGTTTTTGTAATGAAG
>JANQPQ010000021.1 GCA_028285445.1 Cyclobacteriaceae bacterium | reverse complement strand
TAGGACTCTCCAATGCCCAACGTCTTAACCATCTTGTGAAATATTACTGGTGTGTCAAATTGGGTCTGTAATTGAGGCAGAATATGATTCTTCATCATTCTCTTCATTTCTGCCGGTACGCCGGGCATGGATACGAAGACTTTCTTATCCTTGTCAAACCACATACCAGGAGCACTACCAATTTCGTTACTCACCATTTTACTTGCTTCGGGAAGAGCTGCCTGTTCCTTATTGGTCTCAGATAGTTCCCGGCCGAATTTTTTGAAAAGGGCCGTTACTTCTTCAAGCGCCTTCTCATTGATGCTGATTTCACAGTTGAAATATTTGGCCAGGCAATGTTTGGTAAGATCATCCTTGGTAGGCCCCAAGCCCCCTGTCAGCAAGACGATATCAGCCCTACCTTCAGCTTCCTCAAGCGCATGCAATATATCGGCCTCATTATCACCCACTGTAGACATCCTAACTGTTTTTACACCAATCTCATCCAGTTTGGCACTCATCCATTGCGAGTTGGTATCTGTAATTTGGCCGTATAGTATTTCATCCCCAATTGTGAGAATTTCGGCTTTTACAATCTGCATAAATTTCAGTAGGTTGCTATCAGGTTGCCAAAGTAGTCAATCTGTATAAATCTTTAGATTCTTCTATGGCCTTTTGTAATGCTAGTTGCTAGTTGTTGAGGCCGCTAAACTTTAGCACAATTATTGGTAAATCATGACAGTACAATATTTAGAAAATGTAATGATGAGGTTAACCTACTTTTTAACCCTGTTGGTATTCGCAAGTTTTGTTTCGTGTAGTTCGGCACAAATCAAAAATCCATTACAAAAGGCACAGGAGCTGTTTGGTGAAACGCCATTGACAGAGGCAGAGGTTGCCAGGGGGCTTAAGGAGGCTCTGGTAAATGGAATTACAAATGGCAGCAATAAGGCCTCGCAGAAAGATGGCTACTTCCTGAATCCGAAAATAAAAATTCCCTTTCCTGAAGATGCGCGCAGAGTGGAAACCAAATTGCGGCAGATTGGCCTGGGGAAGGAAGTAGACAAATTCATATTGTCTCTTAACCGGGGTGCAGAGAAGGCGGCAGTTGAGGCGAAGCCGATTTTCGTCAATGCCATTACTTCTTTAACGGTTGAGGATGCGTGGGGCATTTTGAAAGGAGACAATGATGCCGCCACACAATATCTTAAAAGGACCACTTCCTCTCAACTAACAGCCAAGTTTCAGCCTATAATAAAATCGGCTCTGGATGAAGTTAATGCCACCAAATACTACGGTGACTTAGTAAATACTTATAACAAAATTCCTTTTGTGCAAAAAGCAAACCCTGATCTTGACGCCTATGCCACGCAGAAAGCCATAGATGGTTTATTTAGCCTGATTGCCGAGGAAGAAGATAAGATAAGGGAAGACCCTCTGGCGAGAACTACAGCTTTGTTACAAAAAGTATTTGGTCAGGCCGACTAACGCTGTAGAATTAACTGATGGGTGTAATGATTGCTATTGCCAATTATGGTAATGGCGTATACGCCGGCCGGTAATTCGCTCAGGTCGAGGTTCTTTTCCCCCTTGCTAAATGGTAAGCGCAGTAACAGTTTGCCAGAAACGTCTCTTATCTGCACTTCGTTTGGTGATTGAATACCTTCAGTAATGAGGTTTACAATACCTGAACTGGGGTTGGGGTAAATAGTAATGTGCTCGCCGGTTTTTTGTATATCGGTAATTGAAACCACCACCAATTCACTATTACTTTTACTCATACATCCGATATCATCTGTTACCATCAGTTCAATACCAAATTTGCCCAATTGGCTAAATTCTACCAGCGGATCGCTAGCAGTTGATACCTGGCCATTACCAAATATCCATTGCCAGGCAGTAGCAGCATTACCGGTATAATTGAATTGTACTGAGTTGCCCTCGCTCAAGTTCAATGTATCCAGAGATTGGGTGAAGTCGGCAGTGACAGCACTAACATCGATTGTGGCTGAAGCTAGCTCACTTTCCAGCAAGCTATCAATATTGGATATGTATAAAGTTCTTGTTTCAACTACATCAGTAAGTATGAGTTCTCTGCCTTTGTAAATAAGGTTTGTCTTATTCACATCTTCGTAGAAATAGAATATCGTGCCACCAGACGGGCGCAGAGTCACGTCGTCCCCTGGGCATATAGCAACCGGGTGAATGGCAGGAGTCGGACTCTTTTTTAGGCTTATGTCTCGTGATAGCATATCTGAACAACCAAGTTCATCTGTAACTGTTAAGGAAATATTTAAATCGTTAAGGCCTGAGTAATCAAAATGAGTATTGGCGATAGTGGCGATCTCATTACCATTTGCGATCCATTGCCAGGTGGAGGCGTCAGTAGAAGCACTGGAGAGGTTAAGTAGATATCTCTTTTGAAGATCAACTGTATCAATTTCAAAGTTGAATTCCGACATGATTTCGCTGACCGTTATCTTCAACTCTGTAGGGTTGCTTTCAAAAGTAGAGTCAATGCTGGTGATGTAGAATACTGTGTCGGCACTGAACGGACCAAGATTTAGGCTGGCGCCTGTCAGTGCGGGTGTGCCCAAATCTGGGGATGTATAAAGTTGCATTTGTGTAACATTCTGCGGATCGATCTCTATCAATGTCTCCCGGCAGGTTTGAATGTTGCCGATATCCGGCTTAAAACTTCGGTATTGAACATCAAGGTTTTTGGAGATTGTTGCTTCGCATCCAATGTCGTTCTTTGTAACGAGTTCTATTGTGTAGGTGCCTTTCTCGTTATAGCGTATTGAGGGTTCTTCAAGGGTACTGCCAAACCCGTTGCCAAAGTCCCAAACCCACTCCACATCATTTATTGAATTATTGATGAAATGCACACGTGAAGTGTCCAGTTCATCAATTAGGAATGGTTCATGGTCAAATTCAAATGTGGCGCTAATTGGCTTTACTGCCGCAATAACCTGCGCCACGTCGCTATCGAAGGGGTGATCTTTATTTACAACAAAAAGGCTTTGTGGGGAGGTGACGTTGCTTACTGTATATTCTTCTCCAGTGTGGAGAAGCGTATTGAGAGCCGGGTCCTGGTAAAATTCGAAGATTGTACCACTGCTGGGGTTTATTTTGGCATCTTCACCTTCACAGGTGTAGGCGGTGGTAATTATTGGGGGACTATCTAAGTATTCCTGGTATTTGCCAGCCGCTACGTTAATGTTGCTTTTTAGATCAGTTAGAGAACCACCGGCAGTTAAGGCGAATGCAATCTTTATGCTCTCATTATCACCAAATGATAATATTGACCCGCCAACTATATGCGCAACATCGTTACCATCTCCCAATTCCCCGGCCGTTGTTTGGTCGATCCCATTCGACGCGAGATTGTACTTGTCTGTTTTTGAAAAAATTGGACCAAGGTCTTGGGAATTACCATTTTCAGAAGCGATGTCAAGGGCATTATATATAGGAGCCTGCCCAGTTAAAAGGGCCACCCCGGCGTAGGTGCTTTGGGCATTGTTGTAGACATATCCCAACTTATCCGGGTCTTCCCACCCCGCTCTATTCCTTATAGCGTCGTCAATATTCCAGTTGGCGAAAAGCGCAATATGCAAATCGTCGATTGTTGCACCACTGCGGTTGGTTAATCTGTATTCCAATATTAGCTGTTGATTACCAGGGTTTGATTCCCAAGCAAGTAGTTTTTGTTCCACATGTACATTAATGGGGTCTATTGTCAGACCTGATTCCGCAAACTGCGATCGGGCATCGAAGTCTGCTATGGAATTTCCAAAGAGCTTAACGGGTACTGTGGAAATAAAATCTGTATCTCTGTTAAATGTTACCAGGTTAGCTGCTGCAGAAGAGGCCACCTGGTCCACTTCCTGAGCTATATAGAATCCAATGTGATTAGCCAGAACGCTTCCGTCATAAACAAATTCGGAGGTACCTGGTTTACTGTCTGTACCAATGCTGCTGTTACCGTGTAACGAGAGGCTTAACTTCCCATTGTTTGCGGTGACATAATCGGGGGAGGTTGTTATTCGAATAAGCTCGGAATCAGTGTATTGCCCATCTTCGTAGTTGAGTTGTAGCGTGATTTCACTGCCACGCGGTATTTCCTCATTAAGATAAACCACGAAGGGCTCCTGCTGGTTATCTGCAACTTCGAGAGTAGCAACTTTACCCAATTCAAATACTGAATCCACCAGGAAGATTTTATTGGCATTGTCATCATCAACCTTGGTTAATGTTACTTTCGCATTCTGCGTGGGCTGAAGGTAGTTCATAATATCCACGCTGATTTCTATGGTATCATCATGGAAGGCAAAATTGCCAAAGTCATTCTCTACGGTAACTGCTGCCTGCTTCAACGATGGAAGGGTATTGTCGTTCAATGCTCTGAACATGTTAAGCCTGCCTTTACCAAGTTTGCCTACGTAGGGTTGATTACCGGAAACCTCGCCAATGTCATCACTGGTAACTTTTAATTTCTCCATCACTTGTATGGCATTGAGTTCCGGAAAGCGGGCCCTCACCAAGGCGGCCGCTCCCGCTACCAATGGCGAAGAAAAAGAAGTGCCGCTAGTGTTGTTATACCCGTTGTTCTGGAAAAGGGTATAAACAAGGTTGCCAGGTGCGCTGATATCTACATTTTCATTATAAGTGCTGAAACTAGCCTTCTGGTCGCCATTGTTTGTAGCGGCAACCGATAACACATTGTCGTATGATGCGGGGTAAAATGCCTGGTCAGCGTTGCTGTTTCCAGCTGCCGCAATTACCACGGCATCCCTTTCCAGTACCGCGTAGTTAATAATATCTTGCTCAAATTGTGAATAAGGCGAAGCATCTCCCCAGGAAAGATTAATGACTTTGCAGCCTTTATCAGCCGCATAAACTATGGCTTCAAACCCCATGAAGAAGTTGTTTCCCTCGGAGGTAAAGATTTTTAGAGGCATATACTTTGTGTTGTAGCCTGAGCCGGCAATGCCAATGCCGTTATCAGTAGAAGCCGAACTCATCCCGGCGACTCTAACCCCGTGATCATCAAAATCTGCGGAGGGGTCACTATCGTTGTTTGCAAAATCCCACCCCCGATAATTATCAACATAACCGTCTTCATCGTCATCAATGCCGTTCGGTGGGTCGGCTTCATTAATGTACAGATTGTCTTGAAGATCCTGGTGATTAAAGTCAGTGCCGGTATCCAGAATGGCAATAATCATTTCGGAATCCCCCTTCTCCAGGTCCCAAGCTTCAAAGGCCTTTACGATGGATAGATGTACCTGCGGCCCATTCGGTGTTCCAAGTGGATCGTTTGGGATGAATAAAGGCCTGTGACTATACTGGGGTTCAGCATAAAGAACATTATCGAATTGCAGCAGTTGATTAATTGCCTGCTCAATGTCGGTACCGGGTAGGAGTTGGACTTTGTAGATGTTATCAAGCGGATGCTGCATTGAACGTCGTGATGCTACGTTTGCAGGCGAGTTGACTGCCTTGGCGAAAGCCTGTCTATAATCGCCAGCTCCAAGAATACTAGCCAGTTGCGAAATAGATTTCCTGTTTTGGTGGGATCGGGTAATAGTTGGAGTAACAGACTCTAACTTGACTATGATTGTCTGTGGATCGTAATCCGCAGTGGTGAGATTTGAGGGTAGCTCAAAGCTTCGCTTCTGCCCATAAGTTAGTTGAGCTATTATTAAGAAACTGATGTATACAATTCTTGCCACGCTGATGCTATTTGGCAGCTACTCTGGAGTTCTACAGTTGATAGTAAATGCCCGATTGAAGGTAAAAGTAAACTGTTTAAGAGTAGGTTTTGTTAAAGGAATCGGACCAGGCTATCACATCCAAAATTAGTGGTTATGTTTGATTTATATCATTTATATTCGCCTAAAAAACCAGCACCATTATGGGTTTATTTGAAAAGCACCAATCAATCTTAGAAAATGCTGTAAAAGCAATGCATGAGCGTACATTTCATGCGCAATATCCGGAGCATCCATCTCCAAAAATATATGGAGAAACTGCTGATGAGGAAGGTAGAAAGAAGTTCCAATCGATGATTGGGAAGCGTTTCGAAGAATTGAAGCAAGGCGATAGCCAGAACTGGATTGGTGTGGAAGAGTCTCCTTATATGCAAGATCCTCTCAATATTTCTTACCCAAGTTTTTCAGTGGATGATCTGATAGAGAAGGCTGGCAGTACATTCCACCAATGGAGAAAAGTTAGTGCTGCCGAGCGTGCTGGTATTTTGATTGAGTCTCTAGAGCGTGTAAAAGACCGCTTTTTTGAAATTGCCTACGCTACCATGCATACTACTGGCCAGGGATATATGATGGCTTTCCAAGCATCTGGTCCGCATGCGGCTGACAGGGCCCTGGAGGCCGTGGCTGCTGGTTACGAAGAACTAAATCGCTTCCCGGGAACTGCCATGTGGGACAAGCCAATGGGCAAGTTCAATATTCAGTTAGACAAGGAGTGGAGGGCGATTCCTAAAGGTGTTGCAGTCGTAATAGGTTGCTCAACTTTCCCCACTTGGAATACAGTGCCAGGATTGTACGCGAGCCTGGTAACAGGAAATTCGGTGGTGGTTAAGCCCCATCCAGGTGCAGTTTTGCCAATAGCCATAATCGTTGCAGAAATACAAAACGTTTTGTCTGATGAGGGCCTTGATCCTAATATTTGCCAACTGGCAGTAGATACTTTTGATAGTACGATAACTAAGGAGCTTGTAGAACATCAGGCAGTAAAGATTATAGACTACACGGGTAATTCAGCATTTGGTGATTACCTGGAAGGCTTGCAGGGTAAAGCAGTATTTACTGAAAAGACAGGAGTTAATAGCGCCATTATCGATAGTGTTAAGGATGTGGATAAGGTCGCTGCAAACCTGGCTTTCTCCGTTTCTCTATATTCCGGACAAATGTGTACGGCTCCGCAGAACTTCTATGTTCCAAAAGATGGTATCAAAACTGCGGATGGCCATGTTTCTTTTGATGAGTTTGCCCAAAAATTTGTTGACAACATCAACGGCCTGATGGATAATCCAAAAGCAGGACCCTTCGTCTTGGGAACCATTCAAAATAAGAACACTTGCGACCGAATTGATGCAGCAGAGGAGATTCAAGGGAAAGTCTGGTTGAAGAGCCGAGCGATTGAAAATCCGATGTTCCAAAATGCTCGTATTGCAACTCCTGTTGTGGTGGAAGTAGATGCCAGTAATGAAGAGGCTTACAACCAAGAATTGTTCGGCCCTATTGCGCTACTGATTAAGACAGAAAATACTGATCATTCCATTGAACTAGCCAAGAATATGGCTTTGCGCCACGGAGCGCTTTCCTGTGGGGCCTACACGACTGACGATACTACCCGGGAAAGGATTGCCGATGAGATGTCTCTTGCCGCAACTCCGGTGTCCTTCAATCTTGTTGGTGGTATCTATCTCAATCAACACGCTACTTTTTCAGATTTTCATGTGACTGGCGGAAATCCAGCTGGTAATGCCTCATTTACTAATCCAGAGTACGTAATTAAGCGTTTCACCTGGGTAGGTTTCAGAGAGCCTGTTCAGGGATAAGGCAAACTACAGCGGCATGAGGAGGCTTTAGGTCTATGGCCTAGGAGAAATGCAAAGAGGGCTTACAGGTATAATTACCTTGCAAGCCCTTTTGATTGAAAAGTGTCAAACCTAGTTGTCAACCAATTCGTACTGGAAATTCCACAGATCCGTAGCGGCTTTCATTGTAGATTCCCATTTGATAACAAGGAAGACGGCAACTACTACGAAAATGAATTTACCTATCTTTTTCTTGCTCATAATTTTTGCATTTTGAATGTTTAGGAAACAGCCCATACGCTGAATCTTAGCATCCAGTATATAGGATTAGTGGCTAAAGCAAGGTGCGTAGCCCTATATGCTAGGTCATCAGCTTCGCCGCCTCCATTTATTGATTTGAGTGTATTTTCTGGTAACTCCGTAAGAATATTTTGCTTGTTAGTTTTCATGTTATTGTCTTTTAAAAATACAAAAAATAAATAAAATATCACAAAAAGTGTATATTACGAGGGAGGATTATAATCGTAATTCCATAAATCAATTGCCGCCTGTTTGGTACTCTCCCATTCCCGCAACAACAGACCTGCACCCAAGCCTATTAACCAATGTCCACCACTAATGTCTAGTTCTTCTTCCGATAATTCCGAAAGGTTGAAATTTTCTAAAACGTCTTTTTTCATGATATGAAGTCTTTTAGATAATCAACGTTTTCAGGTAGTTGGTTCACCTACAGCATCTCAAGATCATCCTTCTATTAAGGTATAGTTGCTTAGTGCCATTTCTAGGCATCGGTGATATTTATTAAGCCCTCCGTGGATTTTCTTGCTTTCAGTGTCAGTAATTACTTTGATTGAAAACTTAATTTCAAGGTCGAAGGACCCGTCATAGTAGTAGGTGCTTAGGCTTTTGCTGTATCGAAGAGGAGCTTCCCAGTCACGAAGTAATTCAAGCAACCTAAATAGTTGGCGCCTACTTACTCCCAACCGTATAGCCAATTCCCCAGGCGTGCCGGTCCGTTCCTCATTGATAAGTTTATTGACCATTTGGAGCCTCTCGATTTGCCTTACGAAATTCATGAAGTTGTCTCGTCCTCAATTGTATTTTGCCCCTGGTCTTGCCAAAAGGATCGGTATAACTGATGTTCTTGAATTAGCACTTGATGGTTACCCGCACCAATTACTTTTCCCTTATCCAGGAGGATTACATGATCGGCGTTAGCTGCGGAAGAGATTCTATGCGAAATCGAAATTACCGTTTTGCCGGTAGCCTTTAGTTCCAGCATTGTCTGCAATACTATTTTTTCCGACTTTACATCAAGTGCGGAGGTAGCCTCATCAAACACAACAATTGCCGGATCCAAGTACAAAGCCCTAAGTATGGCCAGCCTTTGCCGTTGGCCACCGGACAAGTTCACACCATTTTCTCCTAAGTAACAGGAGAAGCCACCCGGTTGGCTATTAATAAATCCAAGCATATCCAACTTTTGTGAAAGTTCTGTTACGCGCTTCATGTTGGGCTCAAAATCTCCTAAAGCAATATTTTCAAGAATGGTCCCCTCAAATAGATCTATTTGCTGAGGGACAAATCCGATGATGTCACAGATCGTGCTGTGACTAAGTGAGCTTAGGTCGTAATCGCCAATAAGAATGTTACCCTGTTCAACTGGATAAAGCCTTGCTAACAACATGGCAAGAGTTGATTTTCCTGACCCACTTTCACCAACTATCGCCGTTATTTTGCCTTTCTCAAGTTCGACGTTTAGGTCTTCAAAAACGATCTTTCTTGGTCCATATCGGAATAAGATGTTCTTAAATCGGATATTGCCGACCTCTTTATCGCCAATTACCAACTTCTGCCCGTCTTTTGGACTTTCCAGGTCCATTATTTCAAATAGCCTATCTGCAGCTATTCGTGCATTTTGGTAAGATCGGTTGGCACCAATTAGGCTACCGGCCGGGCCTGTAAAGTAGCCTATAACCGCGTAAAAAGACATTAATTCTCCGGCTGTAATTATCTGATCCATCACTAAGATTGCACCATACCAGAGTACGATCAGAGTGAATAACCTTGAGGCCGCAAAGGTAGAACTGGCCGAGAAGATATTGTTAAGTCCAGACTTATATAGGGACGTAAGTAGCTTTACAAATTTGATTTCAGTTTTTAGGTTAAAGTAGGATTCTAACCCCGAGGATTTGACAGTTTGTACCGCGTTTAGCGATTCAACCAGATGGCTTTCCAATACAGCTGCATCTTCCATCACTTGCCGTTCCACTTTGCGATTGAACTTGTTACTCAACCAAAATATTGCAGCGTATATTGGAATTATTAGCAATAATATGGCTGCCAGTTTCCAGTAATATGTGAACAGCAGGAGGAATGAGAATAGTATTACAAAAATGTTTATAATAATATCAAGTGCTACTTCATTGATAAACGTTCTTATCTTCACGGCATCATTAATCCGACTTATAATTTCCCCTACACGCATGGAATCAAAGAATTTTTGCGGAAGAGAAAGCAGATGTTTGTAATAACCCAAGATCAACTTAGCATCAATCTGCTGACCTGTTTTAAGAATGAAAATGGATTTTAATGCGTTAATGAGAACCTGCACGAAAAGTAGAAGAAACATTCCAACCGCAAGTAGATTTAGCAGGTTGTAGTTCCAACTTGGTAAAACAAAGTCTAAAATCTTTTGAACATAAATGGCGGTAGTGAGCCCGATAAGGGTAAAAATTGCTGCGCCAAGAATAGACTGAAACAGGGTGCTTCGATGTGGGTAAATTAGAAACAGAAGTCTTGAGTTTATGGAAACTTTTCTGTTTATCGGTTGAAATGATTCATCAGGGCTCAGAAGAATCAATACGCCGGTCCAACTGCTCTCAAATTCCTTGAAAGATAGATTCTGCATTAAGCCGGTTGCAGGGTCCATTACCACAATGCTTGCTTTTTTTACCTTATAAATAACCACATAGTGGTGTAAGACATTCTTTACAACAACGTGTGCTATAGCGGGTGTTGGTATCCTGGGAAGTGCGCTCATACCTCCCTTGACTCCTTTAGCAGAAAAACCTAGTTTTTCAGATGCTTCAATCAACCCCAGGGCGGTGGTGCCTTTCTTATCCGTACCAGCCATCTGTCTTATGGTAGATACAGGCAATTTTAACTGGTAGTGTGCACAAACAGAGGCAAGGCATGCCGCTCCACAATCGGTAATATCACGTTGTTTAATATGTATTCCTTTCTTCAACTATCAATCGATTCGATAAGGGCTTAGCCAGTTGTCAGTTTTGTCATAAAGCAATTGAAAAAGCGTTCTTTCCGCGATTTTGAGATTTGCTGTTAGCGTCATTCCTCTTTTGATTTTTCCTCGAACACCGGTCTTAAGCTTCAAGTAATCATTAGCAAGCCTGCATTTAACTTTAAAAAAGCTGCCTTGCCCTTCTTGGTAATAAACATCATTGGAAATTTCCTCCACTGTTCCTGTCAAAATTCCCCACTGGGTGGAGTTGTAGGCGTCAATTCTCATTGAGACGGATTGACCCACTTCCACTAATCCAATCCGTTGCGGTGGAATGAAGCAAATGGCAACTAAATTATTAACCGGAGAGATTTCAGCAATCCTGCTTCCAGTATGGAAAAATTGGCCAGCCTTTATTCCTAGCACATTCTGAAGAGTTCCGGACACTGGTGCAGTTACAACAAACAGGTTCATTTTTTCTATCCGTGCTATTTGCTCGTTATATATGATTGCACTTTGATCAGTAATGCTCTGGAGCTCTAGCTGCCATCTTGATTTCAATTGTGATAAAAACAAACGTTTACTATTAGACGCTTCTTTAAAATCTAAGTCCGATGCCTCAAATTCCACTTGGGATATTGCATTAGACCACAATAATTGGCTTTGACGATCGTATGTCTTTTTGCGGTTACTTGCCAATTCTGATAAATGGAGATATTCAGTTAGTTGTTGCTCATATTCCAGTTGGAAACGAGGGGTTGATAAAGTATTCTTTAGTCGTGGAAACTTCTTGATTAGTCTTCTAAGATCTTGAATGAAGCTCTCCAGTTCATTAACCTTCAATGAATCCCGGAGATACTCAGATAGCAGGGTATGATTATCCAAGACAACAAGAGTGTCTCCTTGGTCCACTTCCCTATTTTCGGCTATAGAGGTGAACATAACTTTTCCACCGATTGGTAACACCACGGTGTGCCGTTGGTCTGCTGATGTCACTTGTCCACGAGCGTTAATTGTAACATCAGCTCTAATAAATGGCATTAGTGCAATCCCAAACAAGACAGTGCAGACCACCGCTATATAGATGGACTGGGATGCGGTGGCGATCCTAAAGGTATAATGCTCTATTGAGTGATCGATAAACTCTTGAGGGAAGATCCTCATGATAGTATTTAGTTCGAATTGTTTTTACTGTAAATTAGTATAGTACTATTAATTAGTAAATAAAGAATAATATAATTATTATACTATTAAAATAAGTAATTTATTTACGTATTATAGACTAATATGGGAATACTCCACAAACACCCAATATGTATTTGCAAAGCCTGATTAAATACAATAGGGGGTGGGGTTAACCCATATTCGCTATGGATACTTAAGCAGGCCAATTCGGGCCTTTTTGGGGTATTTAATGAGATTTAGGGGGCAGGTCGTAAGCAGTAGCTATCATTAAGTACTCTCACGTATTGGATGTAATAAGGTAATGAACAAAGTGAAAGGCAGGTGCCAATCACTTTATCCATTATTAGTTAGTCGTTGCCCTCTTTAGGTTGGGTCAGGCTAAACCAGTTTCCGGAATTGTCTTTGAAAACGGCTTCAATACCGTAGAACTTGTCTTCTGGTGGGGCGATAAACTCTACACCTTTTGCTTTCAACTCCTCATAGGTAGCATGGCAATCGGTGGTGCGAAATACACCAGAACCTAAAGCCCCTTTCTGCGCCAAGCCCTTAATCTGGTTGGCAGTCTCTTCATCAAACATAAAACCAGGCTGAATAGCCATCAGTACAATTTCTACATCAGGTTGGTCTTTCGTGCTAACAGTTAGCCATCTAAAACCTGTATCCATTGTGAAGTCGGTCTTTAGCTCAAAGCCCAGTTTGTCGACATAGAAATTCTTTGCCTCCTCCTGGTCAAGTACATAGATTGTGGCATGAGATAAGTGTGTAATCATAAGCTAATTTCGTTTTGGAATAGGAGCAATTTAGAATAAAGCAATAAGCGCGAATTATCGAAAATTGCTATTATGGCTGCGCGGTGGTGCTGTTTTTCTCCAACTTATACATGGAGGCAAAGCATCCGGGTATAAAAACCAGTGGTTGATTTTCAGCAAGGGTTTGTCTGCGGTGGAAAGTCTTGCGAAACTCACCCGGAGTTTTACCAACCTTCTTCTTAAAAAGGCTATTGAATGAGGCACAACTTTCGAAACCTACCGCAAAGCATATTTCCAAAACTGACAGTGGACTATTACGCAGCAAGTCTTTCGCCTTATCCAGTCTTTTAGTGGTTAGGTATTGATGGGGCGTTTTGTTGTAAGTTTTCTTAAAGAGGCGAAGGAAATGATACCTGGAGAAATGGGCGCTTTCAGATATTGAAGAAAGGTCAATCGGCGAGGCGTAATGTGTATCGATGTAGTTCTTTGCTTGGACTATGCGCCTGGAAAGGTATGGAGTCTCAAAAGCCATTGCTGTGTTCGTCAATATACTTCTTTAATAATTGCTGAGACTGCCTACGAATCTTGTTCTTAACTAAAGGAGTAAACCCCAGGAGGATGCCGGTCATGCCCAATGCCATACTTGACCAGCGCCATAAGCTGAAAGTATCTGTATGTTTGAGAATCCTGCCATCGGCGAATTCAAAACTGGCTTCAATTTTATTGTGAACCATTCTGCCTGTTTTAGAGAAGGCATATAACGCTTCCCACGAGGCACTACCCGACTTGTCGTCACCTACCACGTTATTAAAGTTGATAGTTAAATTTCCCTTGCTACGCTCCACCAGCATTTTCCACATCATGGTAACTTCCTTTCCCTGCAGATCTTCAAAAACAGGGTCGTAGAATTTTACTTCAGGATGGTAGCAGTTGCCCATGGCAGTGGCATCACCATCTTTAAAAGCAGTATAAAATGAATGGATTAGCTGTTGGTTTGTGTGCAATCGTTCTTAAGGCTGATGGGCTCAATATACAAAAATCTATTCTGTGAAGAACCAGAGCTTAATAGACATTACTACGACAACTACAAATAGAATGCGTTTAATAAGCTTATCACTTTTATTAACAGACCATCTGCTGGCAAACCATCCGCCAGCGCCATTGCCAATGGCAAGGATTATTCCCCATAACCATACCACCTTACCCTCCATAATAAAAACTGCTAAGCTAGTTATTGAGTATAGCAGTATCACAAAAACTTTGGTGCTATTTATTTTAACCATGGGAAAGCGGTTGATGAGCGCCAGCACTGCTATAATCAAAAAACCCACGCCAGCTTGGATGAACCCTCCATAAATTCCCACGAAAAAAAATGCTATGATACCCATCCATTGCCGGCGGCGACTTAACAACGCACTGTTGGCATCGATACCTTTCAGGGGGTTGATTATCAATACGGCGGCTACCATTATCATCACTCCGGCAAGAATGCGATTGAAAAGGGCGCCATCAATCTCCACTGCAATCTTGGCACCAAGTATAGCCCCAATCATGGCTGATATTCCCAACCAAAGGCTATAGGGAAAAGTTGAAACTCCCTTGCTGCGGAATCCCTGAACGGCTAATATGTTCTGAGCAAACAGGGCAACACGGTTTGTGGCGTTGGCCATGGCCGAGGGCAGGCCCATGAATATTAGAAGCGGCAATGTAATCAGCGAGCCCCCACCGGCTACCACATTTATAAAGCCGGCAACAAAACCGGCTACAACAAGCAAAAGGATTTGATAAATCTCCAAGGGAAAAGATTATCACTCAATATAAGGAACTTCCAAAGACAATGAAGTAATGTGAAGTTCTTTTGAGGCCTTGAGATTTCCACTGCTGAATTTGCCTATTTTTGGAGCGATTAATGACGGCTATCACGCAATCTCAACCGATAGGAATTTTTGACAGTGGAATTGGCGGACTTACTGTAGCAAGCGCTATCAAATCTGTACTTCCAAATGAAAGCCTAATATATTTTGGCGATATAGCTCACTTGCCTTATGGTGATAAGTCCGTCGCAAGCATCCAGGCATATTCAGTTAAGATCACCGATGTGCTTTTGCAGAAGGGGTGTAAAGCTATAGTTATAGCTTGTAATTCGGCTTCTTCTGCAGCCTATAGCTTGCTGAAGGAATACACCGCCAGCAGAGCCAAGGTTATTAATGTGATCGACCCGATGGTAAATCTTGTTACACGCAGTTTTGCTGGTGAGCCGGTTGGACTGATTGGTACAAAGAGAACGGTGGAATCGAATGTTTATAAGCAGAATATTGATTCGGCCAATTGCGGAATTGATTTGAGATCCCTGCCTACTCCATTATTGGTACCCATGATTGAGGAAGGTTTTGTTGATAACCGGATTAGCCATGACATTATCGATGAGTACCTGGGGAATGAAAGCCTGAAAGGAATAAAGGCACTGATTCTAGGTTGCACCCATTACCCACTAATAAGTAAACAAATTACTGAATACTATCAGGGAGTTGTACGAGTGATAGATTCCGCAGATGTTGTGGCCCAATCTGTAAAAAAGTATCTAGAAGCTAACGATCTTCTCAACGCGGTGGCTGGTCAGGAAGACCATTTCTTGGTTTCTGATTTTACCCCATCATTCGAACACTCTGCAAAAAGCTTCTTTCACTCTGATGTGCGATTGGAGAAGTATTCATTATGGGAGTAATCAGCACGATATGGCGCGGTGCGGTGAGCATCGTACTATTTCCTTTTAAGGTTGTTATTGTTGTTGGGTACTGCGTTGGTTGGTTTGATAGAAAAGTAATTGCCCGATTCACAGATGGTCCATGGAGAAATGCTGGCAGCAGGATAAGCCAAAAGCACAAAAGTTTCACTGCAAAGCTTGGAACAGCGATTTTGACAATGTTTCCGCTCGTAGTCATGGCCTGGTTCATATTCTATTTTGAACTGGCAAGTGGCCCGGGATTTATGGTAGTGTCACTAGTGTTTCTAATTGCACTTTTCCCTTACCACCGCTGGCTTGAATTTCTACTATCTTCTGGTAAGTTCTGGTTCGTGTTAATCTTCACGTTGATCCCATTTGCCTTAGCAATGGTATCATTTGGTGCCGTAAACTATTGGTTACTATTTATCCCGGAGATTACCTCTGTGCTAAAGTCAATTGCCATAATTTCTATGATCTATGGCGCCCTCCTGATGTTGGCTAGCCAGAATTTTGAGTCGTTTGTAGCATCCTTCATCACCTCCAATTCAGGTTTTTATTTGCTGTTTATCCTCTTTGCCAGTAAAATTACCGGCAACCTTGCCAAAATTGGATTGTTCTTTACTGCCGCATTGGTGGTCATAATTCTCTTCCAATTAAAAAGACTTCAGAAGCAATCCGGCTCCGCAAGAATAGCTAAATACTCCGGTCTGCGGTTGAGCATGCCGAAATGGAGTTTGGCGCTGGTTGCATTATGCTACCTTCTTTCAGGCATGCCTGGATCATTAAACCTCGATCTTAGTGTTTTGCTGTCTGAGGAAATTGGGGGGAATATTACCCTGCTTATGATCATCCACAGGGTACTGGTAGCTGTGGCCTTTGGTTGGTTCCTCATTCGTATACTTGCGGGAAGTTATAGCTTCGCAGGAGACCGAACAGCAGCCAAGTTTAAAGACACCCCTTGGGTGATGCTGATTTTTATAATGTTGTTCTTTGTCTTCAATCTGCTTTTTGCAGCTCCAAGCAGAACTTTAGGACCTTGGTTTGGGTTTTAAATTACCAAGGAGGGGTAAGATGATGTTGATTATCAGATTTCCTGCAAAGGAAATTGTGGAACCTCTTCGGAACTGTTACTTTTGTGTTAAGAAATTCTGCAGATGAGTGATGCCATCAAACATGAGTGCGGAATAGCGCTCATCAGACTTAGAAAACCACTCTCTTATTTTATCGAAAAATATGGCAGCCCTGCTTATGCCATGAAGAAGCTGTATATTCTGATGGAAAAGCAGCACAATCGCGGTCAGGATGGGGCCGGGGTCGCCAACATCAAGTTAGACGTAAAACCAGGCTACAGATACATTAGCCGCTATCGGTCGGTTGATCAACAACCAATCAAAGACATCTTCGCTAAGATCGGTAAGAAATACGACAAAGCACGAAGAGAGAGTGAAGAGGGATTCTTCGATGAAGATTGGATGAAGGAGAATTGCGCTTTTACCGGAGAGCTTTGGTTAGGTCATCTTCGCTACGGCACACATGGCAAGAATAGTATTGAAAATTGCCACCCAAAGCTTAGGCAAAATAATTGGCGCAGCCGAAACCTGGTAATGGCCGGCAATTTCAACATGACCAATGTTGATGACCTCTTCAATAAACTTATTGAGCTTGGTCAAAACCCAAAAGACAAGATCGATACGGTAATTGTGATGGAGAAAATTGGTCATTTCCTTGACGAGGAAAATCAGGCGATTTTCGACAAGTACAAAGGAAAATATAGTAAGCAGGAAATAACGCAACTGATTGAGAATGAACTGGACCTGCAGCGAGTGCTTAAGCGATCTTGTAAAGATTTTGATGGCGGTTATGCTATGGCCGGGCTTACTGGCTATGGTGGAGCTTTTGTCGCCAGGGATCCAGCAGGTATACGCCCGGCATACTACTATGCTGACGATGAGGTGGTGGTTGTGGCTTCAGAGAAGCCTGCCATCAAAACGGCCTTCAATATTGATTACTCTGATATACACGAGATAGAACCAGGCCACGCACTCATTATTAACAAAAGCGGCGATTATGCTGAGTTTCCTTTTATTAAGAAGTTGGAGAAGAAGTCCTGCAGTTTTGAGAGGATATATTTCTCACGCGGAACCGACCCCGACATATATAAGGAAAGAAAACAACTCGGAAGGCTACTAGTGCCCCAAATTCTTAAGTCGATTAATTTCGATTTGAAGAATGCCGTTTTCTCCTACATTCCGAATACAGCAGAAACCTCATTTCTGGGGCTGCACGCTGGACTGGAAGACTACCTGGCAGCCCGAAGAAAGGAAATAATTCTTGATGGGAAACCGCATGTCGATTCCATCGATGAAATATTGTCATTCAGACCCAGGGTTGAGAAGATAGTTTCTAAGGATGTAAAAATGAGAACCTTCATCACTGATGATCAGAATCGGGATGAGCTTGTTTCGCATGTTTATGATACAACCTATGAGGTTATCAACCCCAATAAAGATACACTGGTAGTAATTGACGACTCCATAGTAAGAGGAACCACGCTGGAGAAAAGCATTCTTAGAATACTCAGCAGGATTTCCCCAAAGAAAGTCGTTATAGTTTCTTCTGCCCCACAAATCAGGTACCCCGATTGCTACGGCATTGATATGTCAAAGCTTAATGAATTCGTAGCATTTAGAGCTGCACTGGCTTTATTAAAGGAAAATGACCTGGAGCATGTGCTAGACGACGTCTATAAGAAGTGTAAGGCATCTACCGGAAGAAAGAAGCCTGAGAATTATGTTAAGGAGATTTACGCTCCTTTTAGCTATGAAGAGATATCAAACAAGATTACTGAGATAATTAAGCCCGAAGAAATGGAGGCTGAGCTTGAAGTGATCTACCAAACTGTAGACAATCTTCATCAAGCTTGCCCTTATCACATTGGAGATTGGTACTTTACCGGAGACTTTCCTACCCCTGGCGGCAATACAGTTGTCAATAAGGCCTTCATGAATTTCATGGACGGCAAATTGGTCAGAGCCTACTAGCTCAAATCAAAATACCCCATTTCATTGAAAATACAGCAATATAGGTGGGGTTAGGCCCTAATACCGCCTGACGCAAATCTGGCAATATAAGCCGCTAATTATCCCCCAAATTGGATTAAATAGTTGGAATAAATCTGGGTATATTCCCCATTTGTTGTGATTTTTGCTTTCAAATTGGCAACTTTAAAGCGAATACATGTATAACCCTAACCCAATAAAGTATGAGGAAATCTATACTTTCTTCACTACTATTATTGCTTTTTGTAAGTGGTATAGTAGTGGCACAAGAGCGTACGATTTCTGGTACCGTCACCTCTATTGAAGACGGAGCATCCATACCAGGAGTCAACGTATTAGTCAAAGGAACAACAACGGGAACAATCACAGATGTCGACGGCCGGTACAGAATACAGGTCGGAGGTGAGGATGCCGTGTTGGTGTTTTCTTACATCGGCTTCGAGTCGGTAGAGATTGAAGTTGGTGCCAGATCAACAATTGATGTTCAAATGGCAGCCGACGTTACTCAACTATCAGAAGTAGTCGTTACTGGCTACGGAACACAACTCAAGACCGACCTAACTGGTAACATTGCATCTGTGTCTGGAGAAGAAATCCAGAACGTGCCTGTACCAAGTTTCGAGCAAGCCATCCAGGGAAGGACGGCTGGCGTACTTATTACAAACCAAAACGGAAAAGTAGGTCAAGGTATTGACATCCGTATTAGGGGTGCTTCTTCTGTTTCAGCAAGTAACCAGCCACTATATGTAATTGATGGTGTGGTTGTGACTTCAGAAAGTCAGTCAATTAATGCTGCAAACACTAACCCACTGGCAGACTTGAATTTTAATGACATTGAGTCCATTGAAATTCTTAAGGATGCATCAGCATCTGCCATTTACGGATCTAGGGCCGCTAACGGTGTAATTCTGATTACAACCAAAAGAGGTAAAGTTGGTAAAACCAAGTTTACTGTAGGGTATCAGAAAGGTTTTAGCCAGCCAACTAATAAAGTCGACTGGTTGGATCGCGATGGTTACTTCGAGTTATTCGATGAAGCATTTGCTAACTCATCAAGTGACGGTACTATCAACGGAACAGTGTTTGGTCTAACCAGAGCTGGATTGTACGACATTTTTGTACCTGGCTGGGATGATCCACAGAATTTCAACACAGATTGGCAAGAACTGGCATTCCAGGATGGACAGCTTGATCAAATTGATGTATCTGCTAGTGGAGGAACTGAAAAAACAAGATTCTTCATTTCAGGGCAATTCAGTGAGCAGGATGGAATTCTGACAAAAAATAGCTTCGAAAGAAACGCAGGTAGAATTAATATCGACCACCGTGCGACAGACAAGCTTTCTTTTGGATTGGATTTCAGCTTATCAAGAACTAAAAACAACAGACTTAGTACTGATAACGCATTCTCTACAACACTGCAAGCGATTGCTCAGGCTCCAGTTCAGTCTCCATTTGATCCAAACGGGCCAGGTGGTTTGAACCAGAATACACTTTACTACAACTTCTTGTTCCACAGAGATCAGTCTAGTTTCGTAACGCGTGTTATTAGGAACCTAACTAACATATATGCCAATTACGAAATCGTTAATGGCCTCACCTTTACTACTAAGTTTGGTATCGATCTGCTTACTCAGAATGAAGAGCAGTTTTTCGGTAGAAACACAAACACAGGACAAGGTGTAGGTGGTAGCGGAACAAACCGTTGGGTACAGGTAGCTAACTACACTTTTGATAACTACCTGACTTATGCTAAGACTATCAACGATCAGCACGATGTTAGTGTAACTGGTGGTATTAGCTACCAGCGTGTACGCAGGGATCAGACTTCTGTAACTGGTCAGGGATTCCCAAGTGACTTGTTCAGACAAGTTGCCAGTGCTGCGAATATCACGGCAGGTTCTTCTACTGAGAGAGATAAAATCTTCGCATCATATTTCGCCAGAGCCAACTACAAGCTTAACAACAAGTATCTATTTGGCTTAAGTGGTAGAATTGATGGTTCTTCAATATTTGGAGACAATGAGAGATACGGATTCTTCCCGTCAGTTTCTGCCGGTTGGATCGTTTCTGAGGAATCTTTCTTGAGCGGATTGGGAACTTTGAGTTTCCTTAAGGTTAGAGCCAGCTGGGGTCAAACTGGTAATGCCTTCTTTACAGGAAGTAGTGCTATCGACCCTGACGTGCCTGCACTTGGTTTGTTTGATGGTAATGGTGCTTATGGTGGAATCTCAGGAACTTCACCATCTCAGGTACCTAACCCTGATTTGAAATGGGAAACAACTTCACAAATCGATATTGGAATCGACTTCGGTCTGTTTGAAGATAGAATAACTGGTGAAATTGACTATTACTTCAAGGACACCGAAGATCTGCTATTGAACGTAAACGTGCCTGGAACTACTGGTTTTAGAACTGCGTCAAAGAATGTTGGAAACCTGGAAAACAAAGGCTGGGAAATTCTACTTAACTCGAATAACCTGGTTGGAGAGTTCTCTTGGTCTACGAACTTCAATATTGCTTTCAACGACAACAAAATCACTAACCTGGATGGTCAGGTGCTTACTGGTGGATTCATCAATGAAGCCCAGGAAGGTCAGCCAATTGGCGTTTTTGTTGGACCTGAATACGCTGGTGTAGATCCCGCAAATGGTGATGCTCTTTACTTCCTGAATGACGGAACAGAGGGTACTACTAATAATGTGAATGCTGCCGAGCAGGTAGTAATTGGATCCCCTCTTCCTGATTTTATTGGAGGATTCGGAAACAACTTCGCGTATAAAGGTATTGAGCTTAGCGTTCTACTACAGTTTGTATATGGAAACGACGTTTATAACGGCGGTGGAAGATTCCAGGAGACAAATGGTGACTTCTTTGATAACAATACTGAGTATCAACTAAATCGCTGGCAAAATCCTGGTGACATCACTGATGTTCCTCAAGCCAGATTATTTGGTGGAAACGGTACTGCTCATTCATCTAGATATCTTCAAGATGGTTCTTACATGCGTTTGAAGACTGTAGTTCTTAGCTACAATCTGCCTGCTTCAGTTTTGAGTAAAATTGGAATGGAAAGCGCAAGAGTATACGTGTCTGGTCAGAACTTACTGACTTGGACTGCATACGGAGACGATGGTCGCGCAGGTTGGGATCCTGAAGTTAACACGGACTTCCTTGCTGGTAACATTGGCCTTGGAAATGACTTCTACGCAGCTCCTCAGGCCAGGACGATTACTTTCGGCGCAACTTTAGGCTTCTAGTATCTAAAATTTGAAGAAAGATGAAATACTATAATTATAGAATTATCGCGATGCTACTGGCTGTTGTACTTATAGCCGGTTGCGATGGTGAATTAGACATAAAGCCAAAGCAGTCCATTTCAAGTGGTGTTGCTTTGGGTGATGCCGATGCTGTACAAGCTGCATTGGTTGGAGCTTACGATGAGTTCACAAATGGAGACCTCATGAACGGAGATTTCCACATGCACGCTGATCTGCTTGCAGATGATGGCGAATTGTTCTGGAATGGATCATTCATAGGACCTCGCCAGATTTTCAACAAATCTATTTTGATTACTAACGGAGAAGTAAGCGAGATTTGGCTTGAGTCTTATGAGACTATTAACCGGGCCAACCTGGTGCTTTCTGCTCTTGACGTGGTAGATGCCGGAGATGCTGGTAGAGTAGAAGGTGAAGCCAAATTTATCAGGGGAGTAACCTACTTTTTCCTGGTTAGATTCTTTGGTAAAGATTGGAATGATGGTGACCCAAATAGCAATGCAGGTGTTCCATTGATAACTACTCCAACATCTTCAATTGACGCTTCTGCAGAAGTTAGCAGAGCGACAGTTGGTGCGGTATACGCTCAGGTATTATCTGATTTAACTGATGCTGCCAACTTGCTTCCAACCAGTAATGGATTCTTTGCAACAAGCCATGCTGCCAATGGTTTCCTTTCTAGGGTATACCTGCAGCAAGGTGATTTTGCAAATGCCATTACCACGGCTGGTAGTGTAATTAGCAGTGGTGCATTTGGTTTAACATCTAACTACGCTGACGCGTTCAACAGCACTTCTAACACCAGTGAGGATATTTTTGCCTCTCAGGTTAGTGCCCAAGATGGTGCAAATGGATTGAATACATTCTATGCACCACCTGAGAATGGTGGACGTGGAGATATCGATATCACTAACGTACACTTGGCACTATATGATGCTTCAGATGACAGACTGAACATGTTCTACAATGATCAGGCTGGTGCGCAGAGAACAGGCAAATGGACAGATGCTACAGGAAATGATAACGTAAACGTTCTTCGTTTGGCTGAAATGTATCTGAACCGTGGTGAAGCGATAGCCCGTACACAAGGACTGGTACAAGGTGCTATTGATGACTTGAATGCAACCAGAGTAAGAGCTGGACTGACAATGGCGACTTTAGGAGACTTCGCTAGTCAGCAGGAACTTATTGATGAGTTTTTGCTGGAGAGAAGAAGAGAACTTGCATTTGAAGGTTTCACGCTTGGTGATCTGAAAAGAACTCAGGGTACACTTACTAACTCTGGGCTTGCTTGGAACGCAGATGCACTTGTATTCCCGATTCCTGACAGAGAGATGGATATTAATCCTAACCTCGTTCAGAATCCTGGATATTAGATATCAGTATATCAATAAAAAAAGGCGACTTCAATTGAAGTCGCCTTTTTTATTGGCTAAGTTCTTAATTTCCATTAGATAGAGAAGCTTTCGCCACAGCCGCAGGTGCGCGAAGCGTTGGGGTTAATAAATTGAAAGCCTTTCCCATTGAGGCCGTCAGAAAAATCTAAGGTGGTGCCGAGTAAATAGAGAATACTCTTCTTATCGATAACGATCTTCACACCCTTATCTTCAAACACCTCATCTTTCTCGTTGATATTATCATCAAATTGCAGGTCATACATTAGCCCGGAACAACCACCGCCTTTTACAGCCACTCGTACATTGTGGTTTTCACTAAAACCATCTTCAACTCTAAGGTTGTCCAATTGATTTTTCGCTTGCTCTGTTACACTAATCATCTTTCTTTAATTTAAGCTACCGGATTCAAAGTTACGCTGAAAACAGTTATTGTGTGCATATCCCTTCCATAGTAAAGCTTATCAAGCGCATCGTAAACGCTGCTAGCTCTAAAATAGGAAGTATGAAGTTCTGTATCATTCTTTGCCTGCCATTGCACCGTGTAGTGGCTCTCCTTTTCTTTGGCACCCACAACATAGTCCCGCATGCGAGTAATGGCATCGACTTTGTCAAATCCTTCTACTTGGTGGAAGAGAAAAGACTGATTATGTCTGGGATTCACCGTAATCAAGTCCAATCTGATTTTTCCGTCATTTTGGAGATATTCAAAAACCAGGGCATTATCCTCTAATCCAAGGTGCTCTTGAATTTCCTTCTGAATTCTTACTAATTCTACATGAACGTCATTCACTGTTGCCATCCCAACTTGTTTTTTACAAAACTATTCTTGAAAGAGAAAAGTTTTATCATTTTTACAAAAATACTAAAATTCAATACCGAAAGAGGGATTTTCATGCTTAAGGTAGAGCACATTGGCATAGCCGTAAAAAATCTGGAAAAATCAAACGAGTTGTTTACAAAGCTGTTTGGTAAGGCTCATTATAAAACAGAAACTGTTGAAGGCGAGCAGGTAAGTACATCATTCTTTATGATGGGCGAAACCAAAATAGAGTTGCTTGAGGCAACTGGTGAAGATTCAGCCATTTCTAAATTTATTGAGAAACGGGGCGAGGGTATCCATCACATAGCTTACGATGTGGAAGACATAAATAAGGAAGTGATACGCCTAAAGCAAGAGGGTTTCGAAATTCTGAACGAAACTCCCAAGCAAGGGGCCGACAACAAATTGGTAGTTTTCCTGCACCCCAAATCAACAAATGGGGTATTGGTTGAGCTTTGTCAGGAAATTAGCGGCTAATGCTTTTTTTTGGCATTCTGCCAATCCGCCTTATTATGTTGTAGGTCGTTGTAGCGCTCAAGCTTTTTCTTGCCCTTGCGCGTTTTATATTGTGGCTTTGGGCCGCACGAAACCAGAAGTAGTGAAAGACAGCCAACCAGTACAATTAATTTTCTCATAACTAAAGTATTTGTACTGATAATTCTACAATGACAAAGATAAGGTCGCGCGGTGGAAGTTCAAATCCTTTATAAAAGACTTACCTTTGCCAAATGTCTGATAAAAGAACAGAAATTGCGGAATTAGGCGAGTTTGGGCTGATTGATAAAATTCAAGCCAATGCCAGAGTCCGGTCAGCCACCACCTTAAAAGCTATTGGTGATGACGCCGCCGTTATTAAGAATGATAACAGCAGACTCACACTTTTGTCGTCGGATATGCTGCTTGAAGGGGTACATTTTGATTTGTCCTATGTTCCTCTCCATCACTTAGGGTACAAGTCGGTGGCTGCAAACGTTTCAGATATAGCGGCTATGAATGGTGTTCCAAAGCAAATTCTAGTCAATGTGGGGCTAAGCAACAGGTTTTCGGTGGAAGCGGTGGAAGCACTTTACCAAGGTATTAATGCTGCCTGTGAGAGTTACAATATTGACTTAGTTGGGGGAGATACCACCTCATCTGCATCGGGGCTTGTATTGTCTGTAACAATTTATGGTGAAGTTGATGAAGAAAAGGTAGCCTACCGCAGTGGGGCAAGTAAGAACCAAATCTTATGCGTAAGTGGAGATTTAGGGGGTGCATTAATTGGTTTGCAGGTGCTGGAAAGAGAAAAAGAGGTGTTTCTGACTAATCCTGAGATGGAACCACAGTTGGACGACTACCAATACATTGTACAACGACAGCTTAAACCAGAGGCGAGAATGGATATTGTCCATGAACTGGCGGAACTTCAGGTGGTTCCAACCGCTATGATTGATGTTTCAGATGGACTTGCTTCCGAGATATTTCATCTATGCAAGCATTCAGAAGCGGGAGTTAGAATATATGAAGACAAACTGCCGATTGATAAGCAAACCTACGACACTGCCGTAGAGTTCAAATTAGACCCAATTACTTCTGTTCTAAATGGAGGTGAAGATTACGAGCTGCTATTCACCATTTCTCAAGACGATTTTGCCAAGCTGGAAAAACATCCTGATATACACTTTATCGGTGAGGTATTGTCAAAAGATGACGGCGCTTCAATAGTTACTAAGGGCGGGAATAGCGTACCCCTCCAGGCGCAAGGTTGGAAGCACTTCAACGTATAACAATATTACCACCGTTAGTTTCTGATTAAAGTACTTATTCGGAATTAGATCATCTGATAAGCGTTATTTCGGGTGTACTCACAACATTACTTTGATTACCAGCCCTGTCAATAACTGAGATTGTATAGCTTACTTGCTCTGTTTGCGCTCCTGAATTGATGATGGCAACGCCGCTTAGTTCAATGGGTAGATTGCCTTCAATAATAATAGGGCTTCCAGCGGGAGCTAGCTGAGGAATGCGAAATTCAAAGGTTACATCATTCCTGGAATCAGTTACGAACAGGTTTTTGATATCAGGGTCATTTTCACCCAAATCGCCATCGCCATCGATATAGGAGATGGTAATGGTGAGTACCTCCTGAAATTGAACGATTGTATCGTTAGATACGCTTACGAATGTTATTTCAGGGCTAAGTGCAATTGGCTCCAATTCATCGTTACAAGAGAATGCCCAAACGGCTAGCGAAGCTATGATGATAAGTCGCTTCAATTAGTTACCACATAAAATGAATAGAATGATTTGTAGAAGTAAACCGTTTCGTCTCGTGGAAATTCTGTTGGGTTCTGCTGGTTGCCGTCTGCAGCATAAATTCTGAAGAATACCGGTGTTTCTTTGGGCAATGTAGCGGTATTGATATTCGCCCGCCAAAACTGCCCTTGCTGCACCTCCAGGAAAGTCATGGGCACAACCGTAGCATTGGTGAAATCATCCTGATCAAATGACAGTCTTATTTCACTCTGGATATTTGCGACGGCGGTACTGTCGTCGCGAACGCCGACTACTATGCTAAAAGTCTCATTGTCAGGAACAAGGAAGGGGCTAATAGCCCCGTCTAATCTATTGTTTGAGTAAAGGGAATCCAGGGTTTGATTAATGCCTACGTAAAATAGTATTTGAGCAGCGGTGTTGGGAAAAGTCGGTTCCTGACCAAACATATCTTTGGCGCCATCTTCAATCCATTTCCTGATACTTTCAATGTCTTCCTCAGCCAAGGGTTCTCCGATGTTATCCTGTGGCATGCGGTCGTCAATATTTACAAAGCAGCAATTAGTAATTCGTTCAATTAGCACAGATTCATCTGGCATGTAGGGCACAACTCTAAATCGAAAATCGTTGGTCTCATTGTTTTTAGTAACTGGGTGGTAGACCAACGTGGAATGCGAGCTTTGCGCTGTACGAAAATCGGGCTCAAAGTTGCCATCGTGGCAACCAGGAAGAGCGCACCGTACCTCCAGAATATTGGCTTGAATTCCAATCATGGAAGTGGAATCGAGGCTTAAAGGTTCCTCAATAGTTGCCGCTATTTCATTGAAAGGATTCACCACTTCTTCAGTATTGTAAGTACAGCCCTTAATGATGATGACCGCGAAAAGAAGGCTCACTAAGAGCGATATGGTGGCTCCAGGCTTCATATCAGGGCCTCTTCTAAAACATTTCCAGGTAAAATTGGCGGCATTTCTGTATCGAACCCGAGAACGTTGGCAATGGTAGGTACAATGTCAATACTTTCACCAAGCTCCTCATTGATGGCACTATTTTGATTTACAATACCATTGGGGCCAAGAATAGCACAGAAAATCCTGCGAGACATTTCATCATTAGTATGGTCAATTGCAAACCTGCCGTTAGCATCCATTACTGTGTTGGTTTCCAGGTTGCGGCCATGCTCAGGGGCGGCAATCAGGATGGTATCATCGGCCATGCCCGGGGTGTTTTGAATGAAATCCCATAGATGGGCCAGCGCATAATCAGCCATGCGCAGATTATTGCAATAGCCGCTAAAATTCTGATGGCAGATGTCTACATCTTGCATGTTGACAACAAGTAGCTCAGGTTTGAATTCTTCAATCACCTTTTCGGCGTAAAAAATATTATACATATCGCTGCTCATAAACCCACTGGGGATATTCCAGGGGTTATTGTGCTGGCCCTGAATGGCTTCGGAAAATAGCCGAGCTACAAAATTTTCAATCTGTAGTGTCTCCTCCGAAGAGTTGGTTACCCCGGCATCTCCAGCCTGAAACTGCGATGAGAAATTGCCATCCAGGAACTCCTGCATGTTGGCAATTTTCGTTTGCTCCTCGGTATCAAACACTTTTGGAGTGCCCAAAGAGTTAAAGCCCGATTGGCTAATGATTGAGGTTGGCTGAATGAAGTTGGCGCCGTACATAGCTCCATAACCGGGATAGTCGCTATAGTTTAGCGCAGGATAGGGACCGAGCGCATCCGAAACCCACCAAGCATTTGTTGCAGACCCAACAGGTGTATTGTGCTTACGATAGAATTCAAACACCGTAGGGGAGCTTGGCCGCTGTTGGATGTTAACATCAGCATTATTATAAACCCCAGTGATTGCGGTAGCATGTGCATTGTAGTGACCGGTCGGTCCTTGCTTAAATCTAAACTCTTTATAAACAGTACCAAACTGTTCCAGTGGTGTAGCAAATGCCGGCGGTAATTGAGAGATGCTGCCGAGGAGATCGGGGCTGATTGGTTCGGTGCCTGCTATTAAATTGGGCATCAGGTTTCCTTCCGAC
>JANQPQ010000028.1 GCA_028285445.1 Cyclobacteriaceae bacterium | reverse complement strand
TTCTAACCTTGCCCGATTCGCCAAAAGGAGTGTCCCTGCCTTCGAGGTATATGGTAAGCACAAAATTCGATAAGGTAACTACCACTCTGTAAATACTATCTGGCAGTCAGCGAATTTCCAGAGCTTGCAACCCGGCTTTTTCAAAACTGGCACTGAGCGGGGTCAAACTTTTTAAGGCATTTTCCAATGCGCCCATTTGCTTCTGCATCTCCGATTCTAACTCGGCGAATATCTGATAGGCGCCGGCATTGGGGGCACCATCCCCAAATTCAATAATTGACATCAAGCCAGATAACCGATTATTGAGTTTGATTGGAAATGCAATCTTGTCTTTGGGGCTTTGGTTCCGCACCTGATAGAGCTCCGCCTCAATAGCGCCTATTCTCGTTTTGAAATCTTCAGCCGTTTTAAGCACTCTTCTGTTTTTCGTCTCCTTCAGCCTATCATCTATTTGAGATCTCAAATTCCTGATCATAATTACACTTTCATTAGCCTGGCTGGTTAGATCGCGAACTTTGATGGCAAGATCAAACTGCTGTTGCAGTTCCTCATCAGTTGCTTTCAATCTGGGGTCTTTTGCTATTCGGAAAGCCTGTACGAGCTCCTCTCCATTAACATTGAGCTTAAAATAGTATAGACCAGGGGGCGCGTTTGGCCCTCTTGCCGGACTTGGTCCTTCCAATATCATTCCCGGAAAAACGGTAGCACCCGGGTAGCGTAAATTCCATCGTAACGTGTTCATGCCTGTCGTTAGACGATCGCTATTAAAATTTGCAACCATTTTGCCATCACTATCTTCAATCCAGGCTCTTAAGTTGTTGTCAGTGTTTAGGTAAACATGGAATCTTCCGATATCATTTCTTCTTATAAAATCTCCTGGATTGAAGATTCGATTCTTTGCATCTGACTGGCTCACATTAGCCTGCCTGAGCAAATGGACATCTGGCAAAATCCAGAAAGATCGGCCATGGGTGGCAATAACGAGATCTTTGCCAATAGCTCTAATTCCAGAAACTTGTACATCTGGGAGATTAAGCTTGAGTTTGAACCAGTTTGCGCCATCATCAATGGAAGCATAGACCCCGTGTTCTGTGCCCAAGTAGAGCAGGCCCTGCTTCTCTGGGTCTTCGGCAATAATATGGGCAAAATGGCCACCCTCTATGCCATTAATAATTTTGGTCCATGACTGCCCGTAGTCTGATGTTTTGTAGACGTAAGGCTGCCGATCGCTCATTTCATAGCGGCGAGCAGCAAAGTAGGCGGTTCCTGGGTTATGTCTGGATGGCGCAATTAAACCAACTCTTGAATGTTCTGGTAAATCAGGCGGGGTTACATTCACCCATGAGTTGCCTTTATCTCTTGTCACTTGTACCAGGCCGTCATCAGATCCTGTCCAAATGGTTTCCGGATCATGATAGGAGGGGGCAATGGTGTATAAAGTCCCGTAAATCTCCGGGCCGTCTTGGTCTTTGACTATTGGCCCACCGGAATCACCTAACGTGGCGGGATCTGATCGAGTCAGATCTTTGCTTATTTTCTGCCAGGTTTTTCCCTCGTCTGCACTTTCCCACAGGTGCTGAGATCCTATATACAACCGATGGGGTGGCAGCGGTGAAAATACAATAGGGTAGACCCAGTTCCAGCGTTCCGGCATTTCTCTAGCCGCTTCACCCATCACCATAAACGGGTAAGGTTGTACATCCTGAATTTGATCAGTCGCGCGGTTATAGCGAGTCAGGCGGTTGGTGGCGCCGGAGAAGAAGATATTTGGTTTGGTTGGATGATTGGCTATATAGGCATTCTCTCCACCACCGATGGCATAGTACCAACCCGCGTCAGCCCTACGAGGATTTTGCCAGTAACTTAAGCTGCTGGAAACGCAAACAGTGGTATTATCCTGTTGAGCACCGCAAAGATGGTAAGGATAATCAGAGGTCAGTTCTAAACGATAGATCTGGGCCGTGGGATAATCCTGCTCCGTCCATGTTTTACCACCATTTACTGATACCGCACCACCACCATCGTTGGCGACAATCATGCGTTCAGAATTGGTAGGGTCAATCCAGAGGTCGTGGTGGTCGGCGTGAGGGGTTCTTATCGTTTCGAACGTCTTGCCGCCATCAGTTGATTTGAGCAGAATAAAATTCAACACATAGATCGTTTCTGCGTCGGTAGGGTCAGCCTTTATTCTTAAGAAGTAGAAGGCTCGTTGCCATAAGTCCCGGTGATTGTTCACTAACCTCCAGGTGCGACCGGCGTCATCCGATCGGTACAAGCCACCTTCGCTTGCTTCAATATTTGCATAAACTATGTTGCTATTAGCTGCTGATAACGTGACAGTTACCTTACCCCAAACTCCTTTCGGTAATCCGGGTGCTGCAGTTAGTTCCTGCCAATTTTCACCACCATCGGTTGATTTATAAAGGCTACTGCCTTCGCCACCGCTCCACAGAATCCAAGGTTTGCGGTATACCTGCCAGAAGCTAGCGTAAAGTGTATTGGCGTCGTTGGGATCCATAATCAGATCGATAGCTCCGGTCTTGTTATCTCTGTATAGTACTTTCTGCCAGGTCTTGCCCCCATCACCGGTGCGAAATATTCCTCGATCTTCATTTGGGCCATAGGGATTGCCAAGGGCTGCGACAAATGCTATCTCGGGATTCTGTGGATGCACCTGTATGCGACTGATCACCTGGGTTTCAGCTAGGCCCATATGTTTCCAGCTTTTACCAGCATCGGAGGATAGATAGATTCCATCTCCTTGCATCACGTTGCCTCTTAGCTGTGCTTCACCCATTCCCAAATACACGATGTCAGGATTGGAAGGAGCAACAGCCACAGCCCCGACTGAGGAGCTATTGATTTGCCCATCGGTTACAGGAAGCCAATTGGTGCCTCCATCATTTGTTTTCCACAAACCTCCCCCGGTAGCCCCAAAATAGTACTCGTTTGGACGGGCATTACTTCCGGCTACAGCAATGCTTCTCCCACCACGGTTTGGGCCCACGTTATCCCATTCCAAAGGGCTGATTAAGGTTGAAAGGTCTTGACCATTTGAGATTTGACTGAAAGACAGCCAACATAAAACCAGGATAGGTACTCTCATAGCAGTGGGGCTTAGTGCTATAGCAAATTACACAGATAAAGAGGAAAAGGGAATGTCGATTTCAATCTATCTTATAAGCGGTACGGGCCAGTTGGCAATTCAATTTTGTCATAATTACTATCTTCATATGAAAACCTATTGAAATGAAATACCCTGCACAGTTGCTGTTAGCCCTTTCTATTTTTGCCTGTCAACCTCAACAATCAGAACCAGAAGAGACATCAACCCCAGTTGCTAAAGAATATGATATTCTTTTTAAAGGAGGTACAATCGTAGATGGTACAGGCAATGCTGCGTATGTTGCTGACGTAGCTATAAAGGATGATATTATAGTAGTAATCTCAACAGATTCCCTATCAAACGACGAGGCCACAGAGGTTATGGATATTTCCGGCAAAATTCTATCGCCGGGCTTTATCGACAATCACGCCCATATACAATCCACCATTCATGAGCATCCCTTAGCAGAGAACTTTACCAGACAAGGGATCACAACCATTATGGCTACGCTGCATTCTCACAATCAGCCCTGGCCACTTGATGAATATGCATCCTCGCTGGTGGTGGTTCCTAATATTGGATTTTTTGCTGGTCATACCTGGACTCGAAAGCAGGTGCTAGGATTAGAAAACCGGGCTCCAACCGCTGAAGAACTTGAGGAGATGAAAACGTATGTGGATGAGACTATGAAGCAGGGTGCATTGGGCCTTTCAACAGGATTGCTGTATATACCTGCCAACTATGCAGAAACAGAGGAAATAATTGAATTAGCAAAGGTTGCTTCCAGCTACGGAGGGGTTTACGTTACCCATATGAGAAATGAAGCTACCGGTTTGCTCCACTCGGTTCGGGAAACTGTACGCATTGCAGCCGAGGCCAATATACCGGCCCAGATCAATCACCATAAGGCAGCAGGAGTGGGACAGTGGGGTTGGTCCGAACATAGTCTTGCCATTATTGATTCTGCCAATAATGCAGGCTTGGATATTCGACACGACCTCTACCCATATACAGCATCCAGTACTTCTTCATCGATTCTGTTTCCCCAATGGGCCTTTGCCGGAGGTAGAGACCAGTTTGCTCAACGTCTTGACAATGCCGATACCAGGGCTCAAATTATCACTGACATGCGGCGGATCCTTACAACCGATCGTACCGGAGGCGACCTTAGCCGCATACAGTTTAGGGTACTGCCAAGCGATGAATCTTATAATGGCAAAAGGCTCAGCGATCTGGCTGCTGACCGAGGCCTTCCGAATAACCTCGAAACCGGCATAGAGCTTGTGATTGAGCTGCAACTTAAGGGCGGCTTCTCAGCAATCTACCATGCCATGGATGAGAGGGATGTAATTAGAATTATGCAACACCCGTTGGCCATGATTGAAACTGATGGGGATCCGGTAAGCTATGGAGTCGGCTTCCCTCATCCTCGAAGCTATGGAGCCTTTCCACGGGTACTTGCGCGCTATGTAAGAGAGTTAGAGGTCATAACCCTTGAAGAGGCGGTCAGGAAGATGACAAGCATGCCGGCTGATCAGTTTAACTTGCAAGGAAGAGGGCGAATTGCGGAAGGGGCCTATGCAGATATTGTAATATTCGATGCTGAAACCATTGAAGACAAAGCTACATTTGTCGATCCCCATCGCTATCCGGTTGGTATCGATCATGTGATGGTTAATGGTAAATTTGTATTGAAGAATGGAGCCCTGACCGGAGAAAGGCCGGGACAGTGGTTGAAGGGTCCGGCCAGGCCCGGTAATGTGCAGCTGTAAGTTATAATCTCGCATAAATAATACTTGACATTTCTAAATACCATACCTCTAATTGGTGCGCTGGTAGCGGTGGTCTTGGCAGTTGTTGTTTTTACCAGCAAAGTTCAGGGTAAATCTGCCCGGGCAATTCTTGGATTAATTGTGCTATTTAATGCGCATAATTTGATGGAGTCCTACTTCATCTACAATGACATCTCGTGGCCGGGGTTGGGCTTATCTTATTTTCACTATCACCTAATTGGGCCATTGTTTTTGCTTTACGCACATACAGTATTCAAAATACCAATCGGGCGGAAATTCTGGGTTTTTACTTTTGCAATCTACACAGTGGTAAGAGTAATTTTTATATCACTATTACCTGCGGATATTCTATCCAAACCAGACGATTACCCGCTGCAATTCATGGTGTTGTTGCTGGATTACTATGTTGCCATACTCTTCAACATCGGAATGTTGCTGTTGTCTTTTCTTCTGATCCAAAGGGTTAGGTTGGCTGTACAACTTGATTCCAGGGAAAAGTTAAATTTCAGCTGGCTTAAGAGTTTAATTTTACTGGCCATTGGAACATACATAGCTATTTGGATTAGTGGAGTTGTTTCATTCTTTGACGGAGAGCAATGGCTTTTCTACGAGAAGCTGGAGTCTATGTTCACCAGTATCTTTCCTCTGTTTGTCTCTTTTGCAGCCATGCGCTTCCCGGTATTTGCAGTTACAGGAGATTACAAAGACTTACCCGTCGATAGTGAGAAGTATTCAAAATCTTCTCTAACAATGGAGGATGCTGATGAAATCTGGAAGGAGATACTCGCAATTATGGACGACGAAAAACCATATCTCAATCCAGAATATCGACTCAATGAACTTTCAGTTAGAGTTGGGAAATCCCTGCATCACGTGTCGCAGGTAATCAATGAAAAAATGGATCTCAGCTTTTCTGATTTTATAAATCAATATCGGGTTAAAGATGCCCAGGCATTATTAACCTCCGACCGCGCCAAACAGGTTACTATTCTCGCAATTTGCTATGAAGCAGGGTTCAATAGCAAAACGGCCTTTTACAATACGTTTAAGAAGTTTACAGGGCAAACCCCCACCGAATTCAAGCGGCAGCAGCAGGCTTAATTTATTGGCCTTTCTTCCCATCCCCGATGATTCGGGACAAATCAATCGTCCTAAAAGTGTCCCACATTATAGGCAGGGAAGATTCTAATTACTATAAGCTGAATTTTTGATGAAAAATAGGACATCCGTATAGCGGATCAAAAATCAATTTATTATGAAAAGAACAACTTTATTTTCAGCAGCCTTAACCCTCGTCATGTCATCCCTGGCAATGGCTCAATCAGAATCCGAGTTAGTGGGCAGATGGGAAGTCACTTACGAAGACTATAAGGGAAAATCTATTTATGAGTTCCGGTCTGAGCAAGGAAAAGTGGTGGGCTACTCCATTCATTTTACTGATGAAAATGGCGATGAGTACGAGGACAATAGCATGGTAGTAACCAAACTTGAGTTTGATGGCAAAAATGGTGAGGCCTCCTACAAGGTGCAATATGATGAAGACGAATATTTCACTACAGATATCTCTTTAAAAAAGAAGTCTGAAACCCACCTTCTAGTGCACTATTCCTATTGGGGATTTTCCAATGAGGAAACATGGACAAGAGTTATTGAGAACAAAAACAACTAAATGACTATGGAAGATCTGGTAAAACAAGTCGAGGAGAATGTTGGTCTCCTAATCTTGGTTTTCTTCGTATTTGCTATGGGCCTGGCCTTGGTGGAGTTCTCTTGGGAACTGTATAAAAAGAAAATCAATCGGTGGCGAATTGGCGAAATGTGGGCCAGTATAAGCGTTTTCATTCCAGCCCAACTTACCGAGAAAGCAGCTACCGCACTATTTATCTGGACCTTCTTTCTGGTAGATGGCGTAATTCCCTGGTCCATCCCAGTTAACTGGTGGACAACGATTTTAGCGATTCTGTTTGTGGACTTTATTTATTATTGGGAACATAGGTGGGAGCACGAGATAAGGTTCTTGTGGACGTATCACTCCATTCATCATAGCTCACCGATTTATAATTACACCACGGCACTGAGGGTTTCCTTTATAGATAATTTTGTCACTTGGGTATTTTATCTGCCAGCAATCCTTGTTGGCTTTCATCCAGTAGTGGTTCTGATTGCTATCGTTTTTATCCTCACTTATCAATTTTGGATTCACACGGAGCTTATTGGAAAATTGGGGTGGTATGAATGGATATTCAATAGCCCATCCCACCATCGTGTCCATCACGGTTCGGATGATCTATACCTGGACAAGAACTATGGTGCTCTACTAATTATCTGGGATAGACTATTCGGTACGTTTCAGGATGAGGAGCACAAGCCTACTTATGGCCTCACTAAGCAGATTAATACCATCAATCCGGTTAAGGTGCATTTTGTAGAATATGTGAATATGTTCAAAGACGTGGTGAAGGCTAGAAGTTGGAAAGAAGCTATGGGTTATTTGTTTAAGAAACCCGGCTGGGTACCTAAAGCCTCTGATGAAAATTAGACAGATTTTGAGCAACTTCCGGCAGCAGTTTGCCTTGACGCTGCTGCTGGTTTTATTGGATGCCGGGTTGCTGGTTCTATTTCCTTTGTTTATCGGCCTGGCAATTGACGATGGCTTACAGCAAGTGTATACGGGCTCCATCTTGTTGGGCGGATTGGGCCTGGTATCACTGCTTGTGGGTGCGGGACGGCGCTGGTTCGATTCCCGATTCTATGCCAAAGTATATGAAGACTATGGTACCATTGTAGGAAGCCGACTGAAAGGTGATACTTCCTCCAAAACTGCACATTTAAGGTTGCTGGGAGAAGTTGTCGAGTTCTTTGAGAATTCTGTTCCGGCAATTATCAATAGTAGCGTTGGTTTGCTGGGCACCTTAACCATAGTAGCATTTCTTGACTTAAGAGTATTTCTGGGGTGTGCCCTGGTACTACTAATGGTAGTTATGGTTTACGGATTCACTGAGCGCAAGACGGTAAGGCTAAATAAAGGATACAATGACGAATTGGAGCGGCAGGTTGACTGCGTAGGAGCGGGAGGGGAGTTATCCCTCCGAAATCATCTCAGAAAGCTTATGCGCTGGAATATCAGGCTTTCAGACCTGGAAACAATCAATTTTTCAGTGGTTTGGCTGGTCATGATGGCATTCCTGGTACTTTCGATTTTTACTTTGGTAAGTGACGGTCTTCTCCAATATGGCGCCATCTTTTCACTGATTCTTTACCTGTTTCAGTTTATTGAAAGCGTATCTGCTCTGCCGTTTTTCTATCAGCAATGGTTGAGGTTGATTGAAATAACAGGAAGGCTGGGGAAAGTGTAATGTCAATGACCTCGTTTAGCTCTTGGTGAAGTTTTACTTCCCGTCTGCTTGAGGTTCTTCATCTGCCGATAGCTCATCATCACTCGATTCATCTTGCTTTGGCAACTCTTCGTTTGAAACTTTCAAAACAAAATCAGTGCTTAGAGCAAATTGAAAGATGTAGTCCCTGGTGAGTTCCACTCCCTTTTCAGACCTTTGCAACATCATGAATAAGTCGGTTGCTGCTGCCTCATTCCCGGTTTTTGCTAAAGCTCTACCGCTATGCACTTTTAGTGTGAACGAGTAGCCACCTGTTTTTTTCGGATTGGCATCGTCAAATTCATGTTTTGTAAATCTATATTCTTGGGGTTCTTCGATGGAATCTACCATTAACCTCAAAATTGCAGGTCGGTATTTTTTCCAGAAGTGGGCATACTTTTGTGTACTCATAGTTGTTGATATGTTGCTGCTTTTCTCACTTTATACATTCACTGGACCAAATGGCGGTGGTTGGGTCCCACATTCTTGACACATTTGTCAGTCGACTTTCCTTAAGCTTGCCGAAGCTTGCCAGGGAATAAGTCTAATCTTTTGCTCTCTCAAACTTCCATTAATTTTTATGGAGCAGTAAGGTAGTGATAATAAAAGTAAGAGACGGACCTCCATCAGTATTAGCTAACTATTTAACATGCTTTGTATTGCCTTCTTCCCATATTGCGACTATATATAACTTTCCCACTACCGTAGGAGTAGTAGAATTTAAGCTGTACCTTTGTGCCTTCGTAAAGATGCCTTCCGTAATCTTAACCTTCCATAATATTTGATCCCGATTTAGGCCCCTTTACCGCATAGACAGTTTAAACAAAGAATAGAGTCGAACTTTACGACTCAGAAGACGGGCGAGGTTTCAAGATTACCATCCCTCTTATGATAGTTCCAAACAATGAGGCATGCAATAATTGCTATGCTGCCGTTGTTTTTTTGAGCCAGTAGCGATATGGAGGCAAGGGGCTCATTACTAATCAATGATATAGAATATGAGTTATACAAAAGCTAGAAAATCAGATAAAAGAAAATTTCACCGGGCTAAGGCACAATCAAAGAACAATTTTGGAAGAGGTTTCCGGAAAGGTAGGGCTAAGTCTAATTTAGACTTAGAGCAAATAGTAAACCGAGTTGGGCGTGGTCCCAGGGAAACGGATTCCTTTAGCCCTGCCAGGTCATTCCAAGAGTTGAACCTTGATGCGAAGCTAAAGGAAAACATTACCAAGATGGGGTTTGTCAACCCAACGGAAATACAAGAAAAGACGCTGAAACCCGAGATTAGAGGTAGAGATCTGGTTGGTGTTGCTAATACCGGAACCGGTAAGACTGCTGCTTTTCTGATTCCAATTATTGACCAATTGACAAATGGTAAACCCTTCAGTTCGTTGGTAATTGTGCCAACCCGGGAATTAGCCCTGCAAGTTGAGAAGGAATTTAAATGTCTTACTAATGGTATGGGGCTTTATAGCGCTAGTTTTATTGGTGGCACCAGCGTAGGTAGAGACGTTCATCGGTTGCGCAGGAGGCACCATTTGATTATTGGCACACCTGGTCGACTAATGGACCTGACCAAGAGAAAAGCCCTAAACCTGCAAGATTTCTCAGTTCTTATTTTGGATGAATTCGACCGTATGCTTGACATGGGGTTTGTTAATGACATAAAGAAGATTGTTGGTGGAATGAAGTATCGGAGACAAACGATGCTATTTTCTGCAACAACTGATAAAACTCAAAAGTCGCTAATTGATACCTTGCTAACCAATCCAATTAATATCTCGGTTGGGCCAACAACAAATGCTGCAGCCCGAATCAATCAGGATTTAATCAAAGTACCCAAGGGTGGTGATAAATTTAATATGCTATTGGATTTAGTTTCAGGCAGTGAGTACGAAAGGGTATTGATATTTGCCGAAACGAAAAGACTTGTAGATAAAGTGAGCCAGAGGCTTAATAAATCCGGGGTTAGTGCCGCTCTTATTCATGGCAATAAATCTCAAAACTATAGAATACAGGCCCTGGATAAATTCCGTAAAGGAAAAGTACAAGTATTAGTGGCAACAGACGTTGCAGCAAGGGGAATTGACGTGGATAATGTTACGCACGTTATCAACTACGAGAAACCTCAAACACTAGATAGCTACATCCATCGAATTGGGAGAACTGGCCGAGCGGGCAAAGCGGGGAAAGCTGTCACATTTGTGAATTAATCAAAATGTATTTTTTAATAACGTTTTAACATAAACAAGTAAACAATGAAAGAAGGAACAGTTAAGTTCTTCAACAACTCAAAAGGATTTGGTTTTATTAAGCCCCAGGATTCCAGTGAAGACATTTTTGTTCATGAAAGTGGCCTTATAGATGAAATTAGGGAGAACGACAAAGTGAAGTTTGATGTGGAGCAAGGCCGAAAAGGGCTAAACGCCGTACGAGTAGAATTGATTTAAATCAAGGGACTCAGGTCCTTTGCAAAAAGTAGTAAAGCCATTTGACGTAATGGCTTTTTTTATGGAAGGAACCTTGCACTGGCACTAGAACGCCTCATCTCCTTCAAAGTCATTGCCATCGCCTCTGCCTCTGCGTTGTCTTTGCTTTTTCTGGTTAAGCCGATAGGTAAAGCTCAGCTGAGTAGTTCGACTTCGCCATTGAAAATCGCTGACTTCGAAATAGCCTTCAGCGAAAGTTTCACCGCGATATTTGCGTGTATTAAGCAAGTCTCTGACGCTTAGGGCTATGGTACCATTGTTCTTCATTACATCTCTTGAGAATCCAAGATCGATTGAAGTCATTGATAGCCTTTTGCCTTGTACGGTGTTACGAGGAGCCCGATACATTACATTTATTTGTGCATCGAAGGCCTTGCTTAGCTTAAGGTTGTTATTCAACCGACCACTAAACGAAGTGGCTTCTACCTGGTCAAAGCTTATTGTCTGATCGTTGAAGCTGATACTTCCATCTTCGGTAATAGAATGAAAGAAATTCAGGTTTCCATTGAAGCTGTACCACTTAGCAGGCTCGTGAGAGAAATTAACCTCGATGCCAATATCGTTTTGTGCAGTGATATTATAGGGCCGCTGGTAAGTAATATCGTTTTCCACAAACCTGATGCGCTGGTAGACGCCTTCGGAATGTCTAAAATAGACGCCCCCATAAATCGAAGACTTTGCCAGGTTCAATAAGTACCCTAACTCATATGAATCTGTGTAAACTGGCCGGAGATCGGGATTACCCATACGGAAATTCCGGTTATCGACTATGTCTGGGAATGGATTAAGAAATCGTCCCCGGGGGCGTCTAATTCTTCTGCTGTAACTGGCTTGCACCGATTGCTCGTCACTTAGGTCATAAGTAAGGAAAGCACTTGGAAATAGGTTACTATAACGCTGCTGGCCAGTTTCATTGGTATTTCTAAGTATCGTCGATAGATCGGTCCACTCGTATCGTAAACCTACCTGCCATGAAAGTAGGTTGGCTTTGTTGCCGATGATAGCATAAGCGGCAGCAACTTTCTCGTGGTACTCAAAGTCGTTGGTGAAGTTTGGATCTACCTGGTAGTCTCCATTCTCGTCCTGCTCCTCGACAATGTAATCATTACCTACCAGGCGATCCGTGTATCTTACGCCAGATTCAAATTTTCCTTCTTTACCTACAGGGTGAACATATTCACTTTGCAACATCCACCTTTCCTCAAGTTCATCATTAACTGATCTTTGCACCAGCGTAGGGGTAAGTATGCCAGTACTGGTGCCACTTGCCTCAATTAAGTCAGCTTCTTCCGTTTCATTATTGTTTTGATATTGGATATCTGCAGAGAACTTGCGGCCCTTCTCTTTAAAGGTCTTGGTGTAGTTGATTGAATATTCCAGGTTCTCATCACCTTCCACTTCATCGCCAATACGCTGCGTTAGGGAGTCAGTATTGAGGGTAGGGTAGGTATCAAAGTAATCGGTGTCAAAGTCATTGTCCTCATCGGAGAAGCGATAGAGAAAAGAAAGGGTGAGGGTGCTATGGTCACTCAGAAAGATATCTGAGCCAAAGCGTGCATTATAGTTTATGCCCCCTCTTTCCCGATCTCTATCGACTATTGTTACTTTGGTAATGGGATCTCCAAATTGTTGGAATGAGCTGCCTCCGCCTGGATTTTTTCTGTAGGCAATTCCCAGGTTAGAGAAGAGATTGAAGTTCTTCTGCCGGAAATTGATATTCATGGAGCCACCATGGTTGTGTGGCACCCCAGTATTTGCTACAAAACTTCCATTTAACCCTTGGCGTTTTTCTTTTTTCAGAACAAGATTGATTATACCTGCTTCTCCTTCGGCGTCATAACGAGCAGAGGGATTGGTGATAATCTCAACGCGCTCAACCATGTTGCCATTGATTTGTCTAAGTGCGTCGTTGCTGGAAATGCCCACTAACCCTGATGGCTTGCCATCAACCAGAATGCGAACATTCTCGCTCCCCCTCAAACTCACATTGCCTTCCACATCTACTTGTACCGACGGGAGGTTATCGAGAATATCTGTAGCACTGCCTCCAAGATTGCTTAGGTCTTTCCCGATATTGTAAACCTTTTTGTCCAGCGTCAACTCCATTTGGGTGCGATCTCCTTGCACTACAACTTCTTCAAGAAATTGAGAGGCAACCGCCAGCCTAACTTCGGGGAGGGTAAATGTTTTGCCCTCTTCGATCAGTACATTATTCACCATGTAATCGGCGTAGGAAACAAACTGTATGCTGACGTAATATGAGCCAGGTGCCACTCTCATGCCAAAGGTACCAGCAGCATCGGTTACTGTTCCTCCAACCAGGCTGGAGTCAGCTTGATTGAATACACCAACACTTGCAAACTCTACCGGGTCTCCGCTGTCATTATCCACCACTCTCCCCGCAAGGTTATTTTGTTGCGCAAACACTTCCGCCGACAGCATTAACATTACCACCACAAAGCAAAATCTCATTCTCTTCATTTTTGATGTTTATAACATCTTCAAACCCAAAAATAGACTTAGAGTTCTGCCATTATCCTTGGAATTCTACAAACGACAATAGTTTCCCGATAATCAACAAGGAGGGCCCGCCTAATTGAGGAACTTCTTAGAGAATTGCTCCTTGTATGCTCTCCCTAGGGGCAAGGCCTCACCTGACACCAGTTGAATTCGATTGCCAGAGATCTTCTCGATCTTTGAGGTATTTACAATGAATGATTTGTGAATACGAATGAATTGGTTGCTATCGAGGTAATCAGCCCAAAACCGAAGTGGCTCCGATGAAATGTGCTTTTTGTCATTTAGGTGAATCTCGGTGTAATCTGCATCTGACTTGATATAGTGGATATCGGGAATGACGACTTTGATGTGATCATAACCGGATTTGATAAACACCTCTCCATCAACTTTTGCTCTATCTGCAACCTTTTTATTGTCTGTGGATTGTTCCTGTACTTTGGACACAGCCTGAACAAATCGCTCAAAAGAAAACGGCTTAAGTAGATAATCAACAACATTCAATTCATAGCTTTCAACTGCATATTCTGAAAATGCGGTGGTAAGGATTATACTAGGCCTATTGGTAAGAATCTTGAGAAACTCAATGCCGGAGATCTTTGGTAAATGGATGTCAAGAAAAACGAGATCTATAGATTCTGCCTTTAATTGATCGATTGCGGCAGTAGCATCAGGGTAAGTGCCTTTAAGCTCAAGAGTGCCAATATCGCGGATGAACCGCTGTAGAATCCTCTGCGCTGGCGGTTGGTCTTCTATGATTATGCAGGTCATCATGCTACTTGCTGGCAGATGCTAGTTTAATCTTCAAGGTTACTTTGTAGGTATCTGGCGATTGTTCAATTCGCAGAGTATGTGCATTGGGGTATAATAACTCTAGCCGCTTCTTTACATTCTCTAAACCGATACCCATCGAGATATCATCGGTGTTGGCCTGTGCCCGGTATGAATTACTACAGACAAACGCTAACTCTTCTTCTGCACTTATTCCGACTGATATATCGATAGTAATATTCTCAGATTGACTGCCTACGCTGTGCTTAAAGGCGTTTTCGACAAATACCAGCAGTATGAGTGGAGCAATTTTTAGGTGGTCATCAATTGCTTCCGGCTTGGTAAATGTGATCTTTCCGCGGTCTTCGACTTGTAATTCGTTTAACTTAACGAAGTTATGCAGTTGTTTCAGTTCACCTTCTACGGGTACAAACTTCTCCTTACATTCATAGAGCATATACCGCAATACCGATGACATCTCCAGAATAATGGCCGGTGTCTTTTCAGAATTGTCCAGGGCATAGGAATACAAATTATTCAGGTTGTTAAAAAGGAAGTGAGGGTGAATTTGAGACTTAAGAAACTTAAGCTCATTCTCTTCTACTGAAAGCTGTAATTCTTCAACTTCGCGCTGCTTAACTATAAGGTCCCACCCAAACTTGAAACCCGATAGAATAGTAATTACCGGCAATACATCCAGCAAGCTGAAAAATATAGGTTGAAATCGCCTGCCTCTGCCATCCGGGAAGAATATCCTTTCCAAGACCAACTCCTCCATTAGAATTACCAACACTATGATGACCAGGAATGCCACGAGGAACTGCCAGTACTTCTTCTTATAAAAGAAACGAGGTAGCAGCAGATAGTTAATGATCAGTACCGCTCCCACGTAATTGAGGAAGAAGATCACTTGATGAAACTGAATCTGGGGCTGATCCCTGTCGAAAGAATAGAATACAAATACCAACACCAACAATGCAAGTTGGAATGGGATTTCCAGTAAGGGCCTTGGTTTTTGCAATTGATGTTCTCTCACAACCCAATTTTAACAGTTTCTTGCCAAAGCACCTGAATTAGCCCGCCATCGACAGAATTAATCCCACAAACGACAATAGAAGCGATATTAGCTTAGTGGTGAAGTATGAAGAAGATCAGTAGGAATAAAGCTGCTATTGTATAAGGAAGGGCCCTTCTTAGGGTTGAAGTAGGTTGTTCAATCAGTGCCACCTCTTGCAAAGGTGATACCTCTAAACGATAGCCCAGTTTCCTTACAGTGGTTATGCTCATACTCTCCATTGTATTTGTTTGGAAGAACCTGCGTAAATCAGAAACTGCCTTGGCAACAGATTGATCACTAACGACAGTGCCTTTCCAGACATCGGTCATGATTTCTTTCTTGCTTACAAACCGGCCTCTCTTATCATATAACACCAGTAGCAAATCTCGCAGCCGATGTTCCATAAAGATCTCATACCCGTCTTCAGACAATATTATGCCTGTGCTAGGATCTAAAGTATAGGAGCCCAGCGATATATGTCCTTCGGGATGGTTACTGCTGTTATTCATGATAGTTTCAACTTAGTTTCACACTAATACCGTGATTATTTGCTGGCTAGCGGTGAGTTTTATAATCACCAATACCAACATACTTAATTACGGAATTCTTATGCAAAGTGTAATCAATCTAAAGGGGTTAATTATTGGGTGTCTGATATTTTATACTGCTTCCAGGGTGCAATCGGCCTCTTTTCACCAATCCATTGCGGAAAATATCCAGAGCATCATGGATCCATTGGTTGCGACTAATAATTATGCAGGCAATGTAGTTGTTTTGCAAAACGATTCAATTCTCTTCCAGCAGTCATACGGAAATAGCGATGAAGGTCATCAGCTTGAGAACAATCGAAATACGAAGTTCATGTTGGCCTCTGCCTCCATGATTTTCACCTCGGCTGCAATTATGAAGCTAGTAGATGAGCGTAGAATGTCTCTAGCTGACAAGGTTGACAACTTCTTTCCTGAATTCAAAAATGGAGACCGCATAACAGTTCACCATATGCTGGCCCAGCGCTCGGGTATACCAGCCTGGGATGCCGGTTGGGCCGTAGAAAACCTTAATAGAGATAAACCACATACTACCTCCCAACTCATGGAGTATTTCGAAGGTGATGACCTGGTGTTCGAACCTGGCTCAAACTATGCTCATGGTAGATCAGAGTACATTTTATTGGCCGCAATCGTAGAGCAGGTTAGTGGCTTGCCATTTGGAGACTACCTTGAGCAAGCCATATTTAAACCATTGGGCATGCATAGCTCCGGCCACATCTCCAATCTCATGTCAGCATCTGATATTCCTAATTTAGCCAATGGTTACACTGAAAAAGGTTTCACTGATGTTGAGCCAGCACCTGCAATACATTGGTCTGTAAAAACCGGGCATGCTTCAATCTATTCTACCGTCGATGACCTTGCCAGGTTTGCCCAGGCTGTGTTAAATAGGAAACTACTGTCTAGGCAGGCATGGGAGCAGACCCTGACCGACTACGGCAGTCATGCTGGCTATGGATGGTTCCTTAATGCGCATAACAACCACACACGATACCAGGTAAATGGCAGATCGCCTGGCTTTGCTTCTTACTTTGGAATATATCCCGATGATGACCTGGTAGTGATTATGCTGTCTAACCGGTATGTTTCATTGCCATATTTCGTTGGCCCTGAATTGGCGGCAGCGGCTCTTGGCGATTCATTTGAGGTGCTGAATCTAAGCATTGATAATATTCCGAAAGAGTTGGCTAAAAAATATACCGGGCACTATAGCATGGGTGCCAATTTCTACCGGCCCCATGGCACTGTCAAGATCAGGTACCGCAATGGCAGACTGTACTCCGGTGCTTACCCGCTGATTCCTGTAATGGGTGAAAATGGAGATGTGATTGCCTTTATTCACAGGCATTATTGGTCAAGGCTGGAATTTGGAGAAGATAGCAGAGGTGGCACTATCTTACACTTCGACGACCATAGAGGCACCAAGCAGGGATTTGTGAATGAGTGGAAATGGGTGATTCTGAGTGCTATGTTAGCTCTTGGGGCAACTTATGCCATCTGGAAATGGAAATTTCAACATCGCAATAAAAAGGCTAACTCTTAAAGATCACAATCACACTCATTCACAACTAAAACTAATTCAAATGCTTCAAGGCCTCTGTAGCATTCATATTTGTTGGATCTAGCTCCACTGCCTTCTTGTAAAATTCCCTGGTTTTTTTGAGATCACCCAGTTCAGCATGAACTTCGGCCAGCATATCATAAACATTTCCATCCTCAGGGTACTCTTTTTGATTGCGCTCAAGCAGTGATTTAGCATCTTGAAACTTACCCTGTTTGGTAAGCATGTAGGCAACCATAGTTAGTGGAGTAGCGCCAATATCATTCTCATTTTTCAGTTCATCAAACCGCTTTAAGGCTCCCTCAAGACCTCCTGCTTTGTAAGCGGCGTAGATAGCTCCCGGAGGTCTCGTTTCTCTACGTAGGAAGTTCTGATAGTTATCTTCGAGTATTTGCTTACCAAGCAAGCTGAAAGTAATCTTTACGTCATCTGAAAGTGCGGCTATGCCTTCCTTTACCTGGCTCCAGTTTTTTCCCATTACACCATATTCTTTCCTGTTGAGGCTGTGGGAGCCTGTGAAGATTACCTGGTGGTCGTCGCGCATATCTTTGATAACACCGAGAGGCGGAGGTATGGTGAAAGTGATGGCTTTTGTTGTTTCCTTAATAGTTAGGTCACCAGTTACCGACAGGCCATTTGTAACCGAGGAAACTCGGCTGCTCGAAAATCTGATATGTGGAAACTCTTCCGCCAGAAACCAGTTGCCAGATTTTAGGTCGCCGTCACGCCAATCGTTATTGGTGTCAATAGATTCCACGTCAATTTGGAATGTTACAGAAGTCTGTTCTGGGTTTTCAGGATCATAATAAATGCTGCCGTAGAAACTTCCAAAGCTGCCACGGACTTTGGCATAACCCATGTAGGTTACTTCAAATTCGAGGTAGCTGTGATCTGTTTCAATGGGGTAGAGATGTTTGATATTGAAATCCTGGGCATTTGAGATAACAACATATCCGATAGTGAAGAGGAAAGTAGAGAGTAGTTTCTTCATTGTTTTTTCTACAAGAATTGCATGCTTTTTCCGTATTGTCGCCCAAGCCGATAAGTTTTACCCTCAGAACAGGAGCAATCTGTATTCTCTGTGTCGGAAGAAGTGTATGCTAACTACAAGGATTTTTTGAACTGAGAGGGGGTAATACCTTCGCTTCTTTTAAAAGCATTATTGAAAGAATTTTTGCTGTTAAAGCCAACTTCATACGCCACTTCCAGCAAGCTTTCGTACTCGCCCTTGGCAATTAGTTCCTTGGCCTCCATCACACGGTAGGAGTTTATCAAATCGAAGAAGTTTTGTCCGAGGCTTTCGTTTATCACCTGAGATAGGTGGTGGCCTGAAGTAGCTAATTCATTGGCCAGGTCTTGTAATCTCAAATCGCTTTTCCTGTAGATCTTGTCTTCTTGTAGTTTGGCATTCAACTCGTTGGTGATCTTTCTTACAGTTTCCTCACTCAAGCTCGATTTGGCGTATTTGGGGACTTGTGTTTCTTCCTGAAGGATAATTATTGAATTAGGATACTTTATAGCACGATAGGCAAGCCCATACACGAATATCAGCGTGGGCAACATATAGAGATAGTCGTAAGTGTTGCGCCAGATTGTTGTTGAAAAAAGGTAGACGACAAATGCTGAACAAAAGAGAATGATGACAACCGTGAAAAGGTAAAGGTACTGAAGCGACCTGATTTTATGAGTTGGAAGGCTTGAGCGGTTTTCTTTTGCTGCAGCCGATAATTGCCTGGATTCCCGATAGGCAAGTAAAGTGTAAATGGCAGCATGCAAAAACTGCAAAACAAACACTATAGCGTAGAGGTAATGCCTTACCGTAATTTCTTCTTGATTCCATGAGTCAAAAACTGTTAGCATACCATAGTGAGTAGCCCGGGTGGTAACGATATCATTAAAAAGCAGGGGTAGGATAATTGTAAATATTATGAAGGGGAAAAAATGAAAGATAGTGTTCGCCCTTAACTTAAAATCTTTAATCAGGATGGCTCGATTATATAGCAAGATCAGTGGGCCTACTACTAACCAGGAGCCATAACGGGTACTAAACAGAAAAGGAATTTGAGATTCCAGCGTATGCCGAAGTAAATAGAATTCAAATTGGTACCAAAGAAAAGCAAACAGTATGGCCACCAAAAGGTAGTTGGCTACTTTGGCGCTTTTACGATTGATGAGAATGGCAATCATCAAAAAAATGCATTGACCCATTCCTAAGAAAAGCAATATGGAAACTATGTCTAAGCTCATCGCGGCTCAATATACGCAATCTGAATTCTCAGTGACGGAGAGTGGGACAAATAGTATTCCCGTTAAGACATACGGCAATTATGTAGGCCTTTAGCTATATTCAGTAACCAATTTAACCGCCCATGAATTCTATAAGAGATAATAGCTCGTTTCTCAGGATTGCCGCTATTTGTGGAATCCTTGCGGGGATGGCCACTTTCCTGATTTGGTTGTTACCTACAATCTATGGAAGACCCTCTGGTTTTGAGGCGCGATTAGCCCTGCAAAGTAACACGCTTTACATGTTACGGCATTGGGTCAGTTTTATCAATGTGTTCTTTATCATTATTGCCAGTATAGGCTTAGCACTATTTAGGTTTAACCGGTATCCAGGTTATGCAACAACTGGCCTGTTCTTTTTGCTGATCTATGGTGTATTGGAATTTGGAGGAAGGTCAGTCATGATCTTCGTAAGGGAGGGAAGATGGGCAAGTCAGTGGCTTGCAACTACCGATCTGGAAATCAAAGCAAGTCTTGCACAGTCGATTCAGCAATTTGACCAGATTTGGGGCGGCTTATTTGTGGTACTATTGGTCTGTTTCATAATTGCCAGCCTCTGCTTTTGGCGATTAACTTGGAAAGGCGATGGCCTGGAACACTGGCTGAGTCTCATAATTCTTGCCGGCGGCATTACGGCAGTAATTACCTTAGGGGCTCGTTTTACCGGATATACATGGCTTCGTAATCTTGCGCTTTGGAGTTACCCCCTGGTAATGCCACTTAGTCGGTTATTGCTGGGAATCTGGTTGTTACAAGTTGCCAATGCTACAGATTCTAAGATTTACCAATAGCTTCCTGATAAAGTAAGAATTAACTTTTTCAACATTTTTACGACAATTAGGGTAAATATTACATATATTTACTACAGTTAAGGTATTAATATATGAGTAGACATCATTTAGCAGAATTTGAAGAGGTTGTTATGCTGACGGTTGCTATCCTGCAGGATGAGGCTTACGGAGTAGCCATCATCAATGAAATTGAGCAAAGACTAAAAAGGAAGGTCAGCATGGGCTCAATGCAAACCGTTCTTAAAAGGCTGGAACAAAAAGGATACTTGTCATCGGCTTTTGGAGAAGCTACCCAAAGGCGAGGTGGTAAAAGGAAACGGTACTTTATGCTTACAACACGGGGTAAAAGCATGTTGGAGGGGGTGAGGGACCAGCGCACAAATCTATGGGATGCCATTCCCGAAATTATTGTAAGCGACTAAATCTTAGCTATGAACCACATACCCCCAAAAATACCACTTAAGTTCTTCAGATGGTTTTGCCACACTGATTTCCAGGAAGATATAGAAGGAGATCTAGTAGAAAGATATTTACAGAAGATTGATGAAAAAGGTGTGAGGTATGCTAAATGGTACCTCTGGCTGGAGGTTTTGCGGCTCTTCAGGCCGTCAATGATCAATTGGAGCCATAAGCGTTTAATCCCTGCTAGTGGCAGCATGCTGATGAGTTACTGCAAAGTCTCCTGGCGTAATATTCTCCGTTTCAGACTCAATTCATTCATAAACATAGCGGGCCTAACGCTTGGTATAACCTGCTTCTTACTGATCTTTCTTTATGTCGATCATGAGTTGTCCTACGACAAACACTTCGCCGATGCAGATCGAATCTATCGTGTTTATACAAAGGAAAACAGCGGAGACCAGGAACTCGGCTCATCCAGCTACGCTACCACACCATTACCCTTAGCTGACGCGATGAAGGCTGAGCTTCCGGAAATTGAAGCACTGACCAGCATTAGGGATCAAGAGGTTTTAATAGTTACTGAAACTAATTCGACTTTGGAAAAGGGCTTGTGGGTGGACAGCCAATTTTTTCAAGTATTTGATTTTGTCTTGCTGCAGGGTAACCCAAGCAAGGTATTGACAGAACCTAACAGCATTGTAATCACCTCAGCCCTGGCTAGCAAAATGTTTGCGGATGAAAATGCCATTGGCAAAAGCCTGACTGTACAGGTGAGAAAGCAAAAGAGAGTATTCAATATTACCGGCGTGCTGGCCAATCCCCCTGAACAAACAACCCTTAAATTTGAGTTTTTAGCTCCAATTGAGCAGTATACCCACTACCGCAATAACTGGGATACCAGTGATTCCCACACCTTCATTACACTTCAACATTCGGCTGGTGTTGAAGATGTTGAAGCGAAAATTCCTGACCTATTAAAGAAGTACAGGGATGAGGACTTCTGGACAGAATATAGGCAAGAAGAATTCAAACTTCAGCCATTAGCAGACCTACACCTTTCCAATCACATTAATGAAGATATAGGCCTCAAGGGTAGCAACACACATATTAACGTACTCTCAATGGTTGCCATTCTTACCCTAATATTAGCCTGTGTAAATTATATGAACCTCGCAATTGCCAGATCTTTAACCAGATCGAAGGAGGTAGGAGTGAGGAAAGTGATTGGTGCTGGCCGGGGTCAGTTAATGATTCAGTTTCTGGCGGAATCGTGGTTTTTCTCCCTGCTTGCCATGTTGCTTTCCGTTGGGCTCGTGTACTGGCTATTACCAGTATTTAGTGCGCTTTTAGAGAGGTCGCTAGTATTCAATCCCTTCAATGAAGAAGTTATACCGATCATGGTCATTATTGTTGCAATAATAGGTTTAATATCAGGAAGTTATCCAGCTTTCTTCATGTCTTCATTGAAAACATCTTCTGTATTAAAGGGGCAAGTTGCCAGTAACAGACCCAGTGGCCTCAACCTTAAAGATGTCTTGGTAATTGGGCAGTATGCCATTTCAGTAATTATGATTATTGGGAGTCTGGTTATTTATTCGCAATTCCAATACCTTCTGGATAAAGATGTTGGGTATAACAGAGAGCGCATATTAGTCATTAGCATAACTGATTTCCCAAGCCATGATCGATTTGAGTCGCTAAAGGCGAAATGGCTGATGAATCCTCATGTTGCGGCAGTTGCGGCTTCCTGGCAACTACCAACAAGCATAACTTCAAATGGATACGTGGAATATGAAGGTCACGATGCTGAGAATCCTAAAGTTCTGCACCGTACCAGCGTCACTGAAGACTTCCTTGAGGTTTATGGACTGGAGTTGTTGGCTGGTGATGGGCTAGGGGTCTCTATTAACGACCCAAGCGGAATTCTGGTGCTAAATGAAAGTGCATTGAAGTCGTTAGGGTGGACAGCAGAGGATGCCATTGGCAAGAGAATAGAGCACCGTGGCATGGTAGTAGGTATTATAAAAGACTTCCACATGCTTTCATTGCATCACGATATAGAGCCATTGATGGTCAGAAGGAGCGATCGTGCCATGTACCGATATATAAGCATCAAGCTAAAGCCTTCCAGCCTATCTAATATGCAGGCAACACTTAAGGCCATAGATGAAGATGTTTCGGCAAACTCTGATTTTCCGTTTGAGTATCAATTCTTAGATGACAAATACCAGCAGCTTTATGCCAGTGAACTACGAATGAGCAAATTGCTGAATATGTTCACTATACTATCAATTCTCATAGCATCTCTGGGCCTCTTTGGCTTGTCTGCCTTCAATGTTTTCCAGAGAACGAAGGAGATCGCTATTAGGAAGGTGCTTGGTGCAAGTGCCATCACGGTTATAAGTTTGATTTCCCGGAGCTACTTAGGATTAGTATTGGTGGGCTTTTTGGTGGCCTCACCGATAGCCTGGTATCTGGCCAATCAATGGCTTCAGGATTTTGTTTTTCGGGTAAGTATAAATTGGTGGGTATTTGCTTTTGCAGGGTTGGCAACTGCCGTAACTACATTACTAACCGTCAGTAGCCACTCTATACGAGCCTCGCTTGCTAATCCGGCTCATTCTCTCAGGGACGACTAGCGTTCGACTTAATTATTCAATTACTTCCCTACTAAGCTATGATTTCCCGCTTATGTAATTAGATGCAACACTGTTGCACCTGGGTAGTATTTGCATTAATTTAGTTCCTGTGAGGAGTTTCTTGAAGATAGGGTCCAATTTGCTAGCCGGTTATTTGCTAGTGCTTCCTTTACTGTTTGGCAGTCATGCACTTCTTCACAAGGAACATGATCAAAGCTCAGACAAGCCAATTATTACCCACTCCTTAGAGCAAGTCTCATGCTCCATTTGTGATGCTTGTCAGGATCAAAACGCCCTGGCCGAAGTGGTCACAGCAGGCAAGAAGTACTGCAATACATACGCGACCGCGAACAGCTATAGTTTTGAATTCGTTGCTAACGCGCGCTCTCTCCAGTTACGGGGCCCACCACAATTAGCTAGGCTACCCTCTTTACCAAAGAGTACAGACCAAGGTGTCTGAGGTAGCAATTTTACCTCCCTGTTATTAGTACATAAAAACTCAAAACGTCGCACCATGTGCTTGTATGGAGTCATGAAACCAGGACTAATTATTAGCAAAGGGCTTTTGCTAGTAGTATCTGCTGCTTTGCAGTTTGGTTGCACCAATCAAACGGGAGAGGGTGAAGCGCAAACAATCCTGGCTGGCGAAACGGAGGAATGGCAAGAGTTGGAAATCAATCATGCTCAGAATTTTACTGTTGCCTATCACGACGATTATAAGGTTGTACAACTCCATTACAGAAGTGACCTGAAGGAAATAGACTTCACTCAGAAAATTGTTCTTGTTCCTAAGGGCAAGCAAGCCCCGGCGTTGGAAGGTGACTTGGCCGGAGCCTGGAAGATTGATATTCCGGTCAAATCAGTTGCGGCAAACGAGGATGGCGAAATCACTCGGCTCAGGCACTTGGGGCTCATAGATCGCATAGTTGGCATGGGGGGTGGTGGCATCTACGACCAAGAATTGCGGCAGCGCTGGGAGAACAAACAAATTGCCTCCATTGGCTATAGTTTTCATGCGATACCTCAGCCGGAATTGCTCATGTCTGCAAATGCAGAGTTGCTGGTTTTACACACCTATGATCACAGTCGCCTTGAGGGCATGCAGAAGCTAAGGGAGTTGGGTATTAATGCCATACCACAATTTTCCTGGGCTGAACAAAGCTTCCTGGCTAAAGCGGAATGGATAAAGTTCACATCCTTGTTCTACAACAAAGAGCGGGAGGCCATGGATCTATTCAACCAAATAGAAAGCCGTTGTAATGAGTTGATGCAAATGGTTGAGAATGAATCTGCCCGCGTGACTTCTTTTTTGTTATACCATCCATCAAATGTCAGTGATTGGAATGCCCACCGTAACGATTTTTACGCCTCCTATTTGCAAGCTGTGAGTAGTAATGTGTTGCAGGATGACGGTCCAACTCACTCTGTAGGTATCAGCAATGAGCAATTGCTGGCTTTGGCAGGGGAAGCCGACTTCTGGATTACCAATAGCAGGGAAGATACTAAATGGCCGCCGGCGTCTTATTTGAAAAGCTTTAAGGCCTATCGCAATCAAAACGTCTATCACTACCAGAAGCGGACTAATTACGAAAACGATGCCTATGATTGGTACGAGACACCAGAGGTAAGACCAGACCTGGTACTGGAAGACCTTGTCTCCATTTTCTACCCACACCTGCTTCCCAATCATGAGCCAATATTCCTGGCCAGGGTGAAATTAACCAAAGAATGAAACGACTAGCATCAATATTCTTATACCTGGTAATTGGCGGTTGTTCCCCAGAAGTTAAGGACAAGGCGGCTGAGAGCGCAGTAGCAGAATCTACTGATCACTTTCCTGATAAGGTTGAGGTAGATTATGCGGAGAACTTTAGTGTTAGCTATCGTGGTAACTACAAGGTGGTAAAGACTAAAGTTGATTACGGTGTTGCCGATCAGGATGCTGATTCTGTAGCGTGGGCCCAGGCATTTACAGATCTGCTTGTGCTCGTTCAGCGTGGTACTGCCGCACCAGCATTGGTAGGAGAATTGGAAGGTGCCAACATTATTGAAGTTCCGGTAGCAACGATAGCCGGCAATGCTGATGATGCCCCTACCAGGTATGTAGCACTGGAAGTTACAGATAAATTGGTGGGGCTCGGACACAAAGATGTAATAGACCTAACCTTAAGAGAACTATTTGAGAAAGGACAGATAAAACCTATCGGCCCATCGTGGCATACTGGTCCTAATTTGGAGATGTTAATTGCCACAAAGCCAGAGGTGACATTACTTACGGCCGCTAGCCTTTCGCAGGCCGATGGAATAAAGAGAACCAGGGAACTGGGTTTGAAAGCTGCACCCGAATTTTCATGGAGTGAGAGAACATACCTTGGTCAGCTTGAATGGATTAAGTACGACGCGCTGTTTCTTAACGCAGAGGCCCGGGCGAATGAGTATTTCAATACGATTAAAACTCGCTGTGATTCCCTTGCTGGTTTAGTGGCTAACAAGACTAACAAACCAGGTGCCATGTGGGGTATGCACAGCCGCAGCGGCAACTGGACTGTTAGAACTACTGGTGGTATTGCGGAATTATTAAAGATGGCTGGTGCTGTTAATCCCTTTGCAGATGACGAGTCTGCCGTGACATTGACAAAGGCCAACGGTTTATCAGAGGGCATTTCCATCTCGGATGAAGTGGTGCTACAAAAAGCACCCGAAGTGGATTTCATAATTTCTTTCCAGTCGGCTCCCACTAACTGGCCAACCGAAGAATATATGTCGGCATTTCCTGCTTACAACAACAATAACCTCTATCATCATTTCAAGCGATGGAACATCTATGGATTTGGAGCCAGTGATTGGTATCAAAAGGCACCTATGCGCCCTGATATCGTACTTAGTGACCTGATCAAATTATTTCATCCGGATGTGCTCCCGGATTACGAACTGTTTTTTATAGGGGAGATGGAAAAACCACAATAATGGGAATCCAATTATGGCAGAGACTATAAGCACAACGATAAGTACCAGTAAGCCTACCATTCAAGTGGCTAAATTCTCAAGGGTTATTCTTTTTCCCGTGCTGGCCATATTGGTGATGGTGGTGTTCATGCTAGAGTTGGGTATCGGTTCAGTACCAATCCCTGTTTCTGGTATACTTAAAGTGATGATAGGTGCTGAAGACGTGGATGCTACCTGGCACACCATTATTATGGAGCTAAGACTTCCAAGAACCCTGGCATCTTTGGTTGGAGGTGCCGCTTTGGGTGTTGCTGGCCTCCAACTTCAGACCCTATTCAAGAATCCACTAGCAGGCCCCTGGGCTTTAGGGCTTACAGCGGGTGCTCAGCTGGGTGTGGCTTTGGTAGTTACGGCAGGGGCTGTAATCGGGTCGTCGTTCCTGGAGAACTTCGAATTCCTCAGCAACCTCAGCATTGTGGCCGGCGCCATGATTGGTTGTGTATTGGTATTGATGGTAATGGTCGCTATTTCAAAATATGTCAGCACTATTACACTCTTAATCTTTGGGCTCATGCTGGGATATCTTGCCCAGGGTCTAATCAGTGTGATTTTGCATTTTACCAATCAATCTCAAACCAGAATTTATGCCGGTTGGAATGATGGCAGTTTTTCTGCTGTCTATTGGGAGCACTTTCCTGTACTTATTCCGCTGGTCATTATTGGGTTTGCAGGTGGATGGTGGATGAGGAAGCCTTTAAACGCCATGTTGTTGGGAGAGAACTACGCTCGTAGTCTTGGTATGTCAGTAAAAAGAACCAGGCTGATTACGCTTGGCTGTGCGGTGTTACTGGCTGGCCCGGTAACGGCATACTGTGGGCCTATACTTTTTCTTGGACTTATTGTTCCGCACCTGGCACGGGGTCTTTTTGGCACTTCCGACCATCGAATTCTAATGCCGGCTGTAATTCTTCTTGGAGCCTTAATTGCTGAATCCGCGGACCTGTTTGTCCATTTACCCTGGGAAAAGCATTTCCTGCATCTCAATGCAGTTAACGCATTATTGGGCGCTCCGGTGGTGATGTGGGTAATTATTAAGAATAAGAAGATGAGAGGCTTCGAACTATAAGAAAAAGGAAATGGATTCAATACTCAACTTGAAAATGTCACTGCGAAGACTTAGGAAAAGTCTGGCCTTCTCTGCAGTTATTATACTTACTATAGCCATTGTCACAGGAACCAGCATCGTTGTTTTTAGCTACATTGATGCACTTCTACTGTCTCCCTTGCCTTTCAAAGAGGCAGATAGGCTTGTGAGAATCCATTCTGTAAAAGGAGGGGAGAAAGGCCACATATCATACCCTGAGTTTTTGGAGATGCAGAATGAACTAGTTCATATTGAAGAACTGGCTGTTTATCGTGATGGCGGAAGGTATAATCTGCATGGGGATGGCCAACCACCGGAGGAACTGACCACCACATTTGCTTCAAGTAACTTGTTCAAGCTACTGGGTGTAGATCCAATCATCGGCAATCATTGGCCTGAGACTTTGGATAGGAGGGGCTCTCATACCGTTATGATTACCCACGAGTTTTGGCAACGACGTTTTAAAAGTAACGAAGAGGTTGAAGGACTGGAGATCACGCTTGATGGTTTCACCTACAACAACTACGGGGTGCTTCCAGCGGGATTTAGTTTTCCGGGCAAGAATGAGGCATTCAGAGCTATGGCATACGCAGATTTCGTTGTTGATGCCAGAGGTTTTCGCCCTTGTATTGGTTTGGCTCGACTAAAACCGGGAGTGACACTGGTGGAGTTAAATGAAGAACTTAAAGTATTCGCTGAGAGCCAACAACAACGTCATCAGGAGTCTAATCTTGGAATTTCCTTCGTTGCCGAACCATTATCTGAGTTATTCCTTGGGGAGATTAATGGCTACCTGCTGCTGATTGGTGCTGCAGCCTTATTCCTGTTGATAATTGCCGCGGTCAATATTTCCAACCTGATTGTTAGCCGCGCCATTCGACGAAGCCGGGAGACTGTACTTCGTAAAGTATTAGGCTCTACAAATATTTCTATAATCAAGAGTTATACCATCGACTCTTTTATTCTATCGATAGTAGGTAGCCTCGTAGGTCTGCTGTTGGCCTGGTATCTTATAAGCCTGACCCATGATCTGGTTGATCCATATCTACCACACTGGATCAATGTAGGGATCAATTTAAATGTTGTGCTCTATACCATGGCAACAGCTGTGGTACTGGCAATTGCCACCGGAGTAGTACCATGGTTTTTCCAAGTGTCCAAAAGCAGCTTGGTAAAGCATCTCAAAGACGGGCAACAAACTACTGGTAGCAAGAGGCAACACCAACTGCAGAAGGGACTTGCCATATTGCAAATATTTGTCAGCGTACTCTTGCTGGTAGGCGGAGCATTGCTATTCAAGAGTTTCAATGCCGCGCAAGAAGCTCAACTTGGATTTCAAACCAAAAACAAACAAACCTTTCGTATAGCCCTTTCATGGTTTAGATATGGTTCGCCAGAAAAGAAAAAGGCCTTTTTTGAAGAGAGTTTGAGAAGAATTGACGCCATTCCCGGGATTGAAAGTGTTGCTATGAATACTGTCCTTCCATTATCGGGTATTGTTAAGACATCCACTCAAGCTCAAACACTATTTACCGCAGAAGGACAATCAGAGGTGGATCAAACGGAGAATCCATTCATAAGCATCCAAAGGATCACGCCCAACTACTTTGATGCGATGGATATCGATTTTGAGAGAGGCGATACTTTCGATGACAACGATAGCCCATCACATGGAAGTCAAGTGGTGGTTGACAAACAATTGGCTGACAATATTTGGCCTGGAGAAAGTGCCCTCGGAAAACGAATTAAGTTTGGCAATCATGGTTCGGATGAACCTTATCTAACAGTTATCGGGGTAGCCACCAATGTCAAACATCAGAGCATCACCGGGGCGAATATACCCAGCGTCTATGTTTCGCTATTGGCAAACACAACTACCGACGGTTACTATGTAATAGAGTCACGCCAGCCTCTGGCCAGCCTGGAGACAGCAATCAGAGAGGCAATTTTTTCCATTGACGAGAATCAGCCGCTTTTTGAGTTCATGTCAATGAGTGATCGAGTGGATCAAATGAATTGGCAATCTAAAGTCTCAAGCATGTTGTTTCTTACCATAGCCATTATCGGTAGTATAATCGCGGCTATTGGGCTCTTTAGTGTTCTAACCTTCATATTAATCCTAAAGGTTAAGGAACTAGCACTACGGCGAGTACTTGGAGCCACAGATGGGGGTATACTGCAACTGATATTGAAGGACATGATGAAGACTTCGGGTATTGGCATAATTCTAGGATTGCTGCTGGCTCCGATACTGCTTCAACCAATTATACCATTCCTTTTTGAAGTAAATATAATTGACATGGCGGTCTATGTCTTGGTTGCCGTCGCCTTGCTAATAGTGTCAGTTGTTGCTGCATTTGCGCCGTCCTGGAAGGCGCTATTTATAAACCCAATTAAAGTTCTACGGAAGGATTAGGAGAGATGAACGCGGTAATCGAGATAAACAACCTATCAACGGGATACCAATCCAGGCAGGGGGATACAATTGTAACCTCAAACATCGATACCAATCTCAATGTAGGTGAATTGGTCTGCCTCATTGGCCCTAACGGGGCGGGAAAATCAACTTTAATGCGAACTGTAGCAGGCGCACAGAAGGCAATTACGGGTAGTGTGACTTTGGCGGGAAGAGACATTCGGGAATACCGACCAAGAGAATTGGCGCGTAAGCTAAGCCTGGTACTTACAGATAGAGTCTTTGCCGGTATGCTATCGGCCTATGAGGTAATTGCACTGGGTCGATTTCCCTACACAAACTGGACAGGTAAACTAAGCAAGGAGGACCACAGGATAATTCAAGAGTCTATCCATATGGCTGGTGCTGAAGATCTTGTGAATCGTACACTTTCTGAGCTAAGTGACGGAGAACGCCAAAAGATTATGATTGCAAGGGCATTTGCGCAGGAGCCTGATGTGATGATAATGGATGAAGTGACTGCCTTCCTGGATTTACCAAGAAGGGTGGAGATAGTGAAGTTGTTAAAAAGAATGGCGCATGAATCCGGCAAGTCTATCCTTCTTTCTACGCATGATATGGATCTGGCATTGCGCGGTGCTGATCGTATCTGGCTCCTACCTAAAGGAGAGGGGATGCTAACCGGTTCTCCTGAGGACTTGGTGCTAAATGGGTCATTCGAAGACGCATTTATTAGTGAGGGTATACAATTCGATCGCTCTAGTGGGTCTTTTGAAGTGCATGGTGAATTTCAATCTTCCGTGGCGTTAGATGGTCAGGGTACCCATGCCATTTGGGCCCAGCGCGCATTACAACGCAATGGTATTCAGCTAGATGATCAAGCCCCTACAAAAGTCATCGTCAAATCTAATTCAGGCGATTTCCATTGCGTGGTAGAGAAAGCAGGCAATCAGGAAAGTGCGCAATCCATTCAGAACCTAATTGACATACTTAATGCCAAATGAAGTTAGATATCGCCTATTGCCCACAATAGCTGTTTGTTTGTTCGCAATACCCGGCCTTCAAGCACAGGCCTCCTTCCAATTCAATGGCACTGATGTGCGCCCTGGTACGAAGGAGCATTTCACCATCAAAATTTCAGACAATGATGGCAATAAGGCGCAGGTGCCAATCACGGTATTCCATGGCCAATCGGCGGGTCCTGTTTTGGGTATAACCGCAGGAGTACATGGCTACGAATATGCACCCATTTTAGCCGGGCAGCAGCTCATCAATCGTATTAATCCAGCTGCATTATCAGGTACGGTAATACTGGTGCAGATCGCGAATGTTGGTAGCTTCCTCGGTCGGTCTCCATACACCAATCCAATGGATTCAAAAAATCTAAACCGCACCTTCCCCGGTAATGCCGAGGGTTCGGTTACTGAGAGACTAGCGCATTTTATCTCTACAAAAGTGATACCCCGCTCAGATTACTTTATTGACATGCATAGTGGAGATGCACCGGAGGATCTCATGGCATATTCGGCATACTATCAACACGATGACAAACCGGAAATATCAAAGAAGGGGCGGATGATTGCGGAAAGTATGGGGTATGATCTCGTGGTGGTTTTTAAGACAACCACTAAGGACTATATGAAAGACGGTTTCCCTAGTCTTTACTGTTCAGCCGAGGCCTTCAAGCAAGGTATACCAGCCGCAGACATCGAATGCGGTAGGCTGGGCATGATTGAGCCTCACCTTGTTGACAAAATAACCACAGCTATTGAAAGGACATTGATAAGCCTTGGTATGGCTGAAGGTAAAATTGAGCCGGTTGAAAAGATGGCTGTGGTGAAAGAACGACTATACATTGAAAGTGAACATGAAGGATTCTTCTATCCATTGAAATCCAGTGGTGACTATGTGTTGAAGGGAATGAAAGTCGGGTATGTCACGGACTTGTTTAATAGAACAGTACAAGAAATACATGCCACTGAAAATGGTCTGCTATTATTCATTCTGGGCACACCTCCTGTGAACAAAGGCGAGTCCGTAGCCACAGTAGCCGTGATCGAAGAATAGGTAAGAAGCAAATAGATGAGAAACTACATCACAGCTCTCCTCCTTATTATCGCACTACTAGCTGGTGCGCAACAGGAGGAGAATTTTCCTCCTCCAGAAGAGGCTCCTGTGGTTGAAGCGACCAAGGTGTCAGGTGCAATTAATGTTGATGGCCACCTTGATGAAGCCGACTGGCAAAGGGGAGAGGGTGTAACGGATTTCTTCCGTCGAGAACCTCGGCAAGGAGGACCTATTAAATATGACACGCAAGTCAAGTTTATGTTCGATGATAAATTCCTCTATATCGCCGCTTGGTGTAAAGATTCTGTCGGTGTAAAGGGTATTCGCGTGCAGGACCTACGAAGAGATTTCGATTGGGGAGAGAATGACATATTTGGAGTGGGCCTCGATCCTCAAAATCTCAAACAGTATGCGCAGGTATTTCAGACCACGCCCTACGGGAATCAACGTGATATGCAAAACTTCAATGGAAACACCTTTGATACCGGCTGGAATACGCTTTGGAGAGTTCGCACGCAGAGAACCGCTGATGGTTACACAGTGGAAATGGCTATACCGTTCAAAACTTTGCGGTATAATTCGCCTATTCCCGGAGAACCCCTGGAATGGGGAGTGACCTTGGTTCGTTATGCGCGAAGAGATATTGAGATTTCTACCTATCCGGCAATTCCGCAGTCTTTTACTCCCTATCGCATGACCTACGCCGCAAGGCTCACCGGGGTAGAAGTGCCACCTCCCTCAGCCAATATTAGAGCAGAGCCTTATACTTTGTTTCAGTACGAAGAGGTTGACGATGGTACAACAAAAACTTCAAACAGAGATTTCAAGGTTGGAGGTGATATAAAATGGGCCCTCAACCCAAGGTCAGTTCTAGATCTTACTTTCAATACAGATTTTGCCCAAGCCGACGTTGATCGCGCTGTAAATAACCTCGAGCGCTTCAATATCTTCTTCCCGGAACGCAGACAGTTTTTCCTGGAAAACTCCGGCATTTGGGCTGGTGGCAGACAACAAGCTATTAGGCCTTTCTTTAGTCGAAGAATTGGGCTTCAAGGAAGCTTTAACGCCGCGCCAGCGCCAATAGATGTTGGGGCCAGGTTTACCCAACGTTCTGAAAAACAAGCAATTGCTGGCCTTTTTGTGAGACAGGGCAGCACCAGTAATTCTCCTATATCCAATTTTGGTGTAGCGAGATATCTTCGAAATTATGGCAGGGAAAACAACATTGGTGTCATGGTCACCCAACGTTCAGACCAGAAGTCTGATGAATTGAGCCTTGAAGCCAATAGCAACACTACTGTAACTGTCGATGGACAAATAAGGCCAACCAGCGAATGGGATGTGCAATACATCCTCACTACTTCAATTGATGAAGGTACTGGAGAAACTGGTTTTGCCGGTAGAATATTTGTCGGCAATACGTCTAACAAATTCTACTATGGCTGGGTAACCGAGTACACAGATCAGAACTACAATCCTGCCATGGGTTTCGTACGACAGACCAATGTGATCAGGCATAATCCGGGGGGGTACTATATCTGGCGCCCTAAAACTGAATTTATCAGAAGATGGGATCCGGGTGTGTTTGTCAACTATAACCAGGATGCAAGCGATCCTTCAAATTTCCAGCAGGCTAGTCTTTACATTTTCCCAATATATACATGGTTCAAAGACAACAGCTTTTTTGAAGTTTCATTAACCCCTACCTGGCAAAACATAAATTTCAACTTCTCCCCATTGGGTTTAACAATTCCCATGGATGACTATTTCTATACGCGCTATCTGATCCGCTACAATACTGATCAGTCTAAAAAATGGTCAGCAGAAGTTGCGTACGATTTTGGCGACTTCTACAATGGTAGCCGTCAAACGGTGCGATTATCCGGAAGGTTGGCACCTATCCCGCACGCGGCAATTACGGTTGATTATGAGCATAATAACCTCGAGAATGTTGGCGAAAATCGGGAAGATCTAACTACTGACCTTGTGACGATTGGTTCCAGATTCGCATTGAATCCTCGGGTACAATTATCTGCCTTTTATCAATACAATAGCCTGGATGAACAAGGCAGGTGGAATGTTCGAGCCAGCTGGGAATACCAGCCATTGTCATTCTTATACCTGGTCTTTAATGATACGCAAATTGACAGTTTCGAAAATCCATTTCAACAGCAACAGTTTGTAGGCAAATTGACTTTTCTGAAACAATTCTGATTTAAAAAATAATACTATATGTCGCGCAATAAATCAACCCCTTTAAATGAAAAAATCCAGATTATCTGGGACTTAGCGGTAATAGATTCAATTAAAACTTATAACAATGTTAGAAGCAATTAACCTTTCAAAATCATATGGTGGTCATATGGCCGTTTCTGATCTAAACCTGTCAGTAGCCACAGGCGATATTTATTGTCTACTGGGTGCCAATGGTGCAGGTAAGACCACAACAATTAACCTGTTTATGGGATTTATCAATCCCACTGCAGGCCAGGTTAAGGTTAACGGCCTCGATGTAGCTAGTGAATCTAATGAAACAAAGAAGCACCTGGCTTATATCCCGGAGAACCTCATGCTTTATCCAAACCTAACTGGTATAGAGAATTTGGACTTCTTCTGTGGCTTGGCAGGTAAGAGTTATGACAAAGAGCAACTGGAAGAAATGCTGATAGATTGTGGCTTACAACCTGAGTTTATTCACACCTGGGTCAGTCAGTATTCAAAAGGAATGAGGCAAAAAGTTGGAATCGCTTTGGCAAGAGCTCGGGAGGCAAGTGTTCTATTGCTTGACGAACCGACCTCCGGACTAGACCCCAAGGCCAGTAATGAATTTTCAGAACTTCTATTGAGCATGAAGGAAAAAGGCGTAGCCACGCTAATGGCCACCCATGATCTTTTTAGAGCCAAGGAAACCGGTACCCATATTGGAATAATGAAGCAGGGTGAACTAGTCCATTCGCTTGAAGCAGATGCTATTACTGTGCTGGAATTAGAGGAGTTCTATTTAGATACAATGACAATTGCTAAACCCCAAGAATCATGATAAGGAGAATAATGCTGAAAGAGTTCAAAGAGAACTTGCGTCAGGGCAGATTTAGAGTCTCGTTGCTGATTGTTTCTCTATTGCTATTAATTGCAGCATGGTTAAGCTTCAGCTACTTTAATTCCATCCAGCAGCAGCATGCTGAGGCAAAGGAAAATGCGCGCAATATTTGGGTTAGCCAGGATGAGAAAAATCCGCATTCAGCGGCTCATTATGGTACTTATGCTTTTAAGCCTAAGTATCCTTTATCATTGATTGACCATGGCGTTGATAAGTACTCAGGCATTTCCATTTTCCTGGAAGCCCATAAAAGAAATGAATCGCAGTTTATGGCGGCTGCCGATCAGACCGGGTTATCGCGATTCGGTGATCTTACGCCAGACTTTATACTTCTTTTTATAATTCCTTTATTAATCATCCTAACAGGCTATAATGCCTTCACCCGGGAAAGAGAACTTGGCACCTGGCAATTGCTTAGGAGTCAAGGCCTCCCCGTGTGGAAGTTGGCTCTCGGAAAGTGGGGAGGGGTATTTCTACCAATCTTTTTGTTAACCGCTGGCTTGTTTATCATAGCTGCGGTTCTGCTTGGCAATCTTCAGGACTTTGGTCAATTCAACCTTGCCGCCTTGTTGCTAATGTTTGTTGTATACCTGGTATACTATGCCATTTTTGTCAATCTCACCCTAATTGTTTCAGCTATATCCAGGCATTCTGGTATTTCCCTGGTAAGCCTGTTATTGGTTTGGATAGTGGTTTGCCTCGCCATGCCCAAGGCCTCCAGTAACCTGGCAGATGCCGCATTTCCGTATCCCAGCCGGCAGGCATTTGCATCGGCTATTGATGAAGACAAAAAATTAGGTCTTGATGGGCATAATCCATGGAATCAAGCTGCTAAAGAGTTTGAGAGGGAAACTCTTGAAAAGTATGGAGTAGATAGTCTCCATAAGCTTCCGTTCAATTTTGACGGCTATCGCATGCAGAAAGGAGAGGAGCATGAGGCGGAAGTATATTTCAAGCACTATGCCCTACTTAAGGAGACTCATCAGCAGCAAACCAAAGTCTACCAGGCGGCAACCGTATTGTCACCATTTCTGCCCACACGCTTTTTATCCATGGCTTTAGCCCGAACAGACTATCGCACCCATTGGGATTTCGCTGATGCCGCAGAAAAGTACCGCCTGAAAATGCAGGAAGCATTGAATATGGATTTTGCTGAGAATTCCAGCTATGGTAACTGGGCCTATAGAGCAGACAAATCTCTCTGGAAGAATATCCCAGACTTTAGCTACACTCCACCATCATATGGTACTGTGCTGCAGCGCAACTCGGGTAATTTGGTGGCACTTGCTGTCTGGATGTTTGTTTCATTTTTTGGTTTAAGATATTTCACAGGAAAGATATGAAAACGCCTAACTCATCTCGTTATCACTTTCGCTACGAGTTTATCTCATTGCTACGTCAACGCTGGTTGCAATTTTTAGGATTTACCCTGCTGTTGCTGGTTGTCTTTTCCCTTTACAACGGCAAACAGAAGGTAGACTTGAGAATGGGCACAATCAATGAGGCTATAGCTACAGTAAAGGAAAAGGATTCTCTGGGGGTGATTCTACTAGATTCAATTGAGGCAGGCCATACAGTCAGCGTCCCTCGGTGGTATATGCCCAATAAGCCAAATGTGATGGGCTACAACTACCCACGGGTGGCAGCCATGCCAGCAGACAACATGGCCATGATTGCCACGGGCCAAAGTGATATCTATTCACATTATGTAAAGCCTACTATGTATGGTGAAAGTTTCGAACTGAACTTTACCGAATTATCTAATCCGGTACAACTGATGTTCGGGAGTTTCGATCTTTCCTTTGTGCTGATTTACTTGCTGCCCCTGATTGTTATTGCCTTTGCTTATAATATCCTTTCACAGGAGCGGGAACAAGGCATATTATCGCTGGTGGCATCGCACCCAATCTCTCTATACAACTGGTTGCTACAGAAAGCATTCTTGCGCTATATCATACTGGCTGGTATACTTATAGTGTTGTTGCTGGTCACATTGCCATCAGTTGGTGTGTCGCTTTTTGCTGATATCGGAAAGACAAGCACCTTATTACTTTTGACACTGGGATACTTACTATTCTGGTTCCTGCTGGCCTTTCTCATAAATCTCAGAGGGAAGTCATCCGCAAATAATGCAGTTACGCTCATAGCCTGGTGGATTGCACTGGTATTGCTACTTCCTTCATCTATAAACCAAACTGCCAATAGCTTATTTCCCGTGCCTTCAAGAGCCCGGTTGGTTAATGAACTGCGGGTAGTAAATGTCGAGGCTGAAAAGAAAGCTGATGAACTGTTGGCAAGCTTTCTTAGAGACCATCCCGAGCTGGCAGGACATGAAGGCGGTTCTCAGGGTTGGAAGGAGTATTTCGCTTCCCAAGATCTGATTAGGAAAGAAATTCAGCCTGTACTAGACGAGTACGAAGTTAGCCTGCAACGGCAGCAGGCTTGGGTAGATAATTTGCGTTTTATTTCTCCTGCCTTGCTTTTGCAGGGAGCCCTCAATGAAGTTTCTGGTACGTCCACAAAGCACTATAAGAACTATCGCCAACAAGTAAGTGATTTCTCAATTGCCTGGCGAGATTTCTTTATGCCACTGGTCTTCAGAGGGGAGGATTTTACAAAAGCTATGATGGCAGATTTGCCAGGGTTCACCTACCAGCCGCCGGCTGGTAATAGTACCAGCACTGCCAACATGATTGCTATTATGGTTTATTGTGGCCTTTTACTTGGTGGTGGTCTGGTGTGGTCCAGGAAGCGAAGCTCGCGCGCGTTAATGCCAGCATAGGGTTGTTTAATTGAGCAAGATGAATCGTATGAATCTAGGTGGCTTTTTAGTTGCGGTGGGCTGTTTCGCATTACTTGCATTTACCGGGGTTACACACCTTCACCCAAATCAGCGTGACGGTAATCAGGTTGCGAATAGCGGGGAATTGCTTCTGCCACGTTATGGCCCCTCTGCAGTCAGCGATGGCAACTGGGTCTATGTCTTTGGAGGATCACCCAATGGGGGCAGGAATGGTAAAGACTTTATGCATGCTGGTCTGCACTCCTCCATTGAACGAATAAATCCAAAAACTTTACAATCAGAATACTATAGCAATGGCTTGCACAGAAGAGCAAATCATGTTTCTGTTTTCTGGGGAGATAAGCTGGTGACCTGTGGCGGTCGCAGTCAAGTGGGGGTGCTTAGGCCAAAGATGGTTTCCTGCGAATACCTGGAAATGGGAACTGGCTTGTTTAGAGAGATGCCGCCATTACCAGTTGCCATTAGAACTTTGGGCATGGCTGAAGTAGATGGGGCGCTCTATGTTGTGGGGGGCGTTATGGATGGAGCTTTCTCCAAGGCTACCTTTAGGCTAAAGCGTGATGACGACAAGTGGGAAGAACTAGCCAATGCTCCTTTAGAAGTTTCCGGACAGATAATAGCCGTGGGCAGTAAGATATATGCTATTGGAGGATACAACGGAAAAACTATGGCATCAGTGATGGTATTCGACACTAAGTTAGGGCAATGGTCTAGGATGCAAGATCTTCCTTATGGGCTTAGTGCTTATTCAGCAGTTACCGATGGTGAAGCCATTTTCATCTTCGGCGACTATGTGCAACAGGACGTTATCCATCGCTTCGACCCGAAGACGGGCCAGCTCCATTTACTTGACAAAAAGATGACTCCACGTAGGCATACCGCGGCGGTGGTAGTAGATGACCGGGCTATAGTTATTGGTGGCAATCAAACCAGCGCCGGAATGGCATTGAAAACAATAGAAGCTTTTGACCTGGAAACCCTTCGAAATGGAGGACGCCTAATGACTAAAAAGAATTAATAATTAACAATTACAATATAAAACAGTAAATGAATCTCTTAAAAAGAAGAAAGAAATTGCCGGTGACTGTGCTCAGTGGCTTTTTGGGGGCAGGTAAGACGACCCTACTAAACCACGTTCTCAATAATCGAGAAGGACTTAAAGTAGCCATTATTGTGAATGATATGAGTGAGTTAAATATTGACGAGAAGTTGGTTGCAAATGGAACTACGTTATCTAGGACAGATGAGAAATTAGTGGAGATGAGCAACGGATGTATTTGCTGCACTCTCAGGGAAGATCTTATAGTCGAAGTGGAGAAATTGGCAAAGATGAAAAAGTTCGACTACCTCCTTATAGAAAGTACGGGCATCTCAGAACCCATTCCAGTTGCCCAGACCTTCTCCTTTGCTACCGGCGATGAACTTTTTGACCTGACCAATATTAGCCAGTTGGATACCATGGTTACAGTGGTGGATGCTTTCAATTTCAACTCGGATTTTGGTAGCGCGGATACCATTGTAGATCGAAACATGACCGATGATGAGGAAGATGCCCGCTCAATTGTGAATCTTCTCACTGATCAAATTGAATTCGCCAATGTGATTATCCTTAATAAATCTGATTTAGTTGACGAAGAAAGGCTGGGATCACTTGAGACGATCATCAAGAAGCTGAATCCTACGGCCAAGATCATTAGGACTACCCAGGGAAAAATCAATCCCAGGGAAATTATCAATACCGGTTTGTTTGACTATGAGATTGCGGAGCAATCTGCTGGATGGCAAAAGGAACTTGAATTGGCCCAAAAAGGGATTGCTCATAGCCCCGAGACTGAAGAGTATGGAATAAGCTCTTTTGTCTACCAAAACCCCAAACCGTTTCACCCGCAGCGATTCCTTGAATTTGTCAGCAATGAGTTTCCCATGTCGATAATCAGAAGCAAGGGCATATTTTGGATCGCTTCCAGGCCCGAAAAAGCTGTTTTATGGAGTCAGGCAGGTGGATCATTGGCGGCCGATGTCTATGGTCGCTGGTGGGCCAGTGTCCCCATGAAACAACGAGCTGCAAGTCCGGCTTACCTGGAGAATCAGCATGAAATTCAAACCAGATGGCATAAGGAGTGGGGCGACAGGATGAACGAGTTGGTGTTTATTGGCCAGGATATGGATAAAGAACAGATTACAGCTGACCTCGACGCCTGCTTATTGACTGAGGTGGAAATAGCTGGAATGAATGCTGGCAATTCATTTAAAGATGAGTGGCCCATATGAATCTGTTGAAATCTGTAAAGTTGGTAACACGCGGGCTATCACCACAGCAAATAGTTAGTGAGTCCTGGGATGATAAGAACAGTATCCTTTCTCCAAACGTTAACCTCTTCTGTTGGAAAAGGAACCCAGTGCCCCTCATATCAGCTCTGATGGAGAGTCTGATCGAAAAGGAGCCAATCCCCATTAGATTTCAAACAACTATTTCTCAATTGGACCAACAACTGGAGGAAATCAAGTCCATGTGGTTTTCGCCATTTACAATAGAACTGTCAGGTCCCTTCTGGAACGACGTGGCCATGCTGATCAAAGATTTTCTTACACTTTCATCAAAGCAGTCTGGTATTGTGCATCTTAAAATGGTTAGTAACGATGCCTGCAGCAAATTCCACACTGATGCATACTCTCTTCGGCTCTTTACAACCTATTTTGGTGAAGGAACGCAATGGCTACCAGAAACAGCTGTTAACCGCCAAGCCTTGGGCAAGAGTAATGACTTAATAGTAAAGGACCCTACTCAAATCCAAAACATGCGGGCTTTTGACGTGGGAATTCTGAAGGGAGAAAGGGATGGGGCGCTTTCTGGGGTGAAGGGTATAGTACATCGGTCTCCATCAATTTCAATAAGTGGTGGTAAACGCATAGTATTGAGAGTAGACATTCAGGGTTGATAACTTATTGGCCTGCAATATTGCGAAGACACATTGCACAGACCAATAACTAGAATACTTAGAATAGTTGTTTATTTTCAGTGATTACCTAACTGAAGAAACAAACTATGAGAAGCCTTCTATCCCTGCTGACTAGGTTGTGGCTCCTGCTATTAGTAGTAATCTCTTGCGATTCCAACCAACAACCACCGGCAGATCTTGTCTTAAAAAACACCAATATCTACACGCTTAGCTGGCCCGATCCGTCATCTGATGGCACCCCAAATTCGTTGGCTCCCTTAGGTCCTGATGGATGGAGGCCTGATGCCCAAGCTATTGCTATCACTGATGGCCTAATCACTTTCATTGGCTCAAATGATGGGGTAGCGGCATTCATCGGGGAGAATACAAAGGTGCTGGACTTAGAAGACAGCTACCTGGTTCCAGGTTTAGTAGATGGACATACCCACGTGCAGGGCCTGGGCCAAAACCTGGATTATGTTGACCTCAAAGATGTGGCTACCGAGGAAGAAGCTGTACAAAGAGTGGTGGAGTGGGCTCGGAATGTACCGGAAGGGGAATGGATTGTTGGACGTGGGTGGGATGAAGGAGCTTGGGCCAACAACTACCCGGATAAGAAACTTCTTTCCGAAATGGTGCCAAACCATCCAGTTTTCATGAACAGCCTTCATGGATTTGCGGCTTGGGGCAATGAAATGGCCCTGGAGCGAGCTAACATCAACATTGAAACGCCAAAGCCCGTGGGAGGTGATATCCTTAAAGATGAAAATGGAGTCCCGACCGGATTACTGCTGAATAATGCTACCGATCTGCTTTCTGGGGCAATACCGCCCCCAGACAAGGAGAAACGAAAGAGCTGGGTCATGGCTGGCTTGGAGGAAATGGCCAGGTCTGGTTATGTAGCCATTCACGATGCTGGGGTGGGCACAGAACTGATGGAGGCCTTTATGGAATTGGATGAAGAGGGAAAACTGCCACTTCGTGTATATGCCATGATTAGGGCCACCGACGAGCCCATGATGAAACGTTGGCAAACTGCTGGTCCCTATCAATCTGAAAGTAATAAGCTTTTTGTAAAATCCGTGAAAGCATTTTATGACGGGGCCCTCGGTTCAAGAGGCGCCAAATTGATTGAAGACTACAGCGACAGGCCTGGACACCGTGGAGTAAGTGGGGAAGATTATGGCTTCAACCAAGATTTGGTCCAGAACCTTATCGATGCCGGGTTCCAGGTGGGTATTCATGCCATTGGTGATGCTGGCAACCGTGAGACAATAGAGTTTTTAGAGAAAGCCGCGGCCGATAACCCGCAATCGCTGGAATTGCGTCACCGCATTGAGCATGCTCAGGTTATCCATGCTAATGATTTTGAGAGAATTGGCCAACTTCAGCTCATCGCTTCTATGCAACCTCCCCATGCCGCAGAAGACAAAACCTGGGCTGAGGATAGGTTGGGGCCCGATCGTATTCTGGGGGCCTATGCGTGGCGTACGCTTTTGCAAACCGGAACCGGACTAGTTTTTGGCTCGGATCTTACAGGCTCTGATCATGACATATTCTACGGGCTGCATTCCGCAATCTCTCGCCGTAGCAAAGACCTAATGCCAGCAGAAGGTTGGCACATGCAAGAGGCAGTCACCGAAGAAGAGGCGCTGCGGGCTTACTCGAGCTGGGCAGCGTATGCTTCTTTCCTTGAAGAGGAAACAGGTAAGCTGCAAGTGGGCAAGTGGGCAGATATTACTGTACTCAGCATAGACCCATTGGAAAGTGGTCGCACAAACCCGGGAGAGTTGTTAAATGGCGAGGTGGTAATGACCATTGTAGGAGGGGAAGTGGTTTTTGAGAAATAGGCTCTATTAACTGAAAATACCTAGCTATGAGTAAACTCGAGTTTTTATTAGCCTTCGTTGCGATTATGATTGCTCTTGGAGTTACTGATCTATTGTACAGCTTACATAGGTTGATTAGAAGGAGAGAACAAATTATCTGGCATTGGCTGGCTATGGCTTGGGCTGTGCATGTCTTACTATTGTTGGTAAATTCGTGGTATGGAGTAACGGCGAGTCTAGAGCACCCAATTGTTGATACTAGCCTGGGGTTTGTGATTAGCCAACTACCCGTTTTGGTACTCCTGCTAATGGCTTTGGCGATACTACCAGATTCTTCGGCCAAGCAAGAACTAGATTTGAAGGAATGGTATTTTAGCCAAAGAAGGTACTTCTTCGTTCTTCATAGCTTGTTCGGGGTTAGCTTAGTAGTATTAGGATTAGCTATGGGTGGCCAGCTGGTTGGAGTATTGCCATTCGGGTTACTAGCCGTACTGCTACTAACATTGGCATTTGCGAAGAACTATATCTACCATGTTGTCATCACAATACTTATTTTACTTTCAGATCTATTTTTCTTGTCAAATCAGTCTATTAGCTTGAATTGAATTGATCAGTTAGGCATTCGTAGTTTAAGTTCTCATTCCTTGGATATAGTAATTCTCATATTGATCGTAGCTGGCTTCACGTGGTTCCTACTGGGTAGGAGTAAGAAAAAAGAGCAAAGCGATGTCTTCGTAGCAACCCCCAAGAAATGGATTGCATTCTTGCAACGACACGTTTTATTCTATAACAATCTTACTACGGAAAGTAAGAAACGATTCGAGCGCGATGTTTGGATGTTTCTTAGCGAGACCAAAATTACTGGCGTCCAAACAGAAGTTACGCTTGAAGATCGCTTGTTGGTGGCAAGCAGCGCAGTGATTCCACTATTTGGCTTTCCTGCCTGGAATTACAGCTTCCTTGATGAGGTGCTCTTATATCCTTCGTCATTCGATAGAAATTACCAATTGAATAATCCGAATGAAATAATAACTGGCATGGTGGGCGAAGGTGCTATGGAGGGCAAAATGATATTGAGCAAGCCTTCTTTACATGCGGGCTTTCAAATTAACAATGACAAGAAAAATGTGGGCATTCATGAGTTCGTACACCTTTTCGATAAGGAAGATGGAACGATAGATGGAATTCCACCTGGATTTGAGAGTAAAGATTCAGCCTTACCTTGGCTGCAGTTGCTACACAGAAAAACAAAAGAAATTGCAGCTAACCGATCGGATATTGACGACTACGGGGCCACAAACCAGCAAGAGTTTTTTGCTGTTGCAGCCGAATACTTTTTTGAAAGGCCCCATCTTTTGGAAAGAAAGCATCCTAAGTTGTACGCGATTTTGGCACAGGTCTTCAGGCAAGATTTAGCAAATCAATCAACTACCCCGATTTCTTCCGAACCCAGGGAGGTCGGTAGAAATGATCCCTGCCCTTGTGGCAGTGGCAAGAAGTATAAGAAGTGTTGCCTGGAATAACCCACATAAAATGTTAAAAATGCTAACTATTATGGATTGTAGGATAAGGTGGCTAATTTTTAGGTAGAAAAACGTGACATGCTCAAGCACTACCTTTTTGTTTCCCTTAGAAATTTCAGGAGAAATTGGCAATTCCTGCTTATAAACATCTTTGGTCTGTCGGTAGGTATTAGTGTAATGCTAATAGTACTACTTCATTTGTGGTTCCAGTTGAGTTACGACAAATGGCACAGCAAATCGGAACGAATCTTTAGGTTAACAATGAAGTATGATTTTCCCAATGGCATTAATAGTCATTGGGCCAGGGTAAACCTGGATTGGATTAACAACCTGCCGGAGGAAATGCCGGAAGTGGAAAAATTAGTTCGTTTCCAGGATTACCAGCCAAGGCAGATTAAGGTGGGAGACAAGAAGTTCCGTGAAAATTATGCCTTCACTGCAGATAAGGAAGTATTTGAGGTTTTCGATTTTACACTGGTAAAAGGCGATCCAAAAACTGCTCTCCGAGAACCACAATCCATAATTCTTACCGAAGATATTGCTCACAAGTATTTTGGTGAAGATGACCCCATGGGTAAGGAAGTAATTATTGTCACAGAGGGGGGCGATAATATTACCCATGTGGTAACTGGTCTAATGCAGAACCTGCCCAAGAATACTCATTTGCCCGTAAACCTGTTAACTTCCTTCAGTGGAGAAGAGGCACGCAGGGGTTGGGCATACACCTACTTGCTGATGGCAGACAGTGACCCAACCGCCAGCTGGAATGAAATGATCCCGGCAATTATTGCGAAATATGCTAACCAGGAGCAGGCTGCGGGTATTTCATTGCCAATACAGCAAATTTCCAGCATTCATTTGGAATCTCACTTGGCAAGAGAGATAACGGTTAATGGCCGTATTTCATACTTATACATTTTCGGTGGTGTTGGCCTATTCGTGCTTGTTATGGCCATCATTAATTTCGTCAACCTAAATACTGTCCTATCACTAAAGCATTCTAAACCCGTAGCAATTCGAAAAATATTGGGATCGAGCCGGTTGAGTATTGGTCAGTACTTTATCACTGAGGCTGCAATCTTTTCCACAGCCGCAGCAACTATTGCCATTACCACCGTGCTGCTTGTAATTCCCTACTTGCGGAATAATGGCTTGCTTTTCATAGAAATTATACCTGAAGTAATAGCTCTCAGCTTGCTACTATTAGTACTAATAATCAGTTACTTATCAAGCTATTATCCAGCTGTATTCCTTTCAGGAATTTCCCCAACCTCAGCCCTTAAGGGGCAAACTACCGAAAGAGCATTCCACAGCAATTACGGATTCAGAAATATGCTTGTCGCTGTGCAGCTTACAATTTGCATTATGCTGGTGTCAGGAGCAATGGTGACCAAAAGACAGTTGGAGTTCCTGGTGTCTAAGAATATAGGTATAAGTAAAGAGCAAGTTGTCGCACTTACCAATATTCCAGCTACAAGCCGCGATAAGTATCAAACTCTAAAACTGGAACTTGAGCAACTAAATGGTGTGGAAGCTGTTGGTGCCTGCATGGAAGTACCCTCAAGAGAAATCCGTGATACGGGAATCTATTACGTAGAAGGGATGGATGAGGATAGCGAGCAATCAAGAGCAATGGATGCGCAAATTGTTGATCGGGATTTCATCCGTGTTATGGGTATTGAATTGATCGCTGGTCGGAATTTCAGAGAACACATACCACAGTCAAAGACACTTAGCGACTTTGAAGATCTTCCCAGCTACTTGTTGGCTCAAAATCGCGAATACATTCTCAACGAAACCGCCATTAAGCTGATCGGATGGGACGATGCCAACGAAGCGCTGGGTCAGCAATTCAACTGGACCATTGGTAACCTCAGTGTTGGACAGGGACCAATAGTGGGGGTGGTAAAAGACTACCACCAGGAATCAATGCGGAACCAGGTTGAGCCAATAGTAATGTTCTATGAGCCCCTGTGGCTTGGTAATATTCTGGTCCGAGTTAATGGAAACGCAGTGCCGGAGATCATGGATCAGATTCAGCAAGAATGGGATAGTGTAGTACCGGACTTTAGCATGGAGTATTCTTTTGTAGATGATCTCTACAACAAACTATATCAGCAGGAGAGAAGTCAACTACAATTGGCTTATATCTTCTCTGCTCTCGCTGTTATTATCGCCTTTCTGGGAATATTCAGCCTCATTTCATTTACGCTTAAGACTAGAATTAAGGAGTTGGCTATTAGAAGGGTGTTAGGAGCTACCATCGGCTCGATAGTAATATTGCTTGGCCGCCAATATGTAGCCATTACCCTGGCAGGTATGCTTATAGCTACTTCTGTTGCCTGGTGGTGGTTGTATCAGTGGCTGCACACCTTCGCATACCGGGTTAGCCTTACCGGCTTGGAGTTCTTGCTTGCGTTGATAGCGATTACTTTAATGATTTTCGCAATTATTAGTTATCGAGCCTATCGATCATCATTGAGGAATCCTGTTCAGGCTTTGCGCCTGGAATAGCTCAGCCAGTAAACATCAATAATCCTGTCGCAAGTGATGCAATTTCTAAACCCTTTGTGATCTATGTCCGTTATACCTTGGGTAGCAAGGTATGTTAACCAAACCACAAATAAATCAGGTAAGGAAGCTTCTAATAGATTCAGGTGTTTCATACACACCACTACTTGATGAACTTACAGATCATACCTGTGAACAGGTAGAAGAGCTTATGGCTCAGGGATTCTCCTTTTCCGCGGCCCTTGATCGAGCGCTTGACAACAAGAAGAAAGATTCTTTCCATCGCACCAACAAAAGCCTATTCCAGCAACTCAGATACAGAACCATGATAAAAAGCCATATAAAACTTGGTATTAGAGCACTAGCTAAATACCGAATGACATCAGTAATTAACTTGGTTGGCTTGGTGACTGGTATTTCCGCATCCCTAATTATTGGAAACTACATCTACCACGAAACTAGTTTTGACCAATTTCATGAGGCGAGTAGTAGCACCTTCCGATTAACAATCCAACAGCAGCGACAAGATGGAAGCGTACGACGGTCTGCCTTTTCCGGAGCTCCGTGGGGTCCGCACATTACCCATGAGCTACCAGAAGCACGGGATGTGGTAAGGCTGATGAAGTACCGTTTGCCAGTGTCGGTAAAATCCAACGCCTTTGACAAACAATTCTACGAGAGCGATTTGATCTGGGCAGATAGTTCGTTTTTTGCACTTTTTTCGTTCGATCTGTTGAAAGGAAATCCAGCTACTGTTTTGGCTGCACCAAACAATGTCGTAATCAGCGAATCCGCAGCAGCTAGGTATTTTGGGAATGAGGACCCTATTGGCAAAGAGTTGATCTACGAGACCGACGTGGTACTCACCGTAACTGGGGTTGTTGAGGATCTGCCGGTAAATTCTCACCTTCAGGCTGATCTCATAGGATCATTTTCCACCCTGGGAACAAGTTTTTGGTTCAACATAATTGACAACTGGAATGTGTTGTACTACTATACATATCTTCATATTCGGGAAGATGCCAATGTCCTGGCTACCCAATCGCAAATACAATCGATCCTTGAGCCATATATCAACGAGAACATCCAAATAAAGCTGCAGCCGGTAACTAAGATTCATACCAGTGGGAATTTGGAGAATGAGCTCTCAGCTAACACCAACATTTCAACACTAGTAACGGCCGCTGTTGTAGGCTTGGCCATACTCTTGCTTTCCATTATTAACTACATAAATCTATCTAATGCCCGGGCTCTCAAACGGGTAAAGGAAGTAGGGGTAGTAAAGGTTCTTGGCAGCACTAAACCTTTGGTTTTTATGCAGTTTATGGTGGAATCTGCAATTTTGGCGACAGGTAGTTTTCTGGTTTCCCTAATGCTGGTGATGTACATACTGCCGCAGGTTAGGGCATTTCTGGAAATGCCTCTTATTCTACCCCCGTACCAAATCATTCTACTTACAGGGGTAGTACTAATCGCATTAATCACTATCTCTTCGGGCTTATACACTTCTGTCCAAATGGCTGATGTTTCCATTTATTCTGCTCTCAGAGGTAGAGAATTCAAGAATCCGTCCGGGAAAAGATTCTCACTTCGTAAAGGCCTAATCACATTTCAATTCATGGCAGGGCTTGGTCTTATTGCCTCGACCTTAACCATTTCCAATCAGGTTAATTTTCTAATTACTTCCGATACCGGGTTTGAGAAGGACGGAGTCATTGAAATCCCGCTTTATGTTGAAGATCAACAAAAACTGGAACTGCTAAAGTCCAAATTAGTGGAAATGCCAGAAGTTAAATTTACTGCGCTCTCAAGCCACCGTATGTCAGGTGATCAACTATACAGAAGTCTCTACATCTCCCATTCAGATTCGGCGGTGATGGGCAGATTGCACGTTGACTTCGATTTTCTTAATACCTTCCAAATCCCATTGCTGGCTGGAAGAAGTTTCTCCAAAGAGTTCACAACTGATACGGCTTCTTTTATTATCAACGAAGGCGCAGTGCCACTGCTCGGGTTTAAATCCGCCGAGGATGCGGTGCAGTCAAAGCTTAGTTATCGGGCCCAAAACGAAAACGGTTCCTACCTCAAGTCTGGTCCTATAGTAGGTATTGTAAGGGATTTCAACTTTGAATCGTTACATGATAAAATTGGGCCTATGGTGATGGATATTCAACCTGCAAGGAATCACTTCTTGAATGTTAAATTCAATGAAAACCAATCGCCTCAGATCGTAATAAGACAGATCGAATCGCAATGGGCGGCCCTGTTTCCTGATGTGCCTTTCAACTTTCACTTGGTGAATGATAGATATCAGAACCAATACAACACGGAGTTACAACTGGAGAGAATCATATTGGTTTTTACTTTCCTATCACTTTTGATCGCCATGCTTGGAATATTCGGCCTGACCTATTTTGACACTGCCATCAGAGCCAAAGAAATTGGCCTGCGAAAGGTGCTTGGTGCATCAACCGGAGAAATACTTAGAATATTCCTCAGGGATTATTTCTTGCTTATCGCAATTGGATCCATTCTCGTATTACCCTCAACCATGTGGGTTGTAGGCAAATGGCTTGAAAGCTTTGCCTATCATGTAGATATTACCTTCTGGAACATGACTCTTCCATTACTCATTGTCGCAACTGTGGTGGTATTAACCACCTCTTTTATTATTGTCAGAGCCGCCAACAGGGATGCTGTAGATTCACTAGGCTATGAATAAATTCGACCCACAACTTATTCGGGGTATTTACCCAGCATTGATCTTGAAACTGCTAAAAGGAAATGCAGCGCTTTATGGTTATGAGATCGAAAAGAAAATAAGGGTGCTGAGCCAATCAGGTTTAACCATTACGGAGGGAAGCCTCTATCCCATACTTCATAAGCTAGAGGAAAAAGGGTTTATCAAATCGAAAATCAGGCAGGTTAAGAACCGTGATAGAAAGTACTATTCTATCACAAAACGAGGGATGGCGGAGTATGACACCAAGGAAGCAGAAATTCTCTCCATCTATGATAGCGTGGTGAGGTTCCTGGGCACCTAGGTTTTCAATAAACATTCATCGGAAATGTTAAAAATGCAAACAGTCTTAGATCGTTAATAAGCGATCTGTACCTTTCCTAAGACGATTGTAATTGGTTGCGTCTTTTTCGCAGCCTTCCGTCTTATTATATGTTAAGCCTAACTGTTTTGCGTCTATGCTCAAAAACCTATCCCGAAAGTCTGCCCTGCGAATGCTAGGAATCTCTGTCGCCGGAGTTAGCTCCATGTTTTGGTGGTTAAAACCCTCCGCCAAACCCAAAAGCAGATTGGCCATGGTAATGGATCTTGACAAATGCATTGGTTGTCATGCTTGCACAGTAGCCTGCAAATCTGAGAATGGTGTAGCTATTGGAGGTTCCAGAACCAAGGTTTTGGAGCAAGAGCATGGCAATTACCCCGAAACGACACGGTTTTTCCTTCCAATGATGTGTAATCATTGCGAAGATGCTCCCTGTATTCCAGCTTGCCCCAACGATGCCATTTTTCAGAAAGACAATGGACTGGTGGATATTGACAAAGACAAGTGCCATGGGTTTCAGCTTTGTGTAGGAGCTTGCCCTTATGGAGCCATCTATATAAACCCCGATACCAACCCCAGCAAAGAGGTTGCTGATTATCCAGCGAGAGCAGTTGGTAAGGCCGATAAGTGCAATTTTTGTGAACATAGGCTGGCTGAAGGCCTGGAGCCCGCCTGTTCAAATACCTGTCCAACCGATGCCAGAATATTTGGAGACCTTGAAGATCCGAATAGCAAGGTTTTTAAGCTAGTTAATGAAGAGGGGCTTTCAGGCCTTATGCCCGAAGAGGGGACTAAACCCCAGGTGTTCTATAAAGGTGGCATGCCTGAGATATTTAAAGTTTCTAAAGCAATCAATAAGAAGGCATGAAAAGAAGAGAATTTGTACAGATAGCAACTATTGGATCGGCCGCCATTTTTCAGGCCTGTGAAAACTTGAGCAAAGAGGAGAAGACCAATAGCTTTCCTAATAGCGGGGAGAAAAAAGAAATAGCTTCGGCTTGCTGGCAATGTGTTTCACGTTGCTCAATAACTGCTTTTACTAAGGGGGATAGATTGGTCAAAATCGAGGGGAACCCAAAGTCTCTTCGCAACGAAGGTAAGGTTTGTGCAAAGGGACAGGCCGGCATCAGTCAAATGTATAATCCTGATCGGCTGCTCTATCCGTTGAAAAGAATGGGCAAAAGGGGTAGCGGTAAATGGGAACGCATCTCCTGGGAAGAAGCCTTGAATCTGCTTGTTGAGGGAGGAGAAATTGAAGGTTCCAAGGTTAAGGGTTTACGGACACTTCGAGAAGAAGGCACTCCTGAGAAATTTCTCTTCCATTATGGCAGAATGGTTGGCACGGACTATATCATTAATATTTACCATTTCCTTAGGGCTTATGGATCATCTTCCATCGGCAATCACGATTCGATCTGCAATCGGGCAGGTTCTATCGCATACATGCTCACCGGTGACGTGAGCCCTAGTAAAAGGTTTGACGATGCTGAAATCATCCTGAATTTTGGCCGCAGCCTGCTTGATGCCGGTATTGATCACATCCCCATAATTCGTCGAGTAGCTAAAATGCGAGAGCGTGGAGTTAAGATCTATACTTTCGATGTAAGATTATCTAACACTGCTGCTAAATCGGACAAGTGGATACCCGTAAAGCCTGGAACCGACTTAGCCGTAATACTTGCCCTGTCTCACGTATTATTGAGAGAGGGCCTTTATAATAAAGAAGAGATTGAAGAAGTGGCTAATGTTACTGTTGAAGATTTGCATGCTCACCTGGCCAGATATAATCCGAAATGGGCGGAAGAAATATCTGGAGTGCCATCAACCTTATTAGAAGAGATTGCTATCGAATATGGCCAGGCCCAAGCTGGTGCATGTACTTCATTTAGGGGAGCCTTTATGCATTTTAACGGGGTGCAAGCACAAAGAGCAATCTACATGCTGGATGTCATTGCGGGTAATATTGGCAGGGAGGTTTGGCGTGGTGGAAGGCCAAGTTGGAACTATCCTTTTCCAAGACCGGAACGGCCTGATGCCAGGCTACCAATCTTCAATGGTGATGATGGCCAGTTCGCAGTACCGGATGGTAGTATATCGCATCAGATCTTAACTCAAATCAAAAAAGGAAAGGGGAGACCTGAAGTGTATATGGTCTACTGCCACAACCCGGTATATGCCAATGGCAATTGTAATGAAAACATCGAAGTTTATAAGGATACAGAGAATATCCCTTTCCTGGTTGCTGTCGACGTCGGCCTCAGTGAAACTACCGAGCTAGCTGACTTGGTACTGCCTGATGCATCATTCCTAGAAAGGTGGACCGCAGAAGGTAAAGGCACTGCTGATGGTATTCCGGAATATTACATTCGTCAGCCTGTGCATGCGCCTTTGGGTGAATCGAGGAATTTTGTTGACGTGGCCTGTGAAATTGGGAATAGACTTAATCTAAATCTAGGCTTTAATTCTGCAGAAGAATTTATCCAGGCAGCTTGCAACGCCACCAGTGGCCTCAAAGAGGCTGGTGGATTTGAGTATATGAAGGAACATGGGATTTGGCATGATCATTCGGTACAACCTCAAATGGTTAAGCGCGGGAAGGTAAATCTATTTTCCCAACGTTTGCAGGATAGCGGCTTCTCAGGGTTGCCAGGCTGGATCTCTCATCCTGATCATCCTGACCTGGCAGAGGATGAACTCATTCTCACCACATTCAAAGTGAACGTTCATACTCATTCCAGAACGCAGAACTGCAAATGGCTAATGGAGATCTACCATGAAAACCCGGCCTGGATCAATGCGCAGACAGCTGAGCGGCTGGGCATTGAAGATGATGATTGGATCAAGCTGAAATCAAGTATCGGTGAGCTGGTTACAAAAGCCAGGGTTACTCAAGGGGTTCATCCCAATGCCATCTCAATTTCTCACCATTTGGGCCATTGGGCCTTTGGAGAGTTCGCCTCAGGCAAGGAATCTGCGATTAGCACAAACAACGATTCTGATACTGAACTTGTTTCCTGGGAAGATCATGGCATGCATTTGAATAAAATCATACCAAACTATGGTGATCCTATTTCTGGGGCCCAGTGCTGGAATGATACGGTGGTGAAGTTGAGTAAAGTATCATAAGGACGAATGTCGACTGATTAATGTGATTGTGGGTTGCTACCCTTAATCAGAGCAGCAACCCTGTACTTACGGTTATTAGTCACTTCCACTTAAAGAGTTGCCATATAGCTTAGCCCAAATTCCTAAACATTGAAATATGACAGCTTTTCCCGCGGAGCTGTTTGTTAAGATCAGTACACCGGAATTGGTTGCATAATCAATCAAAAAGCCCGCTTCCCAGCCTTCATTGGATCCACCGTGTCCGGTTAGTGTGAAGCTCCCAAACCGATTCATTATCATGTGTCCTAGTCCATAATCTCCACCGGATTGCTCAGTTGGCTCTCGTAGTATTTTTAAACTGGAGTCTGTAAGCACGGGATTTGTTCCAAAAGAGGCCTTAACAAACTTTATCATGTCCTCTAAATTCGTATGAAGACCGGCTGCTGCTTTGGCCGTAAAGAACCGCAAGGGGATTTCTTTACCTTCCTCGTTATAGGGCTTGGAGGAAGAACTTATTACGTCCTTACCTATCTTAAAACTCGTTCCCCGCATGTTAAGTGGCTCAAATACTTCCTGCTCCATATACTTCTCAAAAGATTGACCAGTAACATCTTCTATCATCAGTTGTAGCACAGTATATCCACCTCCGGAATATTTGAACGCAGTACCGGGTTCTGATAGGATTTCCACCTTTGTGTGCAAAGATTTTGTACCATTAAGAGAACCTTCTATGGTCGGTAGCTGCTTACTGTTACTAAGACCTTCATAACCATGCACCGACAAGCCTGCAGTGTGTGATAATAGCATCTGAATAGTGATTGTTGATCCATCAAAATCACCAGCTGGGAACCTCCATTGCTTAAGGTGTCGCTCAACTTGGTCTGAAAGAGCAACACGACCTTTCTCAACAAGTTTCATCACTCCCCAGGCAGTAAAGGTCTTAGATACCGACCCAATATTAAATCCTGTTTGGGAGGTTATTGACTGCTGTTCTTCTAGGTCTGCAAAGCCACTCAAAGATTCTACTATTTGCTCACCTTGATGGAATATGGCGATGGCTACGCCGGGCACATTGTGAGAGGCCAATGTTTTCGGCATAGGATCTAACAATTGCGTTTGCAGATCTTCTCTTAAGGTCTGTGCCTTTGTAACACTGAATAATAATGGCGCTAAAGCCACTGTTATCAAAATATTTAGTTTTTTCATGTTGTTGTTTGTTTTGTGTTTGGGCAAAGGTGAATAGCTGGGTTGATGACGACTAATAAATAGGAGCAATGCCGTAAGTTTCGACGTGAACTGTTTCCCCGGTAGGATGTGCTCCCTTCATCACCAATACTGAGTCGTTCAAATAGCCAATTGATCAGGTTAGCATTAATAGTGTTTACTGGTATTTGGCGGGCCTATATTTGGATCAAACTCAAGATGATGACAATCAAGCGTACTATATATTTAGCCTCAATTGCCAGCGCAGTTATTCTCTGCCTGATGATACTTTTTAGGAATGCACAGAGCGAACTGTTTACCTCATTATCATTCCTACTGGCCGGAACAATCTTCTATACCCTGCTTTACGTACTCTACAAAACCGATAGGTTTAGGCAGCCGGGATGGTGGAGAACTTTCGAATATGTGTTCTTCGGATTGAGTATACCATTGCTTGTTACCGGCATAGAACTAACCTCCGAGCAGGGACACTGGGTTAGTGACTTATTTGGAGGCTTGCTGGCAATAATTATCCTTTATCTGGTGGGTACGCGCGGGTTTAGGTTTTACCAAAGAATTGCTGAATTAAGAAATGAAAAAGCAAAAGCTGAGCTGGTCAATTTGAAACACCAGGTAAACCCCCACTTCTTTTTCAATGCACTAAATGCCCTGTACTCTCTAATAACCAAAGATCCAGTTCAAGCTCAGGCCTATGTACTTAAGTTATCTGAGTTGATGCGATTTTCGGTTTATGAAGGAGGCAAGGCGAAAGTCACGCTGGGGGAGGAGATAGCATTTCTCAGGAATTTTGCTGAGCTAAATGCAGACAGATACCAAAAGACAGTGGATGTAATCTTTGAGGAATCAATCGAAGACACCAGTAAGGAAATTGTTCCACTGCTGTTAATAATGTTGATGGAAAATGCTTTTAAGCATGGAGTAGAAAAGCTTACTGAAGAGGCCTTCGTAAGAGTAAAAATTGATCAGAAGGGAAATCAGCTACATTTTGAAATAAGGAACAATATACCACCTGGGGCTGAAATGAATACTTCTGGCCTTGGCCTGAAAAACCTGCGAAGGAGATTGGAGATATCGTACCCGGGGGATGGCCACCACCTGGAGATCTCAATTAACAATGACGTATATTGTGTTCAGCTGAGCCTGGTAGTATAATGATCAATTATATTATTGTTGATGACGAAAAGGCCGCACATGAAATTATTGCGGACTACGGTGGCAAAATCCCTTATTTGCGATTGAAGCATCATTGCTACGATGCACTTGAGGCCATTGACTATTTAAAAGGCAACCAGGTCGATTTAATTTTTCTCGACATAAACATGCCAAAACTATCTGGACTGGACTTTCTTAAATCTCTTTCAAACCCACCCAAAGTAATTCTCACCACTGCCTACAGTGAATATGCCCTAGAGGGTTATGAACTGAACGTGGTTGACTATTTATTGAAGCCTTTTGGCTTTCCCCGTTTTGTAGCTGCGGTTAACAAAGTGCAGCCTGGTAGACAGGCTAACGCCCCAATTGCAAATGACAATAGGCAGCTTGGCGCTGAAGCCATCTTCGTTAAAGACCAGCATAAGTATTATCAAATTAAAGTCGGAGATATACTCTACTTAGAGGCTTATGGCAACTACGTAAAAATCCATACGAAGGAAAGAACCATCTTATCATACCAAACCCTATCTAGTATGGAAGATGAATTGCCCCAATCAACATTCCTTAGAATACACAAGTCATACATGGTGGCGAAACCTCATATCCAGCAAGTTGAGGGTAACAGGATAATGATAGCAGGCCATGAAATACCAATCGGAAAGACTTACAAGCAATACATTAATTCACTGCTGGAGAGGTAGTGGGACTGTCGATGTTGTAGCTTTATGATCTCAATCCCAAATCAATCCAAGCAAGAATTTCAAAAGATGTCTAAATTTGATTGATTCAATCAATATTTAGCATGAGTGATCAATCATTCAAGAAGAGAGGAGTAGATTACCCATTTGCCCGGGGCCATCGCACCTTGCCTGGTAAGTATTATCATGATGCCGGAATTTATGACGAAGAGCTGGAAAAGATCTTTTACAAGTTCTGGATCCTGGCCTGTAGGGCCGAAGAGATTCCAGAACCCGGCGATTTTAAAACAATCCAGGTAGGAGATGAAAGCCTGATTCTTACCAGGAACTCGGGTGGTAACATTGAGGCACTTTTTAATGTATGCAGCCATCGGGGTACCCAGCTCTGTGTAGAACCTAAGGGCACCTTCAAAACAAAGACCATTCAATGTCCTTACCACGCCTGGACCTATGGTTTAGATGGTAAATTAATTGGGGCCCCTCTTATGAATGAGGGCGAGGGTTTTAGCAAGGAAGATTGTGCTCTGCCTAAAGCCCATGTTCACAATTGGGAAGGTTTTGTCTTTGTCTCTCTGGCTGAAGAACCAGAGCTATTTGAAGTACAAATGGAGGCCCTTATGGGCAAGTTTTCCGAGTGGGGTATGGCAGATCTTCGCATTGCCAGACATATAGAATACAAACTTGATTGCAACTGGAAACTGATACTGCAAAACTACCAGGAATGCTATCATTGTCCGGGGGTACACCCGCTCTTGTCGGAACTTACACCATTTCAATCTGCCCAACATGACTTTAGCAAAGGAGCTGTTATTGGTGGATTCATGGATATAACAAAGGAGCGTGGCAGCATGACTATGGACGGTGAGGCAGCGGCACCACCGGTATGTGATGTTGCCGGAGATGATCTGCAAAGGGTCTATTACTACTCCGTTTTCCCCAATATGCTGTTGACTCCACATCCCGATTTTGTATTATTTCATCACATTGTACCCAAAGGGCCGGGTAGTATCAGCAATCACTGCTACTGGCTATTCGATCCAAAAGTGATTTCTGATGAAAAGGCCCAGGAAAGGATTCAATCTGCTATAGATTTCTGGGATATGACCAACCGGCAAGACTGGCAGGTATGCGAACAAATGCAGGTAGGCACTAAATCCAAACGCTTCACAAGAGGCTACTATTCTGGCCAGGAAGACATCCTGGTAGCACTGGATAAGGAAGTGCTAAAGGCTTTGGGGCATGATGATCCGAAGTAAAATTTGGATGTTAAATAAAAGGTCGATCGATGACCTTTTATGTCAACCATTACTATCCGGAGGTCTAAACCTAATTCTTACGGCGGTTACGGTAGGCATGAGTCTGTTGTGCCTTACTGCCGGCTCCCATTTTGGCATTTCCTTCACCAATCGTAGTGCCTCCTGGTTTATATCATCTCTTACGCCATCTCGTACTTTAGCCTGTAATACTTCTCCGCTATCTGATAGCTCAAATACAACTACAACATCTCCCGAAACACCTTCTTCAAGAGCTTTATCAGGATACTCCATGTTTTGGCGCAAATACCTCGCAACCGCTGCACGACCTCCAGGGAATGCTGCGGGGCGATGGGATTCATACTCATTGAGAGAGACCTTATTGCCACTAATATCCCAATACTCAGTGGCAACTATTGCCCCGTTATCATAGTTGACTACAGCCGCCAAGGCTCCATTGGCATGGTAGTATCTCCAAAGCCCCTCTTTAAGATGATTTTTATACCTACCTGAGGCCTGCTTATTTCCATTGTTAAACCAATACTGAGCCAGGCCATCATTGACGTCGGGAGAAAACAGAAAGTGGGTTGTTGAGGCCCGCTGTTGACCTTGGAGGGTATAGAGTATCTTCATGAATTTCTTACCACTTGCGGAGTCTGGTACTCTTTTCCTGGTATAGGTTGCATCATTTTCGGTGGTTGGTTGCCAGCTAAAGTCAAGGTATTCCATATCCTTACTTTTGCCACCCAGGCTAACATCGATAATTTGAATATCCATAGTCTGCTCGTCGTTGTCAGCCCTTGTAAAGGCTATCTTGCTGCCATCCGGAGACCATTTTGCCCTGGCATCACTATAACCGGGGGAATAGGTTATTCGTTGCAAATCTGAGCCATCCTTGCGGCATAGATACAGATCATAATTAAACTCATCATACCGGTGATATTCATTATTCAAAGTATAATCCCTGTTTGATGAGAAGACAATCCACTCGCCATCTGGTGACCAGGATGGGTATACATCGTCATAGGGGCTAGAAGATATATTTACCGGGTTTTCAAAATTTCCAGTAGCAACGAATACTTCATAGTTAAATGCCGACCTCAAAGAGTCAACTCCAGGCAGCGTTTTATAATAAAGAACTGAAGAGCCATCCGGCGAATAGGAACCATAAATGTCCCAAGTCGGACTGTTGGTAAGCCTTTTTAGGTTTTCACCATTAAGGCCAATCTCATATAGTTCTATGTTGCCGTTCCAGATGTTTCTTCGCCTTGACATTTCGTCCATATTTCTGAAGGATGAAAAAATGATGTTATTCCCGGAAGGGTGCCAGGATGGAAATTCGTCAGGCGCCTCGTTTGTTGTAAGTTGGGTTATTTCGGTTCCATCTTCAGACATTATATAGACATCTTCATTTCCAGACCGATCGCTTATAAAAGTCAACCTTGTGCCATCAGGTGACCAGCTAGGCTTTTTATTGTCGTATCGATCGTGGGTAAGCTGAACCAGATTGGTGCCGTCTGCATTCATAATGAATATATCATTATGGCCCGTGCGATTGGACTGGAAAGCAATTTTACTACCATCAGGAGACCAATCCGGGTAGGCGTTGGTGACTTTAGTAAGGTTTACCGGTAAGCCAGCCGCGGCCTGAGCAACGGCCTTGTGGCTGACGATGGTTGCAACATAGATTACAAGAAGTACAAATAGACAACATCTATTCATTGCGTAGATATTTTATAGGGTTGGACATAGCCGCCTTGATACAGACATAGCTTATGGTTACTACTGCACCGAAAATACACAAGCCCAGTGGCGTAAGTATCGTAAAGGAGTCTATTCTTACTTTATAGGCAAAATCTGATAGCCAGTTGGTCATGATATACCAGGTGAACGGAAGGCTTATTATGAAAGCGAGGATAATGAGGAAAACGTATCTTCTTACAAGCAGCAATACTAATTGACTTAAGGGGCTGCCAAGTAATTTACGAACGCTGATCTCCTTTCTCTTTTGTTCAGTTAGAACAATCACCAGCCCCCATAAGCCAAGGCATGACAATACCATTGCAATGAAGCCGAATATTTGCAGTAGATCTTTGGTTTGTAACTCATTTTCATAAAGGGTTATATAACCCTGATCTAGAAATGAGTATTCAAAAGGCCACTCTATATTTAAATCCTTCCACTTTCTCTCAATAAATGAGATGGCACTTTGCGGATCATTTCCGGCCACCTTAATTGCTAGAGTCTTCAAGGGGGTGTAGTTTATCGTCAGGGCCAATGGCCCAATTTGTTCAAATAAAGAGTTGAAGTGGAAATCTTTTACCACGCCTATAATGGGACCACGCTTGTAGACATTAGGCCTTGACCGGCCTGGCGCTACTTCGATAATTCTGCCCAAAGGATTTTGCCATTCCTCGCCACCCCATTTTACCAATTCTGCAAGTCCAGATTCATTAATAACAAAGGCAGCACTATCACTTGCAATGGCCGAAGAGAATGCCCGCCCCATAACTACCTCTATTTCCATCGTAGCGATAAAATCTGGCCCCACATGGTATGTGCCTATATCTACATACTCGTCGTCATTGAACGGAATCCCCTCCATGCGGTAAACCTGGCTCCATATTCCTCCGAAACCTGGTGGGCGAGATGATGCGCCAACTCCGGAAATTAGTGCGCTGCCTAGTAACTCACTTTTTAACGTTGGTAATTTTTCACGGAGTTCTATCTCACAAGGAACAATTATCACCTGGTCTTTCCGAAACCCAAGAGACTTGTTTCTTACCATATCCAGCTGCTTATCTATCACTAGAATCGCAGTGAGAATAAAAATTGACACAAGAAACTGGAATACGATTAAGAAGTGCTGAGTTAATTTTCCTTTCTGCTTTGTTCCAAACTTACCGTTTACTACTTCTGTAATCTTCAATCGGGTTAAAATTGAAGAAGGGAAAAAACTCGCCAGCAAAGCGCTTGTAACCACCACAACCATTAGTAGGGCAAAGAGATAGGGGAGCTGTTGGTATTCAATTCGTAGGCCAAAATCTGTAGCAAAAGTGGTGTAGTTCTCCAAGGCAAGTGTTAGCAACAGCGCTATAAATCCCGAAAGAGAAGTAGTTAGTAGTGCCTCTATAAAGAATTTCCTGGCAATACCTTGGGCCGAACCGCCAAGTACTTTCTTCACACCAACTTCTTTGGCTCGTTTAATAGAACCAGCAATACTTAAATTAACGAAGTTGGCAACAGCTGCCAGCAACACTAACATACCAATAGCAGCGAATGCCACTACATTGTTAATATTACCTACTTCATCGATTGGCGCCCTAAGCCTCGCTGATTTCAAGTAGATATCTTCTAATGGTTGCAACTTGTATAATGGTGGCTCATCGACATGTCTGGCAACTATGCTTGCAATTTTGGTTTCAACCGCTTTTGGGTCAGCATGCTCATCCAACTGAAAGTAGGTCCACATCCAATTCATTCGCCAGTTATCCAAAGGCCTTTCGCCGATAGCCTCAAACAAACGCACGGAGGCCAGGATTTTGAATTTGAAATGTGAATTTGCTGGTGGGTCTTCAACAACTCCGGTAACGGTAAAAGTGTTTGTAGAGAAGCCAGGAATAAAGTTTTCTACAGTTATGATTTTCCCCACAGGTTCATCATCTCCAAAGTACTTTGCAGCTGTTGAAGCTGTTATAACAACCTTTTCCTCGCTATCAACCAACCCATCTTCAGAGCCTTTTAAGAGCTTGAAAGAGAATAACTTAAAGAAGTTAATGTCAACATAACGAAAGGAAAGAGCCGGCTCTGTATAGAGATCATTCCCGGCCTTTATTAGAATATTGATGTACGGAGATCGTATTCTGGTAGCTACCTTCACCTCTGGCAATTCTTCCTGCACTGTTGGGCCAAGGATGGCAGGGCTAGTTGCATATTGGTCGGTTACAACTCTGTATATCTTAGACTTATTTACATGGAAGTTGTCGTAGTTGGTTTGCCCCAATACATAGATAAGGATTAGAAGGCAAGCCGATATACTCAGAGAGAAACCTAAAATGCTAATGGCGTTGTAAAACTTTTGCCTGGCAAGTTGTCTGAATGCTAGTTTGATTTCCTTCATCTGTAATTTCCTGTGAATAACCGGGTATTCTCTAAGTTCTTACGCGTCGCTGCCATAACCGTCTTTGTAAATTCTGTTCTTGTGGTAATACTTTAGAAATTATGCCATCATTCCATGATTTTCTCATGCTGCCCCAACACGACACAACACCTATATGTCTTTGAAGGCAATCACTTTACCATGCGCAGGAACCAGTTGCTCAACAGAGATATTCTGTTTTGAAATGAACTCTTTAAGAAATTCCAGTGATTCATTTTCCATTGGCTTGATTTCGCCATACGAAGTCATCAAGAGATCCGCTACAAACATCACTTTCTCGTTTGGCAGGTAAGTCACAATCATCTTGTCTACATGGGGTGAATTATTTATTTCATATACTATAACCGTGCTCTTGGTGTCAGAGTAGACTTTGTGGCCATCAATTTCTTCAATAACCGGCTTGTTGGGTTTAAGCGATTGCGCATTAGGCATAATTGAATGTTTGACGCCAGCGAGCTCCTCGATAAATTTTGCATTACCGCTGTTGCATACTATTGGTATTTGGTTTGAAGAGTAGAAATTTATGCCTCCCAAATGATCGGTGTGATAGTGGCTGACTACAACACGCCCAACGGGTTTGCCCGAGGCAAGTCTTTTGCTTACCTGTGATACCCCCTGTGAGTACCCATCGAACAACGGGGTATCAATCACCATGACATGGTCCTCAAATTCTACCATCATCACATTATAAGTTGTTCCTAACCCGGCGTACACCGGCATTAACCAAACGCCCTCCGAGAGAGCCTGAGGGTTAAAGGCTGTAGGCAGTACAGTAAATTCCTTGTCCCCAGGCTTCTCGAAAAAGGCGTGCTCAAGATTACTGTTGAGCACAATTTGAGCGGATAATTCCATAAAGGTCTTTCTATCATATGAAAACGTAAGCTTATGGGGGTGATAGACGCCCCCAACTTCTTTATATTCGCTGTACTTGATGCCTACATGGATGTCTCCGAACACCAAATGATCGGATAACATCTCAAGTCTCACTAAGTGGCGACTCTCATCATTAATGACCAAGTTCATTGCAGAACCATCTGCGTCAGTTATTGATAAATAGTGCTCATCATCTTGCTTAAATAGATACCTCAGGCTGCTTGCGTTTCTAACAGCGTTCCCCAGAATGGCAAATGGAAATAAACGTGGTGGATATAGCTGAGGAATTGATTTAAGTATACTTATGTCGAATTCCGTGAGCTCGAACCACTCGCCGGTAGAAGCATGGGTAAGCATACCCTTGCCATCGCTGTTAATGACAAAAGTGGGATCGTATAATAAGCCACCAATTGTAAGCGTGTTAATAGTTTGGTGGCTCATGTTTTGATGAGGCTTGTAGGAGATCTTGGTGTACATCTCACGCTGATGCCACTCACCAAACGGAGTATAACTTTGTCCTTCGTCAAAGGCTGTACCTGATAAGGTTACTTCCAAATCCTGTATCTCCCGAAAATTTGCAAACCCACCAGTCTTCGCAATTGCCGAGTTCAGAATCTCCCTGGCCTGAAGGTAGTTCTCCAGGGATTGTCCAAAACAGAGTGCACTAGTTAGAAATAATACAGCAACCCCAATTCCTATTCTAGATTTCATGTTCTTCTAAAATTTGAGTTGAAGTTGACATGCTTTACTCTGGCAGGTGTCAAACTTTCTAAGTTGTTACCAGTTTCTTTGGTTTAAAGCTGATATGAAAGTGACAGACTCATTGCATACACACTCATGGGGCGGTCCATGTTTGGCTCAGTGTCCATGTCGCGAAAATCTACAATGTCTCCTCTAATGCGGGTAAATAGGGCATTGGTCGAAATGCCTAATAGCCATTTGCTGTTT
>JANQPQ010000010.1 GCA_028285445.1 Cyclobacteriaceae bacterium | reverse complement strand
TAAATGTAGGAAACGATTTAGGCGAAGCATTGAGCAGAGTGGAAGAAGCCGGAGGACAAGTGGTTGTTCCTAAAACTAAGATCACTGATGAGATTGGCTACTTTGCCATGTTCATGGATTCGGAAGGAAACAAGGTGGCATTTCACTCTCCGAACTAAGATATTGCCGCAAAAACAGAGTTGAGTGTTAAGGGTGCTAGCTGGTTACTTCTGCCCTTGACCCTCACTCTTTCTTTTTCAAAATAACTGACTTTAAATACTACCCAAGAAATCTAGGTATGGCATATTTCGATAATGATTTTAGCAAATTCTTCAAAGAGCTAGAAAAGAACAACAGCAAAGATTGGTTTGATGCCAATCGTAAGCGATATGAAGCCTCAGTGAAAGACCCATTTAAGAATTTCATTGATGAAATGATTGGTCGCATCAATGCCGATGATCCCGAGGTACGAATAGAGGCCAAGGATGCCATCATGCGCATTAACCGTGATATAAGGTTCTCTAAAGATAAGACTCCCTATAAGACGAACGTATCGGCAATTATCTCACCAGCGGGCAAAAAAGATAAGTCTGTACCTGGTGTTTATCTTGAATTAAACGCTAAAGAGATAAGATTCTACGGCGGTGCTCACATGGTTGAGAAAGAGCAACTCCAGCAAATCCGCGATGCCATCGCCAGCGACCTTAAGGGTTTTGATCGATTAGTGAACGATCCGAGATTTAAGAAGCGTTTTGGCGAAGTACATGGTGAGAAGAATAAACGTATTCCGCCTGAATTTGTGGAGGTCGCCGAAAAGCAACCGATGATTGCAAACAAGCATTTCTATTACTATGCTGTAATAGACAAGAAACACATAACTAATGATGATTTGCCTGATGTATTGATGGAATACTACTTCGCAGCAAATCCGCTGAAGAGTTTCTTTAGAAAAGCCCTGGCCAGTTGATATTATAGGGGTAATCTATCCCCATCACTATTTTCGAACTTAACTCCGCGCAAATGCGTATTTTTAAGGAGGTATTGAAACTATTCACCATGAAAATACGCAGGCGGAAACTCACTGTAATCTCTTTAGTATTAGTAATAGCGATAGGTAGTGCGGCATTTGTATCAAACAATGAGCGCTATTTCGAAATTGCTAAAAACCTAGACATCTTTGCTACACTCTTCAAAGAGGTAAATGCCCATTATGTTGATGAGGTCAATCCCAATCAACTGATAGAGAGTGGTATCGATGCAATGCTTAGCACCCTCGATCCCTACACCAACTATATTCCGGAAGATGATATAGAAAATTTCCGCACACTGAGTACCGGCCAATATGGGGGCATAGGAGCTCAAACTGGCAGATTCGAAAACCGGGTTTTTGTAACCATGGTTTTTGAGGGCTACCCAGCCCACCAGGCAGGCCTGAAAATTGGCGATGAGGTGATTGAAATTGATGGGATTGACATTCGCCCAAAAACAAAAGAAGAGGTTAGCAAGCTCATGAAGGGCCAGCTCAATACGGAGGTTATACTCACTGTACAACGCTATGGTAGCAATACGCCTATCAAACTACCCATGCAAAGGGGAAAGATCAAGATTGATAATGTTCCTTACTATGGTATGGTTACAGACGACATTGGGTACCTCAAGCTTACCGACTTTACCCTTAATGCTGGCAAAGAAGTGAAAGAAGCCGTAGAAGGATTAAAAGAGTCGGGGGCGAAGAAAATTATAGTGGACCTTAGAGGAAATCCTGGTGGTTTATTGATTGAGGCAGTCAACATCAGTAACATTTTTGTTCCCAAGGGAGTTGAAATTGTTTCTACCCGAGGTAAGGTTAGTCAGAATAATGGCCAGTACAGAGCCTTGAATAGTCCCATTGATGTTGAGATACCTTTAGCGGTTTTGATCAATAGCGGTAGTGCTTCAGCTTCAGAAATTGTAGCCGGCTCACTGCAGGATCTTGACCGCGCCGTGTTGGTTGGCCAACGCTCATTTGGTAAAGGTTTGGTGCAAACTACCAGACCCCTCTCCTACAATTCTCAGCTAAAGGTGACCACCGCCAAGTACTACATACCTAGTGGCCGTAGTATTCAGGCACTGGATTACAGCAATAGAAGACCCGATGGCAGTGTAGGTAAGATACCTGACAGTTTGAAGGTAGCATACAAAACCAGAAACGGAAGAACTGTTTATGACGGTGGAGGAATTGCTCCCGATATTGAGGTTACTAATCGTGACTTACCGCAGGTGGCATTTGCAATTATTCGCAAAGGACTTCTTTTTGAGTATGCCAGCAAGTATGCTCATGCCCACGAATCCATCACCTCAGCAAAAGACTTTGAACTATCGGATAAGGAATACGATCAGTTTGCGCAATGGGTCTCAACTAAAGACTATGACTACACCACGAGGGTGGAAAGGGAAATGGATGATTTGGTGGCTTCTGCCAAAAGAGAAAAATACTACGACCGAATTTCAAAGCAATTGGATGCCCTCAACACGAGCATTGAATCAAACAAAAAGCAAGACCTATATCTACATAAGGAGGAAATCAAAATCTTGCTTCAAGAGGAAATAGTGAGCAGGTATTACCTGGAAGATGGAGCCATAGAAGTATCATTTAGTGAAGACCATGTAATTCAAGAAGCGACCAAAGTGCTGAATGATCGCTCCCGGTACCTGCAGATTCTATCTGGAAACTAGCTCGCCCTCTCTCTGTGAAACTATTTCGGCCTAAACTTCTTAAGCGACTGCTATTAGTAGTTTTGGTGTTTGCCATTTTGCCGCAGATTACCTCCAGCTGCTTTACCTTCAGAATGAATAAGAAGGAAGTAAACAAATACTTCCCTGATGATGCCCCGCAACTTGTCACCGTTAATCATGATACCTGGGATATACATTTCGCAGAAATTGGTTCTGACACTTTACCGTTAGTGGTTTTCGTACATGGTGCGCCTGGTTCATGGAGTGCTTTTCGGCATTTTCTAAAAGATAAGGAGTTACGAAGCAAATCACATATCATTTCAGTTGATCGGCCAGGTTATGGGCATTCCAACTTTGGCAGGGCACAAACTTCCATTGAGAAGCAAGCGGCTTTAATAAAGCCACTTTTGAAAAGGAACAAATCTGGTAAAGGAGCAATCCTGGTAGGGCACTCTTTGGGTGGCCCCGTAATTGCCAGGATGGCTATGGATTACCCAGAGTTGGTATCCAGTCTTATCTATCTGGCTCCATCAGTTGCGCCTGAACTGGAGCCTGAAGAGTGGTATCGCACGCCATTGTATTTGCCCATAATTAGGTGGGTACTACCCACCAGCTTCGACATGACCAATCGTGAGATTTATCACTTAAAGTCCGAACTGGAAGAAATGCTCCCCCTTTGGAAGAACATCAGTGCATATTCAACTGTGATCCAGGGCGGGGAAGACAAGCTGGTTCATCCGGGAAATGCTCAATTTATTCAGGAGATGACCACAAATGGAGAAGTAAATGTAATGTTACTAGAAGGGGTTAACCATTTCATTCCCTGGAATCAGGCCGATACGATTAAGGCCGAGGTGCTAAAACATATCCAGTCGGCTCGTAGCCTGAAAATGGCCCGCACCGTGGTAAATTAAAATTTACCTAAAACCTTACCTAACCACTAAAATTTAACTTTCTGGTAAAACCTGCACCAGGAAAAGTCAGTAAATTAACTTACCACTATTTGCAACCACATGTCCAAAAAAAGAGTTGTAAGGGAATTTCAAGATTTACCGGCAGAAGTCTCCTCATTAATTCAGAGAAGCTTTCCGGGAGGTTTTGATGAGCACCTAATAAGCCTGAAGGACAAAGACGGCAACACCTACAGCGCTCTGCCGTTTGAGACTGAAGATGTCTATTACCTGGTTAAATTGAATTCTTTTTCAATGGATCAACTGGCAGCAGACGAAGAAGAGGAAGGGACAGCCGATTACCGTGAACTACAAATGGACAATTTCGAAGAGTACTTCCCAGATGCCAACAAAGAAGAGGAGACTAAGGAGTACGATGTTTACAAAGATTACGAGGAAGAAGACGCAGAGGGTGTAGAAGAATAAAGGCTTCCAGATTGGAAGCCTTCATACATTTCTAAGGTCTATTTTTTCTAACGCAGGAATAGGAGTTCGCGATACTTAGCCAATGGCCAGTCTTCGTCATCAATTAATAACTCCAGGTCATCTACGGCATCCCTGATCTTATCGAAGTACTTATTCTTAATGTTATCGCAGTACTCTATCGCTTTCTCACGACTATCTTCGATCTTGTTAATGCGCTTCCTCTCTTCTATCATAGCTTCCACATCAGATGAAATTGACATAATGTGAGAATTCACTTTTGTGAGAATATTCTTTGTCTCAGAATTGTCGATCCCCAGGTCTGCCAAGCCCTTGGCAGTAGATATCAACTTGTTTTGATAATTAATGGCCGTTGGGGTTATATGATTCATTACCAGATCCCCCATTACCCTTGCCTCAATTTGGATCTTCATTATGTAATTTTCCAACTTGATTTCATTTCTGGCCTCCAGCTCGTGCCGGCTTAACACACCGTGTTTTTCATACAACTCCACTACGTCATTACTTAAATAGGTATCTAATGCTCGTGGTGTGTCTTTTATGTTAGACAATCCTCTTTTTGCAGCCTCTTCCTGCCAATCCTCTGAATAATTGTCTCCTTCGAACCTAATCTTCTTTGAAGCCTTAATATAGTCTCGCAGAATATTTACGACTGCTATCTTCTTTTCTGTGCCTTTTGCTAGCTCAGCTTCCAGATCATTTCCAAATGTTGTCAGCTGCTCGGCTACAATGAGGTTTAGAACAGTCATGGGGGCCGCCACATTCTCATCTCCTCCAACTGCCCTGAATTCAAATTTGTTTCCGGTAAAGGCAAATGGAGAAGTCCTATTCCTGTCAGTATTGTCAAGTATGATCTCAGGAATTTTGTCAATTCCGAGCATCATGTACATATTATCTCCTTTATCAACCTTAATACTTCCGCTACTTTCCAATTCATCCAAAACGGCCGAAAGTTCAGAACCGATAAATGTAGAGATTATAGCCGGCGGTGCTTCGTTCGCTCCTAAGCGATGATCGTTCCCAGCAGATGCGATACTAGCCCTTAGTAGATCTGCGTTATCGTGCACAGCTTTTATCGTATTCACCAAATAAACCAAAAACTGCAGGTTCTCTCTGGCACTACTGCTTGGTTGGAAAAGATTAACTCCAGTGTTGGTAATTAATGACCAGTTGTTGTGCTTACCATTTCCATTCAGCCCGGCAAATGGTTTTTCGTGGAACAGCACTTTTAAATCGTGTCTTTCAGAAACCCTATTCATCACATCCATCAGTAGCTGGTTGTGATCGGTTGCCACATTTATATCTTCAAAAACAGGGGCCACTTCAAACTGACTTGGAGCCACCTCGTTATGCCTTGTTGAAACAGGAATACCCAACCGCAGTGCCTCTATCTCGAAGTCCTTCATGAAATTGTAAATTCTGCTGGGAATTGATCCGAAGTAATGATCATCAAGTTGCTGCCCCCTGGCAGGGTTGTGGCCGAAAACAGTACGTCCGCTCATCACCAAATCTGGGCGGGCCATGTAAAGCGCTCTATCAACTACGAAATATTCTTGTTCACACCCTAGGGTAGCTGTTACCCTGCTCACATTTCGATCAAAGTATTGGCATACTTTCGTCGCAGCTTTGTCTACCGCCTCCACTGCCTTCAGTAATGGCGCCTTGTAATCAAGAGCCTCGCCAGTGTAAGAAACAAATACACTGGGGATACAAAGTGTTCTACCCCAAATAAATAGTGGCGAGCTTGGATCCCAGGCTGTATATCCCCGGGCCTCGAAAGTACTTCTGATGCCGCCATGTGGGAATGACGAGGCATCGGGTTCCTGCTGTACCAACGCCCCTCCCTTCAATTCTTCAATTCCACTTTTTACATTGAAAAAAGAATCGTGCTTTTCAGCAGTAGCTCCAGTTAGGGGCTGAAACCAGTGTGTGTAGTGAGTTACGCCTTTACTTGTTGCCCAGTTCTTAGCTGCCGAAGCCACAGCATTTGCGGAAACCTCATCTATTTTCGTTCCCTTGTTTATCGCCTGAGAAACTTTCTTAAATGTCTCTGGCGAAATAGTTGCCTTCATCTGTTCCAGACCAAACGAATCAGTTCCGAAGTAGTCTGAGATTTTGTCAGCAGGAGGAAAAACGCGATCTGTGTCTCGGGAGGCCACCATTTCAAGGGCCTTGAATCGAAGTATTGCCATGGATTAGTTGATAGTTAGTTGACAGTTGATTAATTGAAGCAAATTAGAAACAATTTTCGCAATAAATCAACGACATGGGTATTTTTTACCCATTAACTCGGAAAATTTTGATAAATTTTTAAGAACAGGGTAAAAAATAACCCTACTAATTGAAATTTTTGTATTCGTTGCAAACGGCAATGAATTCCGCCAGAAGCATAGCTGTGGCACCCCAAACCGTATTGCCATCAACATCGAAGTAAGGTGCATCTATATTGTAACTCCTCGTACCCGCGGTTCCGGCCCGTTTTACGACAATGACTTTCGAAGAGGGCTTCGATTCAATTAATTTATGAAGATCGGCCTCAATAACGTTCTCTACCTCCAAAGGCTCTGGAATAAATGAAGGCTGTTGATTCGTAACTCCAACTATGGGTTGTATTATGAAGTTACTTACGGGAACAAATAGATCGGTTAAGGATCCGATGATAGTAATTGAGCTTCGGTCAACGCCTATCTCCTCCTCTGTTTCCCTTAATGCGGTGGCTTCCAGGCTATCATCTTCAGGCTCCATCTTTCCGCCAGGTAACGATATTTGCCCGCTGTGAACACCATCGTAAATAGGTCGTTGCATCAGGGGAAAGTGAATTCTGCCCTGCATCTCGTAAAGCAATAGTAATACGCTACTAGCTCTTGCGTTTTTCCTTGACGCCAACCTGAAACGCTCGTCTAACTCAGAACTGGCTGACATAGTTTTTTGAGATGCAATCCCTGGCAAGTCTTCCCGCAGCCTTCTTTCTAACCATATTGAAAAATCAGTCAACATCCGGCAAATATAGGCTAACCAGGAATTTGGGTGCATTTAGCAGAATAGACTCAGTTTTTGCGAATTTTCGCAGCAAGCATTAATTACTTAACTTTGGATACAATTCGCATCTGCAGATATGGCTTTTACTGAGCATAACATAAGGCTGGTATTTGGGTTGAAGCTACGTCAACTGAGAATAGACAAGGGGTATTCTTTGTCGCAGCTATCAGAAAAGAGTGGAATATCTGTCTCCTATCTAAACGAAATCGAGAAAGGAAAGAAGTATCCGAAAACAGAAAAAATTATTGCGCTGGGCGAAGCACTGGGCTGCAGCTATGACTATCTGATTTCTTTGCAGCTTAATAAAAAACTTGCGCCTATATCAGAACTCGTTAGGTCTAATATGCTGGATGAGTTACCACTTGATTTCTTCGGTATCGAACCATCAGACCTCCTGGAACTACTTTCCGTGGCCCCTACCAAGCTTAGTGCTTTCGTGAATTCCATAATTCAAATTGGTAGAAACTATGACATTCGAGTGGAGCATTTCTTTTACTCGGTATTGAGATCTTACCAGGAGATGCATGACAACTATTTTGAAGAAATTGAAAAGTATGCGAAGAGTTTCATCTCTGATAATAGCATCAATTTCAAAGGAATTGACCGGACTGAGGAGTTTGCTCGTGTACTTACAGAGACCTATGGTTATAATATTGATTATGAGGGGTTGGCAGTTATGCCGGAATTGAAATCCCTTCGTTACCTGGTAATTCCCGGAAAGAAACCCAAATTATTGCTGAACAAGGAAATTAGCCAAACCCAGCTGCTGTTTATCCTCGGGAGGGAAATAGGGTACAACTACATGCAGCTAAATGACCGATCGTATACATCATCCTGGGTAGAAGCAAAAACCTTTGATCACATATTAAGCAATTTCAAGGCATATTACTTTAGTAGCGCCATTATCCTACACGAACGAAAATTTGTGAAAGGTCTGGTGGAATTTTCCACGAACCAGAAATTCAATCCAGAGCGGCTGATTGATTTAATGGAGGATTATAATTCGGGGGCGGAGATGTTCATGTTGAGGATTACGAACCTCATCCCTCGCTACTTCCGTTTTACCGAGATGTTCTTCTTTAGGTACAACCACGATCTCGCCAACAATCAGTTTACATTAACCAAGGATTTACTGTCTTCAGGGCTACACAAACAGCCTGGAACTATATCAGACTTCCAACCATGCAAGCGATGGAGTGGTATTACCATACTCAAGGAGTTGGCTATCCTTCAGGAAAAGAATGAATACGAGAGGCCGATCTGCAGAATTAATCGGGTTAAGTACACGCAGTCCAGTCGAGAGTACCTCATTATATCAGTTGCTCAACCGATGCACCCTACCGAAAATATGAACTGCAGTATCTCGGTAGGATTTCAAATTAACGAAGTCTTTATCAGTAGAACTAAATTCCTAAACGATCCTAAAATTCCTTATTCTGAGGTGGATTTTGACTGGCTCATGCGTAATTCCGATAATTGCGAGGATGATCTGGAGAAGCCTTCAGTAATGCTGCAAAAGATGCAGGTGGAAAAGCTCAGGCAGGCTGTGCATGATCAGCTGCAAGCAACCTAGTAATTGGCCTTTTTTGTACCATATAACTAATAGACCCCACTAATTGCCTCAAAATCACGCAAATTGGGGTATTCGGCGGCGATATTAGGGAATTATATAGGGAATTAAAAACAATAAAATCCTCGTATTTTCAGCATATCTAGCATATTCTCTTTAGATTCGGGGAAGTTTTTTAAACATTACTTTAAACATTAATTGAACTTTATGGGAAATTTTTACAAACGCCTTAAGGTGTCTTGTATCATGCTGTTATTTTCCGGGACATTATTTGCCCAGGATTTTACAGTAAGTGGTACAGTCACAGACGCATTCAACAACGAAGCTCTTGCGGGAGTTAACGTGATTGTGAAGGGTACCTCTACTGGTACTATCACTGACATTGAAGGGGCCTACAGATTAGAAGTGCCAGCTGGCTCTACTACATTGGTCTTTTCCTTTGTCGGGTATCTATCTCAAGAAGTTGCTATCAGTAGTTCACAAACAACTATTGACATCCAACTAGAGGAGGACATCACCAACCTGGAAGAAGTAGTTGTTACAGGTCTGGCATCGTCGATTAAAAGATCGAACCTGGCCAATGCTGTATCTACTATTTCAGCGGAAGAGTTAACAGGAACTACCTCGCCACAAACAATTGGTTCAGCCATGTACGGTAAGCTAACTGGTGTTAACATGAATACAGCATCAGGAGCCAACGGAACGGCACCAAGCGTTCAGCTTCGTGGTATTTCTACAGTATCAAATGGTAACTCTGAGCCTCTTTATATTATTGATGGGGTTTATGTGAATAACAACGCAATTTCTAATGGTATGTCAACTGCAACGGGCGCCGGTGGTGGCCAAAGCAGTAGATTACAAGATGACATCTCAACACGTATTGCCGATTTGAATCCAGATGACATCGAGTCAATTGAGGTTCTAAAAGGTTCTTCTGCCGCAGCTATTTACGGTACCAGAGCAAACGCTGGTGTTATTATCATAACCACCAAACGCGGAAAAGCTGGTAAAACAAGAGTTAACCTTAGCCAAGAGGTAGGTTACAACCAAGCGGTAAACCTGCTAGATTTTGCTGATTGGGATCAGACCAAGATCGACACGTATTTTGGAGGATCTGCGCAAAGAACCGCTGATTTAGCTAGTGGTAGAGATAATGACTGGGAAGACATCATTTATGGCGAAGAAGGATTGATTACCAATACTTCACTAACTGTTTCTGGTGGATCAGACAAAACTCAGTTCTTCATCAACGGAAGTGTTAGAAGCGAGGATGGTATTATCAAAAACTCTGGTTTCTCAAGAAACTCAATCAGAGCCAATATCGACCATCAGATCAGCCCTAAGATCAAGATCTCTTCTAGCTCTAACTACGTTTGGACTGAGAATGATAGAAGTTTCAATGGTAACCAGAATGGAACAGGTGCCAGCTTTGGGTACAACCTTTCATTCACTCCTCCATACGCAGACCTTCTACCAGACGCAGATGGCAACTATCCAAACAACCCTTATTTCTCTGAGAACCCTCTGGCTCTAAGAGACAAGGCTACTAACAATGCAGTAGTTAACAGGTTTGTGCAAGCTTTCAATCTTGACTACAGCATCTGGCAATCTGCTAACTCACTACTAAAACTGACATTCTCAGGAGGATTAGATTTCTTGAATAGCTCAACGCTGGTTCACATGCCTGAAGATCTTCAATTCCAAAGCAACCGGGTAAATCCAGGAGATGTATTTGAAGGAAGTTCTCAGCAGATTAATACCAACATGCAAGCTTTCCTTATTTACAACACACAGGTCAACGACATTAACCTGAATACTCAGATTGGTGCCGTGAAGCTTACTGAGGATAGAGAAAGCTTAATCGTAAGAGGACAAGGTCTAAGTAACGGCCAGCAAAATGCTAACACTGCTACCATTCAATCTATCTTCAGACAAAATAAGGCTGACATCTCTGATGTTGGACTAATTGCGCAGCAAGAAGCTAACTGGGCCGACAGAATTATTGCTACTGTCGGTGTAAGGATGGATAGATCTTCACTTAATCTTGATGAAAGTGAATTCTTCGTATTTCCTAAGGCTTCTATCGCTTTCAACATTGCCAACTTTGATTTCTTCAACGTAAATCAAATAAGCCAACTTAAGTTGAGAGCTGCTTACGGTGAAACTGGTGGTCTGCCAAACTTTGGTACTACCTTCACTCAGCTTAATAACGTATTCGTAGGTGGATCCTCTGGAACTACGCTTTCAACAACTTCTGTTGATCCTAACTTGAAGCCTGAAACTGCTCAGGAAATTGAAGTAGGTTTGGATTTAGGTCTTTTCAACGGAAGAGTTCTACTCGAAGCAACTTACTACAACAAAGAAGTTAAGGATCTTATCAACTTCCTTGTTCCAGCAAGTTCAACTGGTATCACGCAGATTACTATTAACGCTGGTGACCTGAAAAACACCGGTGTTGAGCTAGCGCTTAGCGGATCTCCAGTTAAGACGGCAAATGTTGAGTGGTTCAGTAGAGTTAACTACTGGTCAAACGAAACTGAGCTAACAAGATGGGATGTACCTGCATCTACTAACGGTGGATTTGGTGCCGGTCTTGGTACTTACGAATTAGCAGAAGGTTCTTCTCCTACTTCAATTGTTGGTACTCCTGAATTAACTGACGGATCTGGAAACGGAACTGGAAGATTTACTCCATATGGAGATGCTCAGCCTGATTATCAGATGTCATTCTTCAACCAGATTTCTTTCTTGAAGAACTTTGATTTCACGTTCGTTCTTCACCACAGTAAAGGAAACGACAACATTAACCTGTCTGAATTCCTGTGGGATCTTGGAGGTACTGCTCCTGACTTTGATGACTTCGATCTTGGGTTCGTTGATGGTAGTGGTAATCCGGTTCCTAATGGCCCTGGTCGTCTGGCAGCAAGTGGAGCTGGCAAATTCATCCAGGATGCTTCTTACTGGAAACTAAGAGAGATTGGTCTATACTATACACTTCCTGAGTCTATCACTAACAACGCCTTTAAAGGTTTTGTAGAAAAGGTAAAATTGGGAGTTAGTGGAAATCACTTATTTATCTGGAGCGACTACAGAAGTTATGACCCTGAGGTATCACAATTCACCCAGGATCCTACAGCTGCTAGTGTGGAAGTTACACCTTTCCCCAGTTCTAGAAGAGTATTGTTCCACCTTAGCGTAGATTTTTAATCCAATAACAAGAATTAAGATGAAAAAGATAATCATATATAAATCAACTTTGTTGTTGGCATTGATTGTGAGCATCTCTTCGTGTGAGGTGTTTGAAATTGACAAAGTTAACAACCCTAATGCAGCTGATGCTGCTGTTGTGCAGTCGGATGCGACAAAATCGCAAATACAAGGCCTGGTTACAGGTTTGGAATCAAGGCACAGAGGATATGTTGCTACTACTTCCAGGGCCTTCGGATCATTCGGAAGAGAGACTTTATCCTTCAGAGACTCTGATCCTCGATTCACGCAAGATTGGTTAGGTAGAGCATTGCCGCCAGATGCTGCATTCTTCGCAGTTGGCAATACTTACAATGCACCTTACCAAGCCATCAAGCAAGCAAATTTCCTTATTGAAGCGGCTAATAACACTGCAAATTTAACTGCAGCGGAAATAGCTGGGGTTGAAGGATTTGCCAAAACTATTCAAGGTTACCAATACCTGGTTCCTTGGTTGGCGCAAGGCTCAAATGGAATCAGGATCGATGTTAGTGATCCATTAAACCCTGGTCCAAGGCTGGACCAAGCAGCTGCCTTAACAGCGATTAGAGGTATCCTTGATGAAGGGAATACAGCTCTTGGCAATGCAGGAAGCTCTTTCGCATTTAGTCTTACTTCAGGATTTGCTGGATTCGATACTCCTGCTACTATGAGAGAGTTGAACAGGGCAATCGCTGCCCGAGCTGCCATGTACGCTGAGGATTGGGCAGGTGTAATCACTGCACTTAACAGCTCATTCATGGATCCTGTAGCTAGTCAAACTACTACTACCTTCGCCGAAGGCCCAATGCACAGTTATGCAGGACCTCCAGACGGATTTAATCCTTTCTTCTTTCCGCTAGACCAATTCTCAACTCAGTTGGAAGTTGTACACCCGGTGATGATCCGGGATATGCTTGCGGGAGATGCAAGGGGTAGTAAGTTCTTTGAAAGAGTAAACAACCCAGTTACAAACCAGGCACTCGTTGAGTATACTGCCACTCACCAGGATGGTAGATGGGCAAGCAACACCAGTGGTGTTCCATTTATTCGACAAGAAGAATTGGTGCTGATGCTTGCAGAAGCTGAGGCGCAGACTGGTGGTACAGCGGCAGCTGTTGCAGCTATCGACGCTATTAGAACTGTAAATGGCCTCGCTGCATACACTGGCGGTACTACTAACGCGGAGCTTATCGATGAAATTCTTTTCCAAAGAAGATACTCACTTTGGTTTGAGCCAATGCCTCATCGTTGGGCAGATTTGAGAAGGTACGACAGGTTAGGTGACCTGGAGGGAGATTGGGAGTCAACGACTGGAGCGTTCATCGCGACAGACGAGTCAATATTCACTCAACTCGCCATACCTCAGGCAGAAATCAATTGGGATAACCTGCAAAGTGGTAATTAAGAAATATACTTAGATAAAAAAAGGGGCTTAGGCCCCTTTTTTTATGGTTTAATGGGACTTGCAACGGTCGATATACGGTACTTCCTCCGTAGATTCGTTGCTTTTTATTGCCATCAACAGTGCCTCACAAGCCTTTTCCTTATTACCCAAACCCTCATAAGCCAAACTAAGAGGCACATAGATTTCATCAATTAAATCGGTTCTATCTAAGGCTTGTGTCAGCAACTCCACTGCCCTATCGTATTCTTTTAGTTTCAACTGAAGTAACCCTTTATTGCGATATGCCCACGCATTAGTCGGATCGAGTGTAATGCTACGGTTAATCAGTATGAGTGCCGAATCATACTTCCCCTGGTTGATATAAACCAAGCCTTGGTTATTAAGGAAAAATGGATCGGTCGGGCTTAGATTAATTGCCTTTCGGAGAAAGCCGGCGGCCTCCTCGTATTGGTTTTGGTCGTTGTATATCAATCCCAGGGTATTGTAGGAATGGGCCTCCTGCGGATCTAGTTTCAGCGCATTGCGTAAATCCTGCTCAGCCTCACTGTAGGCCTTGCGGTAGTACTTAACTGTGCCTCGGTTAACAAGCAATTCGGCATTGGCAGGATCAAGCATTATTGCTGAGTTGAAGGCTGATATGGCACTGTCATATTGCCTCAGGTGCGTGTAAGTAAGTCCCAAGCCGAAATGTACTTTCATGGAATCAGGAGTCTGGGCTCTTAACTCCTGATAATCCTGTAAGGCACGATAATGTTGCGCACTCTCGAAGAAAGCATTTGCGCGGTTGTACTTAGCATCCCAGAATGCCGGCCGCTGGGCCAGTGCCCGACTGTAGTAGGAAATACCGACTTCATACTTACCCAGCTGAACATATGCCACCCCAATGTTATTTATGGCATCAACGATGGTGCTATCTTCCTTCAACAACTGCTCATATATTGCGATAGCCTCAAGGTGATTCCCTCCCGCTAAGGCTCTGTTTCCTTGTTCCAACTCGTCCTTCCAACTATTATCAGTACAGGCAATGAGAAGGGTTATTAGTACTAGTGGCAGGTATTTCATAACTGCACAAAAGTAGAGGCAATGAAACTTTATCTAAAATCTTGCGTTTGGTTTATAATATAAACTACTTTATATTAGCGCAATTAACTCCGCAGTAATGGAAAATGAATCTAAAAACTTAAGCGCCGAAGAAAGCCTGAAAATCATTCACGAGATGATTGATGTGGCAAAATTTGGCCTCCACGATAACAGCTTCTACTTCTTGTTATGGGGATGGGTGGTTTTTCTAGCTAACATCGGACACTATTACCTGATGGTGTTCACCCAGTACCCTGCTCCCCAAGCCGTATGGCTCATAGCCTTACCAGCCTCTTTAATTTCGGTCATTTACGGCTACCGGAATCGAAAATCCTCATCAGTAAAAACCTACACGGGGAGTATCATTGACTATACTTGGTTGGCATTCTTAATATGCCTCATCATCATTATAGTCTTTAGCTCTAGGTTCAGCTACAATATAAACCCGGTTATCATGCTGGTTACAGGAATGGCTACTTTCATAACTGGCATTGGCATCAGGTTCAAGCCTTTGATCATTGGCGGTATACTTTTCTGGGCTTGCTCCATTATCAGTCTGATTCTTCCATTTGAATACCAATACATTATGGGAGCTATTTCAGTGATAGTTGGATATCTAATTCCTGGCTATATGTTAAGAAACAGGAGTAAACAACTTAAAACACGGCACCAAAATGCCTGAGTTTAAAGACTTAGACCCCTTACTCCACTCTCAACTAAGATTGGCCATTATGTCGCTGTTAATTGGTGTTGAATCGGCTGAGTTCGTGTTTATTAAGGAGCAAACCGGCGCTACCGCCGGCAATCTAAGTGTGCAAATAGATAAGCTATCCCAAGCTGGGTATATTTCAGTTGAAAAGTCCTTCCGCGGTAAAAAACCGCTCACTACCTGCAAAATTACCAGCAAAGGATTAAAAGCATTCGAAGATTACGTTCGAAACTTGCAGCATTATATCGGGAAATAATTTTTTTGACTTATAAGTTTATAAAATAAACCAGTTTATATCATGAAAAAATGTATTCTCACTATCCTTCCAATTCTATGTTCCACTTTCTATTGGCAACCCACTTTGGCACAATCACTTGAAACCAAGAAGTTGACTTACGCCGCCTATTTAGGCCAAGGTTTGGCCAGTTGGGAAGAAGCCTTGAAGACCGTGGAATCTAAGTATAGTACCAGTGATAAACCGACGGAGCTAATTGACATCGCCCATGTAAAATACGGATTGCTCAACGCAACCATGGCTAATCAAGATGAAGACTCTTTTGACAAGTACCTGGAAGGTGCCAAAGAGGACTTAGATTTTATTCTTGATTTAGACTCAAAGCACGCAGACGCCCATACAATAAAAGCTGCTGTTCTAAGCCTACAAATTGCCTATAGCCCCCTGAAGGGAATGTTTCTGGGGCCAAAAAGCGATTCTCACATTGAAAAGGCGCTTAAGTACAACTCTGAATCAGCATTTGCCTGGAAAATGTTCGCATCAAGCAAACTATTCACCCCGGCTATGTTCGGGGGAGATATAGAAGAGGCAGTAGCTTCATATGAAAAGGCAGTAAGTCTATTCGAAAAAAACGACTCTGACCTTGCTTCTAACTGGCTCTATCTTGATGCCTTAGCCTGGCTAGGTCAGGCATACATGAAGAATGAGAGGCACGATGAAGCTGTTTCCACTTTTGAAAAGGCCTTAAAAAGGGAACCCAATTTTGGCTGGGTAGAATTTGTACTGCTGCCAGCGGCTAAGGAGAAAGCATCAAACTAAACATAATGGCTAGCACCAAATATTGGGGAGTGATTTGCTTCGCTTTCGGGTTGGCAATTTCTACCACAACAGCCCAATCGCAGGTTCAGGGCTTAGTAGTTGATGGGAATACCCAGGACCCGTTAATTGGAGTGAATGTCTACCTAGTAACAGATCCAAGTACCGGTACCATCACTGGACCCGAGGGGCTATTTACCTTACCCATACCCCCAGGGGTTGCCGATACGTTGCAGCTTTCCTATATCGGGTATAAGAAGTTGAGCATTCCAATCAGTGAATTTGGCAAGCAAAGAAAAGTCATCGCACTACATCCTCGGTCGTTTGCCATGCAAGAGGTGGTGGTATCCGCGGAACCTTTGATTGCTGAAGAGTTCTCGGTGAAGAAGATTAGAAAGCTGGAGGTATATATGAATCCGAATGCGAAAGCAGATCCCTTGCTAGCCGTAAACTCCTTGCCATCGGCAACCACCACTGATGAATCTGCCAACATCAGTTTGAGGGGAAGCAGCCCGGCAGAAACCGGAATATTCTTTGACAATGTACCCATTTATGATGCTGTACGTTTCTCACGGGTAAATGGCATTGGCACCTTCAGTATTTTCAATACTGCTATCGTCAAAGACATCCAGGTTTTTCCGGGCAATCCGCCTCTGGAATTTGGCAACACCACTTCCGGCTTGATCTCCATTCAAAGCGATGACCGTGTTCCCCAAAAGAACAGCGGTAGCCTGGCTTTGTCTTTGGCCAGTATCAGTGCCCTAAGAACTCACAAACTTGCCCCTCGCACAGGGCTCACGGTATTTACCAACCTGCAGCCTTCGGGTCTGTTCACAGGAGTAAATAACCGGGCATTGCCAGATCTAAAGAAATTTAACTCTGCGGATCTGGGATTACATTTCATCAAACGCTTCGATTCTAAAACATCTCTGAAGATCTTCAATTACAGTTTGCTCGAATCCTACAACTTCCAATTTCGCCACCCAACATTCGAGGGCATTTTCGATCAAAAAAGAAGAAGAAATTTTACCGTATCCACTTTTAAGAAGATTTATGATAGGTCATCATTTTCAATCAATGGCGGATTTAGTCACGCCGGTGCTGATTTTGGATTTAGTAGTACCCAAATGAATGTAACGAGTACATACGGTTATGGGTCGGTCAATTATCATCACCTGGGTAAGAAGCTTGAAGCGAAGCTTGGTGCAACCTTCGATTTTAGAAAGGTTGAATTTCAGGGCACGGTACCGGAAGTGGATTACGCCATTGATGAATCTCACCCTACTATCCAGCAAACTAGTATTGATAAAGTTGAGGTACCAGAGCTATACCTATACTTGAAATACTCCCTGGGGGAGAAGGCGTATTTAGGCGGAGGCCTGCGTAAGAACCTGGCAATCAACAATTACCAGAGCTACTTAAGTGGACAACTTAATTTTTATTATGCGGTAGCTGATCACCATTCTCTCACATTCGGTATTGGTTCTTACAACAAATTTGAGTTGCCCATAAGCGGAAATCAGGAAGCGCAACTTTTCCAGAGTGACCAGATTTCATTTGACTACTCATACCAATCAAGTAAGGTAAACGCTACCTTCGGAGCATTTTATAAGTTTGGAAATCAGCCTGATCGCTCTCAACGCACTTACGGTTTTGAGTCATTCCTCGAAAGTCAACTTTCAAAGCGTATAAAAACCAAAATCTCCCTCACACATCTACAGGGCAACTATGAGGATGAAGGGTCGAGATATCCCACGGAGTTTGATTTGAGCTACTTTGTCAGAGGCTCATTCGAATACGCATTTCCCGCTAACTGGTCTTTGAATACCATATTTCTTCTGAGACAAGGCGTGCCTTACACCCCATTATCTGCCGTCCAGTTCAATAGCCAACTAAATGTGTATCAGCCGATTTACAGTCAGCATACAAACTCACAGCGTCTTCCCGGCTATTCTGTAGTAGACCTTAGCCTAAACAAGTTATGGCCTGTTAATGAGCAACTAGTGGTGATCTTTTTTGCTACTGCTGGTAATATATTGAACAAGGAGAACGTAAGGGAGATCAACTATAATTTCGACTACTCTCAGGAAGTAAATGAGCATTTCTCCCGCCGGATCATCTACTTCGGGGCCGTTCTCAACTTTCTCTGACACGATGTTACATTATTACCGAAAGTTGGGAAGCTAATACTCCGGAAGGGCCTACCTCCTGCCCTACATTTGTATCACAGTAAACTCAGGTAATTCTACTCAAATGGCCAGGCAAAAGGATTTTTGTCTGGCCTTTGTACTTTGTGCGGCCTAAGTAGTTCGGTTGATTTTGAGCATTTTTTCAGTTAAATTATATATCTCCCTGCCATCAAACTGTAGCGCCATGAAACCTCAAAGATTACTTTTCCTTGTAAGCTTAGGATTTATCTCATTCGGTCATTCTCCTCCTCAGAATCAACAGGTTCTGGGCTCGTGGGAAATGATAGCATACAAGTATGGAGCGGATTCGGTATTCCATGAAGTACCCGAATTCATCAAATATGTGAAGCATGTTACTGAAACACATTACACCTGGGTATCATTCCAGGCTGATGGAGATGAAATAGTGGGTGCCGGAGGAGGAAGGTATCAGGTAATGGAAAATAGGTACATTGAAAGCATAGATTTTTTCTATCCCCAGGGAAACAACCTCGTAGGCACTTCTACGACATTCAATTTCGAAATTGCCAACAATATTTGGTATATTTCTGGATACGTCAACGACATTCAACTTGACCCTTCAAGTGGTGAATATGTTAAGGTTGATTCCGTTAAATTAGAAGAGAAATGGAGGAGGCTGCTGTAACATGATACGCGAAAGTAATATTGTACCAGAGAGCAGAAAATGCAACAATTAAAATTGCTACTCTATCGAAAAAAATCACAATTTAATGGACTCAAACTTTAAATAAATCTATTATCTTAGTGCGCAATTTTGATTAAAAAATATCTAAACTCAACCGCTATCAACCGTTAAAGTATGCTTCTACTTGCGAGCATTTTCGCACTTATTGTTTCATTCTATCTCCTTGCGCAAGTAAGCGATAAGTACTTTATAGAGTCACTCGATAGAATTGCCAATCGATTCAATATGTCTCATGACATGGCTGGCGCCACTTTGATGGCTATTGGCTCCAGTGCTCCTGAATTATTTGTAGCATTGATAGCTTTGATCAAGCCTGGAGATCACTCCGAGATTGGTATTGGCACGATTGTAGGCTCAGCTGTGTTTAACATTCTTGCCATTATTGGTGCCGTTGCTGTAGTAAGAAAATCTCTACTTGCGTGGCAACCTGTGCTAAGAGATATCCTGTTCTATTCGTTATCAATAATCGCTTTAATCGTAGTTTTTTATGATGGAGTTATTTTCATCTGGGAGGCAGCGATATTGGTAGTTCTATACGCGGGTTATATTTTCGCAGTAATTGGCTGGCGCAAAGTTTTCCCTTACGAAGATATAGACGAGGCCACTGGCGTAGACTATGATGCCGGCGGCGTTGACGCTGGGCGCTGGGAGAAGATATTTAAGCCATTCGACTATGTGGTAGATAAGCTTTTCCCCCCTATCAAGTATTACTACGCGGTATTTTTTATTTCAATTGCATTTATTGCAGGGCTAAGCTGGGTACTTGTCGAAAGTGCCGTTGTTATATCAGAGATTCTCAATGTGCCGAAGGTAATTATAGCCTTAACCGTTCTTGCAATCGGTACTTCAGTGCCAGACATGATCTCTTCAGTTATTGTTGCTAAGCAAGGTCGTGGCGGTATGGCGCTGAGTAATGCGGTAGGCTCTAATATTTTTGATATTCTGATTGGCCTTGGACTACCCTGGCTAATCATGATTGTAGCCACAGGCCAAACTATTCCGGTGGTTACCGATGACCTTTTCGTTTCGGTAATACTGCTCTTTTCTTCGGTGCTGATAATCTTAGCTATCCTCCTAATTAATAACTGGACTATTGGTAGGAAGGCAGGGATATTCCTACTTGGCTTATATCTATTCTTCCTGATAAGAGAACTCAGCCGAGTTATTTAGTTCAGAGAAGCTATCATTACACATCCCAAGAATTCATCTTCTACCTACGCACCCCAGGTAAGTTTTGCGGTTCTTCAAGTTTCCACCAAAAAGGGTTAGCTTTCTTTTGTCTTGGCCCAATCTCATCGAGGGTGTTGCCATCATATATTCTGCCATTCTTTACAACATAATGCACGGTATTAGTATTGCGGATATCCTGCAGTGGATCCTCGTTTAGTATTATTAAGTCAGCCAGCTTACCAGCTTCGATGGTGCCTAAGTCTCCATCCAGCCCAATAGCTTCGGCACCATGAATAGTTGCTACCTTTAAGGCATCGTGTTCTGAAAGGCCACCAGATTGCATACTCCACAATTCCCAATGAAAACCAAGCCCCTGCAACTGTCCATGGCTTCCCACGCCGGCACGTCCACCTGCTTCAACCAAATCCTTTACAAAGACCGCGAGATCTTCGAATACATGATCTTCCTTCATGAACCACGAACCACGGCGTCTCGACTTTTGATCAAGCTCTCTGTGAGGTGTGAAGTAAGAAAGCTTAGCATCCCCATGGACGTTCTCTGTAGCATAGTAGTAGTTTTCTGCCCAAGGGCCTCCGTAAGCCACAAGTAACGTTGGCGTGTACGTGGTTTTGGCTTCTGCCACAAATTGTATCATATCCTTGTACAACGGGTAGATGGGGAATGAATGCTCATGTCCAGGGTAGCCATCCAATATTTGCGTAAGGTCCAATTTCATATCAAGTGCTCCTTCCGTTGTAGGCATCAATTTTTGCTCGTAGGCTGCTTGTATTACCCATTGCCGCTGCTGCCGATTTCCGACCAGATACATCTTGATGGTCTTTGTGTCGTAGTAATCACTATACATCTTTAAGACCTTCCTGGCATGGTCAAGGCTTTTGATATTATTCGCCCAAAAACCCACACCCGGTCCGGTGCTGTAAACGCGAGGCCCAACCATATGCCCGGCTCTTACCTGATCAGCATATGTGAGTACATCAGTTGTTGCAGTTTGTGGGTCTCGGGTTGTTGTAACTCCATAGGCAAGGTTGGCCGCATAAATCCATATCTGGGTTTTGTGGATGCCCCATGCCGGCCACATGTGCGAGTGCGTATCAACAAATCCGGGTACGATGGTCTTGCCAGAAACATCGATGATATTGGCACCACGTGGTGCAGTAATTGAGCCTTTGGCTCCAACTGCTTTAATTCTATTGTTCTCAATGAGCACATCGCCAGAAGAGATAATCTCATCCCCCTTCATGGTAATGAGCTTAGCCCCAGTAAGCAAGGTTGTTCCATTCGGAATATCCCTGGGAATTGAGATCTCTATCCTTATCTCGCTGGGTTGGTAACCTTCGTCTTTCTTTTCTTCCTGCTTGGAGCCCTCCTCAAGCTTCTTATCTTCTTCCTCATTGCTCTCCTTTTTCTCTTCCTCCAGTTTCTTCTTTTCTTCCTTCGCCTTCTTCACACTGTCTTCGTAGGCTATTGCGTTTGGAATGCTATACTCGAAGAATGCATTCCCCAAGGAGAAATGAACTTTCTCTCCGTTTTGACCCCAGGAAGGGAATTGCCCACCCATGTCTGTAATCTTTCTTGCTGGAAACTGAGCTTTAGTAGCATCAGCAACAGAGATGGTTGGAGTCTTCCCACCTACAACCGGTATTGTTAAGGTATAAACATCGTTATTAACCTGTGCCATTGCCTGATCTCCGGTAGGTGCCTTCATCACGACACTGGCCACGGAAGAGTTTTGGGCCCCGAACGTCTTAATACCTTTAACAATCACGTGAGCTTTCTCGTCGGTACCATCCCACCTAATGGACATAAGGCCTTTCCCATTTTGCCCGCCTTGATAAAGATAAATACGATCGTCCTCGATGGTGAAATGAGGATTGGACCTTCCTTTTGCTCTATCAATAACGGTTACTGCGCTTCCATCTGCAGAAACCCAACCCAACTCTGCTAAAGAGCCAGCTGCAAAAGGCCCAACAGACTCTTTGTAGGTTTGGGAGCTTCCTCGAATAAAGGCAATTCTATTGCTGTTGTAAGACCAGGCAGGTTGTTGATAAATCGCGGCTTGGCTTGTCAGTTGTATTGGCCTTGGCCGACCGTCTACATTTGATTTAAATATATGACCGCCATTTGGTCCCCAGGTTACATAAGCCACGTGCTTGCTATCTGGTGACCAGGTTGGATGTGCTTCGGTTTCTTCATTTCTAGAAATTCTCTTAGGCTCGCCGTTCGGGTAATCCATAACGTACAACCTATCCAGTACTGTAAAAGCCAATTTACTACCATCGGGAGATACCTTCCCGTCCCTGATTTGCCTGGCGGTAAATTCAGGTGAATCTGAAACTGGATAATCAAAATCCAGTTCGGGTCCTAACTCCACTTCCACGTCAACATCAATGGGTATAAGGGTTGCACTTCCACCCGAAATAGGGATGCGATAAATTTTTCCGCCGTAAGAAGCAATTAGTGTCGAATTATCTGGTGTGAAAGACATGGCGGGGAGAACATTGCGGGTGGCAATTGACTCCTGCTCATCGCGTTGAACCGGATAGGCAAGCCATTGTTCATCTCCTGTTTCCAGGTGTCTTCTTACCAACCCGGTGTGCTCGTCATGCCTGGTGCCATAAACTAGCCACTTCCCATCGCTGGAAAGTGTGGGGGTAAATGCTGAACCGTATCTAGATGACATTGTTTCAGTATCACCTGTTTCTCGATCATAAACTGATAATTGGTACTGGGGAAATTGAGCGTTGTAATTCCAGCCTCTGTTGCGTCGTGAGTACCAAATATATCTACCATCACCGCCGAAAGCCGGTTCCACTGTTTTGAGGTTATTAGGACCCTTAGTCAATTGCGCCCCAGATCCGCCATCGACGTGAAAGAGCCATAACTTAGGAACTCCCAGTAATGCACCTCCCTTTGAGGCAACTATATATTTGCCATCGGGGGTCCATTCCGCAGATTGGTAAGAATTGAAGTTCCCTTTGGTTATCTGTTTGAAAGTGACAGTATCGGGTTCGTCAAGATTGGCAATCCAAACATTCTCGCCTCCACTTCGGTCTGAAATAAATACGAGCTTCTTCCCATCCGGGCTGTATTTAGGGTGAGAATCAAAAGCGAGCCCCTTTGTTATTTTTGTAGCCTTACCACCAGAGATTGGTATAGTATATAAATCTCCGATCAGGTCGAAAACAATTGTTTGACCGTCGGGGCTTACATCCAATGACATCCAAGAGCCTTCCGTTGTGTTGAAAGTAATTGTTCTTTTGGGTTCTAGAGGCAGCCCTTTCTTTTTGTCTTTTTTCTGTTTAGTTGAATCGCTTTTAGTGCTATCATTTTGATAAATGTAGGTCTTAAAATTAGCGTGCAATCCGGCACTAATGCACAGAACAAGCAACAATGAGAGGTAGGTTTTGATGGGTTTCATAATTAGCATTGGTAAGTTTTTATCTCTTTATTCCAGGCAAGCTTTGAGTAGGCTCTGATTGTTCCCACCACATTTTGCCAAATGAGGTTTGGTTTGGCCAAAGCTCGTCTAAGGTGTTACCGTCATATATTCTACCGTTAATCATCACAGATTGAATGGTGTTTGAATTACGGATGTCTGTAAGCGGGTCGGAATTCAATATGACCAGGTCTGCCAATTTACCTGCTTCCAGTGAGCCTAAGTCCTGGTCTAAACCAATTGCCTCTGCCCCATGGATTGTAGCGACCTTTAGAGCATCGTGGGTGCTAAGGCCACCAGATTGCATGGCCCATAATTCCCAATGGTAGCCCAGACCTTGCAATTGCCCATGGCTACCGACTCCAGCTTTACCTCCGGCGGCAACCAGATCTTTAACAAAAACAGCATTTCTTTCAAGTACATGCTCTTCTTCCATGAACCAGCCAGGCCTCCTTCTTGACTTTTGATCAAGTTCGGAATGAGGAGTAAATCTTCTCAATTTCTCATCATCGTGGGGTCTTTCCTTTGCATAGAAGTAGTTTTCTCCCCAGGGACCTCCATAGGCCACAAGAAGCGTGGGTGTGTAAAAAGTCTGTGTAAAAGCTGTCAGTTGTACTATGTCTTCATACAATGGAAATACAGGAAAATTATGCTCATGTCCAGGATAGCCGTCGATAATCTGCGTAAGATTCATTTTAAGGTTTAGTGAGCCTTCTGTTGTGGGCATGATTTTATGTTCATTCGCAGCCATGATTATCCACTGCCGCATTTGCCTGTTACCAGCCACGTACATTTTGAGGGTTTTAGTATCGTAGTAATCGCTGTACCGACGCAGGACGTCTCTCGCATGATCAAGGCTTTTTATCTGTTCCTGCCAAAAGACCCCTGGACCGGTGGAGTATACCCTGGGACCAACCATCTTGCCAGACCGAACCATATCTGCGTAGGTCAGCACATCGGTGGTAGCAGTTTGCGGATCGCGAGTAGTAGTTACACCATAGGCCAGGTTGGCAGCGTAAATCCAAACCTGGTTTTTATGGATTCCCCATGAAGGCCACATATGTGCATGAGTATCAACAAACCCCGGCACTATGATTTTGCCGCTCACATCTATTACCTGCGCCCCATTTGGCACAGCGGTGGTAGCACTAGGCCCTACAGCCGTTATTCGGTTATTCTGAACCACAATGGTACCATCTTCAATAATCTCATCCCCCTTCATAGTAATAATCTTGGCGCCACGAAGAGCAACATTGCCATTTGGAATATCTCTATCGGCTTCCATCAATACACGAATCTCTTTTGCTTTATATCCCTTGTCTTTCTCCTCTCCCTCCTTCTTGACGGTGGTAGAATCTGATTTAGATTGCTCAGTTTGCTCCTTCTCTGTCTTTTTTGCCAGCTCCACACTGTCCTCGTATGCCAAAGCTTCACCTAGGTCATATTTGAAGTGGGCATTACCAATAGACCAGTGTACACTTTGCCCGTCAGCAGCCCAATGGGGAAATTGGCCTCCGATATCAGTGAGCTTTCTGGCTGGGAAACTAGCATTCTTAGGATTAGAAACAGAGATCTTGGGAGTATCTCCCCCTACCTTTGGCACCTTAACGACATATATATCGGTACGAATCTGGGCCAACGCCCAATCGCCTTTTGGTGCCATTGTTATGGCGGCGTTGGGTGGATTGGTAAAGTCCGGAGGTTTTACACCAGTAACCTGCAGATGACTTTTTTCGTCGGTTCCATCCCATCTTATTGACATTAAGCCACGGCTTCCACCCGAAAGATATATTCTATCGTCGGATTCAACGAAATGCGGATTGTTTAGCCCCCGGGACCTTCTAATAAATGTAGCCTCACCACCGCTAGCTGGTAGCCACACTATTTCAGCAGTAGAGCCAAAGGCAAATGGGCCAGTGGCAACTTTAAAGTTCTCAGCGGAGCCCCTCATCAAAACAATTCTTCCATTGGCAGCCCATGCTGGTTGTGTATAAAGAGCTGAAGTGGATGAGAGCTTAACTGCCCTAGCATTACTCCCAATGCCTACTTTGTATAGATTCCCACCCTCCTCTTCACTCCAGGTAACAAAAGCAACTTCTCGCCCGTCAGGAGACCACGTGGGTTGGGCTTCAGAAATCTCTAAATTGGTAAGCCGTCTTGGCGTGCCTGATGGGTAGTCCATGACGTAAAGCCGATCCAGGGCAGCGAATACCAGTTTGGTGCCATCAGGTGAGGGCACTGCATCTCTGATTTGTCTAATGGTGAATTTATCATCATCACTTATCGGATACTTGAAATCCAGGCGTGGCCCCAAATCAACAGAAACGTCTATTTCAAAAGGAATTTCTTGGGCAGCTCCTCCGGCTATTGGTATCCTCCACAGTTTACCTCCGTAATTTGCAATCACGTGTTGGTTGTCGCTCGTAAAGGACATCCCCGGGAGTACCCCACGAGTTGCTCTTGATTCCTGGTCATCATGCTGAACGGGATATGCTAGCCATCGTTCATCGCCCGTAACAAGATTCCTAAGCCGAAGGCCGGTCTCTGCATCATGACGAGTGCCATACACAAGCCACCTACCATCTGAAGACAAGGTTGGTCTAAATGCTGAACCATACCTGGAAGACTGAGTGGTGAGACTTCCATCCTCCCGGTCGTATATGGCCAACTGGTACTGTGGGAACTGCGCGTTATATTGCCAATTCCCATTTCTTCGCGAAAGCCATATATTTCTGCCATCACTACCGAAGGCAGCTTCTACTGTTTTTAGGTTATTAGGGGACTTGATTAGCTGGGCGCCACTGCCACCATCGATGTGATAAATGTGTAGCTTATAACTACCTGAGCGCAGACCTGTTTTACTGGCTATTAGATAGTTGCCATCCGGTGTCCATTCAGGTGATTGATACCGACTGTGTTTGCCCTTGGTGATCTGTTTCTTTTCCTTACTAGCAACTTCGATGATCCAGATATTTTCGCCACCATCTTCGTCAGAGGTGTATACCACGCTCTTACCATCTGGGCTGTAGCGGGGCTGGCCGTCGAAAGGCATACCAGAAGTCAGAATGGTTGCTTTGCCACCACCTATTGGCATTGTATATAGGTCTCCCAGGAAGTCAAAAACTAAGGTAGATCCATCAGGGCTCACATCGACAGATATCCAGGACCCTCCCTTAGCTGAATACTCTAACTTTCTTGTCGGCTCAAGGGGAAGGTCTTTCTTCTCCTTTTCGTTTTTGGTAGAATCTTTGTTGGAAGTGGGTTCTTGGGAAAATATTGGAGTAAGTGGGATTGATGCTAAAAACAGTACGAGACTAATCTTGCGAGGCCATTTGCAGTTCATGGGCGGCATTTTTGATATAGTAACAATATAGCATGATAGGGCTGTTTTTTTGAGCCAATCATAGCAAAATAGCGCCATTCAAAAACTTATCATAAACCACAAAAAAAGGGGCTAAAAGCCCCTTTCCCCACGCTATGAAGAATCGCCTTAATTGGCGAGCACCGGGGGAGCCGGAAAATCGACTTCCGTACCGGCTATATTGTTAACATAATTATTGAAAGTGTTTTGGGCTACAAAGCCTATCAATTCAACTAACGCCTTCCTGCTATAACCGGCATTAATGAAGCTGTCTATAAATTGTTGCTCGGGTCTGCCTCGAGTTATAGTAATTTCACGTGCAAGTACCGCTAGGGCCGAAAGTTTCTCATCTGCAATCTCCCCTGTTCTGAGATCCAATGTTTCTTCTTCACTGAAACCTACCATCTTACCTATAGCAGTATGAGCTGCTAGACAATATTCGCAGCTGTTAGCCTCAGCAACAGCCAAAGCAATGGTTTCTACTTCTTTACCATTGAACTCACCACTTTTAAGAGTTTCGTCCAAAGCTAATGTGGCAGTTAGTGCCACATGCGAGTTGGCGTAGGTGGCATATAGATTAGGTACCATTCCAATCTTTCCCTTCAATGCATCAAATACTTCCTGGGTTTCAGGTGCAACTTGTTCTCTGGTTAATACTTCTAAGTTTTTCATTTTCTTAATTGTAATTTTTATTGTTACATATACATCACTCTACACCTAACGTATATGTAATTATAAAAGTTACATTTAATTGATTTTTTTTCGAAAATTTTTTTATTGCCACAAAGCGTTTACATTTGGGCAACGAAATAAATGCGACTCACTCAAGTACATAGTAACCTGCATCATCATCATCATAGCTTCACTATGGATGGCAGGTCTGCTATTGGCTAGAGTTTGTTGCACTAGCGAAAAGAATTTAAAGGCTTGCCATATGGCAAGCCTTTTTTTATGCCATGAACAAACTAAAAATTGCAATTCAGAAATCTGGAAGACTGCACGATGAGAGCGTTAAGCTCTTGAAGGAATGTGGTCTGGCCATTGTTAACGGTAATAAGCAGAAGCTGCGGGCGCAGGTGCAAAACTTTCCAGCGGAACTTCTTTTTCTTCGAGATGACGACATTCCACAATACGTGGCGGACAAGGTGGTGGACGTTGGAATGGTAGGAGAAAACGTAGTATTGGAAAAAAAGAAGATGGTGGAGGTTGTGCACAATCTAGGATTTGCCCGCTGTCGCCTTTCTCTGGCAATTTCATCGCACCTGGATTATGATGATATCTCTTACTTCCATGGGAAAAAAATTGCTACCTCCTACCCCAACATTTTGGCTGATTATTTAAACCAGAATCAAGTAGAGGCCGAGATACATGAAATAAATGGATCGGTGGAAATAGCTCCTGGCATCGGCCTGGCTGACGGAATCTGCGACCTGGTAAGTACCGGTAGTACGCTGTTTAGCAACGGGTTGAAAGAAGTTGACACCATCTTGCGATCTGAGGCAGTCTTGGCATCCAGCCCGCAGCTATCAGCTAGCAGCAAAGAAATCCTGGATAAACTTATCTTCAGAATTAAAGCCGTAAATGAGGCTAAGGTTAATAAATACCTACTACTGAATGCACCCACAGAAGCGGTAAAAGAAATCAGTGCAATTCTTCCAGGAATGAAGAGCCCAACTGTACTTCCATTGCATACCCCTGGCTGGTCGTCAATTCATTCTGTGGTAAATGAAAACCAGTTTTGGGGAAAGATCGACGAGCTAAAGGCTTTAGGCGCACAGGGCATTCTAGTTGTTCCAATAGAAAAAATGATACGTTAAGATGAAACTCCACAAAAACCCTGACCCTAAAGGTCTAGATCTCATCTTGCAACGACCAGTTGTAGAAGAGCAGCAGCTGTCAGACTTAGTTCGGCCCATTTATGAGGCTGTTAAAAAAGAAGGAGATGCAGCAATAAGGAGGTACAATAAAAGCTTTGACTCCAACAACTCTTCAGAAATTACCCTTGACGAGAAAGAAATTGAGCTGGCGGTGCGATTGATAGACTCGGACTTAGCAAAGGCAATTAAGTCTGCTGCGGCCAATATAGAAAAATTTCACAGGGCGCAACAGTCACAAACAACAGTGGTTGAAACCACTCCAGGAGTATTCTGCTGGCAAAAGCAAGTACCAATTGGGAAAGTTGGCCTTTATATTCCCTCCGGCACTGCCCCGCTGTTCTCAACGGTTCTTATGTTAGGTATACCAGCAACCATTGCAGGCTGCGATGAAATCATACTTTGTACTCCAGCGAAAGAGAATGTGGTCAATCCGGAAATTCTTTTTGCAGCCTCGCTGGTTGGGATAAAGAAGATTTATAAAGTTGGTGGTGCGCAAGCTATAGCGGCGATGGCCTTTGGCACGGAAACCATTCCGAAGGTTTCCAAAATCTTTGGCCCCGGAAATCAGTTTGTAACCAGGGCCAAGCTGTTCGCACAACTCAACGGAGTGGCTATCGACCTACCTGCGGGCCCATCTGAAGTGTTAATTATTGCTGACGAATCTGCTGATCCAAACTTCATTGCTGCTGACCTTATATCCCAAGCCGAACACGGGACAGATAGCCAAGTTGTACTCATTAGCCCCAGCGAAAAGATCATACAATCAGTGAGAAGAAGGATCAAAGAACAGTTGAAAGACTTGCCGCGAGCTGAAATCGCCCGAGCGGCAATTGCAAACAGTAAAGCCATATTGGTATCGACCCTTGACGAGGCCATGGAAATATCGAATAAATATGCCCCTGAACACCTGATATTGAATACAGAAAATGCTGACAGGCTTTCTACCAAAGTGATAAATGCTGGCTCAGTATTCCTTGGTCAATATACACCTGAATCCGCTGGTGACTACGCCTCAGGAACTAATCACACCCTACCCACCAATGGATTTGCTGCAGCTTATAGTGGGGTTAACCTCCAATCATTTATGAAATCGATCACTTTCCAATCTATTGACAAAGATGGCCTTCTCGAGCTCGGACCAGTAGTTGAAGCAATGGCAAAAGCAGAGGGACTTGAGGGGCATCGTCGCGCCGTAAGCCTTAGGTTGCAAAAACTACAGATTGAGTCATGAACTATTCTACTTTTGTTCGCCCTCACCTGCTTACATTAGAAGGTTATCGCTCAGCCCGCAGCGAGTATATTGGTGAAGCCATATTGCTTGATGCCAATGAAAGCCCCTACCCCAGTGAGCTCAACCGATATCCTGACCCAAACCAACACACCTTACGGGAAATTATGGGCAAACTGCGCATAGTTAATCCAGATAAGATTATAGTCGGGAATGGCAGCGATGAAATAATTGACTTGCTGATCAGAGCTTGTTGCCAACCGGCAGTTGACAAGGTGGCTGTGGTTGAACCTACTTATGGTATGTATCGGGTTTGTGCCGGCATCAACAACGTGGAGGCAATTTCCATTCCTATGGATAGGAATTTCTCACTTAATGTCGATAATGTTCTCACTCAGATCGCTGATTGCAAACTACTATTTCTGTGTAATCCCGGGAACCCTACTGCCAATGTGATTCCCCAGTTGCAGATAGAGAAGCTGCTGGAGCAATTTCCCGGCTTGGTGGTGATCGACGAAGCCTATTACGATTTTGCTGAGATGCCCACTTCCATTAGCCTGTTGGATGCACACCCTAATCTATTCGTAATACAAACTCTTAGCAAAGCTTGGGGATTAGCATCCGCTAGAGTAGGATTTGGTTTTGGAGCTATAGAATTCATCTCAATTCTAGGCAAGATAAAACCGCCATACAATGTAAGTGGTATCAGCCAAAAGCAGGCAGTGTATGCACTGCAGCAACCTGAGTTAAAGGCTGAGCGAACTAGGAAAATTAATGCCGAGAAGATAAAACTGGCGAAGATGCTTAGCGAGTTACATTTCGTAACGAAAGTATTTTCCTCTGCAACTAATTTCCTTTTAGTAAGATTCAAGAATTCCCAGTCCGTATTCCTTCATCTTAAGGAAACCGGAATAGTTGTGCGAGATCGATCATCACTTGCCGGGTGTGAAAATTGCCTGCGAATATCTATCGGCACCGCTGACGAAAACAAAACGCTAATTGAAGCATTGAATAGGTTAAAATGAAAAAGTTACTAATAATTGATAGAGACGGCACCCTAATTATAGAGCCTGAAGACGAGCAAATCGATTCCTTGGAGAAACTGGAATTCTATCCCGGAGTGATTAGCAACCTCAGCAGGATACAGAAAGAATGCGACTATGAGTTAGTAATGGTTACCAACCAGGACGGTCTGGGCACAGATTCTTTTCCTGAATCTGATTTTTGGCCAACTCATAAGAAGATGATGACTACCCTAGGCGGTGAGGACATAGAATTCTCTGCGGTATTAATTGATCGCTCTTTTCCTGAGGAGAACAACCCCGGGCGCAAACCCGGCACCGCCATGTTAACGCCATACATGAACGGGGAATATAACCTTAGCGAATCAATAGTTATTGGCGATCGCATCAGCGACGTTGAGCTGGCCAAAAACCTCAATGCAAAAGCAATTCTCCTGGACTCAGGGGACAAGAAATCAATACTAGAAGAGAAGCATCTTGACCAGTACTGCATGCTTATCACTTCCTCCTGGAATGAAATTCATGGACTGCTTACTGTCAATCCACGGAAAGCAGAGGTTATTAGAAATACTAATGAAACAGAAATAGCGGTGGAAATTGACCTTGACGGAGACGGGAAATCCTCTATTGAAACCGGGATATCTTTCTTTGATCATATGTTAGATCAGATAGCCAGGCACGGCTCTTTTGATTTGAATATCAAATGTGCCGGCGATTTACATGTTGATGAGCATCATACGATTGAGGACGTAGCTATTACTTTAGGGCAAGCCTTTGATAAAGCCCTCGGTTCAAAAAAAGGTATTGAGCGATATGGTTTCCTATTACCAATGGATGATAGCCTGGCGCAGGTTGCCTTAGATTTTGGAGGCCGAAGCTGGTTAGTATGGGAAGCCGAGTTCAAACGGGAGAAAATTGGAGAGATGCCAACAGAAATGTTCTATCATTTTTTTAAGTCCTTTTCAGATCACACCAATTGCAACCTTAACATTAAAGTGGAGGGAAGTAATGAACACCACAAAATAGAGTCTATCTTTAAGGCGTTCGCGAAAGCACTTAGAATGGCTTGCCATCAAAGCGGTAATAGTCTACCCTCAACAAAAGGAGTTTTATAGTAAGAATGAGAATAGCGGTTGTAAAATATAATGCCGGCAATACTAAATCTGTGAGCTTTGCTTTGAAAAGACTTGGGGTTGAGCCGATAATCACTAGTGATCACGACGAGATTAGTGGCTCTGACAAGGTTATTTTCCCGGGCGTCGGCGAAGCTAGTTCCACCATGAGTCACCTTAGGTCTGAAAATCTTGACAAGCTTTTACCAGAGCTCCAGCAGCCAGTGCTGGGTATATGCCTGGGAATGCAGGTAATGTGCAGTTATTCCGAGGAAGGAAACACTGATTGCCTTGGTATATTCAAACAGATTGTTAGACGATTACCCGAGAGTGAAAAAGTTCCGCACATTGGTTGGAATCAGTTAGACAACCTTAAGAGTGCGCTTTTTTATCGGGCTGCCGAAGGCGATTACGCCTATTATCTACACAGTTATTTTGTACCAATCAATAATCTTACTGTTGCAACCACTCACTACAGCGCCCCCGTCAGTGCCGCCATTCAAAAAGATAATTTTTTCGGAGTGCAATTCCATCCCGAAAAATCTGGCGAAGTGGGCTCTGGTGTGTTGCAATGTTTTTTGGAATTATGATTGTAATACCAGCAATAGATATTATTGATGGCAAGTGCGTAAGACTGAGCCAGGGTAAGTTCGAAAGTGCCAAAGTGTATAGTGAAGACCCTGTAACGGTGGCCAAAAAATTTGAAGGCGCCGGTATTAGCCACCTTCATCTGGTTGATCTTGACGGCGCCAAGGCAGGCGCAGTCAAGAACTTTAACGTGCTGGAAAGCATAGCGGCTGCAACTAACCTGCAAATCGATTTTAGTGGCGGAATCAAATCAGAGGGGGATATAGAACAGGCCTTGCAATTGGGAGCAACACAGGTGGCCTGCGGTAGTTTGGCAGTTACACAGCCAGATTTGTTTCTTTCCTGGCTTGAAAAATTTGGACCAGAAACGATCATCCTATCAGCCGATACCTTGGATGGAAAAATTGCTACCCGCGGTTGGACAGAGAGCAGTCGACATGGAGCATTGTTCTTTATCAGACAATACGTACAAATGGGGGTAACGCAAATCATCTGTACAGATATATCTCGTGATGGCCTCTTGGCAGGGCCTAATGTAGAACTGTATGAAGAAATTCTAAAGGAGAATACGGGGATATCACTAGTGGCGAGTGGCGGAGTTGCCAAACCTAACGATTTGGAACAGTTACGCAGTACAGGGGTGACCGGAGTAATCGTGGGCAAAGCCATTTACGAAAACAAAATATCATTAGACCACCTGGCAGAATATACTGATGCTAACTAAACGAATTGTACCCTGTCTTGATATAAAAGACGGCAGAACCGTAAAGGGAGTAAATTTCCAAAACATCAGGGATGCCGGCGACCCCGTGGAGTTAGCAGCGCTATATGCCAGGATGGGAGCTGATGAATTGGTTTTTTTGGATATCACAGCCACTGAAGATGGTCGGCATACGCTGGTCTCCCTGGTAGAAAACATTGCGGCAGAAATTGACATACCTTTCACCGTTGGTGGAGGGGTCAGGTCAAAACAGGATGTGGAGCGCCTTCTAAATGCCGGTGCAGATAAGGTAGCGGTTAACTCCGCAGCGGTGAGGGACCCTAATCTGGTAAAAGACTTATCTCTGGCATTCGGCAGCCAGTGTATTGTAGTTGCCATCGATGCTAAGACAGTTGATGACAAATGGCAAGTATTTGTAAGTGGAGGTAAAGAAGCAACGGACCGTGAGTTATTCGAATGGGCTTCTCAACTGGTAACACTTGGAGCAGGGGAGATACTATTCACCAGTATGGATCACGATGGAACCAAAAGTGGTTTTGCTCTGGAGGCATTGGAGAAATTACACCAAAGCGTCCCAATCCCTATCATTGCTTCAGGAGGAGCTGGTAAACTAGAGCATTTCGAAGAGGCCTTTATCTCCGGCAAGGCAGATGCTGCACTTGCGGCAAGCGTTTTTCACTACGAAGAAATATCTATCCCGGAACTGAAGAGATATCTGAATGAACAAGGCATTAGCATTAGAGTTTAATATCATGGAAGTAAATTTTGAGAAGGGAAACGGATTAGTACCGGCCATTATCCAAGACGCCACCTCCGAGCAGGTATTGATGTTGGGCTATATGAATAAGGAAGCCCTGGACAAAACCTTGAATGAAAGTCGTGTCACTTTCTATAGCAGAACCAAGGAAAGGCTTTGGACAAAGGGTGAAACATCCGGCAACTACCTAAGCGTGGAAGATATTACAACCGACTGCGACCAGGATACCATACTGATAAGAGCTAAGCCCGCGGGACCTGTCTGCCACAAGGGGACTCCATCTTGTTTTGGTGACAAAGATCACTTCAACCTGAAAGTGCTTGAGAAAATTATAATGGATCGCAAAGAGCATCCGACACCCGGTTCGTATACAAATAAACTCTTCGAGGAAGGCCTGGACAGAATTTCGCAAAAAGTTGGTGAAGAAGCCGTAGAGGTGGTTATCGCCTCAAAAAATGACAACAATTCAGCTCTACTGGAAGAAACCGCAGACTTACTTTATCACCTGCAAGTGCTGCTGGTACTAAAAGGGCAGTCCTTAGATGCGGTCTACCAGGTATTATCTGAAAGACACCAAGACTGAAAAGTCAATTCCTAGCTATCTATCAGCTCGACAATAGCTTTCATGCGTCTCTCGTCTATCTTGCCCTTGGTGCCACTGAGATAATCTGCAATCTCCTTTTTGTGCTCAGGAAATAACTTGAGAATATCCGACTTTTTGGGTTTTACTTTCATTAGCACGTTGTCTCGTAGTACATAATACCGCTTAGGCTTGTTAACTAACTCGTTGTAATTTCTACCCGAAGAATATGCAGATGGCCGCTCTGCCATGCGCATTTCCTTGACCCACTTCGCCAACAAAGAATAGTTCTCGCCTTTCCAAACCTGCTGAAAATAACCAATGTCAGAATTCCTATCTACTTGCTTCACATTCAGCAAATAAATGAATCGCAATTGATCCACAAGCATGTTTTCAAAAGCAAATTCACGGATCAAGCCTGGCTGTACTATCAGCGAATCACCTGTTACCCTTCGCACCCTCACCTGATCCCGATAGATATCATACTTAAGATCAACCTCCATTTCATTACCACTGGCCAGCAACAACGTTCCCCTACTCCACTCTGATTTCAAAAATGGGGTGCCCACTAGTCCTTGTAGTGGCTGATTCCAGTTAGGAATGGCATCTACATCTGCTCCTGTCACCCAGTTCATTACCATATTAGGATCCATGGTGGGATCTGATTGGGCATTAGACAAGTGACTAGCAATGGAGAAAACTACAATCAAACTTAGGGTAAGCCTCTTAATAGCGTTCATACTCGTAGGATTTTATAAATTCAAGTTAGTGAAAATCGTATTCACAGGGAATAACCTAAATTGGGGGCAAAAATGGAGCCACACCGCCTAATCGACTACATAAATAAGCATGTTGCCCTCACCACGGAGGAAACTGAGAAGGTTATTGCTAAAGTAAATTTCCGAAAATACCTCAAAGGACAGTTTGTTTTACAACAAGGTGATATCTGCCAACACGAAAATTTCGTTATGAGTGGCTGCCTCAAAACCTTCTACGTCGATGAAAATGGCGACGAACATATAGCAATGTTTGCAATTGAAGACTGGTGGTGTGCAGACCTCGGTAGTTTTGTAAATCAGACGCCGGCGCAGTACAACGTACAGTGCTTAGAGCCTTGCACCCTGGCCCAATTCTCTGCTGAGAATCAAGAACTGCTTTTTTCGGAGGTTCCTAAGATGGAACGTTTCTTTCGCATCATTCTACAAAACGCATTCATCGCCAGTCAAAAAAGGATAATTAATACCTTAAGTCTTTCAGCTGAAGAACGCTACCAGCAATTTCGGTTACAATATCCGCAGATAGAACAACGTGTACCTCAGTATCTCATCGCCTCCTACCTGGGGTTCACACCTGAATTTCTTAGCAAGATCAGAGCAAAGATTATCAGGGAACAATAACCAATCTTAAACTAGTTCAAGAGAATTAATTAAACCACTTCATTTTAGGCTGAAGGGCAGGTGTTGATCTTTGCTTAAATCTTAACGAAAAATAATTATGTCAACATTATTAGAAAATATTAGCGACTTGAACGACATGGTAATGCAGGGAAATGCCCTGGAGGCGTTTGAAAAGTATTATGATGATAACGTTGTTATGCAGGAAAATAACAGCGAACCGGTGGTGGGCAAAGAAGCAAACAGACAAAGGGAAGAGGAATTCTTTGGCGCCATTACTGAATTCCGTGGAGCACAACCAGTAAAAGTAACCGTTGGAGAAAATACAACCATGGTGCAATGGCACTATGACTACACGCATAGAGATTGGGGCGTAAGAAATTACGACCAGGTTTCTGTACAAGAATGGCAAGATGGCAAAATCGTGAAAGAACAATTCTTCTACGGCAGCTAACTCATTACCGAGGTCATCTTAAATCCCAAAGATGACCTCACCCCCTTCCTCCTTCGGCTACCCAAAGCCCGCCCCTCCCTAACCACCCATCATAATTTTCGGTTACAAAACGGTCTTGTAACCCGGTTTTGATTCTATCAGATAATTTTGGAAGTTGATAAAATAAACTTCTTAAGCCATTCGCTCTCATGAAATTCAAAAGCTCAATTGATATTGCTAAACCGATTGCATTAGTAACAAAGATCTTTGCAAACCCGGAAAACCTCAAGGAGTTTCAGGAAGGCTTCCAGAAGAAGGAATTGATTAGTGGCACTGCTGGCCAAAATGGTGCAGTTTCAAAAATGTACTATGCGTATGGCAAAAGAACCATGGAACTGGTTGAAACCATTACCGCCAATAATTTACCAGACAGCTTTGAGGCCCACTACCACCACAAGCATATGGACAATACCTATAAATGTACGTTCACGCCTGTTGATGAGAATACAACCCGGTACGAAACTGAAACCGTCTACACAAGAATAGATTGGATTATGCCACGCCTTATGTTCATATTTTTCAAAAGCATGTATCGTAAGCAGGGAGAAAAGTGGATGAACAACTTCAAAGTATTTGTGGAAAAACAGCAGACTGACAACACTACCAATGATGAGTAAGAATTGGGAAGAAAAGCTGGCTTACTACGATAAACTCGTTGCTCACAGCGGAAAATTTGAACGTAAGGGAAAAAATATGTGCTACACTTCCGCTAATGGCTACATGTTTTCCATGCTGAACAAAGACGGCGAAATTGGTATCCGCTTGCCAAAAGACGCTGGCAAGAAATTTATGAAGGAACACAGCACCACTCCTTTCAAATCACACGGAGCTTTCATGCGAGACTATGTGCTCATTCCTGATTCCCTTTATGATGACATGGAACTTCTGTCTGAAACCCTGGAAGAGGCCTACCAGCATGTAATGTCTCTAGAGCCCAAATAGCTAATTTGGCTGCTTTTACAGCAGCTTCTGGACCCTTACCACTCTTAGCAAAGCGCTTGCGGCACAATGGGCAATTCTCTATCTTCCGCACTTTACTAACCTCAATCCAACTTAGTGCACCAATGAAACGATCCGTAGTACTCATATTCCTTTGCACCTCTGCCTTCACTGCTTTTAGTCAGAGTAGAATGCTGGAGGGCGAATCAGCAGTAACAACAAACCACGAAGTAACGGTGAAAGGCCAACGGTTCGCTTATACAGCTACTGCCGGCACGCAACCGGTTTGGAATGAAGACGGCAAGCCCGTGGCTAGTTTATTCTATACTTATTATCAGCGATCGAATGTAAGAGACCGAGTAACGAGGCCACTGATTATATCTTTCAATGGAGGCCCTGGGTCAGCTTCAGTATGGATGCACGTTGCATATACGGGACCAAGAATACTTAACATTGATGATGAAGGATACCCTGTTCAACCCTATGGTGTTAGAGAGAATCCGTATTCCATCCTTGATGTGGCAGATATCGTTTTTGTAAACCCTGTTAATACCGGCTATTCACGAATTCTGGATAAGGAAACTAAAAAAGAGACCTTCTTCGGTGTTAATGCTGACATAAAGTATCTCGCCGACTGGATAAACACCTTCGTCTCCAGAAATAATCGGTGGCGCTCGCCAAAGTACCTGATTGGGGAAAGCTATGGCACCACCCGCGTTTCAGGATTAGCACTTGAGCTACAAAACAGGCAGTGGATGTATCTGAATGGAGTTATTCTGGTGTCACCGACAGGACTAGGAATCGATCGTGATGGACCGGTAGGTGCAGCTAACCGACTACCGTATTTCGCTGCTGCTGCCTGGTATCAGGAAGCATTGGCTCCAGATCTGCAATCGAAAGACCTTGATGAACTACTGCCAGAAGTGGAGGCCTATACTATTAACGAGCTAATACCAGTGATGGCAAAAGGAGGTTTTGTTGAAGAAGGAGAAAGAAAGGCGGCAGCCCAAAAGATGGCTTACTATTCTGGTCTTTCTGAGGAAACCATTCTACAACACAACCTCGACGTGCCTACCTCTTTCTTCTGGAAAGATCTTCTACGAGACGAGGGATTTACGGTAGGCAGGCTAGACTCAAGATACAAAGGACTCGATCGCAAGGATGCGGGTGAAAGGCCAGATTTCAATTCTGAACTTACTTCCTGGCTACACTCCTTCACTCCAGCAATAAACTACTATCTGCGTGAGGAACTGAACTACAAGACTGACATCAAGTACAACATGTTCGGACCGGTGCGACCCTGGGACCGCAGCGGTGACAATACCGGGGAAAACCTGCGGCAAGCCATGGCTCAGAATCCTTTCTTAAATGTGATGGTACAGTCTGGCTATTACGATGGTGCTACCACTTACTTTAACGCCAAGTATACCATGTGGCACATCGATCCCAGCGGGAAGATGAAAGACAGGTTTCGATTTGAAGGCTACCGTAGCGGCCACATGATGTATTTGCGAAGAGAAGACCTGCAGACCGCCAATGAGCATATCCGCGAGTTCATTCAGCAGACAATCCCAGGTCAAAAACCAGCAAAATACTAATAAGGAATAGCCCAAACTCTTGCTGAACTGCGAATCGTTTTTTACAAGCAGTTTTGATATTTACCACTAAATTGCAGCATGGTGAAAGTGCAGATTTCCTGGCGCCGGATTTTATTCCTATTCATAGTAGGTCTTATTATCGGCATTATATTTTTCTTTAATACCTGATAAAATGAAAACCAAACTCATCGACGGATACGAGTATATCGAATATATCAAGGAAACTTACCCTGAAGAGGAAGCCCTGGAGAGAAGTCAGGCTTTCCGCAACTGGATGGAAAAGCGTAGGACTGTACGAGATTTCTCTGATCGGCCTGTGCCCAAGGAGCTAATTGACAATGTGATCTTGTCTGCCTCTACGGCGCCCTCCGGAGCCCATAAGCAACCATGGACGTTCTGTGTGGTTGCTGATCCGGAAATTAAGGCCAAGATTAGGGTTGAGGCGGAAAAGGAAGAATATGAAAGCTATAACGGCAGAATGCCCGAGGAGTGGCTGGAAGCGTTGAAACCGTTGGGAACCGACTGGCATAAGCCTTTCCTGGAAATCGCGCCATACCTTATCATAGTTTTCCGAAGAAACTGGGAGCCAGCAGAAGATGGTAGTCGGAAGAATAATTACTACGTAAGTGAATCTGTGGGCTTGGCCTGTGGCTTTTTACTAGCAGCTATTCATGATGCCGGGCTAGTAGCGCTTACTCACACCCCGAGCCCGATGAATTTCTTGAGCAAGGTCTTGGAGAGGCCTGAAAACGAAAAGCCTTTTCTTTTGATCCCTGTAGGTTATCCGGTCGACGACACTTATGTGCCCAACATTACCCGGAAGCGCATAGAAGATATAGCAGTGTATTACTAAAACTCGATGTCTTCGTAAACGCCATCGTGACAGGTAGCGCATCGCATATGATCGCCAAATGCCCCTGGTTTAAACAACGATTTTCCAAACAGCATCCTTACGCATTCCTGGATACCCTCTATAATTGATGGATGTGGATGGACACATTCTGCAAGTTCCTCAATGCCTTTGTCCATAGAAATCAATAGAGCCACCGCCTGAATAGCACTGGAAGCATGTTGGCCTACAACCCGCATCCCCAATATCTTCATGTTCTCATCATTGGTAACCAGTAGCTTTATGAAGCCCTGTGTATCGCGCTGCGCTATGGCACGAGGAATAGTATCATAACGAAGGCTAGCCACTTTGTAATCGGTGCCCTGTTCCTTGGCCCTGATCTCGTTCAGGCCCACACCAGCTACCTCAGGATGAAGGAACATGATAGTGCTAATATTCTCGTAGACCAGCTTTCTTTTGGGCTGACCGAAAATTCTTTCTACCGCATATCTCCCTTCAAGTTCTCCAACATTTACCAGGGCAATATCAGCAGTTATATCTCCAACTGCATAAATATTTGGCACACTGGTCTGCGTGTCATCATCCTTAATACCCCTGGCATCAATCTCCACTCCTATTTCTTCCAGGCCCAGGTTCTCATAATTCGGAATCCGCCCTATAGAGATCAGGGCTTTTTCAACGTTGAATATTTCAGTCTTACCATCGGTGTACTCAAGCTCGTACTGCACCCTTCCATCAACAATCTCCATTTTAGTTAGCTTGGAATTGCGGTGTATCAACACTCCCTTGGCTTCCATATTGGATTCAATCACGTCTACCACATCTTCGTCTTCAAAGGGAAGAATACGATCTCCTTTATCGATAAGATTAACTTTCGTTTTTCCGAATCCGGAGAATATGGTGGCATATTCGCATCCAATCACCCCAGCTCCTACTATCACCATACTTTCTGGAAAGTCATCAAGTTGTTCAATGCCATCACTAGTCAATACAATCTTCTCATCTATAGGAAGGTGGTCCAACTTTCTGGGCCTGCTACCGGTGGCAAGGATGATATATTCTGCATGTACAGTTTCCTTCCCTCCATTGTTTTCGATCTCAATTTCATGTTCATTTAGCAGCCGGGCATTCCCTTCTTTAAAATTCAAATACTCGGAATAAGTCGACTGCTTCAGTAATTCCATATGGTTTGTAAGCAGGCCTTTTCTTTCTGCAACTGCTTTTTGAACCTCAGATTGAATCTCGCGGTAGTTAACTTCAGGAGCTGTGAGATTATAGCGACTGACATGGCCACGAAGAGTTGCCACTTCGCGTGATAGTTCCCACCAGGTTTTAGATGAAAGTGCACCGTTAGTGACCCCGGTTCCTCCTATTCTTTGGCGTTCAATTAGAAGTACCCTCTTTCTGAAATCGATGGCTCTCATGGCGGCTGCATAACCAGAAGGACCGGCTCCAATTATTACAAGATCGTATTTTTCCATAGGCGATTATATTGGCGCATGAATATAGCCATTTTATCAGTATTCTGCATTTGCAATAGATCACGAAAGAGCATAAAAAAGCCGCAATCTATAGGATAGCGGCCTTTTACAACTTCACCTAATAATGTTAATTCATACTTAGAAACTGGCTAACTCCTTCAATGGTCGCTGCCATTCCCTGCTCACCTTCAGTCCAATTAGCGGGGCATACTTCGCCATGCTTTTCATTGTATTGTAAAGCATCCAAGGTTCTCAATACCTCATTTACATTTCTACCCAAGGGCATGTCATTTACAATTTGGTGTCGTACTACTCCCTCCAGATCGATGATAAACAGACCGCGGTAAGATACTAGCTCTCCGGTGGCAGACAGCTCGTTGTCTTCATTATAGTCATAATCACCAGCAAGTACATCGTAATTGTAGGCAATAGTTTTGTTGGTATCAGCAACCATGGGGTAGGTGATACCCTCAATGCCCCCTTTTGCTTTTGGTACCTGAAGCCATCCCCAGTGTGAGAATTCCGTATCTGTTGAACATGCTATCACTTTTGCGTTCCTATTCTCAAATTCCTGCAGCTTAGATTGAAAAGCATGCAGCTCTGTAGGGCAAACAAAAGTGAAATCCTTCGGGTAAAAGAAGAGCACCACATAGTGCTTTCCCTTGAAGTCTTCTAATGAAAAATTGTCAACGATTTTGTTACCATCAACTACAGCCTTTGCACTAAATGCAGGTGCTTGTTTACCTACTAATACTCCCATTATTTCCGTTTTTTAAAGTTTGAACTTGACCGCGATTTTGCGGATTCGGCGCAAATATATATTAGGAATTCTGAAAGTATTTATATGGAAAGTCCTAACTGTAGATGATTTTTATCATTATCTGTAAATCTTCCTCTATACCAGCTTATCAGACATATCTTCCCACAGTTTTTGTTCTAAAATTTCTTCGATTATTTTAATAGAACCATAAAGTTGTTCGTAGGAGTCTATTATGAAATACCTGGTTTGAAAGGTGTCTTTTCGGTAGCCGGAATTAAATACGTCCTTAACATCATATTCCAGGTGTTCCGGCTCGTTGCTTAGAGAAAACTTAGTTTCACCATTGGAAGAAAGTATACCTGCACCGTAGATCCTCAGTTGATCGTTCTCTCTTATCAAACCAAATTCTATAGTATACCAGTAGATTCTGGAAAGCAAGTGAATAGCCCAGGAGTCGTCAATGTGCTTAAGCGCGATATTGCTTAATGCCTGGAGGAAATCAACATACAGCTGATTGGTTAGTAAAGGCACGTGTGCAAATACATCATGGAACATATCCGGCTCTTCCAGGTAATCAAGCTGACTCATTTTCCTTAACCATGTTGTAGCTGGAAATTTCTTGTCAGCCAACAATTCAAAAAACAACCGATCATCAACTATGCCCGGCACTGCCTGCAAATTCCAACCGGTAAGGCCACCCAATATTTCATTGGTCCTATCGAAATTGGGAATTGCTTCTCGTCCGAAGTTGATCTTCTCCATGCCAGTCAAGAATTCAGCTGTTGCCGCTTCCGGTAAATTCACAATCTGCCGATCAAAAAGGATCTGCCACACCTGCTGGTCTTCCTCTGTGTAATTTTCGTAAATCTGTCTCATCTTTTTCAGTTAGTAAATCTCAGTTTTAATGCACAAAAAAAGCCTGGCTCTTTGCGGAACCAGGCTTGTATATTCAGTTTCTTAATTGCTTAGTTTATGATGAACATACTACTACTGATCCCCCTTAGCTGGAGCACATAATAGTAATAGTACTTATGTTTCATTTGTTTGTTCATCGCAACAAAGGTATATACAGTTTTTAAAAAGCAAAAGTTCCGAAGACAAAATTACAAACCTTCTCTTAGCGCAAATACTTCGCGCATTTTCCTGATCATCTCACTTGACTCTCTGAAGTCAACCGTTTGTTGACCGTCAGAATAGGCGTCTTCGGGAGAATAGTGCACTTCATAAATTATGCCATCTGCCCCGGCCATAAGCGTTGCGAGGGCAATAGACTCTACATGGTGCCTAATTCCAATGCCATGAGAGGGGTCAGAAATAACCGGCAGGTGGCTTTTTTCTTTCAAAATTGGAATGGCATTCAAATCGAAAGTGTTGCGACTGGATCGCTCATAGGTCCTAATACCCCGCTCGCACAGCATCAGTTTTTCGTTACCACCGCTAAAGATATATTCAGCTGATTGCAGCAATTCCTCAATTGTTCCAGAGATGCCCCTTTTAATCAGTACCGGTTTATCAACCCTGCCTAAGGCATCCAGTAAATTGAAGTTCTGCGTGTTGCGAGCGCCCACCTGATAGACATCTATGTAGGGATACATCTCCTCAATCTGGGCAACATCCATCACTTCCGAAATAATCTTAATTCCATTGGCCCTGGCAACACCAGACCACGTTTTGAGTCCTGCTAACCCTACACCTCTGAAACTGTAAGGTGAACTTCGAGGTTTGAAAACACCCCCACGCATTATCGAAACTCCGTTTTCAACCAAATGGCGAGAAACCAAATCGATTTGCTCCTCGCTTTCTATTGAGCAAGGTCCGGCCATAATTGATAAGCTCCCCTCGCCTATTTCAACACCATCGCCAAGACTGATCCGGGTTGGTTGCACCTTCCACTTGCGCGAAACAAGCTTATAAACATCAGAAACCCGATGTACATCTTCCACACCTTTTGAATTTCCTATTAGCCTGATATCGAACTCCTTGCTGCCGGTACCCACCAGGTATTCGGCTTCCTGAGTTCTTACTGTTGTTACTTTGTACTCCAGCGATTTCACCTTCTCGATTAGCGCTTCCTTTTCAGCGGCACTCACATCTTGTTCGAGCTTAACTATCATTATTCTCCAATTTTATTTCGTCTACAAATGTTTTAATATCATTTTCAAGGTCGTTGCTTTCCCTTAGCCTGTTTATAAATGCTGAACCAATAATTGCGCCCTGAGCAAATTGGCAAGCCTTACGATAGGTGGCATTATTTGAGATTCCAAATCCAATCATGAGCGGACTATCCAGACCTAAATTGGCAATGCGTTTAAAGTATTGCTCCTGAAGATTGGATATCTCTCCCTTGGCTCCCGTAATGCTGTTGGAGGCAACGACGTAAATAAACCCTTCGGTGGCGCCGTCAATCTCCTTGATACGGGCATCCGATGTCTGTGGAGATATAAGGGGTATAAAATTCAATCCTGCTGCACCAAACGCAACCTCATACTGATCTTTGAAAACTGCTAACGGTAAATCAGGAATAATGGCTGCTGAAACCCCCGTTTCGGAGCATGACTGACAGAATTTCTCCACCCCATACTGAAGAATTGGGTTGAAGTAGCCCATTAATACGATTGGAATTTGAATTTGGTCGTTGACGGTCCGAAGCTGCTCAAATATGAGTTCAAGGGAGATACCATTATCCAGCGCCTGCTGGCTGCTTCGCTGAATTACGGGTCCATCTGCAACGGGATCACTAAATGGTATGCCTACTTCCACCATATCCACACCAGCATTTTGCAAAGAAAGCAGTATGTCTGCCGTGCTTTGAAGCTGAGGAAATCCTGCAGTGAAATAGATTGATAGGATATCCCTTTTAGCTGCAAAAAGGTCTTTGAGTCTATTGTTTGTTATAACTGTTTCCATCTTCAGCGTAACTCTTCTGTATATGTTGAAAGATCTTTGTCCCCTCTTCCGGACAAATTGAGAACAACCACCTCGCTCGGCTCGAACTGTAGTTTTGGTAATACTGCCAATGCATGAGCTGATTCCAACGCAGGGATTATTCCCTCCAATTGGCAGAGTTGCATTCCTGCGTTAAGCGCTTCCTCATCGGTAGCCGCCATAAAATCAACTCTACCTTGTTGGTACAAATTCGCATGCATGGGACCAATGCCCGGGTAGTCTAAGCCCGCCGAAATCGAGTAAGGTTCTATCACCTGACCATCTTCGGATTGCATTAGTAAACTTTTACTTCCGTGCAATACTCCGGGTTTGCCCAAAAAAGTTGTTGCCGCACTCTCATCAGTATCCAGCCCTTTTCCGGCGGCCTCCACGGCAATCAATCGAACGGATTCCTCATCTAAATAATGGTAGAATGCGCCAGCGGCATTACTTCCACCCCCTACACATGCAATCACATAATCAGGATTTTCCATGCCTGTGAATTGCAGTAATTGCTTTTGAATCTCATCACTTATTACCGATTGGAATTTAGTAACCATATCCGGGTAAGGATGCGGACCAACTACCGATCCAATAATGTAATGTGTATCAATTGGGTTGTTGATCCAGTGCCGCATGGCTTCATTAGTGGCATCCTTGAGCGTTTGATTTCCACTTTCCACAGCAATCACCTCTGCTCCAAGCATGCGCATGCGATCCACATTTGGGCCTTGACGCTCAACATCAAGCTTTCCCATATAAACGGAACAAGGTAATCCCATCAGGGCGCAGACGGTAGCTGTAGCCACACCATGCTGGCCAGCGCCAGTTTCAGCAACTATTTTCTTCTTGCCCAGGTGTCTGGCCAATAGAATTTGTCCAATGGTATTATTTACCTTATGGGCCCCCGTATGGCACAAGTCCTCCCTTTTCAGATAAATGGTGGCTTTGAATTTTTTGGAAAGCCGCTTGGCGTGAAACAATGGCGTTGGCCTGCCAACATAGTCGCGCAAGAGATCTCTGAAGTCTTTTATAAAGCTGGGGGTATTTATAATTTCCTGATAATTCAGTCTTAGCTCCTCCACATTAGGGTAAAGCATTTCCGGAATAAATGCTCCGCCAAACTCACCGTAGTAACCTGCCTCGCTGATTCCGTATTTCGCACTAGCTCCGTTAAAGTGTAGCATAACTTAGTTCAGTTTTAATTCCCTTTAAAGATTCCACGTCCTTTAGTCCCGGACTCAGTTCAAATTTCGAGTTTAGGTCAATGGCATACAATTGTGGGTGTTTGACCCGCCTAACCTCATCCACATCTTCGGGCCCGATGCCTCCACTGAGGAAAAAAGGAGTGCTACCTTCATATTTTGAGAGGATCTCCCAGTTGAATTTCTTACCACTACCTCCAGGCAGTTCGGTTTTAGTATCAAAAAGGAAGAAGTCTGCTGAAGCCTCAAAAGAAGTGACTTGTTTAAAGTCAAACCTTGCATCAACCGGAAACGCCTTGATTATTTTCGCTCCGGATTGCTTAGCGTTAAGGCAATATTGAACACTCTCGTTTCCGTGCAATTGCAAATAATCCAGGTCGAATTTCCTGGCTACTCTTTTCACGTAGGCCAATTCCTCATCAACAAATACCCCAACCTTCTTAATTCCATCTGCAGTTGGCAAAACATCTGGTTCAAAGTTGCCACCAACAAATCGTTTAGAGGAAGGATAAAAGATGAAGCCCATAAAATCGGGCTGCAGGGATGATACCTGGCGTATGTTGTTTTCATCCCGCATTCCACACACCTTAATTCTTAGTTGCGACATACTACTTATTCTTTATGCGATCCTCTTCTTCCAAAACTGAGGCAATAAATGCCGAGCAAGCCATTTCAGGCCTGGAGTGTGTCATAAAATGGCTTCCGATTAGGAAGCCATCATAGCCATAGTTCAACCGGAGGTCTACAACCTCAGAGGGATTGGAAATGCCACTTTCAGCAATCCTCGTCACAGTATCAGGCAAAAGTGCAGAAACACCCTTCGCCACTTCAAGGCTAACCTCTAGTGTCTTCAAGTTGCGGCTGTTTACACCAACTACATCTACCTCATGAAGAATGTCTGTATTAATCTCTTGGGCATTGTGTATCTCCAACAACACTTCCAAACCCAATGAGTGAGCAAAACGGGTAAGGCTAAGCAGTTGCTGGGTATCGTGCATGGCCGCTATGAGCAAAATGGCATCCGCCCCGATAGACTTAGATTCAAGTACCTGGTATTCGTTGAGAATAAACTCTTTCCGAAGAATTGGACAATAATTGAATTTTCTCGCTATTTGAAGATCCTCCAGACTTCCTCCGAAGAAGAAATTGTCAGTCAAGATAGACAGTGCGGACGCACCCGCCTGCATGTATCCTATGCTTGTACGTTCTACTGAAATTGTATTGTTAATGAATCCCTTCGAGGGAGATTTCCTCTTTATTTCGGCTATAATTCCAGACTTATCTTCCCGCAGGAGATAGTCGCGAAGACTTACCGTGTCGCTGCCAAAGTATATACTTTGCTCAAGGAGTTTAGTTGGGAAGAGACTTTGTCTTTCCTGCAGTTCCTCCTTTTTTCTTGCTACTATTTTATCCAGTGTATTCATAACTCTCAATTTGTACTAACTGCCACGGCAGTTTTTTTATCTATCAATTTCTTCAGGCATTTATATGCCAAGCCAGACATTAACGTCTCCTCTGCCTTCGCAACTGCTTCCTCCAGTGTTAGATCATTATTAGCAGTATGAAGGGCAAATCCAGCGTTGGCTATTACAACTTCATTTTGAGCCTTAGTTCCATCACCTTTAATTATCCTTTCAAATATCTTAGTTGAAGCGTCAATGGTATCCCCACCAAACAACTGCTGCGGCTGGTGTACTTCAAATCCTAAATCTGAAGGGTGGTATATCTTTTCACCTTGGTTAGAGATGACCTTGAACCGGCCTGTTAGCGATATCTCGTCGTAACCATCTAACGAATGGAGGACAGAGTAATTCATGGGTTCGCCCTGAAGTAAGTAACCATACAATCTGGCCAACTCAAGATCGAAGACCCCAGTCATTTGTGACTTTGGCAACGATGGGTTTACCAGTGGCCCCAGCATATTAAAGAATGTCTTCACCCCTAGAGCCTTTCTTACCGGGGCCACATTCTTCATTGCCGGATGAAAGAGAGGTGCGTGCAAAAAACAGATACCGGCTACTTCCAGATCTCTTACTAATTCATTCTGTTCGCCTTTAAATTCATGGCCTAAAGACAGTAGTAAGTTGGAAGATCCACAAACCGATGACACCCCATTATTGCCATGTTTTGCCACTTTTTGCCCTGCCGCTGCAACAACAAAGGCAGATAAGGTGGATATGTTGAAGGTGTCTTTACCATCTCCACCGGTTCCGCAAAGATCTATAGCCTGGTAGCCCTCCAGATCTACCTTAATACACATGTTAAGCATAGCCTCTCTAAATCCCCGTAATTCAGCAACAGTCACATCTCTCATCATGAAGACGGTAAGTATAGAAGCTATTTGAGACTCATTGTATTCGCCATTTGCAATCCTGGTTAGCAACTGCCGGGCGTCATCTGCATCCAGCGTTTTGTAATTAGTGAGATCATTCATCAAGTCTTTCATATCAACTCTTTATCCAGTTATCAATTATTTTCTGTCCACAGCTGGTCATCACAGATTCAGGATGAAACTGCAAACCCTTTACGTCATATTCCTTGTGTCTAATGGCCATCACCAACCCATCCTCGTCTGATGCAATTACCTCCAATACTCCATTGACGGATTTTGGGTCTACTGTCCACGAATGGTAATGACCGGCTTTAAATCTCTGAGGTATCCCGGCAAAGAGGGGCTCATCATTTGTAGTCGCCGATACCTTGTTGGAAACCCCATGCTTAACCTGTTCAAGATTATGCAATTTGGCCCCAAATGACTCGGCTATGGCTTGATGCCCAAGACAAACGCCAAGAATACTTTTGGAGTCAGCATATTTCTTTATGAGGTCCATCATTATGCCTTTATCATTAGGTAGTCCTGGGCCTGGAGACAGCAATATCTTATCAAACTTCTCTACAGCCTCCAGGTCAATTTTGTCGCTCCTTGCTACCTCATAGTTATTATGCCCAAGGTTTACCAGCAATTGAACCAGGTTGTAGGTAAAAGAATCGTAATTGTCGAGCACTAGTACCTTCATCTCCTCTCATTTAATTCTGAGGCCACTTCTAAAGCTTGCCTTAATGCCGATAGTTTGTTGTCTACTTCTGCCAGCTCACTATCCGGGCTTGACTTGGCAACTATACCGGCGCCTGCTTGATAATGCAGCGAATTGTTACGACTCATAAACGACCGAATCATAATGGCATGGTTGTAATCGCCGTTGAAACCTAGGAAGCCAATTGCACCGCCATAAAATCCTCGGGGTTGATTTTCATAGTCTCGTATTAACTCCAGTGCCCTGTATTTTGGTGCACCGGAAAGTGTGCCAGCAGGAAAAGTATCAGCAGCCATTCGAATGGCAGAGGTTTGCGCCGCTATCGTTCCAGTAACTTTCGAAACCATATGCATCACATGTGAGTAATATTGAATTTCCTGGTTGATTTCCACTGCTACTCCCTGAGCATGTTTGGTCAGGTCGTTGCGCGCAAGATCCAGCAGCATAACATGCTCTGCATTCTCTTTGGTATCGCTAGCAAGTTTTTTGGCTAACAGAGAGTCATTTTTGCTGTCGCCTGTTCTTTTGTATGTACCCGCAATAGGAAAAAGAGATGCGGTAGTATCCTTTATCACCAGCTGTGCTTCTGGCGAAGAGCCAAAAACTCTATAGTCGCCATAGTCGAAATAAAATAGATAGGGCGATGGATTTATAGATCTTAACGCCCTATAAACGTTGAATTCATCGCCAGCAAATGGCCTTTTAAAATGCCTGGAAAACACTACCTGGAAAACGTCTCCTCTTTGGCAGTGTTCCTTACCTCTCCTGACAATCTGTAGGAACTCTTCATCAGAATAGTTACTCGTCTCCTCACCATCTAGAGCAAAATCTTGTTGACTGTAATTCCTGTTGTTGATTAAGGTGAGAATGTCATCAATTGCATACTCATTTGCCAGACCTTCAACCTGATGCTCAATAATGTAGAGTTCATCTTTGAAATGATCGATTGCAATTACGAAGCTGAAAAATTGGTAGTGCATTTCAGGAATGACATCGAGTTCTGTAAACTCGATGTCTTCAAAATGCCTTACCGCTTCAAAGGATGTATGCCCAAATACACCACAATGGGCCACCTCCCCTAGTTCCTGCTCGACCGTAAAGCACTCGAGAAATTCCTGAAACAAATCAACAACCAAATCATTTTCTGAGACCGGTTGCAACTCTCGCTTTCCATTGGGTAGCTGCAACTCCAGAACTCCTGCAACCAGTTTAAAACCTGCAATGGGATGGAAGCATATATACGACATGCTATTCTGCTCCCCGTTATAGTCTGAACTCTCCATAAGGATACTATGGGAAAATCTATCTCTTAATCTATAATAAATGCCAACCGGGGTTTGCATGTCTGCCAATAACTTTTTGTATCTGGTTTTTACTGCTATTTTTTTCATTTTAGATTTTTGTGGAATAAAAAAAGGCCTCCTGAGAGATCAGGGGGCCTTTTTGACAATAGGGGACCGTCCATGCTAATCTCTCGGCACACATCGTTTGGTCCACCACCAGTTAATTGAATCTGTATAACCTATCTTCATTTTTCTTTATAAATAAAAAAGCCTGCGTGTGCAGGCTTCATATTTTCAACTTAAACAAAGACAGCTCACGCGAAGGAGTAATTCCTTTGCCACCACCAATTGTTATAAGTATTAATTCCGTTCATGAATTTCAAAAGTAAACAAAAGAATGTCATTCCAAAATATTTTGGCTGATTTACTTTTTAGGCGGCGCCTTCTTCTTGGCAGCGGTAGTTTTGGCTGCAGCTTTGGCAGGTGCTTTCTTTGCAGGAGTCTTCTTCGCTGCTGGCTTCTTGGCAGCAGGTTTCTTAGCAGGCTCCTTCTTAGCTTTTGATTCTTCTTTCTTATCCCCCTTCTCAGTCTTAGCCCCTTTTGTTTCTTCTACGGCTGCTTCAACCTGCTCATCTGTAACCTCCACTGCTACCTCTTCCTTTACTTCTTCCACCTGTGCTACTGGTTCCTCAACTTTTTGCGACTTCCGCTTAGGCTTAGCAGCTGCTTTTGGCTTGGAAGTGGTTGCAACGGGCACCAACCCCAACCTTCGCTGCCTTCGCGCCTTTATTTTTTGCCTCGATCTAGACACTCCAAATGTTCCCTTCTTTATTTTACCTTTTGTTGTTTTCTTGTCGCCTTTTCCCATGTTAAGTTTCAGTTAAATCTTATCCAAGATACACGAAAAAGCGCATTAATCGCAAAAATTGAGCTTGCGGTCTCCAAATCGAATATATCATTTGTTCAGTTTCTAACTCATGTATTATTAATAACATTTGCTACTGCTACCTCTTCTTTAACTTTATCAAATATTGTACATTGGGGTAAGGAGAATTTCAAAATCATGACCCGTTATTATCTAATTGAGGCCCTCCGGAGAACAGTAAAAAGGCTGAGAACAGGCCACGACTACCAGTGGGGGCACATGGGTAGTTGCAACTGCGGATACCTGGCCCAGGAGCTAACAAAATACAGCAAATCCGACATTCATACCTTTGCAATGCAGAGATATGGAGATTGGAATGAACAGGTACAAGAATACTGCCCTAGTAGTGGGTTTAAAATGGATGAGATCATTTCAATAATGCTTGATGCTGGATTGACAATATCTGATCTCAAACATCTGGAAACCCTGAGCGACCCGAAGGTATTGGCACTGCTTCCACCAACCCAACGGTCTCTGAGGTGCAACGTAAAGGAGGATGTAATACTGTATCTTCAATGCTGGACCTCCAAGTTGGAACAGGAAGCCACCAATCATATTTCGGTAGAAGGCCTCACTAAACAGGTAGTGGTTCAATAATATGCGAACAAGGTTCAGCACTTTCCTTACATAACTTTTCTATATTCGCAGTTTGAATATAGAATACTGAAAATCAACCTAATACCGAAATCAAGAGATCAGCCAAGGAATTATTCTAGTAATTAGACTTATTACAATAATTACATAGAATATTATTTAAACACAATTTTCAGATTATTGTTAACTTACCGATCATATAGGAGACAGTGGGGTAACAAGAAGCAAAGTAGGTACATTAACAAATGAATAAACAAGAGGAGCTTATTGCGGGAATAAGGGAGGGCCATCGCAAGGTATTATCGGATATCTATAAGCAGAACTTGCCAAAAATCAGTCGTTACGTGGAGCGGAACTCAGGCTCAACCCAAGAGGCGGAGGATGTATTCCAGGATGCTATTATTGTGGTCCATCGGAAGTTCCAAAATGACCAATTCACACTTAGCTGCACGGTCGAAACATATCTATTTGCGGTATCAAAAAATATTTGGCAATCTCGTCTAAGGAGAAAGAAAAGAATGGTTCAACAAACTAAGGAATTAGATGAAATTGAACTTGATGGAGATGTTTTTCGTCATATAGAACAAAATGAACGTTTTCGTATTTATAAGGAGAGCTTCGAAAAATTAAGTGATGAATGCAAAAAGGTGTTATCAATGTTCTTTGATGGAGCAAAAATGAAGGATATTGCCGAAGAAATGGGATACTCTGAATCCTATGCCAGAAAAAAGAAATTTGAATGTAAGTCGAAATTAGTTGATCTTGTGAAAGCAGAACCCGGCTTTAACGAGCTGGCCACAACGAACGACTAATTACGGATAGCAGGAAATGAAGTCAAAGGAGGAACTCTTTGAAACTATTGAGTTGTACCTGGGTGGTAATCTAAAAGACCAGGAACTACGTGATTTTCAGGAAAAGTTGCGAGAAGATGAAGAGCTTCGCAAAGAAGTAGAAATTCATCGCGAACTGAATGAAGCATTTTCTCCATCAGATGAGAAATCGCTAAGGGATACATTACAGGAAATAAGCTCCGAGGTAGAATTGTCAGAAGAAACTCCAAGAGGAGGGTCATTTCGAGTATGGCCAATCGCCGCATCCATTGCTCTGCTTGCGGTGGCGGCCTTCTTCCTGATTAATATTTTCTTTAGTACCCCATCTGGCTTTGACGAGTTTTACTCTCCTTACCCAGCGAAAAGCATTACCAGAGGAACCAGCGGAGGCCCTCAGTCTGAAGCAAACATTCAGTACAGCCAAGGTAATTACGCGCAAGCTGCAATACTCTTCGCTGAGGCTGTCGATTCTGACCCGGAACAAACTGAGCTTTATATCTATCTCGGAGTATCGTACCTGGAGGTTAATGATTATGCAGCGGCGATAGAATCTCTAAGCCAAATAGATATTAATGAGAAGTTTGGTGATGACGCTGCCTGGTATCTCGCCATGACCTACCTGAAAACTGATATGCCTGAGAAGGCCAGAGAGCAACTAGAGAAGATCATTGCGGTGCAAAGTAAGCATACCTCCAACGCCAGTCGCCTACTTGAATCCCTTTAGGCTTCTAATATTGATTTAGCCCGGCCAATATCTGCATTGTTTTCATGTTCCATATCTTGAAGTCGGGTTGTAAGCAACTTCGGCCACTCTCCATCTGTAGTATGTTTAACTAGGTCCGCCAACGCTCTGATCTCCAGGTAAGAACTCCCCCTTCCATTTGCTATTTTCCAGGACTCCTTCAAAAGAGATTGTCCCTCATCCTGGTTGCCATTAGCTAATTCCAAAAGTCCTTCAACTCTAAAAACCTCCGGCAGGTGAAAACCTTCTGCAGTATCTTCAAAAAGAGACTTAGCCTTATTAATAGTGTCAAAACCCTCTTCGATTCTGCTCATTTGCAAGTAGTAATCGGCTAGAGTGGTCCACTGCGATCCTAACCAAATTCTGGCCCCCGAACCAGATAACACTTCAATCGCAGATTTGTACTTTTCGAGGTTCTCTGAAGATCTGTTGATCTCCAATTGAGCCCAGGCCCTGATTACGCCCGCAATAAGCATCCAAAATGCATAGCCATACTTCTGAGAAATCTCAAAAGATGTATCAGCATGCCTGGTAGCTTGATCAGTATTACCATTAAACTGATAAACTAACGATCCAATTGCATTTGCATAAGCGATGCTGAAAGGATGATTCAATTTATTGGCATATGCGAGGCCAATGTCAAGGATTCTTGTGGCCTCGCTGGCTTGCCCCAGCATCCACGATGTAAGACTGGCATAAGTATGACAACTTACGCAGGGGTGTTCGGAAAAAAGATATATATGCTTATAGTGCACTTCCGGATCAAAGGCGCTTATCGCATCTGCCAATGCATCTGCTGATTTATTGAAATCGCCAATCCAGAAATGGGTACCACCCATGGCCTTGGCCGACTCGTAATGTAGCAGAACATCCTCTGATTTTGCGGAAATCTTACGAAGCTTCTTGGCAATTTTCTCTGCCTTTTTGTGGTTTGCTTTTACCAGGTGATGTGCCCACATGCCACGGTAGATGGTAGATATCTGGGGCATGTCATCAATAATATCGGTAAGATGGTGCGCGCGATCGTAGGCCTCCTCAACCTCAGGATGTGTATAACCCTTTGTAGCCAACAGCGCCGGCGCCAAACCCATCATTAGTTGCAATTCATACTCATCACGCTTGGCACCTGGCATAAACTCCTTCAGCATAGAAAGGCCCTTCTTAAAGAAATGAATGGCCTCAACCTGAGCCGACTTCTCTATAGATTTTACGCCAGCTTTTTGCCAATACTGTACTGACTTTTCGAAATTTCCTGCCCTACCAAAGTGAAAGGCCAGGAAATCAGGGTTGGAATTACAAAAATCTGCAAACCTACTTTCCATGACCTCCGCAATTCTTTGGTGATATTCTTGCCTCTTTTTCTTCAACAGTAATTCGTAGGCCTCCTCCTGCATTAATGCATGCTTAAAACTCATTACGAAATATGGAGCCTGTCCCTGCAGGGTAAGTAGGTCCGCATCAATTAGCATGAGTAGCCTTGAAGAAACTACCTCAAAGTCCAATCCAGATATTGACTCAATAACGTCTACCGAGAACTCACGCCCAAACACAGCACCTATTTGTGCTATTTCTTTTGCCGGTCCAAGTTGATCGAGTTTTGCAGTAAGAAGATCCTTCAAAGAGCTTGGAATCATCTGTTCTGGAAGGGAGCCATCCAAAACGTAGGTTCCATTCTGTTCTTTAATAACACCAACATCTCTAATCATGCCTATCCACTCTTCTACAAAAAGCGGAACACCGTTGGTCTTTTGTAGCAGCACATTTTCTAGCTCTGCCGGCAACCCTTTCTTATCGAGCAACTCTCGTGAAAGTTGAGTAGTATGGTCTTTATCAAGAGCCTTGCATTGAATTTCCGTGTATTTTCGATTTTTCCAGGGGTTCTCAAAACTCGGGCGATAAGTAAACAAATAAAGAAGCGGAACCTTCGTATGATTTGAAATAAGGAACTCAAGAAATTCCAGTGTGGTCGGATCTGCCCATTGCAGGTCTTCAACAATGAATACGGCCGGATTTCGTAAAGAAGCGTTGCTGATAAGTGTGGCCAAAATCTCAAATGAATGCTGTTTTATCAATCTGGCGCTAAGGCTGGGTTGTTCATACCTATCCTCAAGGTCAATGTCTACTAAAGCTGCAATAATGGGTATGGTTTGGCCCAGATCAAGCTTGTTTCTATTCAGTAAAGATTCCAGACGATCGAGGGCAGTATCTCCGTCTTCATTATCAATAGCCCGGTTAAGAATTCGCAACAGTGGGTAATAGGCGTTTTTATTATGATAATATGAGCAGAGCGTCACCATCCTTTCGTGATCACCATCAACATTTGAGATGAACTCACGAACCAGCCGAGTTTTACCAAACCCAGCTGACCCTTTTACCAACAGTACATCTGCTTGTCCAGTGCTAACATTAGACCAGTGGCTTTGGATAAGTTCCAACTCCCTGGCCCGTCCAACAAAAGGTTTCCGTTTATCGTCAGCGGATTCAAGAAGGTCAAGTGAATGACCATGCTCTTGTGTTGGTTCATAAACCTCGATGGGTTGGGAAATTCCCTTAACGGTAAATTCCCCCCGACTCTCGAAGTCAAACTGCTTTGCTGTTAGTCTATGGGTATCTGCGCTAACAATAATTCCGTTTGGTTCTGCCAACCCTTGCATACGCGCCGCGATATTTGGCGTCTCACCAAGGGCCAACCTTTCTCGTTTACTGCCCAGGCCAATGTCGCCAATTACTGCCAGGCCGGTATGGATACCGATTCGGACCGCAATATCTATGTTAGTTTTGATGATGAATTTACTGGCTAGGGATTTTATCCCTTCGATTATTTTCAATGCCGCAGCTATGGCACGATGTGGCCCATCCTCATAGGCGGTAGGGTAACCGAAATAGACCAAAATACCATCACCAAGATATTGGGCTATGTATCCATCAAGTTCCTCAATCTCTTTGCCGCAGACTTCCTGGTACTTCTGCACTACATCCCGTAGCTCTTCGGGGTCAAGTTTTTCAGAGAGCGCGGTAGAACCTACCAAGTCACAGAACATTACTGTGAGTTGACGTCTTTCTGCCTCTGCTTCTTCCTCCCTGCGCGGAAGAAATGCTTTTGAATACAGTGGGGCGGCACAACTGTAACAATAATTAAACCGAGGGGGGTTCTCCTTTTCACACTGATCACACACCATCACCAGCTCATGCTTGCATGACTTGCAATACCTGGACTTCTCGTCATTTTTATTTCCGCAGTGCTGGCAAACGGCTAAGTTCACAGTTACAGTATTTTAATGTTTATAAGTTAGCTAATTCTCTGATAATTAATAAAGTACAAAAGGTGGTGTAATGCTAGTAGAATATCTGTTGAAATCCAGTTTAGTAAAAACTCAGAATCAAAGTGCACAAACTCAATGCTAATTGTATTAATTTTGCCTTGGCAAATCGATACGACTAGCTCCTATCGAACTCCCCCAGGTCCGGAAGGAAGCAAGGGTAGATAGTTGTAGCAGTGCGATATCTGATTTGCCTTTTTTTGTTTACCTCCCCACAACCGCTGTCTTAAGAATTCCGAAATTAATCCTTAGCTTTGTGTTAACTATAAACTGCAAATCTATCAATCAACATGAAGTTTTTTATCGATACTGCTAACCTGGAAGAAATCAGAGAAGCCCAAGATTTGGGCGTATTAGATGGAGTAACAACTAATCCCTCACTCATGGCTAAAGAAGGCATTAGTGGCGAAGAGAATGTTCGAAGCCACTACAAGGCCATTTGTGATATTGTTGACAATAACGTTAGTGCAGAGGTAATTGCAACTGATTTTGAAGGGATGGTAAGAGAAGGTGAAGAGCTAGCAGCTATTGATGACAAAATTGTGGTTAAGGTACCCATGATTCGTGATGGGGTAAAAGCACTAAAGCATTTCTCTAACGCCGGCATAAGAACGAATTGCACGCTAATATTCTCAGCTGGTCAGGCTATTCTAGCAGCCAAAGCCGGGGCTAATTATGTTTCTCCTTTTATTGGCCGACTTGATGACGTTTCAACCAACGGTATTGAGCTAATTGCTCAAATTGTTGGCATATATGACAATTATGGCTTCACTACTGAAGTGCTCGCCGCCTCTGTAAGACATACGATGCACTTGATAGAATGCGCCGAAATAGGTGCTGATGTTGCTACCTGCCCTTTGAAAGTAATTATGGGTCTGCTGAATCATCCTCTTACCGACAAAGGCCTAGCGCAGTTCCTGGCAGATCACAAAAAGGCCAACGAGCAAGTTACCGCCTAGGCTAAATGGATTTTTCCAACGAACCCATTCTCAGCGTCCGGGAGGCAACCATCTATCAAGATGATGTAGCAGTACTTAACGACACTAATTTCGACATCTCAAAAGGTGAGTTTGTTTTTCTCGTCGGTAGAACAGGTAGTGGAAAATCTTCCTTGCTGAAAACTCTATATGCTGATCTACCTCTAAATTCCGGCTCAGTTAAGATTGCAGGCTACGACATCGGTAGCATAAAATCCTCTGAAGTGCCTTTCTTGCGTAGGAAATTGGGGATCGTTTTTCAGGATTTCCAGCTGTTTGATGATCGAACAATAGCTGACAATTTGTACTTCGTGATGAAGGCTACTGGCTGGAAAGAGCGCGCCAAAATGAAAGCACGATTGGCTGAAATTCTTATGCGGGTTGGACTAGGCTCTGTAGCTAACAAAATGCCTCATCAACTTTCTGGCGGTGAGCAACAGCGAATCGTAATTGCCAGAGCCTTAATTAACGAGCCAGTACTATTACTTGCCGATGAACCTACTGGAAATCTGGATCCTGCGGTATCGGAGGGAATCTTCAAGGTATTTCAGGAGATTAATCGTAGTGGTACGGCAATAATTATGGCTACGCACGACCACCACTTCGTTAACAAATATCCCAGTCGAGTATTAAAGTGCGAGCACGGTCAACTTCTGGACAGCAAGGAGAGTGATTTCGATCTGGTTGAAGCCCTTTAGTTTAGGCTCCGGTTTCTCTATTTGGCTCAATATTCTGCTGTGACTCGACGTCTTGCAGCTGCTGCACCTGCTTGGTCAGAATATCCATCCGCATAATCAGGTTAAGAATTAGTGCGTCAACTACCTCCTTGCTAGGGTCTTTCTCCAGACGATCTTTCAGCACCAAATACATGGCATCAAGCTTACCCAGGTCTTCATTAACATCATTCCGTAACTGAATATTCTTATCGTAGTAATCTGAAATCTCCTCTTTCTTATTGTTGATCTCGGAAATGTAGTACGTTTCAACGGCGGTAAACTCTTCCTTGGCTTGAGATGAAACCCGATCTGCAGAGCTTTGATTGATACTTTGCTGCCCTAACAAAAAGGCCGAAGTTCCAAAAAAGAAAATCGCTGCTGCCTTCCAAAGCCACGAAGAATCAAACGTGCGGCTATTTCCATGGAGTTCTTTGCTAATTCTATTCCATACACCTCTGCCAGCCTCTTTATCGTCAAAGGCTTCCCTATTGTCTATTACGAATTTTTCCAGCTTATCCTTCATAAGCAAATTGGTCTTTAAGTATTTCTTTGAGCTTTTTCTTTGCCCTATTGTATTGTGACTTCGATGTCGACTCAGTGATGTTCAATATCTCTGCAATTTCCTTATGATCGTATCCCTCCAACAGGTATAATGAAAATACTAACCTATATCCATCTGGTAACAGCAAAATTGCCGCCCTTATCTTATCCACATTGAGAAATAAATCCTCGTCGGGAACTGGATCAACATCCGCTATGTCTACGCCTTCATCATCCAAAGACATTACCTCCAATTTCTTCTTCTTGATGTGATTAATGGCCTTATTCACAACAATTCGCTTTAGCCAGGCTCCGAATGACGCCGTACCCCTGTAACTTTGGATATTTCTAAAAGCACTGATAAAAGCATCCTGCAAAATATCCTCAGCTTCATCGCGGTCGTTAGATATACGATAGCAAATGTTATACATCGCCTTGGAATATAACCTGTACAGTTCATTCTGAGCAGTTCTTTCCCCAGAAATACACCGCTGTATTAATTCGCTATGCAGATTAACATAAACCGATTCCAAAGCCTCACACTTCTATGGAAAGACAAGGATAAGGTGCAATAGTTGCACCAGTATCAAAAAAGAAAATTATTCCAGACCGTCGAGATTCTGCTGCGCCAGCAAAAAAGTGGGGTCTAACGCCAAAGCTTCTTCGAAACTCGTCTTGGCAGTGGCTAAATCTCCGAGTTCCTTGTAGAGCAGTCCTTTTAGATTTAATACAGAAACTCTCATTTGGTATTCCTTCTGTGTTTTTTGGTCGAAGCTGAAAACAAGCTTCAACTCATTAATTGCTTCACTGCCCAAAAGGATATCTACGTTGGTTTTACACTCTTCTAAACGCTTAAGATCCAACTGTAGAAATGTCACCTTGTAAAGGGCGTTCATATTGTTGCCGTCTTTAAGATAAATGCGCTCATAATGATCCAAGGCCTTGTCTTTCAATCCCAATGACTCATAGGAGATTGCCATCATTTCATGAGCCACTAAATTATCTGGCGCAACGGCCAATAAATCAAGTCCAACTAAGATCGTTGATGCATACTGATTGGCATCAAAGTAAATTGCAGCAAGATTGTAAAGGGCAGAATCGTTTTGGGGGTTGATAGCAAGCATATTATAGAGCGATTGCTTAACGATGACGCGGTCATTGTATTTTGCTCCCAACTGATAGGTTCGCATGTGTTGATCCATCTCCTCTTCTGCCTGTCCAAAGGTTTGCACGGTGAACAAAACCGTAAGTACAGCTAATGTTAGAATAAGTCTTTTCATACCAATTAATCTTCTTTACTTAACGCTTAAATCTTTATTTTCTTTTGGCTTAAGACCTTTCTGTTCTGCAATCGTCAACATAAGGTTATAAGCCTCTTGATAATTGTTTTTAATTTTTCCTTCCAAGATAGCTTCCTTGATCTCGTCCTTGATCTCCCCTACAATTTTGGAAGGCGTAATCGCAAATGTATTGATAATTTCCGTGCCAGAAATTGGCGGTTGAAAATTTCTTACACGATCCTTCTCCTCTACCTGCTGTAATTTCTCTTCTACCTTGTCGAAGTTGCGGAGGTAACGCTTCACTTTATCGTGATTTTTGGAAGTAATATCAGCCCGACACAATTTCATGAGAGCATCAATATCTTCTCCCGCTTCAAATAAAAGTCGCCTGAGAGCAGTATCCGTTATATCATCTTTTACCAAAGCAATAGGCCTAAGATGTAATCGAACCAGCTTCTGAACGAAATCCATACGATGATCAAGAGGCAGTTTTAATTTGCGGAAAATTTTGGGCACCATGCGGGCTCCTTTGTCCTCATGGCCATGAAATGTCCAGCCCACTTTCTTGTCAAATCTTTTGGTAGGTGGTTTTGCAATATCATGAAGAATTGCTCCCCAACGGAGCCAGAGATCATCAGATACCTCAGCCACGTTGTTCAGCACCTGCAAAGTATGATAAAAATTGTCTTTATGAGTTTGCCCATTAACCTCCTCAACACCATGCAATGCTACCATCTCCGGGAAAATCTCTTTCAACAGGCCGGAATGAAACAGTAAATTGAAGCCGTAACCTGGGTCTGGTGCCAGGATGATCTTAGTTAATTCATCAGTTATACGTTCCTGAGAAACAATTTTTATCCGCTCAAGATTTTCGGTAATAGCAGAGAATGTATCAGGATCGATATCAAAACCCAGCTGCGTAGCAAACCTAATGGCGCGCATCATCCTCAAAGGATCGTCAGAGAATGTGATGTTTGCATCGGTTGGAGTCTTGATCATTTTGGATTTCAAATGTGTCAAACCATCAAATGGATCAAGCAGGTCGCCATAATTCTCCTTATTCAGGCTTATGGCCAAGGCATTAATGGTAAAATCCCTTCTGAGTTGATCATCTTGCAAAGTGCCATTCTCTACAATTGGTTTTCTGGAGTCACGTTGGTAAGATTCCTTTCTTGCCCCCACAAACTCTAGTTCCATACTTCCCTTGCTAATCATGGCGGTGCCAAAGTTCTTAAAGACATTTACCCTGGCATTATTCAGCTTCTTCGCTACCTTATTCGCAAGTCCTATTCCACTTCCGACGCAGACGATATCAATATCTTTACTATTACGCCCCAATATCAAATCGCGCACATAGCCACCTATAACATAAGATTCCAGGGAAGCTTCTGATGCTATTTGGGAAATCTGCTTGAGAATGGGGGTGCTATTCAGATGATTCGAAAAATTCATTGCAGGACTGGCTGATCCTGCAAAAATACGCTTTTCACCACGAATTTAACTACTTAACAAATGTTGGACATGGGATGAGCTTGTCCTTTCTTCTTACTTTTCCAGGGTTTACAGATGCTTCAAAATGGTAAATAACGGCCACCTCGTGAGCTCCGCCGGAAGCGGTACTAAACCTGGATATGGTAAAATCATAGCTATATGACAGCTCAAAGGTGTTTAGTCGCATTCCTAATGAGAGCACCGCCGCATCTTGGTTGACATTATCATCAACACTTTGCTTTAGCGGTAAGCCTCGGTACCAAAAACCAACCATTACCGGTTCGTATAAGAAGTGGAAGCCCAGATCCAACTGATCGAACTGGCCCTGGTTTTTGTATATAAAAGAGGGAGCTATGCTCGTTACCTTATTTTGACGGAAGGGCCCTCGTTGAATATTAATACGTACGCCGGCATGTACACTATATTTTGCTGGAATTCTGTTATCAGCTCCTAAAATGGAGTTATTTGGTTCGTTCAGGTGATAAACAGAGAATCCTCCCCAGAAAAACTTATTGTAGACTAATACACCGGTTCCAAAATCGAAATAAGTACTGTTTTCCAATACACCTACTATTGGATCCGTAGTTGGTGCCTGACCATTACCATTAAATGCCAACTGATCTCCAAAAATCAACTTATTGTAGTTAAAATCTCTAATTCCATAGCCGAAGTACAAACCCGGCGAAAGCACCCATCGATCCATCAATTGTAACTTGTACGAGTAGAGAAAGCCGACATTGGTCGACTGCAACTCCGTAACACCAGCCCGGTCTGCAGACAACAATAACCCGAAACCGCTTTTGAGATAATCAGCGTGATAGTCGTAGGAGGCAGCAAATGTGGTGAAAGCCTTGGGCAGGCTTGGCCACTGGATACGATAATTGGCGACAAACCGATGTCCTTCTGAAGTTCCTGTAAAGCCCGGATTTAAGAACAACGGCGCTGCGTAATATTGCGAAAACTGCGGATCTTGCGCCTGGCAGAATAGCCCAGCCGTTATCAATAGGATCGATATAAGTAGTTTGTTTAGCATTACCCCCAAATTTCGTGTCAGTGACTACCGTAAAAGATTGACGTCTCCGACCCTAACCACGGTATTTCCATCGGTTAATTTCATAGTTAGTTTATAAACATAAATATCCTGGGGCATTAATTTCCCCCTATAATAACCATCCCAGCCAATCTCCCGATTGTCGCTCTCGAAAAGAAGCTCTCCCCACCGGTTGTAAATAAGCATATTAAATTCAACTACCCCTTCAGTTAATGGCAAGAATACGTCATTAACCGCGCCGCCAGCTCCCGGCACGCCCCCGTTGGGTCCATCTCCGCTTGGAGTAAATGCATTGGGAACCAGCACATTACCTCCGGTTGTGGCTTCTACCGCATTTTCAAATCTCAAAGTATCTGAGCACCCTAGTTGATTGGTGGCTATCAATGTGATACTATAGAAGCCAGCTTCATCAAAAGTATGAGTAGGTTCAAATTCATTGGATGTATTCCCATCGCCAAAATCCCAGAGATACTCTGTTGCACCAAAGCTGTTGTTATCTGTAAAAATGGGATCAGTGGGTATAAACACTGTTTCCGGCCTTATTTGGAAAGAGGCAATCGGAACTGGAAAAACTTCGATAATCATGCTCTTTGTCTCTGTACCGACAACACCCTGCACATTTTGGCCAGTTAAGCTAACGGTATAGATTCCTGGATCTGTGTAGGTATATACTGGGCTGATGGCTCTTAATGGTCCATTGCCATCTCCAAAATTCCAAACGTAAGAAGAGTCTTCGGCAAACTGCGACGTGTTGGTAAAGGTTACAGTTAGCGGCACACATCCATTAGGTGGATCGAAGTCAAAATCTATGATAGGAATGGCTGGCTGAATTTCCACCGGAACGGTGATAGTATCGGCACAGAAATTTCCTGAAGCTATCAAGGTAATATCAAAGTTGCCGAAGGTGCCATAGTCATATGGCGCAGGATTCTGCAGCGTTGAGGTCCCGACTCCGTCGCCAAAATCCCACTGGTAGTTCCAGGGGCCAGCATTGGTTTGATTGGTAACTGTAATCGTGGAATTCGGCAATACCTGCAGCAATGGTGTGGCAGTAAAAGCGGCATTAATGGTCTCTGTATCTGGAACGGTGAAGTTCTGGATAGTTTGCGTGCTGATGCAATTGGCAAAGTTGGTGGTTTGAAGCCTTATTTCCACCATGGTTGCCGCTGCTCCATCCGGAGGTCTGGTGAATTGGAAGTCGAAATTATCGCCAAGGGAGGTGGAGTTGAATGGCACGCCATCGCGTATTATCTGCCAATTATGGATAGAATTACCCTTCTGTGTGGCATCTACATTTATGGCCATTATATCACAATCGAACTGAGTGGTATCAATAACGAAGTCAGCGAGGGGTACCGGGCTAATTCTTACCTGTACGCTGGAATCTCTAAAGCAAAAACCAGTTTTTAAGGCCTCCGCCGTTACAGTAAAGGTTCTAATTGCCAGATCAGTGTTTACAAACTGATAGCTAAATTGGGGCACCAGCGTATTCTGCATACTCACTACAGTAGCCCCATCTAAGATTGTCCAATTATAACTATCTGGAGCTAGCGCTTGCGTGGCAGGATCGGCCTCAAAATCTATGGTTTGAGGTGAGCAATTGTCTGCTAACGGATTATAGTTGGGAGAACTAAAACCAGTCTTGGGTGCTGGAAATACTGTTACTGTCTCAATAGGGCTAAAGGCCTCACACCCATCTACGGTTACCGCCTTCAGCCTCACATCATAGACCTTATTTACCACGGTATTATTGACAAATGTTCTGGAATAAGGGTTTATGAAGCCTGGGTCAGCCGGATCTTGCATCAATTCGTCCACAAAGGTACCAGTAGCATCTTCGTCCACTTGCCAGGTGTATTCGACCACCGTGGCCGGTTGCAATCCTATGGCGGTAATATCAAATAAAACCGTCAGGTCTGAGCAATCATCAGCACCAGTCCGGGTAAAGGTTGTTAAAGGAAGTGGATCCACCACAACTGGTAGCGTAACGGCACCAAAACAACCATTCATGTCAGTGGTCGCCGTCATTGTAACGTTGTAATTTCCATCAGCAATATATTGGTGCTGAGGGTTGTCATAAGTACCTATTGTTCTTCCTCCATGGACACCACCAGGTATTGCACCTATACCAGGGGTTAGAATAAAGCCATCTCCAAAGTCCCACTCATAGCTAATAATACTGTTACCATTAACAACATTCAATGTGGTAGCATCTGTGAATTGTGTAAAGTCTCCATTGCACTCGGTAGTGGCATTGAAGTTGGCGTCTGGGTCCTGATAAATATGCACAAATGCCTCGTCGGTTGTTACACACTCAGGCACATTGGTATCCAAAGTTTCTAATCTTACTCTGTAGGTTCCAGGATTAACATAACTCTCGACGATGTTTGTACCCGGGGTATTAAAGGGCCCAAAGGTATTTACCAGCACATTATTTTCATCATATACCTCCCAGGTCCATTCTGTGCTAGGATTGAAGCTAGCTGAAACATCATTGAACTGGACCATGAAGGTTTGTGACAGGGCATTATCCTGGCAGAACTCACCACTTATTACTGGTGCTCCGCCCACAGCCGTCATCGAGATTCCAGCAATAACTGAAGGAAAGATTTCCACCGTACTGTCAAACACAGACTCACAAGTACCTGCTGCGTTGCCATCTGTAACCCGCAAGCGGACTAATTTCATTCCCGAAGTACCATAAGCAAATGTGGGATTGGTAGCGTTGCTTGTGCTTAAGAGCGTAGCGCCTCCGGGGTCGTCATAGAACTCCCAGGAGTAATTAAAGGCCGCACCACCAATTGCTCCGGTTGTATTTTCAAAGAAAATAGTTTCGTTAAGACAGAAGTTAGCACTGGCTATGCCACCAATTGAATTCTTCCAAGTGCTGTAATTGGGTGCCGGAGCCTGAACAATTTCAATAAGCGCTACTTCAGTTACAGGAGGGTTTCCGGTAGGAATTCCACCTACTTCATACGGATTACAGAAGTTCCAGTTATTGAGTGTCACTTCGAAGATCTCTCCAACTGCAGGAGTATTTGGAACATCAATGTTAAAGCTAACTTCTCCAGAAGCTGTTACAGGGCCAGGTAGGGTTACTATAGGGCCAGCATAAGGTGTTGGTGTTGGTGGTATGGTTACCGGAGGCGCGTCATTTACAGTAATGCCATTTATATAGGGGCCGGGATTTGTTGTTGTGCCGTAAAGCCACTGGACCCAACGTGTGCTAGTATTGGGTACATCTATTTCCTGGGGGGGCACACAATTGAAGGTACTGTTATCAGTAAATGCCACAGTTGCGGCTGTACCCTCACATACCCTGAAAATCTGCGGATTGATAATGATATCACCACCATTCTGATCATCAGTATCCCAGACTGTCACTGTTTGTTCCTGCGCAGTGCTGGTACAAGTGGTGCCATCAATTACAAGAAATGCTGTAGGTAAGTAGTTGCACCGGTTGCCAGCCGAGGGGTAGATCTTATTCATGAAGGTGGCCTCAAACTCCCTGGTAACAGGGTCAATTAGAACAGCGGGCAATGTATTCATGGTACCGTCGTCCCAATCGAATAGAATCTCCACAGTGGTAGCAGCTGCACTTACACCCCTGTATGTTACTTGCCAGTCTACGCTAACTGGAGCGCAGAGTTTATCGGGCACAATGTTATTAGCCTTTGATAAGATATTACAATCCTGTGCGGTGGATGGGCTTATCAAAAGGAAAACAATTGCAAGACAAAATATAAATGCCTTATATCTCATTGGTGGAATATTATATTCCCTACAATAATTTGTTTTCCCTGTAGTGAAGATTTGAGAGAGCATTAAAAAGACATAACCTACCCAAGGTCAATTTAATGCTATCTAAGTAAGTATATACCAATTTCCCCAGAAATGTAACTTATTTAGTATCAAAATATTGTGAGGAAATTGTCTAAGTTATAAACCTCTAATTTTTCCAGAAGTTTTTACTGGTAAATGTTGGGCAAGGCAGAATCTTATGCTTCCTCTTAACTCTTCTGGTAAGTGGTTGCACTTCGAATTGCCAAACCAGGGAAACTTCGTGGGCTCCTCCGGAATCTACTCCCAATTCAGAAATAGTGAAATCGTAGCTATAACCGAATTCAAATTGCAAGAATTGGAGGCCCATGATAAACACCACAGCATCACGAGATGTATTTCCTACCACATTCTTTATTACTGGTATTCCACGATACCACAATCCTACCACAACCGGTTCTACATGGTACTGCAAACCAGCGTCTAGCTGTTGAAACTCGCCTTGTCTTCTGTAAATAAAGGAAGGTGTAATACTAGAAACTCTGGTCAGGTGGCGAGAATCGGCATATAATGGCACCCTGATTCCACCATGGATATTCAATTTTAAAGGAAGTGGGCTATCAGTATCTAGCAGTGAATTATCTGGTGTATTCATATGGTAAGCAGCTATTCCCATAAACACCTTTGAATTATACATTACAATTCCCGAACCAAAGTCAAAATATTGGTTGTTGCCAAAGTTTGATTGAGCAGGATCTAAAGTAGGTGCACCAGAATTATCAAATTCCACCTGGTCGCCAAAAAGCAATTCATTAAAGTTTAAGTCCCTAACCCCGTAGCCAAAATATAACCCTGGTGAGATAAGCCAACCAGTAGGCGTTTGAATTTTATAGGAATAAATGAATCCCGCAGTCGTGGATCTCAGCCCGGCAGCACCGGCTTTGTCTGTAGTTAGCAACACGCCAAATCCACTTTTCAGATCTGGTTTGAAATAGTCATAAGACAAGGCGTAGGTAGCAAATGCCTGAGGAAGGTTTGGCCATTGTACTCGATGGTTTACAACCACCCTATGTTGTTGCGTTGTACCCGTAAATCCAGGGTTGAGGTATAAAGGAGCTGCATAGTACTGTGAGAATTGCGGATCCTGAGCAACAACAACTCCACTGGTGATTACTATGGCTATTATGGCGTAGATTTTCTTCATAGTTTCTTGCTTTAGCATGCTACCTTATTAGCGTTACATCTCCTATCCTGGTGACCCGTTCACCATTGGCTAGTTTCATATTTAGCTTGAACACATAGACTCCGGACGGCAGTAGCTTACCATTCTTACTATATCCATCCCACCCAATGTTCTTGTCATTACTTTCAAAAATTAAATTACCCCAGCGATCGAATATCTGCATATTAAACTCGGTCACACCCTCTGTTACTGGTAAGAACACATCGTTGAAGGTGCCATTACCGGCTGAACCTCCAGATGGTCCATCGAGACTAGGAGTAAATGCGTTTGGCACCCTGGTGTTGCCGCCTTCAAGTACCTGAACCTCTTTCTCTTTGGCTAGCGTATCTGTACAGCCATTGATGCTGGTTGCTATAAGTGTAATTGTGTAGGTGCCAATTTCCTCGTACGTATGTGATGGCTCAAAATCCTCAGACGTTACTCCATCTCCGAAATCCCAGAAGTAAGTATCAGCACCAGAAGTTAGGTTATCGGTAAATATGGCCTGATCTGGTAAGAATACCGTAGTAGGTCTCACTACGTAAGCAGCTACCGGCAAGTCAAATACTTCGATAATTGCTTCTTTGGTTTCGTTATCAGTGATACCCAACGCATTGCTTCCTTCAAGTGATACCGTGTAAACACCGGGATCGAAGAAAGTAAATACTGGGTTCTCTTCACGAGATGTTCCAATTACAGCTCCGGTTTGCGCTCTGAATTCCCAGAAGTAAGTATCAGGATCGGCAGAGAACGACTCGTTGGTAAATGTTACTACAACCGGCCTACAACCTTCGGTCACATCGAAGCTGAAGTCAACCTCAGGCACCACTGGCTCAACCACAATAGTGAAGGCCGAAACCGCCGTACACTCAGGGTGAGCTGGGTTGGTGATGGTTAACGTGATCGTGTAAACACCAAACGTTGCGTATGTATATGCTGGTGGATTCTGGCTAGTGATAATTGGACTGCCGTCACCCATATCCCACTGGTAATCCCATGCGCTTGCATTAGGAGTCGTATTAGTTATAGTTACATGAGGTGTTTGTGTGATCAGAACCGTATCATCAGGAGCCACGGTAAATGAAGGATTCAGCTCAGGATACACGGTAATTGGTGTAATCTCCTCTTCGAAACAAGAGCCTTTGGATCCTCTGTAAACAACTTCATATACAATATCTGTTGTACCTGTGTTCGGCAGGTTGTATGTAACGAATGGAATTGTTTCAATTTCATTCTGCTGAGTAGTTCCCTGCGGACGATAGAACCACAGATGATTTGTGGCACCAAGCGTTCGGTTCTCGAAACTCACTTGCAGCGGTCCACAACCTTCAGTTACGTCAGGCTCTACATCTACGAAAATCGATGGGAATACCTCGATCGGTATAGACATATTATCTGAACAACCTAAGGCATCATTTGTGGCAATTAGTGTTGCATTGTATGTAAGTGGAATAGTAGTTGAGTTATTTTCAAACGTATGTGTAATCGTCGCCGGATCAGCTATTGTCGTCGTGTCATTTGGTGATCCATCTCCCCAAATCCAAACATAAGTTATACCTGGCCTGATGTCATCGTTTGTAAAGTCAACCGTATAAGGACTACAATCTTGAGTCGCTTGCGTAGTTGAGAAGCTGGCAACAGCATCTTCAACAGTAATTACAGCAGTTCCTGGTAATGTCGTCTCCACACAACCATTAGCATCCGTTACAGAAACCAGACTGTAAGTAGTATTCGTTGTTGGGTTCACCGTGACAGCATGCACCGTGGCAACTCCGGTTTCAGTAAACGTATTGGTGCCATCGGTATATTGAATATCAAATGGCAATCGACCCGTCATCTCAAATATCAAGGTGGTAAAGCCTCCATTACAGATTGAGGTTGTACCCGCTATAGTCGCTGTAGGCAGATCATTGACAGTTGTCGTGATATTCGTGCTAGTAATTGTACATCCACTAACGTTCGTCACTATCACGTTCACACTCTGGCCATTTGTTAGCGCAGAAGTAGTAAACTGATCGGAGGCACTATTCTGAGCAGAAATTCCATCTACAAAGAATTCATAGTTAGTTCCCGTTGGGGATGTTGCCGTAAATGTCACCGCATCTCCAGCACAAATAACATTGTCTGCATCAGAGCTGGATAGTACAACAGTTGGGGCCGCAATTACGGTTGTAGTTATACCTGCTGGTGTGAAGTTACAGGTGTTACCATCAGTTCCCGTTACAGAAACTATATCGCCATCAGCCAAACTGCTAGTTACGTAAGTATCTGTCGGGCCAGGGCCTTGTACAGGAACTCCATTCAAGAAGAACTCGTAGTTGACAGCTCCGGCTGCGGTAAAGGTTACCATGTCGTTCTCACAGATTGTATTATCCGCATCAGAGCTAACTAAGGTTACAGGGGGCAACGGATTCACCGTCATTGCCGCGTGGGCAATTGTATTCTTACAAGTTGTTGTTGCTTCACCTTCTACCGAAACTATATCACCATCTGCAAGGGTTGTCGTTGTAAAAGTATTGGACAGGCTAGGCCCTTGAACTGAAATTCCATTCACAAAGAACTCGTAATTCTGAGCTCCGAATGCTGTAAATATTACTTGGTCGCCATCGCAGATAGTGTCATCGGCATCGTCATTAACTATTCCAACAATCGGGTTAGCGTTAACCGTAATGATCACATCGTCAAACTGATCAGGACAAATGGCTGTAGCATCGGTAGCTGTTAATCTCAGTGAGAAAACGCCAGTTACACCTGGATCTGGAGTAAAAGTGGTTGTTGGTGAAATTGGATTACCGAACGAACCAGCACCACCAGAAACGATAGTCCACATTAAGTCTGTGAATGAACCTCCTACTGTTGCAGTTAAGTTGGCCGTTCCATCCTCACAAATAACCTGAGCAGGGCCTGCATCAACAGTAATTTCAGGATTGATGGTAATTATAACATCATCTGATACTGTTGGACAAAGGCCTCCACCATCAGAAATTTCAAGGGTCAAGGTCACAGCGCCAGTTACGCCAGTGCCGGGGAAGTAAACCGCGTTCAATGCTGTAGGGTTACTGAAGGAACCACCTGCTCCATTATCGTCCCAGAGTATGTTAGTAAACGTACCGCTTATTGCTGCACCGGCTCCTGTTCCTAATGATACACTAGAACCTTCGCAAACTGTTTGAGGCAATCCGGCATCAACCATAGGTAGTGCCTTGACAGTTACGCTAACCTGGAATGGATCTCCAACGCAATTGTTAGCCTGATCCGTGGGTGTTACTGTGTACACTACTACCTCATCTGTGCCTGTAACATTCGTGATAACGTCATTGATGAAGGCGCCGGCCTGAGGTACCAGACTCTCTCCGGTTACGTTCAGGTTATCTGCCGCTACCCAACTAAAGTCGGATACTAGGCCGTTTCCAAAGGTGTTAATATTGTTTTGTAGGTCATAAGACAATGCTACGTCACTGCATATTTCATCAGTATCATTACCACCAGCAGGCTCAGGATCAATCGTTACAGTTACATCCAGAGGATCTCCCACACAACCTATCGCACTAATCGGCACTACGGTGTAAACCACATCAACTGGGTTCATCGTTGTGTTAGTCCAGGCATCATCTGAAATTTCAGCTGCCAATACTCCAGAAGCGACTCCCGGAGTACCTGCGGAAGATATCAGACCATTGCTATTGATTGCAGTAATATTGAATGTCGTGGCAGGTACGGAAGCCCCATCACTTGCCAGCGTCACTCCTATAGCCACATCACTACAAGCAGTGGCGTCAAGTGCTCCACTTAGTACTGGCTCGGGATCAACTGTCAATCTTACAATTACAGCATCTCCCTCGCAACCAAGTGAACTTACAGGCACAACAGTATAGAGCACATCAACTGGAATGGCGCCAGTGTTAGTCCAGGCGTCATCAAAGATCTCACTGGCATTAAGCCCGTTTCCTGTTGCAGGAGCACCTGCAGAGGCAACCAGTCCACTTGATATGATCGAGGTAATATTGAAAGAGGTAGCGAAGGTTGAAACTCCATCGCTAGACAATGTGATTCCAGAAATGTTATCGCTACAAACCGTGGCATCAAGTGCTGGATTAAGAACTGGTTCAGGATTCACCGTAAGGATAACATCTACAGGATTACCAATACAGCCTGCTGCGCTCACAGGCTCAATCGTATAAGTAACGTTCACCGGATTCGCACCAGTATTGGTCCAAGCATCATCCGAAATTTCATTCGCTGCTACGCCACTGGCAACTATTGGTCCACCAGCCGAGGCAGTTAAGCCATTATTATTGATAGCAGTAATATTGAAAGTAGCAGCGGCAACCGAAGCACCATTATCGCTCAGCATAATACCTGCTGGCAGGTCACTGCAAACTGTCGCATTCAAGTTAGGATCCAAGACTGGTTCCGGATCTATTGTTATCGTAACAATCACTGGATCGCCTTCACAACCAATGGCACTGATAGGCACTACGGTGTAGGTAACATCCACAGGAAGCATAGAGGTGTTTGTCCAGGCATCATCTGCAATAACATTTGCGGCAAGACCATTTCCTACATTCGGTGATCCTGCACTGGCAATTAAGCCGTTAGGGTTAATCGCAGTGATGTTGAATGTTGTAGCAGCCACGGCAATACCATCGTCACTAAGCATTACACCAGTAGCCACGTCACTACAAACTGTCGCATCTAATGCAGGATCAAGAACTGGTTCGGGATCAACTGTGAGCGTAACATTAACCGCGTCTCCTTCACAGCCGCCTGCACTAACTGGCACGACAGTGTAAATAACATCAACAGGAGCTGCACTGGCATTAGTCCAGGCATCATCGGCGATCTCGTTGGAGGCCACTCCATTGGCTACTACAGGGGCACCCGCGGAGGCCACCAAGCCATTGTTATTAATTGCTGTAATGTTGAATGTTGCCGCAGTGACCGAGGCTCCATCTCCGCTCAATATGATATTTGATAGTGCATCACTACAAACTGTAGCGTCCAATCCAGGATTAAGCACTGGTTCTGGATCGACAGTCAGTGTGACATTAACAGGGTCGCCTTCGCAACCAGCAGCACTAACCGGTACGACCGTATAAACTACATTCACAGGAATGAAGCCCGTATTAGTCCAAGCATCGTCAACAATTTCGTTAGCAGGGAGGCCATTTCCAGTGGCTGGAGCGCCAGCTGAAGCTGTTAAGCCGCCGTTGTTTATTGCTGTTATATTGAAACTTACCGCTCCTATAGCAATAGCGTCATCTGCCAATGTGATTCCCGAAGGAAGATCACTACAAACAGTTGTGCTCAATGCAGGATCAAGTACTGGCTCTGGATCAATTGTGATAGTTACATCCAACGGATCTCCAAGGCAACCAGCGGCACTTACAGGCACGATAGTATAAACAACATCAACTGGGGCCGCACTGGCATTGGTCCAGGCGTCGTCGGCTATTACATTAGCAGCAAAGCCGGTACCAGGTGTTGGTCCTCCAGCGGAAGCACTAAGTCCGTTATTATTTATTGCTGTTATGTTGAATGTTGCAGCAGCAACAGAGACTCCATTGTCTGTAAGTGTAACTCCAGTGACAACATCACTACATACTGTGGCATCTAGGGCTCCGCTCAAAATTGGCTCCGGATCTACAGTTAATGTAACGTCAACTGGATCCCCTTCACAACCTGCAGCACTTACAGGTACCACCGTGTAAATCACGTCAACTGGTACCATAGAGGTATTCGTCCAGGCGTCATCTGCTATCTCACTTGCAGGCAAACCATTGCCTGTAGCTGGGGCTCCTGCTGAAGCAACCAGCCCGTTGTTGTTGATTGCTGTTATGTTGAATGTCGAAGCAGCTACAGATAAGCCATCTCCGCTTAAATTGATTGCTGAAGGTGTATCGCTACAAACTGTGGCGTCTAATCCCGGATTAAGTACAGGCTCCGGATTTACCGTAAGGAAAATACTAACGGGATCGCCAATACAACCTGCTGCACTTACTGGTTCTACAGTGTAAGTCACGACTACTGGTACAAATCCAGTGTTAGTCCAGGCATCATCTGCTATTTCGTTGGCAGGTAAGTTATTTCCTGTAGCTGGAGCACCCGCCGAAGCAACAAGGCCATTGTTGTTTATTGCTGTTATGTTGAAAACAGTAGCAGCCACTCCAATGCCGTCATCAGCCAAAGTAATTCCAGAGGCTACGTCGCTACAAATAGTTGTACTAAGTGCAGGATCAAGAATTGGTTCAGGATCAACTGTCAATGTGATATCTACGGGGTCGCCAAGGCAGCCTGCAGCACTCACTGGAACAACGGTATAAATAACCTCCACTGGCAGTGGCGTTGTGTTGGTCCAAGCGTCGTCCATAATCTCATTCGCGGCAAAGCCTACTCCC
>JANQPQ010000001.1 GCA_028285445.1 Cyclobacteriaceae bacterium | reverse complement strand
GACACCAGGGTAGACCAGATGATAGAGAATGGCCTTCTGAATGAGGTTGAGGCCCTGCTTGAACATAAGCACCTCAATGCTCTGCAAACGGTGGGTTACAAGGAGTTATTTGAATTTCTCGAAGGCAAGCATGATCTGCAACAGGCCATAACTCAGATTAAGCGTAACACCCGTCGTTATGCAAAAAGACAGATGACCTGGTTTAGAAAAGACCAGGAAATCCAGTGGTTTGGCCCGGGCCAGTTTGACGCCGTTCGTGCCATGGTCGAAAATACTATTTCTTAAAGCCTATTAGTACCAGGTACTTATCAATAAGATTATTGATTTCCTTCGAAAGACGTAAGAAATATATTGCTGGTACAAATAGTGCTACTACCGCAAAGCTCCTTAATGGTATATCTATATAGATATTACCGCTCACAGGTACTAAATCGCTAAGGAAATATGAGGTAATAGCCACAATAAGCACCAGGAGATGTTTGAGATCGTAAGGCTGGAGCTTAAGCTTTGACATTATTACTACAAACTTCAGGAAGTTGAAAACAAAAATGGAGATGGCAGTTGCCATGGCTGCCCCAGTTATTCCCCAGCGAGGTATCAATGAGAAGTTGGCAACGACGGTTACAAGCAAAAGCACTATTGCCAGTATGGCTGAGTAATGATAGAAATTGGAATTTGCGATTATTACCTGATTTGCACCTCCCGCCATATTAAACAAATGAGCCAAGCCAATGAACAAAATTACATACTTACCTGCCACGTATTCTGGTGGTAATATTTCGAAAATGGCTTCAATGTTTATCCACAGCCCTACCAGGATAAGTACCCCAACGATTAATTGGTTAAGGCAGCTTTTGTAATATATATCTCCAATTTTGGCAATATCATTATCCTTAAAGGCATCAGCCACAAATGTGCCTCCGATACGTAGAAAGGCCCGAGATGGTATAACCACCAGTACTCCAAAATAAGAAGTGATGGCGTAAATCCCGGTCATTGAGATGTCAGTCAGGTAATTAACAATGATGCTGTCAATATTCGTAACAGCGATAATGCTGAATCCTGTGAGGAGGCCTATAAGAGATACTTTGGCAATGTCTCTATAAACCTGGGCAGGTTGCGATTTTAAGTTTAGCCGGAACGCAAAGTGGCCTTCCCACATCATCATGGCAATTAGCATTAAAGTGGGGGTAACTAAGGCGCAGATATAGATGAATAGAAATTGCGGAAACGCTACCCAGTCGAAAACGTAGGTGAGTATACTTCCAAAAACCAGCACCCTAAGCACAACATCTCGAAGAAGAACCCCACGAGTAGATTGGTATATGACTCTATAGAAAGCATCAAATGCATTAAATAGTAGATAGAACAGAGTTAGAGGAAATACATAGTTAATATAAGTGGCAAATAGAGAGGACCTTTCGAGGTTGGCAGCAATGAGTTGGGGCCGAAGTGGGATGAAGAAAAGTACGAATAAGATGTAGCCTGCAAGAACCACCAGAATTACCAGCGCCAGAAATCCGTTATGCTTGTTATCCTTGTTTCGGAAGTAAGGAAAAAACTTTATGGTGCTGTAGTTGAAGCCCAGGTTTGCAAAAGTGGCAAACATAGTGCTAAAAGCTACCAGCAGTTTCAGGAGGCCATTCTGATCTGTTGTTAGAAATCTGGGTAGTAGAATGGCGGTACTTACGAAACCTAGGCCAATGCCAAGGTAGTTGTAGATTGTAGATCGTATGGACTGCTTTTGAATTACTCCCAACGGAATAATAGTTTAGGATACAATCGATTTTATTACCTCCAGGTTCTCTTCGGTTATTTGCAAAAGTCGCGCTTGCTGGCTAAAGATCCTGTCTAAAGCAACCTTCGGGTTTTCCAGCTGAATTTCGTTAAATACTGAAAGGATGCGATCCTTGATGGTTGTAGGCTCCTCTTTCAGATTTACATACCAGTCCAGGGAGTCGATATCTTCCAGGAAGTACCTCATCTTGTTGTGGCTACCCAAGGTAATGATTTTGCAGTTCACGCCAAATGGGATCATCTGGGCATGCCCCCTAACTCCCAGAACCACCTCCATGTTATTGTAGAAGTCAAATACTTCGAGAGGAAGAGCATGCTGCAGTAGCTTATTTTCGTATGCTACCTGATGTTTCTTCAAAGAAATTTCAAATCGTAGATCATCTTTTAAATGAGAAGCATTGTAGATCTTAAAACCCATGTTAGAGATTTCCTTAAGGGCGAGGGCAATTTGGTCAAGAATAATGTAAACATCTTTGCCAAACCTTCTCTCGTAGCGATCGAAGGCAATATTGACGGCTACATTTCTTGATGCGACCTTCTTTGAAAGTTTGGGAAAACTATGTCTGATAATGGTAGTAGGACAAGGCTGAAAGGATATCTTGTCTTTATATTGGTTCTGAGTAAGCTCATTGATCATATTGATACTACCCATATTTCTAAGACCAAAGAAGTTTGCCTTTTCCAACAGATAAGAAATATTATCAACGAAAAGGCTGTTGGCTTCCTGGCCCGGGAAATAGTTGTAACCAACCGCAAAGATAATGATAGGCTTTTCGATAGCGGCAATTTGCTCTTTAGATGCTGGCCACTGCCAGCCTGATATTTGATTTGGATTTGAATCAGGAATAAACACCCCACCACCTCCAATTAGCAGGTACCGAGAACTGTTAATTTTTTCGATTAGGGCGTTATCAACCCGATGAGTTAGTTTTTGCAACTCCCAACCATTTTTCAGATTTAGGTTGAATACCTGTCTTACACATTTTGAAAGCACGGTGTCTCCGGCATTCTCCCAGCCACCGAAGTATGAAATATGCACTGCTGGTGGCTTGCCTCCTTGTTTCTCCTGTCTTAGGTAGTTCTTCTCCTGAATGCCAAAAGACACAAGTTTAACATATGATTTTATTGTTCGGGCCAGAGATTTCTCCATCCAGGGCTGTAGAAGCAATTGCTTTACGGGAATCTTCTTAAATGTACGGGGTGCAGGTAGCAGCTTAATAAGTTTTGCTGTTCTGGAGGTTCTCGATCTTACTGTCCTAAATTCTTTCTCATCAAATGAATGGCCATCGTTGACGGCCTTTATAAACAAGAAGTTTCCGATGAAGTTTACCTCCAATACTCTAAATGCATTGGCTACCAGGTGATAAATGCTGGCTAATGAAAAGTAATGGATATGTGGTTTCCAGTAGGTATGAGAACTGACACCGTAGGTATTAATTTCGATAGAAGGACACTCAATAAGTAGTTTGCCACCCTCCTTCATAATTTCTCGAATATTTCTAACGAATGCCTTCGGGTCTTGTACATGTTCAATCACATGGAAACTACAGACAGCATCATAGGGTAGGGTGGGTATGTGATTTTCAAGTAGCTCAGGTAACTGGGTAAATCCATATTGATGTTCTGAAAAATGTGCATAATCACTATCAGGTTCAATCCCCTGCACTGTCTTCCCCATCAGTTTTAAAATATGAAGGAATGAACCGATGGAACTCCCAATTTCCAAGGTATGGCCAAACTCTTTAATAAAATCAAAGTAGGCTTTGTATCTACGGAAGGCCATTCTATCCAATTGCTGGATTTTCTCCTTCGTGGGTGTTTTCTCACCCCTGGCGGAAGAGGTAAAATCCCCTGAGGAATACATGTCTTGGTAAATATCCGGGTCTTGAAATTGGTGAAGGCAGTTTCCGCATTTATAAATCAGGAGCCGGTCCCCATCTCGCGCTAGTTGCTCTTTACTTGTCAGGTCTTGGCTGTCACAAATAACACAGCTACTAACCATTTTGTAGTTTTTGGAGAATTAGATTAGCAAACTCGCGAACCGCCCCGGAGCCGCCCGTTTGCTTAAGGTGCATAATGTTGGGAATTTGCTTAACCTGGCTCACCGCGTTAGCAGGGCACGCTGCTAAACCAACTGCGTTCAACAATTCAACATCATTTATATCATCGCCGATATAGGCTACTTCATCAAGGCTTAACCCCAATTCATTGCACAACTCCGTGGTCCGATCCAGCTTTTTCTTCTCTCCATGGAAATCGAAATCAACGCCCAATTTCTTAGCACGCCTTCTATTTAGCTGCCGGTCTTCGGCAGTAATGATTCCGGTTTTGATGCCGGCTTTCTGCAATAGTTGCATGCCCATTCCATCATGCGTATGGAACTTCTTTAGTTCATCGCCATCTTCACTGTAGTACATGCCGGCATCGGTTAGAACTCCATCAACATCTGTAAGGAAAAGCTTAATATCTGTGGCCAGATGAGAAGAGATTTGCCTTTGTCTAAATATAGCCTCAGCAGCCAACCAATCAGAAGGTTCATCTAGCTCGATAGCTGTATGCTCAGGCATTAGATATGTTGAGATGGTACCGGAAAGTCGATTTTTATGGGATAGTATGTTACCCACGGAGTTGATATAGAAAGCGCCGTTTTCAATGAACTGTCCAGCCATTTCTTGCCTGCGTGGCCTGTGGTTAGGGTCATAATTCACTGGCTTGCCATCTCCATCCCAAAGGAACCTTCTAAATTCAGCAACTGATAACAAAGAGTCTTTATCTTCGTTTTGCAGCTGCCGCAGGGCTGATTCAAAATCAGAAGATTGTGTGAATGGTGATGTGGCCTGCGCAAGGATAAAACTGTCGGTTGGTTGGAGGTCCTTTTCTTTCAGGAACTCGAGCACAAGTGATTCGGTGCTGGCCTCATCAGTTGCATTAGCCTCGTTTCGATAGAAAATATACGTCTTTGGAAAATTCCCAGTTGTGACAGCTTTCGCTATTTCCTCACAATCTGTGGCCACATGTACCTCGTCCACAGCCTGGCTATTAGAAAGGGCCTTTACCACCCAATGGATAAGCGGACGGCCGCAGAAGTCTTTGATGTTTTTTAAAGGTATAGACTTACTACCACAGCGAGCCGGAACAAGTGCTACTACGGTCATTGCAGCTTAAACATTTAACTTTTCCCTCTTGTTCTTGGTACTCACTTATTCTTCAGTTTGCGACAAAGTGTCCAAAGATAAAGATTATTCAATATTTTCGGGGGCAATCCGATCAAAAGCGTCGATAAATGAACCAGGGGTGGCATTGAGTATTTGTACCTTTTGCGATTTGGCGTACTCATTTAAAATAAAATAGCCTTTGAAAGCCAACATAAACTTGTGGAGGATTTCATGTAATCGCCTGGCCCCCTTACCACGATTGTCCAATGGCTTGCTAGTAGAATCGTCTTTGTCGTAAAAATGTTTTTGATTGACAAGGGCTCTGTTTTGATCGTCTACTGATATTTGTGAAAGCCAGCTGTGATCAGCACCGAGGAGATATATCTTTCTGAAGCCCATCGCCAGGCCCATCATCATCGATGGGATCATCACGTTATGTGGCCGGGGCATTCCCAGCATTCTTCTAAAAGTGTAATGACTCCACCAACGCCAACCTTCGCAGGGAACGTTGTTGTAGTAAGTGATCTTTATATGTGAATTACTCTTAAGCTGACCCCGCCAACGGGCATGCTTCCTTGCTTCGAATGGCACAAATAAATCGATGCCCCAGTTTGTCTTCCCGGCCAGGTTATCAAAAAGCACTTTACTCTGCTCTACGAAGTGTGAGTCGATATCATCGAGCCATAAATCTGGGGCGCTGAATATGTAATACTTTGGCTTCAGTTCTATATATAGGTCAGTGGAGGCGAAGTGGTTAACGGCCAGTAGCGCCTTGCCCGAAATTACATTGGGGTAGGCTGTTAGCGTTTCTTCGAGGGAGGGCCCATTTCCCAATATGACCAACGTTGAATCCTGAGCTTGCTGAGGTTTTTTCACAAACCATTTGGACAGCAGCCAAACTCTAATCAAAGTTTCAAATGATTGAGAAGATTGCTGTAGGAATTGCTGTATGGCCAGAATTAATCTCAAAGGCTTAATCTACTTAGAAATTTGAGGTGATTTCTGAAAATAACCAAAAACCACCCAGGCTCTAAAGCGAATCAACATGAGCGCTTTAGAAAAACGAATAGTAAAAACATAAAAGATTGACAACAAGGCAGTAGCCCCAATCTTAAATGCCTCTTCAAAGACTTTGGAAATGATGGCAGCACTTCCAGCTTTACCTACGCGTCTTCTTTCGCTGACAGCAACACCTTTGGCCTGTGCTTTTATATAGGCTATTTTAGTTCTATCCGCCGGAATATGGTGCAGTACATGCAGGGCTGGAACATAGAATATCTCCTCTCCGTTACTTCTAATTCTTTGAAAAAGATCTTTTTCTTCTCCACCTTCAAGCAGATAGCCTTTTCTGCCTAAATCGGTATCAAACAATCCGTACTGTTCAAAAATCTCTTGCTTAAAAGCCATATTGGCCCCAATAGGAAACTTGGACGGTGGAAAAATTTTCACTTGCGACCCCATATCCAGCCCAGCCACTAATGGCAAGAGAAACCTGGACATCCAACGGGGTTTTTCTATTTCATAGTCCGGAGTAATACGCCCGCCTATTGCACGCATGCTGGGGTTTTTATTAAAGAACTTCTTTAGGTTCAAGGCAAAATCATGATCCACATAGGCATCATCATCTACGAAACTGATGATGCTTCCTCTGGATTCTGCTACTCCACGATTCCTGGCAAAGGAAAGACCTTGATTATCTTCAATTACGTAATTAATGGCTAGTTCGGGGTGGTTCTTGACAAATTGCAGTACAAGGCTATCAGTATTGTCAGTGCTGTTGTTGTTAACAATTACAATCTCAAAATCCTTGAATTCCTTATCAAGGTTGGCGATATGCTCCAGGGCTTTTGCTAAGTACTGAGCTCTATTGTAAGTGCAAATTATAATTGATACCTCAACTGGCTTCAACTTCCTCTACGGCTTTGTTTTTGTAAGTTTGGTAAGCCGCTGCCACAAATCCAAGTAGAATAAGAATAGAACAAACAAGCATTATCTTATTTCCAACGTAATATGCGGCTGGCCTAAACTCGAACTCCAGGGTATGCTCACCAGCAGGAACTTCCATTGCCCTGAATATATAATTCGCCCTGAAGTAAGGAACCTCATTGCCATCGATTTTGGCAACCCATCCCTTAGGATAGTAGATCTCCGAAAATATAACGAGACTTTCGCCAGTGGAGGAGTAGTTGTAAACCAAATGATTAGGGGCGTAGGAAGCAAGGCTAATGGATCCCGTAGTATTGTAAGTTTTGGCCGGTAGATTGAACTTGCTTTGATCCACGATGGCAGTTTCTGCTATGTTGGCAGAAGCAAGCGCAGCTATTTCTTCATCAGCACTATTTACGGTCTTTGTTTCTTTAGCAAACCAGGCGTTGCCAAATGTATTGCCATTAACAAACACAGATTGCCGATTACTGCCAGCCAAAAAGTACTTGGTGTTTAGCGCATTCAGCAAGGGAGAATCAGTAAAATCACGAGAGCCAGCTTGTAAGTTCTGGATCACATTAGTGGTTTCATTAGAAAGATACTGGTCTATCAGGTCATTATACCGACGCACTTTTGCGCCATGGTATCCTCCGATGGAGCTGTGATGGTAGGAAGTGCGCGCATCCTGCCAGGGATTTTGCAGATTCAAGACCCGATACCCTGGACTTGTGTCGGCCAAAATGGCCTGGTCTGCCTCAGTTCCGGCAAAGAACTGTCGCTGGGGCTTTTCACCAAAATTCTCGTCGTTTAAATATCTTTTGTCTACAAACCATAGGTCTAAGACTATTAGCAAGCTTACACCAGCAACGGCAACTTGCATTGACACCTTTTTCTTGAGATGGAAGAATATTAATGCAGCAATGGCAGCGATAAAAAAGAAAGATCTCCACGCGTCTTTAGAGATAATTCCTTCTCGATCAGCACTAATGGCATCTATTATATCAGCAGGCAACTGTGGGTTATCTACTCTGGGAGCAGAAGATAGAAATGCAATCAAAATGCAAAGCCCTGCCGTAGCGGACACCGCAATTATCATCCCCTTTTTCACCTTCTCATTCCAACCTTCCTTTAATACCTTTTCCAGCCCAAGCAAGCCAATCAACGGCATGGCCATCATGGCGATGGCTACACTCATGGTTACTGACCGGAATTTGTTCAGGCCTGGAAAATAATCGAACATGAAATAATTAAATGAATCGAAATTCTTACCCCAGGAAAGCATAATGGAAAGCACCGTGGCCGCTATTAGCCAGTAGGTGATGCGTTTGTCAAGCACCACAATACCCAGCACAAACAGGAAGCAAATAATGGCTCCCAGATAAATCGGCCCGGCTGTACCGGGCTGATCACCCCAGTAACCAAGGAAAGCACGTTCATACTGATTGATCTGGTTAAAGGGTACATTACTTCGCCTCAGTTCCTCCCGCAACTCGCTGTCGGTGCCGGTATAAATGCCAGATCCACCTCCGCAGTAATTGGGCACTAGGAAAGTAAGCGATTCCATTTTACCGCTACTCCAGGTAAAGGCATAGTCTCGGTCTAATCCGCTGCCTCCCTTACCGGCACCAGTTAGCTCCGACTTTCCTCTAATTGAATATTTGCCGTATTCATAGGATGACCAAAGTTTGCCTAGGTTGGCTCCAACAGCAAGTACTGCTGCAACAACCAGCCATCCGACTTTGGGTAGAAGTTGTGGCAACTGTTTGTCTTTTATGGCGAAGACCACTAAAGAGATGCCGTAGATAAAGAAAGTAATGGCCAGGTAATAAGTTACCTGAAGGTGATTAGCCCCAATTTCCAATGCGAGCGCCAAAGCGGTTAGTAATACTCCCCACATTACCTTGTTCTTCAATACCAATTGCACCCCGGCCAAAACCAGCGGCATATATGCCATAGCTACAACCTTCCATCCATGTCCGGCCTCGATGCTCACTATGTTAAAGGAGTTCAATGCGTAGGCCAGGCCCCCAGCAATTGCCAGGTAGGGCCTTACACCGAAGACGAGCATCATTACGTAAAAGCAGATCATGGCTAGAAAGGTGTGCCGGGCTGGCGCTGGCAGGCCGAGCGTACTTACTTTGTAAACGTACTTTGTGAGGTCTCCTGACCATTGGGTGTTAATGAGATAGGCTGGCATCCCGCCAAACATCGAGTTAGTCCAAAGTGCTTCCTCCCCGGTTTCTTCCCGAAATTCAACAATTTCCTGACCAGCTCCCTGACCTTGTAAAATGTCATTCTGCCTTATCTGTAGCCCGTCAAAGAAGATTGGTGAGTAGTAAGCAACCGTCACTACCAGGAACACTGCCACGGCAATTAGATGTGGAAGGACACGATTTATATTTATTGAACTCATGGCAGAAACCTGTTTTGCAGCAAAAATATCAATATATGGCCGTTACTTTTCAATATGTACCAATTATTAGGATTGGAAGCGTCTATCCGCCAATGGTAGACATTGACTCAGAAATAGGATTTTGATTCTGCCGATTTTGTTCCGCTTCGAAACCATCCTTAGGTCTTCTGTTAAAAGCAGACAAGAAAGCGGCCTTCAAAGCTTTGTCGTCAGCTCCCTGACGTATTAACGATTTAATGTCCAAGACGCCGTCGTCGTATAGGCAGGTCTTGAGCGTGCCTTGTGCCGTTAATCTTATACGATTACACGAACCACAGAAAGTACGGCTGAAGGCAGCTATTACTCCTACATCTCCTTTAAAACCAGGGATGTGGTAGTTATATGAAGTTGAATTGTCACCATCATCTATTTTGGTGAGATTCGGATATTTCTCCTTTATCGTATCAATGATCTTGGTGAAGGTCCAGGTAAGTCTCTGGTATTTGGCACCTTCACCATTGAATGGCATTTCTTCAATAAATCGTATTGAGACCGGGTAGTGCTGAGTAAGGGCTGTCATGGGCAGTATGTCTTTTGTGTTCTTGCCGTCCATGATGACCGCATTCACTTTTAACGGAATGCCGTGCTCTACAATTAGGTCAAAAGTTTCCATCACCGCATCAAATTCATCACGCCTTGTTATTAACTTAAACTGATCGCGGTCGATGGTATCGAGACTAAGATTAATAGATGAAACCCCCAGTTCCCTTAACTCAGTAATATAGGGCTTCGTCAATACGCCATTTGTTGTAATTGCGATGTCTTTCAGGCCGTCAATGGCGCGCAGCTTCCACAAAAACTTCATTAGGTCTTGACGAACGAAAGGTTCACCTCCGGTTATCCTAACCTTGCTTACTCCCATGTTCACCAAAATCTTAACCAGCCGCTCAAGCTCCTCATAAGTGAGTAGCTCCTTTCTAGGGAGATACTTGATCCCCTCTTCGGGCATACAATAAAAGCACCGTAGGTTACAGCGATCGGTCACTGCAATGCGCAGGTACGAAATTGGCCTTCCGTGATTGTCGTATATCTGCTCTGCCGCCATACTACCAAATTAAACCAAAATAGGCTTATACAGAGTTAGATTGATCTTCTTTAACCTTTGGCTTAAAACCGTGGGTGTTCTGGGTGAAGAAGGTTTTGGGAAATTTTTCAAGCCCCGGGAAACCCAGCTTTATGTCTCTGCCATCGAAGGGAATGTAATTTGTTTTCCAGAGATAATCCCAGATGCTTAAGGTTAAGCCGAAATTTACACCGTAACGGCGGTCTTCCGGTAAATCTTTAGCGTGGTGCCATATATGCATCTGCGGATTGTTGAAGATGTACCTCAATGGGCCAAGATTTACTTTTATGTTGCTATGGTTGAAATGACCAACTGCCAAAGTAAATATATGTACGATGAAGAAATCATCAATACCAAAGCCGATCATGGCCAGGGGAAGATATTCAATAGAACGATAGACAATTGTTTCCATCCAATGGTAGCGCAGATGGGCCGCAAAACCCATTTGTTCTACGCTGTGATGGACCTTGTGAAATTCCCAAAGAAAAGAAGACCGGTGCAGCAATCTATGTACCCACCACTGCACAAAATCTCGGATTATGAATAGGGTGAATAGTTGAGCTATCCTTGGCCATGATTCTATTTTGACGGCCACCAGATTGCTAATGCCGAATAAGCCCAGAAAATCTTTAAAAAGATCAACAAAAACATTCGAGGCGGCATTGTATATAATTAGTGAGAAGAAAAAGAAGTTGAAGAACATATAGAAGAAATCCAGCCAGAAGTCTTTTCTGAACCTGGCCTGATCTGCTCTCCAGGGTTTTATTATTTCAAGGGCAAAGAAAAATAAGGAAACTAGTATTAACCAATAGAAGTAGTTTTCCCACCACGGCTTGTAGGTGTAGTTGAAGGTAATCTCATTCCATAGATACTGAGCATAGCCCTTATAGCCTTCAATAAAGATATCAACGTACTTGTTCATCTTACACTAATTCTCAACTGCCTCATTGTAATGCTGCCATTCAATCCAGGAGCCATCGTAATTTTCAACATTCTTTTGTCCCAAAAGTTCTGAAAGCACAAATGCCGTATGCGCCGAGCGAAAGCCTGAGGCACAGTAGGTGATGATCTTCTTATTCTCATCCAATCCCAGCTTTGTGTAAACTTCCTTCAATTCCTCAGCAGACTTAAATGTTCTGTCAGAGCGATAGTTGATAGCATTGGCCCAATCCAAATTCACTGCCCCGGGTATATGGCCACTTTCGTATTCGCCTGCCGATCGGCAATCGATAATTACATATTCTGAATTACCAATAGCGGCCTTCACATCATCCCTGGAAGCGTAAATATCTCTTTGCATCTCCGGAAATTGAAAAGTCGAGGTATTTGGAGCTGTCTTTTGATTAGATATTGGGAGCCCGGCCTTCGTCCACGAATCTAACCCCCCATTAAGTATGTATACATTAGCTAGGCCATAGTTGGTCAATATCCACCAAAGGCGAGCGGCATCAACACCACCTTTGGAGTCGTAGATGGCGATGCTTTTTTCGCTGCTGACACCACTGCTGGCCATGATACGCTCAACTTCAGCTGTTGGCGACATCATTCCCCCGTAAGGCAAAGATCTATCTTGAAAGTTGCCCAGCGAAAGGTCCAGGGCACCCTTAATATGCCCTAGTTGGTATTCCCCCGAACTTCGAATGTCAATTACCTGCATGTTGCCAGTTTCCAGTGCCTGCTGAAGCAGGGAGGGGGAGATTAGCTTATTGGATAGGCTTTCTGTTGGCTCTCTGGGAGCCGTTTCTGTGTCAGCTGAGTTCTGATCATTGCTGCTTTTATCACAACTGGCTAAAAGCGCCAGAGTTAGTAAACTAGTTATCGCCAGGTTGAAGTTCATACCATTCTATGTTTTCCAGTGGTTTGCGTCGGCCCGTTTCCTGGGGCGCATAGTAAGTTGATAGATAATCCAGTATAGGTTCCTCAAACTCCCCCAACTGCCATAAGTTTTGTGTTTCCTGCATCCACCGAATCATGCTAACCCAGCCTTCACGATCGGCTCTATTCTGGGCTATTAACTTTGACGAGTGGCAGGGTGTACAGTGCGTTGCTACCAGGTCCATTCCTTCTGCTAACACTAAACCGGATTTTGGATCTATTGGCCGTGGTGTCGTCGGGTTGTCTTCAGTGGAAGTCGCCGTTTCAACCTTTTCAATTCTTACACAAGCAAGAGTGCCATAAAGGACCATCGTAAAAGCCAAGATGATATTTCGAACGCTTGTCATGCTATACCACTTTAATAGCAATGCGATGCGTAGCATTATTCAAGTACCCCCTCGGATTCCATCCCGGAACCACCATGGGTTGGCTGTTATCTTGATCATCAGTGGCCTTGGCCCAGACCTCATAATATCCGCGTTTTGGGAAGTCCAAAACAGTATTCCAATGTTGCCAGGCAAATCGATTCCGGGGATTACTCAACTCGCAGGCTTGCCAACTGGCTCCAAAATCAATTGATACTTCCATCTTTGCAACCTTATACTCACCAGCCCAACAGTGGCCTCTAACCGCAAGTCTTCGCCCCAATTGAATGGTGGCCCCAGATTTAGGATAGGAAGTAATCGATTTTACAGGCATCGATTCAATGATGCACATATCTTCGTCAGCCACGGTAGAGCCAGGCGAGACCGGTGTACAGGGCACCCGGTATGATTGTCCACCCATTTTGGGGCCATCATGTACTACGTTTCTTATCGCTATGCTTTGCAACCATTTACCAGATGTAGAAGCTGGCCAGCCGCCAAATACTAATCTTAGCGGAAAGCCATTCATAATAGGCAGATCTTTACCATTCATAGCCCATGCAATAAGAGATTCGTTTTGCATGGCCTTGGCAATCGGTACTCCCCGGGAAATAGGCACTTTAGTGGGGTCGCCACTAATGTGTGTGTCGGCTCCATAGTATCCGATGTAAACAGCATCACTATTAATGCCTACACTTTCTAGTACATCCTTAAGTCTTACCCCGGTCCACTCCGGGCATCCTACTGCGCCGGTGGTCCACTGATTGCCTTTGGCAGGAGGGTTAAACTCACTACGACCATTGCCGCCACATTCAATAGTGAGCTGATACGTATAGTTTGGGAACGACTTCTTAAGCTCTGCAATGGTAAATGAGCGACTATTGATAGCTGATTCACCATTGATAGTAAGAGTCCAGTTGCTTATATCTACCTCAGCTGGTGGAATGCCATTGTTTCTGATAAATAGTTTATCTGCCGGAGTAATATCATCATCAAGAAGATGAGGTGGAGTTTCAACATTCCAGGGGCGATCGTTGAGTATGGTTAGGCCTTTGTCCTTAGCAATTGTTTTATAAGGATCCTCCTGATCGAGTATTACTGGCATAAGACCAGATGGCAACTTGCTACCGTAGACTATCTCAGCCCCAGCCAACGAACTTAATGCACTAATGCCGGCAAGTTTGATAAATTTTCTTCTAGAAGATTTCATCCGGGCGGTTCTTGATGCTAAATATAGAAACTTAACAATGCCCAAGATATGAACCCTTTTATTTCAATTTAAGTTTAACACCTGCGATTTATTTACTTTTACATAAATCTTTAAAGTATGCAGCTTAACATTTTGTTGTTTGGAATTGCGCGTGACATAGTCGGAGATAGCAAGCTAAGTCTTGAACTGCAAGGAAACGTTAATGTTGAAATGTTGCTTGAGGAACTGAATCGACAGTATTCAGATTTTTCAGAATTAAAGAGCTTAATGGTAGCTGTAAATAATGAATATGCTCAAGGGAGTCTTGAGCTTAAAGAATCCGACGAAATCGCCTTAATACCACCTGTTAGCGGCGGCTAAGTATTCTCATGATTAAGATTGTCGAAAACCCCATTAATGTTCAGGAGGTACTCAACGAAGTTCAGAACGATGGTGCCGGAGCTGTGAGTCTCTTTCTTGGAACAGTTCGAGATAACACAAAGGAAAAGCCTGTGGAAAGGCTGGAGTATGAATCTTACGATGCCATGGCTGTTAGCGAAATTGAAAAGATTGTCAATCAGGCTTTGGACCGATGGCCACTATGCAAATATGCTGTGGTGCATCGAAAAGGGGTGTTACCGATCGGAGAAATAGCTGTAGCTATTGCAGTTTCAACTCCTCACCGCGCTGAATCATTTGAGGCGTGCCGCTTTATTATTGACACTTTAAAGCAAACCGTTCCCATCTGGAAGAAGGAGGTTTTTGGTGATGGGGAGGAGTGGGTTAGTACCACTCCTTAGCCCAATTTCCTTAAGACTTAGGTGCCTTGAATATTCGTGCAACGTAGTTTTTACCTAACAAAGGAATTTTCTTGCAGTTTATGCTCTCCACTTGCTTGAGTTTCGACTTGCGAAAGGCAAGCTTGTAATTCCTTGGGAAGTGATGTGCTCCCTGACTTTTTTCATCTTCAATAGTAACCAGGTATTTCCTAGTCATGGCTGCAACTCGCTCAAAGGCCCAGTCACTATCGTAATGAATATTCTCGAAGGTAGCCATCGAAAAAACAACATCGTATCTTTCGCCCTCGTGCTCCTCAAGATATTCTTCTAAAGCAAAGTTGAAGAGATTGATATTCTTATAAAGTAGAGGATCCTTTTTGCTGAATAGATTCAGGGCATCCTTATTTATCTCCAAGCCAGCAAGAAATTTGTAGTCATTCTTAAATAGGTGGATAAGATTGCGGCCGGAACTACACCCAATTTCCAATATGGTACTCTCGCTGGGAAGGTGCAATCTGTTACGTAATATATCTACCAGGAACTCACTTTTCTCAATGCCGTTGAGGTACAGTTCCAATGGCTGGTGTCCATCCTCATGAGGTTCTCGCCAATACTCATGGAGGTCTTCCAGACTTATTGAGCCTTTATTATTTGTCGTTTTTGTAAGGAAACTAAACATGCTGATTTATTAAAATAAGATAATATAAAAGTATTTAAATCCTATTAATAATAAAATTAATCATAATAACAAATTTTGATGTTAGAATATCTATTAAACAAGTATCGTTGAATTGCCCTGAAAAGAGCCGGCTTAGGACGGGTGCACCACTTATATCAATGGCGTTTCTGACTTTGGGTATTTTGACTATTTTTGGGCCCTTCACCCAAAAACCCACAACGATGACTCAAATATTCCCCAGGTTTATTCATACTATGGCGGTGTTGCTACTCTGTACTTTGCTAGCTAATGGCCAGTCAGTTCCAGGGCTTGACACACGGCACTACGATATTATTGCAGCCTCATCAGCAGACAGAATTCAGACTGATATTCAGAAGCTTGTGGATTTCGGTACCAGGAACACCCTTTCAGATACAGTCTCCGACACTCGGGGCATCGGGGCGGCACGACGTTGGATAAAGGCAGAATATGACAAGATATCTGCCGCTTGCGGTGGTTGCCTGGAGGTGTACTTTCAATGGAATCTTGTTAAAGCCGGGGAAAGCCGCCGTATAGCCAATGACACCTGGGTAGTAAATGTTGTTGCCATACAAAGAGGTACGCGCTATCCGAATCGCTTTGTAATAATGTCAGGAGATATCGACTCACGGGTATCTGATGCCACCGATGCAACATCAGATTCACCCGGAGCGAACGATAACGCTTCGGGCATGGCCGGCGCTATCGAAGCCGCAAGAATCCTCACCAAGTACAGCTTTCCTTCAAGTATCGTTTATACAGGCCTATCAGGGGAGGAGCAAGGTTTGTTTGGCGGGAGAGGGTTAGCTGCAAAGGCTAAGGAAGATGGATGGGAAATTATAGGCATTCTTAACAACGATATGATCGGTAATATTGAAGGCGTTGATGGGGTAATTGACAACCGGGCTTTTAGAATATTCTCCGAACCCACGCCAGTCACCGAAACCGATCAGGAAAGAAATAGGCGGAGGTTTTCTGGCGGAGAGGTGGATGGTATCTCCAGGCAGTTGGCTCGTTATGTGCATCGCATGACTTCTACTTATATGCCAGAAATGAATCCTATTATGATTTACAGGTTAGACCGATTTGGAAGAGGAGGGCATCATCGTCCATTTAACGATGCAGGCTATGCTGGTATTCGAATTATGGAAGCTCATGAAAACTATAACCGGCAACATCAGGACCTTAGAGAGGAGGATGGTATTAAATACGGTGATGTGATTGAAGGGGTAAACTTCGATTACGCGGCCAAACTTACAGCAGTTAATGCCATTTCACTTGCTGGTATGGCCTGGGCTCCGCCGGAGCCGAAGAATGTTAAAATTGGGGGGGCTGTTAGGCCCTCTACATCGTTGGCTTGGGACAAGATCGACGACGAAAATCTGGCCGGCTACAAGATATACTGGCGCGATACAACTTCTCCGCAGTGGCAATATTCTCGTTTTGTTGGTGACGTGGATTCTTATACCCTGGATGGTATTGTCATAGACAACTTCCTGTTTGGAGTTGCTGCTGTCGGCAAAGATGGTAATGAGAGTATGGTGGTCTTCCCTAGCGGATCAATCAGGAGAAATTAAGATAGCTGATGCCTACTTAAGCCTTCCCGAACGGTAGCAATTACCTGATCGGCATTTGATTGGTTGAACCGCATGGGTGGTTTTATTTTGATGACATTATTCATTGGCCCATCAGTGCTGAGCAACACCCGCCTTTTCCGGGCGAAATTTACTAGGGACTTAGCTGCTTCTGGGGCAGCACCTAGTGACACCCTATCTTTTACTAATTCAATTCCAATAAACAAACCTCTTCCTCTTACATCACCAATGCACTCAAAATCCGTAGCAAGGTTCTGCAGCCTTTCTTTGAGGTAGTTGCCATTAGCCAGAGCTGACTCTTGCATGTTTTCTTCATCTATGACCTTCAACACTGCCTTGCCAATCTCGCAGCTCACGGGGTTGCCACCAAACGAGCTAAAGAACTCCATTCCTGTATCGAAAGCGGCAGCAATTTCTTTTGTTGTTGCAACTGCCGCAATAGGGTGGCCGTTTCCCATGGGCTTGCCCATCACCACAATGTCGGGTACTACTTCCTGAGTTTCGAATCCCCAGAAATGACTGCCTACTCTTCCAAAACCCACCTGGACTTCATCGGCAATACAAAGCCCGCCCGTGGCTCTTACCAAGTGGTAGATCTGCTCCAAAAAGCCAGCAGGTAATTCTATTTGTCCACCGCAGCCCAGAAGAGACTCGGCGTAGAAAGCGGCTGGAGCGCGCCCGGAAGAATCCAACCCGTCAAGAATGTTTGCAACATCCCTCATATATTCATCGACCTCCTTATTTCCATCCCTGAATATGTCAGGCATCTTAGCCTCATGAATGTGATCTACTTTTCCTGGCCCGCCTTGTCGATTATACTTATAATGACTTACCTCAATGCCAGCAATGGTATTGCCGTGATAGCCGTGTTCGAAAACCAAGGTGTCGTGATTTCCGGTAACAGTGCGAGCTATTCTTTGCGCTAAATCACCAGCCTCACTTCCGGAATTCATAAAGAAGATTGTATCCAGGCCTGGCGGCAATTTTTCGCTTAATAACTCAGCATATTCGTTCAGTTGATCATAGATATATCGTGTATTCGTGTTTAAAGCTGCCATTTGTCTTTGACCAGCCTCGACTACCCGGGGGTGACAATGCCCCACATGGCAGATATTGTTTACACAATCCAGATAAGTTCTTCCTTCGGCATCATGCATATACTGAAACGCCGCCTTTGACATTTTAATGGGTTCATCATAGCTGATGCTCAGAGAAGGCGCCAAATGCTTGTTTCTATTGGCAAGGTCCAATTCCAGATCAGGGGGAGAGGTTGATCGCCCACAGGCTGTCTGCAATTGGTTTTGAAAGTGGATGGGGTTTAGGGCTATCCACCGTTCGAGCAAATTCCAGGCGGGTTCTTCACTGACCAGTAAATAGGCATTTTCAGGATTTGTCGACCTAGAGTAAGCCGCACGGCAAACAGTAACGCAAAGTCTGGCAGCTATTAAATAATATAGCAGTTCCAATTCCAGATCCTCCAAGGGTAGTTGCTCGTGGTAGGCAGCTACCAGGGCAATGGACGCTTTCATCAAATCATCTTGATTAGTAAGGACGTAGGCTAAAGCAATAGCCACTTCGTTGATGGTCTGTGAGTAGGCAGCATCACCAAAGTCTATTAGACCGCTGATTTTGTCTCCGTCAGTTAAGATGTTGTAATCATTGGCATCAGAGTGAATTATGCTCTTTCTTAATTTGGGAAGGGCAGGAGCAACTATCCAGTTATATTGTTGAAAGAAATATTCAGCTAAAGAACGTCGGTGAGAATCTGTAATATGCTTAAGATGCTTAGCGCTATCTGCTGAGTTCTTTAAATCCCACTCGTAGTCACCTCGATCAAGATTCACAGCACTAATCTCCATTAGGGCATTGTCAAGTTTGCCAAGAACTTGGCCAAGATTTGCAATTTGCTCAAGGCTTTGCAATGCTTCTGCATATACCTCACCATCCAGGTAAGACAACACCCGCACCATTCTACTATTGTCACTATCAAGGAGTACTTCAGCCTTATGTGACTGAGTTTTTACCAACCGGGGGAACTTATGCCCATCGTCAGACTGAGAAAGATGTTCAAGCAGTGCGTTTTGTGCAGTGATTAGTCCCTGCTTCTCTTTGCCAGACACCACCTTCACAACATACCTGCCATCAGCTCCATTGAGCCGATAGTTAAGATCTTCAAACCCATTAAGGAGTTTTAGTTCCCCCTCAAGTCCGTAGTTATCCTTGAGTATTGTCTGAAGTTGTAAAGTTTCCATAATTCAGTTACCTGCCTCAAAGTTAGAATCAGTTTTTGATTATTCTACCGAGCTTAAGGAAAACTGGCGTTCTAATTTGAAGGCTTTCATTCGGCCATAGATTTTCCAACGATTGTATGAGCGGTTTTACTGGATTGGCTCCTTTCGCAGCTATATAGTTTTGCACGGAAGACCAGCTATTTAGATAGCCCTCAAGGTCACTAAGCATCCATTCACGCTTGATTTCAAAAAGAGGTGCTTCGATTTCTTTGAAAGGAAAGGGAAGTGTGCTGTAGCCGTCTTCAATGTGTTTTCTTTCGAAGTCCCAATAGTTCCCCACTGTACCGGCATAAAAGTCTTGCACTTTCTGATCCACTTCAGGTAAGGAGCGGAATAGCCCATATCCCCAAAGGGCAATAACTCCGTTAGGCCTTCCAACACGGTTAACTTGATGATAGAACTCCTTAAGGTTGAACCAGTGGGCGGCCTGGGCAACTGTTATTAAATCGAAGCTATTGTCGCCAAAGGGAGGGTTCTCGGCGTTGGCTATTTGATACTGGATGTTATTCGCATTTTTGGCATTGGCTAGCTGTTGCTGTGAGATGTCAGTTGCATGTACGTGCTTAAAATGTCGGGCCAGTACAGAGGCAGCCTGACCGTTGCCAGTTGCACAATCCCAGGCGGATTCTCTGGTTACCACGCGCTCCAGTACAAATTCATAGAGCTCTGGTGGATAGCTTGGGCGGAATTTGGCGTAAGTTGAAGCTTGTTTTGAGAAGCGATCTTTTGCCATAACTGAAAGCCAAAAATACTGATTTCGCTTTTAGAGAATGCAGTTATGCAAATTCTGTATCTTTATTCAGGTGAGACTCCTATATGACATCCTGACAACTATAACTGCCTTTGCAGCAGCCCATGGCGTTTTTATCGCTATTGCGTTAATGGTGCAGCGCAAGGAGAATCGGAAAGCCAACATCTGGTTAGCGATACTGGTATTGCTATTTTCTCTATATATCGCAGAATTTGGAGCTTACTGGTCTCGATTCTTCCTGGAGTACCCTCACTTGCTGTTCACCACTAATTCTTTCCCATTGCTATTTGGTCCATTGTTATGGTTCTACCTGAGGCGTTTACTCTGGCCCGCCAAGATGTTCACAAAAAGTGATCTGTTGCATTTCATCCCATTTCTAGCTTATGTCATCTATCTAACACCTTTCTATCTGACCTCGGCACAAGATAAAGCCGATGTCCTTCGAGCCATCTGGTCAGGAGACTCAGTTTTCGGCACGCCATTCTATCTGATCAGGATTTTCATGGTCATCCATATTTTTGCATACTCTCTCGCTAGCTTGTATCAAGCCATACCGAAGGCAAAGCAAGCAGCCCGATCATCTCTGCAGACACTAAAGGTCAATTGGGGTAAGAGGGTGTCCCTGGCATTTGCTGCCATCGCAATTTTGAAGTTACTACAGTTGGGAAGTATTGCTTTTCTGCACTATAAATTCATTTATCAAATTGATGCCACTATCCTGTCACTATCAGCTATACTTATTCTTGCTTGTGGCTTCTCGGTAGTGTTGGAACCAGTGCTTTTCTCAGGGCTACCGGTGGTGAAGGCCTATCCGCGCTACAACAAATCTTCGATGAGCGCACAGGATTCTCAGAGGCTGGCAAACGAGTTGCGGAAGATAATGGCCGAACAACGCTTGTATGAACATCATGGCCTAACATTAAATGATGTTGCAGGCAGGTTAAACATATCTCCTCACCAACTGTCACAGTTGCTTAATCAACATTTGAATCAAGGGTTTTTTGAATACGTTAATTCTTACCGGGTAAACGCTGCTAAGCTCCTGCTGCAGGATCCAAGCAAATCTCACTTTACTATTCTTAGTATAGCCCATGAAGTGGGTTTTAACTCTAAAGCTTCTTTCAACGCTGCCTTTAAGAAACTTACAGGTTACCCACCATCACATTTCAGAGATAGCCGATAGCTAGTAAATATTAGGTCTTGGTTTATTGGGTAAGTCGATAGTTTGATTGGCCCAGTGCTCTTTTGCCCTAAACATTGGGATGAAGTTGAAGCTATCGACAGTAATCATACTAATGCTGCTAGCCGCAAGTACCCACGCGCAGGGGTTAATGGCACGGGTGACGCACGGCTATGCAAACAATAACGGCGTGAATATTCACTATGTAACTCTTGGCGAGGGGCCGTTGTTGGTTATGCTCCATGGCTTTCCAGATTTCTGGTACACCTGGAGAGATCAAATGGAAGTGCTTGCCAGGAATTACAAGGTTGCTGCCATCGACCTTCGTGGTTATAATCTTAGTGATAAGCCTTCAGGAGTAGAGAATTATACATTTGAATTTCTCATTGGCGACATCAAAGCAGTCATTTCTCAGTTGGGAGAAGAAAAGGCGATTGTTGCAGGACACGATTGGGGTGGGGCTATTTCCTGGAGGCTGGCCATGCATGCTCCGGAATTGGTTGAAAAACTCATAATCTGCAATCTCCCTCACCCCAGTGAGACCAACCGGCAGTTGAGCAAGTCGGCAAAAGAGTCTGGTGGCACTTATGCCGACCGCTTTTTTGAGCCTGATTTCCATAAGCAACTTTCAGTACAGTGGCTGTCTGGATGGGTACAGGATCCAGAGGCGAAAGAAATATATCAGGAAGCATTTCGTAGATCCAGTGCTGAAGCGATGCTGAATTACTATAAGGCCAATTTCCCACGGTCAGAGAATTTAGTTTCAACAACCAACATTTTAACTGATCTGCCCAAGGTGCAAGTGCCTGTTTTGATAATTCATGGAAAGGAAGATAGGTACTTACCAGTGGATGGACTTAATAACAATTGGAATTATATCGATGGCCCCTTAACCATGGTGATAATACCCGAAGCAGGACATTTTGTTCAACAGGATGCTTCCGAGCAAGTTACCAGGGCCATGGTTATGTGGCTTGAAATGAACAAATAATCTAACATAATGAGAGCAATTTTAGGACTAACATTTTTCTTATTGACAACTATTGCCGGTGCTCAGCAAATGGGCGAGGTTGTTTCTACACTAGAAGTTGACGGTGAGTTTCATTCCCAGGGCAATATAGGAGGGGTCGCTGTAGATCGCCTGGGCTTCGTTTATACATCGAATTTCTATGACGCTGTTTGGCGGATCTCACCAAATGGCAAAGTTAAGCAGCTAACTGAAGCCCTCTATGGGTCTTCGGGCAACACAATCGATGCCCAAGGCAATTTATTTCAAGCCAACTTCCTCGGGAATAACATAATGAAAATTGACAGACTTGGGAATGTTGAACCGTTTTTAGAAGAAGGGCTTAACGGACCGGTAGGAATGGTGTTTGACAAAAAGGGAAATCTATATGTCACCAATTGCAATGGTAATTATATAAGTAAGATTACACCGAAAAAGGAGGTGACCACTTTAGCGAGCGGTAGCTTGTTTGCTTGTCCTAATGGTATCACCACTGATGCCAACGATAACCTCTACATAGTTAATTTTAATGATAACAACATAATTAAGATAGAAAACCAGGGAGAGCCTTCAATACTTACCAGTCTGCCCGGTATTGGTGGCAACGCCCATATTGCCCACTATAATTCCAACTTCTATGTAACAAAAATCAAAGACAATAACCTTTACAAGGTGTCTTCTTCCGGAGAAAGCATGCTTTATGCCGGAAGTGGCAAAACAACAATTGAAGATGGACCCGCGCTGGAAGCATCTCTGGCCAGACCTAATGGTATTGCCATAGACCAGAGAAATGGTACCATCTATGCCAACAATCTTGATGGGGAATGGAATGGCGGCAAACCAGCTAAACTGGCAATTAGAAAGATCAAAATCAGAACGGTATCAGACCTGGTGTCGGAGCTACTCTACGCTGGTAAAACAGAAGACGCCAAGAAGGCATTTTGGGATTATGTCAAGAACCCTTTCAACAAGGCAGAAGATGTTGGCCCATCAATGGGGGCGCTAGGTTGGCAATTTATGCGCGAACGAAGAATAGGGGACGCTATTGTGGCTTTTTCGCTGATGTCTGAAAAATACCCCGACCGTTGGCGAGCATGGTATTACCTTGGCGATGTCTATAAGATCATCGGCCAAAACGAACAAGCAGTAAACTATCTCAAAAAGGCCCTTGAGCTTGACCCAGACAATGCACTGGTTCTGGGTAAGCTCAAGGAGATTGAAGGCTGAGATTTGAAACTCAATCTTCAGCTTCTTCCGTATCAATAGTATGTTCACTAAGTTCGTACTATGACTTCTATCAACGCGGTAAGCATCCCTTCTCGATTCTTAAGTTTATTCAGCAAGGCCAGGATTCTACATATTTGGCTGCTCTGGACCATCATTGGCCTGCTAATGACGGCTGTCTCAGTTTTGTACTACGAAATTCTCGGATCTCCCAAGTATTGGTTCCACCTCTCGTTTACGAAAATTTCTTCCATGTGGGCCTGGGCGGCCTTAACCCCCTTTATCTATAAATTTTATAAGAGGTATGACCTGCTAAACGCCCGGTTAATTGATATCCTGAAAATATTCCTGGCATCTGCATTGGTTGCAGCTGTGGTGCATCGGTTTTTGGCTTATTGCATCAATTACCTCATCCGCTATTCTTATGGTTTTAATTCCGAAGGTTTTATTGACACGATGTTGCGGTGGAAGGGTTTCCTCGTATATAGCGGACTTATAGATATCGCTATATATGGTGTGATATTACTGGTTTTATTCCTGATTGATTACCGTACAAAACTGACGCTAAAGCCACAGACTAGCCAAGACCTAGAGATTGATCAAGCCACGCCCATTGAGAGATTGGCTATAAAGGACAATGGCAGTGTTTTCTTCGTTATGGTGCATGAGATTAAACTCGTCAAAGCCGAGGGTAACTATTTGAAAATAGCAACTCATGGGCAGTCATACTTACACCGCGAAACGCTGAAAAGTCTTCAACGCCGGTTAGATCCATCAGTATTCTTTCGATTAAACCGTTCTGTTTTGGTAAACATCAATGAGATTAAGGAGCTTCAGACCTGGTTTAATGGTGAATATAGGGTACTACTCAAGGATGGTAGCAAGCTCAATACCAGCAGAGTCTATCGGGAGGAACTCAATCGCCTCCTTAACATCAAGTAACCATCCCTTATTCTGCACGGGTCATCACCGTAATCCTATGAGATAACACAAAAGGCATGTTCAGCCATGCTGTGAAGGATATGTTAGCATCAAAAAAAGATGATGCTAAGGTCAATTATTCTGGCTGCTCTGCTTGCAGCCTCCACTACAATTACCAAATCTCAAGATGTTGTATATCCTATTGACGCCGCTCATTCGGTAATATCCTTTTCCGTTGGGTTTGCCGGAGGTATCACCACTATCGATGGCCGCTTCGATAGGTTTGAAGGAGAGGTTGGATATAAAGGTGGCAATTCCCCGGAAAATTTATTCGCCAACGTTACCATTCAAGTCCAATCTTTGAATACGGGAAATGAGCAGCGTGACACTGATTTGATGTCGGCTAGTTATTTTGATGGAGAGACATACCCTGAGATTACCTACAGTAGTACCGGCGTAAGGCGCAAAGGAAATGGATGGGAAATGACAGGGAAGTTCAATATGCTTGGCACTGAAAAAGAGATCGTTGTGCCGTTTGTGAGAAATCATGAGCTACCGGTGGTATGGGTTTTCGGAGAGCCCCGTATAGCGCTCAAGGGAAATTTGGTATTGAATAGAACCGAATTTGGCATACCTAAAAGGGGTTGGGATGGCCTCATACCAGGCTTAGGCAAGATGGCACTTAGTGATGAGGTTGAAATTACACTGGTAATTCAGGTGGTAGGGGATGGCCTGATGGGCATTGTACGGGAAGAAGTAGTGGCAAATGGCTTTGAGGCTGGGATAAAGAAATATGAAACGATTGCAAAGGAGCATGAGGGTAAAAACACTTATGCTTTAGGATCACCAACGTTAAGTGGTGTGGTTAGAGGCCTGCTTAGGAATGAATTGAATGAAGACGCTTTGAAGATGGCTAAGTACAACGTTGAAACAGAAAACACCTATTTTACTCAGTACCTGCTTGGCCTGGCCTATAAGGCCAATGGCGACAATAACAAGGCGATAAAGAGTTTGGAGAAATCCCTCGAGCTCAATGCAGACTTTGCTCGAGCCAGGCAGGAGCTGGATGCTTTAAAGAATTAAGTAACCAGTTAAAATTTCAGCAGGGCCGCTTCCACCTTCTTCTGAGTACTTTTTGAGTACCAGCACTTGAAGAAATGCTCCTGCTTATCTGCAAGTACCGCCTTAACCTGGGCAACCAATTGCTCGGTACGATTGGCCTTGATTGCTGCAAAGGCCTGAGGAGGGTGATTGGCCAGTTCCTTCCCCTTCTCAATGGCTTCGGCTAGTACCATATCTGGTTCAGATACCTGGTCTACCAACCCAAGCATCATTAAATGTTCCGGAGGGTAGAAATTTCCGGATTCCAGCATTTGCTGAGCTTTTTGCGTGCCAATTTTCTGGTGAAGCATTAGATCTGCTGGGTAAGGTACGGGCACCCCAAGTTTCACTTCATTCAGGCCCATCAGAATGTTTCCTTTAGCCATTATGCGATAGTCGCAGCAAATGGCCAAAACACAACCGCCTGCTACTGCGTGCCCATTGATGGCGGCTATGGTGGGCTTAGGAAGGGCATATAACTTTAAGGTGAAATCGTCAAATGCCCTGAAAAATTGCTTGAAATGCTCTTCAGGTTGGTGATAGAAATGTGGCAGATCGAACCCATTGGAAAAGAACTTCTCACTCTTACTGGAAAGTACCACTGCTCGTACTTTCTTGTCGGATTGCAAGCCATCTAAGGCTTCTTCTAACTCTTTGATTAGATCGGGATTGATCGGATTTGATTTTCCGTTGTCTAGAGTAATTACTCCAACTTTGTTGATTACGTCAGTTTGCAGCAAATGGGTTAAGGTGTATTGGTTGAATGCTTAAGGTAGTTTGCAGCTAGGATTACTGCAACAATTGCAATTAGTTATTCTTTGCCCAAAACATTACATATGTCCACAACATCCCTAATTTTTAGTGATTATGACTACAATACTTAATGATATTGCTTGGTCAACATCCCTAATGAACCATGAATTCATCAGCCAAGAAGATTCTGAAGAACATATGTGGGGTATTCCTGATCTCAATTTTATCCGTACCGCTGGTAGCAAGCGATAAAGATTCGCACTATGTTGTACTGGGTGCATTTGCAATTGAGAAGAATGCCATGAACTTCACAAATTTTGTGAAAGGGCATGATATGAAAGCGAATGCCGCCTTACATGAGCAAACAGGTTGGTATTATGTTTACACGATGAATACCGACGACTTGCAAGCAGCAATTACGCTTACCAAACAAGTGCAACAAACAAAAGACTTTTGGGATGCCTGGGTATACACTGGTGATCTCAGAAACCTTGGTGGTGACCCAACGGGTGACCCGATCGTACTCAATTCAGAGGTGCCTGGCGATGACGATTCGCAAGTGCCAGTTAAGAAGGAGTCGGATGGAAGCGATGTTGAAGCTAAAACTGAGCAGACAGGCAATAGCATTGATACTACTGAAGATGATGCCGAAAATAATCAAGCGGAGGAATCAGAAATGAGTAACTCCACATCCGGTGGCGATGACTCTAATGTCAATGGAGAAGAAGGAGTCGTTAGCGGGTCAGAAGAGAAGCAGGGAGCTGGATTTATTATTAATGACGAAAAAGGAGAACGCCGCGCACTCAAGCTATATGTAAATGCGTATAACGCCGGTAACTTCAAAGAAGTAAAGGGTAGTATTGAAGTTATCGACTTGGAGAGAACCAAGCGCATTTCAATGGAAAACACTCATGAGTCAATAGTTGTTGCCGACCCCAGCAACGGCTCTGGCCGTTTCCAGGTGTTTTGTAACATCTTCGGATTCAAGTCTATGCAACACGATCTAAACTTCGAAGATCTTTATAGCGGAGAGATAAGTGATGTGGTACAACTATCTGGCGATTCGCTAATAGTTGATATGGAGCTTTTCCGCTATGACGTTGGTGAGACGCATATCATGTATAATGTTTTCTTCTACAAAGATGCTGCTGTGATAAAACCAGAATCGCAGTATGAGCTGAATCAACTGCTTTCCATGCTGATGGAAAATCCACAGTTGCGGGTGCAATTACATGGACACACCAATGGCAATTCTATGGGTAAGATAATCTTCCCACTGGAGGAAGAGGGAGATTTTTTCACTATAGGAGATGACAATAAAGAAGGTAAGGGTAGTTCCAAAAAACTATCACATGCCCGGGCCAGCAGTATCAAGAGTTATCTAATTTCTAAGGGTGTTGCTGAGGAGCGTATGGAAATTGAAGGCTGGGGAGGCAAGAAAATGCTCTATGATAAGCATGAAAACAGAGCAAGATTCAACGTGAGAGTAGAAGTGGAGATCTTGGCAAATTAGAAACCTAGAAATAAAACCAGCGCACCTTCATACCGTCTAATCGATTGTATTCGAGTGCGGGCGCCGGTACTTTGATCAGGTTCAGCTTATCTAGCAAGCCGCGCATAAACCTGCTCCGTGTTTTTACTTTCGAAAAATCTACATCCACGGAGAAGAGGTATTGCCTGTATCTCTCAGTAGGCGGTAGAATTCTGCCCCGATAAAACCTGGGGTTCTCAAAATCGTCGAGCATGCCATTGCCGCTGTAACCGACAGCAATACTTAGCCAGTCTGGCGTATTTATGGGTAGAATGCGATTTACCGCGGTGGAAAACCAATAAGTATGCCCGTTGTAATCCACGAAAAAGCTTTCAATCTCATTTTCACCAAGTTTACCTGGCACCAGGTTGTTATATGGCGATGGGGAATAGGAAAACTTCATCTTCACAATTTGTTCCTTCCAAATTGCCTGCTGTGTGGTAAACAGTGCTGATCCGAATGCGTTGGCAATCATATCTCCCCAGCTAAATCCGAAGCCCTCATAAATTCCATCAAAGATCTCTATCGGGGTTTGCAGAATCAGCCCTAAAGATCCACCCCAGATCAAAGCCTTTTTCTCACTAACTCCAGCCCAGCGTAAGGCATTATAGCCGGCATAACTTTCGTAGTAGGCTATGTAGGCATGCGCTGCCTTGTCGATTTGCAACCAGCCAGCGTTATCATTATAAAAATGGAAAGGCACCGATTCATCGTCGCGATACCACACAAATTGTAAATAAGCATTTCCCAGTACATAGAATGCGCTTTCTGCAATAATGACTGTTCGTAGGCGTGACTTTACCAGGCTGTCGGGTATTTCCTTTTCGATATAGTCTTGGGCTGGCGCTGAAATTGATACGATCAGCAGCAAGATGGTGAGGTAGAGAGATGCTTTCATTATTAGGTTGGTGTGGTAGATAACGAACAATTTCCTCGGTAAGTACTTTACTAGATTATAGACACAAGAAATTGGGTATTAGTGATAAGTTGCAGCTCGATTTTATTTTAGAGTAAGTGATTTGCGACTTGATACCTGAAACTTGTAATTTGTAAACTTGTATGCTCATTTTCGACCTACTTATTGCCTTTGGCGCTTTTCAAGCCTTCTTTATTGCGGTAATTATTCTCGCTCAGGGTAGCACACTTCCCCGCAAATTCTTTGCCTTGTTTCTGGTCATTGAAGGGATCACATTGGTAGAGAGGCTCTTAGTCGAAACCGATCTTATAGCATCGGCACCTCATATTCTAGGCGTTAGCTATCCTCTAAGCTTTGTCAAACCTCCCATTTTATTGCTGGCCGCTTTCGCCATTGTAAATAGTGGGTTTAAGCTCAGGAAAGTTCACTTACTCCACTTCATTCCATTTCTCATCTTCTTTCTGATGAATATTCCCTTTTACCTGCAGCCGGCGCAGTCTAAAATAGATACCGTGATGGCTTTTATGGAGTTTGTGCCTACCTACAATACCTTCCAGTTCTACCTTTATTTCGCCTTCTTCCTGAACATCGGAGCCTACATTGTTGCCACCGTTGTTACGCTTAACCGTTACCGCAAGCATGTTAAGAATAATAAGCTTGTAAACTGGTACCGATGGGTTTTAATACTTTATGGCATCACACTCATCATAGGTTTTGTCTACTTCGTAATCAGGCCAATAGGTATAATTGAAATACCTTTCTTTAATACTATTAGCATGCTCACCATGACATTCCTGGTGCAGTCAATTGCCTATAGCTTCTTTATGCAGGCCAATGTTTTTAATGCAAGAAATACCATTTCTATGGAAAGCCTGGAGCAAATGGCCAGTGATGAGTCTCGCATTCGCAAGTTGCTGGAAGAGGAGAAGGTTTTTCTGGATGACTCCTTAACGCTTGTGGCTTTTGCGGCCAAGCTTGATTTATCTAAGAAGTACGTTTCAGATCTGTTCAATCAGCGCCTGGGTAATTCGTTCAAAGATGTTATTAATCAATACCGGGTTAAGGAAGCGCAAGAGATCATGCAGAATGAAACCGACAATCACACGCAACTTATAGCCATTGGTCACGAGTCTGGTTTCAACAACAAAGTCAGCTTCTACCGCGCCTTTAAGCGGTATACTGGCAAGTCGCCTTCGGAATATTTTCAAAGCCTGGCGACAAACCGCTCAAATTAGAAACTGCCCAACAGTAAACATTTCTGGTTACAAAAAAGGTATGTAACCCGCCATTTGATTTCAATCCCTATCATGCCGATCAAAGATGCATTGCATCAAGAAAGCAAATAACCTTAACTTAAATTCCTAAACCAGACTATGTCACAAGTTATTCCTTACCTGGTCTTCAGCGGTAATTGCAAGGAGGCCATGCAGTTTTATGCCGATTGCCTGGATGGCCAAATCACCATGATGCAAACTTTTGCCGATTCCCCCATAGAGGTTGAGGCGGAAAATGGTGAGCGCATTTTCAACGCTGAAATCAAAGCCCAAGGCATTTGCATTAAAGCCTCTGATGATCTACCCAGTCACCCCACGCAGGTTGGTAGCAATATTTCCCTGTTTGTACAATATAATAATGAACATTCACAACGGGCTACCTTCGACAGGCTAGCCAAAGGTGGCAATGTGATGTTCCCTATAGAGGGTGGCTTTGGCATGCTCCGTGATAGGTATGGCATACAATGGATGATTGTTGACGAAAGTGCAGGGTAGGAGTTTTAATTAAGAGGAAACTCTTCTGCCTCACCCGCAGTCTTTAGGTGCGTTTGACAGCAACGCATTTCCCTCAATCCCTCGCGTGAGTCTATTCTAGGTGATATTTGCTAAATTGTTTCGTATAACGTCGAGCCAATATTGCTAACAGTATCAAAATAGACTAACTACACGCGTATGATAAAGCAATTTTTAGGACTGGCTCTTCTTCTTTTACTTGTCAGTTGCAAAGACGACCCGGAACTAGTCAGCGGGCAGGTGGCACGCATCGACAGCCAGATAAATGGCAATCTTTCTCCAGAATATACCTATACCTACAATAACCAGGGCCAGATTGAGGAACTGATACGGCATGGCTCATCGCGGGGTGATGGTTTGCTTACTTACACTTACATAGATGGCAAGCTGACCGAAGTATTCGGTGGCTTCCCTACACCTTGCGACGTTTGCCAGACCTGGACATTAACCTACACCGGTGATCTTATAGCCAGGATAGAATTGCAAAGCTCTTCGTTCTTTACGGGCACCACCACCCGCATTAGTAACATAACCTATGATGGCAACGGCAGACCCACTAGTGCTGTCGACTCTCTTCTCAGCCCAACCGAGCCCACCCAGGTTTCTAATTCAAGCTTTGAGTATGATGGCATAGGAAACCTAACTCGCTTTTTGCAAACGGAATTGGATGGCACCGTTATCAATGAGATCGTCTTCTTGTACGACGATCAGAAGAATCCATTTGCGGGTAAATTCCACAGCTTCTTCACCGGTAGCTTCGACTTTTTCAATTCACCAAATAACCCCATTAGACGCACCTGGACCCAGCTGGGCCAAACCTCCGTGGAGGTTTTTGAATACACCTATAACAACGGTTTTCCCACAAGCTACCAGGTTACCAGGGATGGCTTCCTGCAACCCCAGGTGGTGTTCTTGGTTTATCAGTAAAGGAATAGACTTAGATATACTCTTTGCAACTTCCGTTAATTGCACGATATTCATCAATAGCATTTCAGTATGAAGTTTCTTCTAAAGCTTAAGCACTGGCAACTATTCGCACTTACCTGGGGTGTTCCCATAATTGTTAATTTTTTCACCTTTGGTAACCCTGCATTGCTTTTTAAGCTTTTCCCATTGCAGATGGTATTCTTTGGAATCGGTACCTGGGGTTGGATCTGGGCCATTGCTGTAGAGCTAAACCCATATCTGCCACCAAATACCGGTTTAAGCGCCAGGAAATTCAAGTTGTTGTTTTCGATTCCAATAACCTACTTAGCAATAATCCTCATTGGCCTTTCCACACCAATTTTTCAGGGGTTTGGTGGTGAAGGCTCAGCCCTCTCCGGTTTTGAAGGCATATTGATTCTGGTACACCTGGTATCGGTAGTTATTGTTTTTTATGGGCTCAATTTTGCAGCAAAAACAGTAAAGTCAGTGGAGCTTAACAGAACGGCAAGATTCAGCGACTATTCTGGTGAATTCTTTCTTATCTGGTTTTCAGTATTTGGGTATTGGATTCTGCAACCGAGGCTTAATAGAATAATTTCGAATATGCCAGAGTCCGAAAATACTGACTGAGGTCCATCTACTGCAGCTATTTGAAGGCTAGGCATGAGACACTGCCCCGATTTTACTGTCTGAGAGTAGTTCTCATTTAAACTCCTATTTTACCATTAATCTTAGCTTACTGCCTTTAGTATGTAATGCTGGGGGACTGGCCCGGCCTTGAGTGTTTATGATTTGAAATAAAACTTCAAAAAATGCTTAGGCCAATTACTATTGCTCTTTTGACAGCAACACTGCTAGTTTCATGTAAGTCAGACAACCCGCAACCGCGGGGTGTCCTGGTCACTGAAATGGACCGCCGAAATGATGTCACAGTGCAGAGTGATCCCTTTATCGGAATTAGGTTTACCTACAACAGCTTCGGACAAATAGAAGAGATTTTCGAGGGGTTTGGTACCGAAGGGTCAGGTACCACGGATTATATCTACTCGGATGGCCACTTAGCTTCGATAACTTATTCACATCCCTCAATTGATAGTTGGGGAACCTACACGCTTACCTATGATGGGGATGCCCTGGACCAGATCAAGTTTGAGCGTTTGACATTGGTTGGCGGCAAGGTTGAAGAAACCACCACCCTGCACTACGATAACTCGGAACGGCCCACAGGGGCAATTGAATCTATCTTTAGATTTAGTTTCGGCCCACCAGCAGAAGTTATTAACTGGGTTTTCGAATATGATGAAAGAGGAAACCTGGTGCACGCGGTAGGTACCAACGACGATGGTGAGGTTGTTAAGGAGGTGACACAGACTTTCGACGATAAGCCAAATCCATTTTTCGGCAAATACTATGGCTTCACTAACCTTGAGTTCGAGTTTTATACCTCACCCAACAATGTGGTAACGAGAACATTGGTGGATGGAAGTAATACTGAAGTTGCGGAGTATGAATACACCCACGATGGCGATTTTGTAACCAGCTTTAAGGCTACCAGGAATTATAATGGCTGGCAGTCAAGTGATCACATGGTGTTCTTATATGATTAACTGGTTGGCACACCTGGACAGAGCTTGACACCTCTGGATTCATCCTTCGCAGTCGCCGGCGTCCACGTGAGTGACGACTATTCTCGGGGCAACTCTTCAGGAGCGATAGAAACGAGATCTTGCGTTAGTTACCACATCAAATCATAATTCGTAAATTTACATTCATGAAACCATCCAAAGATTTCATTGGTAAGTTGAGTCTGGGCCTTGGGGCGGTGCTACTGGCATCTGGAATATACCATTTGGGTTATCATCATGGACTTGAATTCATGCGGAAGAGTGATTCTGGCTTAGGCGGCTTTGCAGAATTAGCAACGGCATGGATACAAATAATTGCAGGTTTGATCTTGGCAGGAGTGGGGGTCGTGATCACAGCCAGATAGGACAGCCTCTTCGTAGTCGCTCGGGCCCTCGCGAGTGACGACTATTGGCAAGATACATTGGGCGATAAATTGCAACAAGATCCCTCGGCAAGCTCGGGATGACACTCTTGAGAGGTAGTAGTACTACTCGACAGGGCATACCCACAGCTCTTGGTAGTTTGTAAACTACACCCTACTATCAGTATCAATCAAAACCTAGAGTATTGTAGGTGTGGTATTCATTTACTTCTTAGATCTCTTTTTTCTCATCCTGACTTTCCTGTGCCGATCATATTTTGGCCAGTCGGATTCTGAGCTGCCCACGAAGAAGCCCTCTTCACAGAGGTGGCCAACCAGAAAACGAACACTCTCCTCACGGTAACTAATGTCTAAGTTCGGATGTCCGCCAACAGCGGTTCTAAGACTGTCTATGAACTGCAGAATCTTGTCTTCTTTCATTTCAGCTCTAATATTGACTAATTCCGCCGGCCAATCTTCTAACTTGTTAATGGGTACCAATACCAGCATTTCATTAAACCATCTTTGCACATAGGATTTTTCCGATCTTTCCACTGTCATTCGAATTGTATCCCCATGCTGAATCCAGGTGCCAACCATGCGCGGGGGTGTCCTATATTGATGTACAAAATATTGGGAGATTACGGCGCTATCACTGCGAAGTAAGGTCCGAGCACTACTATAATCAGAATCGCATTCCTTCAGGTAGTACTCTTTTTCAGATTGAGCCCCGGCGGTTACGCTAACAAGCATGCATAGTATAAGGCAAAATGACTTAGACATAGCGATCTATTTCTTCCTCAATATAGCCCATCGTTTGCGCGGATTTGCAATCCGTGCTTCTTGAGCCTGGGGATTTGTAATCCCCTTAATAGCAGGCTTGACTAAAACCTCATTTCATTAGCAACGAGATCCCTCGACGGGGCTCGGGATGGCATTTTAAAGCTGCAATGGCTACTGGCTAGTCAACGCCACCAAATCAGATTCATCTAGCTTAAACAATACCACCCGGGCGAAGCGGCCGGCTACGAAAGTGGTACCTACTACCACCAGGCCTCCGTCAGCCGTAGGGGTCATGTTGGATATCTCATAGGGGTTGCTAAAGCCCAGTCGTTGCGTACCCAACAGATCACCGGCAGAGGCATCGTAGGCCAGTAGCAATATTTGTTTGCTATTGGTGTTGCTACCGTAGATCAGTACTTGCTGGCTGTTTACTTCAGTTAGTAGCAGATCTACTTTGGTATCTGGTGGTAACTCTGGCAACTGGTTGCCGGAAAGGTCTACGCTGGAGGTGGTACCACCCATATCAATGCTGGCTTGTGGCACAATGTAATTATCGCCAAAGTTGAAACGAGAAACAGCGAAAGTATTACCACTCAGGTGTAGCGCCGAGCTGAGGCCGCCATCATCTTGCTGACCTTGCAGCACACCATTGGGGTCTCCACTGCTCAAATCGGTAAACACCATGGACAAGGTGAAATTGTAGAAGCCATTGAAAAAGTAAGTGCCGCCGGTGGTTCTCCCTACCATAAATGGCAATGACTTACCAGTACGGGTAAAGTGCTCAATAATTGGCTCCTCCACACCCTGGCCGGAGCCAATAGTAAACGATTGACTCGCAGAGATACTGCCATCGGTACCGATAATCGAGATGTCGGTTTCTTTATTGTCGTTATTATAGCTCTGTAGTAAAATATTAGTGCCATCAATAGTAGCGTGCAGCGGGTAGAACAATCCACCACTAACCGCCGCGGGATCAGTAACTGCTCCGCTATCATCTATTGCCACAAGGTGCACCACCAGGCTGGTAGCATCCATACAAAGGAAATAGAAGTTTCCGCCAATTAACATGAGGTCGGCAATAGGCTGAACAAAATTGTCAGCCAGGTCAGTCTGTGAAACAAAGTTGCCCAGTTCATCAACCTTCATCACATTTATACCCAGGAAGTCGGTATTCTCCAGGCGGCGAGAGTTGACAATGATGTAGCCACCATCCGCCGTTTGCGCCACATCAATGGGCGTGATGGAAGAATCAAAACGATTGTTGTCGTAGATTTTGGTGAACCTGTTAGTTGGGATAACATCGTTGTCCTCCAAATCACAAGAGGAGAAAATCACCAAAGGAATAATAATCAGAATATGTAGTAGATGCTTTCTCACTAGTCGATGGAATTAAAGTTTTTACTGATAAACCTTAGCGGGAAGAGCGTGCTGAAGGTGAAAGAAAGGTTCTGCATGTTCATGTCGTCCAGTGCATCACCAATGCCCGCCAGCCTGTTTTCCGTAAAGCGGTTTTTGGCATTGGTAACGTTATGCAAACCCCAGCGGTAGCTAACATCGAAAGCCAGGCGCAGATTGCCCACACTATAGTTAACCCCAACGCCAGCCAAAATACCAAGCGAAGTTTTGATGAAAAGATCATCGGCTCCAATTACCAGTTGCTCCCCTTCAAAAGCATTACTGGCTCCACTGGCCTGGTCGGTGCCTGTAATATCCACCTTCTTGGTAGCATTTATCAGGGTGCCGTAATAGCCGCCAAACTGCACAAAAGGAGTGAAGGCATCCTGACGGAAATCATATTTCACGATTAATGGCAACTCCAGGTAGTCGAGGTTGTGATCCTGATCGTAATGAAGATCAAGGGTGCTGGTAGGGTCATTGCTGTCCGTCCAGTTGAAGCTGTTGTTGTAAGCAAAACGCTGGCGCCGGTAATTAGGTTGGAAGCTAAAGGAAAAGCCCTTGTGGTAAAAAGTGGCGTCAATACCCGCTTGCACGCCAAGATGTTTAAAGTCTTCATAAGTTTTTTCGCCGGTATTGCCGTCAGTAGGACTAAAGGCAGAAAAGCGTTGCTCGGGAATGGCAGAGGTGAGGTTAGCTCCCCACTTAAATCCTAACCACCACTGTGTCTCCAGAAATTTCTGGTTGGCCGGCTTGCGGTTTTGTCCACCCCCGGGATAATTTCTCCTGTTTTTCTGGGCCTGCAGATCGGGTGAATAGACCACCAGCAGACAGGCGAAGATTGCGAAAAGGCTTGCTCGAGTTAGCATAAAGGGTTAGATATTGGGTTTAGTTTCTTACTATCAGTTTTTTGGTTTCATTTAGTAGCCCTGCCTTGATTGAATAGAGGTAGGTACCACTAGGTACTCCGGAAAGGTCGGCCTCAACAGTGTGGTCGCCGGCTGTCATAAGGCCACTTTTTATAGACTTTAGTTTCCTGCCGCTAATGTCAAGCAGGTCGAGCGCCACTTCCGTATTGGTATTTATACGGAATGGAATAGTAGTTTTCGATTTTGCCGGATTGGGATAACAATCGCCAAGATGAAAGCGATTGGTAACAAAATCTTCAACACTAACAACTTCCGTCAAAGCTACCGGTACTGGCTCGTAGTTGCCACCATCTTCATTCGGCCCATCAATAAAGTTCCCAAAGAAGATATCATTGATTACCACGTCGCGATCTACCTGCATCCAGTTCAGTAAGATATTAGAGTAGATCTGGCGGTAGTCGTATTGCATGGCTACATTATTCCTGGTCATATCCGGGTTGGTGCCAATCACCCCTGGGTTTACACCACGACCAAACAGCAGCACCGGAGCTCCGGTACCGTGGTCTGTGCCGAAGCTACCATTAGAGGCCACCCGTCGGCCAAACTCCGAGGTAGTAAGTGTTAAGACCCGATCTTCAAGACCGCGGGCTTTAAGATCATCCTGGAAAGCCTTCATGGCGGAGCTAATATGGTACAGTAAAGCCGAATGTGCCCCCATGGTTGGGTCATAGCTTTCTACCTGGTCGGCGTGGGTATCAAAACCACCAATCCTGATTAAGAATACCTTGGTTCCCACTCCATCACCTCCGCCGTCTAGCAGCCTGGCGATAAGTTGCAACTGTGGCGTTAATCTATTGCGTAGACTACCACCGGGTGCATTGAAAGGGTAGGTCTCTGGATAAGTTACAGACGACTCTGAGGCGCGATTGTAGACCTCCAGTAATCTGGCGGCATAATCTTCAGACTTATCTTCCAAGCCCAGAATCCAATTCATCTCTTTCCCGTAGGGCGATTGATCCAAAGCAACAGGCGGTTTCCCCCGAGGATCTATACCTTGATCATCAAAGCCTTCCAATTGCTCAATAAGGTTGGCAAACCGCTCCGGATTGTTGCCTATAGAAATTGAAGTAGGGATGTTGCCTTGCTGATGAAAGATGAGGGAGACATCGCTACCGAGCTCTATGGCCAATGGATCAAGCATTTCGCTATTAGGAAAATCATCAGGATAGGTTAAAGGGGCAAATTCCTGCTGCAGGTATCGGCCTATCCAACCGGAGGAATAATAATCTTCAAAGCCACCACCCATAAACCAGATGTCGCGGCCACGAAAGTGAGAGCCATTGTTATTCTTGTAAGAAACACCTTGCACAATGGAAACGCGGCCTCGATCATAAAGCTCCTTCACTCCAGTCATATCAGGATGAAGACCAACTTGATCCGCGGAGGGTAGAGTAGAATCCAGTTCAATAAGCCTTCTTACACTATTAGCCTTCGGAATGGCAATGTTGGCACGTCTACTATAGTATTGATCATATTGTTCAATTGGAATAATTGTGTTAAGTCCATCGTTGCCTCCATGCATTTGCAGTATCACTAAAACCCTATCATTGGTGCTCATGGTGGCAAGCCTGGTAAAATGATCGCGTGCCATTACTTTCATGGGTATACCACCAATTGTAAAGGGTACGCTGGCAAGGCCTAAGTTTCTGAGGAAATTCCTTCTCTTCATTTCTTGATCTTCTTGGGTTTAGAATAATTGATATTCCGGCGTTTGTAGCATGCCGTTCATGAGGCTCTCAAGCTGCCTTGTCACTACTTCGGTGTCGACAGGATTGTTCCAACGGAATGTCCAGGAACCCTCCGGATCAGGGTCGATTTGCGGTGAGAATAGAAATGCCACCAGAAAATAATTCAGCCGCTCTGCCGTAATTTCAGCGTTATCGTCAGCGGCAGTATCGAAAGTAAGGTTGTCACTAACTGGCAGAAGGTATTTAGCCAACTCCATGATTAGCAACCGTGCATCCTGGGCAATGGCGTTATCAAAATTTGCCTGGGTAAATGCCAGCAGGTCCACGCCAATCTCTCCGGGCTCCATCATGTTCATAGCCGACATAGTTTGTCGGATGAAATCATAGCGCGAAGTGAGGTAGTTGGTTGATATCCAATTTCTATTATAAATCGGGAACTGGTGGTAGGCAGCATACCCTGCCACTTCGAATGGCTCGTAGAAGTCCATCCCCAGGTCGCTCATTTGCCGCAGTAAGTTACCAGTTACATCATAGAAATTAGCTGTGTCGGTTTCGTAGTCAGGAACGGGCATCTCAAAGAATGACACCGTACCCAAAACCAGATCGAGTGGCGATTTTATAATGCCACCAAAGTTGTCGTCATCGGCTCCAGCCGCCGCATCGTAGAAGTGTTGACTCTGGAAAAGCTCTTCAAGCAAGGGCTGTAGCTTATAGCCGTTAGTGATGAAGCTATTGGTCATCTCAGTGATAATGTTGTCTTCAATATCCTGAGTGATTTCATAATAGACATAGTAGCGATAAAGCTTGCGACAGAGGTGTCTAACTGTTTCTTCCTGGGCGAAGATCATTTCCGTCATTTGATTGATCTCGTCCAGGGCACTTTCCTCGGTGGCATTACCACCAAGCAGCAACAGAGGGTCCGGCTGGATTATTTGATTTGCAAACCTATCGCTAAACTGCTTGGGATCATTGTCGTGAGCCGATGCTGTTGCTCCACCCCTAACGACACCGCGTGGCAGCATAGTATCAGGATCAAGGTTTGAAAAGCTATCATCAACCTGAAATCCTGAAAGTACGCGAGCCGCTGCCTGCACATCTTCCTCAGTAAAATTGAAATAATCGCCAGGATCGGTGATGGGAGGCAGGGTGCCTTCTAAGCCCCGCCCGATGGTGTAGAGTTCAAACATTTCCCGGCCATAATTCTCATTGGGATTGCCAGCCACGTTGGTGTTTCCATCAAGAAATTCAAGCATGGCATTGTCAACTGCCATTTTTTTAGTAAGCGCCTTAAAATCCTTGAGTGGGTCATCTTTATCTAAAGTGAAAAGTCGGAACAGCTGATTCTGATAATAAAGTGCCCGGCTATCATTTACTTTAGATTGCTTTGTAGTGAAATAAGTATGCAGGAAAAAGGTGGCTTTTTCGCGCGCTGTAAAAGCAAGTTTATCTTGCTGGGCGACGGTTCGGCCAAGCATGTTTCCAATAAGCCACCTTTTAAAAAACTCCTGCAGATCGTTATCGCTGCTATTCGCTCCAGTAATAGGAGTTTGTATCCAATCAGTTCCGGTGGCAGGGTCAATGGGTAAAATTGGGTCGGGAATGTCTGTACGAATTAGCAGGCCCACAGCCTGGCTTACAGATAGACCTACGAACGAATCAATCTCACTTTTGCTTGCACCAAAAGTAGCTCGCCGGAGCAGGTGTGCTGCTCGCTTTACATCAAGAATTCCAGAAAAAGGGCTTAGTGGCATATCACTACAATCAATTTAATGATAAATATTTTCCTTGTAGTGAAGGCCGAAGAAAATGAGTGAAGGTTAATTAACTACCAGTTAACGAAAATAGTATTTTTTTATTACTCCAGAATTAATTTTCAATTAATTCAGCCTTGTAGTGTAGTAGGCTTACGCCTAAAGCTGAATATCCCAAGATAATGATTGGTAACCGCACCTCAGGAATCATCAATTCCGACTATGGCAATTTTGGATTATCTTCACTGCCACTATTATTATGATTGTAGATCTCAGAAGCGATACAGTTACTAAGCCCAGTGCAGGAATGCTCGAAGCGATGATGTTGGCCCGCGTTGGTGATGATTATTATGGAGAAGACCTTTCTGTGAATGAGTTGGAAGAGTACGCCGCCAATTTGTTTGGTAAAGAGGCGGCAGTGTTCTGCCCATCCGGCACTATGACCAACCAGATTGCCATTAAACTCTTGTGTAAGCCTCATGAAGAATTAATCTGCGATCGCCATGCCCATATTTACCTTTACGAGGCTGGTGGCATTGCCAGCAATGCCATGGTATCAGTGAAGCTAATTGAAGGAGATAGAGGCAGGATTAGTGCTCAGCAAGTTCGAGAAAGTATAAACGACTCAACCAGCATTTCCAGCCCATTGACTACACTGGTTTCAGTGGAGAACACCATGAACAAAGGAGGAGGCAGCATTTATTCCTTTCAGCAAATGGAAGAGATCGCAGAAGTTTGCCGCGAGCATGGACTCAATTATCATCTTGATGGTGCGAGAATTTTCAATGCCATAGCAGAAACCGGAGATGACTTTAGACGGGTTGGACAACTTTTCAATACCATTTCGATTTGCCTTTCGAAGAGTCTTGGAGCTCCGGTCGGTTCTTTATTGATTGGTAACACAGACGATATCCAACAGGGTAGGAGGCTAAGGAAGGCATTAGGCGGACAATGGCGTCAGGCGGGGTACTTGGCAGAAGCTGGTTTGTACGCTTTGAAAAATAACACAGCATTGCTCCAGGAAGATCATCGCCGCGCGAAAGTGCTGGGTGAGGAGGTAGCAAAGTTGCCAGTTGTTAGCAATGTGATGGAGGTTGAAACGAATGTGGTCATTTTTACCCTCGAGGATTCTGTTGCTCCCAACAGTTTTTCGAAGAAGTTGGAAGAGCAAGATGTATTAGCCAAGCCTTTTGGCTCGCACGAAGTTCGATTTGTAACTCATCTTGATTTTAATGATGAGATGTTAGATAAGACGGTGTCTGTTCTCAGGGAGCTTAGCCTTTGAGTTCCTAACCTGACCGTTTTTCAAAAAGAATCAATACCTCAAAGTCGCCTTCAAGACTATGGAAATAGTGGCCTACACCCTCTTTAACCCAAATGATTGAGCCGGGCTGCACTTCAATTTCGTCCTTGCCCATTCTAAATCGAGCTTTGCCACTTACCACAATATTCACCTCGTCGATTTCGTGCGTAAGTGTTTTGTCTCCACCCAGCTTTTCCGGAAGCATATAAAGCCCGAAAGTGAGCGTGCTAACATCAATGAATGGATCCCAGATATTTTCGTTTCCGTTCTTTTTGGCAGTGACCTGGTCTTTGTTCAGCATTAGCCAATCCCTGTCTTTGGGATTAAACTGGGTATTACTAAAAATCACCAATACCTCGATATCCTGGGTAATATCAATAAAGCGGTGAGGCACCTCAGCTTTTACATAAATTACAGAACCAGGCTTTGCCAGTATCTTGTCTTCTCCAACTTCCAGTGTGGCTGACCCCTTAACTACATAGTATACCTCGTCTTTATCGTGGGGTTGTTGCCTGTCTTCGCTTCTGGTGGTGAGAGCGTATAGCCCCATGCTCATCGACCTCTCATTGAGAAACCTTAGGTAGGGCCGTTTGCTTCCTTCTCGTTGCTGACTGAGGTCACGAAGGTCGAAGGATTTCCAATTCTCACCTTGGGCTAATGAGAGATTGCTACTGATTGCAATGGTTATAATCAGGATGATTAAAAAGTAAGATCTTGTGTGGTTCATAATTGGTTTGCTTGGAACGCTATCCATCGCAAGGCTCGATAACTGCCAGGTACCAATTACTACATAGGGGAATTGATTAGTTATTAGTAGGGATGGCCTACTTCTACTTGATCACCGACTTTAGCTTGGTCAACCGGCTTCGGACTAGCAATGCAGCAGGTAGAACCAAGCAAAAATGTAGCCAGCTCTTGCCCAATTTCGATAATTGATCCTAACCCGGCATGTTCTGCCATTACGATTGTGCCAACTGCTGGTCCACCAACAATGGACAAAAACCAGGTTTGTCCGTCTGGTGCTTTGATATCGACATTCACCCTCTCATTCCTAAGCGCTGGTAATGAGGGGTCATTCTGATAAATCCAGGGACGCAGTAGAACTAAATCCCCAGGTATGTGCTCTATGCGAGTGATTTCTCCACTTACTGGTGCATGGATACGGTGGTAGTTCGTATTATGAAGAAAAACATTTGAGAAGTAGTAGTCATCTGGAATGGTACTTCCTCCTTCGCCAAATATTGTCTTGAGATTTCTCTTCTCACCTTTCACGGATACTAATGGCTGCGCAGCAACTTGACCATATTCACAGAGAAGGCCTTCACAGGCCCATATTGAAGAACTTCTTATGTTAAGAGGGTCTTTGAACACCCTAATAAAGAAGTCTTGAAAATTCTGGTAATAGCTACCACCACTGGCGGGCCTGAATTTCTCCAGGTAGTTTGGGTCATTGTAGTTAAGCCTGACGTATGGCTTAATTAAGAGCTTCGAAAAGCGTTTGTTGTAGATAGTAGTATAGATGGCAGATACTTTTCGCTGCACTATCCCTGGCAAACTCCCCCAAACATATACCGATAGAAATCGGTAGAATCTCAGCTTGTACGACATTTTGACTCTAAAAGGCTACTTTAATATGTTACAATTAAACGAAAGACCACAACTGCGGTCTGCTTTTTCAGGCGGGTTTTTGACGAATGAATCTTCTTTAGCCATAAATAACTGGGTTATTACGACAAAAGTTTCATTGATTAAGGAATCAGGTAATGGTTTTATACAAAAACTTGATTGTCGTTAACAGAATTCAGCATCTGAAAGCCGGTTTCCGTTAAATGTAAGGATTTGATCTAGCCGCAGTATCAGACCGTTATCAAGCTCTAGCCACTCCTCACCATGTTTGGCGAATAGTTTCTGAATAACTCCTTTGCTTTTGCCTTCGCTGCCATCGGTAGCATAGGTTATGTTGGATGTTGCCCGCATAGTAGCATCAGCTTCCAGGAGGTCGTAAAAACTGCAATTAATTGGCCGATATTTGCTTCTTGCTGTCATAATTACTTACTGTAGTGCTGCCACACCCGGTAGTTGCTTCCCTTCCATATATTCCAGTAGGGCGCCTCCGCCAGTTGAAACGTAAGACACTTTTTCTCCATAGCCAAGGTTGTTGACTGCGGCTGCTGAATCTCCTCCACCGATCAGGGAATACGCCCCATTTTCAGTTGCTTCTACAACAGCATTTGCTACCGTGATAGTTCCTTTGGCAAAGGCTGGCATTTCAAAAACGCCCATGGGCCCGTTCCAAAGTACGGTTTTGGATTGACGAATGATGTTACCAAAAACCTCTCCCGCTTCAGGGCCAATATCAAGGCCCATCCAACCGGGTTCGATAGCGATGTTGTTAGCCTCTTTCCACTCAGCGTCTGCTGCAAATCGATCGGCTATAATAGAATCTGCGGGCAATTCCAGGTTTACATTCTTTTCCTTAGCTCTCTTTATAAGCACCTTGGCTAAGTCTAGTTTGTCTTCTTCCACCAGCGAGTTACCAATATTACCACCAATCGCCTTGAAGAATGTATAGGCCATGCCTCCACCGATTATCAGGTTATCGACTTTATCCAGAAGCTTTTCGATAATTAAGATCTTATCTGAAATCTTGGCGCCGCCCATAATAGCAGTAAAAGGCCTTTGAGGGTTCTCCAACACCTGATTCGCATTTTGCAGTTCTTTGTACATCACGTTGCCGCAAATCCGGTTTTCGAAATATCGGGCAATAATTGCCGTTGAGGCATGAGCGCGGTGGGCGGTACCGAAAGCGTCGTTAACGTAAACGTCCCCATGTTTAGCCAGTTCCTGGGCAAAGTTCTCATCACCTGCGGTTTCTTCAGCATGGAAACGTAAATTCTCCAGTAATAGCACTTGACCCATCTCTAAGCTTGAGGAAGTAGCTATACTTTTTTCCCCAATACAATCTTCTGCAAAGAGGACATCAGTATTAAGGAGCTCTTCTAAATTTGAAACAATATGTTTTAATGAGAATTTATCCTCTGGGCCATTTTTGGGCCTTCCCAGATGCGACATTAACACCACAGCCCCACCATCAGCTAAGATTTTTTTTATTGTTGCCAAGGAGGCTTTTAGCCTGGTTTCGTCGGTAACTTGTAAATCTGCATTCAGTGGGACGTTTAGGTCTGCCCTGATTAGAGCTTTTTTGCCAGAAAAATCGAATTGCTCAAGTGTTGTCATGTAGTGTTAGTTAATTGTTGGCTGATGCCCTTTTAAGTCTATCATTTATTGCGAGGCCAATACCTTGGTTTGGTACCTCCTCAGCGATTACAAGTTCGGCGTCCAAATCATCTAATTGCCTCAATGCGGCAAATAAATTTCGTGCTGCTTCACTGATATCTCCCTTCTCCGATAGTACTATTTGTCTTCCGTCTTCTACTCCGGCCAATCGATCTTTAAAACAAATGACTACCGGGTTTTTATCAATATGACACTCATACAAAGTTCTTAGATCTCCTAACAACAATTTTTTCGAAGGAGAATAATGACTGCTAAGCATCCCTGGTGCACTTGGGTTGGAAGTTGAGTGGGTATTTATTTCCACATGGCCCAAGTGTTCTACCAATTGTTCTGATGTTACAGCCCCAAGCCGTAATACCACTGGTGAACTGTTGGTTAGATCAACTATTGTGGATTCAACCCCAACAATACAAGGACCACCATCCAGTATATATTGTATATGGCTACCAAGCTGGTCATCGACGTGTTGGGCATTTGTGGGGCTAACATAACCAAATGGATTGGCACTTGGCGCGGCAAGAGGAAAATCTAATTGAGCCAGCAATTCGAGGGATAGGGGGTGATTAGGTAATCTGATGGCCACTGTATCAAGGCCTGACGTTACCACATCTGGTACCAGTGGTTTTTTATTAAGCACCAGGGTGAGAGGGCCAGGCCACTTATCCTCAACCAAGGATGTTACTGAAGGCGGAATGTCTTTTGCTAGGAGATTGATGCTATTTTTATCCGCGACATGCATGATTAGCGGATCAAATGATGGTCTTTGCTTCACTTCAAAGATTTGCAGCACCGCATTGGCTTGCAAGCCATTTGCGGCCAACCCATAAACCGTTTCCGTGGGAATGGCGACCAGTTCCCCTCGTTCAAGAAGATCCTTCGCTTTGGCAATATCGGTTCCTATGGTAGCCATTAAAATTTTGCGCGAAGGTACGAATTTCGCATGCAATTCGTAGGCTTCATTCACTCTCAAATTCTATATTTACCGAAAAGAATAACTTTCGTTATGAGCAATAAAACACGTTCTCTCCTCAAAGGTGTTGCAATGCTGCTGGTACTTCTGGCCGTACTTATGAACCTGGAAGTGGTGATAATACCAGCATTAGTGGTTTACAACTTTTGGATCGTGGTAATTGCGTTCGGATTGGTGGTAATAAGCTCCCGTTAAGCGTAATAATTCCTCACCATTTTCACCATTTTCCTCCCGAAAACTAAATATTTGAACATTCCGTCGATTTATTACTTCCAGTTTTAGTCGACTTCTAGTCGTTTTTCTTTGCTTGAATCTAAATGGCTTGTGCTTAGGCCATTATTATGAACAAATTCGAGCGAAAATTACATATATGGAGAATATGGCCTTTGCGAGTTTTTGCTAAACGTAGCAGCATATACCTTTATAGCAGATTAATTAACTAGTAGTTACCCCAAATTTTAAGGTTGATAGTAGCCCCGGTTTTTGCATTCCACCGGGGCTTCTTGTTTCTAATCCTTTCGCGTAATTGCTTCTTTAGAGATTTTCCTCGTACCGTAGCAACTTTTCTCTTAAAGTCGAAGGCATCTCGGTGGAATTACCCTTCGAATCGACACAAACCTGGACAGTCGTACCCGTGGCGTAAATGGTGTTTACGTCCGACTCTTCACTAATGAGGTATTCGAAATCAAAACTTTTTGATCCCAGTCTTGAACAGCGAACCGCTATGATTGGTCTTGATATTGGCAGTACTGGTTTTAGGAAGTCAATCTTGATACTGGCTACAACATTGCCGATGGCTTCAATGTTGCCCTCAACGACTTCCAAGAGGTAATGCAACCGGCCGAATTCGAAGTAGGTGGCATAGGTGGCATTATTCAGGTGTTGCATCATATCGAAGTCTGAATACCTCGGTTGTATGATTTTCCTGAATTTGAATTGATCAGGCATGATCTCGAAACTATTCGATCACGATATTCACCTTGTTCATCTTGCCAGCAACTAGTGTATCAGTTTGGACACCACCGCCATTGTTATTGAGGTCGTCTTTGACCGCACTTACAAAGTATATGATTGGATCTAGTTTCTTGAAAGTCACTCGCCCTTTCTTATCAGTGGTAGCTTCTGCAACAGCCCCTTTCTCCTGGCGGTAGTTCTCATCTGATTTATAAATAACTACAGTCGCACCTTCCTGTACATTTCCTAAGTCGTCAAGGACGGTGATTCTTAGACTGGTAGGTAGTAGTTGAGATTCTGTTGAAACGAATGCAGACGCCGCAACCGCGACTATAGCCAAAGCGAGTAGTTTCTTCATAAGGTGGATTATTACGTACTGGTGCTAAGATATAGCATTTTGCAAGAAAGCGGCAACAAGAGTATGCCCAATGGTGAGCACTAATTTTTTATCGGATTACCGCAAGAGCATAACACCACCCCGTTTTTCCATTACTCCCTGGTCCGGATTAAACTCACTTCTAAACTTAGCGACCCAGGCGTAAGAGCCTGAAGGAAGTACTTCTCCATTCAGGGTGCCGTCCCACCTAAAATCTGTCTGGGAAGACTGATAGACCAATTCTCCCCAACGGCTGTAGATAAATACTTCAAAGTCAATGAGGAATCTAGTAAATAGGAAGAATTCCGAATTAGATCCCGTAGGCTTAAATGCGTTAGGGCCGAATACTTGAGGAATACAATCTTCCACTACGCGTATAGTATCCTGAGTCATACAACCAAATGCATTGGTCAGATCTACTGTTATAAGTCCTGCTGAGGTAACAACCAAAGTTGCTCCATTGGAAATGATGTTTCCAGCTTCATTGCGCCAGGTGTAAGAGGCAAATGGACCCGGGTCCAGTTCAATTTGAGAGACGTCAGGATCGGGATCATCAGGGCAAATTATTGCCGATATTGGAAGTACCCCCTCTGTCACCGGGAAGAGTATGATGTCAATGGTATCAGAATCCATACAACCTACGGAGTTTTCAATTTCCAGGATATAGGTTCCACTTCTAGTTTCTTGCAAGGAATCCGCAGTTTGGCCAGTGAGCTCAGTTCCATTCCTGAACCAACGGAATGTAACAGGCAACGTGGCCGTAACCTGACTGTTTATGGTAAAAGGCTGCCCAGTATCACAAGTCGCGTTGGAGGTGATTGAGACCGAAACTGGTTCGCTAACCACCACATTGAGTGGGTTAGAGGTGACGCTGCAGCCAGACTGCTGACTCAAAACAGAGACACTGTAGTCTGCGGTGGTTGAAACGTTTACAACCTGTCCAATAGCGAATTGCACGCCATCCTGGAACCACTGGAAGCTAAAATTACCAGCAGGAGTAACATCTGCGGTAAGTGTCCTTTGTCCGTCACAGGGTGAGCCACCTGCGGTAATATTCACTGTTTGTAAGGTTAGTGGGTTAACTGTAACTGAAACTGTAGAATCACAAAGACCGGTATTTAGATCTGTAATTGTTGCTGTGTAAGTGGCTGGAGAAGGCCCAACTTCAATAACACTATTGTCAGAAAAACTACCGTCAATGGTAAAATTCCCATCAGTGGTATTCCAGGTAAAGAACCTATCTGCCGTAGCAAGCGTTGAGCTCGCGGTAATGGTTGGTGGGTCGACGCATGTATCAAAGGCCAGTGAGATGTCAGCCTGCGCATTTTGTGTCACTGTAAATGGACCAAATACCTGCACACAGCCGGCATTATCTGTTACTTGCAATGTATACGGTCCCGACGGTACGCCCAGGGTTGTGAATCCCAATCCGGGACTAAGAGCAACGCCATTTTCACTTGTTGTGCTGTTATCATTGGTATTTGTCAGAAGATAGTCCACTGGACCAACCGGAGCCCCGCCCAAAACAACGTCGATCACCAACGGATCGCAGCCTGCTACTGGTGTTGCACTATTTATAGTGAATACCGGCGGGTCTTGTATAGTTTGAGTCGAAACATTAGTACAGCCCGTGACCTCATCAGTAATGGTCACTGTATAAGTCCCAGGTGTTAAAACAGTGCCCGTTGTAATTGTGGTGGGACCAGTAATGTTCATCCCATTGCTGGGAGTAGGCCCGGCAATGGAGAAACTAAATGACCCAGCAGTAGGCAAATCTATCGAGATCTCCCCGTCATTGGCACCACAGACAGTTGCGTCAGTAGGTGTGATGTTAGCACTAGGCTCTGCAAGCACGGTTATTTCCACTGTATCGCGAGCCACACAATTTCCAAATCCAGGGGTTTGATCAGTGGCCACTGCTACATAAGTGAAGACCCCCGGCACAGACGTATCCACGGCAAGCGTGGGCTGGTTAGTATTTTGGTCAGCTCCATTAATGAACCATTGGAATGCGAAGTTTCCAACCAGATTTGTGTTTAATGCAGTGACAAATGCGTTTTGACAAACAGTTTGATCAGCGCCCAACGTAAATGCAGGAGTACCATCGCCAACAAAAGTTGTCATGGTCGATGTGCAGCCACCTGCGTTGGTGAGGGTAACAGTGTAGTTTCCTTGCTGTGTAACGGTGATACTATTAGTTGTTTCACCCGTAGACCACATTGTAGTTAGGGTAGGGTCTGGAGTGCTTAAAGCTGTTAATGTGACACTACCTTGACAAAGTACCTCCACTGCCAAATTCTCAGGTGTTGGCGGGTTGGGGTCAATGGTAATATCCTCGCTTAGCAGTGCGATTGGGTCTTGACATCGATTAAAAACTCTCAATCCCACTGTGAACGTTCCAGCAGTGGTGTAGGTATGAGTCGGGTTTTGCATGGTGGAGGTATTACCATCACCAAAGGACCATTCGAACTCATCTATAATTGAAGTAGGGACAGCGGTAAACTGAACTGGAGTATTTACACAAGCGGGTGCTGAAGTGGTAAAGGATGCCTGGGCGGTTTGCGTAGCCTGGCTTTGCACAAAATTGGGAAGACCCAATTGACTTTGGGTACCGGCCGCTAAGGCGAATCCTGCGGGGGTGTAACCCGATAGTAGCAAAGTATCTTCATTAGGCTGAATGGTACCCAAATTTGCGGAATTGTTGATTGCAACATAAACCTGCCCATCTGGACCAGTTTGGATAGCACCTAATTCTGCAGCATCGGCAATTACCTGTCGAAAAAATAGCCTATCAAGACTATCTGCCCGGTATTCGAAAAGTTGTGAACCACCGCCAGGGTTTTTAACGGTCGCGAATAATTTGTTTCCACCGGGCGAAAATTCCAAGCCATACACTTGTCCACTGGCTCCGTCTGCACCAAGATCAATCTGACGGTAATCGGCTATATCTCCAGTCATGTTATCGAAACTGAAAACTTCAATGAAGTTCTCCGCATCGCTATTCGATAGCGCTACAGCCAGCCGGGCTCCATCCGAGGATAATTTCATATACCCATGACCATTTCTTTCTATTGATGTGGCATGTACTTCGCCTACCGTGCTCAGTACCGGTGCCCCGATACCGGTTTGAAGAATGGGGTATGCCCGAAAAGTATTGTTACCATATTCGTGCATGAGCACCCAATTGCCATCAGACGTGAGCCGTTCTGTACCTTTGGTGAATAGCGTGACATCTTGCTCAATTATGCCTCCAGTACCGTTGTTGGCTTTTAGGTCAAATACCGAGTACTTGAGCTCGTAAGTATTAGTGCCATGTACAGCTTGATTAGTGAAGATGTACCAAAGCGTTTGATCTGTTGGGAATTGCGTGGCCAATACCGATTGGGTAGCATCGGGATCCCCACCAATATTAGTTGCTATTTCCGAGTGCACCAGAGTGACGGGATCCTCTACATAGACCGATGATCCATCTGTGTAAAATAGGATTTGACCATTTTGATCACTGATTGCGACGCAGCCCTCCTGCGCCACCATTATACTGTTGTCAAGCGCCACGGGGGGTTGCTGATTGAAATCTATTCCTGCATTTTGCCCGAAATACCAAATGTTTGATCTCTGGTCCTGCAACCCGTATTCCTGAACATTTACAGTTGCAGAAGCTGCACAACTGCCAATTGTTGCTACGACATAATAAGTGCCAGCCGAATCTGGGAATAGCGTTGGACCGATATCACCATTAGACCAAACTATATCATTGTTTTGTGGCTGCTGGGAACCATTGAAGGTGGCGGTTACGCTAAACTGAGTGGGCGTTGAACTTCCTCTGGGAGGAGGGAACTCCTCGCGACATGCCACAGTATCTTGTACAAGTTGAATTTGTAAATCGAAGTTGGTGATGTTTACTGGTCTGTTCACAACCACTGGCTGGCCCGAAACGATTGCCGTCATGGTTACATTGAAACTGCCGCCCATTGTGTAAGTGTAAATCGGGCTCCAGTCTGTAGAGGGTTGCGACCCATCACCAAAGTTCCAACTTATTGATTCCGGAATGGGGGAAACCATTGGGTAGAAGGTTGTGGGTTGGTTAGCACATGTCCCCTGGAAAGTAAAATCTGCAGTAGGCATTTGGTCATATGCTGGGAGTGTCGCTGGGAACTGTCGACCAGCTAAATCTATATTCCCGAAAGGGGACGCGTCATAAACCAAAGCAGTGGCGGTGCTATCGGGAGTATCAATGCGACCAACGGCGATAGTTGCGCCAGATTGATACAAATGATAGATACGGCCATCAGGACCCATTTGTAAACCATAGCTGTTAGCTAAAGGGGCTGCTAATAAAGAGGGATGAGTCACCCCGGGATTGAGTAAATCAGCCTGGAAAAGATCGCCAGTAAAGCCTCCACCGCCATGACGGCTGAAGTATAGGAAGTTACCGTTTGGCGACCACTCGGTATCATAGACTGCTTCGCCAGATAGATTGTTATAACCGGAGTTTAATACCTCAGAATTAAATGTTAGTACGCCAGTGGCATTATCAAAATTGAGGATTTGAATATTTCTGTTCTCATTTTGAGGAGAGACTGCTAATGAGCCGGAAGTTTCATGATAAGAAAAGTTACCGGCCACTATGGGCTGACCGATGTTATAAGAACCAGCCAAAGCAACCGCACCAATTCCGTTTGTAATATCAAGCACATCGTAAATGTCATTGTTGCCGCTTCTTTTCGAGATGAGCCAGAAGCCCTGGAAGTTGGCCTTATTAATTACAATCATGGCTTCACCGCTACTTGTTAGCGAGGTTGGAATATTTTTATTTGCATTGTCTACTTGCCCCAAAAATGGGTTTGGAAAAACTGCATTCCCCGGAAGCGCCATGTCAACCACAGTGTAGAAAATTGTTCCAGCAGTGGTGAAAGAAGCGGTGTTGGTAAATATGTAATATTTGGCGCTGTCATTAGGCACATTGGCGACAGCTACGTTCTGGTTGCCATTGTTGTTGGAAGTCAGCGCAGTTCCGTTTGCCATCACCTGATGAGTAGCATCGTAAACGGTTGAGCCATCGGTATAAAACAGAACATCTCCGCTAACCGGATCAGTAGCAACTGCGGCCCCGGCGTTACCAAATGGAATAAACTGATTTGTTACGATAACCGGTTGGTTATCTGACTTGTTAAAGATTATACCTTCCTGCGAGTTCCCAAAGTACCAGTTGTTGTTAGATAAACCCTGGCTTTGACTAAACCCCACATGCACACCCACAAAAAAACATAAAGCTATAGCTAGAGTTCCGGTTAGTTTAACTGGCATCTTTTTTGGTTTTAGGTCTCACTTAAAATAACAGGGTGGATAAATTCAAATTGTGTTATTCCGTGGAAAAAAGTTGTTTTGTACGAAAATAATACAATAAACTATATTTCAGCGTTTAATGGTAGATTTGGAAATTTTAAGGTGGTCAAATTCTTAATAATTAGCTTTTAATTATCTACTTTGGCAATTTAAGCAAAAATTTGGCCGAAAATTAAATAGGGTAAATGCGGGAAAAACTATTAATTCTTACGTTGATCGGCATGGCTAGTGTGAGTTCGCTAAGAGCTCAGGACCCGCAATTCTCACAATTCTATTCAGCGCCCTTGTACCTGAATCCGGCCTTTGCCGGATCTACTCAACAGACGAGAGTTGGTGTAAATTTTAGAAGTCAGTGGCCAGCAATAGATGCCAACTTTGTAACGCTCTCTGCCTATGCAGATCATTTTATAGATGATAAGAACAGCGGCGTTGGTTTTATTATCACTTCGGATCGGGAAGGTATTGCTGGCTTGCGTTCGACCAGTATTGGTGCTCAGTATTCCTATCAACTTCCCCTCACTGAGATATTCACACTTAGGGCGGGGGCGCAGGCCTCTTATGTTCTTCGTGATCTCAATTTTGGAAGACTAACATTTGGAGATCAGTTTGATGCTGACGGCAATATTGTCGGCCCAACTGCAGAAATATTTGATTCGGGAGCGAGTAAAAGTTTCTTTGGGCTGTCCTTCGGAACACTTCTTTATTCCCCTAATGCCTGGCTTGGTATTGCTGCCCACCACCTCAATCAGCCAAACCAGTCGTTGGTTGGAGAAAGTAGCCCATTGCCACGCAAGTATTCTATTCATGTCGGATATAAGTTCTTTTTGAAATCTGGGGTAATTGGTGATGGCTTGTACGCCAGGGAGCAAGAACGAAGCCTGGCACCTACTGTGCAATACAAATTCCAAGGGGAGTTTGATCAATTGGATGTGGGCTTATACCTCACTTATGAACCAATCCTTTTTGGTATTTGGTACAGAGGCCTGCCATTTAAAAACTTCAACAGCTTTACCAATAACGAAGCAATTGTATTCCTTTTCGGATTCACCAAGAAAGGGGATAAAGACTGGCTAAATGTTGGCTACAGCTATGACTTTACTATTTCAGAACTTGGTTCCTCATCTGGAGGGGCCCATGAGTTCTCACTATCCTACAGCTGGTTTACCGGTGACCCCCGAAAGCCGCCAAAAAATGTTAGGTTAATTCCCTGCCCCAGATAGCAGTATTATCCCTATTTTTGTCTTTGATTTTTTTATAAGATGGACTCTCAAGGTATCCTATGGCTGATTTTTGGCATACTGATAACTCAGTATCTGTTCTCAGAAATACTCGACTATATCAATCTAAAGTTTAGCCGACCGGATATACCAAACGAGATGAAAGGGTATTACGATGAAGAGAAATACCAGAAATCACAGGAATACCAGAAAGTAACTACCCGGTTTTCATTCCTGACTTCAACTCTTAGTTTCGTTGTGATTTTGGGCATACTTGGCTTTGGATTTTTCGGGCAGATAAATTCCTGGCTAAGCGCCTATTTTCAGAATGAAGTGATTTTAGCGCTTGCCTTTTTTGGGGTTCTCTTTATCAGTTCAGATATTTTGACTATCCCCTTTCAGTGGTATTCAACTTTCGTAATCGAAGAGCGTTTCGGGTTCAATAAAACCACTAGGAAAACTTTCTTCCTGGATAAGGTAAAAGGCTACGTACTAACTGCCATACTGGGTGGCGGCATCCTCTGGCTACTGATGTACCTGATAACATCTCTTGGCCAGGAATTCTGGATCTACTTCTGGATCGCTATCAGTTTGGTAATTCTCTTCATCAACATGTTCTTTACCACATTAATTCTCCCGCTTTTCAATAAACTTACACCCCTACCTGAGGGAGAGCTGAAAGATGCTTTGACTGCATATGCTGAGAAGGTAAAGTTTCCACTTACCAATATTTTCGTGATAGATGGGTCGAAAAGATCCAAGAAATCGAATGCTTTCTTTTCAGGAATTGGGAAGAAGAAAAAGGTAGTGTTATATGATACACTGATTGATAACCATAATACGGAAGAACTTGTGGCCGTGCTGGCCCATGAGGTTGGTCATTACAAAAAGAAGCACATAATTTGGGGATTTGCACTAAGTATTTTGCAGGTCGGCTTAACCCTATTTGTTATGAGTTTGATGATTTTCAACAAGGACTTGTCTTTGGCGCTTGGTGGTACTGACCTTACCATTCATTTGAATTTGCTGGCCTTTGGTATGCTCTACGCTCCCATGTCAGGTGTGATTGGGCTGTTTATGAATATGCTTAGTAGGAAGAATGAATTTGAAGCCGACGAGTATGCGACATCTACTTACGACGGTAGTGCCTTAAAAACCGCTTTGAAGAAGTTGTCAGTTGATAACCTCAGCAATTTATTCCCACATCCCGCTTATGTCTTTTTCCACTATTCGCATCCGCCTATTTTGAAAAGACTTGAAGCCATTGACAGGCTTGAAAAGTAGAGGCTTATAGAAAGTCGATATCTTGATGAAAAGGAAATTTCATCAAGTACTGCAGGGCTTCTTCAACTTTCAAATCACCATAGAGAATGTCAAAAAGCGTAGAGGTTATTGGCGCTCTCACCTTGTAATAGTCGGCCAGACGCTTCATGATTCTCACCGTGTTAATACCTTCTGCGGTTTCCTCCATGGTGGCATTTATTTCTTCCAGTGTTTCGCCTTGGGCCAGGCGATAGCCAACAGTGAAATTTCGACTGAATCGGCTTGAGCAAGTTGCTACCAGGTCGCCAATTCCAGCTAAACCAACAAAAGCCTGAACATTGCCTCCCATAGCCTTACCCAGATGTATCATTTCAACCATGCCTCTGCTTACCAATAGAGCCCTCGCATTCTCGCCGAAGCCAAGGCCACTAAGGCCCCCGGCGGCAATGGCTATTATGTTTTTCAGAACACCAGCCAGCTCAATACCCATAAGATCTTCATTGCCATAAACCCTAAAGCGATCGCTTCTTAAAAGTCGTTGCCCTTCTTTAATTACCTCATCAAAATGGCTGGCAACCACTGTTGCGGCGGGCTGCTTATCTGCCAATTCCTTGGCAAGGTTTGGCCCTGCGAGGCATCCAACCCTCACAACCACACTCTCGTCTGTGATTACCTGGCTCATGGTTCGGATTTTATCCGGATCGAACTTCTTTTTCTTTCCCAGCTGGCCATTGGGAAAGTCTAATCCTTTGGTGCCATGAATTAGGATGTGATAGGGGTGCAGATGAGGCCCCAATTGGCTCATCATATCCCGAAACCCGGAGGAGGAAACTACTGGGAAGATAACTTCACATTCATCAGCAACTTCAGTCAGCTCATTGGTGGGATGGATTCTGTTACTCAGTGATTGATGCCCATTCTGGCGGCTGGTCTTCATTGCTTCAACCAATTCCGGATTTCGCGCGTAAAGAAGAACATCTCTATTTTCTGCCAGGATGTTAGCCACGGCCGTTCCAAAACTACCGGCCCCAATTACCCCAACCAATTTCTTAGATTTTCTTTTCGAGACCATATCCATCAAGGCGATTGCGGTAATAGTATAATTTGGTGAGATCCTGGGTGACAACGTTACCCTGCTTGTTTCTTAGTAGTGGCCGCTTGTCATGATACATGCCCACGTTGTTGATACCCAATTTGATAAGGTCATCTAATTCCAGTTCCATGTGGGGAGCAATGCCTACTTTGCCATTGCGATTCAATTTCAGAATGCGCTTCCGCACCCTACTGCAGGCATCTTTGAATTTCTCATAGTCTAATTCAATTTCATCTTCGGGTAGGCGCAGGAAGTTAAAAAAGTCTAATTGAGCATATCTCTTTCGAAGCATTTCGAATGCCACAAAAGCAACCATGTGGCTGGCAAATACTCTGTTTATTTTGTGGAATTCCCTAACGATGGCCTTACTCAACATCCGGGTATACTCGGCTTCGCGTTGAGTGTTTGCTGTCACGCTTCCCCCTGAAACGAAATATTCCCGCTCTTCTATAGACTTTCCGTCCCTATCGAGGCTATCACCCTGGTCATCAACGTAATTTCCCAGCAAATCCATACCCCGGCCTATGGATACGGATATGTCTGAGCCCTTAAGAAAGAATTTAAGCAAAAACTTGATGATATTGTATGAGGAGGTAAATCGGTCTTGCTCAGTATAATAACGTTCCTTGCCCTCTCTTCTTAGATGCTCGTTAACCAGTACCGGCGCCTCTAGAACAAAATGATAATTAATCACAACGGGTACTATAAAAACTTTTTTAGCCTCATCGCTATCGTCGCGTGCATAGCAGGCGCGTTGTGCCTCCATGGCAGTGCCCAGCAGTCCTAATTTCAGATGCTTTTCCAATGCGCCGGATCTTGACCTGGTACCTCCGGGAAAAAATAATGAATGGCAGCCCCTTTGAATAGCGAGGTTAGAATAGGCCTTCAGGGTTTCCAAATAAAGCAGGTTCTTCTTACGCCGATCTACCTTATACGCACCAAGGCTATTCATAAAATAGGCGATGATGCCAATGTTGAACAGGTTTAGTCCTGCACCATATATGAAAGGAGGCAGCCCTAGTTCGTGAATTACCCAGCCAATAAGAATAGAGTCCAGGTTGCTGAAATGCGTTGGTACCATTACCACCGTTCCCTTTTTCGCCAAGGCCCGGATATGATCTATTTCTCCTACAATATTGATTTTGTCTCTGAGCGTAAGCTTACCGGTAAAAACCGAACCAAACCGCTTGATTCGTGCGGCATTTAATAATCTCCGGAATCCGAAGGTGGCAATTGTTCGGGCAAGCCGGTAGGAGGAAGGCCGGAAGTTTCCGGTAATCTCATTTGCATACCTGCCAATAATCGACCGCAGAATGTCGTCGTGCAATGTACTGCCATTCTGATTGGGAGTTCCTTCGGGGGAAACTTTGAGCAATTTGGTCTTGATATCATCCCAAAATCTCTTTTCATCCTTCGGGTCTACCTTCCAGGGGTTGGTCTTGATTCTAAGTCTTTCTCGATACAGGGTAGTTTCCAACTCTTCAATTAAGGCGGCCTTTGATTGCTTGAGTTCCTTAATTCTCTGAAAGCTGAATTCGATAACTTCCTCAACGAATTGCTTCCGGTTCTTGCTGAGAAGAACGACGGGCCATTCCCGTGGTCCGGAAAGAATAGGTTCGTAAATCTGATTCCTTGGCTTGTTTAGTATTTCTACACCCATACCTAAAACTGGTATACCAAATATAACTGAAAATGGCAGATGGTAATTGTGGAATACGACAGACGGGGGTTTTCGACAACTTAAAAGCCCGGGTCATTCGAAAATGCCCGGGCTTAAGTCTCTAATAGTGACGACTCGAATAATGCTACTCCTTGTTGTATTTCTTTTCATCCTGATTGTAGAAGAAACTCAGGTGCATGTGCTCTTTAACAAACGCATACAATTCCTCTGAGGTAGTAAATTCCTCATCTATATTGTCGGTAACCTCGAATAATGTAAATGACCCGGCTCCATTCATTTCAATTTTGAACAGAAAGTATGAGCCTTCGTCATCGCTGGGTTCCATATTGAGGAATCTGACATCATCAATCTCGGTAAGGTGAGCAGTGAATGTTTTTACATCATACTTTTCATCCGTGGTGTTGTAGGTATTTTCATTTACCTCGTACTTAAAACCTTCCAAAGTTATTACCTCCATGAAGTTGGGGTTTTCAGATTCGCCATACTCGGATACTTCGTTCCACTTCCCCACTATACCTTCGTCACTAAACGACGGGGTGGTAATTGGCACAGGTGATTTATAAGGGCAACCAGCCAATATTGCCATCATAACCAAAAGGAATAGGTAATTTCTTATTTTCATAATAGTTGGATAGAGTTTGATTATAACTGAACAATGATAGTGAGTAAATTAAGACCAAAGACATCCATAAGGCCCTGAAATGAGGAAGTAGTCTATTTGTAGTAGTTAAATTATGCGTCGTCCTGTCGATACTCCTCAATGGCTTCTTCACCCACCAGCAAATACTTGTTAACAAAAGATATGAATTCTCTCAAGTTGTTGCTAATACTTCGGACCTGAATAACCTCGCTACCCCTGGAGGTGGATACTTGTATTGCATGGGCGCCTAGCCAACCATAATAAACCATATAGATACCGATAAAAAGCAGTGACAAAGTGAGCCATGGGTTATAGCGACCCGTGGATAATGCAAAGAAGCTAAGTGAGGTTATGATTCCACCCCCAACCAGGAAAAACAGTAGCTTTCGATGGATCAAGCGTATAGCGTGTACGTGGGTTAGAAGCCACTCCTTCTTTTCGTTATTCTTAATAATTGCAAAACTATCTGACGACAGCAGGCATTTGTTCCTTTCGTCTCGATTGCGGTATATATAACAAAACGCTAATAGGTGACTCATGGAGGTTAAAACTGGGCGCAAATATATTTGTTATTTTTTGAGTCTGGCGGAATTAAAAAGTATTCCATTCATGTTAAGCTTGGTGTCAGCCAAAAAGAATAAATTACTCAAATATTAACCAATGCTGCATAATAGCACGATATTTGTAAATATACGGTTCCCATCAAGCAGGAATATATGGTAATAAGTCTACTCCTAGGAATCTTAAATTAGAGCAATTGAAATTAGCAACGGTGTTTAGAAGCGTACTGATCGCTTTGATTTTGGCAGGTGTTGGAGCCGTGGATTTAATGGCGACCCACTTAAGAGCCGGGGAAATTACTGCTCGGAGACTTTGCCCTACCCGGGAATTCGAGATTACGATTACTGTTTATACTGATATTGGCCCTAACATCACAGCGAGATTTGGTGGGGGCCTACTGGACTTTGGCGATGGCAGTGACCCGGTGGAGGTGCCGATAATTGAAAACCCGGTTGATCTTGGCAATGATGTGGGTTTTAACCAATTTGTTATCAGGCATACCTATCCGGCCAATGGCCAATTCACAATTAGTTATACAGAGCCAAACCGAAATGAGGGCATTCTCAACATGTCCAATTCCATTAATACCATGTTTCATTTGGAAACCAAGATTTTTATTGAAGTTTCCATTGGCTGTAATGATACACCTGTATTACTTGTACCGCCAATTGATAGAGGCTGTGTTGGTTCAACCTTTTTCCACAACCCGGGCGCATTTGATCCCGACGGTGATAGCATTTCGTATGAGTTCGTAATACCCAAAAGAGAAGCCGGCCTTGATGTTTTTGATTACGTTTTTCCTCAGGAGGTACCACCAGTAGGCACCAATGAAGATGGTACTGGGCCTGCAACTTTAAATCTCAGAACCGATAATGGAGACATTATCTGGGATGCACCGGCATTACCAGGTGAGTATAATATCGCATTTATTGTAACTGAGTGGAGAAAGATCAATGGAATTACTTTTCAGCTGGGCTCAGTCACCAGGGATATGCAAATAATCATAGAGGATTGTGATAATGAGCGACCTGAACTGATGGTGCCTGCCGATGTTTGTATAGTTGCAGGTGATACCGTGCAGGGAACAGTCAACGGTATGGATCCTGATGGACACCCGATTCTTATGGAGGCATTTGGTGGCCCATTTGAAATCGAGCCGGTAGCCACCATTATGCCGGATCCGCAAGACGGTTTTCAGCCTTCACCGGGCAGCCTGTTATTCGAGTGGGAGACCGACTGTGGACACGTCAGAGCGCAGCCCTATCAGGTAGAATTTAAGATAACAGATAATCCACCGGAGGGTCCTTCGTTGGTAGAATTTGGTTCGTGGTTTATAACAGTTCTGGGGCCAGCCCCAAACCTCACTGCCGCAAACCTTGTGTTATCTCAAGGTCGGCAAACTGAACTGGCGTGGGACTCATATACTTGTACTAATGCTGAGTTTATCCAGGTTTGGCGCAGGGTGGAGAGTTTTGATATTATGCCAGACGAATGCGAAACGGGCATGCCCCCTAATGCTGGTTATTCTTTACTGGCCTCGCTGCCTGCCACCGCAACTTCATTTGTAGATACTAACCTTGCCGAAGGAGCAAAATATTGCTATCGGTTGGTTGCTACTTTCCCTAACCCGGCAGCAGGCGAAAGTATCGTATCAAATGAGATCTGTACTGACCCGATCGAGGCTGATGCCCCGGTCATCACCCATGTAACGGTTGATAACACCAGCTTCAACGATGGCGAAATTACCGTTAGCTGGAGATCTCCGTTTGAAATTAACCAAACCCAGTTTCCACCACCTTACAGCTATCAACTTTGGAGAGCCAATGGATTCGAGGGAGATGCGGGGTTAACATTGGTGACTAGTACCTCAGATACCACTTTTACCGATACCGGTCTGAATACCGAGGACAATCCTTATAACTACCGGGTAGTAGTATTTAACGGCGGCGGAACAAACGCCATTGATACATCAGCCGCGGCTTCATCTGTTTGGGCAGAACCCAGACCATTGTTTAGAGAAATTGAACTTAATTGGGAAGCCACTGTACCATGGTCAAATACAATTCAAAACTTCCCATACCACTATATCTATCGAGACAATATCGACCCTGGTAATCCGGATCAACTAGTGCTGATTGATAGTGTCGATGTGACGAGGGATGGTTTTACCTACCTGGATTCCGGCCAAGCCAATGGTGTTGACTTAGTAGAAACCACAGAGTATTGTTACTTCGTAACTACATTTGGTTCGTATGGGAATCCTTTAATAGCTGAGCCCCAGATAAATAATTCTCAAATCATATGTGCCCAGCCAAACGATACCATTCCTCCTTGTGCTCCAATTCTATCATTAGAGGTCACAGATTGCGAGAGCTTTGTGCTTGAGCAAGACTGCAACTTCAATAATTTCTCAAATACACTTACTTGGGGAAGATTGGAAGACCCTGTATGTCAGGAAGATATTCGCTCTTACAACGTTTACTATTCGCGAACTGGTGAGGAAGGAACGTTTGATCTAATTGAACAAGCCATGCCGCTAAGAGATACTACTTTTGTTCATGAGGGTTTACCGTCCTTTGCAGGTTGTTACATGGTTACGGCGGTTGATCGTTCTGGCAATGAGTCAGAGTTCAGCGAGATGATCTGCAACGACAACTGTCCGAATTTTGTTCTGCCAAATGTATTTACACCAAATGGCGATGGTTTCAATGATCTATTCACTGCTTTCAGCGATATGACTGTAGTTAATGAAAACGATCCTAATTCGGGTAGTGAATTTGACGTAAGCTTGTGCCCAAGATTCGTTCAGGCGGTTGAATTTACGGTTTTCAACAGATGGGGACGCGAGGTTTTCGATTTTCAGTCTGGTGGAGAAAATAGCATATTCATCAATTGGGATGGCAAGGATAACAACGGACAGCCTGTAGCCACAGGAGTTTACTACTATGTTGCAGATGTCACCTTTGACCTTCTTGATATTAACAATGCAAATAGACGATTCTCGGGATGGATACAAGTGCTGAGATAGTTACAGAAAAGTCAATCATTTTATTTGACGGCGTTTGCAACTTCTGCAACAGCTCAATCAATTTCGTAATAGATCACGACAGCAGGCAGAATTTCGTTTTCGCATCTTTGCAATCTGATAAGGCCAAGGAGATTATTGATGGGCAGGAACAAGATCTTAGTGTTGTTGATTCTTTGATTTTAGTTGATGACGATAAGGTCTATATCAAAAGCTCCGCTGCTCTCCGTATTGCGCGGAGGTTATCTTTTCCATGGAATTTAGCTTACGCCCTTGTAGTCATTCCAAGATTCCTAAGAGACCCTATTTATGATTGGATTGCACGCAATAGATACAAGTGGTTCGGCAAAATGGATCAATGCCGAATTCCTACAGAAGATCTTCGTGCCAGATTTATAGAACATAGCTAAGAGAACTACCTAGCACGGTATTTGATCTTCTTCTTTCCAACTATTCAGATTTGGACAACCCCATGTAATTGACTCTTGCCAAGATATGTCCAAATTATGCGCTTCCGGTATTTTCTCTTTCTAATTCTAGCCCTACTGATTTTTAGCAATTCATCCGCTACCCACTTGCGAGCCGGAGAGATTACCATTCGAAGGCTTTGTCCCACGCTGGAGTATGAGATCACACTAACGGTTTATACTGACATTGGCCTCGGAGTTTCCGCGAGATTCGGGGGTGGTTTACTTAATTTCGGAGATGGCAGTGATCCAGTTGAGGTGCCAATAATTGAAAGCCCGCTAAATCTTGGCAATGATGTGGGCTTCAATCAATACAGTATAATCCATGTATTCCCCGCTAATGGCCGGTTTACGATCAGTTATACTGAGAGCAACAGGAACCAGAACGTACTTAACATGAGCAATTCAGGGCTTACTGAATTCCATCTTGCAACTCAGATAGTAATAGATCCAATTATTGGCTGTAATGACACACCCAAACTTTTGATACCACCAATTGATCGAGGTTGTGTGGGCTCAATATTCTTTCACAACCCAGGGGCTTTTGATCCAGATGGGGATAGTATATCCTATGAATTTATAACTCCAAAGAGAGATGTTGAACTGGATGTATCAGACTATGTTTTTCCCAATGAGGTGCAACCACGTGGTACAACAGAGGACGGCTCTGGTGAAGCCACCTTAGACCTGAATTTGAATAATGGGCTTCTAACCTGGGATGCGCCGGCGTTGCCTGGTGAATACAATCTTGCATTTATGATTACCGAATGGAGAGAGATTAATGGTGAGCGTGTACCGTTGGGATGGGTGATTAGAGATATGCAAATTATTGTGGAGGATTGTAACAATGAGCGTCCTGAACTTTTAATACCTGAGGATGTATGTGTAGTAGCTGGGGAAATAGTAAAAGGCGACGTGCAGGGTTATGATGCTGATGGCGATTCGATTCTGATGGAAGCATTCGGGGGCCCATTCGAGGTTGATCCAGCCGCTACAATTAACCCCAATCCGCAGGAAGGATTTCAACCTTCCCCTGGCCGCCTGGCTTTCGAGTGGCAAACCGCTTGCTCTCATGTAAGAGTACAGCCTTACCAGGTTGAATTCAAAGCCAGCGACAACCCTCCAAAGGGACCGTCACTTGTGGATTTTGGTTCGTGGTTTATAACTGTTTTGGGCCCGGCCCCTGAGCTTTCCTCAGCTACCCTAGTCTTGTCTGAAACACTTCGAACGGAGCTAGAATGGAATCCTTATTCCTGTTCAAATGCTGAAAAAATCCAGGTGTGGCGCCGGGTGGATAGTTTTGCACTTGAACCTGATGAATGCGCAACCGGAATGCCTCCTGGGACTGGATATTCCTTGTTGGCAACTTTGCCGGCAACATCAACCTCATTCATAGACCACGACTTGGACGAAGGAGCCAGTTACTGTTATCGATTAGTCGCAACCTACCCGCAACCAGCAGGTGGTGAGAGTATAGTGTCAAACGAAATATGCCCAGGTCCGATAGTGGTTGACGCTCCAGTAACTACACATGTAACTGTAGACAAAACAGACTTCGACAATGGTGAAATAACGGTGAGCTGGAGATCCCCATTCGAAATTAACAGCAAACAAATTCCACCGCCATATACATATCAGCTATGGAGAGCGCGTGGGCTCCGGGGTGATGATGACCTCACCCTGGTTGCGAATACTGCTGACACGGCATTTACAGATTCGGGGTTGAACACTGTTGACTATGCGTTTAACTACAAGGTAGTGTTATTTAATGCCGGTGGGATAAATGCGATTGATACATCTGCTGTTGCTTCATCAATTTGGGTTGAACCAAAACCGTTAACTACCAGGATAGAACTTAATTGGGAGGGCGCGGTGCCGTGGTCAAATGTGGTTCAGGAATTTCCATTTCATTATATCTATAGGGACAATGTGGTTCCTGATGATCCGGATCAGTTGATACTGCTAGATAGCGTTGATGTCACTTTAGGCGGATTTACCTACCTGGATTCAGGTCAGGCCAACGGAACCCCATTAGACGAAGCAGTTGAGTACTGCTATTTCGTCACTACCGTGGGTTCTTATGGAAACCCCTCCATTGCCGAGCCACAATTAAACAATTCTCAGATTGTTTGCGCTCAACCTAATGACTCTATACCACCCTGTGCCCCAATTTTATCTATTGATGAAACAGATTGCAACAGGTTTCTACAGGAGGCAAGGTGCGATGTAGATGTCTATTCAAATATTATCAGCTGGAGAAGCCCTGAAGACTTGGCCTGTCAGCAAGGTATTCGTTATTACAACGTCTACTTTTCCAGGAGTGGGGAGGAGGGATCTTTCGAACTAATTCCCAGGGAAGAGCAACGACGGGATACCACTTTTGTACACCAGGGTTTAACTTCTTTCGCTGGCTGCTACAAAGTAACTGCAGTTGATAGGTCGAATAACGAGTCGGAGTTTAGTGAAATGGTCTGCAATGACAACTGTCCTAACTTTGTACTTCCAAATGTTTTTACCCCCAATGGAGATGGGGTTAATGACAATTTTACTGCTTACGCTGAAACTTCAGATTTAGGCCTTTGTCCTCGTTTTGTGGAGGCCGTGCATTTTTCCGTATATAATCGCTGGGGTAGAAGGGAATTTGTTTCTATTTCTGGGGCTGAAAACAGTGTTCTGATCAATTGGGATGGTAAAGATAGCAATGGGTATCAAGTGGCAGCTGGGGTCTACTATTATGTTGCCAACGTCACTTTCAATCTTCTTGATACGAACCATGCCACTCAGCAACTAACAGGCTGGGTTCAGGTACTTAGATAACCAATTGCAAAGAACCAATTGCGAACTCTGAGGTTGAGAAATTGAGAATTTTTAATATCTGTTAGCGCGATGTAACTTGCGGCCAAAAAAAATCCAGCATCATGGTCGCATATATCTATCCCGGTCAAGGTTCTCAATTCCCAGGTATGGGTAAAGAACTCAGTGAGAATAATAGCCAGGCTAATGAACTATTTCAGCAGGCAAATGAAATCTTAGGCTTTGCTATATCAGACATTATGTTCGATGGTACCGCCGAAGAGCTAAAGCAAACTAAGGTAACCCAACCAGCAGTTTTTATTCATTCCGTTATTCTCTCTTTGATCGCTGATGACTTTAAGCCTGACATGGTTGCAGGCCATTCTCTCGGAGAGTTTTCAGCCCTGGTGGCTAATAGTACTTTAAGCTATAGTGATGGGCTAGGATTAGTTTCCAAGCGGGCGCAAGCGATGCAAAAGGCCTGTGAGGCCAATCCCTCTACGATGGCGGCAATTCTTGGACTGGAAGACCAGGTAGTAGAAGAGATTTGTCAGGGAATTGATGATGTGGTTGTAGCTGCAAATTACAACTGTCCTGGCCAGTTAGTAATTTCTGGTTCACATCAGGGAATAGAGGTCGCTATGGAAAAAATGAAAGAAGCAGGTGCCAAAAGAGCATTACCTTTACCAGTAGGAGGTGCTTTTCATTCACCACTAATGGAACCCGCAAGGCAGGAGCTCGAGGAAGCCATTTTGAGCACTCAATTCTCCAGCCCTCGTTGTCCAATATATCAAAATGTCAGTGGCCAACCATCCACAGAGGTCGACGAAATCAAGAATAATCTCGTGGCCCAACTAACAGCTCCGGTAAGATGGACTCAAACCATACAAAATATGACCAAGGACGAAGCTACCAAATTCATAGAAAGTGGGCCCGGAAAGGTACTACAAGGTTTGGTTCGGAAAATAAGCCCGGAAGCTGAAACGCTAGGAATTTAAATTTCCACCTGATCTAGCCTTCGTACCGAAAGACGATCGCTACAATCACTTAGTAGTTCGCGATTGGTTTTGTGCAAAATGGGATGCAAAAACTCAGGCGCAATCTCCACTAATGGCTCCAGGGTAAATCTTCGCCCGGAGATTTCAGGATGAGGGACGATTAATGTTGGCAAATCAATTTTCTCATTCGAGTAATAGAGAATATCAACGTCAATTTCCCGGGGACCCCACCTCTCGCGAAGCCGTCTGCCTAGTTTGCTTTCGATGGATTTACAAGCGTCCAGCAATTGCATTGGCGACAGCTCAGAGCAGACCTCCAGGGCCACGTTGAGAAAACTGTCTTGATTATTGTTGCCCCAAGCCGCGCTTTCGTAGTAGTTAGAGAACTTAACCACCTGACCGATATTGGCAGCTATTAATTGCCGGGCATCAGCCAAATATTGCCTTTTATCGCCAACGTTACTGCCTAAGAGAAGATATATTCCACATATCATGTTTTGCGACCCCTGAATTCTACATTACGTGTATAAACTTGCTAATATTTAATAGTTTTGCAACGTTACCTACTTTATTCCCATAAATGAAATTTCTTAGAAATCTACTTGCGACGTTGGTAGGCCTCGCCATTTTCTCGGTGATTGGGATTTGGATATTTGTAGCTGTTATTGCAGCGGCAGGAGAGGAGCAGAAAGTCGTACTTAAGGAGAATGCAATTCTGCATTTGAAGCTTAACAAAGTAATTACAGACCGGGAGATTGCCGATCCATTTGGGGGTATACCTATCCTTCCTCAGGGCAATGCTGGCTCATTAGGTATGATTGAGATCAAAGAGGCATTACGTCAGGCTAAAAACGACGATAAAATAGCAGGAGTTTTCATTGAAACTCCATGGGTGGCCAGCGGATTTGCAATTATCGAGGAGATAAGAGCAGCGATTGAGGATTTTAAGACCTCGGGCAAGTTTGTCGTTTCCTATGGTGATTTTTATACTGAAGGAGCCTACTACCTGGCTTCAGTGGCAGATGAGATCTACCTCAATCCAAAAGGGGATATGGAATTCAATGGCATTGCCGCCCAAATTTCCTTCTTCAAGGGAACTTTAGATAAGCTTGGAATAGAGCCACAGGTTTTTAGAGTTGGTCAGTATAAAAGTGCGGTTGAGTCCTACACCCGCAAAAATATTAGCGATGCCAACAGAGTGCAGATCAACTCCTTGCTAAAGACGATCCAGGGGGAGGTAATCTCGAAAGTAGCGGCTAGTAGAAGTATAGAGCCCTCATTACTGGATGAAATTTCGAACAAGATGCTGGTAAGAAGCAGTGGGGATGCAGTAAGTCACAAGCTTGTAACAGATACCTTGTATCGGGACCAGGTAATGGCATTACTAAAAGAGAAAACTGGGCAAGGGGAGGATGAAGAACCGAACTTTTACAGTTATACCCAATATCGTAAGTCATATGATTTGCCCCGATCGCGAGATCGCATTGCGGTGATAGTGGCTGCTGGCGATATTGTTTGGGGTAAAGGCACCAACGAAATGATCGGCTCAGATGTTTATGCAGCTGAGATTAGAAAAGCGAAGGAAGATGACAGAGTAAAAGCTATAGTGCTTAGGATCAATTCACCGGGAGGTAACTATCTGGCCTCAGATATAATTTGGAGAGAAATCCAATTGGCATCTGACGAAAAACCAGTAATCGCATCCATGTCTAGCTATGCTGCTTCCGGAGGCTATTACCTGGCAATGGCAGCAGATACTATTGTAGCCAGTGCCACTACAATTACCGGTTCGATTGGAATCTATCGTATGTTTTTTAACATGGGAGATTTTATGGCTGATAAACTTGGTATTGATCATGACGGCATAGGAACCGGCGAATATTCTGACATGTACTCTGGAGTTCGATCCTTTACTGAAACAGAACGTCAAATCATACAGAAGCAGGTCGATGAAGGTTACGAGACCTTTACATCCAAAGCAGCTAAGGGTAGAAACATGTCTTTGGAGGATTTGAAGGAAATAGCCCAAGGCAGAGCGTGGACAGGTTCTCAAGCGGCGGAAATTGGATTGGTTGACTTTGTTGGTGACTTTGACAAGGCCGTTCAAATTGCTGCGGAGGCCGCTGGGTTGGATGAAGGCTATTCTCTCAGGTACTACCCCATTCAAAAGACCTTTGTTGAGGAAATCCTAAATGAGATGCAAGCTCAGGCATCAACTAAGGCGATGAAGGAGGAACTAGGTGAGCTCTACCCGTATGTGAATGTTCTCAAAAAGGTAAAGTATCTACAGCAGGGAATCCAGGCACGTATGCCCTACGAAATCACAATAAAGTAGGGTTCTACCAATTGCAAATTATCACCTATATTTAGGGCCATGGATAAGATCAGAAACGATTGGACTAAAGAGGAGATTAGTGCCATTTACAACCGGCCTGTCTTGGAATTAATATTTGAGGCAGCTCATACCCACCGTGAGTATCATGATTCCCGCGAGGTTCAGGTTTGTACCTTACTGTCTGTAAAAACTGGTGGCTGCCCTGAAGATTGCGCTTACTGCCCGCAGGCCGCCAGGTATCACACTGATGTGGAGGTACACAAACTCATGGACGTGGAGGAAGTGCTGGAATCTGCCAGGGAAGCAAAAGAGTCAGGAAGTACCAGGTTTTGTATGGGTGCTGCCTGGAGAGAAGTTCGCGATAATCGTGACTTCGATAAGGTACTGGATATGGTTAAGGGTGTGAATGAAATGGGCATGGAAGTTTGCTGTACCCTGGGAATGTTAACTGAAGAGCAAGCTGAGAAACTGAAATCAGCCGGCCTTTATGCCTACAACCATAATCTCGATACCAGCGAAGAGTTCTATAGCGATATTATATCAACCAGGGGTTATTCCGACAGACTGGAAACTTTGGACAACGTAAGAAAGGCTAAAATTTCAATGTGCTCAGGAGGTATTATTGGCATGGGAGAATCAGAAGGTGACCGTATTGGTATGCTGCATACGCTGGCAACTTTGCCGGAGCATCCGGAGTCGGTGCCGGTGAATGCGCTTGTGCCGGTGGAAGGTACTCCGTTGGAGGATCAGGAGAAAGTTTCTGTTTGGGAAATGGTGAGAATGATAGCCACAGCCCGTTTGATCATGCCTAAGGCCATGGTCAGGCTATCAGCAGGTAGAGTGCGTATGAATACTGAAGAACAAGCGCTTTGTTTCCTGGCGGGTGCAAATTCTATTTTTGCCGGAGATAAGCTGCTAACCACTCCAAACCCAGAGTATAAATCCGATGAAGAGATGTTTCAGGTTTTAAACCTAAAGCCGAGGAAAGCCTTCAAAGAAGAACTGCCAATTTCTGATCCAGCATAACAGGCATAAAAAAAGGCCCGGGTTTCGGGCCTTGTAATTTCTTGGAGGTAGCTTCTAAATTATCTTAAATCCAACACTTACTACTATCTGACTAGCCCTTTGGTCAGTCATTAAGTTCAAACGCTGGATCTGATCATCTAACTTGCTTAAGCTTCCTTCGTACTTCACATCCACAATTAGCTTCCACAGATCGACACCGACACCAGCCTGAAACCCGATAGTTGCGCTATTGTATTGATCTTGTAAATCAAATTCCTGGTCAAGAAAGATCTCCTTTGCGTCAATCACAATACTTGCCACAGGGCCTGCATTTATCCTCAGAACTTTCGCGAATTTTTTGCCAAACAAAACGGGTATGTCTACTCTCTTTACTTCAATTTCCCTAAGGCCATCAAGGCTAGGTTGCGAAGAAGATGTAAAGAGATACTCACCTCCGGTGAAGGAAAATAGTAGCTCAGGCTGCAAGTAAAATCCTGCTACACCAGCCCTAAAAAAAAGACCAGCGTGCCATCCCGTAATCGCGTCGCCTGCAGTAAGCACATCACCGCTTTGGGAGATATTATCCACAGCTATTTTGGAGAAATTAAGACCACCCCGTGGGCCAAAATCTATTTGAGCCTGGGCAACTCCAAATGTTAGTAGTGTAATAATTAGTATACTCGTTTTTCTCATTTTGCTTTGTTTTGATTGACCGTAAATATGTAATCGTTAGTAAAGGTAACTAAATTTGAGTCCTTTTATTTTTTAAAGAATTCATTTTCAATTACCTAATGGCCAAAAACCCACCATTTCTCGGGAGAAAGTTAAATGAAAGGCGAGAGCTGGGTAACCTCCGCTCTTTACCATCAGGCGCAGGATTAGTCGATTTTGTTTCCAACGATTACCTGGGTTTGGCACAATCCACAGAATTAAAGGCCATAATACAAGACGGAGTAACAACCCAGGCAGGTAATGGATCCACAGGTAGCCGGCTCTTATCGGGTAATAGCCCGGCAGCTATGGAGTTGGAAAGTAAACTAGCAACCCTGTTCAAGGCCGAGCGCTCTCTGCTTTTCAATTCTGGCTACCAGGCAAACCTGGCCGTGCTTTCCAGTTTGCCGCAACGGGGAGACACCGTCTTCTACGATGAGCTTTCCCATGCCAGCATTAAAGATGGCATCAGGCTTAGCCATGCCAACCGCTTTCCATTTAAACATAACGACCTGCAGGACCTACAGAGGAAACTGATAAAGGCGGAAGGGCAGAAGTGGATTGTAGTTGAATCGATATATTCCATGGATGGCGACGAGGGACTCTTGGCCGAGCTAGCGGTTATTGCGAAGCAACACGAAGCAATGCTGATTGTAGACGAGGCTCACTCGACGGGTGTGGTGGGAACTGGTGGGAACGGCCTCTTGTGCGCTAAGGAACTCGAGGATGAGGTTGTTGTAAGAATCTACACTTTCGGCAAGGCTATGGGGGTTCATGGTGCAGCGGTTTGCGGAAGCACTGAACTGATCGACTATCTAATAAATTTTGCCCGGCCATTTATTTATTCCACCGCTATGCCTGATCACAGCTTACTGGCTATTGGTAGCGCATTTGATTACTTAAAAAACCACATGGAGCTGCAGAATAGGCTACAATCAAGAATCTCCCTTTTCAATAGTTTAATTCAACAAGAGGAAACCAAGGATAAACTTCGCCACGTGGTTAGCAATAGCCCAATTCAGGTAATATTGCTCCGGGGTAATGATTACGCCAAAAACGTTGCCAGTAGGTTGCAACACCAGGGCTTTGATGTGCGAGCTATTTTATCACCAACGGTGCGGGAAGGAAGCGAAAGAATTAGAATCACCCTCCATACTTATAATTCCGACGAGGAGATCGAAAACCTGGTGAACCGCTTAACTGAACTACTATGAACTATTTCGTAACTGCAATTGGAACCGATAGCGGGAAAACTGTTGTCAGTGCAATACTTACGGCTGCCCTTAAGGCTGATTACTGGAAACCGGTTCAAGCGGGGCAACCATATGATTCCGACACTATTCGGAGCTTGGTGCCTGAGGCAGTAATTCATAAAGAGGCGCATGTGCTGCAAACACCAGCTTCTCCGCATGCGGCCGCAAAGATTGACGGCATTGAGATTGACCCTAACCAAATTGCGGTACCGACTGTAACCACTGATCTTATTATAGAAGGAGCTGGTGGTGCTTTAGTCCCAATAAACGACAAAGACTTAATTATTGACCTGGTTCCAAAATTTAGCGCTGAGGTAATATTGGTCTCCAATCTCTATCTTGGTAGCATTAATCACACCCTTCTTACGGTGGAATTGTTGAAGAGTCGAGGCTATCCGGTTAAAGGAATAATCTTTAATGATTTTGGCGGAAGTGATCTTGAAAAAGACAGTATGGATGTGATACTTAAGCAGTCGGGCTATAACTGCCTGATCACAATAAACAAAGAACAAAGTATAAATAGCGCGATGGTTCAAAAATACGCGCAATCTTTAGCAGACAAATTTGAAGTATGACAAGTGAAGAATTAAAAAGATTGGATAGGGAGGTTATTTGGCATCCGTACAGTCCACTGGTTGGTAGCTCCGACCCTATCCTTATTAGTTCCGCTGAAGGAGCGTATTTTCATACCGCTGATGGCCGCAAAATCCTTGATGCCATTTCTTCCTGGTGGGTAAATACGCATGGTCATGCCCGTAAAGAAATTGCAGATGCCATTGCGAAGCAAGCGTCAGAAATGCAGCAAGTGATGTTTGCGGGGTTCACCCACGAGCCAGCTATTAAATTAGGTAAGGGCCTGTTGGAGATCCTTCCCAAAAACCAAAGCAAAGTGTTCTTTTCTGATGATGGGTCTACCGCTGTTGAGGTAGGGCTAAAAATGGCTTTTCAGTATTGGCATAATATGCAAAAGCCCAAAACCAAAGTTATAGCTCTGGATGGCGCCTACCATGGCGATACATTTGGCGCCATGGCAGTAGGAGAAAGAGGCACCTTTACTGAACCATTTTTTCCCTATCTGTTTAAGGTGGACTTTGTCGACTTTCCGCAACCAGATAATGAGGATAAAGTGATCCAGCAGTTTCGTGAAATTGCCAGTAGCGGAGAAGTGGCAGCTTTCATTTTTGAGCCATTGGTACAAGGAGCGGCCGGCATGAGAATGTACAGCCCGGAGCTTCTAGAGAGGCTATTTGGCATTTGCCAGGAGTATGAAATTCTGACCATCGCCGATGAAGTTATGACTGGCTTTGGTAGAACAGGTAAATATTTTGCTACAGATTACCTCAGTGTCGATCCGGATATATATTGTCTTTCAAAAGGCCTCACCGGCGGCACCATTGCTTTAGGTGTTACAACTTGTTCTAAAGATGTGGAGAAAGCTTACCACCATGCAGATATCACCAAAACCTTTTTTCATGGACATTCATTTACTGCCAATCCCATAGCATGTGCGGCAGCCAACGCCAGCCTGGAGCTGCTGAGATCTCAAGACTGCCAGAAGCAATTAGAGATGATTACCAAGCACCATCTGGAGTTTTATAACAAGGTTGAAGACCACCCTATGGTTGCTAAGATTCAACACCTGGGTACTATACTCTCCATCGAAGTAAAATCTGATGATGCCACCTCTTATACAAATAACCTGAGGAAGAAGATCTCGACCTATTTCATGGAAAGAGATCTACACCTAAGGCCCCTCGGGAACGTGATATATATAATACCTCCCTTTGTAGTAAATGCAGAGGATCTTGCCAAGATATACAACGCCATTATGTCATTTTTAAACGAAATCAATCAATGAGAAAAGTTTATCACCTTTCAACATGCACTACTTGTCAGAGAATTATTAAGGAATTGGGTATTGGTGATGAGTTTGAGTACCAAGACATCAAAACAGAAAAAATTACTCCTGAGCAAATTGATGTTATGGCGAATATGGCTGGCTCCTACGAGGCACTTTTTAGCAGGGTAGCAATGAAGTATAAAGCTTGGGGTTTGAAAGAGAAAAACCTCTCCGAGCAAGACTATCGCAATTACATTTTAGAGGAGTACACCTTCCTCAAGCGCCCTGTTTTCATTATTGATGAAGAGATCTTCGTTGGAAATTCTAAAAAAAATGTGGAAGCAGTTAAGGAGCGACTTTAGCACGGTGTGGTAGGAATCTCAGGCTAAAGGCGTATTGCACCATAGAAAATCAGAGCCCAGGATAAATAAAAAAGCCCCCTCCGGATGGAAAGGGCCTTTACTAGTCACTATTAGCTTAGGTTAAATTACTGTGTTAATATCGAACTTTTCCAGATAATCTGCAACTCTTCTTACCAACATTCCACCAAGGGCGCCATCAACCACCCTATGGTCATAAGAGTGAGATAAGAACATCTTGTGTCGAATACCGATGGCGTCGCCAAATTCAGTTTCAATAACCGAGGGTTTCTTTGCTATGGCGCCAAGAGCTAATATGCCTACTTGAGGTTGCATAATAATTGGTGTTCCCATAACATTTCCAAAAGAACCCACATTGGAAATAGTAAAAGTTCCGCCTGAGAGTTCGTCGGGCTTAAGCTTATTTTCTCTTGCTCTTCTGGCCAGGTCATTCACTTGCTTCGCAAGCCCTAGTAAGCTGAGCTGATCAGCGTTGCGGATTACGGGCACAATGAGGTTGCCAGTCGGCAGGGCCACGGCCAAACCGATGTTGATATCAGCTTTCTTTATTATTCTGTCGCCATCGACTTGTACATTGATCATAGGGTAGTCTTTAATTGCTCTGACTACTGCCTCGATAAATATTGGTGTGAAGGTCAGGTTATCTCCCTCTCGCTGTTTGAATTCATTCTTCACCCGATTTCGCCAGTAAACAATGCTGGTAACATCGGCCTCAACAAAGGAGGTAACGTGTGGTGAAATACGTTTGGAATCGACCATGCGCTCTGCAATTAGCTTGCGCATACGATCCATCTCAATAATTTCGTCTTGTCCTGAGACAGGTGCCACCGGTGCTGGGGTGGGAGCGGGGGTATCAGCCACGGGTGCTGCTACTGCTGGTGTTCCCACGGTTCGGGTTTGCACGTAAGCAAGAATATCTTTCTTAGTGACCCTACCGCTTTTTCCACTTCCCGGAACTGTTGCCAACTCTGTCATTGGTATATTTTCCTGCTTGGCAATATTTCTTACCAAGGGAGAGTAGAATCGTTCGCCATCAGATTTAGCCAAAGTGGAGGAACCATTGCTGGAGATAGGCTCTGCCACAACCGGGGCTTCTGTTGCCTCGGCCTCAACTGGTTCCGGTACTTCTTGCTTCACGTCCTCAATAGCTTCCGGTGTCGCCGGGCTTTCTTCGCCTCCATCGGTGGCAATAACGCAAATGGGCTTTCCCACTTCAATTACATCCCCTTCTTTTGCCAGTATTTCTTTAAGTACTCCGCCGTGAGTTGCTGGTACCTCGGTGTCTACCTTGTCGGTGGCAACTTCCAGTACCGACTCGTCTTGTTCAATAACATCACCTTCTTTCTTCAGCCAACCCAGAATAGTGGCTTCCATTATACTTTCGCCCATTTTGGGCATCACCATTTCAACTAATGCCATGCGTTATAGCGGATTACAAATTCGGCCACAAAGTTACTACAATTAGGCCTCAACCTCAATCGATTTCAATCAATCTTTGGTGGAGCGAATACAATACTGAGAGGGTAAAGCGTTTAATGTTGATCACCCGTTCGTTACCGAAGTTTAGCTTTTTTGCCAATGTTCTTTTTCCATCAGCATATCCTATCCAAACAGTTCCCACAGGTTTTAAATCGCTTCCGCCGGTCGGGCCAGCGATACCACTAGTAGACACCCCGATATCTGCATTGAAAAGTTCTCTAACCTTTTCAGCCATTTGCCGAACAACTGGCTCGCTTACTGCTCCCTCTTCAACAAAACTTGATTGATCAACACCAAGTACAGTTTGCTTTAGTTCGTTATGATATGGAATTATACCTCCTTGAAAGTATTCGGAACTTCCGGGTATTGACGTTATGCTATGCGCCAGGTAGCCCCCAGTGCAGCTTTCGGCAGTTGCTATTGTTAAGTTGTGTTGTTTGAGCAACCGCCCAACCACTACCTCAATGGTGTCATCATCATAGCCATAAATAAACTTACCAATTAACTCAGGAAGCTTAGCGATTTCTTCATCTACCAGCTTGGCCAGCACTTCTTTAGAGTTGCCAGTTGCGGTAAGCCGAAGTCTTACCTGGCCAATGCCCGGCAAATAAGCAAGTTTGATTTGCTCCGGCAACGAGGCTTCCCAGTGCGTAAGTAT
>JANQPQ010000056.1 GCA_028285445.1 Cyclobacteriaceae bacterium | reverse complement strand
ATCGACGACCTATACGCCAGGTGCAGGAGATATCCTTGCTGGCACGGTGAACCTTACCTTAACGACGAATGATCCAGTTGGCGACTGCGATGTAGCGTTCGATGTTATGACCCTGACGATCACCGCCTTCCCTAGATTCACGAACTTACCAGGCGCTATTACAATTTGCAGCGGTGATCAATTGAATTTCGCGCCAGCCAGTGATATAGTTGGGGCAGTTCTTAGTTACGATAGCGGTACGCCTTCAGGTGTAACGGGTAACACGGACGGCGTTGGGACAATAACAGACATTCTAACCAACACCACGGACAATATTCAAACCGTGACATATGTAATTACTGCAACCGGACCTGGACCATTAAATTGTGTTAATCCTGTTACCCAGAATTATGTAGTCACTGTGAATCCGGAGGTGAGTCAGACAATCACAAACAATGAGGCGATAGTATGTGAGGGAGTAGGCGTAGATATCAATTATAGTACACCAACTGAAAATGGATCAATAAGCCTGACGGCAACCTACCCAGGGGGTGTTACCGGAAGTGTAGACTATAGTGCACCAACAGCGATTGGAACAACAGGTAGTATCACTGAGAGCTTAGATAATGCTACCAGCGTACCACAAACCGTAACCTACACATTTACCGCAAGTGCCAATGGCTGCGCAGATGTAATTACAGCAGTTGATGTTCAGGTGGATCCAACACCAGGCTTTATGAACTTGCCAGGAGCAATTACTATATGCAGTGGTGATCAATTAAGTTTCACACCAACAAGTGATGTAGCGGGTACTATCTTTACCTACAATAGCGGTACTCCAACTGGTATAACAGGTAACACCAATGGTATCGGTACGATTACGGATATTCTGACGAATACAACAGACAACATTCAAACTGTGACGTACGTGGTTACAGCCACAGGCCCTGGTTCGGAGAGTTGTGTCAATGCAACGACTCAGAATTACGTAGTAACCGTGAACCCGGTATCAGCACAAAGCATAGTGAATAACAATCCGGTTGTTTGCGATGGTTTTGCAGTTGATATAGACTATACCACACCGACGGGGAATGGCGATATTTCCCTGGTGGCGTCCTACCCAAGCGGTGTGACAGGCAGCGTGGATTACTCTATTGCTGGGAGTGTTGGCGATAATGGTACTATAACAGAAACTCTGACTAATACCAACAGTACTGCTCAGGTTGTAACCTATACTTTTACCGTAAGTGCTAATGGCTGTCCAGTGGTGATGGAGTCAGTTGATGTGAGGGTTGATCCTACTCCGAATGTAAACAACCCTTTACTTACACAAGACATTTGTTCTGGAGATCTGGCTTCATTCTTCCCCGCTGGTGATGTAGCTGGAACCGTTTTTACCTGGACCAGTACTGTTACCTTGGGAACCGTAGTTGGGAACAGTCCAAGTGGAAGTGGTGATATTACCGATATACTTACCAATACAATTAATACCATTGGTAGAGTGAGATACACCATAACACCTTCGGCAAATGGCTGCGTGGGTACACCTGTTAATTTTGAGGTTACAATTGACCCAGACCCTGTAGTTACCGCAACCCCTACTTCCCAAACGATTTGTGATGATGACATGACTGCTATAACGCTGAATAGCTCTACAGTGCCAAGCAGCGGTCCAGTTACATTTGATTACACTGTATCAGCTACAGGCGGAGTCAGTGGCTTTACGACTCCCGTTACAGGCCTTACAGATGGTGCTGTAATTGCTGACATTCTAAATAACCCTACGTTTACTAGCCAAACTGTAACATATACAATTACGCCAAGATCGGCGACGGCGAATCCTGGTATTTGTATCGGAGACTTCATAGAAGTAGTAATAACTGTAGATCCCACTCCAAACGTCAATAATGTAACAACAACGCAAACTGTTTGCTCTGGTGAAAATGCCTCCTTCATTCCAACTGGCGACGTTGCAGGAACAGTTTTCAATTGGACGAGTGCAGTAACCCTCGGATCAGTTTCTGGTGCAACCCCAAGCGGTGTTGGTTTGATTTCCGATAATCTTACAAACAACCTTACCACAGTAAGTGAAGTTACTTATTCCGTCACTCCAGTAGCAGCCGGATGTGTTGGAACAACGACAAATTTCGTTGTTACGGTGAATCCAATTGCAACGTCTGATGCCGGGCTTGATTTTGAGATTTGTGAAGATGCCGGCGCAGTAGGTTTAAGTGGATTCGTTGGAGGTAGCGCGACAGATGGCGACTGGTTTGTAGTAAGTAATGGAGTGCCAGCCAACTTAAGCACAAGTAGTTACAACGGTGGTACAGGGGAGGTCACTGCCACCTATACGCTGGATGCCGGCGATGTTAGTACAAATATTGTTTTCGAATTGCGAACCAATGATCCGGATGCGGGTGGACCTTGCGTAATAATCACAGATCAGGTAAACCTCTTCGTAAATCCCTTACCAGTAGTGGATTTCTTCAATCTTCCAGCCACAGCTGCTCAGAATGATCCAATTATTAACCTTGTCGGAAGCCCTGTTGGAGGTACTTTTAGCGGAACCGGTATTGTTGGTAGCGCATTTGCGCCATTGCTTGCCGACACAGGAGTGTATAATCATATAACATATACTTATACCGATCCAATCACCACCTGTACCAACTTTAAGCTCGATTCGGTATTTGTATTTGGTGTTCCCCCAGTGGATATTCCAGGACTGGACCCTGAAAGGTGCGAAAATGGCAGTGAGTTACTTCTAGTTGGAGATCCCCCAGGCGGAATTTTTACTGGTCCTGGAGTAACTTTTGACGGGTCTAACTACATATTCAATCCTGCAGTGGCGGGAGCAGGGGCACACTTGCTTGAATATGAATTTACTGATATAAATATGGTAACTAACACCGCCATAGAAAACATTATTGTAAACCCTGCCCCAGTCTCTGATTTTAATGTGCTCAATTTCTGTGTAAGGGATAGTATTCAATTCCAAGATCAGTCAGTAGTCGATGGGTCAATAGTGGCCTCCCAAATCACTGAATGGAGCTGGGATTTTGGTGATGGCGTTAGTAGCACTAAGCAGAATCCAAAGCACCTCTACCAGAATCCTAATGACTATTTTGTAAGGCTGACTGTAAGGACTAATAATAACCTCCAGTGCGAAGAGAATATTACCAAACTTGTTTCCATTGGCCCAATCCCTGTCGCTTCGTTTGAGTGGCAAGATATCTGCAACGGCGATTTTACAGCCTTTAGAGATAGGACCATGCTGCCTACTGGTACTATCGATATTTATACTTGGGATTTTGGAGATGGTAATGTAGTCTCAGGACCACCGGCCAGTACGCTGAACATTACCCATCCTGATGGTTCAATAACAAACGGGACTTATAAGGACCCATTCCACCAATACGTTAACACCGGAGTATATGACGTAACCATTTTCGTGACCACGGATAAACTTTGTACTAACTCCTTCACGCAAAAGACATTTATTCTACCATTCACCACTCAAACGCAATTCCCTTACTTCCAGGACTTTGATTCAGGAACTGGTGGTTGGGTTGCCAATGCAGACCTAACAAGCGCTACACCCAGCGATACCAGTTGGATTTGGGGGCCTCCATCCGGTTCAATAATTAATGCAGCTGCCTCAGGTTCCAATGCTTGGTGGACTGGCCGTAATGGAGGCACTTACTTCCCCAACGAAAGCTCTTGGGTTGATGGACCGTGCTTCGATTTCACTGCTTTGGAGCGGCCAATGATTTATATGGACATCTGGTCTAGTACCGATGAAGGGTTTGATGGGGCTGTATTGCAGTATTCCATTGATGGAGGATTTACATGGAATTTGGTCGGTGGCCTGGAAGCTGACGGTGGTATTGAATGGTATAACACCTCATCCATTGTAGGTAAGCCCGGTAATCAGCCGTTTGGAGATTTAGGTTGGTCTGGAAAAGATGAAGGTTGGAGAAGAGCCTATCACAACTTAGATGCTGTTAAAGGTGAACCAAATGTGAGACTTAGAGTGGCTTTTGGTAGTAACGCGGATAATGAGCCCGGAACAGATTTTGATGGCTTTGCTTTTGATAATGTATGGATAGGAGAGAGAACCCGAAATGTTTTGGTAGAGCAATTTACCAACATCAGTTCCCAATTCCATAATGACGTAATTACTGAGCTAGATCGGATCAGGAATATCAAAGCTAATATCGGCGTGATTGATTTGATCCCGTTGCAATATCATATTAATGAACCAGGTTTGGATCAGTATAACGAAGACAACCCTGGAGGACCAGAAGCTAGAACGTTTGTATACGGTGTGGATCAGCCTCCATTTACAGCAATTGATGGAAACACACCTATTGAGAATTTTGATGGCAATTCCTTCTTATGGGATGAAATAGATATCGACAAGAGGTCTCTGGTCAATCCTAAGTTTGGTATACAGATCCAGGAGAACCCTGCGCCATCGACTGAAATTAACATTACAGCCAATATTACCGCCTTAGACACACTCAATGAACAGATTAAGGTCTTTATAGCTGTGGTGGAAGAGGAAATTGTAACAGCGTCTAATGATACTCTCAGAAATGTCCTGAAAAGGTTCTTGCCAGATGCAGCTGGCACGTTGTTTAATCAAGCTTGGCAGTTGGGACAAATGGAGAGCATTACTGAAAACTGGGAGATTGATGTGCAGATATACGATTCCACCAAGCTTGCCGCCATTGTTTTTATCCAAAGTAATAGCAATGGGTCTAATGAGATTTACCAGGCGGAAATAATTAGTTTATCCAACAAGAAGCCACCGGTAATAGTAAGTACCGACGATCCTTTTGTAGATGAACTTGAGAGCTTAAGCATCTATCCAAACCCTGTTCAGGATATTCTAAACTTTGAACTGGAGGCTCCATCAAGCAGAGATTATACTTGGCAAATAATCGATCAAAGAGGTGTTACTATCTCTGAAGGAAACCTGGTATTTAGAAACAACAGAGTGCAGATCGATACTAAGCAGATAAAGAATGGTATCTATTTCGTGGTGGTAAGTGTAGATAATGAACCAGCGATTTATAAGAAGATCGCCATTATGCACAGATAGATATTCTAGGAGATACCTCGCTCCAGCTTGTTCTTTAGATCGTCAATAGCAGCTTCACAAACCGTTACTAGACTTTCTACCATGCCGGGGAGCTCTTCAATGTTCTTACGCTCTTTTCCAGACTCCTCAATGTCCTTGACTAGTTGCTTCACGCGGTCAATACCCATAAAAGTTATTGAAGGTTTGAGCTTATGAGCAATACTCCCCACTTGCGACCAATCTGAGCTTTGCACGGACTCTCTCATTCCCAGTAACATCTCTGGTGTTTTGGTGATAAAGGTGTTGATCATTTCCTGCATGAAATCCACGTCTCCATTGCAGACTCCCCTCAGGTAATCAAGGTTAGTTAGATGCTCACTTGAAAAAACATCAGCATCCTCTGGAATAGCCGGTCTATCTTCATGGTAATATTCTACTATCTTTCCGTATAATTTCTCTGGCGTAAAGGGCTTGGACAAGTAATCATTCATACCCACTTCGATACATCGGTCATTATCACCTTTAATCGCGTTTGCAGTAAGTGCAATTATTGGTGCATCGCTATTAGGCTTTTGTAGTTTATTGCGAATAAATTTAGTTGCTTCAAAGCCATCCATCAGGGGCATCTGTAAATCCATTAAGATCAGGTCGTATACCTTCTTGGAGGCTTGCTCCGTGGCTATTTTACCGTTTTCGGCGATGTCCACCTCACATTTCCATTTCTGTAGAAGTTTAGTGGCGTACATACGATTTATGTCATTGTCTTCTACAAGCAGAATGTTATAGTTAATGAGTTCCCTTTGGGTATACTCTATTTTCACAAACTCCTTTCTGAAATCGTCCTTAGTCCCAAGTTGATAGGGTATCGTAAAGAAGAACTTACTCCCTTTCTTCACTTTGCTTTCGGCCCAAATCTTCCCACCCTGTAGCTCAACTAATTGCTGGCAGATGGCGAGTCCTAAGCCGGTGCCACCATACTTACGTGTTATACTCTCATCTGCCTGGCTAAAGGAATCGAATATTCTCTTAATACCTTCCTCGGATATTCCAATGCCTTCATCCTCAACAGCAAATGCTATATGATGTGTTTGGTCTATGGCTTTATTCAATTGAGCTGAGACTTGTATTTTCCCTTTATTGCTAAACTTTATAGCGTTGTTAATGAGATTAACCAATATTTGATTTAGTCGTACTGGATCCCCCAGATAGATGTTGTCTACTTCTGAGTCAATTACGCAGTTTATTAGCAGGCCTTTTTCCCTGGCACTAAGTAGGAGGGGTTCCGCAACGGAGGTTATTTGCTCCTTCGGGCTAAATCCAATTTTTTCAAATTTTAGTTTGCCGGACTCAATAGCGGCGAAGTCAAGAATGTCGTTAATAATTACCTTCAAGTGGTCGGCAGAATTCTTAATGGCATTCAGATACTTCTCTTGCTCTTTACTGCCTCCAAATTCCTGAAGCAAGTTTACCATTCCTGCTATACCATTTATGGGCGTTCTTATCTCATGGCTCATATTTGCTAGGAACAATTCCTTAGCCTTTTGTGCTTGTATAAGTTCTTCGGCTGCCTTTTTGCGCTGTGAGATATCCCTACAATCTAGGATAAGACCATCTAATCCGCTCTTTTGCTTGAGGTTTATTGCGTTGAATTCCAGGTACTTGTACTGCCCGGAGTACTCTTGAAAAAGAAATTCCACGTTTTCGGTATAATGTGCTGCAGATATTTCTTCAAAGGTCTTGATCAATTCTTCCTTTTTATCTTCATGAATGAAGTCAAAGAAGTTCTTGCCAACGAGGCTGTTGGGCTTGTGGCCTAATGTGTCCTGGACTGAGGGATTGTGGTAAAGGATCAATCCCTGGTAATTGACAATAAAAATAACGTCGGCTCCATCTTCAACTACTGTTTGGTAGAAGCCACCAGCACTGATGTATTCGCTGATTTTAGTGTTATTGTCAGAATTGTCAGCCACCGATTATTCCTCCATCTCTTTTAAATAACGGTATATACTTGACTTTCCAATGTCAAGCTTTTCAGCTACTTCCAGCACGTTGTTGTCGTATTTTTCAAGAAAGTACCGGATAATTTTAAAAGTATACTCCTTAAGTGTCATCTCTTCGAAAGTCAAATTCTCCTCCCTCATTACACTGTTGAATTTAATATCATCACTTCCAATCTCCTTCTCATTGCACATTACCGCTGCCAGTTCGATAACGGACTTCAGCTCTCTAACATTGCCAGGGTAGTGATAACTCAGAAGCTTCTCTTGGCCATCGTTGTTGATAATGATAGAATCTAACTTATTGTCTTTGCAGAACTGTTTTAGCAAGTGCTTGGCTATTACCAATATGTCATTCCCTCTTTCTCTCAGTGCAGGTAGGTGAATGGGTAAACCAAGCAGCCGGTAGTACAAATCTTCCCTGAAATTCTCGTTCTTCACTTCCTCCGATAGGTTCTTGTGTGTAGCAACAATTATCCGTAGGTCTAGCTTAATAACCTCATTCCCGCCAATTCGTGTTATTTCTTTTTCTTGTAGAGCCCTCAGTAGTTTTGCCTGGAGGTTTACATCCATCTCAGCAATTTCATCCAGAAAGATTGAGCCTCCGTTAGCCTCCTCAAATTTGCCAATTCTTCTACTTGCTGCCCCAGTAAAGGCACCTTTCTCATAACCGAAAAGCTCGCTTTCAATTAGTTCTCTGGGGATGGCCGCAATGTTTACGGCTACAAACTTCTTTTTATTTCGGTCAGAGTTGTAATGGATAGCTTTGGCCACGAGTTCCTTTCCAGTACCGGTTTCGCCCGTAATTGAGACAGTAATATTGGTCTTAACTGCCTTTTCAAGAAGAGCAAATGTTTTCTTGATTGCGCTGCTCGAACCAATTATGCTTTTGGAAAACTCGTATCTGCCCGTTATTTCTTCCTTCAGGTCATCAAGCTCCTGAATCAATGAAACATTTCTTCGGGCGTTATTGATGGTGTTCAGAAGCTTGTCCTTGGTCTCCTCATCTTTGGTTATGTAATCGTAGGCTCCTTGCTTAAGCAGGTCTACAGCGGTTCCTATCTTCTCCTGAGCAGAGACAATGATCACATGGCAGTTTGGGTTGTGATTCTTAATCTCCTTAAGCACCTCTTCACCTTTCATGTCTGGTAGGGAATAATCTAAGGTGATAACCGACGGATTAAGATGCAGATTGTCTATGCACTCCTTACCGGATTCATATGCATTAACCTCAAAGTCTGGATTTAAACTTAGTACGTACTCTAGAAACTTCTTGTAAGTTGGGTCGTCTTCGATTATGAATATCTTGAAGGGGTCGCTAAGGTGCATATTAAAATGAATTCAATTTTAATTGGGGGTACTCATTTCGTGAATGCGGGCAAAACACAAAAAGTATCCAGAAAATGCGCAAAATATTGATTTTAAAATTTAATATAAACTTTATTTTTACGACATTATAATGAACTAAATAATTGGACTAAATGATACCGGAATTTGAAGCACTACAGTCTGAGGAAGCTGATTTGATGTACAAAGTACCCGTTTTGGTGAGTATTCTAATAGCTGGTGCTGACGATGAAATTGATAAATCTGAAATGAAAGAGGCGGTAACTGTAATGAAGTTAAAGCCACAAAAGGCCAGGAAGGAATTGCGCGAGTACTATACGCTTGCCGGTGAGGATTTTGAAGACAAATTGAAAATTACCATTCAGGAATATCCTTTGAAAACCGCAGAAAGAAATGAGATGATCTCAGAGGAATTAGGCCGCCTAAATGATATTCTTCCAAAACTAGACAAGGGGTTTGCGGTTAAGTTCTATGAGAGTGTAAAAGACCTGGCTAGAAAAATAGCAGAGGCCTCTGGTGGTGTATTTGGGTTTATGTCTGTCGGCTTTGAGGAGTCCCAGGTAGTAGATCTCAAAATGATCAAGGATCCCTCATAGCGGGGGCACCAAATGTCCAAACCAACTTTTTTAGGAAGTATTATTGTTCCCAGCCGACTGGTTTTTTTAATGTGGTTGGTTTTTTGGATTGAACAGTTTTTGAGTCATGATCTTGGTTTTTTGGGCATATTACCCCGAACTAAGTTTGGTCTGATTGGCATACTCACGGCCCCATTAATTCATGGTAACATTGTACACTTGATTTCGAATACTTTCCCGCTACTTTTTTTGGGAACCACGGTGTATTTCTTTTATGACGTAATAGCCAGGAAGGTCTTCTTGCAATGCTACTTCTTCACGGGTTTGCTTGTTTGGGGTTTTGCCCGGTCTTCATCATTTCATATCGGGGCAAGTGGGTTAATTTACGGGCTGGCTGCATTCCTAATCTTTTTTGGAATATTTAGAAAAGACCTGCGGTCGTTGTTGATCTCTGTTATCATCCTCTCATTTTACTGGACGCTTATTTACGGTATCTTACCAAATCAACCGGGCATTTCCTGGGAATCGCACATCTTTGGGGCGGCGGTAGGGGCCGCTGTTGCCTATGTGCAAAGTAAGAGTAGCAAGGGGGCTTCATAGCTGCGAAGCCTAAAATTCGAGGGTCAATTGACCGCTGTTGTTTGGTTTTGCTTCCCCAATTAGATTTGAGACACCCAGCCCCAGCAATCTTATATGGTTGGATTTTACGTCGATATTTGACACTAATTCCGGAAGTAATTCTATTATTTGGTCGCTCTTTTCTATGATTTCTGAAATAGTATTACTTCTCGTAATTTGCTTAAAATCAGAGAATTTTACTTTTAATGTTAAAGTTTTACCATAAGAACCAGATCGCCTAATTCGTTCTTCTAAAAGTTCAGCTAACTTCTCCAGCTCCACCATCATAAGTTCTGCAGTTTCAATGTCGTTTTCGAAGGTATTTTCTATGCTTAGCGATTTTCGGATGCGATCTGGGTTAACCGGCCGGTCGTCATTTCCGTTAGCGATCTGAAAGTAGAATTTGCCTACCTTACCAAAAGTTTTAATTAGATCTCGCTCTCTCCATTCTTTCAGATCTTTGCCGGTAAAAATGCCAAGGTCATTCATTTTCTTGGCGGTAACCTTGCCTATTCCATGGAATCTTTCAATTGCAAGGGCGTCAATAAATGTTTGAGTTTTTTCTGGGGGAATTAGCGTTAGACCATTAGGCTTATTGATATCGGATGCTACTTTCGCCAGAAACTTGTTGGTGGAAATTCCTGCCGATGCGGTAAGTTCCGTCTCCCTCAATATGTCTTCCTTTATCTTCCTGGCAATTAGTGTTGCGGAGTTAAGACCGATTTTATTTTGGGTTACATCAAGATATGCCTCGTCCAGTGAAAGTGGTTCTACCAGGTCTGTATAGTTATGAAAGATATCACGTATGGTTTTTGAAACTGCTTTATAGACATCAAATCTGTGGTTTACGAAGATAAGATCCGGGCATTTTCTCTTGGCAATTTTTGAAGGCATCGCGGAGCGAACACCGTATTTTCTTGCTTCATAGCTGGCGGCTGCCACTACGCCTCGTTCTGAACTACCACCAACAGCAACGGGCTTTCCTCGCAATTCGGGATTATCCCGTTGTTCTACTGAAGCATAAAATGCATCCATATCGATATGTATGATTTTACGCAGACTCATTCTCACCACAAACTTTGATAATTATATGGAGAATTAAGGAAATACGCATCTTATCTACATTTCAACGGTAGTAACTGCAAAGTATTTACGCTGTGAGTAGGGGAAATCGGTCTACAATTTGTTTACAAGGTAGTAAGGAGTGCCAATGTATTGATTTCGGGCAGCCATTTTGATACTATCTTAGTATACTGTACAAATACCTCGGATTATTTATTTATGAAAAAGATTGGTTTCTGGATGTTTCTGGTAGTGGCATTTTTTGCTGCAACGGTGGGCTGTGAAAACTTAAACCAGGAGGAGTTGTTTCCGGTAGAGACCTTTGAGTGCGACCCGGCAACCGTGACATTTGAGGCAGTGGTGAAGCCAATTATAGACACCAATTGTGCTATTGCTGGTTGTCATGTTCCTGGAACCGGAAGAGTTAATCTGCAGAATTTCGATGTAATAGTATTTAATCGCGAGGATATTCGGACACGAGTTATTACACGAGACATGCCCCGAGCTGGACTTTCTCTTACCTCCTTGGAGGTAAATCAAATAGTTTGCTGGATCGATAGCGGCGCTCAGGATAATTAATAAGAAGTAAGATGAAATCTATGAAAATTGTATTAGTGGCTGTACTAGTTTGCTTTGGAAGCCTGGCGTTTGGGCAAAAGTACATTACAGATAAAAGTGAGGTATCTTTCTATTCCGAAGCCCCAATTGAGGATATCGAGGCCCACAACCAGAAAGCCACAAGTATTTTTGACACCGAATCAGGTGCAATTGTGTTTTCCATACCCATAAATGAATTTCAATTTGAGAAATCGTTAATGCAGGAGCATTTCAATGAGAAGTACCTGGAAAGCGAAAAATATCCCAAGGCTACCTTTCAGGGTAAGGTGACAAATTTTTCCTTAGAACCTGGGGATAGAGATGCCACCGCCACCGGGAATTTGGAAATACATGGTGTTAGTAGAGAAGTGACCATTAAAGGCACATTCGAGTTTAAGGATGAGAAAATATTTATAAATGCCAGTTTTCCTGTAAAACTTGAAGATTACAAGATTAAGATTCCAAAATTGCTCTTTAAGAACATTGCTGAAATAGTTGAGGTTAAGGTTAACCTTGAATACAAGAGATATGAGAAATAGCTACCTAATTTTACTGTTTTGTTTTGCAACAATTACTGCCAATGCCCAGGACCTAATGGACCTGCTCAATGATGAAACTGAAGAGGACGACTCCTACGTAACAAGCATTTTTAAAGCCTCCAGGGTAATACATGGGCACTCAGTAAAAACCAAGCAGAAAGGAGAACTTGAGTTTCTAATCTCGCATCGGTTTGGTACCATTAACTCCGGATGGCGAGAACTTTGGGGATTGGACGAATCTAATATCAGGCTGGGACTGGAATATGGCATTACAGACAACCTAAATGTTGGTATTGGAAGAAATTCCTTCCAAAAGACATTCGATGGATTTGTGAAGTATAAATTCCTAAAGCAAAAAAATCAGGGAGCACCGGTGTCGATTGTTGCCTTTGCCAGTACAACAGTGAACTCTTCAGTAAAGGAACAGGTGGCGCCAAATATAGACCCCGCGTCAGATCTCGACTTTAGCAATCGTGTTACTTATACCGCACAACTACTGATAGCGCGGAAGATCAACTCAAATTTGACCTTGCAACTAATGCCTTCGATTGTGCACAAGAATCTTGTGACATTCTTAGAAGATAGCAATGACCAATTTGCATTAGGAGTAGGAGGTAGGTATCGTATTACGGGAAGTGTAACCGTCAACTTTGAGTATTATTATCAGCTAGATCCTAATGAGTTTATCGGCTTAGAAGGGCGACAGGAGTATATGAACTCATTAGCTCTGGGCGTTGACATAGAAACTGGAGGACATGTTTTTCAGATACATTTGGCAAACTCGAGGTCAATGATTGAAAAAGGCTTCATAACTGAGACTGCCGGAGATTTCTTTGATGGAGATATCCATCTGGGTTTTAATATATCTCGAACGTTTCAGTTGGGAAATAAAAGGTAGTGTTTAGCTGAAAAGCCCGTGTAACTCCAGGTCAATCTTCTCCACAATAAAAGAGAAGTCCTCTACCTTTTCCACGAAATCCAGGTTGTTAACATCGATGATCAGTAGCTTACCCAAGTCATAGCCCCCGATCCACGATTCATAGTATTTGTTGAGATTCCGCAGGTAATCCAGCCTCATGGCGTATTCATAATCACGGCCTCGCTTCTGAATTTGATTAACCAGCTTAGGAACGTCAGATTGCAAGTAGATAAGTAAATCAGGAGGCTCTACTAAGCCAATCATAGATTTGAAGATATCCAGGTAGCTTTGGTAGTCGCGCTCGGTAATATGCCCTGCCTCATTTAGGTACGCAGCAAAGATGTAAGCATCTTCATAAATCGTTCGATCTTGCACAATAGTATCACCGCTCTGCTGTATCGAACGTATCTGGGTGAACCGTGAATTGAGAAAATAAATTTGAAGATGAAAGGCCCAGCGGGCCATGTCTTCATAGAAATCTGCCAGGTAGGGATTGTTGTCTACAGATTCAAAGTGCGGAGTCCAGCCGTAGTGCTTGCATAGCTTTTCTGTAAGCGTTGTTTTACCCGAACCGATGTTTCCTGAGACCGCTATGTGCATATGAATCGATTAATCTCCAAAACTAACAAGATTCTGATGGCGGGCAAACGAATGGTTAGGCACCTTAGAAATTTCCTCTGAGAGCGACAATAAAATTACGCCCAGCTGCACTAATTCCGCTGGCATAGGGGCGATAGTGCTTGTCAAGGATGTTTTCAATTCCAATATCTAACTGGAGCTTGTTAACCACTTGATAGCTGCCTTTTAAGCTGAATATTAGCCAACCTAGTGCCCCGTCTGAGGTGTAGAGGTGAGGTTTATTTTGTTCAGAAGGAGCCAGGTCCTCAAAACTCCTTTTGGCTTGATAGTCGGCGTAGAATGTCGCCTTGCCGTTTCCTTTTGAATAATTTATGCTTGTTCTTCCGAAGGCAGGAGGGACATGCCTCAGTGGAACGTTTGAAACTCTATCCATACCGGTTGTAAGGGTGTAATTAGATTCCAGCTCTACGGACTTTTCGAAACGAATATGAACCCGCCCTGTAGCACCTAAAATATATGCTTCTCCAGTATTAACAATTGCCTCAACATTGCTGAGAACTCCATCATAGATAAGAGAATCTTGGCCATTAAAAGTAAAATCTCGCCTCACCATGGCGTTGTCTAGCATGGTATAGAAACCTGTAGCCTGTATTTCAAGACTGTTACCAAAAGTTCTTCTGAACCCTAACTCAAAATTGTAGGAGTACTCGGGCTTCAGATTCTCATTGGGTACCACAATATTCCCTGGGGCAGAATCGAAAACTTTTCCAACGTCATCAATGTTCGGCGCCCTAAAACCGGTGGAAAATAATAGGTCTATCTTGGTTCTTTTAGGCCCATTGTAGACGAACCCCAAATTTCCGTTTATGGCCGTGTTTGCTATAGCTATGTCGTTGAATGGAAAATTGAAGAACGATTTGTCATTAAATACAGACTCCAATTGCACATGACTCAATCTAATTCCGGAAGAAAAAGTGATGATATCGCTGATTGGGCTTTTGTAGCTTGCGTACCCGGCAATTGAGGAGTAAGTGCTGCCGCCATCAGGATAGCGCGTACTTGCGGGTGAACTTATGCCAGTCTCTATGTTGGTCATTCCCGCGGTTGAGTTGACCTCATTGTAAATGTATTCTACGCCATAGAAGAGTTGCCTATTATTGGAGAGGCTATTGTCGAAATCAAGGTTTGCTGAAAATACATCTACCCCCTCTTTCCTTTCACGGCGCAGCGGAGATTGGTACGAGCGGTCAACTCTACTTTCAGTATAATCCTGGTAAGCCAACGTTAGCTTGGCCTGATCAAACAGGGCTGTTTTTGTGGAAAGTAAGGCCGACGCAGCGTGCATAAGCCACTCTTGAGGGCCATAGAACCATTCAGCAGATCGAGGCAACCCGTTTCTCAATTCAATAAGGCGGTCGTAGCGAGGTATATTAGAGGTGGTGGAATAATGCAAAGAATATTTGAGGTCAATTGCGGAGTTCGGCTTATATCTAAGCTTCGCCAAGGCATTCCATTGATCATAGCCACTAAATCGTTGAAAATCTTCATTATCATTTTGCAGAAGGGAGTCAATCCCATTAATGCGCTGCACAAACTGAAGCCGTTTACCAAAACTTGGAAATTTACTGGTGCGATCGCTACCGGCTCTCAGATCGTCATAAGTGCTTCGGGTAACGCCAGCAAAGAGGCCTACTTTCTTTCCACCAATATTAATACTAAAGTTGGCTGTGTTTTCATTATTTGCTGAAGCATACCTAAGAAGGCCCTTACCTTTAATCAGGGTCTTGGATCCCAGTTCAGGATCTGCTGTGTGGAAGTCCATTACTCCCCCCAAGGCATCGCTACCATAGATTACCGAGCCTGGCCCAAAGATCACTTCCGCGCCATCAAGAAAATTTGGATCGATGTTAATAACGTTTTGAAGATTTCCGCTTCGGTAGATGGCGTTGTTCATGCGTACCCCGTCAATTACTATTAGTATTGAGTTGGCAGAGAATCCTCGGATCATGGGGCTACCACCACCAAGTTGACTTTTCTGTACGAAAATCTCCCCGGTTTGAGCAAGCATGTCGGCGGAAGTTTGCGGGTTTTGTAATTCAATATCCGCTGGTGCTATTGACCTGATTCTGCTCGGCACTTCGTCGGGATTCTGCTCCCACTTATTGGCAGAGATGACAACCCCATCTATTTCGAAAATTTGCTCCACCAGCTTTACTACAAAGCTATTGTTGGCAAGCTCCTCTTTAGTCATTGTTAATGAATGATAGGAGGGATGTTGAAAGGTGACGGAGGTAAACTCACCAAAACCAGCCAGGTTCGCGTTGCCGAGGCTATCGGTTTGCACAAAGGAGGATTGCGTATGAGTGAATACAACAACGTGCTCAATGGGAACCGCGCTATTCGCATCTAGCACCCTTATTTCCTGGCAAATAGCTTGGAGGGCAGGGATAAGAGTACAAATAGAGAATACCAACTTACGCATCACACAAAAATACCCTAATCTCTTCTGATAGACTTGGAAAGCTTCGCAAGTTTGCTAATCAACAATTTTGCGTAATTACCTAAATAAAGCTTACTGAGTAAATTAAAGGTAAGTGGTGACTGATGGCTCGCCAAGATTCGCCCCTATCATCACTTAAGAAGAGATTACCGGTGGTAGTACCAAATGCCAGGGTATCATTGGTAACATCAAGAGCATGCCTAAAGACAATGTCAAAACAACTCTCTTGGGGAAGCCCATTCCTGAAATCATTCCAGGTGTTGCCGCCATCTTCTGTTCTACAGACGCATAATGCGTTATCTACTGCAACCCGAAGCTGGTCACTAACTGCAGGCACTACCCATGCAGTTTTGTCATCTTTTTCGTCAGCTGCTATTGCAAATCCGAAATAGGCGGGGCCGCCCTCCTGGGAGATATCTGACCAACTTTCACCACCATTTTCACTTCGGAAAATTCCGCAGTGATTCTGTTGCCAAAGTACATTCGGATTAGAAGGAGAGGCAATCAACAGGTGAGGGTCCTGCCCAACTTCCGCATCAGGATCAGGCAGGAAGTCAGCTTTAAGACCCTTGTTTTTCGGTTCCCATGATGTCCCTCCATCTTTGGTTTCAAAAACGCCTGCAACACTGATGCCAACATAAATGTGGTCATTGTCTCTTGGGTCAACTATAATTGAGTGGATTCCAGCATGATCGCGCCCTCCTCCAAACCAGTAATCTCTTCTGCTGGGATGATTCCAAAGGCTGTCATTTAAAGCAAAACTCCCTCCATTGTCACTGCTTGAAAACAACCCTCCTGGTTCGGTGCCAATCAGTAGTTCATTTGGTTTATTCCCGCCACCATTTGATACAGCCCAGAGGTATTTTACCGTGGCCATTTCTCCGTTTTTAATTTCTGTATTTTCAGGGTACCTGGGAGCAGTTACCTCTTCCCAATTGGCACCTTGGTCTACAGATTTATGTAGCTTACAACCCCAATGGCCATGATCAAGGCATGCCCACCAGGTATTGGTTAGTGGGTCCACATAAGTAAGGTTTACAGGAATCCCAAGGAAGGAAATTCCCTGGTACTTCCAATTGCCTTGTGATTTCTTGTAAGTAATCAGACCTTTTCTAGTCCCTATCAGAAGTGTTTCTTTAGACATGACCGTGTTTTTCAACCACCAGAGAGCGCTTGCATAATGTAGACTTCGTCGCCAGATTTTACGGGATCAGACAACTCCATTTTGTCACTTATCAAGCTGTTTCCAATGAATATGTTTACATGCTTTCTCAATTGGCCCTGCTCATTTACTATGTAGTCTTTTATTCCCGGAAAAGTGATTTCAATATGATCCAATATTTCTGCAACCGTGCCGGCATTCGTTTGCTGGGGTGCCAAATGTGGGTAGAACCTCTTCAGGTTGGCAGTAAATTTTACAGTGGCCATAATTAATGCTTATTAGCTCAAAATAAGGATTTTGACCGGAAGCAGCAACGAAGCCGTGATGGCTGGTAATTAGTACTTTGGCATGGTTAGATCGATGCGCCGTGCCCAGGCCAAGATGCCACCATCAAGATTGTAAAGGTTGCTATATCCGTATTTCTCTTGAAGGAGACTTATCGTTTGAGCGCTCCTCACACCGGATCGGCAATGAACAACTACATTGCCAACTTTGGGTATGTCTTGCAGCCGGTCCTCAATACTTTGTTGCGGGATTAGTTTACCTCCCAGGTTAGCAATTTCGTACTCATATGGCTCTCTAACATCAATTAGCAAATGGTAATTGCCATTCTCTCTCATCGCCTGTAAATCCTCTACGGTGACGGATTTTAAGCCGGATTGATGTGGCATTGGTTCGCCATTAAGGCCACAAAATTGGTCGTAATCTATCAGTTTGGTAATTTCTTCCCGATTAGGGTCTTTACCGTAGCTTACAGTCCTCGAATCCAGAGTGAGCGCATCAACCAGATGAAGTTTGCCAGATAAAGGTTCGCCTATACCAGTGATGACCTTAATAACCTCATTGGCCTGCAAACTTCCAATTATACCAGGCAATACACCCAATACGCCTCCTTCTGCGCAGGATGGAACCATGCCCGGAGGAGGGGGAGAAGGAAAGATATCTCGGTAGTTGGGCCCAAAGCTGCCGTCGGGTTGTTTCAAATTGAAAACCGCCACCTGGCCTTCAAACCTAAATATAGAAGCGTATACATTCGCTATACCCAGCAACACACAAGCATCATTAACCAGATATCGGGTTGGGAAGTTATCGGTACCATCGGCAACAACTTCATAAGCTTTTACTATTTCCAGGGCATTTTCAGAAGTCAGTTGCTGCTTATATCCAACGAACTCTATATGTGGGTTCAAGCCCCTCAAGCGCTCGATAGCAACATCTACTTTGTGTTTACCAATGTCTTCTACTTGAAACAATACCTGTCGTTGTAGATTACTCTCGTCCACAACATCGAAGTCCACAACACCAATTTTTCCCACACCTGCCGCTGTAAGGTACTGAAGGAGCGGAGCACCAAGGCCGCCGGTGCCTACCACTAATACTTTGGCAGCTTTCAACTTACGCTGGCCCTCAATATTGAATTCAGGTATAATCAGGTGCCTGGAATAGCGCTCTATTTCCTGCTTCGAAAACTCAATCTTCTTGCTTTCACTCATCACTTAATTAAAATCAAAACCAGTTACGTTGCTTGAAACAAAGATTACAAAAAAGTATTGGTATCTTCACTGAAAAACCTACTCAAAATGAGAATACGAACTGCCGTTATTTCATTGCTGCTTCTTTCAACCTGCGTCCTGGCACAGAAGAAACCTCCGCATATTTCGAAGAAGGAGAAGGCCATCAACTCAATTGAAGCTGAGTACAAGAGCCTTACTGATCTTAGCGATAAAATCTGGTCATTTGAGGAAGTTGCTTTTCGTGAGAATAAATCTGCAGCAGCTTTGATTGCATATGCAGAGGCTAATGGCTTTACCGTTGAAAAGGGAGTGGGAGAGATACCAACCGCGTTTATTGCTTCTTATGGGTCAGGTTCACCAATAATTGCCATAATGGGCGAATTTGATGCATTGCCTGGCCTTTCTCAACAACCCGTTCCGTACAAGGCCCCATTAAACGAAGGTGCGGCCGGCCATGGCTGTGGTCATAATTTGTTTGGTACCGCTTCTCTTGGTGCCGCGGTGGCAGCAAAAAAGCTTATTGAATCGGGAGAGCTCAAAGGGACTATTCGGTTTTATGGTACACCGGCTGAGGAGAAATTTTTTGGCAAACTTTGGATGATAAGGGCTGGGGTTTTTGATGATGTGGACATTATGCTCGACTGGCACCCTGCCGCAGAAACTAAGGCGAATGTGCAAAGTTCATTAGCTCTAGTTGATTTCATGGTTGAATTTCATGGCCAGGCAGCGCACGCCTCATCAGATCCCTGGAATGGTCGGAGCGCCTCAGATGCCCTGGAATTATACACAACCGGGATTAACTACTATCGCGAACACATTAAGCCAACGGTAAGAATCCATTATCATATTCAAGATGGTGGAAAGGTGGTTAATGTAGTGCCTGATTACGCAAGAATCTGGACCCGTGTAAGGGATACCCGAAGAACTGGGATGGAGGTTGTGTGGAAGCAGGTGGAAAAAATTGCTGAGGGTGCAGCATTAATGGCTAATGTAGAGTATAAAATCAATCTCATTTCGGGCTTACATGAAATTCTGGTTAATAGGGCGGGAGGTATCCGACTCCAGCAAAACCTGGAGTACCTTGGAGAGATAAGCTATACTTCTGAGGAAGACAGTTTTGCAAAGAAAATTCAGGAGGCTACTGGAAAACCTCAAGTGGGGTTAGATTCCAAAATCAGACCGCTGGAAGAAACATTAGAACATCCCGGAGGTGGCTCTACGGACGTTGGGGACGTAAGCTGGGTGGTTCCAACCATCAGGCTTGGTGCCACGGTTGCGCCAAAAGATACACCCTGGCATAGTTGGGCGGTTGTTGCTTGTGGAGGTATGTCTATTGGCCACAAAGGACTAATTTATGCTTCTAAGGCACTAGCTATGACCATGGTAGACCTATTTGAGGATAAGAAGCTACGCGATGAGGTGACTGCAGAATTCAAAGAAAGAAAAGGGGACTATGTCTACAAAGGCATTGTTCCGGAAGGGCCACCACCACTGGATTACAAAGACAACTGAAGCCTAGTTTGGTTCAGTGTTTACCATAATTGCCAGAGACTCCTGACTTTGCTTTAGTAGTAGCTTGACATCCAAGAAGGTGCTTTCATTATTGAAGTCCATAATCTGATGCTTATAATCTCTTTGGGGGCTTAGGTTGTTGATGGCATTCCGAATTGTTTCCAGGGCTGCGCTGCGATGATTGAAATCATTTAAAATGTCAGTTGATGCCTGGTAGATGGCGCAATAGAGGCTCCATTTTTTGTTTTCCTGATCAACCTTGCAATTTCTGTCATCGCGTGAGTCCCATTTTTCATTGGTGGAAAGAATTCTATCAGCCCGTTCAAGAATTCGTAGATCAATTTCTCGAGGAACAGGACGATAACTCCAATCAAAATCAAATCTGAGCGTTTCTTTTTTGATTTCGATATTCGAAATGGGATGCCAACCAAAACTTGCCGATATCATTAGGCTGTCATTGGTTGGCAATGTATTCTTCGTGATTGTAAATGGGGCAGTTCCAAAATCCTTATTGTAGAATGTCCCCTTTGCTTCGACGATATTATTACCATTATTGCCAGTAGGGGTGAGCTCAATAGAAAACCAATTTGGTTTCATGCCTCCGATATATATCCCTTCTTCAAAATTTAGCTTGCATTTAAGTTTTTGGGAAGAGGCATCAATACCAGTAAAGGACAAAGCAATTGCAATTAGTAGATGGTGGATGCGCATAGGAAATTCTCTGAGTATCATAACGCAGTAACAGCGACTTCATTTTGTAAGGAAGAAATATTTTTAAGCTGCTCCGTTATTGGAATTTGTAATCGAGAGACTGAAATCTCTTGAGGGCCTTAGAGGCAACAGTGGAGCCAATTGACAGTGATGATGTAGCGGCTGGAGAAGGAGCATTGCATACGTTTACAGATGAATCATTTTCAAGAATTAGGAAATCATCAAGTAATTTACCTGACCGATCACAGGCTTGCGCTCTAACGCCACTTCCGCCGGGAATAAGATCTTTTTCCTCCACGGCCGGCACCAATTCTTGTAGTGCCCGGGCAAAGGCACTTTTGAAATAAGACCGATACATTTCACCCATACCGGTTTTCCAGTACTTCATTCCAACTTTCTGAAAACCAGGCCAAGACAACGTTTCAAATAGCTCTTTAAGGTTTACCTGCGACTTTTTATAACCCTCCCGCTGATACGCAAGTACAGCATTTGGCCCTGCCTCAATTCCGCCATCAATCATCCTGGTAAAATGTACGCCCAGGAAAGGGAATGAAGGGTCTGGTACCGGGTAAATCAAATTACGCACGAGGTGGTCACTTCCTTTTTTTAGCTTATAATATTCTCCACGAAATGGAATGATTTTGATGTTGGTTTTCACACCAGCCATTTCCGCAATTTTATCAGAATAGAGTCCGGCACAGTTGATAACCAGCCTGGTGGTATAAGTATTTTTGTTCGTAGCTACCAGAGTTAAATTCTTTTGCTTTTTTATAGCCTTTACCTGCTCGCCCAGCTTAATTTCCGTCTCCTTGTGAAATACCAGTTCGGCTAGCTTTCCGCAAACGGCTTTGTAATCAATAATTCCGGTCTGTGGTACATGTAATCCGGCCAGGCCTTGTACCTGCGGTTCATATTCTTGCAGTTCTTCTTTCCTAAGCCTTTTAATCCCGTTCAGGCCATTTTCGGTTCCTCGTGAATAAAGCGTATCAAGTTGGGGTAATTGCTCCTGTCGGGTGGCGACTACTATCTTTCCACAAAGCTCATATGGCACTTCATGCTCGTTACAAAACTCAATAAGCTGCTGATATCCATTAACACAGTTTGTGGCTTTGAGGCTTCCTGGTTTGTAATACAAGCCAGAATGGATTACTCCGCTATTATGGCCAGTTTGGTGAGCGGCAATCTTATCTTCTTTGTCTATTATTGCTAGCCTAATCCCCGGCTTTCTTCTTTTAATCTTGAAAGCCGTAGCCAGGCCCACGATTCCCGAACCAATGATGATAATATCGAATTGCAAATTCAGAGATTTAGCTTTGCAAAATTAAGCTAAATGCTAAGTTGGTTTGATAACGAAGGGCTAATATATCTTCGCCCACCGCTGATTTGAGAAGATCCATAAGTCATCTATCGCGCCGTCTGGTCCCCATCCGCTATAAAGTACTACAGCCCCAGATTTTGGGTTAGTCGCCAGCCCATAGGCGCTGCGTGGAGATGGCCCCACGGTAGTTATTTGACTCCAGTGCTTTTTATCAAGTATCCACGTTTCGCCTTCATAATCGCTACCGGTCCAACCTCCAAATGTCAGTGGCATATCCTGGTCGGTGGTTACAAGTTGAATATGATCGAGGGGATTGATTTGGCCCTCATTGATTAGTGTCCATGTGTTGCCATCCAAGGTCCACGTATCGGATAAGGACTGCCGACCGTTTTCACGGTTGTATCCGCAACACAAAACTGTCTTTTCGTCTTTTGAATTGTAGGTAAGCCCTCCGTATGCTCTGGGTGGAGGCCCTGTCTCAGTTACCAGGCTCCACCCCGAATTTGTATCGAACTCCCAGGTGTCATTAAAGTAGGTGTATACTCGAGTCGAATCAACGGTTCTACCAATAGCACCACCAAATAGCACCACCTTCTTTCTTTTGGTATCATATGTTAGCATGTGCTGATAGCGCGGAGAAGGGCCGTCTCCTTTCCACTCTTCCCAGGTGTTATCTTTATAGATCCAGGTGTCATTGAGGGGGCCATTTTCCCCATTGCCCCCAAATAGCAAAACGGCGCGCTCATTAGGTATGGTAACCATGGCATGTGAACCCCTTGCTGGTGGGTTGGAAGTTGTTTCACGCTCTTGCCATTGCTTGCCATCCCAAATCCAGGTGTCATTCATCTTTGCAAATCCCGACGCGTTATAACCGCCGAACAGCATTAGGTGTTGATCGTCAATGAATTCGATCTTTGGTTGATTCCTCAGAGGAGGAGTGGTGACTTCCTGGCCAAACGAAATGGTGGATACTTGGGCAATGAGTATTAGGCTAAGAATGATTCGTATCATCCTGTTAATTAAGGTAATGGGCTTATCAATTGCATGCAATATTGCGATCTATTGCCAATATGTTTTTACTGAAGGCAGAATGATGAATTAGGCGGTAACTACGCCGGGTCAGGCCTCGTGAAAATGCCTCTTAGACTTTCAATAAATCCCTCGATTATGTCTGCTGAATGGTAGTCTCTGTCGCTGATTTCGAAAAGATCTTCATTTCTACCTTCGTCGAAGTTTAAGCTAATCGTGTGAATGTATTGTTTGGTGCTGTCGCTAAAAGGGTTTGCGTCACTGTTTATGATGAAATCCTTCAGCTCAATGTTCTTCAGTGCATCAAAATGGTAGTTCCTTTCTTTGGAAAAAGCTCCAGCGTGAAACTTGATCTCTTGCTTATCCACATTCACATGAACGGGACGCGGCTTGGTTAGCGCAAATAGAATATGTGGAAAAACTATCATAGCTAAACCAATGAAAAGGAAAGCAATATTGGCCAAGGTGAATATGGCAAAGAAGAGCCCAAACAGAGTAAATACTATTGTCAATACCAAAGGCCTTTTTCTGACCTTAGTAATTTGCAGGCTCTTGTCATCCACTATTACCTGGTAAGAGTGGGCCGTAAGAAACTTCTGGATTTCTTCGGAATTAAGGGCGCTTAAGCTCATGAAGGCGAAAGGGTTAGGCTGCTATTTTTGTAATTAAATTAGAGGTTTACTTAAAAAACTCTATTTAATTGATTTACAATATAATAAAGTACAAATAGTAAGCCAAATACCCTCCCGTTAGTCCTCCTTTTCCTTGAAAGATAGAGCTGCAGAATTCATGCAATAACGCTGGCCACTAGGTTGCGGGCCATCGGGAAATACATGTCCCAGGTGGCCGCCACAATTCTTGCACACAACCTCTTCCCTGATCATACCATGACTTTTGTCAAGCACTATTTCAACGTTATCGGTATCCATCGGCTTATAGAAGCTAGGCCACCCTGATCCTGACTCAAATTTCGTTTCTGAATCAAACAGAGGCGTGCCGCAACCTGCGCAATAGTATACGCCATCATCTTTCTTATCCCAGTATTTTCCAGTGAAAGCTCTCTCGGTACCTTTCTCCCTAAGAATGTGATATTCCTCCGGGGTAAGTTCCTCTTTCCACTGTTCTTCGGATTTTATATTGTTGTCGCTCATAGAATAGAATTTAGTTACTCAAGTTGATTATAACAATGCTGTTTACCTCTTCTTAAACCAAGGTAAAAAACCTGAGACTTCTTTAATGTATTGTGCATAACCTGGTTTCCTACTTAAACCCCGTTTATCCATCATAGGTATACTGATGAAAACAAATAGTAAGATCATCGCTAAAGCTCCAAGGGCAGTCCAGGCATTGGCGATAGGAGACAGGAAAATTGCAAATGCGAATAGGCCCACCCAGAACAGCACTTCTCCAAAATAGTTTGGATGCCTTGAATAGGCCCATAGACCATTTCGAGCTACCGCAGATTGATCCTGTTTCTTTTTCTTAAAAACCTTCAATTGCTCATCAGCAACCAATTCAATTACTACCGCGATAAATGTTACCAGCGCCGCAAGAAAATCGAGCAGGCCAAAAGGTGCACTGCTCTGCATGGCTGCCAGTATAGGAATACACCCCAGGAACACCAACAGTGTTGGCAAAAGGTGGATGCCAGTAAAGCTTACCAGCCAATAGAATTTGCCTGTCTTGATTGAAAGGTCGTCGTAACGCCAATCTTGGTGATGCAGACCCGGCCATCCTCGGGCCCAGTTAAGGGTAAGCCTTATTCCCCAGAAAAGGACAAGGAGGAGAATAACCAGCTGCCTCGTGCCATTACCCTCTGGAGATATAAGCATAAAATAAAAAGCAATAAGGATGGGAATTATGCTCCAATAGGGATCGTATATACTGGAGTTTTTAAAGAAAAAGCTAAAGACGAAAATAACCAGGGTAGCCACAAAATCAGCAAAGCCGATTGCCAGTAGGGGATGCAGCGTCGCCGTGAACTGTAGTGATAGGTAACCCACTATTACTGCCGCCAGGTAGCCTATTATTACCACTATAAATGAAGATAGCCGACTGTATTTCTTCCCCTCAGTCACTTTGAGTTTTCATCATTCCAAAACTAAAATAATGCAATTTGCCCCAAAATCTCAGGAGACTAAAAGGATACTGTTAGTGATGTATGCTTGCTTTTAATTCAGTTGGAACCTATGCAGGCTTTTAACAAAATGAAATTGATAAAAAAAGCCCACTACCTGGAGAGATAGTGGGCCTTCCGTAATCTTTATCCTAAAACTACTGAGTCTTAAGCAGGGTAATGTTTACTGAGACCAGTTGGATATTCGGTGTACCGCTTCCAGGCAATGGCAAGCCCAAAGTTTGAGTTGCGTCTAAAGGTAGTGGGAAGTTAGTAACCGTACCTGTCAACACATTAGCAGCCAATGTTATGTCCGTGATGGAAACTTGAATATCCTGACCGGTAGAAGTGACGGAGCCAGATACGGTAAGGTCAAGTGTAGTGGCTGATGGAGAGCTCCAGGTTCCTTGCTGAAGTTCAGCGGTTTCACCTGCGCAGACAAACCAAGAAGTGCCGTCGGCTCTCAGTTCAATTCTGGCATTAGTTGCAGTTGCACATGGTTGTGCTCCCAGCAATCCGGCACTAACCAAAAGAGACGTGGTTTGGGCATCTCCAACCGGTAGATCTACCGTACCCGTAGCCAGGGTAATTGTTATTGCTTGTCCCAGTGTGGCGCCCGTGAATTGATAAGTTCCAACTAACGGATCAGTATCTCCTGATTCGTCGTCGCAAGAGGTAAAAAGCAGGAAACTTCCCACTGCGAGGCTCATTACGAGGCCTTTTGTCAGTCTTTTAATATCCATAGCAAGTAGTAGTTAATTCATAAATTCCTATTCCAAACATACCATTTTAATTTGCAATGCAGGGTTCAAAATGCTTTTTTTTACTACATAGAACGATTTCATTGCTATACTTGTAAGGTTAGAATAGGTCCTAATTATTTGAAGCATTTTGTGAAGCCATTTCAAAGTTTACTAGCACTTCTACTTATCTCAGGTAGCAGTTGGGGGCAATCTCTAAAAATAGATGGTAAACTGACTGATGCTAAAAGTGGTGAACCAATTGTGGGAGCCACCGTGAGCATCAAGGACCGTTTTGTTGGTACGATCAGTGACGTTAATGGAGAGTTTAGTTTTACAACAGATATCGCTCCTCCCTTCAGGCTATTTTTCTCTCACATTGGTTACAAGAGTCAGGTTATAGATTTTGATGGCAGCCGAACATCCTTCAGCATTCAGCTTGAGGAGGAAACTATTCTCGGCCAGGAAGTGGTAGTTTCCGCTAGTAGGTTTGAAGAGGGTTTGTTGGAGTCTCCTGTTAGCATAGAAAAGATTGACTTACTGGATATCAGGCAAAATGCCTCCCAGGATTTCTATGACAAGATGGCCACCATCAAGGGGGTTGATATGAATCGGCAAAGCCTAACCTTCAAAATGCCTAATACCCGTGGCTTCAATGGCAATACCAATTATAGACTCAACCAATTGGTTGATGGCATAGACAATGCCCCAGCCGGACTAGGCTTCGCCGCTGGCAATATCTTTGGGCTCAATCAGCTTGATGTGGAAAGTGTGGAACTGCTGGTCGGAGCCTCTTCAGCTTTATACGGGCCGGGAGGTATGAATGGTACTCTGCTAATGACCAGCAAGAATCCATTTGACTACCAGGGTGTAAGCGTTTATTACCAAACTGGTTTGATGCACGTCAATGCTGATTACCGCGACACTCCGAGTCCACTTCACAATGTTAATCTGCGCTATGCCAAAGCCATTAATGATAAGTGGGCTTTTAAAATAAATGCCGGATACCTCTCTGCCATCGATTGGCATGCTACAGATTATAGAGATAGGACTGACTTAACGGACCTCTCGCTAAATGAGCAAACTAGCCCGAGCTATGATGGGGTGAATGTGTATGGAGATGAAGTTATTGTGCCTGTCAATCTACTGGACGTTGCACCATCAGTAGGAGCAGGAGTGGCGGATGCTCAAGGCCTGACTCCAGGTACGCCCGCTTACGATGCTGCAGTTCAAATGGTGGTTGATCTGTTCCCAGATCAAATTGTTACTCGGACGGGGTACAGGGAAATTGATCTGGTAGACTACGACACAAAGAACGCCAGTCTTTTCACCGCAGTTCATCATCGCATCAACTCTGACCTGCAATTAATCGCCGCTGGTGGTTTTGGCACTGGTACCTCAGTGTATACCGCACAGAATAGGTTTAGCCTTGTAAACTTCAGAGCATACAATGCGCGTGTTGAACTGCAGTCACCAAATTACTTTCTGAGAGTCTGGATGTTGGGCGAAGATGCTGGCGATACTTACGATGCAGGCACATCTGCCTTGCTACTCAATGAAGCCTGGAAGAGCTCCGAAGACTGGTATACGGATTATATTCAGGCTTTCTCTACTTCATTACTGCTGGGCAATCCTTTGGAGTCTGCTTACAGGTTTGCCCGCAAAGTGGCTGATAACAGGGAAGTGACTGGAGCGCAGATCAACCCTACCAGAGTGGCAAGGCCTTTACCTGGTTCCCCTGAATTTATATTCTTATTAGACAGTCTTCGCAATACCCCAATCCAAAAAGATACTACCATGGCCAGTGGATCATTGGTGGTTGATAAAACCAAAATGTACAATATTGAGGGCATGTATAACTTCAGCAACAAGTTGGAATTTGCCGACCTCCTGGTAGGATTTAACCACAGGATTTACAATATCAACACTGATGGGTCCGTGTTTTTCGATCGTCCCGGTGATCCAATTATTCAACATCAATTTGGGGCCTTTGTGCAGATCGGAAAAAGGCTCATGGATAAGAGGCTGAAATTGACAGGTTCGGCACGATATGACAAGAACGAGAAGTTCGAAGGACGTATAACTCCCAGAGGCTCATTTGTTTATTCGTTTGGGGAAGATCGTACGAGCAACTTGAGAGGATCTGTACAAACGGCTTTTAGGTTTCCACCAATATCTGACCAGTGGGTGGATTTAGATGTGGGTAGATTCCAGGTAGTGGGTGGGAACCCTGAGGTGCAAAACACCTATTTTCAAGAAGGAAGTCTCTTTCCATTGGAGGGCTTGAGCACCCTGGCAGGAGTACCGGACTCCAGCAGGGGAGAATTTGTAATTCCGAAATTTCGACCCGAGCGAGTAGTTGCCTTTGAGCTAGGCTACAAGGGTTTACTTATGAATGGCCGAATGCTAATTGATGTTTACGGCTATGTGAATACTTTTAATGGCTTTATTGCCAGGCAAGACTTAATCCAATACATACAGCAGCCTACCACCCTGGTGGAGAATCGCTTTCAAACTACAATTAGTACCAATGATCCTTTGACAGCTGCCGGTTGGGCAGCAGGAATTGACTACCGTTTACCCCAGGGCTATGTTGTTCAAGGGAATGTGGCATATAACTCGCTGGAGTCGGTTGAAGATAGGGGGCCGGGATTTAGAACAGGTTTCAATTCACCTGAATACCGATTTAATCTGGGAATAAGTCATCCCAAAATCAAACCAAACCTCGGCTTTAATATAGTATGGCACTTCCAGCAGAAGTTTCTTTGGGAGTCAGAATTCGGAGTAGGAGAAGTGCCCGCCTATCATACGCTGGATGCACAAGTAACTTATGCCATTAAGTCTTTGAAAACATCAGTAAAGCTTGGCGCTTCCAATTTGCTCAATGACTATTACACTACAGGATTTGGCAACCCACAAATTGGTGGGATTTACTACATAGCGTTTACCTTTGACGAATTATTAAATTAGTTCAAACATGGGAAGGCTAGAGGCAATAGTAAAAACGCGATGTCCACGGTGTCGGAAGGGTAAGATGTTTAAAAACAGCAGTTACGATCTAGGTGGTTTCTCAAAAATGTACAAGACCTGCGAAGTTTGCCAGGTGGATTTTGAGCCTGAACCAGGCTTCTACGTTGGCGCCATGTACTTTAGCTATGGCATTAACACTGCCCTAATGATCGGACTAGGAGTGGTATCTTATGCTATTTGGGGATTCGATAGCCTGCTTAAGACCATGGCGATTGTACTGACCCCGGTAATACTACTGGTCCCTTTGAGCTTTAGGTTATCACGGGCGTTGATGCTACATTTGTTTGGAGGAATCAGGTTCAATAGGGAACTTTGATTCAGATAAGCGTGCGAGATTAATTGAATTGATGATGCTGGTCAAACTAAAGTTTAAGCTATCCATCCTTCTTCTGGCTACTGTACTATTGGCTTGCAATAGAAGTGAATCTGAGAACAATTTTGAGGCCGTAAATAAGACAGCCACCACTACAGAGAGCGATCCCGAAAAGCTAATTGATAGCCGTCTCAAGGCTATGTATCCGCGAATTAGCAAGTATACCATTGAAAGTGAGAATGAATCTTATGAGACTAAGTTCAAAATTGATGGTTCTGAGTTAAAGTCTGTGTTTGACGGAGAAGGCAAATGGTTACGAACAGAGGTGGATATAAATTTCACACATAATATTAATCCCAAAGTACTCGCTGCAGTAGATAATTCAGAATTTGCTGACTGGGTTCTAAAAGAAAAAGATCTCATCGAAACACCTGATAGCATCATTTACAAATTGGAGTTTAAGAAAGACAACGTGGAGTGGGATATCTACTATAACGAAGAGGGGACTGTCCTGAACAGGGAAAAGAAGACGATAGACGTTCGGTTTTAATTAGCGCTTGAAACTGGCACTGTAAGTTGTTGGCTGCAATTTTAGGAATCGAGAGAAGTCGCCCTTTCTAATCAAAAGTTTTCCAGCGTTTTTCCCTTTCGCGTAATCGAAAATACAGTAGAGATAAACGTTCTTGTCAGTGTTTTTGCTTTCTGCAATTTCCTTCCTGGTCACTTCGATGTGATGGGGCGATGTACCCGGAGAAGCTTTAATTTTTATCCACTTTTCTCCACCTTCCACCGTATAGGAAAGTAGGTCGAATTTCTTATTAGGCATCAGTCTAACCCTTTTTGCCAGATCCTCTTTTCCCATTAGCAACAACATGTCCTTTTCAAAATTAAGCGCCAGTAGGCTTAACTTTTTATGATTCTTATCGGGCGAGCTATTCTCAGGAGGGGAATCTCCAGCAGGTACAACCGACCTAACCTCAATGAGCTTGTTCTTGAAGTGCTTGATATTGACCTCGCTATCCCACAGGTAGGCAACTACTTCGTCGTAAAGTGCCTCATTCTTCTCTATAAAAGCTCTTGACTCTGTAATTAGTTTCTCCCAATCGTACTCTTCCAACTTCTTAAGCTTAATACGGCCGCTGGTGTCTTTGGATTGAAGGAAGTAGTCAAATCGTGCGATATGGTCTCTTCCCAGTTTATTGGAACCGGTACGTTGGCAATCTAGGTTGTAAAACAGTTCGCCATTAGCCACATCAACACCGATTGAGAAAAACACTCGCTTGTCTTTATTCCCTGGCTTGAACAATTTACCCCAGGTAAAGCTTTTGAACATTCCAGCTACTTGCCAATATCTCTCCGGCTCAATATCAAACTCAGCTATGTTGAGAGCCCTTAACCAATAGTTGGTAGGGGCGACAATACTCTGGCCAAATTTGTTTCCTATTTTCTGCAGGTTTGGGTCTGATGCGAGATAAGCTTGGTTAGCATAGGGCGCACATTTCTTTATTGCTTTTGCTGAAAAGAAATCGGGAGTTTCCATCTCCGACACTTCTACCTTTTTTGGTGCCGATTCAGGCTTCGGTTTCAGGTAGTAGTGGATAGTATCTGAAATGGCATTCAGATCGCGCTTGAGGTTGTGCTTCTTGTAGAATTCACTTAGCCGCTCATCGAGTGCCGGGTTTGATTTAGGATCACCAAATACCTCATCAAGCAATTCCTGAACCTTCTTGCTTCTTTTACCAAGTTGATCGGGTAGTAGAGAGGCCGGTATAAACTCGACTTCGCCCTTAATTTTTGCAACTAAAAAAGTATCAGAGTCTTTGAATTGCCCCTGATACTTTTTCCGTTTCTTGTTGTTGCTTCGTAGAGCGACAACATCAATTAATGTTCTGAGTAATTTTGTGGCTTTCTTGCTATACTCAGCCATTAATTAGTAATTTCTATAGAAGAAATCGATTTTGGATGTCAACTGTCCGTAAATCGGTTTCGTAAACTCTATGAACAGATCCTGCGGAGGCGGAGGAGGAACTTCTACTGCCTTGGTTATAGCCATTTGTTCATTTGTTAGAGCACGCTCATCTCCATTAAAAGAGCCCCACTCACTAAACCAAACAAACTGGCCAGGAAATTTCTCGCTGGTTAGAATGGCGTTATTGTAGCCATCTACAACTTCAAAACTTAATAAACCTTCTGAAATTACCTCCTTATGGAAGGTTGTTAGTTTAGCTTTTACCGTATTGTAAGCAGGTATTTTGGTGCCGTCTTCCAGCGTAACTTCCCCAACCTTCACACTGTCTTTGCTAAACTCTTCTGTTTTCTGTACAAGATGGGTTTCACCAACGGAAAAGTCATCAAAGGCAATTCTAATTAGGTGATCGGCCTGTTCTAACTTCTCGCTTTCAGCCTCTGCGGGAGAGTAGAACCGGACAAACTCATTACGATTAAATGTGTGTAAGAACTCTTCAACCTTGGCTTGGAAGAAATCGCCACTAAGCGCATAGCGCTGCGGTACTGGAATTTGATTAACTACCACTTTCAAAGTTGCTATAAACCTGGCCTCGGCCATCTTGTTGTTCACATCCTTAAAACCCGGAACAAAACTGTTTACATCTCTGAAGAGGAAAAATGCTTCTTTTGCGGCTAACCTCGTGTTTAGCGCAAGTTGTCGAAGGCCCTGCTCGTAGCTTTCGTCAGCAGCATTATTACGCGCATTTTCCAATTGCGAATAATAATTCTTTGGATTAGGTACTACGCTCAGCGCCCCTGGAGAACGGTTAATTTCTTCATACATGTGATTGATCTTGGTATACGAATCCATCACACTCCTCCATTTGAAAGGATCATTTGATGCCAAACGATTGTCAGCTTGATTTTCCAATAGTCTAACGGCCAGAGGATAACTGTCTCTGAGCGTTTCAGCAGCTTTCTTTTGATTGGGGTTTTGTCGAAGGCGGTTAATAGCCTGCAAAGTGGCATTGTAATAATTACCCTGCTCAAGGGATTTTTTTCCTGACGAACAGGAGGAGAGGTATGCCATAGTTACTACAAACCCCAAAAATAGAATCGTTCTTTTCATGGTTAATTGACTGTTATTACTGCGATTAAATTTGTAACAGTAAGGTATTCGAAATTATAAGTTCTTCCTCCGATTTTCAATAATTGGACCAATTTATTCTACTTATCTTGAAATGCACTCGGAAAGGCCTCCTTAGGCAATATTTTGAGTAATAGCGGAAGTGTGATAAATGTGAAAGGCAACGCAATAATTACAAAGGCAGGAATTAGTTTTAGTATATCTAACAATTGTTGCCTTACTGCTTCTTTCTCTTGAGTAGTCAGCTGTTCCTTCCTGGATTTTGCAAGCAAGGCCATCAATTCCTTACTTTCGTTAATCTCCTGCACCACGCGCTCCTTGTTGAGATTTACCATGAAAGACGCTCTTTGCATGAACTTCTCGCTTACCATGCTATAGTCTTTCTTGTTTCTCAAGTAGTGCACTTGCTCCCAATTTTCCAGCACAAAACTTTCTATGGCAAACATGCTGGTATTTAGCTCTTCCTCGGTGAACCCAAGAATCTTACAAAGCTTATCCAGGTACTCTTTTTCCTCGTCGCTTACAACCTTATCTGACCAAACTGTTAGTAGAGCTAATTCCAAGATGTATTTCTTTATTAGCCACGACTCTTCGAATTCCGGAAAGGTGATCTCCTCGAGCGTAATTCCCGTTTCCAGGAACTCACGAGCCTCTTTCTCTTTGTCACTGGATAGGTGAGCTGATTTTAGAAAGTACTTGAATAACATACTCTCCTCTTTCTCAACGACCTTATCAGCATAGGCTGCCGAAGCTATGACCTTCAGAATGAGAAATCGCATTTCTTCCTTCTCCCTTCTTACATCCTCAATTGTCTTGATCTTGGTTTTGTTTTCACCCCAATGCTTAAAATAGAAGACATCAAGAAACAGAAGACTATTGTGAAAGAAGCTAGACCAGAAATTTCTGGTCAGGCCGCCTTTTATCTTCAACCTCTTTTGTAATATTCTCTCAGCTACTTCTTCAGTAGAGCGCTGCTTGCCAAACAAACTTTTGCTGTGGACATTGAAGTCAGGGTAAATATTTTGGTAAAACTCAACAATGTCTTTGGAGGAATCGTGCAGCAAGTCAGAATAGTCGCCTGGGCTGCTAATGCCTTCTTTATTAGCCAAATACTTGTGGGTAATGAAGCTTTCTGTAAGAATTACCTTCATCTTGTCATCCACCTCAATTTGAGCCATAAGCTCGTGATCGGCGAATGGAATCTTTACAGGATGGCCATAAAGTAGGCCTGTAGGCTGCACCAGCTTGTACAGAGAGTGTTCTGGTACCAGGGAATGGAAATCTACTGCAAGCTGGCCATTTTTGGTTAGTGGGTTAAACGACCGCCTGAATTTTATGTATTTATCAAACCAACCTTGCTTGTCTAGATTCATTTGAAATTGTGAAAATTGGCTGCTATTCGAAGCTAATCAAAAATAACATGCGAATAGAATAAATCCTTGAGCGTGTAATTAATAATAGCTGAATTAGCGAAATATGAACTAAAATTTGGAATATTTGCAGTCACTAAAAAACCAATGATGAGAATATTATCCTCTTTCTTCACAGTATTAATCTCTGTTTCACTTCTGCAGTGCCAAACTGCGCCACCGGAGATTGACAGAGTCCACGTTGAAGCCGTTATTAAAACCCTTGCCGCGGATGATATGCAAGGGAGAAGAACTTTCACCCCTGGTATTGATAAGGCTTCGGCCTTTATTCAGCAGGAGTTTGAAAAAGCAGGCCTGCAGAAACTTAATGGCTTGGATTCATACGCTCAGTCATTTACTATGAAGTCGCTTAGCTCAAGCAGTGCGGAGGTAACAATCAATGGAGAAGTAATATCAGATGAAGCGTACTTCGCATCAACCAATTCGAGCAGTTTGAACTGGTCTGCAGAGGATGAAGTTGCAGTGGTTGTTGTCGGTGAGGATGGTGATATGCGTTCAGCATTTCGTGGCGTAGATGGTGAAGGAGGGAAGACCATAATTGCTGTTCATTCCAGCCATGGCGATTTATTCGGCCGATTCAAGCAATTTTTCGGGGGAGCGAGCAGGGCCATGGAATTAACTGAAAATACTGGAATTGTCGCCGTGCTGACTGATAATGTAGTGGAATCCTATTCCGTAGCCATCGAAAATAATGTAGAAGAGCTGCCATTGGAAAATGTGGCAGGTGTGATTCCAGGAAGCGCAGCAATGAGATTGTTTTGTTCTCAGCCCATTATGACCACCTCGGTATCAGGCCAGCCGTTGAGGGAGATTCAATTGCTAATGGTGCTAATGATGATGCCTCCGGCACAACGGCGGTGATAGCACTGGCAAAATACTTCAGTCAGATGGATCAACCAGAAAGGACATTGATGTTTGTGGCTTTTACCGCAGAAGAGATGGGTGGCTTCGGATCTCGCTACTTTTCTCAGCAGCTGAATGCTGATGAAATTGTAGCTATGTTCAACATTGAAATGATTGGCAAACCGGCTACGGAAGGCCCAAATACTGCCTGGATCACTGGTTTTGAAATGTCTGATTTTGGCAAGATATTGCAAAAAGCAGTAGAAGGCACAGAGTACGAGTTCTACGCTGATCCATACCCAACGCAGAATTTATTCTATCGTTCTGATAATGCTACTTTGGCGAGGCTAGGGGTTCCGGCGCACACGATTAGTACAACACCAATTGATGTAGACCAGGATTACCATCAAGTTACAGATCATGTAGAAACGCTGGATCTGGATCATATGACCAACACGATCAAGGCGATTGCAGCTGGCGCTACTACAATTATATCCGGTGCCGAAACACCAACCAGGGTTGATACCAGTGCGGTAGATTAATTAGTTGCGGCGGCTGAGTCGTCTGTGACTGGCTTATCCAATGTTCGGTACTTCTGAAAAGGAATTGCCAGTAAGTTGCCAACATTATCATTTTCAGCCGGATCCATGTGGGTATCAACGCCATACATTAGTTCAGTGGTATTTTCTACCTGGGCAAAGGTGCCAAACAGCCTATCCCATACCGAAAAGATGTTTCCAAAGTTGGTATCAGTTAAGGGTCGTTCAAAATGATGATGCACTTTGTGCATTAGCGGGGTAACGAAGACTAGAGATAGAGCCCGGTCTAAACTTCTAGGCATATTTATGTTAGCGTGGGTTATCTGGGCGAAAATCACTGAAAGCGTTTGGTAGAACATGATAATACCCATTGGTAAACCTAGTATCAAGACTCCAAGAATTGTAAAGGAGCTGCGAAATACAATTTCACCGGGATGATGTCTCAATCCTGTTGTTACATCTACGTTAGTGTCGGAATGGTGAACTAAGTGAAACTTCCACATCCATCTAACCTTATGTTCAACCCAATGAATAAAATAAGCTCCAACCAGGTCGAGCAATAATACTCCCATCACTACATGAAGCCAAACCGGTAAATCAACAAGGTAGAGGAGGCCGAATTTGTTGGCCGTAGTGAAGTCTGATGTTGTGAGTAGCAGCCAGGCAAATCCCAGCCCAACTATCAGCGCCATAACGTTAAATAGTACATTTATTCCAGCGTGTCGCCAACGCTTGTAGCTTATTTTGAATAGGGGCACCGCTCCTTCCAAAATCCAAAAGAATAGCAATCCGCCTACAAAAATCCCACTTCTGAGTTCTGAGGGAATGTTCTCGAAGAAATTCAGAAACGACTCCATGCAATAAAGTTATGTGCTAATCGATTTCGAATCAAGTTTATTGATTTACCACCACGGCAATCTTATCACCAGTTGGGCTTGAGGCAATCCTGCTAATACCTTGCAGTTCAAATTCAGCAAAATCTTTAACCAAAACCCAATTCTTGTCAATTCCATGCTGCCATTTATAAAGTTTGCCATCATTGCCCATCAGTATGGTCTTGCCATCAATCCAGGCCATATCCTCTGAACCACTTAATGTATGAAGCAACTTTTTGATTTCTCCTGATTCGCTATCATAGGTCTTCACAAACCACTCATTTTCGTTTTCCTTGTGAATGAAACTCATCAAATTGCTGGCTGGGATCCGGTGGAGAGACCTACCAATGTTTTGAGCAACAATCTTGTTTTGAGTTTTCACCACAGCATTAAGTTGCATAGTATTCGGATCTCCCAGCACAAACGAGAGTATTTGATTTTCATCGACCCAGGCGTGGTAGCCAATTTTCAAATCTTTTACCAATATGCTTGCCTTGCCCGAACTTAAAGAGTACTGCCACAAAAGCTGGGTGCCATCTTGCTCAAGCAAAATTGAGCTAAAGTGCCGGCCATCCGGAGTGGGGGTTGGTGAATACTCGCTACCGGGAGTATTAGTCAGTCTTTCCTTTCGTTCCGCCTCAATGTAGTAACGGATAATATCTGTTTGTCCATCATGATTTGAGGTAAAGAGCAAGGATTCCCCATCGGGCATAAAGTGGGGTTGGTTATCATATCCTTCGTTGTTTGAAATGTTCCGTGGATTGGTTACGACGATATTGCTGCCATCCATTTTTAAGTCAAAGAGGTACACCTCGGTAGATGGCTGTGCAAACCCCACCACTGCCATAAACACCAGGGCCAGTGAGCAAATTGTTTTCATAATTGGAATAATTGGCACCGCATAAAGTTATGGAAAATTGCCAAAGCCCCATGGGCTATAAAAGCCATTAAGTCAGCTTGTAAGCTTTGTTTTAGTTAGATAGTTGCTATATTCATTTAGGAAGAATTACTGATTATGGGAGATCTTGACGTAAAACTGGTTTCAACGCAAAAGCAGCTCAACAATTTCACTAAATGTTTGCTCAAGGATGTAGACGCTATGGATCGCATGTTGAACGAGGGGCTATTTGATGAAGGCCCAATTCACATTGGCGCAGAGCAGGAGATATGCCTCATTGACAAACACTACAAGCCAGCACCAATGGCTATGGAGTTGTTAGATAAACTAAACAACGACGCCTTTACTACAGAACTGGCCCAGTTTAATATCGAAGCAAACCTGGACCCGAAGCCATTCAAGGGCGATTGTTTCAGCAGTTTGGAAAATGAGATTGATGGTCTGTTAGATTATCTGAGGAAAGTAGCCAATGATATGGAAGTGGATTTCGTTCTGACAGGCATACTTCCCACCATCAGGAAATTTGATCTTGGCTTAGAGAATCTAACCCCTCTGCAACGGTATGATGCCCTGATGAAGGCTATAGCCCGGCTGCGAGGAAAGATCCATGAACTTCGTATTAAGGGTCTTGATGAACTCAATGTCAAGCACGACTCAGCGATGCTTGAGGCCTGCAACACAAGCTTCCAGGTGCACCTTCAGGTTACACCTGATGAATTCGTGGACAAATACAATATTGCCCAGGCCCTTGCCGCTCCGGTAATTGCTATATCAGCCAATTCTCCTTTGCTGTTTGGTAAGCGACTATGGCATGAGACCCGGGTCGCTTTGTTTCAGCAGTCCATTGATACAAGAATTACCAGTGAACACCTCCGCGACCGCAGCCCGCGAGTCACCTTTGGCAATAAGTGGCTGAAGAATTCCATTCTGGATCTGTATAAGGAAGATATTACCCGTTTTAGGGTGATGTTGATGACCGGCGAAGAAAAGGATCCCTTTGAGCAACTTGACGAAGGAGTAACTCCGAAGTTAAAAGCATTGACAATTCACAATTCTACGGTCTATCGTTGGAACCGACCTTGTTATGGGATAAGCCCCAACGGTAAGCCCCATTTACGGATAGAGAATCGGGTGTTGCCAGCTGGCCCCAGTGTTACCGATGAAGTGGCCAACTCTGCTTTCTGGCTTGGCCTAATGGAAGCATTTGGCGACGAATACAAGGACGTAACTCGACTTATGGACTTCGACGAGGCAAAAGCCAACTTCGTTTCAACTTCTTTCAGTGGGCTGGATTCGGAGCTCACCTGGATCAATGGCAGAAAAATCGGAGCCTCTGAGCTAATAAAGAAGGAACTATTGCCCATGGCAAAAGCCGGTCTTAAAAAGAGGAAGGTTAAGAAGGAGGACATTGATCGCTATATGGAGGTTATTGAAGAGCGAAATTCTTCACGCCGAACTGGTACTAGCTGGCTTCTGAATTGCTTCTCTAACCTAACAAAAGAAACCACGCGTGAAGAAACCTCGATTGCGCTAACAGCAGCCATTCTGAAGAATCAGAAAGAAAAAAAACCCATTCACCTATGGGAGCCAGCCTGTATTGAAGACGTGCTGGATTGGCACCCAAGTTCGCTGATAGTGGAAGAGTTTATGACAACCGACCTGTTTACGGTCCATCAGGATGATATCCTGGAGTTGGTGGCAGACATCCTGGACTGGCAAAATATTCGCTACGCTTTGGTTGAGACTGACAAGGGCGAACTTAAGGGCATTATATCTTCTAAGAAGCTACTAAGGTTCTTTAGTAAACAGTTTAAGCTCGATCAGCGAGAGCAAAAAACGGTCAAGGACTTAATGATAACAGATCCCATCACTGTGACTCCCGATGCCACAATCGGCGAGGCTATGCAGGTTTTCAAAAAGCACAAAGTCGGTTGCCTGCCTGTAGTTAAGAATAAGAAGCTGGTGGGAGTAATTACGGAGGGTAACTTCATAGGTGTTGTCGCCAGCCTGCTAAAGATTATTTCTACAAAGACCAAGAAAAAGTGATTTAGCAATCTTTTGGCCAGAGAGAAATGGTTTTGGGATAGTTTTTGCTGTTGAAGCGACTATCTTTGACACAAAAATAGGGTTGGAGGCGATTTACGATGCCATACGTTCTTTACCAACAGCTCGCCTACTATGATAAAGAATGTTCGTTTCAATTCGCAACCCGAATTCTATCGCACGCTTACTTCCAGGGTAAATCAGCATTTCAAAGATCGGGAGAAATCGAAATTTGGAAATAGCAAAATGGTGATCAAGACCATCTTTATGTTTCTGTTGTATTTCGTCCCATACGCAGCAATTATCTCAAACAAGATATCAAACCCCTGGCTATTGTTATTGTTAGCGGCTTTGCTAGGAGTAGGGGCGGCCGGAATTGGCCTTTCGGTTATGCATGATGCATGCCACGGATCTTACTCAAGGTACCGTCCTCTAAATGCAGTGCTCGGATATTCAATGAACCTGATTGGAGGTTGTGCCTTTAATTGGAAAGTTCAGCACAATGTATTTCATCATTCATATACTAATGTAGATGGCCTGGACGAAGATATTGCGCCGGCAGGCATTCTACGGTTTTCCCCTCATGCCAAGTGGTATCAAATTCATAGGTATCAGTTTCTGTATTCGTGGTTTTTCTACGGACTCATGACTTTATCGTGGCTGGTTTTTAAGGATTTCCGCCAACTACGATCTTATACCAAAAGTGGAATAATTGAGAAGCAGAAGAGTACGGCGGCCAGGGAGTGGCTCATTCTATTCGGCTCTAAGTTGTTTTTTATCGCTTATATGGTCGGAATACCGGTGCTGGTTACAGATCTCACCTGGTGGCAGGTATTGGTGGGGCTAGTTGTTATGCACTTTGTTACCGGATTTCTACTGGCCATTATATTCCAGCCAGCTCATGTAGTTCCTGATGCCGATTTTCCTGTTTCCGATAATTCGGGAAATATGGAGAATGATTGGGCTATTCATCAGCTTCTGACAACCATGAATTTTGCTCCTAAGAGTCGAATATTTTCGTGGTTTGTTGGTGGGTTGAACTTCCAGATTGAGCACCACCTCTTTCCCCATATATGCCATGTGCATTACAAGTCTATTGCAGAAATAGTACGAACTACAGCCAAGGAGTTCAATTTACCTTACTACTCCAAGCCAACCTTTCTGCACGCAATCTGGTCTCATGCGAGGATGCTTTATGCCCTAGGCAGGCCTGTGCCAGCGTCCTAAGTTGCCCTCGGCTTTCTTACTTCATACATTGTTCCTTATTATTGTGATTCGGTTGCACCTATTGGTCAATAATGGCTCAAACCTACGAACAAGTACTTTCAGATCTGCAGGCGGGGAAATTTGCCCCAGTATATTTTCTACAGGGAGAAGAACCATTCTTCATCGATCTTATTTCTGATTATATCGAAAAGCACGCCCTCAGCGAGACTGAGAAAGGGTTCAACCAAACCATAGCCTATGGCAAAGAAGTGCAAATGAGTGAGATACTTACCCATGCACGCAGATTTCCGATGATGGCCGAAAGGCAGGTAGTAATAGTTAAGGAAGCTCAGGAAGTAGCTGATTTAAATAGAGAAGGAGGGCAGAAACTTTTGTTGGACTACCTGGAGCAGCCTCAGCCAACTACTGTACTGGTGTTTTGCCATAAATACAAAAGTCTGGATAAACGCAAAGCACTGGGCAAGACTATCGATAAGAAGGCGGTAGTAGTTTCAACAAAAAAGCTGTATGACAACCAGGTTCCTTCCTTCATTGAGAACTTCGTGAGAGGTAAGGGTTTGAAAATCTCCCCTAAGGCCACCTACTTGCTAGCTCAGAATATTGGTAACAACCTAGAACGCATCAACAATGAGCTGGAAAAGGTGGTGATTAATCTCAACGGGTCTGGCGAGATTGATGAAAACCACATCCAGGAGTTTGTCGGCATCAGTAAGGATTACAATATTTTCGAGTTCCAAAATGCATTAATCAATCGCGACGTTTTTAAATCGAATCAGATAGCCGATTACTTCGCCAGCAATACCAAAAACAATCCACTGGTTTTGATCATAGCTTCCGTTTACGGATTATTCTCGAAGTTGCTGGTTGTGCATTATCTCAAGAAGAAAGGAGAGAGCGATAAGAGCCTGGCCAGTCAGCTTAGAGTGAACCCTTATTTTGTTAAGGATTATGTTAGAGGAGCGGCAAACTATTCGGAGTCGAAGGTGGTTGAAAACCTCGCTTTTATTAGTAAAGCTGATTTAAATTCGAAAGGAATTGATGCAGCTTCTCAATCAGAAAAACAAGTATTAACTGACCTGATATACAGGCTTTTACATTAGATCAATTCATTTTTGAGTTGAAATATACCAAAGAATAAGCCCTCTTTTGCCTCGAAACTTTTCTCAGCGATTTCCTTATAATATTATTGAATTATTGTAGTTAATAGATATAAGGATAACGACATTTGCTGCATGTTGAGGAAGCTGATAGCACTGACTTTTTTCGCATTAGTCGCCCACCATACTCTTCTTTCCCAAAACACACTATCGCAAATAGACTCCGATCGCAACTTCAGGCGCGGGCAGGAGCTTATGGAGAAGTCGAACTATGGAGCGGCACGAAATGCCTTTGAAAAGTATCTTGCTGAGAACGAGAAAGGACTTAAAGCCATTGATGCCAAGTACTTCGTGGCTTATTGTGCTATTAATCTTTATCATCAGGATGGAGAGCAATTAGTCACTCGTTTTGCCAATGATTATAGTACCCACCCTAAAGCTGCCCTGGCCAACTACGAACTCGGGAACTTCTATTACAAAGACAGGAATTATAAGAAGGCCATAGCAGCATTCGAAAAGGCCGATCTTTCTCAATTAAATTCCGAACAAAGAACTGAGGCCTACTTCAAACTTGGGTATGCTTACTTTTCCTCCAAGCAGTTTCAGTCTGCGTTGAGGAACTTTAATGTGGTTAAGCGATCTACCGGAGCATATGGACCGGCTGCTAATTATTATGCTGGTTATGCTGAATATCAACTTGAGGATTATGCCCAGGCTCTCACTGATTTGCAACGAGCTGAGCAGGATGATGCATACAAAGGCGTAGTGCCGCATATGATTGCCAATGTCTATTACAAGCAGCAGAACTATGATGGCCTCATTCAATATGCAAACCGAATACTTAACGGTAACTACCGCATTCGCAATGAGAGTGATTTGTACTTACTTCTCGGCGATGCCTATTTCTATAAAGAGCAATACCAACAGGCCAGTAGCTATTTTACGCAATACCTTGATAAGGTAAATACCCAACCGCGAAAGGAAGTACAACTGCATATCGGACTAAGCTATTTTTATACCGACAGTAATAAGGAAGCGATCAGTAGCCTGAAAGAAGTGGCGACGGATAAAGGTGAGCTAGGGGAGTCAGCCTCATATTATCTGGGTATGTTGTATTTGAAGGAGCGCAACCTCGAATTCGCCAGTACAGCTTTCGATCGGGCCAGACATGGTAGCGCTGAGGACATAAAAGAGGAAGCTCAATTCCAGTTTGCTAAGGTAAACTTTGAGCTTCAGCACTCAGGTATCAGCATCGAGGCCTTACAAAAATACATTGGAGAATATCCTGGTGGTACTCATATCGAAGAAGCTAATGATCTGCTTTCGCAGGCATACTTGAATTCTAACGACTATGACCTGGCCATTCAGCACATTGAGTCGGTTGCTAATCGTAGCAATACCATGGCCCGCGCCTATCAACGGGCCACATATCTAAAAGCGGTTTCGTACTTTAACAACCGTTCTTTTCCCAAAGCCATTCAACTCTTCGATAAGTCGATTGAAAACCCTTACGACAGGGAGTTAGTTGTCCAGGCTCATTTCTGGAAGGGTGAGGCTTTTTCTATTGGCCGTCGATTTGAGCAGGCCATTAACTCTTATCAGCAAGTGTTGACTGCTGATCCAGTGCAACCATTTACGACCAATGCACGCTATGGAATGGGCTATGCACGCTACAACCTAAAAGAATACGATAAGGCCTTAGTCCATTTCAGACTATTCATGCGCCAGACCGATAAGAGTGGCCGCAATTACCACGATGCCGCTATGAGATTGGCAGACTGCTATTATGTAGAGAAATCTTATCAACAGGCCTTGAATCAATATCAAAGTACTATCAAGAATGGGCCTGATAGAGCTTATGGTTACTTACAGTCAGGAATAATTCAGGGTGTACTTAACGATGTTACCAGTGCCCGTGTAAGCTTTGATCAGGTAATAAAAAGGTACCCGAAATCCAGGTATTTTGATGATGCCCTTTTTGAAAGGGCCCAGCTTGATTTTGAGAAAGGTAACTATGAACAGGCTGCGGTTGCGTTTACTGAGCTGCTGAACAAACAGCCTAATAGCAAGTTTGTTCCATATGGATTACAAAGAAGAGCAACGGCTTACTACAATCTGCAGCAATACGATAGAACCATCAGCGATTATCAAGACTTCCTGAAGAGCCACATTACCCACAAAGAGGCTAACAACGTGCTGTTGGGACTGCAAGAGACGCTGGCTTTGCAGGGGCGCTCTAGTGAATTTCAGGCCTACCTTGATAACTACAAGGAGGCCAACCCAGACCAGGAGGGACTTGAGGAAGTGGAGTACGAGGCCGCCAAGAATCTCTATTTCAACCTGGAGTACGAACCTGCAATTAACAGGCTGACAGCGTTCATTGATAAGTACCCTGACAATATCAACCTCCTGGAAGCTAAGTACTACCTGGCCGAAGCTTACTATAGAGCAGAGAAAGACGAGGAGGCACTGGCAGTTTACAATGAACTTCTGGAAGATCGCACCTTCCCATTAATCAATAGAGTTATTCAAAGGGTAGGTGAGTTGGAGTTTGCCTCCAAGAGGTATGAGAATGCTATTTTCTTCTATCAACAACTGGAAGAGGTGGCTACCAATAAGAAGCAGCAGTATAACGCATGGTCGGGCATGATGGAATCCTTTTACGCCCTTAGCAATTACGATTCAGTAGATCACTTTGCTAATCTGATCATCACGCAGGGGGCAGTTTCATTAGATGCTAGTAACAAGGCCCAGCTATTTCTGGGTAAATCGGCGTATGCCAAAGGAGACTATGCTACCGCCCTCGACCATTTTATTAACACTATCAATACTGCCAAGGATATCTATGGGGCAGAGGCGCAGTTTTTAACTGCAGAAATTCAAAACCTGCAGGAAGAGTATAAACAATCAAACGAAACCCTCTTTGAATTACATAAGAGTTTCAACAATTATGAGATCTGGTATGATAGATCGTTTCTTTTGATTGCTGAGAATTTTGTGGCTTTGGATGAGACCTTTCAAGCTGAGCAAACGCTACAATCGCTCATTGAGAACTCCCAACTAAGTTTCATTGTCGAACAAGCACGAGCCAGGCTCAAGGAAATTGAAGAAGCCGAGGAAGAAGAGTTACAACCTCAGAATCCTCCAGACTCTACAAATAACAACAATGGTGGCAATAACTGATTACAGTAGCGAAAGTAAGATAGGCATCAAAGCGTTGATCGGATTGCTTCTTTGCATGCTTTTTAGTGCTGGTGCATTTGCACAGGAAGATTGGGAAGATCAGACCGGAGATATAGAAGATGCGGAGGTGGTTATAGAGAAGAATGTAAAAATTGTGCTGCCATTTGCTAGTCGCAATTTTGAGAAAATTGCACCACTGCCACTGCCTACAGCTCCTACATTGACTTATGGGTATCAACCGATTGGTATAAGAATCAGCGCCTTGAACCCGGTAATGAGGGTACGAACTCTACAGGACCCGGAAATCGCCAAACTTTATGGGAATTATGCTAAGGCGGGCTTTGGTAATTTTGGTACTCCTTACTTAGAAGCGGTGCTGAACAGTAAGCGTAACAAGAATGCTAGTTTCGGCGCTAGTATATACCATCTCTCTAGCAGTAAAGGGCCCGTAGATGGCAAGAATTCAGCCAGTGGTACCACAGCGGCCAACATCCATGGCAAGGCCATTTCTGATCAGGTAGCCTTAACAGGAGCAATAGATTTTCAGCGTGACCTTGTCTATTTCTATGGATATCCTGAAGGAACTGCGGTACTGAGAGACTCTCTGGAACAGAATTTCAACAGAATCAAACTGTCTGCAGGACTGGAAAGCACAAATGCCTCAAGTGCTTTTCAATATCAGGCTTCGGCATTTTACCGCAGCTTGACTGACAATTATTCTGCAAAGGAAGGGGAATTCGGCGCAGACCTGAAGACTGACTATACGCTTAGTGATAAATCAAAGATCAAAGTAGGCGGGGGGCTCAACCTCATTTCACAAGAGGATGAGCAACTGAGTAGCAAAACCAGGAGTTTGTTCAGAGCTGAAGGCGGTTATGAGTTCGATTACAATAGTGTGAGGCTTTACCTGGGTGCCAAAGCAGCTTACCTGAATGATACGCTGATGGGCTTAGACAAGCTACACCTTTATCCTGATGTGCAAGCCTCGTATGCATTAGGATCAGGCGCCGAAGTTTATGGAGGCCTTACCGGGGGCATCATCAAAAACACGCTTGGTTCCTTGTCGCAACGCAATCCCTACTTGCAATCGAATCTCTTGGTTTTCCATAGTAATAATGAGTTAGAAGTTTATGGTGGTCTCAGAGGTAAAGCGGGTAGTTACTTTGGTTTTAATGCAGGGTTTTCACTATCGAATGTAGAAAACATGGCATTTTTCCTGAACGGCATTGACCCTAAGCGATTTGTAGTTGCTTATGAACCCGAAACCACAATTTTTAACTTCTATGGCGAATTCAGTGCAAACTACAAAGAGAGCGTTAAGTCCAATCTGAGAGTTGACATCTTCTCCTATAATACGGAATTGTGGACAGTTCCACTGCACCAGCCTGGCTACAAAATCAGCCTTAACAATAGATTCAATATCTATGACAAAATCCGCTTAACTACAGACATTTATGTGTTGGGGGGATTGGAAACAATTGATGCAACTCAGCCAGCAAATAGTCAGGTGGTTGCTCTTGATGATATCATTGACATCTCTGCACAAGTAGAATATTTGTTCTCTAAACAATTCTCATTTTTCACCTTGCTGAATAACGTTACTGGCACTGAATATCAGCGCTATTTTAACTACCCCAGCAGGGGCTTCCAGGTGATCGTTGGAGCCACTTATAGCTTTTAAAATGGCCTTCTGCATTATTTTGGGGAATTTTAGTATATTGCCCTGCAAATCATTCTAATGCACTCCGCAGAGAATATTAACTACCTCTTTTTTAGGATTTTAAAGTTTATTACTACCTTAATATTAAATTAACTGCTGACTACTTATGGCTAAGAAAAAGAAGACTGAAGACGAAAATTTGAACGAGGAATTTAATGATGATTCTTTGGATGATATCTCGGATGCAGATGACAGCTTTGGCTTGCCAGATGTAGAGCTAGAACCACTGGATAGAGACGAAGAATCAGAGCCTGAGCCAGCGGAGGAAGCTCCGACTGAAGAAGAGTCTACTGAACCGTTGGCAGAGCAGGAAGAGGAACCAGCGGAAGCGGAAAGCGAAACTGAAGTAACCAGCTCCTACGACGAGGATACCAGCTATGGTGGTGGTGATAATGGAGGAGATGACGGCGGAGACGATGGAGATGATGGAGACGATGGAGACAGTAATGACGACAACGATGAGTATAAGCCATACGTACCGCCAAAACCAGAATCCATCGGGCCTAAGCTATTCTTATTCGGACTTATAATTGTTGTTGCCGGCGCTCTTGTTTGGTATTTCATGTTCTTCAAGCCAGAGCAGGACAGAAAGGAAAAAGCTGCCCAGGAACAGATAGAGAAGCAACGACGGGATTCAATCCGAAATGCACAAGCAGAACAAGAGCGATTAGCTGCTGAAAAAGCCGCGAGGGAAGCAGAGGAGCAAGCTGCTGCCGAAGAGGAAGCCCAGCCTGAAGTTGGCACTGTCACCACAATTTCTGAGCGAACTAATCGTTACTACGTGGTCATAGCAAGCTTTGTGGATGATGATCTGGCTGCTGACTACGGAAGCAAGCTAGCCCCTGATGGAGTAAGTACTACTATAATCCCACCATTTGGCGGCAAGCAATTCTATCGGTTGGCGATAGCCGATCACGGATCATTTGCAGAAGCCCAAACTAATGCAGATGAGCTCAAAGGCACTTATGGCGAAGGTCTCTGGGTATTAAAGTACTAATATGATTCTAGCACAGATTACCACCACCCCGCAGGATAGCCTGGCAACCGGGGCGGGTGAGGCATCAGTTTCGTTATTGGAACTGTTGCTAAAGGGTGGATTTATGATGATTCCGATCGTGATATTATCCTTCCTTGGTGTTTATATTTTTTGGGAAAGATTCCTTACCATAAACAAAGCCTCCAAAACACCGGTGGAATTTATGGAGAAGATTAAGAACCTGGTATTGGGTGGAGCGGTGAATGAAGCTCGACTACTGTGCGCCCAGACTGAATCTCCCATCGCGAAGATGATTGAAAAGGGCATTGATAGAATTGGTAGTCCTTTGAAGAACATTGAGGCCTCCATTGAAAATGTTGGGCGCATAGAGATATACAAGCTCGAAAAGAACCTCTCGTTGCTAGCTACCATATCAGGAGCAGCGCCCATGCTTGGGTTCCTGGGAACCGTTATTGGTATGATTAATGCCTTTATTGCCATAGCGCAAGAGGAAGGATCTGTGAGCCCAAAGCTTTTGGCTGGTGGCATCTATGAAGCTATGATTACTACTGCTGCCGGGTTATTCGTCGGAATCCTGGCGTATTTAGGGTACAACTATCTGGTAACCAGAGTAGGTAAAGTAATACACAGCATGGAATACAACTCCATCGATTTTGTAGATCTCTTGCAGAAACCGCAAAAAGACTAAGTAATGGATCTCAAGCAAAGACATAAAGTAGAAGCCGCCTTCAGTATGTCATCCATGACTGACATCATCTTTTTGTTGCTGATTTTCTTTATGCTAACGGCTTCATTCGTAACTCCTTCTGGCCTTCCGGTGAACCTGCCCAGTAGCAAGAACACCACTATTGTCATGCAAAAAGTCTCTGTTTCCATAACCAGTGATTTGCAATATTCCGTTAATAATAGACGAGTGAGTAAAGAAGGCCTGGAAAGAGCATTAAGACAAGAATTGGGTGGTGACGAAGGTGTCGTTAGTCTGCATATCGACAAAACGGTACCCAGCGAGCATCTGGTTTACGTTGCCGGAATTGCTACAGGGCTAAAAGCCAAAGTTTCTGTTGTGGCCAAACCACAATAAGCATGGAACCTCAAGAGAAGAAAAATAAGCGCAAAGGATTAATAGTATCTACAGGTGTTCACCTGGGGCTGCTGTTGATTTTTGCTTTGCTGCTGGCATGGCGTGAACCTAATCCGCCATTACCCGAGTATGGGATTGAATTGAACTTTGGTATTAGCAATGTAGGCAGTGGAGATATCCAACCTGAAACCAATCCCAACACAGAAGAAGCTGTAGAAGATAGCGAATCTCAACCCGAAGAAGTTGAGGAGGCCGAAGTTGAAGAAGTTGAAACACCAACAGAGGAGCAGGTGGAAGAGGTAATAGAGGAAGCAGATGAAACTGTTGAGGAAATACCTACTGAAGAAAGCGATAGTCCTGATGTAGTGGAAGAGAAGGAGGAACAAACCAAGGAAGAGGTTGTAGAGGAGAAGAAAGAGCCAGTGAAGGAAACGGTTGAGGAGAAAAAGGAAACGGAAAAGCCAGTTGAAGAGGTAGTTGAAGAAAATAAGGACACTGCCAATGATGGTAAGGAAGAGAATAGTGAATCTGATGAGAAAGCTTCCAGTCATGGTGACAACGTAGACAAGGAAGGCGACAAAGGTGACGATGAAGGCGACCTTGATGCCCGGGCATTATACGGCAAAAAAGGCGGTGGAGGAGGTTCTTCCCTGGATATGACTGGCTGGATGTGGGATTTCGTTCCCAAACCTAATGACACATCAGACGAAAGTGGAAGAGTTGTCTTTGAGATAAAGATAGATGATCAGGGGGAAATCATCTCAGTACGTACCGTGGAGCGAAGTGTGAGCCCAACAGTAGAGAGAATTTACAAACAGGAAGTACTAAAGCTGACTTTTTCCAAAACCTCAGACAATACACGACCCGCGCCAATCTCCACGGGAAAAATAACCTTCATCGTTAAAGCGAATTAGCCTTAATGAACTACCTGCAAACGATCGACTACCTCTACAGTCGTTTGCCCATGTACCAACGCGATGGTAGTAAGGCCTTCAAAAAGGATTTAACCAATACCCTGGCTCTTTGCCAGCAATTGGATAACCCCCATCAAAAATTTAAATCGGTGCATATTGCTGGCACCAATGGCAAGGGTAGCAGCGCCCATATGATTGCTTCCATATTGCAAACAGCAGGATACAAAGTAGGATTATACACCTCACCGCATCTTCATTCCTTTACCGAAAGAATAAGAATAAACGGTATCCCAATTGGTAAAGAAGAAGTTGCAGATTTCGTGTCTCGTATTAAACCGGCCATAGAGCAAGTTGAGCCCTCATTTTTCGAGATTACCGTAGCAATGGCTTTTGATTACTTCGCTCAGAGCAAGGTTGATATTGCCATCATTGAAGTGGGTTTAGGTGGGAGATTGGATTCAACGAACGTCATTACTCCACTGGTAAGTTTGATCACCAATATCAGCTACGATCACAAAGACATGCTTGGTGAAAGTCTTGAGGAGATAGCTGCAGAAAAGGCTGGCATTATCAAACCTAGTGTTCCGGTTGTGATTGGCCAGAAACAAGAGGAGATTGCTCATGTTTTTCAACAAAAGGCGGTTGAAAATCATAGTGAAATGTTTTTTGCCTCCGCTGAATGGCAGCTGAGTGGAGGCCCAACGTCATACCTGGTTGAACGGGCTGCAGACGCTAGGAAATTAGAACTCGCCTTGCCGATCAGTGCCGACTACATGGCCCTGAATCTGCTGGGTGTGATCATGGTGATAGAGTTACTGGGCAAGGTTGGATTCCCTGTTAATGATGACCAAACTATAACGGGTATTGGCAAGGTATTTACAAATACTGGTTTGAAGGGTAGATGGCAAGAACTTGGAGACAAACCCAAAATTGTTTGCGACATCGGTCATAATGAAGCCGGTATTCAGTCGGTTCTTAGAAACCTTAAAACCTATGATTTCAATAGATTGCATATCGTCTGGGGTATGGTGAAGGAAAAAGAAACCGGAAATATCTTGGCCTTGCTACCAAGAAATGCCAGCTATTATTTCTGCACACCGAAAATTCCACGTGCCTTAGAGGCGGAGTTGTTGTCAATCGAAGCTGAAAAACAAGGGATTGATGATAGACAAGTGGTGGATGATGTCAACGATGCTATTCAAGCGGCGAAGGAAAATGCTGATGAAGCAGACCTCATTTTCATTGGAGGCAGTACTTTTGTGGTAGCAGAGATCAAAGGTCTTTAGATTGAGCAAGAACAAGCTACAGAAGTTTGCCCAAAACGCAGCGCGCTGGAATGTTATCGAGCCGGGAAAGCCATTGTATGAGACTATTAAGGGTTGTTGGGGCGAGCATTTTCAGAATGATCACCCCTTGGTACTAGAGTTAGCTTGTGGCAGAGGCGAGTATTCCGTTGGACTGGGACGAGCTTTTCCAAATAGGAATTTTATAGGTATCGACATTAAGGGAGCGCGTATCTGGAAGGGGAGTGGCATTGCGGAGGAAGAAAGTTTGCAAAACGTAAGTTTTCTTCGTACCCATGTTTTGGAGCTGCATAACTTTTTTCAACAAGATGAGGTGGAGGAGATATGGATCGTGCACCCCGATCCACGCCCCAAGAAAAGTGATATCAGGCGGCGCATAACCAACCCCCGTTATTTAGAGATATACAAGTCGATAATAAAGCCTGGTGGAATGATTAGGCTAAAAACTGACAACGACCTGTTGTTTCAATACTCGTTAGAAGTCCTGAACGAACGTGATGATGTTGTCGATATGGAGTTTACAAGAGATCTTCACAACTCTGACCTGCTTGCCGATCACCACGGCATTAAGACCCGTTATGAGGAAATGGCCCTTGAAAAGGGCGATAACATTAACTACCTCAAATTCAGGTTCACCCGGTAAAACTCTAACTATTAGCTTTTAATGTACAAAAGTGAAACAAATATATATCTTTCACGTTTGTACATCATATATTTCTTTTACTTTTGTAAATGAAACCCATTATTATTTAAGCGATGCATAGAATAAACATTGGTGAATTCGAAGAATTGGTACTACTCATGGTAGGGGTTCTTAATCAGGATGCCTACGGTGTGGCGGTGATGGAAGAGATTGAAGAGCAGACCGGACGAAAGATTAACATCTCCGCGGTGCATTCGGCCTTAAGGAGGCTGGAGGCGAAAGGATATTTGACTTCTAGTATGGGAGGGGCAACCTCCGAGCGCGGAGGCAGGAGGAAGAGGATCTTCACCCTTACGCACGGAGGAAAGTTAGCGCTTGATCAGATAAAAGACCTACGCACCCGACTGTGGAATCAAATACCAAACATGGCAGTACAGAAAGGAAATTAATGCGAAACCGTCGTGACATATTGCCACCCAGGTTAGCGGGCAGATTCCTGAAATGGTATTGCCGCGAAGACATATTCGAGGAAATAGAGGGAGATGCCCAGGAACTCTTTGCCAAAAGATTAAAAGAAGATGGAAGGACTTCCGCGACCAGAAACTATTGGTGGGATGTATTACGCTTCTTTCGCTATTCCAACCTCAAATTCAACTTGCTCCCGAAATTCAATAACAACCCAAACATGCTTAACAACTACATACTTTCCGCCCGGAGAAACCTCCAGAAGAACAAGTTATTTGCCTTAATCAATATTGCCGGACTGGTAGCTGGTATAAGCGGATTCTTTTTCCTTTCGATTCTAGCTTACCACGAACTAAGCTACGACGAATTTCACGCCAAAAAAGACCGCATTGTCAGGGTTGCACTTGACTTCAACGACGCTGCAGGCAATACGCGGCAGCATGCACGTGTCGGAGCCCCTTGGGGCCCGGCCCTCAATGAGAGCTATGCCGAAATCGAAACTTATGTACGATTCCGCTTTGCTTTTCGTACCCTGGTTGCGAAAGGAGAGATGAAGATATATGAAACTGATGGCCTCTTTGTCGATCCAGCCTTTTTCGATGTCTTCAATTTTAATCTTATCGCTGGTGATAAAAATACTGTCTTAGCAAAGCCAAACAGTATTGTGCTAAATCAGAGTCTAGCTAAAAAGTACTTTGGCGATGCTGATCCTATAGGGCAATATCTGAGGCTGGATAACCAGTTGGATACCGAGGTGACCGGGATTATAGAAGACCCTCCGGGCAATTCGCATTTTAAGTACGATTTTCTATTGCCATTTGCATTACACGCATCCATTCGCCCAGATTGGATGGATAAATGGACCAGACTTAATTACCATACATATCTGTTACTGGATGAGCCAAGCAGCATCGCTCAACTAGATGCCAAACTTCCTGATTTCATTAAAAAGAACATGGACCCGGAGGATGCTCCCCTAATGAAAGCGGTACTACAGCCTATTACAGATATTCATTTGACATCTCACCGAAGCAGTGAGTTTGAAGCCAATGGCAATTTGAATGAGGTTAGGGCTATGATTGCAATCGCTTGCTTCATTCTTGCCATCGCGGGTTTTAACTACATAAACTTTGCTACGGCCAAAGTAACCACCCGCGTGAGAGAGGTTGGACTTAGGAAAGCGATTGGAGCTACCAGCTCCCAAATTTCCAGGCAACTGCTTACTGAAACAGCTATTACTACAACCTTTGCCACGATGCTGTCTATACTGGTGCTGTGGCTTTTATGGCCAGCTTTTAATCAACTGATTGCAAAAAACATATTGCTACCGGTAAGCGAACTCCCTTTCCTGGCAGGGGCTTTAGTGCTAATAATAGTTCTGACATTGCTTACCGGGTACTATCCAGCGCTTATACTATCTCGGTTCACGGCATCTCAGGCCCTGACCAAACAAACAAATGGAGCACGATTTGGCCTGGGTATGCGACAGACTCTGGTTGGCTTGCAGTTATTTGTAAGTATGCTAATCCTTATCGGCTTAGGAGTGGTACTGCTTCAGGTTAATTATATAAGAGATAAAGACCTTGGTTTTGAGAAGGCAGATGTGGTAACAATACCGTTTGCCAGTCGGGAAATGCGCAATGCACACGAGACAGTCTACCAACAGTTGTATGAAAGCCCTGCCATAATTTCTGCGGCTACTTCATCTGGTAACCTCGGAGGTGGAGATTGGGGTACATCTATGGTGAAAGAGGGGGGTAACGAGATAGAGCGGGTCAGCACCAGAATGCTCAATATTGATTACAACTTCGCTGAGCTATATAAGCTCGAGGTTCTAAATGGGCGCACTTTCTCAAAGGATTACCCTTCGGACTCCATTGATGCATTCGTCATTAATGAAGCAGCAGCGGAAGTTTTAGATATGGAGGAGGCGGTTGGTCAGAGAATTGAGATCCCGGGCTGGAGGCGAGGCGAAGTTATTGGTGTCGTTCGTGATTTTCACTTTAGGTCGTTGCACCACGAAATAGCCCCCTTGTTAATGTTTGTTGTACCGGAGAATTTTCAGGCGCTCTCAATTAAAATCAATCCAAATCAAAGGCAGGAGGCTATTGCGCATATTGAGAAGGTCTGGAATTCCTACACCACCGACAGCCCTTTCCAGTATCAGTTTCTTGAAGACAGCCTAAGCAGGAGATATGTAGAGGAGGAAAGAAAGGCAGACATAATTGCCTTGTTTGGCGTTTTGGCAATGTTTATTGCAGCGTTAGGATTGTTCGGGATGATTATGAACAGCGCACAACAGAGACTCAAAGAGATTGGAGTAAGGAAAGTGCTGGGTGCGTCGGTTATCCGGGTCACCGGCCTCTTTATTAAAGAACTGGGGATCATGCTAACAATTGCGGCAGCCGTTTCCATACCGATCGGGGCTTATCTCATGACTACATGGCTCCAGAGCTTTGCCTATAGAACTGTGATTGATTGGAGGGTATTTGTTTTGGCAACATGCTCCGTTGCATTGCTGGCAATATTAACTGTTGGTTATCATGCACTTAAGGCAGCCAGAACCAGCCCGGTTAAAACACTAAGGCATGAGTAACAAGTCTCCAAATATCACTCCTCCATCTTGGGCCAATCGCTTTCTGGAATGGTATTGCCAGGGGCCTTTGCTTGAGGAGATTCAAGGAGATGTTTACGAACTTTTTTACAAACGGGTCGAGAATCGGGGAAGCGGACCAGCCCGGAGAATGTTTATCTGGGATGTGATCCGTTTCTTCAGATTTTCGAATATCAAAAAAACTAAACCAGGGAAAAACTCAAATAACCTCGATATGATTCAGAATTACTTTAAGGTCGCCTTCAGAAACCTGCTTAAGCAGAAGCTACCCACCATCATCAACATCTTTGGCCTATCGTCGGCTATAGCCGTGGCAATTGTAGCTTTCAGATTCCTTGATTGGCAAAATAGTCTTGATAGTTTTCACGAGCATGTGGATGACATCTACCAGGTAACCAATTTCATGGATAGGGATGGCGATTTGGAGCAATGGGGAGATTCTCCAGACCCACTGATACCTGCAATGGTCAAGGATATTCCAGCGGTTGTTTCAGGAACCAGGATAGATATTACCTCTGGGATCTTTCGCTATGGCGATCAGGTCTTTCAAGAAAGGCTGCATTTTGTTAGTCCTGAGTTTCTCGATGTATTTAGTTTTCCCATTAAGGAAGGCAATCAGAAAGCTTTAGCCGATAAGAAAACCATTATCATTAGGGAAGATATTGCCAAGAAATATTTTGGAGATAAGAGCCCAATTGGGGAGGAGATCACCATTACGTTTGGCAGAAAAATAAAGGTTCCATTTGTGATTCAAGCAGTAGCAGAGCAAAGACCCAGTAAATCGAGTTTTGGCTTCCAGGTATTAATTCCATACGAAAATAAGAGAGATATAGAGATCTATGAGTCGATTGACGACTGGAGTGTCCTCACTGACGCAAATTTCGTATTGTTAAAACCTGGCACCAACCCCAATGAAGTGTTGGGTTTAATGGAACCTTACCTGAAGGTGCAAAATGAGGCCAACGACAGCTGGCCAATACAAAAATTTAAACTGGAACCACTCGCTACGTTGTCATCAAAAAGCAATGAAATTAGAGGGAACATAACGTTTGGTAATTCTAGTCATGGTAACAAAGCAGTGGCTATTCTGGCCTTGCTGCTACTTTTGTTGGCTTGTTTTAACTATGTAAACATTGCAGTGGTCTCAGCTACTAAACGGCTAAAGGAGATAGGGTTGAGAAAAGTTCTGGGAGGTAGAAAGCCTGAGTTGGTAAGGCAATTCCTCACAGAAAATATGTTGCTTTGCTCGTTTTCCCTGGTTGTTGGAACAGTGCTAGCTTATTTCCTGGTGCTACCAGGATTTAATTCCTTGCTTCCGGTTACGGTGCCCTTCGAATTCTCATCAAATATAATGGCCATTGCTTTTTTTGGTGGAATGATGTTGTTCACAACGATTATTTCAGGTGCCTATCCTGCTTTCTATATCTCGTCGTTTAACCCAATTAGCATCTTCAGAGGCAATGAGAAATTTGGTCGCAAAAGCTGGATCACCAAGATTCTACTGACGTTCCAGTTTTTCTTGGCCTTTACTACCATCGTTAGTGGGTTTGTTTTTACTGCTGCCAATAATTATTACCGCAACAAAGATTGGGGGTATAATCAAGAGAATGTTTTGGCAATACCAATAGAATCCAAAAAACATTATAACCCGCTACTAGCCAGACTTAAGCAATCACCAAACATAACTTCAATTGCTGGCAGTGATAGTCATGTGTCTCGCCGTCAATCACTAACCAACGTAGAGATTGGTACCGAGAAATTTCAGGTGATAAGATTTGGTATTGGTTATAACTACATGGAGACCATGGGCTTCACGTTAAATTCCGGGAGGTTTTTTACAGAAGGGAGGGAATCTGACAATAGGGAAAATGTAGTAGTAAATGAGAGCTTCGTAAAAAAAGCAAATTGGGATAACCCATTGGAAGCAACCTTCTTATATGATAGCATCCGCTACTCTGTGATTGGGGTTGTGGATGATTTTCATTACAACGATTTTATGCAAGACATATATCCTGCATTCTTCCGGATTACACCTGAAGAGGAATTCAGGTACATCAGCATGCGGATTGCGGCAGGTACGACCACTGAGACGCAAGACTTGCTAAAGGCAACATGGAAAGATATCGAGCCCGACTTGCCTTATGATGGCTTTGTGCAAGACGAAGTGTTTGACGGCTTCTTTCAAAGTATGGATGCCAATGTTGTGGTGATGGCATTTGTTTCGGGCCTCTCGACAGTATTGGCGTGCATGGGCTTGTTTGGATTGGTCTCTTTCTCTATAACCAAGCGGATAAAGGAATTCAGCATTCGAAAAGTGCTGGGAGCCAATCTTGTAGTGATTATGCGTAGTATCACCAGGGATTTCGCCTGGATGCTTATCATTGGTATGGTGCTGGCGCTACCAATGTCTTACATGTCAATGGAAGGGCTACTTACATCTCTTTTCCCCATTCGGGAACCGTTGGGGGTAGGGCCTTTTGTTTGGGCTGCTGTATTGCTGATATCAACCGCAATAGTCACAGTATCCAGTCAGATTTATCGCGTGGCCAAGTCGAATCCGGCGGAGAACCTTCGCAATGAGTAGAGACTACAGACTTGAAACTTGAAACTGCCTTATTTTTTCTCGTTGAGTTCTTCCAGTAATCTTTTACGCTCTTCACGCAAATAGCGCAGGTTTTCTCTGATCTGGGTTATCACAAATTCTGAGTGAGGTTCTGTTTGGGCAGAAAGGATTTTCTCTTCAAACTCCCTGATTCGGGTATCAATTTGTTCTAGTGTATTCAACGCTTCTGATTGGCTGGGCTAAAAGTAGAGATATTTGCAGGTAGTTTATGCACAGGTTATCCACCAAGTTTTGCACCACTGCCTACTGTAGTTTGCTAAGCACGTTTTTGGGCAATTTTGATTTTACCAGGTTGTAAGACTGGCTTATGTAACGGGTCCATTCCTCATGAGTGAGGCTGTCTCCTTTATCGGTAAAAACCCACTTGTACCTGGCCAGGTAAGGAGCAGGTATTAGTCCATCACGTTCAACCAACTCCTCGAACTCTTCATCAGTAACTTTAAACGAAGCACCAAAGGGCCCTTCCAGTCCGGTAACACAGAACATTTTATCACCGATAAGAAAGCAAAGATCATTGCCCCATTTAACATCTTCAGTAACATGGGGTAGCGACAAACAAAAGTCTCTCAGTTCTTCCGCATTCATAGTACAAACTATACTACTAACATATGTTGGCAACCCAATAAAAACAAGGCCATAACAGGCTATTGAAGGCTTTAAATTTTCTGGTTACTTTTGCCACTCCAATGCCTATCGAGACATGATTGCCAGCATTTCAAAAAAGATTACAACCAGCAATTGGTTTACTAATTTCATCTTGGTGGTAATCGTTGGAGCCGGCATATTGGTCGGCATAGAAACCTATCCCTCGGCCGTTGTTAAATACGGAGAAGTCCTCCGTTTTCTCAACAAAGTAGTTATTTGGATTTTCGTAGCTGAGGCCATCATCAAAATTGTAGCCGAAGGAAAGCAACCTTGGAATTACTTCAACGATGGATGGAATATCTTCGACTTTCTGATTGTGGTTGTTTCCCTGGCCGAGCCTCTGCTCCCGGTTGATGCCTCATTTGTTACCATTCTTCGTTTAGTGAGGATTTTGAGGGTAGTGCGGCTTATTAGTGCACTTCCACAATTACAAATCTTGGTTGGGGCACTGCTGCGCAGTATTCCCTCTATGGCCTATGTGGGTATCTTCTTGGGCCTTCTCTTTTATATCTATGCAGCCATGGCGGTGTTTCTTTTTGGTCAGAACGACCCCTGGCATTTTGCCAACCTGGAAAATTCCATGGTAACCTTGTTCCGGGTGGTAACTCTGGAAGACTGGACCGATGTGATGTACATAAATATGTATGGCTGCGACAACTACGCCGGCTATCCTGGTCCTTGCAATAACCCGTCCTCTTCGCCGCTGCTAGCCGCTTTATTCTTTATTTCATTCGTAATGATTGGAACCATGATCGTATTGAATCTATTTATTGGTGTGATTATGAATAGTATGAATGAGGTGAAAGCGGAAAAAGAGCTTGAGGCGAAAGTGCTGCTAAAAGAGCAGGGGCAAACGACACTGCATGATGATATTCACCTTATTCATCACCAATTAGAAGAAATCAAATCCGATCTGGAAGTAATTCGAACCAGAATGCGCCACCAGGAGGGGAATGGTAAATTGACAAAAAATAACCCTGGCACTAATGCCGACCAGCAATGAGCAGGCTTATTCGCTACAAAGACCTTGGTGTTTTAGTGCTAAGGCTGGCTTTCGGAGTTCGCCTGGTATATGGCACCATTGACAACCTGATTAGCTATGAGCAGATGCTGGAGTTCAAAAACTTCCTCGATGCTCATGGGTTTCCATTTCCCTTGATATCCGCATTTGCTTCGGTCATTCTGCAATTCCTAGCTGGTCTGGGCTGGATTGTTGGTTACAAGGTCAGGATACTAAGCGCACTAATGATCGCCAACTTTACTATTGCCATTTTCGCAGTCCATATCGGTGATGCCTATCTCAACACAGCTCCGGCAATTCATCTGCTGGCAGTTTCCACGTTTCTCCTATTCAATGGAGCTGGAAAGTACGGGCTGGATAAGTAGTAACGAAATTATTTCTCTATTGGCATTTCTACTTCTTCATCCCAAACGTGCTTCAGGAACCATTGCCAGTTGTGCCATACAGCCGCCAGTCGTTCTTTGGGCTTGGTGATACCATGCCCAAAACCTTTGTAGATAACCAGTTTGGTCTCGACTCCAACATCCTGCAGTCCCTGATATAATTCATAAGCATTTGGTACCGGAACCCGGCGATCAAACTCACCATGCTGAATTAGGGTAGGGGTAGAAGCCTGGTTAATGTTGGTCATGGGTGAGGTCTTGGCATATACTTCCGGATCGTTCCAGGGTGTTCCCTCAAGGTATTGTCTTGTAAAGGGGTGAATGTCGGTATTTACATAGTAGGTCATCCAATTGGAGATGCCTGCTCCAACAGAAATGGCTTTGAAACGGTTGGAATTAGTGGTTATGAAAGCTGAAATATAACCACCTTGGCTCCAGCCCATGCACCCCATGCGGGATGTGTCAATCAGTCCTTGTTCTTCCAGATGCGTCACCCCTGACAGAACGTCCCAGGCATCACCAACCCCCAGGTTGCGCACATTCAAAGATCGAAACTTTTCTCCATAACCGGCCGATCCTCTATAGTTGGGCATTAGTACCAGCGCACCTTTGTTAAGCCACTGGTTGATAGGGTATACATAGCTATGAATTGGACCAGGCCTCGAAATGCCGGTTGGGCCTCCGTGGATTGCTACCAGCAATGGGTATTTTCGATTAGGATCATAATCCCGGGGTTTGAAGAGTACACCCTCAACTTCCGCTCCGTCTTCACTCTTCCAGGTAATCACTTCACTATCTGCATACTTCCAGTTTTCTATCTGTTTGTTGAAGTTGGTGATTTTGGTTGGTTTGGTATCACCAATGTTTCCAAGGTAGATGTCTCGTAAGGTATTGTCGTTTTCTGCTTGGATTGCTATCTGGTTTCCTGACTTGCTCAGGTTAAATCCATAGATTCTGGCAAATGGATAGTCCAACTTTTCCACCTTGCCGCTCTTTGGATCTACCTTCACAAGGGGGCGAACTGTTTTTTGATAAGCAGTCGCATAGATTCCGGTAGGGGTCCATTCAAGTCCGTTCAAATTCTCATCGAATTCGGCCCCTAACTCTTTGTTATTCTTACCGTTGATATCAATTCTAAAGTAGCGGCCATTCTTAAAGAAATTAGAAGTTACGTTGTCAACAGAACTACTGTAAAGCAGCGACTTCCCATCCGGTGACCAATCAATTACGTTGTCGCCGCCTTTATTTGCTACAACCACCGAGACCTCCCTACTATTGACATCGATCAAAGCAATGTCTCTTGACATAAAGCTGAGTATATCAGGATTTGGCTGTTTATTGAATGCAATTTTAGATCCGTCCGGAGACCACAGCAAAGTGTTGATTGTAAATTGGGCACTATCGATAAGAGCTACTGGCTTGCTACTGGCTTTTTCTGTTGAATCCTGGGTGTGTTTAGGCAAAGCCCTGCGGCTAAGCATATCAGGCTTGAAATCAATCAACCACAAAGTTGAAAGTCCGTATTCATTGTCTTCTACCGCAAACTTTCCATAACGGTCGCTACGCTTCTTTCCATCTTTTACTTTTTCGGTTCTGGTAAAAGCCAGTTGTTTGCCATTGGGCGACCATCGAAATGCACCCACGCTCTCACTTTCACTAGTAACAGCCAAAGCCTCGCCGCCAGCAAGTCTTATCACTTGTATTTGCGTCTTATTACCGCGGGTGGCCCTGAATGCTATCCATTGTCCGTCGGGAGACCATTGTGCCGAGTTACTACTGCCTTCAATGGTATTTGTAAGCTGAAAAGGCTCGCCACCATCTTTGGAGATCCATATCTCGGAGTCGTATCGATTGTTCTCCCAGTCGGTAGTGCCGACAGAGAATAGAATGTGTTTGCCATCGGGAGATAAAATAGGCCCGCCCGGCTGCATTACAGATAAAGTTTCTTCAAAGGTAGGTTCGTGAAGTTGCTGGGCTTTCGAGAACGATAGTGAGACAATAAATACACATAGGAAGGAAGTTAATTTGCGGATCATGGCTTTGAGTTGTTACGGTGAAAAATGCCTTCCTAATTTAAAGGATAAATTTCTAGGCAGCGAAAGACAGCGACATGATTTGATAAGCGGAAACTGGCCGAATTTGAGGAATGGTGTCTACGTATTTATACGTATGGACATATACGTACAAATACGTATATGATTTGCTGAAATTGAGTAGCAGGTTACCAATACCCAACTCGTAATATCCTGATAATCTAGCTATTATAGATTTGGTATTGTTTGCCACTTTTAATGGAAGTGCTCACCAACCAATAAGTGGCAGAAAAGTAGTTTGAGAATATTCATAAATTTCTCTTCGGTTTCGGTAACCAACCTTACTGTCGCCTAGGTAATAAGTTTAAAGTTTAGGGTTAATTACTATGAATGCAAGAATTTTAGCATCCTTGCTGCTAGGACTGGCGGCTATTTTATATTCACATAATTCACTTTCCCAAATTGAGGGCATCCAGGAGTTTAACGTTATTCCACCATCTCCAAATGCCGCTTCTTTCCAAAAATACGTGGATATCCCAATGAACTACTATACCGGTCGGCCATCGATTGGTATTCCACTTTACGATATTCAAATGAAGCAACTCAGCCTTCCCATAAGCCTCTCTTATGATGCTGGTGGGCTCAAGGTAGAAGAGAATGCTTCGTGGGTAGGAGCAGGTTGGAGCCTTAACGCTGGGGGTGCCATTAGTCGCACAGTAAAGGGATTGCCGGATGAGTTGAACCAGGGAATTCGAAAAGGCTATCTGCATTATCATCTGGGATACCTCGCCAATGGCAGTGTAGATTTTGGTACGGTGAATGATTGTAGTGCAGAGGCACCTCTTACCACTTCAGATCCCGTCAACTCAGTTGATTCCATAGCAATTGGTCTGCGTGACCTTGATCCAGACATTTACTACTTAAGCTATCCTGCTGGTTCCTCTAAGTTCGTTTTTTCACGACCGGATTCCACATTAACCGGTGCTGGCGTAGTGGAATTGTCAAAAACCGATCTAAGCTATATTGACCACCCTTTCGATAGCGCTGCTGGTTTTCCAACAATCGCCCCCAGTGATTCCAGTTATGTCTGGATTATAGAAGATGATAAGGGAGTGACTTACAAATTCACCAAAGCGGAAAAAACCGAAGTCCAATCCGATTGTGGTACGGCGGTATCTGCTTATGACGGTTGGATGGATTATTACCAAAGTACGTGGTACTTAACAGAAATGTCTCTAGGGAACGAGTGGATTCGCTTTGACTATGAGTCGGAAACGTTGACCTATGATATCAACATGTCAGAGTCATCAAAGTTTAAAGTTGCAGGTTCAGCGGGAGGAACTCAAATTGTAAATACCTTCTGCGAATTTAACACTACCGTCACTGCCCTGCGCCTAAGTGAGATCACTACATCCAACAATTACCGTGTTGTATTTGAAGCTGACACTGCTGCAAGGGCCGACCTGACCGGGGCTCATAGGCTTAAGTCGATGAGGGTTTGGAAAACTGATGGAACCAGTGATTTACACCTGGTCAGGGGATTTGATTTTGATAACGACCAATATTTTGGATCTAGTGCTAAGTTAAAACTGGATAGCGTTTTGCCAGTTGATCAGTCTGGGGATAGCATTTCTGGCCACTCGTTTGATTACTTTGATCCATCAAATGTGCCAGCTGTAACTTCCACCAGCCAGGACCTATGGGGCTATTACAACGGCGCTACTAATGGTACCTCAATGATACCAGAATACCGAAGTCCCCTTTACCACGTCAACCGCAGCTCTGCCGTCAACCGTAACTCAGTGCTAACGCATACCAGGAAAGGCACCCTGAAGAAAATCACCTATCCCACCGGTGGCTATACAGAGTTTGAGTATGAATTGCACCAGCAATGGAATACTAATCTCATGACAACTTACTCGTACTCGGCCCGAGCCGAATCTCCTGGAACAACGGCTGATACCATCGCTTTTACGGTGGCCACGGCAGCAGCAGCAACTATAATTGAAGATGGGCTGCAGAATGATGATTTTGGCTTTACCGAAATATGGGTGAAAGATCCACAAACAGATATTTATAACCCCACTTCTCTTACTTCGACAGGCTTCGGCCGATTTGATTTACCTGCGGGGGATTACAAATTATATGCGGAGCACACTTCATCTACCTTTTCCGAAATAACGCTGGAGTTTGAACAATATGGGGCAGGAGCCGAGACCATAGGCGGTCTTCGGCTTAAGCACATGAAGTTTACAGACCCTGCCCAGGCGACCAGTGTTACCAAAGTATTTGAATACGCTGATACCACCGGACTATCAAGCGGCAAGCTATTTTCTGTTCCGCTACTTGGTGGACATACTACTATGAATCTGGAAGGCTCTATCGGTGGCTCTGGAGGCACCGTGTGTTTTGAAGGATCAACCAGAACTGATGTGCATGTGAGTAAAGCTTCGATGATTCCTTTGGGGTTGTATAATGGAAGCCACATCGGTTACTCGATGGTGAAAGAATACAACATAGACGAAGCAAACTTAACCCAGACCATCACCAATGCTATGAAAGAAATGGGGATGACCGAGCACACTTTCATTAATGATGCAAATACACCTTCGTTCTTTCCTTATGTACAGACTTCCTTTAACGGCTACAAAAATGGTAAGAAACTTAAAGAGACAAATTATAGATTGAATGGATCAACATTAGAAGCAATCAGGGAGACTGATTATATCTACTCCTCTTCAATAGTGGAGGATAAGGTTGAAGGGCTGAATTTAAAATACAAGGCAACCAAGTTTTGCTACGATTGCGGAAATGTTCCTGGGGTTGAACTCTACGCATCCAACACGTATCGCATTAAGTCGATGCACCATGCTTTGAGTGAGGTAGTCACGAAAGAATATGAGGCCACCGGCACACTCCAAACTTCGTCTAAATATAGCTACAATACCTCCAACTCTTACCTGCTATTCGCGGAACAACGAACAGAGTGGAGTGATGGCAACTTTCAAAGAGACACATTGTTAAGAACTCCCGGTAAGCCAGCTTTGGTCACCGAAGTAAAGAAATACGTAAGCCCTGTTTCTTCATTTTCGCAGCAAACCCAAATTGGCGGTCAAAAGACTTCTTACAACGGCACCCTGCCGGAAGAATTTCAGATTTGGGATTCTAATTCTGGTAACTACTATCTGGCTAGAGATTTTGATTATGATAGCAATCTTAATCTCACCAGCGTGGCTGATTTCGATAGCACCGCTGGCTTTAGAACCAGTCACATTTGGGGCTACGATAATGAGTCTGTAATAGCCCAGGTGACAAATGCCGATGAAGACGAAATCTTCCACACCAGCTTTGAAGATGCCACCACCAATACTTCCACAGACAGTAAAACCGGAAATCTTAGTCATTACAACGTCAGCTATACGGTAGTCTTACCAAGCGCCGGTACTTATATACTCACTTACTGGGAGAAAGATGGTTCGGGTGATTGGACTTACAAGGAACAAACAGTGTCTGCCAACACCGCTATAGGCGGTACCGGCCTGAAAATCGATGAAGTACGATTGTGCCCCGCTGATGCCCAAATGACCACCTACACTTACAAGCCAGGATTTGGAGTTACCTCGGTTACCGATCCCAACAACATAACGGTCTACTATGAATACGACGATTTTGGGCGGTTGAAGCTGGTCAAAGACCATGAGGGGAATATCCTCTCATTGAATCAGTATAAGTATCACAACGAAAACTAACAGCCATGAAAGCAAGAACAACAAAAATATTTGCGGTGGCTGTCTTGATGATAGTCAGCCTAAGTTTCACGTTTGCAGGTGTTACAGGAACCATAAGCGGTGAGCAAGAGGTCTGTGTGAACGACGTGGAAACCTACTCCTATACTGAACACGACGATGCCTACACTTACCAATGGACAATTACTGGTGGCTCTCCCACTACTTCCAGCGCTTCCTCGGTCGATGTGACTTGGTCCTCGTCTGGATCAGTTGCCTTGTTACTAAAGAATGGTTCAACCACAATATATGATGATAATATCAACGTTGATGTGTACACCGGCGGAACCGCCTCTTCTAACATCACATCCAATTGTGGTTCGATAGCGGTGGATTTAACCCTATCTGGACATGTCGGCACTTTTGATACTTGGGAAAAGGATGAGGGTAGTGGCTACGTTAGTATGAGTACTACGGCAAACCCGCTCAATGGACATTCCGTCACTCAAACGACTACCTTCCGGGCAAAGATCACCAATACTGGTGGCTGTTCGCCTAAATATTCTTCAACGGTAACAGTTACCATAAACCCACAACCCAACCTATACACTCTTTCTATTTCTGGTTCTGAATGCACAGCTAGTTCAACCACAACGTTACAGCTAAGCGGCTCGGAAGACACAAATCCAGCAACTACATATCAACTGCAGAAACACAATGGCACCACCTATGTTAATGATGGCGATCCTGTTGATGGCACCGGTAGTGCTCTTTCCTGGTCTCGTGGCGATGGTCAATATCAGGTGGTGGCTACCAAAGGGACTTGCCCGAGAGATATGACTGGAAATCCAGATATCAGTCTGGTTAACCCCAATACCGCTAAGGGAATAGTCGCGATAACCTCCGGGAGCCCCTCGGGTTGTGGCAGTTCAAGCGTCACACTTGAAGCTCAGAGCTATAGTGGCTCGGTGGTTAAGTGGAGGTACAGTGAGTTCAATGGTTCGACTTGGTCGACAGATGCTGATGTGCCTAATTCTGACGGTGAGATTGATATTAACGTTAATCCATCTATCACTACTAAATACTGGTCAGTAATTGATAATTCGACTTGTGGAGATTTGGAGGCTGATGGGCAAACAATTACAATAACCCCTGCCTCCGATGCCGGCACCATCTCTGCCGCTAACACCACCATCTGTCAGGGTACTGCCGCCGGGCTAAGCATTGGAACTGCTTATACCGGCACCATCCTGCGCTGGGAGAAATCGCTCAATGGGGGCTCCAACTGGACCACCATTGCCTGGACAGACACCTTGGCAACCTTTACATCAGGTAACGCCGCCATGGACTACGTGCTTACCACCACCGATCAGACACATTTCCGGGTAGTGGTGCAAAATGCCACCTGCCCAACTGATGCCTCCAATGCTGTTGGCATTACTGTTAATCCCACGCCTGGAACACCGTTAAATGTTACCCCTGGTCAGGAATGCGGCCCGGGGCCTGTAGCAGTTACCATTAGCGCCTCTCCCGGTGCTAATGGTGACCAGGTGCGGTGGTTCACTACTTCATCGTCAACCACGGCTTTGAGTACAAGCAATAGTTACAGTCCTTCCATCAGTGTAACCACAACATATTGGGTAGAGACTTTCAACACAACCACCGGCTGTGTTGGTGAAAGAGTATCCGTAATTGCCACAGTGAACGATCCGCCGGCTCCACCCACCACCACCGACCAGTGGCAGTGCCAGGATCCGGTAACCCTTGTAGCCTCGGGAGCACCAGTTGGCGGTAACTATCGCTGGTACACCGCCAGTAGTGGCGGTAACCCGATTGAACTCTCGGATCCTCCGGTGCCGGTAGTATCCGCTACCTACAGCCCCGGTACAGTTTCAGACACAACTACCTTCTACGTTTCTATTGTCGATGCTAATGGCTGCGAGAGCACAACCAGAACAGCGGTTACAGCCTTTACGTTACCTTCAACCGGCGGTGTGCTTGACTGTGCCGAACTTCAGGCCTTGAAGGATCTGTACCTATCTACACTTGGAGACTCGTGGTCAGACACTACCGGTTGGCCGGCAGCCAGTAACTGGCCAATATTTGAAGATGCTGCAGAAATGGCTACCTGGAACGGGATCACAGTATCAAATGGTGATATTACTCAGCTAGTGCTTGACGGCAACAACCTAATTGGCCCCATTCCTGGCAGTATTGGAAACTTATCAGCTTTAACGCACCTCAAGCTCCATAATAATAGCCTCAGTGATAGTATTCCTGATGAAATAGGCGACCTCACCAGCTTACAGCATTTACATTTATATGGAAATCTGCTTGAGGGCGACATCCCTAATGAGATAACCAATCTTGTTAACCTGACGCAACTCTATTTGTATTTTAATGATTTGACGGGCACCGTGCCTACCAATATTGGCAATATGCAGGCACTGCAATTGCTCCTAATTCACTATAACGATCTTGGCGGAGCTGTGCCTACCGGCCTTGCGACCTTGGCCAACTTAAAACAGCTGTATTTGGGCAATAACCAATTTACTGAGATTCCTGCACTGGATAGTTTGTCAGGGCTTACACATTTGCATTTGGCTGGAATTGCCACGCAGAACTTCCCCACCTGGATTAACAGCCTTACCAATCTTCAATACCTGAATCTAAATGGCACTGGCCTTACAGCACTTCCTGAGGAATTGAGTGGTGTAACCAAGCTCACCAGGTTGTATTTGGGTAATAATGAAATAACAGGCGAAATTCCGGACTGGATCAGAGACAATACCAGCCTTATGGACTTGCATCTCTATGATAACGATCTGGAAGGGGAGATACCGATCTGGATCAGTGAATTAACCGATTTGGATTACCTCTACCTTGATCGTAATAACCTTATCGGCCCTATTCCAAACATTTTTGATAACCTTAACCTCAAAAGGCTCTACCTCTATGCCAACCAGCTATCGGGGCCTATCCCGGAATCTATCGGGAGTATGAGCAACCTTGATTACATTAACCTTGATAACAACAACCTAACCGGAGCCGTACCCGATACGCTCACGCAATTATCATTGCTTAAGAACATCTGGTTGCAACAGAACGAATTCGTATCAATTCCTGATTTTAACGACTTAACCCTGTCTGGTACGGCCAACATCTACCTGCGCTTTAATCAATTAAGTTTTAGTAGTATTCTGAACAATTTGACTGCATCCCAGACTCATGGATTTAACACATTCGACTATCTGTACCAGCAAAACTCTGAAGACACCATACTTATTGACTATACCGATGGTCAATCTGTGACACTTACAGCCATTGATACAAGCCAATACAATTCCTACCAATGGAAGAAATACAATGGGTCTTCCTGGACGGATATTTCTGGAGAGACCAGCAAAAACCTGCAACTAGCCAACTTAGGTGTAACCGATGCCGCTCTTTACAAATGTCGAATTACCAATAGCTGGTCTTCAAGCGGCGCTGTGCACGGTGAGGTGTTCAACCTGGTGCAAATGCAAAACAGGCCCAACATCAGCAATACTGCTCCCCTGATCACTAACAGCAACCCTTATGATACCTTGCGGCCTACCATCATAAACCATGTGCGTACTTTTACCGCTCGTGAAGCTATTACTGCCGCTGATACCATTACATCAGTTGCTGCTGATTCCAGCCGGGTTACCGTTAGTACCCAGTACCTTGATGGCCTGGGCCGACCAATGCAAACGGTAGTGCGGAAAGGATCGCCATTGGGTTATGACATTGTGCAGCCAATGAGTTATGACGATTTTGGTCGCCAAGTCAAAGAGTTTTTGCCCTTTACCGATGATTCACTGCAAGCAGGGGAGTATAAACGGGATGCGTTGCAACGGCAATATGACTTTTATCATAGCCACAGCAACATAGCCAAAACGCACTATGCCTATGCAGAAAAGGAATTTGAAGCCTCGCCACTCAATCGGGTGCTGAAACAGGCTGCACCCGGCAAAAGCTGGTCGTTGGATTCAGGGCAGGTGGTGCAGTTTGCCTACAGAACAAATAGTTACGCATCAGATGGCCTTATTCATGAATTTGAAGTGCGAAATGATTCGCTCTTCAGAGCAGGCTCATACCTGGATGGAAAGCTTAATGTAAGTGTTACCATCGATGAGGCGGGTAATGAGGTGGTTGAATTCACCAACTTGCAGGGCCAGACTATCCTGAAGAAAGTACAAGGGGAGGAGGGCTACCTGGAAACCCACTATGCCTACGACGACCTCGGCAATTTGCGCTACGTGCTTCCCCCTGAAGCCAGCTTCGAGCTATTCGAGGTGCTGGCTGCCGATCATCACGTAGGCCCGGCATCCCTTGATAAATGGGCCTTCCAATACCAGTATGATGGCCGCAGACGGATGACTGCTAAGAAAGTGCCGGGAGCAGATTGGGTTTATATGCTCTATGATAGCCGTGACCGGCTGGTGCTAACACAGGATGGCAACCAACGCCTCAGCGATCAATGGTCTTTCACGAAGTATGACATCCTTAATCGCCCTATTGTCACCGGTATTTATTCCGATACTTCATCACTGACTTATCTGCGCGACACGCTCATGAATGTTACCGTCTACCATGAGGTAGATACCACCGCCGGTTCTGGCTATACTTTAGACCATGTATTTCCGGAGGTTGCCGAAGCTGACTTGCTTACCGTTACCTACTATGACGACTACGACTTTAAAACGCTGCCAGGCTTTGGTGCCGCTTATGACTTCGTTCCGGAATTAGGCAACGATAGCGAATTTACCCGCGTGAAAGGCCAGGTTACTGGTACCATGACACGGGTACTTGGCAGTACACAATGGCTGCGGTCGGTTAACTATTACGACGATCGTTATCGGGTGGTACAAACGTTTACGGAGAATCACAGCAGCGGCATCGATCGCATGAGCAACAAATATGACTTCCTGGGTAAAGTGCTGGAGAGCCATCTCTTTCACCACTACGACACCCTGGACAGTGTAAGTGTCTCCCGCCAATTCACGTATGATCATGGTGATAGATTGCTTGAAGTTGATCATGGAGTAAGTAGTGGGAGCCGTGACATGATTTGGAAAAACCCAATAGGGTTGACAATCTCAGGATCGAAACTTACCAAAACTGCAGCAGGTGGCTGGGGAAACGCTGGGGCGGAATCAGATTTTACCCTCGCCGCTTACCAGGATGGCTGGATAAAAGTAGAACCAGCTAATGCCACTGACAGACGTATGTTTGGTTTCACCATAGATAATACCGACCAGCATTACACCAGCATCGATTATGCGCTCTACCTCAATAGCAACGGAACAGTCTATGCCTATGAAAATGGCACCAACCGGGGCCAAAAAGGAACCTACGTCGCAGGCGACACTATAGTCCTGGAGCGGTTGAACGGTGTGGTCAGATATAAGAAAAATAACTCAGTGGTATACAGCTGGCCGACGAAATCATATGACCAGCTGGTTCCCGATGCATCTATTGATTCATATAATGGCGTACTGAGCAATGTAACCACCTCCTTTGGCCCCCGGGAGACCCTTGCCACTAACAGTTACAACGAAATTGGGGAGCTGGTGGAAAAAGACCTGCATGGAAGCTTGCAGTCAATAGATTATACCTATAACAGCCGCGGTTGGCTTACCGCCATTAACGATGAAGAACTGGCCGGCTCCGACAACGACTACTTCGGTATGGAGCTTTACTACGACCACGGCTTTGATAAGCAAGCCTATAATGGCAACATCACCGGCGTACGCTGGCAAAATGCATTGCAGGAATCTGCCCAGGCCTATGGTTATATCTATGATCCGTTGAACCGACTGAAGTTTGCTGATTATGTGGAGAATGACTCCATTTGGACCAATTTTGCCAAGCAGCGTAATTACCAGAGCTGGATCAAGGGGTATGACCTCAACGGCAATATTCTCAGCCTCTCTCGTCGTGGTGTGGTTGACGAGCTTATTGACAGCATCAACTTTGTAGATGATCTCAGCTACAATTATGTCGGTAATCAGCTTACCTCGGTGGCTGATGTTGGCAGTGCCGATTTTGGCTTTAAAGATGGCAACACTTCCGGTGATGACTATACTTATGATGCCAATGGCAACATGATAGAAGATGCCAATAAAGATATTGATAGCCTTATCTATAACCATTTGAACCTGCCCAGCTATGTTATCAAAGACAACGGCGATTCTCTTCAATATGTCTATGATGCGGCAGGCATTAAATTGAGCCAGGTAGTAATTGACAGCACCGGAAGTAAAACCACCGACTACATTGGCGAGTTTATCTACGAGAATGATACGTTGGAGCTGATCCAGCATGAGGAGGGAAGGATATTGGCTTGGCGCCTGGATTCTGTAACTACACATTACGAGTACCAATACCACCTTAAGGATCATCTCGGTAACGTGAGAGTGACATTTACGTCAGCAGATACTGTAGATACTTATTTGGCAACCATGGAGACTAAAGATGGTCTTGATGATTTTGAAGCCATAGACTTCGATAACCTGGATAGCCGTCAGCAAGATAATCTTTTCGATCATACTGACAGCGGCACTTACTACAACCATTCTTCGTATCTTACTGGTGATTCCCTGGAAATCATTGGGCCAGCTATGTTAATGCCAGTTGGTAAACAGGATACAGTCACCATGAAAGTTTACGGTAAATACAAAGACACGGGGACCTACAGTACCACAACTGCTGGTGCATTTGTTAGTGAACTGGCCGGGAGTTTGACCAATTTATCTTTTGCAGTTGAGACGGTAACTGAAGCAGCTGATATCATTGACGATGCATTTCTGGCCATTGGCACCTATGGCGGTACCGATGATGAGATGCCGAGAGCCTACCTCAACTACATAGTTTTTGATGATTACTTCAATTACGTTGATGCCGGATTCGACCGCATATCTACCGAAGGTTCATTTGTAACTTCTGGCAGTGAGACAGGTTTTGATAGCCTGGAGATTGAAGTAGGTGTTGAACAAAGTGGTTTTATTTACATCTGGCTGTCTAACGAAACAGCAGGTAGTGAGGTTTGGTTTGATGATCTATCAATTGAACATCGTAAGAGCAGGATTGTACAGACTGATGACTATTATGCCTTTGGTGCGGCTTTTAATGGGTATCAACGTTCGAATTCTAAAGCCAATAGGTTCAAGTATAATGGGATGGAATCTCAAGGAGATTTAGACTTGGGATGGTATGATTATGGAGCGAGGATGTATGATGCCTTCATAGCTAAATGGACAACTATCGATCCATTGAGTGAGGAGTATATGCCCTACTCCCCATATGGATATGTGGAGAATAACCCAATTCTCATGCTTGATCCAACTGGTATGAATTCCGAGAATTCCAACGATTGTGATGACGGAAATTGTCCAAAACACGGAGATACTAATGATGATGGTCAAGTTTACAATGCAGATTTAGGCGAATGGGTATCTCAGCTACAATTTAATAACTGGAAAATACTTCTGGAGATTCTTCAAGAACAAGCTGGAACTCTAGGAGAAGAAGAGAGTGAAGAGGACCAAGGACCAAGAGCTTGGAATAGCAATCCTTATAATGGACTTGCAGATGGAAATCCAGATGATCTTGGGTTATCTCTAATGTACGATCTCGTAACATTATATCAACATGTTACTTATACTGGAGGAGCAGAGAATCAGGTTACAGGTACCCCTCCAGATTTGACTGCTGTTAAGAGGCTAAGACTGGTAGTAAAATCGTATAAGGTTGGAAAGCGATACAAGACTTTTAATAAGGCAGCTGAGGAACTTGGAAATAGTTTTAGGAAATGGTTTCAAAGGGTTGCCAAGAAAGGTAAAGGAGGTAGGTCTGGATCTAGTGGTGATGCATATCTCAGCGCGGCTAGAGATTTACGCACTTTAGCGAAACAAAATCCAGATGGATGGGATGCGAGGTTTATTCAATCTATTCGGAGGGCAGCAAAGAGGTTAGAGCATAAAGGGCGTGAGTTGAATCACCCTGGAAATAGAAAGAGATGATGGACGTACTTGACCGTGCAGGAAAATTAATAGAAGATACCTTGATAAGTGATGATCAAGGTGCAATGATTCAACAACTGCAAGCTGTAATTAAGCTATTAAAGGATTCTGAACAGCAGGTTGAAAACAAATCTGAGTTGTTTTATATGATTGCTTATTGCTGGTATAGGCTTCCAATTGAATCGAAAGAGAGAGATGAGCAGATTGAGTTATACCTTTCAGAGTCTCTAGCAATCACTGAACATCAATTCGCCAGATTGTATTTTGCTCACTACTACTTTGATAAAGAAGCTTACTTAGAAGCTCAGAGCCAGTTTATGAAGTTAGATTTAGAATTCTTTAAAGGGATTGACCAAGAATGGAGAGTTCTCAAAATAAAAGAGTTGTTACTAGTCTGCCAACTTCATTTGTCCTCTAAGTACACAATAACATTAGTTCGAGAGTATACTCGTTTTGTGGAAGAGTTTCTTAGTACTAAGGAAGAGGACACAGTGTTTCCCAACGAGCTGATTGAACACTCGTTCAATGGCTTATCGAACGCTGATCACTCAGATGAGATCATAGTTTCAATAGCCTCAGAGCTAAATTCTCTCATTTTTGATATGGAGGAGGAGGTAACCTATGCTGAGGAATTTGCATTATTCAAGCAAATTTCGCCTTTCATTGGTAAGAGATAATGGTTCTGTTCTATAATATCTTCGAGATGGAAACTCTGATTAACTTCAAGGAAGGGGGGAAACGTAGGGAATAGGGGGAGTGGAGAGTCTGCGGATTATTAGAATCCTGTCCTCAATGTGCATCTAACTATTAAGAAACTTTATGAATTTTGACTTCAGATACCATAATCTGCCCATCACCAGATTTGTATTGTAAATGTATGCGAACATCAGCATTAAACTGGGGAGAGAATATAAGTGAGATAACCTCACCTTGTTTGGAAGGAGTCTTATATTCAGTGGCTAACTTACTGCCATGAACCTTCATCGCAGTCGCTCGCGTCCACGCGAGTGACGGTTATTTTGCCTGCACTGGCTAAAAATTCGTGATTTATGGTGGTTGTTCATTGCTTAGTTTGCATGAATGTCAGAATTAAGGAAATCAAACACCGACCATAGCTATTCTTTAACCGCAGTCGCTCGCGTCCACGCGAGTGACAGTTATTCTTTCATGTATGGCTAAAAATTCGTGATTCATGGTGGGCGTTCATTGCGTAGTTTGCATGGATGTCAGAATTAAGGAAATCTAACACCGACCATAGCTATTTCATAACATTGACTATAGCAGGATGGATTGATGTATTTACGCGAGCTAGATACTGCGATATCCTAGTTGAGAATCTGAAGTACTGCCAGCAAGAGCGATCATTGGATGTTTTTGCCTACGTCATCATGCCCAGTCACATGCATATTGTAGCCAGAAGCCTCAAGGCGGATTTAAACTTTATATTGAAGGATTTTAAAACGGTGACCGCTAAATCAATAATCAAAATGATAGATACTGAGGCTGGGGAAAGTAGGAGGGAATGGTTGCTGCACATGTTTAAATACTTTGCAATGCATCGGAAACAGAACAAGCACTATCTGTTTTGGCAAAAGACAAACCATCCAATTGAACTGCGGACCGCGGCTGTAATAGATCAGAAGATTGACTGTATTCATAACAATCCGGTTGGAGCGGGTTTAGTAGTTAGCCCTGAGTGTTGGTATTACGGTAGCGCGAATGAAAATAGTCCAATTGAAGTGTTGCAAACATAGCTATAGCGGTCACTCGCGTGGACGCGAGCGACTGCGGTGTAGGGTTAGTCATTGTTTTCCGTCACTTTGATAAGTTTTATTCTCAAAACAAAGATTTTAGTGAGAGCCTACTGGATGGAATTTCTAGTGTTTCGTGAACCTGGATCCTGGCAGGCCAAAAACTAATTACACTTATCCAGTCAGATAATCCAGACTTAGAAATTGATAGAGTAGGTGGTTATCAACCGTCATGGAATGCAGAAGAGTGGTTTGATGATAAGAGGAGAGGAAGCCAAGAGTGATTCTGTGTCATCCATAGCCAACGCGCGTTCGTTACGCGTCCGTAGTAGCCTTTGCGTTTGCAATAAAGCCGTATTGTTGCTATAATATTTGTTACTAACCCTTCGGCATTGGCCGGGCGACTGTCTTTTTGAAATGAAACAAAAGGGATTTATTCTAATCGTGGTGGCTACTATAAGCTCTGGCATGATTGCGAGTTCTACGAGTGGGTTAGTGTATGATCCCAAAGCAGAGATTTACTACTCTGCTCCTCCCTATTTATGGGCAGCAGGCCACCCATTACTTTTCATTGATCCCAGTGGGGCTTTTACAGAGTTATTTGACAAAAGTGGAAGGAAGATCGGTGAAGACGAGAATGGGGATGATGGCAATGTTTCAATTATAACCAATAAAGCTGATGTAAGGAGGATTTCGCATAATACAAAGATCGGGAAACTGGCTACAGCTGAAGATGTTAGCAAAGGGGTGAAAACTACCAAAACTGTCTTTACCGAGGTGCTTAATGTTTTGGAGAGAACTGAGGAAAATGGCGGGTTGAGAGAGGAGGTATCAGTCGTAACCGGGGATGGAGAGATAGTCAGAGGCGAAACAGAATTGCCAACAATTGAAAACGGTGTACAAACTGCAGAAACTATTATTCCTGAACTGCCCGATGGAACAAGGAGATCGCAATCCACTACCATACATTCTCATCCGACAACAGTGCAAATTGAAGGTCAAACGACTTTCCCACAAGTCGCAACTACACCCTCATTCCAAGATAGAATTATCTTCGCTGGATTTGGCACGAATATTATCGTAGGTAACATAACCACGCCCAAATTGATAAATGACAAAGGTACCATAAAGGCATCTTCCGCTACAAAAGGGGCTTCAATCTTTGTTGGGTTTACTAGCTCACCAAGTGTAACATTGAAAAGGAAAGCAATACGAAAAATTATAGAATAGCATGATGCTGGAGTGTAGAAAATTGATTTTCCTAATCCTAATTGTTAGCCCCCTGTATGTTACGGGTCAGGATAGGTTTGATATGAACTTAGTAATTCTAATCAATGAACATGTTCCTATCGGGTCGATATCCAAGTTGCGTTTAATGGTTGACGGTGAGGAATTCGAGGCAGATTACGTACCAGGAGATTTTCAAGTTCCTGGCGTAAGACTTGAGGATTTAATTAGTAGTTCCAGTTCGATTTCCTTGGCATTTGATTACAATGATTTCGAGGGAAATAAGCATGAACTTTACAACTATCAGATTGATTTGGAAAAGGGTTGGATAGATAAATCCTTTGTCGTCTTGCGAATTTACGATTTGAGCAAGAAGAAGTATCGACGACAGTTTTGCCCATTACAGGGCAAAAATTACACATTCGAGCTTGACCTGCCAGGGCAATCGATAGCTAGGGTCCGTAAACGAAATGCAAATGATAGCTGTCATTAGGCAGCAAGGTGATGGCCATTCCGTTGTGGCTCGTGTTAAGGCGGATAGGGGCTAAACTATGAAAAATCAAAGTATTTGTCGGTAACAACTATTGTTGTATTTCTAATAAGCATCACATTAATAGTTTTGGCAATTGAATTTGCTATATGGCTATTTGTATTATCGTTATCGATTCAATTCCTTATACGACATCAGGAATTCAAAGGGGCCAAATCCCAAAGCCTTACTTAAAGACAGTCGCTCGGCTGAGCCGAGTGACGATTATGCATAGGCCTCTGGCCTGTCAAGCATACTAGCCAATATTAAATGGTGGTTACTTCCATGAATTAAATATAATTATAAGTAGTTTATATATAATTATATTGCACTATGGTGTAATTTAGTTGATATTAACTCTCTTCTAGTCATTTCATAGTAGCGATAATAAAATAATGGCATCTAAAAAATCTAATAATTCTAACTACTATGTCATTTACTCAAAGATGGGAAAGATAATTAAGGAGTCTTTTCCTACTCTAGCCAAGGCCAAGATAGATTATGAGCAAAAACTGAAGTTAGATAAATTAGGCTACTTTGATGATCGGTTCGTGATAGGAATTGAAGATAATTTCGGAGTTAAAGTAGATGTTTCGCTCCCCGATTATAAGGAACGGCCCAGGAACAAACCAAGAAGTCTTGCGGTTATTACTGCTCGGGGAGGTAGTAAGCGCATTCCCCAAAAAAACCTTAAATATTTTTGCGGAAAACCAATTATCGCTTATTCCATTGAAAAAGCGATTAGCAGTGAATTGTTTGATGAAGTTATGGTTTCAACTGATGATCATAACATTGCATTAATCGCCAAAAGTTATGGTGCTAAAGTCCCATTCTTTCGCTCTGCGGAAACGGCTAGCGATTACGCGGGGTTATCAGAAGTACTTGAGGAGGTAAAAAACGAGTATCACACGAGGGGGGGCAACTTCGATTTCATTTGCTGCATATTACCTACGGCTCCCTTCATTACCATCTCGAATTTGAGGAAGGGTTTTGAATTACTGCTAGAAAAGGATGCTGATGTAGCTCTCCCAATCGTAAGATTCTCATACCCTTTCCAAAGAGCATTCAGAATCAGTGGCGGCCGACTGGAAATGTTTTATCCTGATTTTCTCCGAAGCCGATCTCAAGATTTAGAGCCTGCTTATCACGATTCCGGCCAATTTTATTGGATGAAGTTTGATAAGTCATTGGAAAGTGCTGACAAAGTTGGTTTTGAAATACCCGAGATGCAGGCTCAGGACATCGATACTGAAGATGATTGGTACGTAGCCGAATTGAAATATAAACTAATGAATGAGAATACAGCTAAATCAGAAATTAGTGAGAACACCTGATGAGCAAAAGACTAATCACGCCGAAGGGATGACACCAACATGGGCCGGCCCCATTGTTCGCTTATAGTTGAAGGCTATAACCAACGCTGCCTCCAAATATTAGCAGCGATCCCTTTTCGTCGGGTGCGAAATTGCTGTATAACCTAAAGCTACCTTCGATTACCAGGAAGTGCTTGCGGAACACAGCGTATCGCAGGCCTGTTCTTGCCGCCAGCCCGGCGAATGATGATTTGAATTCCGCCACTTTGCCCTCGGTGAGGCTAATAGTAGTACCATTTGCCAATTCTTCAATTCGATAGTTCTCAATATCATCAAAAAGGGCCAGGCTACCGCCAATTGACATGAACGGACTGAATTTGGTAAATGGCCGCGTATTAAACTGTACCATTAATGGAATCTCCATTAATGTAAAGCGACTGAGCAAGCTATTCCTAATCTCTCCTCCGGAGTTTATTCTTATGTGGTCACCGAAGAAGGAATAGTCACCATATTGCAAACCGGTAACAAAGCCCATGGTGCGAGAAACCAATGGCAGCTGTGCGTTGATCCAGATACCGCCGGAAGGAGCCAGCCTGTCACTTTCTAACTCATTAAGGTAGTCTGCCTCAAAGCCTGAGGCATTGAAATTGGTTTGGCTATGATTCATCCCAAATAGTGCTGTAATATCCAATACTATTTTACTTGCCGGTTTTTTGGCAACATGGGTAAGAGAAGATTTACAATTGTTGTAGTCTTCGAATTCCTTGGTCAGATACGCTTTGGAGTATTGCGCATCCTGGATGCCAAATACTGGTAAGCAATCATTAAAATACTCTTTGAGTATTTCGCTAAGCCTCTCCTTTTCTATGGGTAAGGGCTCATACGCAGTAGTATCGAATTTGATGTAGAAAGCATTCCCACCTTTGGCGGCGAGGTAGTAAAGGGACGGGCTGCCGCCTACCACCTGCTCGTAAAAAGCCGACTGGGTTTGAGATGAGGTTTCGCCGGTGACGGCAACGAAGTTCGCTACTCCATCGAATCCATATCCCTGGATATCAGCTGGGGTATAGATAACACGCTTCCCATATTGGGTAGTTTTGAAGTTTACAAATTGCGCCAGGTTTTCATCTGACCTGTACTCGAGGTATCCCTTTACTGTATCTTGTTCAGATTGGAGAATATAGCCAGGAAGGAAGGTTGGTTGACCCGCAGCTGTGGTACAGTACAGTCCTATAAGAAAAAAAAACGCTGTGATCTGCTTAATAATCATTGACTTAACCCAACAAAACACCTCATTTCACTAATTTAGTTAATAATGAAATATCGGCAGTTTATAGTAGTGACGATTTTCTCAATATTAGCTTTCCTCTGGGGTTGTACAACACCCGAGTTGGAAGAGAGACCACACCCGTTGGTTCGCACACTTCCCATTATCGCTAATAACGAAAATGGTATAACTGTTTCCGCTGAGGTATTTCAACTAGGGGAAGGCGCCATTATCGATCATGGTTTTGTATACGGCATTTCTGAAAACCCAACCATCGACAGTGCTATTGTATTTTCTATGGGACCCCGTAACGGCCTGGGGGTTTTCTCAGAGAACATAAGGGCGAAGCTTCTGAGGGAGAAAACCTACTTCGTTAGAGCCTATGTGCAAACCAGCAACTTGGTAGTCTATGGTAATCAGTATGACTTTGTTAGTGCTGGTGGGGGAGCACCGGAAGTTATAAGTTTTGCCCCGGCGCAAGGGGTAATTGGTGATTCGATTACTATTGTTGGCAAAGACTTTTTAATTCCTGGGTTGGAAACATCTGTGCAATTCGGAGATAGTGGGACAAAGATCATCAGTCTCACTGATACGCTGATAGTCGCTGAGGTCCCACCGTTTGCTGTCGGGAGTAGTGGTATTGCGGTATTTGTGGCCGATGTAGTTTCCAACGTCGTTCAGCAGCAATTCGAAATTTATGTTCCTGAGATTGTTGGGTTAAGCCACGCTGTAGCAAATATTGGTGAAGAGGTGATTCTGGAGTTTAAGAATTTCAGCAAAGTGGTAGAATACAATTCACTTAAGATTGGGGAATTTGAACTGGCCTATGAATTCAAATCCGACAATACGTTGGCATTTCAAGTTCCAGATTCGGTAACCTCTTATAGTCTTGAGGTGCAAGCCACGATTGGCGAGCAGTCTACGGACCCAGTTGGTTTAGACCTTAAGAGGCCAGTAATTCTCGATTTTACCCCCAAAAGTGGCACCATTGGTACCGAGGTTACAATAGTCGGTACAGGCTTCAGTCCTATTGCATCACTCAATTCCGTTTTTGTTAATGGTGTGGAAGTTACTCCGTCGGAATCTGGGGCAACAGAGATAAAGGTGCAAATGCCATCTGCAACCCCAGGATCTTATGACATTGACGTTGCCGTTTTCGACAGCCTGGCAGAAACCAATGGCCAATTTGAATATTGGCGTACGCTAATTACCGGTATGTCACCCTTATCCGTTACCTGGAATGAAACAGTCACTATTTCCGGTGTACATTTTGGTGATGAAAATGCTCCTAAGGAGGTTTGGGTAGGAGGAAATCGGGCAAACATTGTTAGCTCCAGTGATTCCGAAATTCAATTCAGGGTTCCGCTGGAGGTATTGGAAACAACGGCTGACGTTGAGATTAGGGCTGTATCAATAGGTGATCAGAGGGTGTTCTCCGGGCAGTTATTAACATTTAAGCAGCCCCAGATACAGGCGGTGTCAAAAACGGATATAAGTATAGGTGAGCAGTTTACAGTGACCGGGGAGAATTTTCATCCTCATGCTACTGTTTATGAGGCGTCATTGGCTGGTATAGAAGCTACTGTGGTCACTGCCAGAACTAACCTGCTGGTTCTGGTTATTCCCTCCGCAACCACTGGGGCACTGGCTCCATTGGATGTCAACGTTGGTGACTTTAATTTCCAAACTCCCTTTGATCTTGAGCTTACCGGCTTCTGGACTCGCGTAGCGGATGGTCCAAGTTGGGAGACCTTGCATGGCTATACCTACGGTTCTCAGGGAGCTATTTTCTACGGACTGGTTTCAGCTTATGATATAGCGCTCAATCAATGGGTGAGAAAAATCGGTGCTTTTCGCATTGGGAATTTCGGGGGGTCCTTGAGCAGATTTGTGTCTTTCCAAATTGGTGATTCCCTATATGCTGGTACAGGAAAATTCGGAGGAGGATCTAGTTATGAGAACCGGTTTGCCTTTTTTGATGGCACCGCCCAACATTGGAATGTAATTGCAGCATTGCCAGCTCCCGGACGACAGTTTGCTAAGGGGTTTTCTATCGGCCGCAGTGGTTTCGTGGGTTTGGGCAGGCTGGCTAATGGAACCTTTGCAACGGATTTTTGGCGATATGATACAGAGACTGACAGCTGGACTCAAATTGCTGATTTTCCTGGGACGCACAGTACTGCGGCAGTTGCTTTCGGCATTGCTGGACACGGATATATAAGCACAGGTGAGGAGATCTGGCAATATGATCCAATTATGGATCAATGGACTAGAAAAAATGACTTCCCCGGTGGATACCGTGTGAATCATACTGTAATACAAACCGAAGATAGGGTGATAATTGGCCTTGGTAGTGGGCTTGGGGTCAGTTCCTATAACGACCTGTGGGAATATGACCCATCTTCTGATAGTTGGGAACGAATTCAGGATTTTTTCCAATCAAGAAGTCTTGCTGGAGGGTTTTTGGTTGGAGACAAACTCTTCATTGGCGGTGGTTATGATAGAAAGGAAGACTACTATTTCTCTCCATTGAAGTAGCCGGCGCCTGTGATAAATCCCCGGCGTATCTAAATCTACCAATTTAACCCCACCTACTTATTGCACTACCACCCTCAGCAATGAGGTAGTATGCTCAGAGGCGGCTCTTAAAGCTTCCAGATCATCAGCGTCTTCGGCTACTCCTAACACCTGTGTTATGGCAAACTCCAAGGTGCCGGTGAAATCCTCTGGGTTAGCTTCTTGATCATAACTGACTAATACATCGGTATCGCCAGCTACCTCAACATCATCACCTTTGGTGGTAAAACTTAACCCGCTAGAGTTATTGATGTTCACCAGCACCAGTTCCCTGTTATCAATCTGAACACAAAATCGATCGTTAGCACTGAGGTTGAAATTATCAAGCGCTGTGTTTTGCGATAATACAATATGGTCAGATATCGCCCCCATGTCGCAGCTGGTTGTTGAATTCACACTGAACTTTACTACCTGTTCAAAGCTACCATTAATAACAAGGGTGGCCTGGTCGGAACCTACAAAGCTGGAATCCGGGGTGTACTTAATATAGTGCCAGTTGTTGAAATGCGAATTACCTCGGTTAATCAGCTCTATTTCACCAGATGCCGGTCGTTGTGAAACTCCCAAGGTGGTAATATCATCAACTTCAGTTTCCAATGTTAGATTGATCAATGACGGAGTATTTGCAGGGAGGGAGGATTCGACGTCATCCAGTCTTACCAACTCCAATCCCGACTGCGGAGAACAGTTCCATAGTAATACAGCAATTACAACTAATCCTCTTGGCATGCCTATCTGTTTTTGTTTTTGATAGAATGCAAGTAGTGGCCAAAAGATACAAGAACATGGACTTATTTTGGGTGGAAGTTCTCTCAGTCCTGGAATTCAATCTCAGCGCTGTTCTCAAAGAGTGTCACACTGATCTTGCCGCCAATGGCAGGATCTTCCCGGGTGCTTACAACATATTCCATAAGTCCATAGCTAAAGCGCATTTCGTCCGCGAGGTGTTTGAAATTTCTTTGATCTCCAAAGTCCAGTTCGAATGCTTCAGCCCGTGACTGCGCAATGGATCTGGGGAAACAGGTGCCCACACCTCCGTTAGGACTTTCCACGCAGGGCCAGGAGACAAAATCGGCAGACACGGCGATGCGACTAGGACTGGCGCTGGTGAATGTTACATCAAAAGGGCGGTTGTATTTTGGGCATAACTCTAGCCCGCAATCAATAGGCTCAAATTCCTCAGCTAACTTAATTGCTTGCACGTCATTGCTCGCATTGGTTGTCAGCTCATACAGGCCGTTGCCATCAAGAATATCCAAAAGTTTGTTTCCCAGGGAATCATAGACGCCAAGCGCGGTTGTGGAATTTTGCTGGTCATTAAGTTGGAAGTAGAGGAAGTCACTCACATGCGCAAAATCATTCTGTCGTAGTATGTGTTCATACTCAGTCTCAAAAAGGCGACACTCCGGGCAAACTCCTGGCTCCGGAGAATTCGGGCCGAAAACTCTCGCCTCATACTTTAGGGAGATAAAGTTACCGGTATTGTTAATTACAAAGTATTCGTAAGGTAGGGAAGGAAGACACCATACAGGTTGGCATTCAACCCCCCGGTCGGGAGATTCCTGGAGATTGCAGCCTAACATATATAGCACCATGGCTAGCCCCAATAAGAGCCTTCTACTGTAGGGCCAAATCTCAATCCCGGACTTATCGTTCATTACCAGTGGTTTACGGCAATTCAATGCCACACCAATTTAATAAATTACGGGGCATGACGCTCAGTGGCTGGCCGTATTAGTGAGTTTTGGGTATGCTTACAGTTACCTTCGTACCCTTAGTAGGTTGGGAGTCAACGGTGATTTCCCCCTGAAGCCTATCTGTCAACTGCTTCACTATAGAGAGTCCAAGGCCATTGGAGGCCTCTCCACCAGTTGGTTGTGCACTGAGTTTCTGAAATTTCTTGAACATAAGTTTTTGCTCAGGTTCACTAATGCCGGGCCCTTCGTCTTTGATTGAAAAACTAAGCATGGCTCCATTAGAAGTATGCAGGTAGATGTCGCTATCAATAGGAGAGAACTTAATAGCGTTGGTGAGCAGATTATCAATAATGCGAGATAAGATTTGTTTATCAGTTTCTACTACTTCTTCGCCCGAATGGAGCTCTACGTGAAGTCGTTGTTTCTTTCGTTCTAATTCACTTTGATAGGTCTCCCGGAATTCGCCAATGAAAGCATCTAGTTTGAACTTGCTGAGTTTTATGTCCACTCTTTTTTGTGCGATGGCAGTTACATCCAGCAAATCTTGAATAAAGCTCAAACCACCGTTAATAACCTTGTTTGCGAGGCGAGCGTAGCTTTTCTGCTTTTGGTTGAGATTTCCATCTAGCTCTAATAGGCTCAATAAGCCCTTTATTTTGTTAAATGGGGCTCGAAGATCATGACTTACTACCCCAATCATTCCGTCTTTTTCGCGGTTAAGGGTTGATAGCTCCTTATTGGCAATTTCAAGCTCGTTGTTTGCTTTGGTCAGTGCCTGATTTTTGCTTTTTATTTCAGCCGTCTTGCTATTTACTTCCCTTTTAAGCCTGCTTAGAAATTCCGACTTTAATTCATCGGCTTCCCTCAGCTCGCGAGCAACGGCTCGGGCTGTATTTACCTTGGCCCTTTGATGGAAGTAGAATAGCGCTAGCAAGGCCGTAACAACCACCCCGTAGCTAGCATAAGCCCACCAGGTTCTCCATGGCGGAGGGAGTATGTTAATTTGAATAGAAGCTCCTTCCTCATTCCATAGCCCGTCGTTGTTAGAGGCCTTTACCTTGAAGGTATAATTACCAGGATTTAAGTTGGTGTAGGTGGCAAAACGCTTATCGGATGCAGTCTGTATCCAATCATCATCGAATCCTTCCAATTTATATACATACCTGTTTTTGCTGGGTGAAATAAAGCTAAGAGCAACAAACTCAAATGAGAACACACTTTCGTGATGGCTCAATTGCAGCTCATCCAAATAGGAGATATGCTTGTCTATGGCATAATGATCACCCTGCGCTTTGTCAGTCAATTCCACTTTTTGATAGTTAATTGAGAGCCCCGTAATATGTACGGGAGGAGTATGGATGTTTGGTCGAATGCTGTCGGGATGAAAGAAATTAAATCCGTTTATTCCGCCGAAGTACATTACGCCATCAAGCCCCTTAAAAAAGGCCCCTTGATTGAATTCGTTACTCTGCAAGCCATCGCCTGATTCAAAATTTTGAAAAGACTTTTCCTGAGGGCTAAATTTCGAAATACCCTGGTTGGTACTTAGCCATAGGTTTTGGTGATCATCTTCCAAAATTCCATAGATAGCGTTATTGGGTAACCCGTCGAGAGTAGTATAATGATCGAAGTCTTCCGTAGTGGTGTTAAATTTATTCAGGCCACCATTACGACCGCCTACCCAAATTTGGCCGGCGCTATCTTCAAAAATGGTATATACTACGTTGTGCCCCAGACTGCGAGGGTCATCTTGGTAGTGCCTGAAGTGAATCCAGTCGTCTTCCAGTGGGTCATATCTACTAAGGCCGGCCCCACGGGTACCTACCCAAATTCGATCTTTGGAATCTACTAGTAATGCGTAAATGCTATTGCTTTGCGGTCCATAATCACTGCCTTTGATATTTCTAAAATGTTTGAACTGGCCACTTTCAGGATCGTATTGATCGACGCCCCCGTAGGTGGCTAACCAAAGTTGGCCTTTGCTATCCTCGGCGATATCGAGGATGGTACCATGGCTGATTCTATTAGTACTTTCGGTATGCCGATTGCCATATTTAGTAAATGAGCCAGTTTGCCTGTTCAGCTTGTAGAAGCCATAATTCCTGGTGGTTACCCATAGGTTATTTCTACTGTCTTCAAAAACATTAGTAATGCCATTGGTGGGAAGTTCGTCGTATCCATTACCGGCCTGGTAGTGCTTAAACTCGCCTGTTTTGCGATTAAAGCTGTTTAGTCCCTTACTACGAGTGCCGAACCATAAGATTCCCTGTTGATCTTCATGCATTCCAGAAATACTTATCCCACTGGGGCTGTCGACCTTACCGGGGGTTCGGGCAATGTGGTTAAAACGGTCTTGTTTAGGATCCGTGATACTTATTCCGGCACTTTTAGTGCCTATCCAAATCAGTCCCTCCCGGTCTTGAAATACTGACCACAATTCATTCCCTCCAAGGCTATGTTTGTTCGTTTCGTCGTGCAAGTAAGCCTGGAAGGTTTTGGTTTCGGGATTAAAACAGTTAAGCCCATAACCGGTGGCTAACCAAAGTTTGCCGTCCCTATCTTCAAATATGGATCGTATACTATTGCTGGTTGCACCTGAAGACCCATCAGGTAGAATACCATAGTATTCAAAAGTGTTAGTTTTTGGCTTAAATAGGTTTAATCCGTTGTAGGTACCTACCCATAACCTGCCGTTTTTGTCTTGAAGAACTGAAGTAACATTGGGGTTACTCAGCCCTGAACCTTGAGGGTAATTGTCACCATATTGCACAAAAGTTTCGGTGTCATAGTCAAACTTGCCAAGGCCGCCGGAGGTACCAACCCACAATGTTCCCGACTTATCCTGAATAATTGACCAAACCAGGTTGCCGGGTAGTCCATTTAAACGGTCGGGGTTGTAGTAGTAATTCTTGAAGTCTCCGGTGTTGGGATCAAATTTGCTTAGGCCGTTGTATCCACCAACCCAGATATAACCTTTGTCATCTTCATATAATGCTCTCACCACTGTGTTAGCCAGGGAGGTGGAGTCTTCCGCCCGGTGCTGATATCTGGAAAACCTCCCAGTAACCTTGTTGTATACGCTAATTCCGTTTGAGGTACCAATCCAGATATCTCCCTTTCGATCTTCCAAAAGGGCTCTGGCGTAGCTGTCAACCAGACTTGTGGAGTCCGCAGGATTTGATCGAAAGGTTTGAAATGTAAAGCCATCATAACGATTAAGGCCATCAGCAGTGCCCAACCAAATAAAGCCCTCTTTGTCCTGCAAGATTTGGTATACTGTACTTTGTGAAAGGCCGTCTGCAAGAGTTAGATGCCGAAACTTAATGTGTTGATTTTGCGAGAGAGCGTAGGCGTTGGCAAATAACAAGCTGCTGACAAGTAGCAGTAGGCGCCTAAAACCTGGTAAAGTCCTTTTCAAATCCAGCTTGCTTGCTGGTGCCTCGAATACTATTCCCATAATTCCTCCTGTTTGCGGAATGGCCAACCTTGATTTGGTGATACAAAATGTTCTTTAAGCGCAGAATGAGGACAAAATTATGTGTAATAGCATTTAACGAAGTATTAATATGATTAATATAATTCCTATGTGACTTTTTATATGATAACATACAAAAATGTGATTATTCTCATAGCCACAGGGCTATAAAAAGGCCTATTTCCAAACTAGGTGGAATTTATTCGGTGTAATAGGCGCCGAAAATAATCATCATTTCGTCTTCACTTAGGAAACCGAATGAAAGATTACGTGCTGTAGTATTGTTGTAGGTTGCTTCGGCCATGAGGCCCTGGTTGGCTGAGAGTTCCAGTGGAGGGTCAAATTCCAATAGGGGAGGATGCTCCCAATCTTGAGTGTAGAAAACCAACTCACCATCCCTTTCTCCCCCAAGAATATAAATTTTAAACTCAGTCATGAACTGATGGGCATGCGAGCTCAGGAGAAAAATGCTTCTGTTGTCAGAGAAAATGTAGGGTTTCTTAATAGTAGTAATCTTTCCGGCTGGTAATTGAATCTCCAGGTTGTTCAGGAACAAGTTTTTAGCAACCTTGGTAACCTCCGACTTATTGACCGTGTGAAGATTTATATAGACTTCACCGTCTTTTTCTTCACTTGCCTTGTTTACATAGTGCGAATTTAAATCGAGCGACCAGTTTGCTGGAATTTCCAGTGCCACCCCAGTAGGGAAATCATAATCCATAATTCTCCACTGAGTGCCAAAAACAAATCTTTGCAAGACCATCGATTCCACTGTCGATTGAATATAATTGCCATTCACATCTCTTAGATCTCTAAATGTTTCCGGCTCTGGCTCAGCACCAAAAGGATAATCATAGAGTATAAAATGATGGCTTCCTGCTTTCATAGTAATTTCCACTTTGTTTACATAAAGCTCCTCACTATTATCCAGGGGCTGGTAATAGAAAAACTCTCTCTCAAAGTCAGAGGCCACGTCAAAAGGCCCTAGGTGCAACTGGATACCCTGCGCTGGAGGATCAAGTGGCTCAAATTCTCCTTCCGGTATTTCAAACCTTGATTCGTCCGCCAGTAATTGTTCATCAGCAACGAAGCCATCCTTCGGAGCGCCGGCCACAATCCACTCTCGAATATACTCCAGTTCACCATTAGTTAGAGAAGGAGCTGCCAGCGGCATTAGTTCTCCATACTGGGGATGATCGGTATAGAAGTGCTCGAAGTCTGGAGTATTTATTTTTTCCCAAAGAAAGCTAGTGAAAAGACTCTTGATTCCCTCTTGCCCCACCAAAAGTAAGCCATCTTCCAGTGCTGCTTCATTGTGGGGCCTGCGGTTCACTAATTGATCATAAGCCGCATCTTTTGACAGATCCAAGTCAGATTGAATCTGGAATGAAGTTCCTGGGCTGTGACAGGTTACGCAGCTTTTCTCGAAAATCTTACTTTGAATTACCTCAAAGGATGACTGGGGTTCGGTTACCATTTCAATCTCCCGATTGCTTTCGCAAGAAAAAATTAAACTGGTAACAAGCAATGCTGCCGCCAAACTCATTGCGAGCCTGCGGAGAAGTTGCTGCCCCTTGGTGATTTTACTCATTACACCGTTAAACTAGCAATAATTATGCTATCGCCCTGCAGATGTGGTCTATTGCTTACCGATTTTGGGCGGCAATCTGGCTTTAGCATTCATCAATTCAGCGAATTCAACCTTTACCACAACTATATGATTGTTTCTTAGGTGGCAAAAGAACCATTGATGGAAGGCATCATAATATTTGTCCATTTTGCAGCAGCCGCTTTTTTTGCTTTATACCTTATTCTCAAACTTCTGGTAAGCTTCTTCACCTTTAGAAGAGTACAGGCCGACAAAAAAGCGCTATCCATCACCCGATGGATAGATTGGGTATTTCTAACGGTGCTTTCGTTTTCGGGATTGTACCTGGTGACAGCACTAGGGCGGTTTGAGTTTTACCATCTACTCAAGGTGCTACTTGTAATTGCAATAGTTGTGGCGCCGAAGTATATGCCTCTGAATAAGTTGCTGACTTATTCCCTTGTAGGAATGATTGGATTATTTGCCGCATTTTTTCTGGCATTTAAGAAACAGCCCCTATTCTTTACCAAGAAGCTGGTGATTGAGAATTTAGAAACTTCAGAAGGTGAAGTTGCACCGGACTCTTCCAGTAAATTGGGTGAACTGGTGTTTCAAACAGTTTGCACTGAATGTCATGGAGATGATGGAAAGCTTGGTAAATTTCAGGCAATTGATCTATCAACCTCTACCTTAACCCTTGAAGAACGCCTGGATGCAATTTCTAATGGTCGCCCGGTTTCAGCGATGCGAGCCTTCAGACATGAGTTAACCGAAGAACAGATAGAAGCGGTTGCCAGGTACATTGAAGTTTTGAGAGTGGATAGTCTATAGTACTGGGTATTGCTTGTTGAAGGCGCCGAAATTGCTAAATTAGCCTTCGCTAGCCAACAGCCTGATGATTCCCGAAACTAAGTCTAACCCTACAACCTGTGCCAATTGTGGTACTGAAATCTTAGATGCTTTTTGTGGCAAGTGTGGCCAGCCCAGTAAAGTCAAGCGTATTACGTTTGTCTCCCTTATGGCAGATTTTCAGGTGCGGCTGCTCGGGTTTGATACTTCATTTCTGCGCACAGTTAAAGACCTTACAATAAGGCCTGGAAGAGTAGGGAGGGCCTTCGTCGATGGAAATAGGGTGAAGTACTTTAAACCAGTAGGCTATTTCGTGGTTATGCTGACCATTTTCCTCGTGTTGATATCATTCTCTCCCACGTGGCAAGAAGTGATTAAAGTTAGCCAAGAGACACAAAGCAGTTCTGGAAATGCCTTTGAATTATTTGACGATCCCAAAGTGAGGCAGGTGTTGGCCGAGGGCGCATTGGACAACATGCGGATTCTCACTTTTTTACAAATTCCTTTTGTTGGCATCTGGGCCATGGTATTTTTCCGATCAGAAAAGTTGAACTTCTGGGAACACATGGTTGGAGCATTCTACTTTAATGGACAAGCTCTTTGGTTGAATGTGCTCACCATCATACTCCTGGAGATCGTCCCGGCACCAATAGCACTCGGTTTGGGAAATTTGTCCTTTATTTACCTCACCTGGGCATCTATGCTGTTCTATCAAAAGGGTGGTAAATTTATGAGAATACTAAAGGGCTTGTTCACCTACATAATGGCATACGTAACTTATGGCGCCGCAATGGTCTTGGGCATGGTGATTTACGCCAAATACATATACTAGTTCCGGGAATTATCAGGACCTGGTATCATCGTCCTCCTCAGCATCACTCTCTGTATTTTCCGGAGTTGAAGATGAGTCATCTTCTTCGTGGCTGTGCCCCTCCGCACTTTCCTGGAAAGTATCGGTGTCTTCCTGTTCGTCCCCAGTTTCTTCTGTTGCTTCGAGCGCAGAGTCAATCTCATTACCCTGAGTTGTGCTTTCTCCGTCGTTGGCTTCTGCCAAATCTATTTCTGGTTCATTCTGCTCGGCAACTGGCCCTTCAGTACTGTCATCGCCAGGGGTATCTACCGCTTCTTCAGAATGATCAACTATATTCTCCTCCTGGAAATCGCTAGTTTCTGGCTCGGCTGTGGCCGTAGCTAAAGTGGTTTCTTCACTATCCAGATCAGTATTAATTTCGTCCTCAGGAGGGGCAGGGCTGTGTTCCTCTTCAGTATTAGAAGTTGGAGATTCCGCTTGAGATTTAATTCCCGCCAGACCTTCATCAAATTGCTGCTTAAGCCTCCCTTTCATCATGGCACCGAATATCTTGGCAAATCCCTTGAACTCGTTATCCATGCTCCACCTTACTGTGGTAGCTCCGTCTGATTCGGTAAAATCGAATGAACTTGTATTTGTACCCCACTTACGAAACTCCAGCGTGGTAACAATCTTCTTATTACTTTCCACTGTTGCCAGGGTTAGCTTTCCGTGATCGACATTCTTGTTATCACTTTCCCAGGTATACCAGGCTCCCTGACCGTTGTCGGGATCACTATACTCCAGTTTTTGATTGGGATCAATTTTGTGCCAGGGCGACCAATTCTCCCAATTTCTCAATTGGTTGACTTGATCGAAAGGCCCACTGGCCGGAGTGTTAACCGTTACCTCACTTTCTACATGAACGCTTGAGGGTAAGAAGAGGATTACAATAATTAAAAGAACAATGATGCCAATAATTACATAGAGGAAGATCATAGCTTGCAGGTTTATTCGTTTCTACAAATTAGGAAAATTAGAGATTATAAACATGGTGACGAGAAGAAGATGCCAGAGAATTCGACGGAATGCACGTATTCAGCCACCTGTGAGTCTGGCTTAGATGTTTCTGACTTGAGGAGTAAGGGGATTTAGCTGTTTTCCTCGATCTGTTCTTGTAATTTAACCAGGCTATCCATGATGTGATGAAAGCCAGCCTGGTTGGTTTCCCGGGTAAATTCAGATTTCTTGTAGTTCATGTCTACCTGGGTATGTTTGTCGTAATAGCGCTCATAGAGGCGGAATACATAATCACCATCACCACCGGGGTCGGGTAGATGCTTGAACATCTCTTTAGCTGACTCTAGTTCAACACCACGCAAATAGAACTCTCCCAGCGGCGTATAGCGATCAGCAGCATCTTTTAATCCAAAAACCACGGTGTAACGGGGAGCCATACAGGGTGTATTGAGGTTAGTAAACTAATATACGAATATTGACTAGCATGGATGCCGCGGTTAAGCTTTTTCTAGTTCAGCAAAGAATTTCCGCTCATTCAAGTTGAAGTGATTACCCTGTACCAAGACATGTACTACCAGGTTTTCAATAGCCATAGGCGTACCTTCTTGAATTTCAGCAACATTGGTGTGTCGCATTTGGTGACCGTCAAATATTATCACCAATCCTGAGCCAATAACTTCCATTTTGTTGCCTTCCTCAATTAGAACGCCTGTATCTTCTCCAAGCCCTAATCCCAGATAAGCTGGATTACTAGCCACTGCCTGAGCCAACCTACCAAAGCGACCTCTTTTAACGAAATGCGAGTCTATATAGACTTCTTGCAGAAAGCCAAAACCTCTGGCCATTTGTACCTGACCTTTGATCAACGCTTCCGAGCTACTCCCACGCCGGATCATATCATGGGACATGGCCATAGCTCCAGCGCTGGTACCAGCTATGATGAAATTATCATGCTGATATCTTTCGTGAAGGATATCAAGGATTTCACTCCCGCCAAATATTGTGCTTAACCGATATTGGTCACCCCCGGTGAACAACACGCCATCGCAGTTCCTAATACGTTGGATATACTCCGTATTCTTTACATCCTTTTTCTTTTTGATGTGTAGCACACCAACGTTGGTATTGCCAATTTCTTCGAAAGCCTTTAAGTATGTATCGCCCACTTCCTCAGGAATTCTAGAGGCGGTGGTGATTACTTCAATACGAGGGTTTTCAGTGTGTAGTTCTTCAAGAAATCTCTTGAGAATTTGGAATTCGAAAAAGTGTAGGTTCCTATTTCTTTTGTAGATGGATTCGGAGTCAGTTCCCTTGTCAACGTTGCCACCAATCGCGATTAATTTCCCCTTCGGAATCATAGAGAGCAGGTAGATTGGCGGCAAATTTAAAGTAAACAGTCGCGTTGAACAAATTAATATATTTCACTATTATTATAGATACACAAAACTCAACCTCACCTTAATTAACTGCATATCGCATGAAAATCCTTGATATTAGAACGCTACGTGGACCCAACTATTGGTCGGTAAGAAGGCATAAGCTCATACAGATGACATTGGATCTGGAAGACCTGGAAGAAAAGCCAACTAATAAAATAGATGGTTTTCATGACCGACTAGTGGAAATGTTTCCGACGATGTATGAACACCGCTGTTCAGAAGGTGTTCCTGGTGGGTTCTTTAGTAGGGTGAAGGAAGGCACCTGGATGGGGCATGTCATTGAACACATTGCACTTGAAACTCAAACCCTGGCTGGAATGGATGTGGGCTTCGGTAGGACCAGAGGGGAAGGTACAGAGGGTGTTTACCATGTGGTGTTTACTTATATGGAGGAACGGGTTGGAAGGTTTGCTGCTAAGTCTGCGGTTTCCATCGCGGAAGCCCTGATAAACGGGGAAGAGTACGATCTCGAGACCGACATCAGGACCATGCGCGAGATTCGGGAAGAAGAACGACTTGGACCCAGTACGGCTGCAATAGTAAGAGAAGCTGTTAGTAGGGGAATTCCTTATATTCGATTAAACAAATATTCATTAGTTCAATTGGGGTATGGAGTAAATCAAAGACGCATACAAGCTACTGTGGCCAGTACCACCGGAAACATAGCTGTAGAAGTGGCCTGTGATAAGGAGGATACCAAGCACTTACTTGAGGAATCGGGAGTGCCAGTGCCTTCCGGCCATATTGTATCCAGAGAAAGTGAACTGGAGCGGGTAGTGGAACGCATAGGATATCCTATAGTTACTAAGCCCCTGCGTGGCAACCATGGAAGAGGAGCCACCATAGAAATTCAAAACTGGGAAGAAGCCGTGGCTGGATTGGAGACAGCTCAGAAGCATTCACGCTCGGTGATTGTGGAGAAATTCATTACCGGCTTTGATCATAGAATGCTAGTCATTGATCATAAATTTATATGTGCTGCACGAAGAACTCCGGCGCACGTTGTTGGCGATGGCAAATCGACAATACAGCAACTGATAGACAAAGTGAATGAAGATCCGAGAAGAGGTTATGGCCATGAAAAGGAGCTGACAGAGATAACTGTCGATAAAATGACCGAAAGACTACTGGACGAAAAGGGGTTAACCCTGGAATCTGTAGTGGATAAGGGAGAGCCGATTTATTTGAAAAGTACGGCCAATCTCAGTACAGGAGGAACGGCAGAAGATGTTACTGATACTGTCCATCCTTACAATATCTTCATGGCTGAGAGAATTTCGAAGATTATTGGACTTGATATCTGTGGTATTGATGTGATGGCACCAAACCTCTCTGAGGCTATTAATGAAAATGGTGGTGCTGTCTTGGAAGTAAATGCAGGACCGGGATTTAGAATGCACACCAATCCCACCGAGGGGCTTCCAAGAAATGTTGCGGAGCCCGTTATTGATATGCTTTACCCTCCCGGAGAAACCTCCCGCATTCCGATAATCTCTATTACTGGAACCAACGGGAAGACTACCACCACCCGGCTTATGGCTCATATAGTTAAGACAATGGGCTACAAAGTTGGATTTACCACCTCGGATGGTATCTACATTCAAAACCGCATGTTGGAGAAGGGTGACACAACCGGCCCAGCCAGTGCAGAGTTTGTGTTGAAAGATCCTACCGTTGAGTTTGCTGTTCTTGAAACAGCTCGTGGTGGAATTCTGCGGGCAGGTTTAGGCTTTCAAAACTGCGATATCGGTATAGTAACCAATATAGCTGCCGACCACCTGGGAATGAAAGGCATATATAGCATTGAGCAGATGGCTCGAGTAAAAGGGGTAGTTCCGGAAAGCGTATTTCCAAATGGCTACGCCATATTGAATGCCGATGACGACCTGGTTTACGACATGAGGAAGGAGCTCGAATGCAAAATCGGTCTCTTCAGCATGGATGAAGACAGCCCCAGGATCAAAGAACACTGCCAGGATGGAGGTGTCGCTGCAATTTTGGAGAACGGCTATGTAACAATACTCAAAGGAACCTGGAAAGTGCGTGTTGAAAAAGTGGTTAATATTCCACTAACATTCTCTGGTCGGGCAGTATTCAATATCCAGAATATACTACCTGCGATATTGGCCGGTTATCTCCGCGATTTCAAGATCGAAGATTTACGTTTGGCATTGCAAACCTTTATTCCTTCTCCTGCCCAAACACCAGGTAGAATGAACCTGTTCCAGTTTAAGGACTTTGAGGTGATGGTAGACTTTGCCCATAACCCTGCTGGTTTCCAGGCAATTGCAAAATTCCTCGAGAAAGTAGAAGCCAGTCCTAAAGTTGGAATTATCTCGGGAGTGGGTGATAGACTCAATGATGATATCATTGAGTTGGGTAAGTTATCCGGAGAAATGTTTGATGAGATTATCATCCGCCAGGATAAAAACCTCAGAGGCAGGGAAGCAGATGACATAATTAAGTTACTGGAGGAAGGTATTAACGCTTCAGGGCAAAAGACTCCTTATGAGGTGATTCTTTCTGAACAGGAAGCAATAGCCCATGCTATCAAAAATGCCAAGCCTGGGTCTTTCATAGTACTGTGCAGTGATGTAGTGCCAGATGCTCTTGATACTGTAATGAAGCTGAAAGAGGAGGAAGATAATTTCCAGATGGATACTGCCGATATTCCAAACCAACATAAAGAAGAACTGAAACCCGATCAGGCCTGATTTTCGTATTGAAGTCAGGCACAATGCGGAAGTGAAATTAACTAAAAGAAATCTCTTTCTGATCTGGCTAGTTTGGATGCTGGTGGCCACCATTACCACCAGCAAGGCATATTTTTTTAGTCAGTATTCAGGAGGGGCAGGACCCTGGTGGGACATTGGATTCTACCACTTTTCATCCGCTCTTATCTGGTCCCTACTAACACCATTACTTTTCCTTTTCTTTAGAAGCTATGCGCTTGACGGCCAAAGGTGGAAATTCAACCTGGTACTTGCCATGCTGCTGGGAGTAGCTGTTGCACCCATTCACCGATTTACCGCAATCTGGTTGGATTTCGCTACCCGTAAATTGATTGGTATTCTTAATGTACCAATTTCTGAGGTATTGGATACGGTGCGTCTGGTAATCGTTTCCAGCTCCTTTGACAGCTTGCTGACTTTTGCAGTAATAATGGGTGCATACTATGGTTGGGATTATTACAGAAGATTCAGAGATAATAGGTTGCTCAACGTTCAATTGAAAGCAGAACTCGCCCAAGCGCATCTTATCAATTTAAAGACGCAACTTCATCCGCATTTCCTCTTCAACACCATGCAAGCTATATCCACGCTGATGCATCGTGATGTAGATTTGGCGCAGAAGGCCATGGACGACTTGAGTCATTTGCTTAGGAATTCCTTCGAGACTATCAACGATCAAAAGATCAGATTGAACGAGGAGTTAAATTTCATCACGAAATACCTGCAACTTCAGGAATTGAGATACCAAAACAGGCTTGGTGTTGAATATGATTGCCCAGAAAACCTGGGCCATCTGATGGTGCCGACTTTAATCCTTCAGCCACTGGTAGAGAATGCAATTAAGCATGGTATAGAGCCTTTTGCTCAAGGTGGGCAAATAAGAATTGCTATGAGCATTGAAGGCAAAATGCTAAGCTTGGTGGTAGTTAACACTGTAGTAAAGGCTAAAGATCAGATGCACCTTGGTGTGGGATTAAGTAATACTATGCAAAGAATAGAGAACTTATACCAGGATAGCGGTACCTTGGAAATAGTCAACGAGAAGGAAGGAGTTTTTGAAGTGAAAGTAATAATACCGATTGAGCAGGCCGCATGAGGAAATCAATTTCCGTGGTAATTGTAGATGATGAGCCCTTGGTTAGGGAGCGCATAAGCACGCTTTTGAGCGAAGAGAAAGACTTTGAAATATTAGCGGAATGTTCTGATGGCAATGAGGCCGTTGCGGTTATAAACCGACTAAACCCCCAGGTTATATTCCTGGATGTGCAAATGCCTGAAAAGGACGGTTTTGGGGTGTTGCGAAACATTGATCCCAAGTTGACGCCAATAATTGTCTTTATTACGGCTTATTCAGATTTTGCGCTGGATGCGTTTGAGAATCATGCCCTGGATTACCTGCTTAAACCTATTGATTCAAATCGTTTTTCTCACATGTTAGACGAAGTGCGAAGAAGAACTTCGCAATCCCAACTTGCCGAGGTTGGTTCAAAGTTTAATGAGTTGCTTAAGGCCGAACATCCACCTTCGGATGAACCGTATGTCTCCAGGCTTGCAGTTAAAGAAGACAAAAAAATCACCTTGGTGAAGACATCAGATATAGACTGGATTGAGGCAGATGGGAACTATGTCGTTATCCACAAAGGAGGAGAGAGGCTGCGGATGCGAGAGACCTTAAATGCCCTGGAAGCTACTCTAGACCCCAATTCATTTTGCCGTATACACCGTTCATATCTGGTAAACGTTGAGTTTGTTTCGGGTTTGCAGCACATGTATAAAGGCGAATATGTTATTTTCCTTGCTAATGGAAAGCAACTCACTTCCAGCAGAAGCTACAAGGAGCCTGTTAACAGACTGCTGAGGCACGCTTAGTTCGTCATCCTTAGAGGCCATCTGATCTCAATTCAGGGACATCCGGTCCCACAAGTGGCACAAAAGCAGATAGCACCCCGTAGAAGGGTACAAGCCAGAAATCTAATTCAAAAATGAAGAGAGTAATTATTCGCAGCACTGCTGCAGGGCTTTGCCTATTGGTAAGTTATGTCGTCATTGGGCAGGGTATCAAAGCTGATCACATCTATAATATTGACCGAGGCCACTCCTATATCGGTTTTGCTGTTAAGTACATGGGGTATGCTAAGGTTCGTGGGAGGTTTTCAACCTTCCAGGGCCATATAGTTTATGATGAAAACAATGTTACCAACACCTCTGTTGCCGTTAGCATTAATGCCCGTAGCATCGATACCGAGAGTGACTTCCGCGACCGTGACTTGCGTTCAGACCAGTGGTTGGATGCAGAGAATTTTCCCGAGATCAGTTTTGTCAGTAAGGCAGTTTCAAAAAGCGCTGATGGTATCACTGTCACTGGCGATTTCACTTTAAGAGGAGTTACAAAGGAGATAGCCCTGGTGATGGATAACCCTTCCGGGGTGCTGCCGGATGTAAGGGGAGACAGCCAGGTGATTTTCACAGGTGGTGTTACAATTGATAGAACCGAATATGGTGTTGAGGGAAAACGCTGGAGCAGAATCAAGGAGGGGATAGCAGGGGTAGATTCCAAAGTAGAAATTGAGCTTACCATTTTGGGGAAACGCATCAATGAAAATAATTTCCGCAATTGGGTTCGTGATGAGAACAGGCCCCATGGAAGTGTATATAAAGTTGCTTCTGAAAAAGGAGTAAAAGCTGCGCTTAAAACTTTTGAAGAGATTAAAAGTGATACTGCCCGGAAAGTAAACTTCAATACCCTGAACATTGTTGGAAATATGTTGCTGAAGGAAGGAAAGACCAAGGATGCCATTGCTGTGTTTGAAGCCAATGCCGAAGTGTTTGAGAATAGGCCTGCCATTTACAATGCCTTGGGGGAAGCCTATCTGGCGCTAGGCAAAAAAGATAAGGCTGCCGAATACTATCGTCTATCCCTGGCCTCAGATCCTGAGGACCTGCTAGCCCCGCTGGTGCTAAGGTATTTGGAGTAGAATTCGTAAGGTGGTGCCTTAGGCTCTTCTGAGCTGAAAGGTGTGTGTTGGTGTTTGAAACCAAAATTGCAATTAACACTGCAACTGATATAATATAAATATCTGATTATTAGCGTTATATGTAGATAGTATTATTACTAATCTAAAAGCACAACCACCTCCTCAAAATTCCCCAGTTGGGCAAAGTCAATTGCCTTTAGGCCTTCATCGGAAGTTAGATTTCTTTCTGCTCCATGGGCAAGCAGTAGCTTCACGATTTCAACATTGCCAACATGTGCGGCTTGATGAAGCGGTCTGATACCTTTGGTTTGTGGGACATTGGCATCGGCGCCATTATTTAACAATAGGTCTACGATGCTGAGGTGTTGCCCTGAGACGGCCGAATGGATAGGAGCCACCACAAAATCGTTTGCAGATGCCTGGTTCACCTCTGCGCCCTGTTCAATTAGCTTCTTGGCGGCTTCATAATTGCCAAAAAAACATGCCAGGCCCAGTGGGTAAAAACCATCCGCACCTTTGATACTAACCATTGCATTATCATTTGCCAGATGACGCGACAATTCTTCGACATTGCCAATAGCAGCGGCCTCATGAATATCCAAAGACTCCCGATGTTGCAGAATCAGGTCCCGTCCCTCACGAAACTGACAATAGCAGGCAAATAACAACGCTGATATGCCCATCTCATCGGTGGCATTGGCCAATTTAGTATTGCGATTAATTTCTTCCTGTAATAAGTAGAAATCACGGTTTTTTATGGCTTCAAATACTTTCATACCAACAATTAATTCCTGCTAATATAGTCTATACTTAGATTCCTTCGCACCCAGAGAGACCAAATACTCTTTCACCTCGAGAGCTTCATCACCGCCTCGGGTGGCATGATGTAGCAACGAAAAACCGTGTGGGCCACGTGAATGCAATAATTCCGGAAATGTAGTAAGCATGGGTTTGACAATACCCATTTTGCCAAATAGGCATGCGGTAAAGATATTTCCCTGGGCGCCATTGGCAATGAAGTAGCTCGCCAGATCTTTGTGACCGACGTGGCTAGCGGCTCCTAAGCCTGTCTCAAAGTCGCCACCGCCCCAGTCCCAGGCGCTGTTTAGTAGAGTAGGATATTCAGTTAACATTTCTTTTACCCTATCCATTTTGCCATGTGAAACGCCGACAAACTCTTTTACTAACTTACTGTCAATAGGAGAGGGCTTTTCCTGGTCTTGGGCGAGACTGCTTGCTAAAGGCCAACCTAATGCGAAGGCTCCGAGGGAGGCTTGTTTTAAGAACTCTTTCCGTGTTTGCATAATATGTTTTTTATGCAAGGTGCAGATAGTTCCTGTTCCATTAAATGGGTACTCTTTCAGTAGAGCACAATAATGGCCAAACCGTTTATTTGGTCTGGAACACAGATAGTATTTTGTGCTTGTAGCGGCGAGAAGATTTCACTTTGGTGCCATCGCTTAGAACCAAATAAAACTCTCCATTGAAGTAGGGTTCCAGATGCTTGATCTTCTCAATATTCACAATGGCCGATCGATGAATCCGCATGAATTTGGATGGATCGAGCTGCGACTCCATTTTGTTCATGCTTTCGTTCATAAGTGGCTTCCTGCCGTTATGATGTAGCGCCACGTAGTCGCCGGCGGCTTCAATCCACTCAATATCTTTGGTATTGATTAGCATGATCTTGTTCTTGTCCTTTACAGTGATCTGAGTGATGTAGCGGCTTGGTTGCTTATCTATTTGAGTGATTTCATCGTAATCATTTAGCAGCTTATTTATTCTATTCTGAAGCTGGCTTTTTTCCTGTAAATGGATATACTCCAGGGCTCGTTTTAGCGCTTTTTTGAACCTATCTTCATTGAACGGTTTTAGCAGATAGTCTATGGCATTGATATCGAATGCCGAGAGTGCGTATTCGTCGTATGCCGTTATAAAAATGATGTTGGGAAGATCATCCTTAAGGGCCTTAACTACACCAAAACCATCAATATCGGGCATCTGGATATCCAGGAATACAAGGTTGGGCTTATGGGCTCGAATGGATTCTATTGCTTGCTTGCCGTTTTCACATTCATCAACAATTTCTATTTGATCTTGCGGTTCAATCCAAACCTTTATTACGTCTCTTGCCAATGGCTCATCATCAACGATAATTGCCCTAACTTCCATGGGTGACTTTCTGTTTATGTGAAGATTTGGGTATGTCAATGACCACTTTTACGCCGCCCTCTTTTTTATTGGTAATAGCAAAAAGGTGATTGCTTCCATAAAGATGGCGTAAACGTGCCCGTGTATTAGCTAGCCCGATTCCCTCTTTCGGAGGGCCGCTAAGACCCGGCCCGGAGTCTTCAATAATTATTGAGATCCTATCATCAATGGATTTTATTTCAAGCTTCAGCTCACACGATTCAGACGATCTGCTGATACCATGCTGCAGGCTGTTCTCCACTAAAGGTTGTAAAACCAAATTTGGAATCTTCTCATCCATTACATCCGGGTAAACAATAAGGGTGTATTGGAATCGATCACCGAAGCGTTGCTTATGAATATCGAGATAAACTTCTACCAAGCTTAATTCGCTTTGTACCGTTACATATTGGTCCCCATTGCTGTCAAGAGTTAACCGCAGCAAGTCGCTGAGCTTGGTTAGCATATTCACTGCCTTTTCATTTTTTTCTTTAAGCATCAGACCAATTATTGCGTGATGTGTGTTGAAAAGAAAGTGGGGGTGAAGTTGCATTTTTAAAGAGGCCAATTGGGCAATGGCCAGTTTGTTTTCCAAGTCGAGCCTTTGCAGTTCATAAAGTCGAGACTTGCGCAAGTAGGTGTAGCCATAAGCAACGCCAGCGATAAAAAGGAATATGAAGAAGTTGACATGGTATTTATAGAAAAACACTCCGTAAAACCGATCCATGCTTGCGGGGCCCAGAAATAAGTTAAATGCCAGGTATTCCAGGAAAAAATCTACCGTGCAGTGTAGCAAGGCCACCACAAGGCCAACACCAAGCAATCGGAAAGCGAATTTTTGCAAATCCTGATTGTCAATGGGGTTTCTACTTACAAATGACAATATGAAGGGAGTGAAAAATGCCCAGATGGGCCAAGCGGAGGCAAATACAAGTTGTTCTCCCCAGACGAACTCCCAATCTCTAACTTTACTTGATAGGTAAGTCTGACTAAGATGGATAATACCTATGCACATCCAGAAAAGAAAATTGGCAGTTCCGTAGACGATAAGTTCGTGATTTCTGGACCTACCCCACATTATATAAATAATTGATAATCAATAATTAAGAATAGAATGCTGCAACTAAAATTTGAAATATTTTGGTTATCCAGCCCTACAAGTTTTCTACGGACAATTTATCCAATTTAATTCAACGAAGCTTGATTTTCGCTGGATGGAATGAATTCGTCTGCCATTTGCATACTATGCCTTGCCGGTAGCATTTCGTCTAGATTAGGGGCAAATCATTTACTCTTGATATACGACGGTAGGTGATGGAAAAGGGGAGTGTAAGCAATCAGTTAGGAACTATTTACGGGTTAGGAATTCAAGTTGGAAGACGGGCTCTGCAGAATTGCTTGGAATTGGTCGCAAAGCCACAATGTTAGAGTTGTTAAATGCATATATGAAATCTGCCCGGCCAATGCGCTGTCGACTTTGGCCATGAGCAGATTTATAATATTGCATTCTACCCGATCGATTAGCCATGGCTTGATAAGCGTAGTCGTAGTTGATTTCGATGGGGGAGGGGATATAAAACATTTGATTACCAGGTACTTAATTAGCTGTACATCCTTTTGAATTCCTGGTGAATTATGGAATTCTGACTGGAATTATACTGACTTAGAAGCTGGTAGGCGTAGTTTGGCACATAGCCCGATCTGCGTTTCAGCTCCTCAATCTTGTTGCTCAACTCAGCAACGTAGTACTGAATCTGTCCCACATTTTGACAACGAGAGGGTTTCACAAAGTGGTTGCTAATAAACTTCCTCAGGTCTTTTTCTACTCTCTTTTTCTCAAAATTGCTCATATCAATGTGATTTGTGTAATAATGCACTACAATAAAAACACATAATCATTAATAATGCAAATTAAATTAATATTTTATTAAAACGAATGTGCAATTTTGCACAAATATGCTTCCAAACAACAGACAAAGCACCTGCGTGATTGAAATAACCCCTACCCGCTTGTACCCGTTATGAAGAAGTATTCAACCTAACTGCTATGACCCGCCACCCCGGCACCTTCACTTCTCAACACTTGGCCGTATATGAGTAATCTCGATTGGTTTGTACTGTTAACAACAATAGCGGCCATTGTCATTTATGGATTACGACGAAGCAAAGGTTCAAAGGACCTAAATGCCTATTTGCGCTCAGGAAAGGATTTGAAATGGTCAACCATTGGCTTGTCAATAATTGCTACACAGGCGAGCGCTATAACATTCCTTTCAGCACCTGGCCAAGCCTACGACGATGGGATGAGATTCGTGCAGCTTTACTTTGGAGTTCCCTTGGCGATGATTGTGCTGTCGGTAACATTCATTCCCCTGTTCCATAAGCTTAATATTTATACAGCCTACGAGTTTCTCGAAAGAAGATTTGATTTGAAGACCCGGGCACTGGGTGCAATTCTCTTCCTAATACAGAGAGGCCTGGCAGTGGGGTTTACCATCTATGCCCCGGCACTAATCCTCTCGAATATTCTTGGTTGGAATATCTACTGGACTTGTATCATTATTGGGGGTATAGTAGTGAGTTATACAGTAGCAGGAGGGGCCAAGGCGGTGGCCTATGTTCACAAGCAACAGATGTTGGTGATCTTAATAGGCATGGCACTTACCGGTTTCATTATTGTACAAAGCTATCCTGAAGATTTGGAACTGGGCGAAGCTATGATAGTAGCAGACAAGATGGGTAAGCTCAATACCATCGACTTGTCATTCGACATCTCTGAACGCTACAATATCTGGTCTGGAATTTTGGGAGGATTCTTTCTGGCACTGTCCTACTTTGGTACTGACCAATCTCAAGTGCAGCGGTATCTTGGAGGGCGTTCGATTAAGGCCATTAAGGCTGGTTTGTTCTTTAATGGTCTGGTCAAAGTACCAATGCAGCTCCTAATTCTATTCCTTGGGGTATTGCTATTTGTCTTCTATCAGTTTGAGAAACCTCCAATATTCTTTAATGAACCACAGCGGTTAACGGTATACAATAGCGAGTACGCGTTGGATTTACAATACCTGGAGAACATGCATGAGGATGTATTCCAGGAGAAGCAGCAGAAGATCCGGGAATTAATAGATGCGGAAGCTATTGGTGATGAAAGCATGAGTAACCGTATAGTTGCAGACCTAAACGAACTTACTGAGCAATCCAAGGTGATCAAGAGCGAAGCTACGCAACTAATAGCACTTAATGCTCCCGGAACCAATACAAACGACCTCGACCAAATATTTATAACCTTCGTAACCCGCTACCTACCAAAGGGTTTGATTGGTTTTCTGGTGGCCATTATAATCATGGCATCAATGTCATCATCATCATCCATACTAAATGCCTTGGCCGGCACCTCGGTAATTGACGTATACCGGCGGATGTTCAAAAAGGGTAATGGAGACAGCCATTACTTGCGGGCAAGTAAATTATTTACAGTCTTTTGGGGTTTGATTGCTATCGGTTTTGCTATCTACGCTAACCAGGTTGGCAACCTCATCCAAGCGGTGAATATCCTGGGATCCATATTCTACGGCACCATATTAGGCATATTTCTGGTAGCATTCTATTTCCGCAGAATACAGGGTAACGCGGTATTCATGGCCGCAATTATTTCGCAGTTACTTGTCATCCTTACTTTCTTCCTCACCGATATCTCCTTCTTGTGGTACAACGTAATTGGGTGCCTGCTGGTAATCGCAATAGCAGCAGGGATTCAAGCGCTATTATTTCCAGGAGATTCGCGTTTTGCAACTAAAGATTATTTTGATGAGAAGTCATAGATAAGCCAACCGCTTCTCCTTAATCCGCATATTGCACTTTTACCACATCTTGAACTGCCAGTGTTACATATCTACCTGACGATGTGACCATTCTGCCAGACAATTACCATAGGCGATTCGACTTTTGTCCCTCTGTGCTACATGGAACTGCTGCCGCCTGGAAGGTAGGAATGCTCATAACCAACAGGCCAGAAACTCCTGGGCACCTTGCGGATGTTTAACTAAACTCAATAACGTAATGGGGACATTAACCACTGGTAGGTATCTACTACTCTTTTCACTTTTATTTTATTCAATTATTTCTTTCGGGCAAGCACCTCCTGTGCTGGATGCCATTGGCAATAAAACCAGCTACGGTGGAAGTGTAATCTTCTTCCTTGCCGCCGCAACTGATGCCGATGGGGACGAACTCCATTTTTCTCTATCGGGAAGCGGTTTGCAGTCAGGCATGCAGATTGATTCTGTCAATGGGCTTTTTGTTTGGATTCCGGAAGTTTCAGAAATCGGCAGTCATAGTCTTACAGTTACAGTGAGCGATGGCTCCCTGGAAGATACTGAAACTATAACCATAACCGTAGATGAGGCATTAGCTAACAACAAGGTGCGCTATGTTGATGTAAATGCTTCCGGATCAAACGATGGCTCAAGTTGGGCAAATGCTCACAACGATCTGAAAGCGGCCATAGCAGCCAGTTCTGAGGGCGAGCAGCTCTGGGTAGCAGATGGCATTTATACTCCAGCTCCACCAGATGGAAATCGCAATTCAGCTTTTATTCTGCCCGCTAACGTGGCGATCTACGGAGGATTCGACGGCGGCGAAGCCAATTTGGCCTTGCGTAATTTTGATACCTATCGAACAATACTCAGTGGAGATTTAAATGCCGACGACAACACCGTCGGGAATAACGAAAACTCAAGTCAAGTGCTTGGCTTTACCAATGAAGGTGCACTTGTTGATGGTATAACTGTTACTGCAGCCAATGATGGTAGCGTAATCAGGTCATTCAGTAAGGATACTTGGGTGATTTTCAGGAATTCCAGAGTTGAGGACAACAATTATGTGAACCACGGGGTTTCACCACACATCACGGTTGGTTCATCTTCCGGACCTACCGCCTTTACATTCATCAACACGTTATTCACAAATAACCGGGGTAGTGGGCAGTTGCTTACTGTCTCTGGCCCATTTGTATCCCAAAAGAAGACCCACGTCAATTTTTACAACTGTTCCTTCGTTAGTAACGATGACATATTGAATAGCCAAAGGTCTTCAGTGAAGGTTAGGTTTACTAATAGCTTGTTCGATAGAAATGGCGATAATTACACTTTTTCATTGTCAGGGGCCTCTTTCGAATTTGTTAATTGCATCTTCCCTGATGACCCAAATGATCACTCAACTACTAACATCACTCTATTTACCAACAACCTTGTTAACCAGGATATTGACTTGACGCCTCTTCACTCATTGGCCGAGGGTAATCTGGCTATTGATGCGGGTGACAATGACTTTGTGGATGCAACAACATTTGGCCCGATAGATAACGATCTTTTTGGCGACACCCGAATAGTAGGGGGGACTGTAGATCTGGGTGCCTTTGAGTATGTCCCTAATCCAGGCAACACCGCGCCCACATTGGTAAATCCCATTGCCGACCAACCAGCAACAGAAGACGCACTGTTCACCTTTACTTTTGCCAGCGACGTATTCAATGATGCGGATGGCGACCAGCTCTTCTATGGTGCAGAATTAACGGATGGGTCGAAATTACCGGCCTGGCTTAATTTCGATTCAGGTACAAGAACTTTCTCTGGCACAGCTCCCACCAATGCCGATGCAATAACTTATAATATAAAAGTGGTGGCCTCCGATAAGATCTCAAACGTGTCTGATGAGTTTACATTGACTGTCACTGCAGTTAATGATAATCCGGTCCTGACGGCCATTGGGAATAAGTCCTTTAACACGGGCAGAGAGCATCACTTTACCGTTAGTGCCACCGATGAAGAGTCAAGTAGTGCCAATATCTCCTACAGTCTTGATGCAGGTTCAGTGGCAAAGGGTATGGTCATTAATTCCTCTACTGGGGAGTTTGCATGGACACCATCTGGTGGCCAAATAGGAGATCATAGCGTTTCGATTACGGCCTCAGATGATGCTGACCCCGCCGGTACTGATAGCGAGATAATTACAATCTCTGTAGTTGCCAACAGTGCTCCATTGCTGGACCCTATAGGAGACTTTGCAGTAGTAGAAGGCAGCATGGTGTATTTCCGGGCAATGTCAACAGACGCTGATGGTGATAATATATCTTATTCCATTTCCTCGGCCCTCCCGGGAATGATTATGACCCAATCTAATGGCATTTTTATGTGGGTGCCTAAAGAAAGTCAAACTGGTACTCATCAGATTACCGTAAGTGCCTCTGATGGTCAGGTAGAAGGATCGTTAACGGTTAATATAACAGTAAATGCTTCAGCGAATAGTGGTAAGGTGCTATTCGTGGACAAAGATGCAACCGGCTCAGAAACTGGTGTGGACTGGGCTAATGCCTACACCGATTTATCAACTGCCCTTGCTGATGCCAATAATGGTGATCAACTGTGGGTCGCTGCTGGTAGTTACAAGCCTTCAAGCTCAGGAGATAGAGATGCCAGTTTTGTTGCTAATAAGGATGTAACAATTTATGGTGGCTTTAATGGTACCGAATCATCTTTAGCTGACCGCAATTGGGTGCAAAATAAAACAATACTTACGGGAGACTTAAATGGTGATGACAACAGTGCAGGCATAGATGACAATTCCTATATAGTTGTTGAGGTAGTCTTAAGTAATACTGCCGTGCTTCTGGATGGGATGGTAATTGCTGATAGCCATGCAAACGGTGGCGGTGTGAATAATGACGGTGGGGCAGTCCACTGTCGCACTTCCCCAGGTGGATTACTAATCAGAAATATGTTGTTTGAGAACAATACCACTGATGGAAACGGTGTAACCGGAAGTATCAAATTCGGGCAAACTACAAACCCTTCCACACTGATCTATTACAATACAATAGCTCGCAACAACACCACTTCAGGAAAATTCTTCAATATTTCTGGTCCAACAACAGGAGAAGGACAAACTCGCTATGAGATATATAACTCAACGTTTGTAGGGAATAGCGCAATCCTCAATTCCCAACAGAGGGGTTCCTCTGGTATTATTGTCAATTCTTTGATGGACAACACGGGTAGTAGTCAGTTCTTCGTAACTAGAGGAAGCATTGGCTTTATCAATTCGGCCTTCACATTCGATCCTAATGATAATCACGCTACGATTTCAACTTTTGAGAATAATCTCGTGGACCAAACTATAACCTTAGGACCCGATCAAGAGTTGCCGGTTAATTCACCTTTTATCAGCAAAGGAAATACTGATTATGTTGATGGTACACTCTTTGGTTCCATAGACAATGATTTCTTTGGTAACCCCCGGATCAATGATGCGGTAGATTTGGGAGCTGCGGAGTACGTCAACTATCGGCCTGTGTTGACCACTAGCAATGATCTTACGCTTGACACCATTGAGGAAGACGAAAGCGATAACTCTGGCACACAGATTTCAAGTTTAGTGACTGCCTTTGGTGGGATTATCTCTGACCGAAACTTTGATAGTGCTAAGGGCGTGGCAATTGTTCAAGTTGATAACAGCAATGGATCACTGGAGTATTCAACAAATGACGGTAGCAGCTGGGCTACGCTGGGAACTGTTGCAGATGATAATGCCCTGTTGCTGACGACGGCAAGCACAAATAGAATTCGATTTGTGCCGCAAGAGAATTTCAATGGCTCCGTTTCATCAGTGCTAGGTTTCCGGGCCTGGGATACGTTAGAAGGAACTAACGGTACCAAAGCCGATGCTTCAGTTGGTGGTGAGTTTGGCGCTTATAGTACAGCAACGGAAGTAGCTTCAATAACGGTAACGCCTGCCAATGATGCGCCAACAGTTTCTGTTGATGATCAAGTAATCAACGCAGGCAATACGCTGTCGTTGGTAATAACGGGTAGCGACATTGAAGGTGATGCTTTGAGCTATGCTTTAGATGGAGCTAGTTCGGGTAAGGGTATGACAGTAGATTCAAGTAGTGGTGCTTTTTCCTGGAATCCTGATGGGTCACACGTAGGAGACCACGATGTGACGGTGACTGTTTCTGACTCTGAGTTAAATGGTTCGGCTGTTTTCAAGATCGTTGTAAATGCAGCAGGCACCCCATTTGTTGATAAAGGAATAGCAGATCAAAGTGTAAATGAAGACACCAACTTCACGATGGATATTCCTGCTGACGCGTTCAGCGACAATGGTGGTGTTAGCAATTTAATATTCACCGCAAGAAAATCTGATGGCAGTGCTCTGGGAGGTTCATTTTGGCTGGATTTCGATGGGCAGACGTTTAGTGGAACTCCACTTAATGCAGATGCAGGAGATTTTTCTGTAGAAGTAACAGCCACCGATGGTGATAATAAATCTGCGTCCACCTCATTTCACATAAGCGTAATTGCGGTCAATGACAAACCCGTAGTGGCTAATGCTATTGGCGATCAACGGATTGGAGTGGGAGATAGTTTTGATCTTGACGTATCCTCCGTTTTTGAGGATGAAGAAGACGCCAGTCTAAAGATCGTAGCAACGCTGGCTGATGATAGCGGGCTACCATTGTGGTTGGCTTTTGATGAGGCTGATAAATCCTTCTCGGGCCAACCAGGTGAAGGGGATATCGGGACGCTAACTATTAAATTAATAGCAACAGATAGTCAAGGCGGGCAAGTATCAACTTCCTTCACATTGACTGTGAATCCGGTAACAGCAATTAATGGGGAGATCTTGCATGGTATTTCGGTTTACCCAAACCCTGCAAGAGACTGGCTGGTGATAAAACTGACAAGAGTAGAAGGGGAGCAGATTACTATTAGATTAGTCGATTTCGCTGGTAAGACAACACTGACCAGGCGAATGGCTCTTACAGATTCCAACCTGAGAGTAGAGTTTGATCTTTCAGGAATTCCCAATGGAGTCTATCTGTTGGAAGCTAGAACTAAATCACAAGTTGCTCAAAGTAGAGTGATTAAGAACTAGGCGATTGAGGGGTAGCCGAAATGAAAACGGCTACTCCTTCAATGAATTCTTGGTTACCCAATACCGAAAACCAATTATCGCTTTATCGAAGGTGGAAAGATTGTCGAGGTTTCGTTTGCTGTATCGCGGGAGCAGGAATTTGTTCAACTTGGCCAGGAAAACGAAAAACAGGCGCACAGAATTTTCTTAGGTTGATTTAATCAAAATTACGGCAATTTCTTGGCTGCAAGAAACTGAGGAATAATATTTGCATTAATAAGTCGTTAGTAGGAATTTTGCTGATACTGGCAAAATCAAGATGTTAAAGAAGCTTATTTGATATTTTATGAGAGATCCACAGTTTGTTCAGTTTTTGGAGTATTGGCGATATGCAATGGTAGGGGGAGCCATTTTGGCGATTGGTTTTGCAATCTTCATGTTCTTCTATAATGGCGCGAAGGTAGGGGCGATTAAAGATTATAAAGCCAAGTGGGATTACCTCAATACCAGAGAAACGAAGAATTTTTGGTATTCGGTAATTGGATATACCCTGGCGATTTTCTTTATCCTAAACACATTTTTCCCAGCACTAGATGACGAAACCGTAGCCCTAAGTATTTGGTGGTTTGTAATTAGGTTCTTTCTAGCAGGGGCCATTTCCACACTATTCGCGTATATATTGTACCTGGTACTTAAATTCTACTACCCAGGTAAACTTCAAAAGAAATTGAATTATTGGCGCTACAAAACTAGAATCTCAAGTGCGGGTAATGAGATGCAACTTCTAAGTGAAGAGGAGGAAGACGTACATCTTGATGAGGGAATGCAGGCTGAGGAGAACGTATTCTCTATTGACTACGACGTTTGGGTTGATACCATTTCCGGTGAGGTTAAAATAGATAAATATCCCGGTGAACTGGAAGCCCTTAAATGCAATACTTGTAGCTTCCAGACTATGAGGTTGGTAAGTGAAGAAATCTTGAAGGAGGCGAGTAATGAAAGTGAAGGAGAGTTGCTGAAGCACTACCAGTGCGCATATTGCAAAAGCAAAAGAACCACTCAACATACCATCGCCAAGGTTATTGATAACCTTGGGGACTTCAAAATTCCAGAGAATGCCGTCTTTGTCGGAGAGCGTAAGGTGAAGTCTATCATGATGGAGTTTATTGACACCAAAGGAGACACCAGGGAGTTTTACTTTCAGAATCTGACCCAGGCAAAACAATTCCTAGAGGAATTCGACTACGACAAACTCGCTGAAGAGTAGCCGCCGATCAAGTCTTCGTCCTCGGTAAATAGCCAAAAAGAGCTTATATTCAATAAAACTTGCATTTAGCTACTCTTTTCGTCAAAAAAGGAGGACCACTGGCATAGTTTTTCGTATTAGTAGTAATGTTTTACGGTAAAAAGTTGAAGATGAAGCAATTTCTCAATTCGCTCTGCGGTATGGTAGTACTGCTGGCAGTTTCTACGAATGGTTATAGTCAGGATGATCAGTGGGTGGCATTAGCCCCTGAGAAGCATTATTCGTCAGAAACAATGCTTGTTACACAAATTCTCGAGCGATATCATTATCGGAAAACCGAGATTAACGACTCGCTATCTTCAGTAATTCTCGACAACTATCTTAGCTCCCTGGATCCCAATCGCGTCTATTTTCTACAATCAGATGTTGCAAGCTTCGAAAGTTACCGATACCAGTTTGATGACTATCTGCAAGATGGAGAGCTGGAGGTTCCTTACAAAATATTCAATGTTTTCAGAAAGAGGTTTATGCAGAGAAGTGATCACATTGATAGGCTGCTAGAGACGAAATTTGATTTCAACGTAGATGAGTATTATAATCCAGACCGATCAGAGATGGATTGGCCTGCAACTATAGAAGAACAGAATGAGCTTTGGAGGAAAGTGATTAAGGGGCAACTCTTAAACCTCAAACTGGCAGATAAAGAGTTGGGAGAAGCCCTGAGTGTGCTGCACAAAAGATACTCAAGTTATAGGAAGGCAATCAATCAATATACCAGTGAAGATGTGTATCAGCAGTATATGAATTCCTTTTCCGAATCATACGACCCCCATACTACATACTTTTCACCTATCAGCTCCGAAAACTTCATGATTAACCAGAGCCTTTCACTGGAAGGCATAGGAGCCAGATTAGGTCTTGATGGTGACTACACAATAATAGCAGATATTGTGGCCGGTGGCCCGGCATTTAAGAGTAACCGACTGCATGAAAATGACAAGATAATTGGCGTAGCACAGGAAAATGATGAGAAGTACACAGATGTAGTGGGATGGAGGGTGACAGATGTTGTTCAGTTGATTAGAGGCCCTAAAGGCTCTATAGTAAGGCTTCAAATAATACCAGCCGGGGAAGCCAATAACTCCCGGCCTGAAGAGGTAAGATTGGTAAGGGATAAGATTAAGCTTGAAGATGAGAAAGTTACGCAAGAGATTATCCCCTACGAGAAGAATGGCCTAGAGTATAAACTTGGAGTAATTACAGTACCCTCTTTCTATATGGACTTCGAGGAATACCGCAAGGGATCTCCGGATTACAATAGCACAAGCCGGGATGTTAAGAAGATTCTCACTGATTATAAGGCCCAGAACGTTGACGGAGTTCTCATAGATTTAAGAAGAAATGGTGGCGGTTCATTGCAAGAGGCCATTGAACTATCAGGGCTGTTTATTAAGGAAGGACCCATGGTTCAGGTCAGAAATACTAATGGAGGAATTGAGTCTGGCGACGACCCAGACCCTGAGGTTGTCTATGATGGCCCATTAACGGTATTGACCAACCGCTTCAGTGCTTCAGCATCAGAGATATTTGCAGGGGCCATACAAGATTATGACCGGGGTGTTATTATTGGTGAACAAACTTACGGTAAAGGCACTGTGCAGAACTTGATTGGCCTTGATCGTTTCCTCCCCGACGAAGACGCCGAGCTAGGTCAGCTTAAACTAACAATCGCTAAGTACTATCGCGTTAATGGCAGCAGTACGCAACATTTGGGTGTAAGGCCAGATATAGAACTGCCCTCAGCTTATAGCGCGGATATTTACGGTGAAAGTTCCAAACCGAGTTCGCTTCCATGGGATCAAATTGCTAGTTCCACCTATGAATCGACAAACAAGATAGATAAGTCGCTGATAGATAAGCTCAGGGCTGGATTTGAGAACAGAAGAGACTCGGACCCAGATATGCAGGATCTAATAGCATCAATTGAAGAATCTAAGCGCGCCAGGAATAATAACAGGCAATCTCTGCAAGAGTCGAAAAGGAAACAAGAGATTGAGGATGCTGAAAAGCGAAGAGCATCAAGATCTAAATTGCAGGGCAGAATAAGTACTGAACTGGAAGGAAAGACGGTGAGCCCCAAAATTGATGACCCCTATCTGAAAGAGGGAATTATTATATTAGCTGATCTGATAGCGCACGATGTTGGCTAGCAGTTAGTAGCACGATCAAGCTTACCTAAATCCTAGATTATGAAGTTTGGAAAGGTTGCCACCGATGAACTTGATGGCCTAAACCTGGATTTGCCACCAGACGCTCCCGAGACCACAGCTTTGCTTAGCACTTTTGAAAAGCCCGACAAGCCCCAGGTATATGTGGGTTGCGCGAAATGGGGGCGTAAAGAATGGGTTGGTCAGATCTATCCAAAGGGGACAAAAGACAAAGACTTTCTTCAACACTATATTAATCATTTCAACGGTATTGAGCTGAATGCCACTTTCTATGGCATGAAGAGAAGTAGCGTAGAAAGCTGGGCAGAGAAAGTGGATGGCGCTGAGGACTTCAAGTTCTGTCCTAAATTTTCTCAAAGGATCAGTCACCACAAAAGGCTTAACGACGCAGAGGAACTAACCGACTATTACCTTGATGCCATGGGCAGTTTAGGCCAGTACCTGGGGTCTTGCTTCTTACAGATGCCCGAAAACTTTGCCGCAAAGAGATTCGAAAACCTTCAGAACTATATCGAGTATTTGCCTAATGATGCTCCGGTAAATTTGGAATTACGCCACACGGAATGGTTCACAGATGAGTCAGTGGCAAATGAGACTTTTGCACTGCTGCAGGAAAACAATATTGGTACAGTTATCACAGACGTAGCCGGCCGTAGAGATTGTCTACATCAACGCCTTACCAACAATACGGCATTTATTCGCTTCAATGGTTACGATCTTCATGAGTCTGACTATAAAAGACTTGATGATTGGGCAGACAGGATTAAGATATGGTTAGAATCAGGGTTGAAGACAGTCTATTTCTTCGTACATCAGGAAGATGAGACGCATTCTCCGCTTACTGCAGAGTATATGGTAAAGCAACTGAATGCCAAATGCAATCTAAATCTGAAGGCCCCTGGTTTTCTACCCCCTGAAGAGTAATGGTAAGGTCCTTCTTGCCTTTAACTTTTCTTAACAGCATTTAACATCTCTTTCAGGCACAAAGTCGTTTCTTTAGGGGTCTAATAATTCAGAACTTATGATCCTGCATTACTTCAAAATTGCCTTTAGAAATCTTTGGAAAACCAAAGCCCATAGCTTCATAAATTTATCTGGCCTTTCGTTGGGCATCGCATGTTGTGTGCTGATCATTCTTTTTGTAAAGGATGAATGGACCTTCGACACCTTCCACCAAAAGTCTGACAGGATCTACAGACCTTTTACTCTGAGGGAAATGCGTAATGGGGAGATGAATACCTCCACTTTTACTGCCTTCCCCATGGGACCTACGCTAAAGGAGAATTATGAAGGTATTGAGGAGTACACTATTGTAAATCTATTCAGCCAGCAGGTAGAACGTGGGGAAAATTCCTTTCCGGAAATTATTAATGTTGTTAGCCCCGCATTCTTCGATATTTTCTCTTTTAATACCATTTCAGGAAATACAGAAGGCGCCTTAGAAAACCCCAATGCCATTATTATAACAGAAACTATAGCCACCAAATACTTCGGTGATCAATCACCAGTGGGCCAAACCCTGGCGATAATTGTAGGAGAAGAGGAGCGCAATTTCGAGGTGACGGCTGTTCTTGAAGACATTCCATCAAATTCCTCCCTGCAGTTTCAGCTGTTGATATCTGACCTCAACGCCAAGTACCTCTATCCTGAGCCTATGGTGAACGGATGGAACATGATTAGTGGAGTCACATACGTTTTGCTGGGGGAGGGCGTTGATGCGCAAGCTTTAAGTGGTGAGTTTGCGTCAATAATTGAGCAGTTGTTTGGCGACAGGCTACAAGGGCGAAAGTTCGAGATTGGATTGCAGCCAATAACCGACATACATCTAAATACTGAGATGCCAGCCGGTTTGTCACCCATTAGCGATCCTCGCTACACCTTCGTACTAGTCGGCATTGCTTCGCTTATACTCCTAATCGCCTGCATAAACTTTATGAACCTGTCTATTGGGAGGTCCATTGCCAGGGCTAAGGAAATTGGAGTACGTAAGGTTGTAGGGGCCAAAAGGACTCAACTACTGCGTCAATTTATGGCAGAGGCCATTATGTTGTCAATGATAGGGTTACTGCTTGGCCTCATCCTGGCCTCATTCACCCTACCTTTATTTAATGAATTAGCAGGGAAGAGTCTTAAAATGGACTTTACTTTTCTCAACCTGATACTCTTTGTGGCTCTTGCCTTATTAGTTGGTCTTTTGGCCGGCTTCTACCCGGCTATAGTCCTTTCCGGTTTTCAGCCTATAAAGATCATTAAGGGCAGCTTAAACGTTGGTTCCGGCCGACAGAATCTGCGTAGAATTTTGGTAAGCGGGCAATTTGCCTTATCAATCTTTCTGATTACAAGCACCCTTATTATGAGGAAGCAACTGTCTTTTATGCAGAACAAGAATTTGGGGTATAATAAGGAATCAGTGGCGGTTGTACCAATTAACGTATACAGCGGACGAGGCATACGCGATCGGGTAAATAATGGGTTTGAAAAATCAGTATTGGGAAAACAGCAGTTGGAAGCGTTGCCTGGTGTGGTTGGAGTAACAACCGCGGCACACGAATTCGGAACCTCCGGGTGGATACAAATTGGATTTCCCGATGAAGAGGGTAACCCGCAAAACTTCTTCTACAACATTGTAGATGAGGACTACCTGGAAGTGATGGGCATAGAAGTGGTTTCCGGACGTGGTTTTCGTGATGAACAGTCTGATAGAACTCGCGCTGTTATAGTGAATGAGGCATTTGTTAAGGCTTTCAATCTGGAGAACCCGGTTGGTGAAAGAATCCCGGATAACAACTTCATGGATCATGAAATAATTGGGGTGGTAAGTGACTTTAATTTCACGACACTACACACGGCAGTTGAACCGCTGGTGATGGCTCTAAATCTTAATATCGGATTTAGTGGTGCCCAAAATATTAACATTGGCTCTATGCCAACCCCTAAGTTTATGGTGCGGATTGCCAGAGGTGAGCTTTCCGAAACATTAGAAGCTATGGAAGCCAAATTGCAAGAAGTCTACCCTAACGAGCCCTACAGCTTCAACTTTATTGACGAAACACTTAAGGCGCAATACCAGCAAGAAAGAGACTTGAGCAAAATTGTGACAACGGCCTCCATACTGGGCATAGTAATTGGCTGCCTGGGATTAATTGGTCTTGCCACCTTAACCCTTGCAGGAAGAACCAAAGAGATAAGCATTAGGAAAGTACTGGGCGCAAGTGAAAATAACATCATGTTTATTCTGGTGAAGGGTTATGCAATCCTAATTCTTGTGTCTGTAATCATCTCCATTCCGTTCACATATTATTTCATGGATACCTGGCTGCAGAATTTCGAGTTCAGGACAGGTCTGGGAGTTTCCACCTTTGGTCTGGCAGCAATAATTGCATTGCTACTTGCAGCCCTTTCAATAGGCTATCAATGTATCAAGGTAGCATTTCTCAATCCGGTAAAAGCCCTCAGGTCAGAGTAAGGCACTTTGGGTTCTAGCCAAGTTCTTCTTTGAAGAAGTTAATAGTGCGGCTCCATGCTAGTTTTGCCGCTTCTTCGTCATAACGCGGAGTGGTGTTATTATGAAAACCATGGTTGGCAGCAGGGTAGAAGTGGGTAGTGTATTCTTTACCATACTCCTTTAAGGCTTCTTCGTAAGCTGGCCAACCTTCATTTACTCTTTTATCCAGTTCGCCATAATGAATCAGCAGCGGAGCATTGATTTTCTCAGTATCTTCTTTTGATGGTTGTCGGCCATAGAAAGGAACCGCCGCACCCAAGCTTGGAGCTTTCACCGCCATCATATTAGAGATCCACCCTCCAAAGCAGAAGCCTACCACCCCAACTTTGCCGGTACAATTCTCATGAGATTTCAGATATTCAAAAGCTGCAATGAAATCTTCAAGCATCTCGTTGCGATCTCGCTTTCTTTGCATAGTTCTACCCTCGTCATCATTGCCTGGGTAACCACCAAGTGGCGTTAATGCATCTGGTGCCAGGGATATAAATCCATCAAGAGTACATCTACGGCCCACATCTTCGATATATGGATTCAGACCCCGGTTCTCGTGGACTACTACTATTCCAGGTAGTTTGCCACTTGCACCGTCAGGCTTGCTTAATAGCCCTTTGATTTCACCACCGCCTTTTGGTGAGTTATAGGTGATGTAATCAGATTCCAGGCGGGGATCGTTATGTTGCACTTCTATAAAATCGACATAATTGGGCATTATGAGGCTTAGTAGCGAAGAAACCGTAATGCCTCCAACTGCGTAAATAGATAGCTTCTCGATGAAATCACGGCGTTGCAGCCTGTTATGAGCGTAATCATCATAAAGGTCAAAAACTTCCTGGCTGATATCTTCTTTACTTAGCTTTTTCATAATTGGGGTCTATTTGATCATAAGTTGTTGAAATGAGGAAGAAATTCAAAGTGAATTATTTTGGGACTTTCTTTTCTTAACAAATGTAAATGCAAGCATAGGGTTGAGTAGCTTTCTTTGTGCTGGCCAAATTTGACTAATAGGCAGTTACTAATTAAAAAACGCAAAGAGATGAAGGCAATAGAAAATCATAGTGAATTATCTGATTATACTTTTGAGCAGGCTTTCCTACATAGTGAGCTTCCTCCGTCTATCTTCAATCATGAAGCACACCTGAGGTTGGCCTGGATTCATATCAGAAAATATGGTCTTGAACAGGCGGAGCAAAATATTCATGATCAACTGTTGACCTTTGTAAAAGCAATTGGCGCTACTGGCAAATACAACAAGACTTTAACAATTGTAGCAGTGAGGGCAGTACATCATTTCATGCAGAAATCAACTGCCGATGGGTTTGAATCATTTATGCTGGAATTCCCTCAATTGAAATCGGGCTTTAAGGACCTTATTAATAGCCACTACACTTTCGATATATTTAATTCGGAAAGGGCTAAAGTCGATTTTATAGCACCTGATTTATCTCCTTTTAATTGAATAGCTTGCAACATTGGTAGTAGTAAAAATGAATTCAAGCGACATACTCAATGACTCACTGCACAAAGATGAGCAACTGGAGAGTGGCAGCAACTTTCTAGTGCAAGGGAGGCCCTGTTCTAAAATAGGCAGGCTAGTGAAAGGAGTGATGAGGGGTTTTGTTCTCGACCAAGATGGGAATGAGATTACCACGCATTTCTATCAGGAAGAGGATATGGTTATCGCCAGTTTCATACCCAATGTCAATGTTACCTTCACAATTCAGGCGCTGGAAGATTGTGAAATAACTGTAGCCAATTTTGCAGAAGTAATGAGGCATGTTAACAAAGACAGCAAGATTACTGAAATCATTAACAGTGAGTTTGAGAAGCTCAATAACCAAGTACATTCCAGAGTAGTTTCACTATTGAATTTGGATGCCAGGGAGAAGTACCAAGCCTTTATGCGCGACTATCCCGGATTGCTCAATCGCATTCCCCATTATTACATAGCTCAATATTTGGGAATCACTCCCACACAACTAAGTCGTGTTCGAAAGCAATTTGCTCAGGGGTAAAGACAACGCCTACTCCTCGCGCAGGCACTGTGCTGGACTAACTTTCGCAGCCTTGTAGGTTAAGGTGGCTATTGTAAACCAAGCAATTAAAAGAGCACTAAAGCCCGCCCCGGCGAAATACCACCATTGCAAGTGTATGCGGTAAGCAAAGCTGGATAACCAGGTATTGGCGAGAATATAGCTCACGGGCAAAGCCAGGAAAATGGCAAGCACAATAATCTTGGTAAAATCGACACTTAGTAGCTTAACAATCCCAATAGGTTTTGCCCCCAGGAATTTACGAATGCCAATTTCTTTAACTTTTCGGGCGGCAGTAAAAGCTGCTAATCCAAAAAGTCCCAAACATGAAATGACTACTGTAATCGCGGTGAAGAAATTGGAGAGTATGGCCGCCTGATTCTCAGATTGATACATACGTTCATATTCCCAATCAAGAAAGCTTAACTCCAGGGGTGATCCATCGGAATACTTGCTGTAAATCGCCTCCATTTCTTCCAGAATAGGTCTGGGCTGGCCAGCGCTTAATTTCACCATTATATTCTGACTATCCTCCCGTAGTATGAATGCACATGGCTTAATTTGCTCATACATGGTGGCGTAGTGGAAATCTTTCACCACTCCAATTATTTGCCTATCCCTTCCCCAAAATCGAATTGTTTGGCCGATTGGATTCTGCAACCCCATTGTTTCAATTGCCGCTTCATTGAAAAGGATTTGATCATTTTCAGAAGCGAACTCCTTTGAGTATGTTCTGCCTTCAGCTAATTTCACTCCAAGCAAATCCAGGTACCCATAATTGGCGGTGATGTAACTAAAAGGGATCTGATCTTCTTCTGATTTGCCTTCCCATGACACGCCAATGGTAGTTCCATAGTTGTCAAGAATGTTATGATCGAAGCCAGCCACGGCCTCTACTCCGGTGATGTTTGAAAATTCATTGAGAAAAGCCTCGAATCCAATGGCAAGCTCATTGCCCTTATTGAAATACACGATATTCTCCCTGTCGTAGCCCAGATTGGTACTCCGGATTAGGTTGGTTTGGTTGTAAACAACTAATACCATCACCAGGAAAATAATGGAAAGCGTGAATTGAAAAGTTACCAGGATTTGGCGAAGACCTAGGCTTCCTGGTTGCTGATTTGCCTTTCCTTGTAACAATGCAAGGGGATTGAAACCAGATATAACCAGGGCAGGATAGGAGCCAGAGATCAAACCTGTAAAAGCCGTTAATGCTGCCACATAGAGGAGATTATGATCAAAACCCAAAACCAGGTTGCTATCCATCAAGGTGTTGATAACGGGTAGCAGCAAGTACACCAGGCCTAGCGCCACCGCCAAAGCAATCATCACCGTGATTATCGATTCCCCCAGAAACTGGACTAGTAACACTCCACGTGCCGCTCCCAGGACTTTCTTTACTCCGACTTCCTTCAATCTCAGGCTAGATTGGGCAGTACTTAAATTAATGTAGTTAATGGCCGCGATCAGTAACACAAATATCCCTACTAATGAAAAGAGCTTAATGTAAATCATCCTTCCACCGGTTTGCTTACCATCCTCATAGAGACCATTCAGATACCTATCTTGATAAAGTGACAGGAATGCTCCGGATTCCGGGCCGACATGTTTGCGAAGAAGTGCAGTCATTTTTTGATTAATGAGCTCAGCAGGAACGCCCGCCTGGGCTAGAATAAAAGTGCTGGGATCACGATACGACCAACGATGCTTGTCAGGGTTGGCTCTGGCGTAAACTGTATAGGGTAGCACTATGTCAAACTGCAGTGTAGATTCTTCTGGTACCTCAAACACTGCCCCAACTACATAACTACCGGATTCTGCTGCATGGGAATAATTAACCGTAGTACCAATGGCTCCTTTAACTTGACCAAAAAGGTTAAGGGCAAGGGTATGGGAAATGGCTATACCAGTCTGATTCTTAGCAAATGAGGACGTGTTACCGGAGATAATCGGAAAAGAAAATATATCAAAGAACCCACCGTCGGTATAGATTGGGTGTACACGAAGTTTCTCCTCATCCTTAACCGATACCGTCGCCATGTCTCTCACCGGATAAACCTTCGTGGCATTTTCAACCTCAGGGATTTCTTCTTGCAAAGCATCCGCTAATAGTCCGGATGTCCAGTCGAAAGTATTGGTACCCTCGGTCGTTTTATAGGTTCTCATGACCTGGTAAAGACGGTCGGAGTTCGCATGAAATCTGTCTATGGCTAGCTCGTGGTTTACCCAGAGCATAATTAAGATGGCGCAACTCAGGCCTGTTGCTAATCCCACCATATTAATTAGAAAAGAAGTTTTATGCCTGATAATGTTGCGAAATGAAATAAGCGTAACGTGACTTAGCGAGCCCATATAATTGAATTTATGACCAATCTTTATTTCTTTGATAATGCCCGGTCTGATCAGGAGCAGAATGTCTTTAAGTAGGTAGAAGTTGGCCCTGTACTTGCCGCGAGATATCCGCCTTTTTTCATACAGCTCCAGCAGATCTCCTTCGATATCCAGGTAATAGTTGGGCCTACAGAACCACTTTAGAAATCTTAGTGGTAGAGTAGGAGGTTTGGGTGAGGGTTTTTGCATTTACTATTAATTCAATACTATTAAATAGTATTGCTATTTTGAGCTCTAATAACAAATACTATTTTGTAGTATACGAAGCTAGCGTAAAAAGGATATTCCTACCAGTTGGCAACAGGAAAATTATCACTTGGCTTTATCTTCAGGAGAAACCTACTGATTAATGGTGAGCAAATTTCGCAAGTAAACAGCTCCAGATTGATCAACTGCGGTGGCAGCTTCTTCTATCAGCTTGCTTGCTTGTTCAGAAGCTCCTTCCAGCTCCAGAATCTTCGATTCTACAATGATTGCCATTACCCGTGCTTCTTGGGAGATATAACTAGCTCTGGGGTTATTGAAAACCTCAATTTGGGACTTAGCTTTCTCAATATCACCTTGTTGAAAACTAAACTCCGCTAGTAGGGCCCTGCCAAGCATTTCGTAAAATATCTCACTTGTCACCAGAAATGATATGGCCATCTCCAGGGTTTCAATGGCTTTGTCTTTTTGCCCTGACTCCCACAGGTAACGGGCATAATAGACATCATACACGTACTTGTCTCTGTCATTTTCCTGCGATGCTACGTCGAGCGCTTTTTGATACAATGGTGTTGCCTCTTCAATTGCTTCTTGCATTAGCAGTGTCTCACCCAAATTGGCGATGCTCTCAACAATAGCGTGTCTGTCATCATCCGCCTCCGCCTGTGCTGCTGATAATCGTCCGTACTCCACAGATTTTTGCAGGTTACCAAGCAAGCGATGTTGCCAGGTTAGATTCATCAGGGTATACCATCTTCCGTTGTTGTTTTCATTTCGGGCGTAGTAGGTGTTAGCTTTTTCAACATAATCCAAGGCTTCAGACAAGTGCACTTGTCCGGCTACTGTAGCGTCGTAGCCATAGTTGTTGTAAACAAGGGCCTTGGCACCTTCATCATTCATTTGTTCAACTACTTCCAATTGCCGCTGTTGATGATCTTTAGTTTCAGAGAATCCTCTGCCCAGCTCAAAATAAGACCAACTTAGGGTGTTGTTAAGCTTGTATTCCAACTCATAGTCATCAAGTTCTCTGGCCAAGCGGGCTCCAGGCTCTCCGTGGCTTACAGCCATTTCAAAATCACCCGTTAAGGCCGAAGTTCTTGCTACTATATAGTGAGCATTTGCTTTGGAAATATTCGAAAGTTCATTGTCATCAATACTCTGCAGGGCCAGGCTCTTGGCCGACTCGAAGTTCTGATCTGCGAAAGCGGTCTCTGCCTGTCCCAGTAAATTCTGGCTACTTTCTTCGCTTGATTGCGAGCATGAAATGAGGAAAAGAAAAGCGAAAAATGAACAATAGGATAGACGTTTCATATACCAAGGGTTGGGGTTTTCTTGGAATACGAGGTCAACTCCCGCAAAGTTGTTTTGAGGTGTTTAGGTTATTCTGATGTTTTTCTGTGGCCCTTTCATTCCGGAAATTCGGCAAAGGTTAAAACGTAGCCATTGTTGTCTATCACGGAGAATTCATTAGCGTCGTAAAAAGTCTTTTCCAAGCCAGTGAGGGTATTTACTTTGTGCTTCACATCCTGGTAAAATGCCTCAATTCCTTTCATTTTAACATAAAGCAGCAGAGAGCCTCCTTTATCTCGAGATATTTGTGGAAGATCCGTTCCCAGGCTTTCGAAGCTCTGGAACATCAACTCCGCTTCCCCACAGGTCATCAGAACCCAAATTGGGTCATCTCCTTCAGGGTTTTGATTAATAATTTTGAAACCTAGTGTGTTATAGAACGCAATGGTTTCCTTTATGTCTTGAACGAAAATGTTTGCGGTTATCGATTCCATTGTTGTTGGTATTATGTCAAGGTTCTAACTATTCAATTTTTTCAGCACTTTCTCCACACGTTGCTTGCTGCTAGCCTTTTGCATTTCTGGTAAACGTCGTTGCATTAGTGCTACTAACTTGCTATGTAAATCTGGGGGTATGACTTGAACGGCCTGCTCGCAGTAACGCGGAAATTGATTCTCGGCACTTGCATCTAATTGCTCAAGCATCAGATAGCCTGTCTGCCTTAGGCTACCCGGATTTTGGGCGAGATAAACAAGGGTAAGAAAAGCCTTGTCCTTCGTAATTACAGAGCCGTTGTTAGCTACCTCAAGTATGCCTGGTATCAGTTGATAGACTTCATCCGGAAGTACCCGGGCAATACTACTAATTGCCGTCATGGCTCCCCATTGTAACCGGTTGTTCTTTGAATGCAATGTTTGCAAAAAGCTTGGCAAGAATTCCGCAATCAGCTTAGGCTCAGTTTCTCCAATCTCATAAAGCACTTTTATGCAGTCATTTTTGATTGGTGTGGTGCCAGTCTCGAGAAGATTAACTAACTCTTTAATGGCCAAGCCATCCTCGGCGGTAATAATTTCTCTGGCCAATTCCTGATTTGGTACCTCATCTCTACGCTTCAGGGATGATGCCAGTCGCGGTAAGACGTTTATTGACTTTGCCACCTTTGTAGTTTAGGAATGCCTCTGGTAAATAGTCCAGCCAGGAAGCCTGGGAAGCCCATGTCTTTCATCTTGCCTTTTACAAATAGTTGCATCTCCACTGCAGTCATTTCTGGTTGGGTAAAAGCGCCTTCCTGGTAACAATGGCTACAAAACAGCTCACTTTTGCTACCGTCCGCATTTGTGCCTCCGTTTTGTGGGTCTCTTTTTAAAGGCATGCCGCAGCTTTGGCAATTCTTGTTAGTCATAATTTTTCATTTTGCCCTAAGTTGCTGCTGCTTACTGACAACCCTATGTCAGTGATTTTCTTCCAACTCTATTTTTTTAATATATTCTTCCAGGGACAACCTTGGTGCCTGGAATTTCTCAGTGGTGTTGGTGAGCTTCAAAACCCTGTTTACTGAAAAATCTCGATAGTCGTTGCGCAAATGGCAGAAGGCAATTATATGCCAGGTTTGTCCATAGAATACCAAACCAATGGGCTCAATTGACCGATTGCTAGTTTTGCCATGCTTATCGGTATACTCAATCTTCAAAATGTTCTCTTGGGAGCAAGCCTGTTCAGCCTGATGTAAATAGGGTGGAGGTCCGTCTTCTCCAATGTAAGCCCCAACCTGATCCTGTAGAGATTCGACCTGTTCTAATTGCTGCTCTTTTAGTTTGTTCTTAATCTTTTCCAAGGCGGACGAAAAATTCCTGTAGGTTTCAGGATCAGTATATTTGCGTGCGAGTTGCTCAACAAAGATGAGTGACTTGGCCTCTTCAATAGAAAAAGCTAATGGCGGAATAAAGTGCCCGGCTGTGATGAAATAGCCCTTATCGCGCTCAAAACCCAGCGGTACTCCAGCTTCTTCCAGCGACCTCAAATCCCTGAAGATGGTGCGTTCGCTAACTCCAAACTTGTCTTCAATTTGCGTTATGGAGGTGAACCTCCTCGATTGTAAGTAGGAGAGAATAGCCGTGAGTCTTTCCAGTCGTTTCAAAAGCAAGAGATTTATGCCAGCAAGATAAGGCCAATTATACGTGGGGTCAATGGGATAATTGATTGGAGGGGAGAAGGGAGATACAGCCACACGTTTGGCGGGTGGCTGTACTAAAGAACTCTGATTCCTACATAGGAATACATGGCTTTACTTCGACTTTGCAGCCTTCCCACCAACCAAGGTGTGGATGGTCCGCCAGCATGCCTTTCAATTCATCGGCAGAATTAGCCTGCATGATTGAGTACCCGGTGATCTCATTCATTTCGGGAGAGAAGTTGCCATCTGCTCCCGTGATTTCGCCCGGCATTAGTGGAGATCCAAAGTCAATTACAGCATCGCCGGCCCTTTCTTTCCAGCCCATCCAGGCAGCCATACCGGCTTCTTTTTCTTCTTGGGTAGCTGTGGACATGCTTTGCATGGCCTCAGCTGGTGCGTGATACAATACAAGGAATTTCTGCATTTCAATTCTGTGTTATAGTTGAAAATTTTGTAGAGAGTGTCTTAAATATCGCAATTTAGCATCCAACTTAAAACAGTGGTGGCCGAGGTTTAGTAGTATTTATCAATACCCCCAAAGCCTTTTATTAACTCATTCTTACGGGCCTTTTCAATGAAGTTATGGAGCCGCTTCAGGTACTCTTCGGGTCTTTTCCTGGCGCTATCTATAAAAGCAATTCTAATGCGCTTATAGGCATCAGAAAATTGCTGATAGTGCTTCCAGGCTTTTGGGTCCCCTTTGATCTCATCGATAATATCTTTTGGGAAGTTGAATTTTTCTTCAGGAATGTGTTTCACCGATGGTAGAATGGATTGGTGGACAAGGTTGTTAGCCAGCAACCATTTTATTCTTTCCTTATTAGGTTGGGAAAAGCTACTCTTCGGCTTTCTTACTGAAAAACGCTGCATGGTGTGATCATCATCCAGGGCTTTTACAATGCTGTCGATCCATCCGAAACAGAGTGCTTCTTCTACGGCAGTGTTGTATTCGATACGAGGTTTGCCAGTGGCCTTTTTGGGATAAATCAGCCAAATCTCTTCCTTGTTCTGAAAATTTGCTTCAAGCCATTGTCTCCAGACGGCTCGTTCGATCACATATAAGGTTTCCAAGGTTATGCAAACTTAAGCGTATTCGTAATAGATGCTGTACTGTTTAAAGCCCAGCTTCTGATAAATTCCCAGGCCATCGTTTGATGCTTGTAACACCACCTGCTCGTACCCCAGGGACTTGGCTTGATTTAGTGCAAATGTCATCAAAGCTGATCCAATTCCCTGGCCTCGCGCATCTTCCAAAGTTGCTAATCCATAAACTCCGACGGTCTTATCATCTGTAGGAAACAACTCGACCGTGGCTACTGGTTTTGACTGATGATAGTAAGTCATCAGTATTATGCCGCTACTGTCGTCAAGATAAGAGCTGCTGGTTTTGCTGTAATAGGCAACCACGTCGGCATCCGGTGGGTTCCAATTAGCAGCGATAACATGGCTGTAATCATTTAGTAGTTCCAGACTATCTACCACGGTGATATTGCTATGTTCTTCAGATGAAACTGGTTGATAATGTGCTAAACTCAATAGCATTCCTACTTCCTGATTTTGCTCTTTTAAGCTTAGGTCAGAAAGAAGAGTGAGCACAGAATCATCCAGGTTTTGGTCTGAAACCCACAAGCAAAATTCACGCTGGTTCCCTTTGAAATGCTGTAACGCAGTTTCTAATTCCCGCTTAGCAACAGGGCTTGAATGGACGTGAATGATATTGAAGGTGTCGCAAGACAAACTGCTATCGACGTATGTTAAACTGTCTGTTTGAACAACCGACATGCCCATAGTTTTGGCTGGTATGGTAGAAGCATGCTTTTGGAAATTGATGTCGATTGACTGCCGCATTAACCGTTGGTCTATTAGTCAAATATTGCCACAGCTCGTACTGGTGAGCCAGTGCCGCCTCGGATTTTTAGCGGCAGGCCAATAAACCTGAATCGACCCCTGCCCAGAAGTAGGTTCAAGTTAACCAGATTCTCATAGTGCGTGAAACCGATCTCGCCACAAATATGATGGACCTCTTTGTTGGAAATCCCTGGCACACCGGGAGACATAGTCTCAACTCCAAAGGCGGCAATGTGCTGCTCTCCCAACCATCGAGCGGCATTGGCTGTAATTCCAGGTCCATTGGGCCAGTTGCTGGTATTGAAATGCTTTCTGTAATGGTCGGTACAAAGTAGAAGTGTATCTCCAGGCTTTAGTTCAGCACCGATTGACTCCAAAGCTTTGGAAATTTCGACTTCGGATATTAACTCCTTGAGCCCTTTGTGAGAAAAATCCAGACAAAGGCCTTCAGTATAAAACATAGACAAAGGCATGGTATCAATTGACTGTTCCCGGTACTGTTTTGCCATATGGTTTATCGCATCTACATGGCTACCCGTGTGTTCTCCCATCTCTAACTTATAAACGGCGGGTGTTTTGGTATCACTTTCCGAATTGCCCTCCCATTCCTCATGGGAATTATGAACAGTCATTTTCACCTCGGGCAGGCCTTTGTACACAGGCATGCCAGCGTATATCTCCTGACTCAGATCTACTATTTCAGCCATACTAACTTTTAATAATCTCCACAATCTCTTTGCTAGTGACAGTGGAATCATTGATGAAGTTATCAAATCGGCTCTCGCCAGTAATTGCCTGCAGAGTAGTTCGCATATTTGTGACCACACTTCGCAGGAAGGCCGGACCAAGGCTTAATCTGGAGATATTCTGATACTCCAGTTCCTGGATTGACGGAGTTTGTTGTTGTGCCAGAACATTTATGGGTAGAGATACTTGTTCGTTAATTTCAAGTAAAGCGCTTTGTTCACATAGAATAGGATAGAAGCAATCAGCGCCAGCGTCTTTATATTGATTCCCTCTTTCAATCGCCTTGCTCACCGGATTGCTTTCGGCGCTGTCAACAATGAAAATGTCTGTTCTGGCGTTGATTACCAACGGAATGCCAGCTTTATCCGCTACTTCCCGGATAACCTTTATTTTGGAACATTGCAGGTCTATTGTTTCCAGACCAGATCCGTCTGCTTTGCTGTCTTCAATATTTAAACCGACCACACCGCTTTGTATCAACGCTTTGATGTTACTTCCTAATTCTTCCAGAGAATTAGCGTAGCCTTTCTCCAGGTCGGCCGTAACTGGTAGCGAAGAAGCGTTACATATTGATTCCAGCAATTGCAGTAGCGCTGCAAACGAAATTTCCTGGTTGTCGTCATACCCACGACTGAATGCCACTGCCGCACTGGCAGTTGCTATGGCTGGAAAACCTTCATGCTCCAATAGCTTAGCCCCAAGTACATCCCAGATATTTGGAAGCACCAGCAACTTGTGGTCGTGGTGTAACTGCAATAAATGCTCAGCTTTTTGCCTTTGGGTCATTGTTGTAGAGCTCAATCCGACTTTGATTTAAGATGCCTAATTCTTTTTTAAATACCAATCTGGATAGCGTTTTGTAAGGTATTTCAGAATCTTACTTGCAGCAAATTCGGTATCAGAGAAGCATGCAAATACAACAAAGAATGTTGTGCATGCATTTACCGCCAACCACCTGGGTTCGGAGTGTTCAACTTAAAATCGGTAAGCCATGTAGTATAGGTCAAACCCATTGGCCCAGAAATCTTTTTCCGTTTGTTCAAGTTTGAAGCCTAGGTTTTCATAAAAGCCGTATACTAATTGAGTAGTTCTCACTACAACAACTTCGATGTTAGAATTATCTCTTAATAAGTTGATCCTATGCTTAGTGAGTGCACTGCCCACTCCTTTGCCTTGGGCTGCTGGAGAAATTATATCCCATGAAATTCTAGCGGTTGCTTCCTCAGGAAAATAGTTTAACCCACCGGCGCCGATTACTTCATCATTCTCTTCCACCACAAAATACTCTTCAATCTCATGGTCCAGGTAATTGATCAAATCTGCTTCTTCAGCTGGGGCGAAGTACTTTGGAGTATTGAGCCTGAGGAGTCGTAGAATGGAATTTTTGTCGTTGTAGGTGTATTTCCTTATGCGCATTTGTTCTGGTTTTTGCTGGTAGCAGCATATAATCTCTCAATACAATGTCAATGCTGGAGATACTCTCTATCTCATTTTAATACCGGGATCCACAATTTCCAATCCTGTCAGGCTTAACATATGGCCTGGGATATTGTTCCTAATATACTCTACCAGCTTTTCAACAAAGTGCTCCTTATGGTGAATTTTCTGGGTTATAACGCCAATTTCCCGGGCTTTCTTCTGTATTGGAGAAATGTTTTCCTCCTGAACTTCATTTAGGCTTAGGGTAGTAAGCTCCGGCAGAATGGTTAAACCACCTTTTGTATCGACAATACGAACGAGTGCATCAATAGAGTTGCTTCGGTAATTGAAGGCACGGCCTTCCCGGATTTTATTCAGATCACAAAAGTCATTAACCTGATCGCGGAAACAATTACCCTCGTTCAATAGCCACAAACTGTCGTAGTCTATGTTTTCCAACCTTATGCTTTTGCCATTTTTATAGTCGGAACTATAGAAGTAAAATCGCTCATAGAAAATGGCTTCCGATCTGATTCCATAGAGCTGCACCGGGGTGGATATCAATCCAGCGTCTAGAAATCCACCCCGAACCTCATTAATTACTTCCTCAGTAATCATTTCATGGATGTCTAGTTTGAATTTTGGAAAGTCGGCTTGTAACTGATCAGCAAACAAGGGCACCAGGAAAGGAGCGAGGGTAGGAATTACACCCAGGGATAGCTGGCCTTCCATCTCATTTCGCATGTGAATAGTGCTCTGTTCCAGGCTTTCAACATTTGCAACTATTTCCGATGCCTTCGCAAGGAAAACTGCTCCCTCGGTTGTTGCGGTAACGGGAGTGGTTGAACGATCGAATAGGCTTACACCCAATTCGTTCTCCAACTTTTGTACCTGCAGACTTAATGCCGGTTGGGTAATGGATAACTTCTCAGAAGCTTTCTTAAATGAACCGTATTTCTGTAAATTGATGGCGTATCTGAGCTGAGCTAAAGTCATAAGTAATGCTTATACATCAATAATAATTATAAATAATTGTTATTGTAAAATTACAACCACAACAATCTAATTATCTATCAGAAATGGAAAACTACAATGGTAATGGCAAATGCCCATTTATGGGTGGGGCCATAAAGCAGAGTGCTGGCGGTGGCACGTCCAATCGAGACTGGTGGCCAAATCAATTGAAGTTGAATATACTGCGACAGAATTCATCTTTATCTAACCCAATGGATGAATCATTCAATTACGCTGAGGCTTTCAACAGCCTCAATTTGGATGCGGTTAAGCAAGATATTATCGATTTAATGACCACCTCTCAAGATTGGTGGCCAGCAGATTACGGTCATTACGGGCCGCTTTTTATTCGCATGGCGTGGCACAGTGCTGGTACCTACCGAATTGCAGATGGCCGTGGCGGAGGCGGCTCAGGCACGCAACGATTTGCCCCTCTTAATAGTTGGCCTGACAACGCAAATTTGGATAAGGCGAGATTGCTGCTTTGGCCGGTAAAGCAAAAGTATGGCAACAAAATTTCCTGGGCTGATTTGATGATACTGGCAGGTAATTGTGCTTTGGAATCAATGGGTTTCAAGACCTTTGGATTTGCTGGCGGCCGCGAAGATGTTTGGGAGCCGGAAGAAGATGTTTACTGGGGCTCTGAAACTGAATGGCTGGGAGACAAGAGATACGAGGGTGATAGAGAATTAGAGAATCCACTTGGAGCTGTGCAAATGGGATTGATCTATGTCAACCCACAAGGACCTAACGGCAACCCTGATCCAATTGCGGCCGCAAAGGATATAAGGGAGACTTTCGGCCGAATGGCAATGAATGATGAAGAAACTGTCGCGCTAATTGCCGGTGGTCATACTTTTGGCAAGGCCCATGGGGCGGCTGCTGAAAGCAATGTAGGTAGAGAACCTGCGGGTGCCACTATAGAAGAGCAAAGTATGGGTTGGAAGAATGAATATGGTTCGGGTATGGGCGGTGATACGATCACTAGCGGCCTGGAAGGTGCCTGGACAACCACTCCAACGCAGTGGAGCAATAACTTCTTTGAAAATCTATTCGGATTCGAGTGGGAATTGACCAAGAGTCCAGCCGGTGCACATCAATGGACACCTAAAGATGGGGCAGGCGCTGGTAGTGTTCCAGATGCCCATGACGCGGACAAGAGTCATGCGCCCTTTATGCTTACAACCGATCTTTCCCTGCGGATGGATCCTATTTACGAGCCGATTTCTAGGAGATTTTACGAGAACCCAGACCAGTTCGCTGATGCTTTCGCCAGGGCGTGGTTTAAGCTTACACACAGGGATATGGGGCCACGTGCCAGATACCTGGGACCTGAAGTGCCTGAAGAGGAATTGATTTGGCAAGATCCAATACCCGCCAATGGTGGTGGAGTAATTGGTGATGCGGATATCACTGCACTAAAGGAAAGAATAGCGGACTCAGGTCTCTCTGTATCTCAATTGGTATCTACTGCCTGGGCTTCTGCTTCTACTTTCAGAGGGTCTGACAAGAGAGGTGGAGCTAATGGGGCGCGTATCAGGCTGGCACCACAGAAAGATTGGCAAGTAAACAACCCTGCCCAGCTATCTAAGGTGTTGCAAACTTTAGAAGGAATACAGAGTGAATTCAATGGCGGAGAAACAGGAAATGGTATCTCTTTGGCCGACTTGATTGTTCTGGGTGGATGTGTTGGAGTAGAGCAGGCAGCTAAAAATGCCGGACATGACATAACAGTTCCTTTCACTCCTGGAAGAAACGACGCCACTGCTGAGCAAACTGATGAGGAATCATTTGCAGTATTGGAGCCACGTGCGGATGGTTTCCGTAACTATATGACTGCAAAGCCAACTGCAACTGCCGAGGAATTATTGGTGGACAGAGCGCAGTTGCTTACGCTTACTGCTCCGGAGATGACCGTTTTGGTAGGAGGCTTGCGGGTATTGAACACCAACTTCGATGGCTCGCAACATGGAGTCTTAACCAACAATTCAGAGTCACTGACTAACGATTTCTTTTTGAACTTACTAGACCTTGGCACTACCTGGAAGGCGACTTCTGATGCCCAGGATTTGTTTGAGGGACACGATAGAGTAACCGATGAATTGAAGTGGACAGCAACCCGGGCAGATTTGATCTTTGGGTCCAATTCAGAGTTAAGGGCCATAGCTGAGGTCTATGGGCAATCTGATTCTAAGGATAGATTTGTAAATGACTTCGTAGCAGCCTGGAACAAGGTAATGAACCTTGACCGTTTCGATCTCAATTAGATAATTAGAAAGTAACTAAGTTGAAAAGGCGACCCGAAACCGAGTCGCCTTTTTATTTCTCTACTATTCCCACCAGCACCTTTAGCGCTATTAAACTGGTGCTGTTCTCTTCTTGCTGGTACGCCCTCTCCACCCACCTTGCAGTTGTAAGTTGTAGTTACTGCTGTTTTTTAGTGAGGTGATATGCCGATGGTTTGGCCGGCGTACCCGAGGCAAGGAATACATGTATACCCTCAAGCTCGACCAACCACCAGCAATATCCACATCCATTATTTCGTTGAACTTTCATATCTACCAGCTGCTGTTGGCTCGTTGGGTCATTAAGGTATCCCTCGAAACCATGCGTTGCCCATTGAAGACTCCTTTGTTAGCAAGCATCTGGCAATCCTGATCATATGTCGGGGCTTAAGCTGCAAACCTGCCTCTCCATTGCAGTAGCCATCTGACAGCTTTTGCCATTTCAGAGCATCAAGGCCCAACCAAAAGACATCGTGGGTGCGAAGCTAATATGATAGCCTAGTGCAGCTAACCAGGGTAGTAGCCAGTATTATGGCACCCCAATAGGAGAGAGCCGACAGAAGTACAAAAAGGATCTGGCCTGTCAGGTCCAAGCGATTGATCTCGACTGATGGATTCATTTAATCCTAAGTTCTACTTACCATCAAGCAACTCCCATTCTTCCAGTTTCAGCCACCATCTGTATATTTCATCATCATCAGCGTTATATAAGCCCTGCGCCAGCAAATAAGGCGCCTCATTAATAATGAAGAATTTATTAACGATCGCGTCGTCGCCATTATTAGTGCTCTCAACGACATAAGGTTGGTACTTTTTGTCATCGGGTGTTGTGTAATCTACTTGCTCTTCCACTATAGCGATGGCTGGCCCTTGAATACCCTGTGGTGCGTGAAATAGTGGTTCCAACTTAATCTTGTCACCAATATTAAGATCCATTGCCGCCCACATCATAAACCTAATCTGCCGGAATGCGAAGCTAGGATCCTTGGTTTCTAATTCACTGAATTCGACCTCGCCTGTAGCCGTATTGACTTTGGTGGTGGTAATTTTGTCATCTTGAACCCTCACCGTAGTATAGTCTTGAGCAGTAGTAAGTTTAGGCCCTACGGCCATATACATCTGCAACGTTTGCTCATCCAGGTAATAGAACTGCGTACGACCGTTTGTATAATCGAACTCAGGCGTGCCAGCATCGTGGAATTCAAATAGTATTGCCTTCTTGCCATACCACCAAACCCTCTGTGCAGTGATGATCACCTTATCATTTACCGAATGGCCCTGCATGCTAGTATAGCTTCGGCTATAGACGGCTCTGAAAGGTTGAAAATTCTCGAAGTTGATGTCCTTAGGAGTTGTGGAAGGCCAATTTGCGAAGTCACCAAATTTCTTTTTGTAGGGGTGAATTTGTTGGCCATTGCAGGACAAAGAGACAATGGCGATAAACAATGCCACCAAAGGAGTTTTTGAGTTTGTTTTCATTATAGAATCAATTATGTGTATCCATTTTCGATTTAAAGTCGTCTAAATGTTGCTTCATTAATTTGCGCGAAAAGGATTGAGCTGGGTTTTTTATGTGACGGTTTTGTGACGAGCGCGATTAGAAATTGGTGAGCCACGTATATTGAAATAAACTCCTCCAATGAATTTTCCAACCAAACCATTTAAAGTAGGCGACTGGATTGTTGAGCCTGATTTATTGCGCATTTCAAAGAATGGAGATGCCAGGAAACTGGAGTATAAAACAATGGAAATCCTGCTCTACCTGGTACACAGCCAGGGGGAGGTAGTCTCAAAGAAAGAGCTACATGATGAAGTTTGGGCGGATGTATACGTCACAGATAATGCCCTAACCCGGGCAATCTCAAGGTTGCGAAAGGCCTTTGATGACGATCCGGTAAATCCTCAATACATTGATACCATCAGCAAATCGGGATATCGGCTGGTGGCGCCTGTTGAATTGGAGATTGGCGCCAGAAGGGCAATGCCCATCCAGGCAGCTTCAGTAGGCAAGTACTGGATCTGGGTGCTGGCTGTCATTCTCGTTGTGGGTGGCCTTGGTTTGGTTGGAATAATGTCTAGGGCAGAGTTCTCGGGCTTCTATGACCCAATTCCCGTTTCTACGCTTATTGGGCCAGAGATGGGGCATGCAATTTCTCCAGACGGGAAGAAAATGTCTTTCACTTATATGGACCCCGGCTCGAATAACTCGAATGTTTATGTTAAGCTGCTTGACGATCTTAGTCAAAGCAAGTTTACAGATTTAAACTCCCACCAAGCTTATGGAATCTGGTCACCGGATGGTAATCACATGGCGTATGCCAGTGTTGAAGACGGCACTTGCGGTATCTATAAAGTTTCAATATTTGGTGGTGACAAAGTGCGTATTGGCGATTGCTACCGCAGCCCTGAAGACTTTGTCTGGTCTCCAGACGGAAGAACGATAGCTTTTACTGATTACAAACCACCACATCAGCAACGGCGGATAATATTTATTGATATTGAAACCTTAAAAACAACCTTTGCCTCAAATCCGGCTGCTAACGTGGGTGATCGCGACCCGGCATTCACACCGGATAACAAGCATCTTATTTTCAGAAGGGTAGTTAACAATAAAGGTGGAGATATCTACAAATTACAATTTTCAGATAGTTCCATCACTAGGTTGACATTTGACAACGCGCGGATTCTCGGGCATGATGTTTTTGATGATGGCCAGCAAATAGCCTTCTCCTCGAATCGTGGCGGACCATGGGCATTGTGGAAACTACCAGTGGCAGGAGGAGAGATTAGCCGTATTTATTTAAATGACAGAGTGCCAACGGAACCTCGATTTTCACTGGATGGTAAACGTATGGTCTATCGAAGTTTGAGAGACCAGGTAAGGCTTTGGGCAATGGAAAAGACAGATTCTGGCTACAGCACTCTGGGTATAATCTCCAGTTCTACCAGGGCTGATATGCAACCATGTTTGTCAACAGACGGAAACAAATTGGTTTTTATTTCCAATCGATCTGGGAACTTTGAGATTTGGGCTAACGACTTACGAGAGAATAATCCCACTAAGTTAACCAGCCTCAGTGGAAGTTTTGTTAATATGCCATCGTGGTCTCCCGGTGGCCAGGAGGTGGTTTACGATGCCCGCATTGAGGGTGACAATGCCATATATGTTTTAGATATCGCTTCCAAGATGAGCAGAACATTCATTGACCTTGAAGGTGACCAGGTTAATGCTCGCTATTCAAGAGATGGTAAGTTTATCTACTTTGCCTCAGACCACAGCGGTAGCTGGCAAATTTGGAAGATGCCGGTGTTTGGTAGCGAAAAGGACCTAATACAGATAACCAATAATGGTGGTTATCACTTGCAGGAGGGACCAAATCAGGAGTTGTATTTCTCCCGGGCCGATACTGTTGGTATCTGGAGGATATCAGGTAACGGCAGGGAAGAGATGTTTATCGGCACCTCTGGTGAATTGGATTGGGGAAGTTGGGCCGTGTTGAACAGTGGAATTATTTACCTGGATCGATCCAATGGCCGATCATTTCATCATCAGCCCTTCAACAAGTTAGACCCGCCGATGCTAATAGCCACTCCGGCTAAGCCGATACAGGTGGCCAATCCCACAATTACTGCGACTGCTGATGGCAGCAAAGTGATTATGTCGCAAATAGAGAATAGCGAAGATGAACTGATGATGGTGGACTTTTTATAGCTAGCACACATTTCAGTCCAAGATGTCGTGCCAAAATGGCTTTATAGGTTACTAAATCGGTAGTCTGCCTCAAGAAGCCAGATCTGGGTAACCCTAATACTGAAATGGAAGTTGAATTATGTACACCCAACCCAATATTCGATGATCTTACGCAACCTCTTAGTAACCTTTCGCCATGCCCTTAGAAATAAAGTTTTCACGCTCATCAATGTAACTGGCCTTTCCGTCGGGTTTGCTTGTTGCATGCTTATATATCTCTTTGCCTCTCACGAGTTGAGTTTTGATGAGGCTCATTCGAAAGATATCTATCGCGTAACCACTATTATGCCCCAAGGCGAAGGAAGCGTCCATTGGATCAATACACCACCGGCTTTGGCACCACATCTGCGCAGCCAATATTCAGGCATAGAAAATGTAACACAACTTCGGTTTACCAGCGAAGAACTGATTTCACGAGGTGATCGCAGCTTCTATGAGCGCAGGGCCTTCTATGCTGACTCTTCTTTCCTGGATGTATTCAACTTTCCTTTGCTACAAGGAGATCCTTCTACTGCGCTTGATGAACCAAACTCCATTTTACTTACGGAAGCCGCTGCCGCAAAATACTTCGGCGATACCAACGCTTTTGGCGAAAGCCTAATTCTTGGTAATCGCGTGCCGCTGAAAGTGACCGGTATTCTTGCCCCACAAAAATCTAACGAGCATTTGAATTTCGACGTGCTGATTTCGTTTTCTACCTACCAGGTACCGGACGGTTATCTCTCTGACCTCACCAGTTGGAGTTGGGTTGGTTTTCACACCTACCTTAAACTTCAGGAGAATACTGATGTCAGGCAGTTGGAATCGGAGATTACGGGGTTGTATACACAGCGCGAAATTGGTTTCAGTACCATTCTTCAGCCAATTAATGAAATATACTTTGGCTCAAATACTATGACCGATGCTGAAAATAGCTCCATCAGATCTGGTAATCGCACTACTCTATACGGCCTGTTAGTCATATGTTTCCTGATAATTTCCATTGCTACTTTCAATCTGATGAATTCTACTTTCGGACTTTCAATAAAAAGGCTGAAAGAAGTAGGGTTAAGAAAAGTACTGGGAGAAAATCGGGGCTCGCTGGTTACAGTGATACTGCAATATTCAAGCTTCCTGGCAATATTAGGGTTGATATTTGGTAGTGGTATTTTGCTGATCGCTTTCCCAACCATTCGTACGCTATTGGGTTGGGATTTGGCACTTAACCCGGCAAGTTTCATTATGGCATTTGCAGCAGCCCTTGCTGTAGCCATAGTTATCGGGGTCTCTTCCGGATTATATCCAGCTCTCGTGCTTGCCCGGTACCATGTAACAACTGCTCTTAAAGGCAAAGTGAAAGCGAATAAGAATCAAATTGGACAGTCTGCAATTATTACCATACAGTTTGCGGTAGCGGTTGGGTTGATTTTGGCTACTGCTGTCATTGTTAGACAAATTGACTTCATGCGCACCAAGTCACTTGGGTTTGATCAGGAGCATACGCTGGTATTAAAGCTGCAGCCCGAGCAAATGGAGCAGTACTATGCTAGTTATAGAAATGCTCTGCTCCAAAGCACCGAAGTGAAAGCAGTTACCCAGGCATCGAGGTTGATGGGAGAGAGCCTGGGGGTGAATATAATGACCCCGATGGGGAAGGACTACGAGGAGGGGATTCAAATAGCTCAAATTCTGGTTGAATACGATTTTTTGCAAACCATGGATTTGGAGTTGGTCGAGGGTAGGTTTCTCTCACAAGACTTTCCTTCTGATTCTACAACTGCTGTGGTGATCAATGAAAGTGCTGCTAAGCTCTTAGGTTTTCAAGATCCTATTGGCCAACGTGTTGAGTACCTGCTTCAACCCAATAGGGAGATTATCGGAATTGTAAAAGATTTTCATTTTTCTTCAATGCATTCTGAGATTGGGCCGCTAGCGCTGACTTACACCTTTATTAGCCCCCGAAACATCATTGTCAAAGTATCTGATGTTGTTAAAGGACGACAGGTAATTGAAGATACTTGGGCGGAGGTTGTTCCCGGTATCCCCTTGGATTTAACTTTTTATGACGATCATATGAATAGGCTTTATGACAATGAAGCCAAACTTTCTTATTTGATATCCACCTTTTCAGGCATTGCTATTTTTCTGTCTATCATGGGTCTGTACGGGGTTATAACCTTGCTGATTAACAATAAACTCAAGGAGTTAGGAATACGAAAAGTTCTGGGAAGCTCTGCCGGAGCATTGGTGGTTTTACTTTCAAAGAGGTATTTTGTTTTAGCTATCGCTGCTTTATCAGTGGGCCTCCCGGTTACGACATTGATTATGGGTGGGTGGCTGAATAATTTCTCTTACCAAACCAATATGCCCTGGTGGCTTTTCGCTGGCTCTGGTTTTGCTTTGCTAATCTTGGTGGCATCCACCATCCTCCAAAAGGTGCACTATGCTTCGAAGGTAAATCCTGTAGATGTAATTCGAAATGAGTAAATGAGATTTGGCAATCTTGTCCTTACCATCACACACTAATGCCTAACCTTTGAAAAAGAGCAGGCTTATATTGTTTGCCTACTTTGATTTTTTGTCCTGTTTTGAGCACGGCCAGGTACCCATCATTGGTGCCCTCAAGTTCACTTAATTCTGAAATATTGACGATGAAAGAGCGGTGTATTCTAACGAGGTTTTCGGCATGAGCCTTGTCAGAAAATTCTTGCAGCGTAAGTCGGGCGGAGTATTTTTTTGCATTACAGTGTATATCGATGTAATTGCCTGAGGCTTCAATAAAGCTTACTTCCGAAAAAGGTATTAAGTGTAGTTTCTTGCCAACCCTAACCGAGAATAAACCGGGAGAAAATTCGGGTGATTCAGCAGTAGTTCCGGGCAATCGCAACTCCACGAAATCCAGGTACGACAATAGGGCGTGCACAAGGTATATAAGCAGAAATTGGATACCGCCAAAGGAAACAAGTCGGGCTTTAACGACTCGAGCCGAGGGGTCTGAGCCGTCTTTTGAAATTTCTTCAATTACTTCGTAGGTAAGTAATTCGGTCAGGTATAATCCGGCCAGAAAGAATAATAGCGCAATAGCAATGTTGAGGCTGGCGCTGACTAACAACTTGTGATAACCTAAGGAAGAAGTGATTAAGGTGCTACAGGAGATAGCCACGACGTTTATGAGCATTAGTATGACAAAGAGTAATTTCAGCTCTGGTGTGGCGCCGACTATTCCATAGAATAGCAACCCCGCCAGCAGTATTTGCGCACCAATTCGTAAAACTATCTTCAATTTCATCCCAGTAGATCAGGTGTTAGCACACAATTTTCAGATTTATGTCCCGCAGGCACATCCATTAACCTTTCGGAGGAGTAAATAGCAAATAAACATTTTTTGTTCATGATATCTACGCGATTGAGATGGCTGGTAGTTCCAGGAGTTATTTTCATTTTTTCTTTTGATATAGTAAGGCGACATGATAAGTCCGATCAGGCCTATCTTGATCTCGGAGCTAATTTCCCATCAGTTTGTAAGGTTGGTAAGCGGGGTGGTGATGGTACACTTATTGACTCCCGTTGGGTACTTACTGCCGCTCATGTGGCGAGGGGCATGTATAATCGTGAAGGTGAGAATTTGCAGGTTTATTTCCAAGGTTCATCCGAAGGAATAAGAGTTGATAAGGTTTTTATACACCCCAATTTCCAACCAATGTCCGGAGCTGACATAAGCCTCCTCTACTTGGCTGAGCCTGTTTCAAATATCAACCCTGTAGCACTTTACAGCAATAACGATGAGGCAGGTAAGAACATTATTCTGGTGGGGCATGGAGATACAAGAACAGGCCTTGGCGGGGAGTGGGTAGCAGATGGGCAGAGAAGGGGGGCAACGAATATAATTGATGCCGTTTCTGACGACAAAATCATATTTGATTTTGATGACATTTCGGAGGGTACTGAACTGGAGGGTACCGCCGGCCCGGGTGATAGCGGTGGGCCGGCATTTGTAGTGGTCAACGGCAAATCGCTAATTGCGGGTGTTAGCTCGGCAGGCAAGCCTGGCAAAAATGGACCTGGTACCTATGGAGCTCGGGAATTCTATACTCGTGTTTCCACTTACCAGCAGTGGATAAATGCTACCATGCAGAACCCATCTGAGAAATTGGCCCTTAGCAAAAGCCAAAACCAGCAAAACCCTGAGGGTAGAAGAGTAATTACCGGAAGGCCGCAGGGAGGCCCTTTGCCCGGCTTGGGTTTGATGTTAATGCAGGAAGGAAACAAAATAAGAATAGGGGGGAAGGCTGACCCTCGAGTCCCGCAGGAATTCAGGCATGTGATGTTCAAGCCTCCATCTTATCTTGTCAGCTTCAACGGCCAGGAATATCAATCTCTTCAAGATTTCAAAAGTGATTTTGCTAAACTAGATACCGGGCAGTTGTTCACAATTAAATTTGACATTCAGGGTAAGCACCTGGCTTTCGAGGCCAAGAAGATGTAGCAGAGGTACAAAATATCCAGGTTACGATTATAATCATTAACCATCCAGAGATCTGCTATTTGCATTTTTGTGGCTTTGCTAACCACCGCGGAGCCATGAATGGATACTTCTTAGCTGCTGGTATAATCGCGCTAATTGGGGGCCTTGCGCATACTATTCTTGGTCACAAATGGACCGTGAATGCTATCGACCCCTCTGCGCTAAATTCCACCCAAAACTCTGGCCGTCAGGATAAGCTATTTCTAACTTGGTTCTGGCATGTGGGTAGCGTGGTGTTGCTTTCCTCCGGGGCAGCCCTCATACTCACTGGAAGCAACAGCATCCATCCCAGTACTGATTTGATGGAATACATTAGCTTTTTGTGGATAAGTATCACCCTGCTCTTCCTGATCGTCGTCGGTAGATATCCGATAGAATTAATCAGAATGCTACCTGGATTAGTAGGTGTACCGGTGAATGTCCTGATATTGTTAGGCTTGTATACTTAGATGCGTAAGCTAATAATAGTTAATCGTCGTTACTTTCTACGCTGGAGTCATTAATCAGAATTGCATCGCCATAGCCTAATTCATTCATTCTTGCTAGCTGGGTTTTGGCGTCGCCAACAACCAGCCATATCATCTTATCAGGATCGAAATACATTCCAGATAGCTCCTTGATGCGATCCACTGTCATACCTTTCACAACCTGCTCCCTTTGCTTAACATAATCGTAATCCCAACTGTAATTACTTATGTTTTGTAGCATCCTTAGCTTTGCGAAAGCCGTTTCGAAAGCTCTTGCATTACTTTTTATCAAGAATCCTTTGGTAGTCTCCAGGTCCTTGTCGCTATAGGTTGGCCCGTAGTTCTCCAATATATCTTTGATTAGAAGGGTTGATTCGAGTGTAACATTGGTTCTTACACCACTAGATATGGTGAAGGGGCCGGTTGATTTAGATCCGGAAAAACCTGAACCTATCCCGTAGGTATATCCTTTGCCTTCGCGTAGTTGTTGGGTAAGCTGTGAAGCAAAGCCACCACCGCCAAGGATATAGTTGGCAACCACGCCTTCATAGTAACCAGGGTCAGTTTGGGCCATTGCCGGGTATCCAATTCTCAATACTGATTGCTTAGCATCGGGAACATCGTAGAAGTAAACCTTTGATTCGGTAAGAGTTGCTATATTTTGGGGTTCGGGGATGTTAACCTCTTTTTGTTGCCAGTTAGTTTGCAACCCGCTTAACGATGCCATAATTGCAGACTTGTCCTTTGCGCCTACCACATGCATTTTGGCCACGGTTGGAGAGAAGTAATTCTCATAATAGCTTTTCAGATCTTCCATAGTTATGCTTTCCACCGATTCTCGTGACCCCAGGCGATTCTTTGAGCGGATATTATCTTTACCATATATGAGAATATTGTAAGCATTCTGAGCCACCGTATTAGGACTTGCTTCCTGCTGCTGTATTTGGCTGATAACCTGCTGTGTGGCCAAGTTAAATTCCGTTTGATCCCATCGAGGCTCAAGCAATATTTCGTTCATCAGCGCTATAGTTGCTTCGTAATTCTTGGCCAGGGTGTTTCCTGAAATAACGATTGACTCCTGCTGGGCATTTACATTAATTGTGGCTCCAAGCTGCTGAATGGCCTCTTCCAACTCCTGCGGGGTTTTGTTGGCGGTACCTTTGGTAAGCATCATAGCAAGTAAATTGGAGACACCAACCTTCTGAATGTCCTCCAGGATAAGACCCCCATCAATAACCAGATTGAAGCGCACCAACGGTACTTCGTTAGATTCAATACCGTATACCTTCAGCCCATTCTCTAGTTGATCTTCCCAAACGGTAGGCACAACCACATCTGGTGATTCCCCATAGGGAGGTTCAGTGCTTCTGTCAAAAGTGGAAGGGGTAGGCTCATAGCTTGCTGCTATTGAGGCATCAAACTGCTCTTCTGCCCCCTGCACGATTTGTTCTTCCACTACTTCTGCCTTTTCCGAGCCCTCCAAGGCTAGCTCAATGCGACCTCTAGGTACAAAGCTGGTAGCAATAAAATTCTTGCCTTTGTAATATTGCTCGTAGACCCGCATAACATCTTCCGTAGTTACATCCAGAATGTTCTTGATGTCCTGATTAACAAATCCCGGATCATTTGCGAAGATGTTGTACTGGGCAAGCTGAAAACCTTTACCTAGTACACTTGCTAGACTATTGTAAAATTGTGTTTCCTGCCCAGCCTTTATTCGATTCAGATCTTTTTCTGAAATACCCTCGGCTTCAAATTTCGCGAGAGCTTCTTCAACGGCGGTTTGTACTTCATCCAAATCCTTCTCTTCAAAAGCTCTTACCACTATGTGCGATTGCCCGGCCAACTCTGATGACCAGTTGAACATGGTTACACGGGATGTTAATTGCTTGTCTTCTACCAATACCTGGTATAGCGGGGCCGATTTTCCCTGAGACAAGTAGTTAGTTAGCACATTCAAAGGGTATGAATCCGGGTGGTACAGCTCTACAGTTGGCCAAGCCATGGTAAGCTCTGGTAACCTGGCAAAATTATCTTCGTGGTATAGTTTTTTGATCTCATCAACTTCTCCGGCCCTTTTGGCAAGAGGTGTGATAGGGTCGCCGCTGCTAATCTCATCAAAATATTTTCTAACCCAGGCTTTGGCCTGCTCTAAATCAAAATCTCCGGAAACAACCAAGGTGGTGTTATTGGGGGTATACCATTTAGTAAAGAACTCTCTCACATCTTCAAGGGTGGCATTCTGCAAATCTTCTAATGATCCAATTACCTGCCAGTTATAGGGATGATCTTCCGGATACATGTGCTTTGAAATAACATAGCCAGTATGACCATAGGGTTGGTTGTCAACACCTTGCCTTTTTTCATTCTTTACTACTTGCTTTTCTTTCGCTAGAACCGGGTCTGTAACAGTATTGATAAACCAGCCCAGTTTATCGGCTTCGGCCCAAATCATTTTCTCCAAGGCATCTTTTGGAACGGTTTGAAAATAATTAGTTCGATCTCGTGAGGTAGAGCCATTGGCTCCGGAGCCACCGATACGAGCACTCATTTTATCCAGTCCGCCTTTACCCAGGTTTTCGGATTCAAGAAATAGCAAATGCTCAAACAAGTGTGCGAAGCCAGTTCTGCCTGCTTTTTCCCGGGCCGAGCCAACATGCGCTGTCAGTGCAACGGCCACCACCGGGTCAGAGCGGTCGATGTGGAAGACGACGTCCAAACCATTTTCCAGTTCTATTTTCTCAAACTCAATGTTAAAACTAACTTCCTCAGCGGGCTGTTTTTCAACTGCAGTTTGACATGCCACTAGACCCAGAAACAGTAAGTAAATTGAAGCTTTTCGCATGATGGTGATAGTTGATGATGTAGATGATACTTAGAATAGTTAGAATAATAATGCCCTAAACTATTCCATTATTACTGTACTGTCAAAACAATCTACTGCGAGCGGTTGGGGTAATTCAATAGGGCTAGCGGGCTTAGTTAAAAGACTGCCTGAACTGCAAGGGAGACAGCTTTGTTTTCTTCTTGAATAGCCTACTAAACGATTGTGAGTGCTCAAAGCCCAGGCTAAAGGCTATTTCGCTCACCGATAGTTGAGTGGTAGAAAGTTTTTCTTTAGCCATTTCTATTAGCCTTTCGTGGATATGCTGCTGGGTGTTTTGGCCAGTAAGCACTTTCAGCAGGCTGCTGAGATAATTGGGTGAAACATTGAGCTGATCCGCAATGCCCTGGACATCAGGCAGGCCTTGTATTGGCAAATCATCGCTGGCAAAATATTCATTTAGAAGCGTCTCCAGTCTACCAAGTATCTCGTGGTTAGAAATTTTCCTGGTGATAAACTGCCGCTGGTAAAATCGCTCAGCATAGTTGAGTAAGACCTCGATTTGCGAGATAATTATATTTTGGCTGAACTTATCGATGTTGCTGTGATATTCATCCCGGATCTTCATCATTACCTCTACCATAAGTTTCTCCTCTTTTTCTGACAGAAATAGGGCCTCGCTCACCTGATAACCAAAAAACTCATATTTCTTAATCTTCCGGGCGAGCGACGTTCCCCAGAGGAAATCCGGATTGATGATGAGTATCCAACCGGTAGGCTTCTCATGTGGCTGATTTTCTACTGTAATATTTATTACTTGACCGGGCGCAACGAAAGCCATCAGGCCCTCATCAAAATCATAAGGCTGTTGTCCGTACCTCATCTTACCTTGTACCCCTCTCTTAAGAGCGATGGAGTAATTTCCTTGCAGTATAGAGAGCTCTTTTGACTCGACCTGATAATCTACAAGGCTATAATCAACCAAACTTACCAGCGGGTGCTCCGGTTTTGGAAGACCCGCTAGTTGATGGTAATCGCTGATTGTATTAATATGATGCATTCTTATAGCATTGTCCCTCCTGATGCTTCCATTCTTTGGCCATTAAGCCAGTGGGCATCGTGTGTACAAAGAAAGGCTACTACACTGCCAATATCTTCGGCCTCGCCAACCCTGCCAAGGGCGGTAAGGCTTGAGATCATCTGCCTTCTTTGCTCATCTGTTCTATTGCCGCCACCGCCGAAATCAGTGGCCACTGCACCAGGTGCTACCACATTTGCGGTGATGCCCCGAGGCCCAAGCTCCTTCGCAAGATACCGGGTAAATACCTCAACCGCGCCCTTCATAGAAGCATAAGCCGAGCAGTTAGGGAAGGTAAATCTAGCTAACCCCGAAGAAATGTTAATAATGCCACCACCATCATTTAAGAAGGTTAGCGCATTTTGAGTAAGGAAGTACACTCCTTTGAAATGAATATTCATCATCTCGTCAAAATCTTCTTCTGTTGTGTCTTCGTAAGATTTGTAAAGGCCAGTTCCTGCATTATTAATGAGATAATCAAACTTAGCTTCCCCATATTGAGCGTTTAGGTATTCAGTTAGCTTCTGATAGAAATTGCTGAATGATGCTACATTACTACTATCCAATTGCAAGGCTTTTACATTGGAGCCTATCTTTCGAACTTCAGCGCAAACTTCCTCTGCAGCGTCTTGGTTGGAGTGGTATGTGATAACCACGTCAAGGCCTTTCCTGGCAACGTTGATGGCTATGTCTCTTCCTATACCACGACTGCCACCAGTGATAATTGCTATTTTTCTTTGTGTCATATCTACTTGCTTTAAGTTTTAAAGTGATAACACAAATTTGACGGGCTTCTAATTAATAGATGTAGCCAAATCTCAGGATGTTGTAACTGTTTTTTGGAATATGATAGATTGGCGACCGTCGGCTGACTTTAGTCAGTTACAGCTCTACCCCAGAAATTAAATGACGCTGGCTTCCATCCGGGGATATACATGGTATCCATTTGTTGAATCTTAAATCCGTTTTGCAGGATAAGGTCAGGAATATCGCGGTTTAGGTTGCAACCTCCGCCAAGCTTCTTCCACAGCGGGTTTACAAAGTTTTGCCATTTTTCAACTGCCTTGTCGGGGGCTTTCCCGTGTTCGCAAAAAAGTAGTACTCCGCCAGGCTTAATTACTCTTCGTAGTTCTTCAAAAGCGCTTGCGAGATCAGGAATTGAACAAAGCGTATAAGTAACCACTGCGGAATCGTAGGCATTATTATCAGCTGGTATTTCTTCGGCAAATGCTTGTACAAATTGGAATTCAAACGGCAGGTTAGTGGTATCTATTTGGTTTTTGTTCCAAATCTCGTTCGAAGGGTCAATTCCGGTTAAGCTCTTTACTTTGCCCTTGTCATAAAAGGACATATTTAAGCCGGAACCGATCCCAATTTCCAAAACATTACCAAAGGCTTCCGGAACAATTTTCTCCCTTTGCTTCATATTTGGTTTTTTGCTACAAGTCCAATCAATGATTTTCGGGAGGAGGTATTTGTTATAAATGCCCATAGGATTACAGTTTAAACTACCTTATTAGTTACATACAAGATGCTGTTCAGTTAATGTTCATTGCTTTTGAAACACAATTCCTTTTACCGTTCCTTCAGAAGCGACAACAAATGAGTGAATGCTATTGTGCTTGTCTCTATGGAAGGTATATTTCGTTCTTCTATTGGCTCCAAAAACATCTTTTTCACCTTCAGTAAGAATGAGACCTTCATTGTTCCTGTAGTTAAGAGTAAGCTGGTTTTTGTTATACACAAGCTCATAAGTAACGTCTAACTCAGAGGAATAATAAGTGCCAGCAAATTCGCTTAGATTGGTGTTTGGTTTATCATTAAGAGTAATTCTTTCGAGGTAGAAAATTGCTCCACCAAAATCAACCATCAGATCTGATTCCGGGGAACTACCTTCACTAAATATATACCTCACTGAAGAGTTTTCAATTCGCGAAAAAACTGATGCCGATTGTGCTTTTAGTGGCACAGGAAATTTGCCAAAACTGCTTTGCGCATATAGTGTATCATTTCTGGCAGTCACAACCATACGCATGTCGCTATTCATCTCCTGGTAGACTCCCGTGAACTTGTGAAGTTTATGCGTACTGTAGGTAGGTGTCTTTGAAGATGGCATATTCAAAATTGCCACTTCTGGCAGCCAGAGGTCAAGAATTTGATATGAAACTTCAACAGCATTGATTTGCGGGCTATTGGCGTATACAACGATAGCCAGGTTTAACTTAGGTACGCATATAAACTGTGAACGCATACCAACATCACGGCCACTGTGATTGATAGTTTTTACGCCTTTGTATTCTGAAACAAACATCCCGCGAGCGTGCTTCATTGGAGCACCATTGTTGAGTGTGTCTAGTTCAGAAATAAATTTGGCCAGGTAAGCGAATTTGTGACTGGGATCAAGAAATACCCGGGACCATTTCGCCATATCATTCATGGTAGTTGCCATGCCACCAGCCCCTACACATAGCGTAACTGATCTTTTTTGTTTAAATCCTTCTCTGCTAGGGTAGTACCCATAGGCTCGATTAGATACTACTCTGTTTAGATCACTGAAATAAAAACTATTGGACATGCCCAAGGGCTCAAATAGGTTTCGCTCGGCAAAAGTATGAATGGGTAGGCCGGAAACTCTTTTTACCAACAAGGCTAGCAATACGTAATTGGTGTTGCTGTAGAGCATCTTATCTCCAGGCTTGTTATTTACACCGCGTTGCTTAAACATAAGTTGCTCAATGCTCTCATTCGTATAGCCTTGGTGCGTAAAATCAAACCCGGAAAGACTAAGTAATACGTTATGGTTGCGTATGCCACTGCTGTGATTCAGGAGATGTCTTATCTGGATGGTGTCTCCATAGAATTGTAATTCAGGAATGTAGTCTCTAATGTCATCGTATATGGATAGTTTGCCTTGCCGTTCCAATATGGCGATACAGGCTGAGGTAAACTGCTTCGTTACAGAAGCCAGTCCGAAAACTGTGGAGTCGTTGAATGACAATCCGTATTCGAGATTCATCCAACCCTGATTGCCGTGGTAGATTTTCTCGCCATTTGCAACCACCCCTACAGTAAGGCCAGGTCCCTTACCCAATCCGGGAATACTTTTTAGAATGGAATCAATTTGGTGCTTCTTCGACTGGCTAATGCAGAGGTTACAAATAGCGACTAGCAATAGGCTGAGGTAAGTCTTCATATATAGAAGTAATGCAACTCACCAAAAAGGGTACACTTAAGGCCCAACCCACAATTGGGAATTCAGGTGAAGGAATTGCTATTGCTGGTTGTATTCCTGTATAAATCGCCTGGTTGCCTCTGAGAGAGTTATTTCACGATTCATATATGGTGGTAAGTGTTTCTCAAGAAGCGCATGGTAACGACCAAATACTCCCTCTCGTTGCATGTAGGTGCGGGGATATTCAATGCCCATTTTGTCCAGCAGTTCTTGAGTAAGCTTACCGGTAAAATAGAATAGATAAGCATGGCCCAATTGGGAAGGCACCTTGTCCACATTTGCTGTTTCAACCAGGTCAAGGATGGTGCCTGCAATGAAGTAGGATCTACCTAAAATTAAGTGATGAGCTGATTCATGATATAGCAATTCCAACCAGTGCCCAGGGAGCAGGTCGTAATCATAGGTACTCATCACCACGTGAGTTGGGAATAGGGTAGTATAAGGTACATTCACAAAGCTGCGTGAGTTTACCTTTCCGTAAAACGACAGGTCTATCTGTATCTGTCGTGGAGCAAATTGCCAGTATTGTCTGGTTAATGTGGTTATTCTATTGACAAACTCCTCCTCGGTATTCCTGATCATGTCAATATGGTTTGATAGAGCTTGTTGGCACGCGGCTTGGTGTTTTGGCCAAAAAAACTGCCTGTAGGTATTGTCGAAATCAATTAACGCCTGCATATGGGCGTCAAACTCTTGCGGAGCACTAGTTGGGATTGAGTTTGTACTGGTTATCCATTTTTTGAAGTCAGACATATATTGGCTAGTTCGAAGGTCTTCATCAGCCAACTGGTTACGATAGAACTGTAATGCCTTGTTGAGTGCCTCATGGTTGACATCCGGCAATGCCACAGTGATAACGGTGCTGTCAGATTTTATATTATGATAAGTTTCGGTGGCCAGTAGGTGATGCATATTGAACCAATAATTGATGCTAAAGGCATAGTACTTAGTGGTATCAATTAGCTGGATATGCTCCTGAGCACTGATGGCGGTAAAGCCAAGCATGCTCATAATCATAAGGGCTACAGTTTTTTTCATCAAGGCATAGATTAACTGTTACTGGTACGTTTCAGCTTGTAAAAGAGAGTGGGTTTCCCATCCTCCAGTCTTTTCTCTACAAACTTAAAGCCAAGGCGTAGCGCCAATTTTTGGGAGGCGAGATGAGGCTCGTCTGTAGCCGCTACCAGGTACGTAAACCCAAGACTATCAAAACAATAATCAATAACAGATCGGCTAGCCTCGGTAGCATAACCCTTACCGGAAAACTCTTCTCCCAGGGCATATATCAGCTGGGGCTGTGCCTCTTGAAAAAAATACCAGAGCCCAACGTAGCCTATTGGAATATCATTGGCAAGAATCTTCCACAAGCCGTATTGATCCTCTTCAAAATGCCCCTTATTTTGTTCGATTATGTCCCTAGCCAGCTCTTTCGAGACAGGCGCATCATCCCAAAGATACTTTCTCACAAAGGGCGTGTTGTTAAAATCCAAAAACCACTGCTCATCGGCAGTGCCAATTGGAACCATCGTAAGTCTGTTCGTTTGAAGCAAACCAATAGCTTTCAGTAGAGATGTAATTTAGGAAGTAATGTAATCAACGCAAATGCAGGTTAGCATGCTCACAGCTAATTCTCACCGTGCATTTTGATCCAGGCTATACTTTCATCAGAATTAATTTTTACCACCATGGTTTCGGTAAGAAGAGGCCAGGGGCCAATTCTGGTTTCGGATATTCTGTAGTAGAGGTAGTTTTTGTTTTCCCGGTAGTAAGAAGGCTCGCCAAGCAGAGCCAGTACGCCGTCTTTATTCAGAGACCTGATTGAATCAGATTTAAGTATGGAATTCAGCATGCTTTCCCGATAGGGGTAGTCTTTGCCGTCTTTGGTTGCCCATTTTGCTTTGTCGAATATTTGATTTTGCTCAGAAATGACATGCTTATCTGTAGTGCAATGTGTGAATAAAGCTACAATGACAATTACTAATGGAATGAGCCACGTCCTCATCTTTCGCGAAAGTACTTTGTATCGCAAAGTAAATAAAATCCAGAGTAATGATCAAATTTCTATTTTTGGAATGAGTCGGCTAGTTGGTGCAGTTAGGGCCAAACACCCAAATGGGGATTGAAGCTAGTACATGGTATTTGGATTCTGGGACGATTCTGGTATTTGTTGAATGGAATCCCAGTGCTCACAAATCTTACCGTTTCCGTCAAACCGAAAGAAGTCCATAGTAACATATTGATCGTTGCCGGGCCAGGTTTGATGAGTGTGCAAAGCCACTAAATCTCCTTCGGCAATACATCTTACAAAATCTATGCTTTTATCGGGATATTCGGCTTGCATGCGCTCAAAGTAACGGATGAAGCCCTCAGTGCCATCTGCGACATCCGGATTATGCTGAATGTAATCACCTCCTACAAACTGTTCCACGGCTTGTCTTGGGTTGCCTTCATAAGCCATACGATAAAAAGCGATGGCGTTTTCTTTGTTTTGTTCCAGGTTCATGCTATTTAAATTCCTTTGTTTCGTTTGTTTTCTACTGGTTTGTATCAATTAATCATATTTACTAATTGTAAGTATGTAGTGGTACTTATCAAGCTTATAAACGCCGCGCATAGTCACCACCTGATTGCTCATTGTAAATTCAGAAATGATCTTGTAGCCCAATAAATCATCATCGCCAATAATCTTCTCAAGCTTGATATAATCCATTGCTCTAAAACCATCTATTAGTTGCCTGTAATTCGCCTTTATAAGTGGGTCCAAAACAGAAACTTCCGTTTCGTCGTCTTGCTCAATGAGCATAAGAAGTAATCTCGTATCGGACAGCGTCATTGTGGGTGTGAAGAATAGTTCATTGCTGGTATTGATAGCATCAAATGCCATTTTCTTACTTAACAATAATGGTCCAGGTTGATCAGCAGTTGTAAGCTCATACAGAAGTAATAGAATCTCATCATCTTCTGTTGATACTCTGCTCATATCTTCACTTAAGTCCAAAGCCTTTATGTAAATGCCAACGGTGTCTGAAGTAGTAATCGTCACCAGAGGTTTCTGGCTGTTATCTGTATTTCTAATTCCTCTACAGCCCGATATCAAAAGGAAGAGCGGCATTAGAAATGGCCCCATCAAGAGGAAAGTCTTTGTGCTAAAATTGCCCAAGTTCAATTACTATTGTCAACGTTCTGCCCAAATTGGATCATATATCCATTGCAATCGATAATTGCGAATTCTCTCATTCCATAATCGAAGGTTTCAATAGGGTAGGCGATTTTCGAATTATTCTTTAATTCCTCCCAGATCTCATCAACGGTATCAGTGTAAATGTAGATGCTGGCAGTCATCATTGGTGGTTTGTCTTTGCCAACACCATGTCGGCAGGAAAGCATTATTGAGATTTTGTCTCTTTCAAGATTAGCCCAGTCATTATCCATACGCGCAGCCAGTTTAAATCCTAGCACTGTCTCGTAGAAGGCAACGGTTTCATCCATGCTATCTACTTGTAGCATAATGGATTGTGCTTTTAAGGCCATGCTATGAATGTAGTAAAGGCTTGCGGAATTGTATTACTGAGAACAGGAGAATTTGATTGTGGTTTAATTGAGTACATACCTATGAAGGTAATCGCTTCGGTGTTTCTAAGAATCAAGTTCTATTACCAGATCATCCTGATCAACCATGGCACGATTATCTAGATGCACTTTTGCCACCTTACCCCCAACCGGCGCGGTAATGGTACTTTCCATTTTCATGGCCTCAATTACAAAGAGCGGGTCACCAACGGCAACGGTGTCACCTTCGCTTACCAAAATCTCTGAAATTATGCCCTGCAATGGCGAACCGATTTCATTGTCTTTCTCAGCTTTTTGATTGCTTGCCTTTTCTTGCTGAAGGCTATGATCCTTGATATGAACAGATCGGATGTCACCATTAATTCTAAAGATCACTAATCGATTGCCATTTTCGTCTGGCTCATTTACATTAAGAAACTGCACTATTATATCTTTTCCCAGAACGATAGAAACAGTTATTTCTTCAGATTTCTCCATACCAAAGAAAAAGGCCTTGGTTGGAATTTTACTTACGTCGCCGTAAGTCTTGCTGTGTTCGTAGTATTCTTCAAAAACCTTAGGGTAGAGTAGGGAGGAGATGTAGTCGGTATATTCTGTGAAGTCAGGATGGGCTGCTTTGTATTCCTCAAACCCCTTTTGCAAATCTACTTGTGGCAAGTGTGCATTGGGCTTGTTGGTATATGGCTCCTCATCTCTCAATACCATTTTTTGCATGCCTTCCGGCCACCCAAAAGCCCACTGGCCCAAATCTCCTCTCATTAATGATTTGAAACTGTCTGGGAAATCAAGGGTGTGGCCCTGGGCAAGTACATCTGTGGTGCTAAGCCCATTCGCAGTAAGAAACATGGCCATATCGCCAACAACTTTGGAGGAGGGTGTAACCTTTACAATTCCTCCCAGCATCTCATTCACATCCTTGTAGTTTTTCTTAATAGTGGAGAATTGATCTTCAAGACCCAAACCCCTGGCTTGTGGTCTAAGGTTTGAATACTGGCCTCCTGGAATCTCGTGGTCGTATACTTCCGCAGTACCTGCTTTTAGTTCTGTTTCGAAAGGATAGTAGTAAGTTCTTGCATTCTCCCAGTAATCAGAGTATTTGTTTAATGTTTCTAAGTTGAGAGGGTTCTCCCTCTCATGGCCTTCGAGCATAGAAACGACGCTATTGAAATTGGGCTGCGAGGTGAGACCAGACATTGAGCTAATGGCTACATCTACAATATCCACACCGCTATCAATTGCCTTCATATACATAGTGGATTGAATTGATGCCGTGTCATGCGTATGAAGGTGGATCGGTAGGTCCACGGCTTCTTTCAGACCTTGAACCAGAACCTCAGCCGCTGCTGGCTTGAGCAGGCCAGCCATGTCTTTAATAGCAATCATGTGGGCGCCGGCATCTTCGAGTTCCTTAGCCAGGTCTGTATAGTATGATAATCCGAACCGGTTGTCTCCAGTAGCCAGTACGTCGCCAGTGTAGCAAACACAGGCTTGTGCGATGCTGTTTGTTTCTTTGGCCACTGTCTCAATTGACATACGCATACCTTCAATCCAATTGAGTGAGTCAAATATTCTGAAAACATCAATACCCATGGTGGCAGACTCAAGTATAAACTCCCGAATTACATTATCGGGATAGGCCTTATAGCCCACGGCATTAGATCCTCGGAGTAACATTTGCAGCAGCACATTTGGAATGTTCTCCCTGATCTTGAAAAGCCTCTTCCATGGCGATTCTTTCAAAAAGCGCATACAAACATCGAAAGTAGCACCACCCCATACTTCCATGGAGAACAGGTCAGCTCCGTGGTGCTTGGCGAAAGATTCAGCTATCGCAACCATGTCGTAAGTTCTCATGCGAGTTGCCAGCAATGACTGGTGCGCATCCCTGAAAGTAGTATCAGTGTACAGAATTTGGTTTTGATCTCGAACCCATTGTATCAATGCATCGCGACCTTCTTCCTCAAGAATGTTCTTAGTTCCTTTTGGGAACGATAATTCCTCAGTATCGGGTACCATAGGTTCACGGAAAGATATAACCTGGCAAACAGGCTTAACATCAGGATTACCATTGACAATGTTGTTACCCAGAAAGCGAAGAATTTTAGTGCCTCGATCTTTCCATTCCGGAATCTCACAGAGTTCAGGATGGTTGCCAATGTAGTTGACGGTGATTGTGCCCTCCCTGAAGCTATCGTCTCTAAGTAGATTTAGGAGGAAGGGGATATTCGTTTTGACGCCTCTAATTCTGAATTCCCTTAAAGCCCGATGGAGGCGGTCAGCACTTTCCGAAATGTTATGCCCCCAAGCCGTTACCTTCACAATCATGCTGTCGAAGAAGGGAGAAATTACTGAGCCGGCGTAGGCATTACCGGCGTCAAGTCTGATTCCAAATCCGCTGGCACTGCGATAGGCAATCATTCTGCCATAGTCAGGCTTGAAGTCATTCTCAGGATCTTCAGAAGTGATTCGGCACTGGATAGCCACACCTCGGTAGTTTATCTCCTTTTGATCTGCAATACCAAGTCTATCATCATCAAGACTGGCACCTGATGCAATAAGTATCTGGGCCCGCACCAAATCTATTCCGGTTATAACCTCGGTTATGGTGTGTTCAACCTGAATGCGAGTGTTGACCTCAATAAAATAAATATTCTCCCCCTTATCCACGAGGAATTCAACCGTGCCGGCATTAGCGTAATCCTTGGCTCTACATATTGCTAAAGCGTATTTATATAAGTTCTCTTTTGTTTCTTCCTTCAAATTGATAGCAGGAGCTATTTCTACTATTTTTTGGAAGCGTCTTTGAACTGAACAGTCCCTTTCGAATAAGTGTATAAGGTTACCATGGTGATCACCTAAAATTTGTACTTCGATATGCTTGGGGTCGTCAATATACTTTTCAACAAAAACCCTCTTGTCATTGAAAGCCGTAAGCGCTTCTCTGGAGGCTTCTTCATACAGAGTCTGGAGGTCAGACTCTTCTCTCACCACCCGCATACCTCTGCCACCACCACCAGTAGCAGCCTTGATCATCACAGGCAGCCCAATTTTGTCAACTATTGCTTTTACCTCTTTAAAACTGTCCAGTGCATCTTCACTGGCCTCGATCACTGGAACATCAACTTCTTTTGCAACCGCCTTAGCCTGGATTTTGTCGCCAAGCGCTTCCATCGATTGGGGTGAAGGTCCTATCCAGGTGATGTTATTGTCAATACAGGCCTGTGCAAAGCCAGGGTTTTCACTGAGGAAACCATAACCCGGATGGATGGCATTGACGCCATGCTTTTTGGCCAGATCAATAATTTCTTCAATATTCAGATAGGGCTTCAAAGGGTCTCCTTTCTTCCCAATCATAAAAGCCTGGTCGGCCTTATATCGGTGCAGTGAGAAGCGATCTTCCCAGGTGTAGATGGCGACAGTGTCAATATTCAGTTCGGAAGCTGCACGGAAGATGCGGATAGCAATTTCTCCGCGGTTGGCAACGAGAATTTTTGTGATTGGTTTTTCTTTTGATGCCATCAGTTCTGGATGTTAAGTGTTGTCGGTTTGTTGCCTGCATTCCAATCTATAACTGGCGAGGGATAGTACTTCACTTTCATTCTTTCCAGGAAAGCGGCTTGGTTTGCCAGCCTCACCTTGTAATCATCCCAATCTCGGTTTGATTCAATAGTCCAGCCTAGTTCTGCATAACCAATTACTCTGGGGAAGGCCAGGTATTCCAGTTCATCAATATTGCTAATGGTCTCTGACCAAAGAGGGGCGTCTAAGCCCAGAACATTTTCTTTGGGCAGGTACGATTCCGGGCTCCAGATATATGCTGTGTCAGTAGGTATAAACCCAGCCCAATTGAGGCCGTGCCTGGAGGTTGAGTCATACTTCATATCCAGGTAAGCTTTGTTGGCTGGTGAAAGGATGACTTTCATACCTTTGGCTACTGCGGTTTCAGCATTTTCTCTGCTGGCCCATACCTGGGCGATTGAAGTAGAATCTATATCTGTATTAGCAACCTCATCCCAACCAATCATACGTTTACCGTATTTCTGCACGATCTTCTCCACACGATTTACGAAATAGATGTAATCCTCCTTTTTCGTGACGTGACTTTCGTCTCCTCCTATGTGAAAGTAGGGACCGGGTGATAGTGCAGATAACTCGCGAACAACATCTTCTACAAACTTGTAAACGGTGTCGCTTCGTGTGTTTAATGTGCTAAACCCAACAGCCGTGCCTTCATATAGCTCTGGGGTTTTGCCATTGCCATTTAATATTGGATAGGAGACAGAAGCTGCATTAGTGTGCCCCGGCATATCGATTTCAGGTACGATGGTAATGTGCCGGCGAGCTGCAAAGTTCACTATGTCAGTATATTCCTCTTGGGTAAAGAAGCCACCAGACTCTCCACCTACTTCGGTGCTGCCACCGACTTCGGTTAGTCGGGGCCAGGACTTTATCTCGATACGCCAACCCTGGTCATCACTAAGGTGTAAATGCAGGTGGTTAATCTTGTAGTAGCTCAGTACATCAATGTACTTCTTTAGATCTTCAACGCTAAAGAAGTGCCGGGAAACATCAAGCATGGTGGCGCGGTATTGATATTGAGGCGCGTCGTTAATTTCGCCTGTTGGAATTACCCATACTGGATTTGTAGTGAGCGTGTCATTGCTTTGCTCCGGTATTAGTTGCCTAATGGTTTGTATACCACGAAATGCCCCGGCGGCTGTATTTGCATCAAGCTTGATTGAATCACCGGAAATGCTTAGCTCGTACGCTTCGTGATTCCCAAGGTCTTTTAGAGCGTAATTGATAGATATTATAGTCTCCACTTTCTTGGATTTACCAGAATTTACGGGCAGTTGCAGGCCTGTTTTTAATCTGATCTTATCAGATAGAAACCTGCCGACTGCTTCAAACCCTTCGGCATTAATGGATGTGGTAATAGCTGTAAACTCATCTAATGCAAACCCACCACCGGAAGCAGTAATTTCAAGAGGCTGTGGAATTAGGTGTTGCTCCGCCAGATTAGTCTCAGGGAATTCAATAACCCTTTTCTTAGAGCAGGAGAATATAATCAGAGCCAACAGCAGAATACTTGATTGATTAAGGCTGATTTTGGGCATTGAGGTTAGTTTATACGATGTGATACACTAACCATCAATATAGCCTTTTCTTCAGACTATTCTTTGGCTATGGTAAACTGGCTTTTGCCCCGAATTAATGAAAGGACTTGTCATAAAGATGGTGGTATAGCATAACGCAGTTATCGGCGCCTAATTAGGGCTGGGAAGCATCCAACTTTAGGTTGACAGCTTCTTCCAAAAGATCAATAATAGGATGAACTTCATTTCCAAACATCTCCTCGCCGAGATTGGGATTTGAGATTTTGTTGTAAAGGAGAAAGAGAGCAAGGCCTTCGTTTTGAGACCAACTGCCCTTACCAGTCTTCATTTTTACAAATACATCCTCACCTAGATTAAGCTTAGTTGAGTCTGAAAACCAAAGCACCGGCAGGTATTGGCCCATACCCTCCATGGTAAGAAAGAAGTCGTCTAGCTCCACATAGATTGTCCTATTGGCAGTGAAATAACGCTGTTGCCGACTTTTATAAAGGTCTATTCCTCTTTGCGCCAAGGTGAGTGTTGAGTCGGGGTCAGAAGCGGCGAAAGCTTTATAAAATAGAGCAAGCTCTTCGTCAAAGGCTTTGCTGTAAAGAGAATCCTCTGCGAATTCTTCCTGGATGATATCGTCGGTCAGATTTACATCCTTTCCTAATACCGATTCGAAATCTGTTAATCTCTTGCCAAAATTCTGACCCTGCATTATGTGAGAGAATTCATGGAGAAAGATATAAGTGTACAAATTGTCAGTTCCTAGTTCGTTATCCTGAATTCCGGCCAATTCCCAGAAGGAAGGCAATGCCATGACAAAGAACATATCTTCGGGATTATTGTTGACTGGGGCCGCAAACGACATTATGCCGATAGGGACTGAACTGCTATCTGGAAGTATAAGACTACCATTGTGTTTGGATCTAAACCATTGCAAGGTTTCACCGAAGAAATTTGGCCCATTAACAGGTTTACCGTTTGGCGTAGATAGCTCCGTATTGGAATAGACGTAGGCGGTGTCGAAAAAGACCATCTTAGGAGCCGTACCTGGAGATAGCTTCAAATGTTCATTGCTGATGTACTCCCAGCTATCAAGTACTTCGCCAACCCACTGTAATTCTGGCACTATTTGCGAGCTTGCCAAAGGTGCTTCTGTTTTATGGCCACTACAGGCAAAAATTGCGATTGGTATGAATAGTAGAATCTTCTTCATAGCATGTGTTTAGGAGGATCGAGGTATTTCCGCAACAGTATTGGGGGTTGGCCAGAGGGCTTCTGACAAAGATAGAGAAGCAGGTGTATTCCAGGCTATAGTTTTTGGTAGACTTGTGGTATACAAGGCGGCCGCTTGGTGGCAGTTTTACTGCCGGCTTAATGAATGGTTGAGTAATTTACTGGTCCAGACAAGGTAGTCATGAAATCACCACGACCTTTAAAATTCCTGCCAGCCATAGGATTCCCAAAAGAAGTGCTGCAGTACCATACACGGCAAATTGCCTTCTACGGACTTTATTGCTAGCTAGTGCTGATTGATCTTTAGAACAAAGTGTCAATTTGTATCCTCTTTTGGGAACTGTAGTTATTTCTAATTCCTCGCTGAAATTTGAAGCAATCTTCTTTCTTAAATCAGCGACGGCTCTCGTCAATGACTCTTCATTCACCACAGTATCTGGCCATATTTTCTTAATTAGGTATTCTCGAGATACGACTGAGTTTTCATGGCAGCTTAGAAGATAGAGCAACTTAGACAATCGAGGCTCTAGCAGTAATTCCCTATCTCGTGGTGCGGACAATATTCCATATTGAAAAGAAATATTCCAGGATCTAATCTGAACTTCATTATCGTTAACTCTATTCTTTATCATTTTCATATTAATAGGATACTTGTTTCATTTTTCCTTCAGGGAATCATACCTCATTTCCAGCGACTCTTGTGGTTAAGAAAATCACAAAAACTCATTACAACAATCATTTAACAGTTTTTAACTATGAGAAAGACCTTGATTATTATAGTGCTCAGCCATGCAGCCTTGCTCTCGTTTTGCCAACCAAAGAGAATGACTGCTCAGGAAGTTGCCATACCCATGGATATGAGTTCCAGGCGGCCAATTATTGATGTTACAATTGACGGCAAGGGCCCTTATAAGTTTATTTTCGATACTGGCTCGTCCACGAACGTATTGGATGAGAAACTAAGCAAAGAGTTCAATTTTGAAGTGGTGGGGAGTGACTCACTAAAAACGCAGGGTGCCGGTAGACTGGTTTCTCAGCGGGTTGCTGTACCTAAAGTGGCGATTCCCAGAACCAATATCTCCATAGGTACGGAAATGAATATAGTAAACCTGAGAGGAATGCTGCCTATTGATGGCGTTCTCAGTGGTGCATTTTTCGGCGATCTACTGGTAACACTTGACTACCCTGGCTCAAAGCTCATCTTAGCGGCAGGTCAATTAGATAAAAGCCAGGAGGGAGTAGTACCCATCATTCCTAATCTCCAGCAGCTTAACTACAACCTGGATGTTGCCGGCATAGCCGTTGAGTCCCACCTAGACACTGGCAGCCCTGGTGGATTTAGCCTGCCATATTACCTAAAAGACAAACTAAAAATAAAGGGCCTTCGCAAAGGAGGGGAGATCAGAACCCCGGTAGCATCGTATCAACCGTGGCATGCTGATCTTATTGGAACCATCAGGGTTGGGGAAGTGGCTTATGAAAATCCGGCAGTTGTTTTTGTCGAAGGGTTTGAGTACGCAAACCTGGGCTATTCCGTAGTGAAGGACTTACGAACAACAATCGATTGGAAAAACAGCCTGATAAAATTTGAGAAGGTTGATGCTGCTGCCATTAGCGAACAGGCTGGAGAGACAAATGAATACACCGGTTGGTATGGCGGAGGTGTGCGTAGACTGTTTTTGGAAGATGGTGATTTGTATCTCGAAAGAGGCCCGGCCAAGCTGAAGTTGGAGCAAATTGAAGGTGAATTGTATAAAATGGTCTACCACATGCCCGTGAGAAATGAATTGCCCAAAGTTCGCTTTGAAAGGGATGATAACCGCAAAGTGAATGGGCTTACCTTTATCTATGCAGATGGCCGTGAGGAGTTTTCGGAGAAAGATGAATAGCTAACCAAACCCTTTTCCACTGCCAGATAGCAACAGGGCATTTTATGAGTTGATATTGGGTATATTGGTGCTATACTAATACATCCGATAATGCAACTGAGGAAGGAGCCCCAAACAAGGATAAGAAAAGCAGCTGGCCTACTACGGGCGGTACTGATTGCTAATCTTGTTCTGGTAAGCTATGGTTTTACCAAAGGCCAGTCGACTACTACCATGGCTGAAAGAATTGCTCTCTTTGATTACGAGCAGAGCGATTTTCAGATTAGGGAAGTTGCCAGCGAGAGGCGGGAGACAGTGACTATTCAGGATATTACCTTCGTTGGGATTCCAGGAGAAGAGCCCGTCCAGGCCTATATCGTGATGCCTAACGGACAAGGCCCTTTCGCTGGCGTTTTGTGGGGCCACTGGTTGGGGCATCATACATCAGATCGTGAGCAGTACCTCGACGAGGCCGTGGAGATGGCTTCCAAGGGTGTTGTATCTGTGCTATTCAATGCGATGTGGTCCAAGCCGGGCTGGTACCAAAACCGTGACCTCGCTGATGATTATAATAGCTCCATCAAGCAGGTGATTGAGATTCGCAGGGCCATGGACCTACTGCTTTCACTGGAAAATGTGGACAAGGATCGAATTGCATACGTTGGCCATGACTATTCAGGCATGTATGGGTCGATAGCCGCGGGAATTGACAACAAGGCTAAAACTTATGTTTTCATTGCAGTAACCGCCAGCCTTTATGATTGGGCATTTTTCGTTAATCAACCTAAGTCTAAGGTGGACTACGTTCAGCAAAATGCTGTTTTCGAGTTAACTGACTTTATCAGCAAGATAGAGGGTACGGTACTTTGCCAGCTATCTAGTACCGATCCATTCATATCCAAAACGGATGGCAATGTGTTTTTTAATGCAGTAACCTCGGAAGGCAAAGAAAGAAAAAGATACGAGGCAGAGCACTTTATGGGAGATGAGGAAATTAAATCTGACCGCACCGCCTGGTTGTTAAAAGAATTAGGATTGAACTAGTTAAATCCTCAAGCCAAAATACTCAATTAGTAGAATCATTTACAGCCGCCGCGATCCGTTGGCCCGAGCTAAAGGCCGCTTGAGAATACCCTGGTATGCCTCCGTAAGCATCTCCTGCAAAATGGATCTTGCTTTTGTTTGACTTTAGTAGGCTGTGCAACTTTCCGATTTGGCCTGGCCTAAATGAACACATGTTGCCCCTGGCCCAAGGATCTTCTCCCCAGGCATACGAGGCATACTTCTCCGCATTTTCACCCAATTCAGGATAGACCTTGTTCATTTGCTCTTTTACGAATAGAGTTCTTTCGTCCAACGGTAGACTGGCCAAATACCTAGCCTTGGCATTCGAAGCCATCGATTCCAGGATGCCTTTTTGGGATGTCTGTGCAATTGTGGAATTATAGATCTGATCAATTGGCAAATCCGTAATAGCCGACCCATCAAGGCCTTCATCTTCCCAGAACCGCCGTTTTGTTTGTATGTATGTCCTAGTCAGGTCAATGGGTGGTATTTCATCCAGAAGCTTCAAAAGTGCGATCGGAAGAGCTCCGTTGCAATCTATCTTATTCACTACCTGTGGTGGAACTGCAACAATAATTGCATCAGCAGACTTAGTCACTTTTTCTCCATTTTTCTTTTTTACTACCACGCTGGCACTCGCATCATCTTGTTGAATTTGTGCTACCGGTGAATTGAAGTTGACCGGGTTTTTCAAACGCCGGGCTAATTCTTTGCAAATACCATCATTTCCTCCATCTACCTGGTAGGCTCCCTGAATACCCAGGAAACTGGCAGCTTCTCGGAAAAGCTGCAAAATGCTTACCTGGCTTAGGTCATCCGAGTATGTACCATAGTATCTTAGCTTAATAAGATCAACGGTGGCATCGTTGGCACCATTCTTTTTCCAGAATTCCAACATTGATATATCATCTAGGTATAAATATTCAGGCTGGGGATAATCAGCGCTGTTCAAGTTCTTCAGCCATTCATTGTTGAAAATATGGGCTCTGTGATACTTAGTTTGTAGTTGCGAAATGGTTTTACCCTGATCTTCCTCAGCAATATCAAATGGGTACTTTAAGTCCTCGCCTTTTTTATCCAGTAGCCTCTGGTTCTTGACATATACTACCGAACCAAGCTCAGATCTGAAAGGAACTGGGTTGAGTTTCAAGCCAAATTCTTTGGCGTAACCTACCCCGGGGTTGTTGCTGGTTAGGTATAAGGCGCCAGCTTCGGCATACATTCCATCATCGAAAGGTTCTCTTATGGTGTGCATTCGCCCACCAACTCGGTCGCGGGCTTCAAAAACAGTTACATCGTGTCCTGCCTTTTGGAGCTCGTAAGCCGCACAAAGTCCGGCAGGACCAGCCCCAACAACAATTACCCGTAGGCTTTTCTGTCGTTTGCCAAGTGAAAACACAGGAATTGGGGTAGCATGATAGGCAAGAGCCATGGAGGCGATTGAGAGGAAATGTCTACGGTTGATCATGATAGGTTAGTTTGGGTTATGATGTGTGCAAGACAGGCTTGACACTACCTACATAATGCTAGTAGCTGAATTAGGTACACCTCTCAAAGCGCTGGAGATACTAATTATTAAGTTAGACCACCCTGTCTGACTTGAGCTGTGCGTAGATATCTAGACTGATATACTTTCCATCTTTTACCTCGCAGTCCTCCATGGTGCCTTCATGTTTGAACTGCACTTTAGCCAATGCCTTTTTGCAATTGGTATTGTCAGATTCAACGAATCCTTCAATTCTGTGCAATTGGAGTTCATCAAATCCATAGCTGCAAATTAAGGGCATAGCCTCCTTCATTATGCCTTTGCCCCAGTGGGGGGGTAGCAGCCAAAAGCCAATCTCGGCTTTCTTATGGTCTTTTGAGACATCGTGGTAACCACCAGCTCCATAGAATACAGAGTTGTCTGACGAGCAGATAGCCCACCAAATTCCAGTGTTGGACTTCTCCAGATCAGCATACCAATCCATTTGCTCTTTGGTTGCCTCCAAACTATCAAAGCTCACTGCGTAGTAGCGGGTAATATCCGGGTTGGACAATCCTTGGTAGATGTTTTCTAGGTCGCTTTCTGTGATCTGCCTAAGCAGCAGCCGTTCAGTCTTAATAATTGGGAAAGATTGACTCATTACCACTCGATTGAACCACTAAATTGGTAATCTTAGATGTTCTAAACTACTATTCTGGATAAGAATATGTCGATTGGAGGTTTCCAGGATCCTTTTTACTCTGATAAATAAGTGAGGGAAGTTATATACCATTGACCCTGGAATCTCATTAATGTAAATAGATCTGTTCCCTTCCATTTAGTCAGTTCTGTTTCCGATCCGAACCTAGCCTCATATTTAGCCCAAACGTTGGCTAGGTCGCCGCGTATTTCCACTTCGATTTCGAGTGGCTTCTCTTCAAAGATGGGCTGACTATCAGGGCCCTGATCTGTTTGAGCCAAGAATTCTTCGATGGAACTGGTGAAGATAGTTGGTTCTGATTGTGGAGATGCGGACCAGATTGTGGTTAGTGAGGCCTTTGCAATAATTAGCTGTTGGTATTGCTGCCATTGCCGATCTGACATTATTTCATAGTAATTGTTGATGAACTTTTCCAGTTCCTGGGATTCAGCAGATTGTGAGTTATGCCTTGAGGGTTCATTGCAGCTGGAAACCATCAACAGTGTAATAATAATTAGAACAGTGCTTTTCATTTCAAATAAATATTGGACGTAGCAATCTAGTAATGCAGTCAAGGACAGCTATAGTACTAAAGTTGGAAATGTGAAAACAAGGAAGGGGTGAGGAGTAAGCTTTGAGGCCAGTTACTAGTTTGCCATTTCCCTTATGCTAAAAATTTCAGTTTTGATGCTCTTTCCTTTTAGTTGTACTTCGCCTTTAGGGGAAAAAGTAAATTGGTTGTCTGATACAACTAACTCATACAAGTTTTTCGAAATCAAAATTTCCTCTCCTTGAATGGCGCATTCGCTTTGGATTCTGGCGGCCGTGTTAATGGTATCTCCATGGTAGGCAATTTCGCGTTTTTCTTCACCAACTTCAGCAACAACAATGCGACCGGCGTTCAAACCCGCCTTAAACTCTGGGACAAGGTCATAATTCTTCTGATAGTATTCGGCCCTTTTCTGAATTTGGTGTTTAAAACTGAAAAAGGCCTTTATCGCATTAGATCCTGCAGTACCGTTCTGCATTGTCCAGGTTAGTACAGCCTCGTCACCAACATATTGGTAAACTTCAGCCTTGTATTTGAACACAATCTCCAAATCCGAGAAGCAGTCTTGTATTAGCTGGCTATATTTCAAATGCCCGATTTGTTCTGCAATCGTTGTAGACGACTTAAGATCAAGGAACATGAATACGCGCTCTACTTCCTTTGGCTTATGAAAAGATCCACGAAGCATCCGTAGTAAATTGCCAGGCCCGAACTTTCTATCCACTTCCTTAACGAAGTGTATGAGAAAAACTACACTGAAGAAGTAAAGAAATACTAGCAGCATCTCACTTGAAAAGAAGAAGTTTACAAAGTCACTCAGGGCTATTTCGTTTTTGTCGAAGTAGGTGAAGGTAGTGACGCCTGCGGCGGTGATAAGAATGAAAATGGCGAAGTAGGTGGCAGTTCTTAGTAGGAGGGCCTTGCCAAATGAAGTTCGTTTGAGAAAACTTCTTGGCAGCAAGAAATCGACTGCGCCAAATATCAATCCAGTGATGAGGCCGAGAATTGCGTAAACGACAACAAACCCGGATAGGCCAAATTGTGGTCCATCGACTACTTCCTGTCCGAATTGCCTCATTAAGCTCCAGAAACTGAACGCCACGAACCAGACGAAGGCGTAAGTAAAAACTCTTTTGAAGTATTGTGCTGCCACTGTGACTTATGCTAATCTATCCTCTCCTGAATTACCCCGTTCTTAATTACTGTTACTATGCTAAGTGTATTTTCAATGGATTCTAATGGGTTGGCATCCAGAAGGACCACGTCCGCGTATTTACCAACCTCAACCGAACCCAAGCTGTCTGCGACTTTCATCATGCGAGCAGCGTTTAGTGTTCCCATCTTTATAATTTCCAATGGCTCCATGCCACCCATTTCCAAGATCTGCATTTCTTCATGAAGACTGTAGCCATGGAAGTTGAAGTCATTTCCAGTATCAGTGCCGAGTACAACGTTGATGCCCATGCCGCTTATCCTTTGGAGGTCTTCCACCTGGGGTAAGTAGATGTTTTCCAGCGTTAAGGTATCCAGGCCTAATTCAGACTTGGTGATATATGCCATTGCTTGGGCTCTTTTGATGACCGAGGGAGTAAGTAAGTCCTGAAGGTCAGCTTGTGGATAAACTTCATTTAATGCCGGGGATCGTAACCAGGCCTCATTCAAGGGATACATAAATGACTTGTCAATCATCAGTGTGGTAATGATGGAACCGTTGAGGTCTTTGAAGTCATTAATGGCATTCGCATGGGTCTCATTATTCCAGTCGATGTCAATTCCTACGAAATGCACCAGGTTTGTTGCTTTGCCCCGTACCGCCATGAGAAATTCTTCGGTATCACTTACATGGGCATAAACTTCCAGGCCATACCTGGAAGCTTCGGCAACAGTTTTGTTAATGAACTCTTGTGGAATGCGATCAACAAATGGAGGTGCCGGACCATCCTCAATAGTTAGCTTGATGCCTTGTATGGGATAGTTAGCCACTTGCCTAACCAACTCACTGATTTGTGCTGTATCTCGAAGGTAAAAGACAGACTCACCTTCCACCCAGTTACTGCTGGCATATGTCTTTACAGGGTGCCTTCCTTCCATGGTAAAATGCTGACTGGTATGGAAGACTCTTGGTGCGGGAATGGTGTCTTGACTTCCTAGCCTTCTCATTTCAGCATAATAGTCGTTTGTCGCAGTGCTACCCCCGGGAATGAATACCGAAGTTACACCATAGTGGATCAACTTCGGAAAGTCGACTCCGTAGTCTGTCGTATGCACATGACAATCGAACAGGCCCGGAATGAGATATTTACCGGAACCATCAATAATATTCTCGGTATAGCCGATAGATGAGTCATCTATCTTGATAATGGAACCATCTTTTATGAAGACGTTGACATCTGTTGCCATCGGTGCTCCGGTGCCGTCAATAACATTGACGTTCGTAATAAGCAGATCGTATCCTGGACCGTCTTTCTGACAGGAGAGAGTGAAAATTGCGATTGTGAGTAGTATTACTTTATTCATCCACAATAGATTTATATTTCGTCAAGTGATCTTCAATAGCCCTGCTACATTCATCATAATTGCTCTGTATCAGCCAATGGCCTCCGTTTACTTCTAAGAAAGTGTAGTCCCCTTTCATATACTTGCTATTGCCCTCAGCAGCTGTTCTACTTAATGCCAAATCTCTATTCCCCCAGATATACAAGGTTGGGGTGGTGATGTCTCCGGTGGGAGGGGCCTTGCCCTTACCGATGTTGGCTCTGTAGTAATTTAGCGCTGCGGTAAGGCTCTTCTTTCTTCTAAAAACCAATAAGTATTCCTCTACTTCTTCCTGAGAACTGTGCTTCCAGAGTTTCCGAAAGCCCCTGAAGTCATTTCTTCGAAGCATGATTTCAGCGATGATAGGTAACTTAAATAGCCCTATGTAACGACTTCTCTTCTTCTGTTCGGGGTCGGTTCTAAAGGCTTTGGCAAAGGCTTTTAGGTGTGGAACGGAAAGGGCACTCCAACTAAATATCCTTTGGGGATTATTATACACCAGATCCCATCCAATGATAGCACCCCAGTCATGGCCAATCAAATGGAACTTTGTAATGCCTGCCTTGTCAGCGATTTGCAAGATGTCTTCACTCAAATTTTGCAGCTTATAATTTTTCACTCCTTTAGGGCAAGCATTTGCACTATAACCTCTCAAGTCCGGAGCTAGGCAGTAATACCCCTTCGAAGACAGTTGATCCATTAGTCTGGACCACATGACCGAGGTCTCAGGGAAACCATGCAGTAAAATAATCGCTTCATTGCCCTCATCACCTGCCACTCTGCAATCGAATTCAAATTGACCTATGGATATTTTACGTACTGGTGTCATTCTTGATTTAGAGCTATCGCTTGCAATTTTTCAAAATAGAATCTGCCAGTTGACTATCCTGCTGCCCCAATTCATGCACTATTTCAAATTGACCTATGGATATTTTACGTACTGGTGTCATTCTTGATTTAGAGCTATCGCTTGCAATTTTTCAAAATAAAATCTGCCAGTTGACTATCCTGCTGCCCCAATTCATGCACTATCTCATAGTGGTTGAGACCCTGATACTCAAGGTAAGTTGTAGGAGCCATTGAACTAGATTTCTGGTGAAGGGCTTTTGACTCTTCGATAAATAAAACTGATTCTTCCGATCCCACGCTTAGCAATGTTGGGCATGCCAACACAGATAAATCTTTGTTTGTAACACTAAATTCTTCTACTTCAGAATCTGTAAGGTGCAGTTCCTCATTCAGATAACTTTCTTTGATTGGTGCTAAATCGAAAATTCCACTAATACTGCAGATACTAGTTATGCTTGCTCTTAGATCTTCATTCATAATATAAGCCATCAACGCCAGGTGTCCACCGGCAGAATGACCGGATAAGGTAACTGAATCAGGATTTCCATTGAATCGACTGGCCTGACCCCTAATTAGAGATATGGAGGCTTCGACATCATTTAACAGTGTATTCATATCCACCGACGGAAGCAGCCGGTAATTCACAATTCCTGCGGTTACATTGTTTTTTATAAAAGGCTCGGCAACAAAGCTGTAATTTCTCTTGTCCAATGCCCGCCAGTAACCTCCATGGATAAATATAAGGATGGGGGAGTTCTCCTGGGGTGAAGGGAAAATGTCAACACTTTGAAGATCGGAGTTGCCATACTTAAGGTCTAATGTGCACGAATACTGCTCACGAACACGATCAGATTCCCGCTCATTGTAATCAAGGTAGTCCTGATACTCTGGGTGACGCTTGCGAAGGTCTAGTTGTTCTCGAAGAGACATGCCGATGCCAGCTAGTACTTATCAAAAATCTGTTGTATCTCCCTCGGCTCCTTCGTTTTGGTTAATGCCAACATGAGCAGTATCCTCGCTTTGTTGGCAGGCAGGTCATTTGAAACCACTATTGGAGTGCCCTCTCGGTTAGAGCCCATAATTCGGCCACCTTTTATGCTAGAAGCTATCACAATAGGCTTGTGCGATTCTGGTAGGTTGAATATCTCTCTAAAGCCATTACTGACGCGACCACCTGCAAAGGAACTTATCACCAAGCCTTGGTTAGGCCTTGCTTTATAGTAGCTGAAAATAGTACTATCAAGTCCAGCATAGTCTTGCACAATATCGACCGGTGGTAAACTAGCAAGTTGGTAAACATTGAATTCACTCTTGATCGTATGGGCTTTAGTTGGAGCGCTATAGAAAACTACCTTTTCCGGATCTACCGATCCAATAAATCCCCGCTCTGTGCTGGCAAATGCATCTACCCGTCGATTATGGGATTTAATGAGATCTCTTCCTGCGCTAATATTTTCATTTAAAACCACCAAAACACCTTTTCCAATGGCTTCTTCGGAAATTCCCACCCGTAAGGCATTAAGCAAGTTGGCGGGTCCATCGGCAGAAATCTCATTAGAAGAGCGCATCGATCCAACCAGAACTATGGGTACAGTGCTTCTATGTGTAAGGTTAAGGAAGAAGGCTGTTTCTTCCATAGTGTCTGTACCATGGGTAATTATAATGCAGCCCAGGTTCGGGTTTTCTTCAACTCTTTCATTTATGCGCTTCACCAAAGAAAGCCATATGGCTGGAGTCATCTTGGAAGAACCAATCCTCACAAACTCTTCCACATCGATATTTGCGTACTTCGTTAATTCAGGAACGGCCCGGATGAGCTCGTGCCCTTCAGACATAGGGGCATTTGTATTGCTGGCAATGGTACCACCTGTGGTGACGATTAGGACATCTGGTTTGGTCGCTTCCTGTGCGAAGAGAGGGCCGACTATTGGAAATAGGAATAAGGCTATGAATAACTTCCTGATCATTGACTAATTCTTTTTTGCCATTCCGTTAATATCTCAAGTTCCTTATCTCTTGTCATACCATTGAACGGCCTGTTTTTGTCCAGGCCAGGGTCAGCACTGGCCGACTTTATATGATCATACCAATTTAGCGCACTATCAAAGGTTTCTTCCATGGGAGTAAAAGTTAGGCCTGCAGCAATTGCTTTATCAGAGTTCATTGTGTGTCGACCGGCTCTTCTGGTCTTTGGTTCCCAGATAGGAATATCAACGACCGGTCTTAGCTCTTTTTCGGCAATGAAATCAGTATCGACCCAAATGAGGTTCGCGCTATTGCCATAATGGTTATTGACTTTAAGGAGGAACTCAGTCCATGCCAATGGCTCTAGTCTTGGACCTATGGTGTTAAATATTCCGAACTGCCTGGCTTCAAGTGCAGTAATTGTAAACCTGCCCACATCGTTTACATCAATATACTGAATGCGATCAGTGCCGTCCCCAGGGGCCAGTACATCGCCACCATTGCGAATTCTCCAAAGCCAATAAACCAACCCCCAACTTTCATCGCGCTTACCATGAATACCAGGAGGCCTTGTAATAAGATGGGTGTTGGGAAAGTGCCCTTGCACAACCTCTTCACATAGAACCTTGGATTGGTAGTACGACATTCCGGGCTCATACGACGTTACTTTATGCAATGGCGCTGTCTCAGTAATGCCTTCCACGGTCTTGTCTTCGTAAACCGCTATAGATGAGGTAAAAGAGTAGCCCTTAACGCGATCCTTTAGAAGCTCTGCAGTTCTTGCAACCATCCTGGGGTCTGAAGGCCAGGTATCTACTACGTAATCCCAGGTCCTGTCATTTTCCAGCGCAGACAGATTCTCAGTATCAACAGAGCGATCACCTTTTAGTTTTTCTACTTCAGGAAATAAATCAGGGTTTGTTATGCCCCGATTAAAAAGGGTAATTTCGTATCCCTGCTTGAGGGCTTCATTTACAATTGCTGGTCCAAGGTAGTTGGTACCTCCAAGCACTAACAGCTTCAGTCGCTGGGAGCCAGTAGAACATCTGGTGAGGGCAGGTGTTGCTAAAAGCAAAGATGCATAGCTAGCATTTCTTAAGAACTGTCTCCTTTTCATATTCTTCTAGCTGGTTTTGACCCAATTTACTGTTGTTTATCTGGTTTGGAGATTCACCACGATTCAGCACTAATTAGTCTTTGTCTTTAATTTCTCCATTCTTTCTTTATGATAATCACTACCGCTAATCTCAAATGCTTTCTCCACGAATTTAAGTGCATTTGTGTAATCCTGCTGCTTCTCAAAATACTCAGCCATAGAATCATAAGCGTTGGCGCTAGCAGGGTAAAACTCAATGGCGGTCTCAAAAAACATCTTAGATTTTTTCGGCTGTTCCATATCCATGCTCATGTAGCCAAGAACATTTAGGAGCTCTTCAGGATAGGGAGGAGCCTTGTACTTGAAATGATCCTCAAGCTTTTTAGCACGGTAAGAGATTATATCAATTATTTCAGCGGTTGGTGTAGATGGGGAGTTAAACTTGTTGGTATGCTCCATTTGAAACCACTCAAATAACGCTATTAATCCATTTCGAAAGGAGGGAAGTGGGATTGTACCGTGGAGATCATCCTTGAAAAATTCCCAATGAAATTGCATTTGACTTTTTTCACTCTCCTCTATAATGTTTTTGAACTCAATGTTGGAGCGTGCAAAAAGTGTAAAATCTGACTTGTCTTCCATCACATTATCGATGGTGATTTCCGGGTTTTGCCTGTGCAGTTGCCCAGCCAAAGACATATAAAGAGATTTTCCTGTGAAGTCTTGAGTTGAGAAGCTTGATTTGGCCTGCTTAATTAACTTTTGATCATCCCAGTCTAAACTAGGATCTATGGCGAGGTAGTTTTCAAATGCACTGGCATGATTAAGCAATGAGTAGATCGTGAATAGCCCACCATAGGAGTGACCAGCCAGAGTTCTATATGTTGTCACAGGATAGTTGTTCTCAACATAAGGGATTAATTCCTCTTCAAGAAATTTATGAAACTGCGCCGCTCCACCATTTTCTTCGTTAAATGGCATTCCATACTTGGTTGTGATATTCGACGTAGTTAGATCGCGTGTTCTATTCTTGCTGTTTGAAATACCTATAATTACCATTTCGGGCATAAAACCACCCCAGTAGTAACTATGCACAACGCTTAGGGCTGGTAAAAAAACATCACCATCCACAACATAGAGAACAGGGTATTTTCGGTCTTCGTTTTCGGCAAAGCTTGCGGGCACTTCAACATATATAAGTCGCTGCTCCTTTAATATCTCCGAATATAGGCTATCAGCTTTGCCAGCTTTATATAGGTAAGATTCCTCGCTGGTTTGGGCCTGAACCAGGTAAGGGAGGAACAATAAGAACGTAAGGAGTAAGTTTTTGCTCATTTGATTTTGGTTGGTTTACGGCGAAGTCTAAGCTGAATATAGTTCCAGGCCATAAAGAAACAATCTAGGCGATTTCGTTCTTACTAACAAACTCCGATGGGAATGTCGGCAGTGCTATTGTCGAGCCCTTTTGAACTGCATTGTGTTTCCGATGCCTTCAGTGTAAGAAAGGGTTGTTTCACCGCCAGTGGACTCAAAAGTCAGCTTAAAATAGTCTTGCGCGTTCCTAAATGTGTAGTGATTTTCACCAATCTTGAGAAGTTCATAACCTCGTTTTGCACTGGTAGGTCTTAGATAGAGTTTCTTCTTTTTTAGTTCTACAATTAGACCTTTCGATTTGTCCCTATTCTCATACTTACCAATTAGTTTGGTTTGCAGGTCAGGAGGGATTTCAGTTGCCCGATAAGATTGCATCACCGGCCATTGGTATTCGTGCGCTATGCTGGTAACTATTTCCTGCATTAACCTGTCACCGCCATCTGAATTCAGCAACACAACAGCTCCCTGCTTTTGATCAGCTAATCCGTATAGGAGGGATGTATAGCCCAAATTCTGTCCAGCATGCCAAAAGGCATCAACTTTGTCAACGCCTTTGAGATTTACTCCAAGCCCCTTGTGGTTAATCTGAGGAGTAAGAAAATCTGTTATAAGTTGCTGGCTCCAAAGAGCTTGGTCCTTGCCGGCAAAAGCATCTTGTATTCCAACTACCAATCTAGCGAGATCCTCTGCGGTCGTCCATGGGCCCGCAGCAGCCTTTTCCGGGTAAACATGATACTTCTTGCCATTTAATGCCTTACCATTAGAATTGTGACCGGACGCTATGGGTTTTCCAAGATTCTTATCCGGCTGGTGGTCATAGGTAGTGTTTGTCATTCCCAATGGAACAAATATCTTTTGCTGTACATAATCATCAAATGAAATTTCGGTAACATCTTCAATGAGCAACTGAATAATCAAATAGCCCGCTCCGGAGTATCTTTCTACCTGACCTGGTACCGTTTTAATAGCGAGGGATTTCTTTGTGGTAGCTGGTGGAACCCCTTGTAGAACCTGGAGCAAGTTTGGAATCTGGTCCGTTGGCTCGTAACCCAAAAATCCATAGTCGTCTGTTAGTCCGGCAGAATGGGAGAGGAGGTGTCTTAGGGTTACAGCCTCTATTTCAGTTTTGTCATTTGCAGAGATCTTCCAACGAATGAGTTTATTGTTTACGGGCTCATCAAGCTCAACCTTGCCCTCCTGCACCAAGTGAAGGATGGCCAGGGCCGTAATAACTTTTCCAATAGACGCACACTGGAATAGCATTTTGGTTGAAACCGGATTTCCACTATTTACATCAGCCACTCCGTAGGCTTTTGACCATTCGATTTTGCCATCGTTTATTACTGCAATGCTCCCTCCGTTGACTTTGTACTGCTTGAATTTCTCAAGAATATTGCCGGTGACAATTTCTCCTCCAATGGGGGTAGTTGCTTGAAAGGTGAGACCATTCTCAACATTAGATATTCTGGATTCGAGATTCTGGGCGATACTCAGATTAGCTAAAAGCAGCAAAGTTGCCAGGACTGTTTTTCTCACTATTAGTGGAAATTTTCGAAAACTGAAGTAAGGGTTATGTCGATACATTTATTCAGCGAAGACTTCGTAGTGCACCACTTTTTCCGGAAAGTCAACTAAGTAATTCTTGTCTTCGGGATAGTACTTTGCTTTTTCATAATCTTCTCCGGCAAAATTCTTAATCACTTCTATATTGTCCCAGAAAGTAAGTAGGTCGAAATATGCATAATCCTGATCCATCCTTCTCAGAAAAGTCAATTTAATAAACCCCTCAGTTTGATTGTAGTCGGGTATGGCTCGCCGTTTCATAAAATCAGTATACTCATCGGCGTGCTCAACTTTGGTCTGACCTTTCCATATTCGTGCTATCATTGTTTTGCTTGATTAGTTGGTTGCAATGGATAGTTGGCTAATTCAATTTTTGCAGATAAGGTACCGCCCGAATTTTCCCACTTACCAAAGCTGTTATCTCTGTGGTAAGTTGCAAATTTCTGCTTGTCTTTCTTAGAGTTTGTTGTGCCGAATATAGTGCCCGCCAATACCTTACCGATTCTTCTGGTTATTACTTCTTCACCATTTATAGTGGTGGTATCATATTCAACGCGGTCGGGATTTAGCCTCATGTACTCGTCATACTTACCGGCAATGTATCTTCTGTCCTCCTTGTTTAATATCCACTCGAAGGTAAGGTAGAAAGCGCTGACATTTATTTGATTCATGTTTTCCACTGGAAATTGAAGCCAGCCTTTTCTGATTGTCGAACTTACAATAATCTGCTCATCTAGAATATCTTGACCAGGCCTCCCACCGTTAGTACTGTCTACTGCCAATATGCGCATTCTTACCTTAAACGAAGGCATTAGGTTTCTTGGGATGAACAATGACGCTCCATGAACAAAGGTTAGATCGGGTAGGTGGCTTTTATCGATGAGTAGCGCAATGGCACCTCCAGCGTAGAGGGTATCAATTGCTAACTGACCTGAAAGCAAAAGACTACTGCCATTACCTATTTCGACTTTCCGCTTTCTGATCTTTTGGGATATGATTGATACCTCTTGAAGTTCTATCACTGACTCATCGAGTAAGATTTCAAGAAATTGGGAGTTTTCCATGGAATCGAGACTTATCACCTTCCTTTGATAGCCCAATGAAGAAAAGATGAGATATTGCTGCTTGTATTTAGATGGAATCTGGATTGTAAAGCTCCCATCCTCATTGGAGATGGTGCCGACCTCAGTGTTGATTATGCCAATATTTGCATAGGCAATAGCTTCCACGTTTTGTGCACTTCTAACGGTACCCTTGATAGTTACCTGCCCAGCACTAACGTGAAACTGAACAATAAGCAGCAGGAGAATAATACTGGATTTCATTTTGAAAAAGGCAAGGTATTAGAACAAAGGTAGTAACGGCCAGATGCTCTTTTAGTATGTAATTGGAATGAAACTAACTGATTTCTTACTATCACCTAAGAAGGCGTAATTGTAAGGCTACAGTAGCTATTTCTTTTCAGTAGTTTGTGATAATTCGTCTAGCCTATTTACTGCATTTTGGTTAGTACCGTCCAACTCAAGCGACTTCTTAAAATGTTGAATAGCTAACTCTTCATTACCCACAAACAAATAAGCCTCTGCCAGGCTGTCAAAGAGGTTTGCTGATGATGGATATCTCTCAGTTGCAAATAATAGTACTTTAATTCCAGATAGCGAAGTTTCGGGATTAAACAAAAGTTGCAAGCCCAGGTTATTCAGTCTACCCTCAGGTATTTCAAATTGAGGGTGCTCTTTTAGAATCTTCTTATATAAGTCAGTAAGTTCTTCATAGTCAATTTTTGCGGCCATCTCATTGAAATCCTGGAATGTTATTGGGTTACTAGCTGGCTTTTTTTTAGCAATAACCGATACAGCCCCCATGTCTATCCCATTTTGAGCTGGGGTGTTTTCAATGAACTGCCGCGAGTTCTGATCCCCTTTTAACACCATATCGAGAAAGTTTAGGGAGTATAGAGACAACCATTGGTAAGATTGCATAATCTCCCTATCGCTCTTGTCTTGTCTCCGGTCTCGGGATTGGAATAGAACGCCCAATGAGCTAAAGTAGGAATGAGTTAGGTGATTGAACTTTAGTTGGTAGGCTTCAGAGTTTGCCAGCTGGTCGAAAAAATCGAATTTATGGTTGAGGGCAGAGTCGATCTTTTCCGCGGTCATCACTTCCTTGGGAATGTCTTTCTGTGCCATGTGAATAAAAGGAACATCAACCTTTGCAACTTCGAAAAACGGGGATTGTGTAATTGTCTTATACTGATATTTAATGGAGCCATCGAGACTAATAACCGCTTTAATATCTTTGTTAGAAACCTGGGCCAGGACATTTGACATGCCACCAAAGCTGAAGCCCATAGTTGCAATTCTGTTCAAATCAACATAAGAGTAACCCTTGGCTTTAGAAATCAGAAACTGAACATCCCTGGCCTGGGTTTCCACATCTCGCAAAGACCCGCCCTCCAAAAACTTGTTTCTCGTACCTCGACTTGGGGTTGAAATAACTACGTAACCATGGCTAGCTAACATTTCACAAAGCGCAAAGTTTTCTATTGATGAAGCCTGGTAGCTTGGAGCGTAGATAACCGTAGGAAACTTACCCTTACCCGGGGGTATATCAAGGCTGGCCAGCGTTTGTTCCAGCATATGTTCTTGATTTTCGGGTGTGTTGGCGTAGTAAAACCAGTTTAGTATAAAGTCATTTGGGAGATGCTCCCATTCTTCCTCCTCTTTCAGAATTTCCATGTAATCCAGCACCTTCATCGTTGCGCCGGATGACACTGACGATGGATACCAGATACTAATCGGTATGGGCCGAGGTAGATAGTGATTATTCCAATCATAAATTCTCTGATAAGTCCTGGTGCTGTCGTAGGACTTGAAGTGCCTGAAACCAACGTTATGTTCACCAAAATTCAAGGCAATATCTTGCAAAGAAACTTGAGCTTGGCTGAGAGAGAGGCATAGAGATAGGGCAAGGGAGAGGGTGATTCTGATCTTCATTTCATCAAAGACGACGAAGAAGAGCAAAGGTTGCCATCACTACGAATCTATTTTAAGTACTTTAAGAACTGCCCTTGTGAGGCAGTCCTTAAATAACCTAGATGCTTTGTGGCAGGCTTTGAGCCCACACTCCACTTGGTATGGCCTTTTGTACGAATTGTTCAAAGCTGGTAGCTTTTCTGCCCAGCACCTTTTCTACATCATCGCTTACTTCCTGGTTGTCTGGATTTCCCAATACTTCCTTGAACAGGTAGCCAAATAACCAAACGTAAGAGTCCGGAAGACCTGCGGCTTTCATCCCTTCCTTAAATTCATCAATTGAGATAGGGTTGAACTGAATTTCTTTGCCAATACCATTAGCCATCGTATCTACCGCTTCTTTGAAAGTCATTTTTCGAGGGCCTGTAACGGTGATCGTCTCACTATTGTAGCTATCATCTACCAGCACCTTTGTAACTACCTCCGCAATATCATCGGCATCTACAAATGGTATTTCAGCTTCTGCCATTGGAAGTGCTACCTGGCCACCCAGTATAAAATCACGGAATGCACCTTCACTGAAGTTTTGGTTAAACCATGAAGCTCTTACCAGCGTGTAATTCAAACCTGAGTTTGCCACAATTTCCTCACAAGCTTCAGCTTCCGTTTCGCCCTTGCCAGAAAGCAATACTACTTTTTCCAGCCCTTGTCGAAGGGCAGCTTCAGTCAGAGCTGTGATTGCATCCCTTGCACCCGGTACAGCCAAATCAGGGTAATAGACGATATATGCCCTGTCCATACCTTTTAGGGCAGGAGCATAAGTTGCCGTATCGTCCCAGTCAAAAGAGGGAGAAGTGTTGCGACCTCCAACACTCACGTTGTGCCCCAGCTTTGTTAGTCCTTCTACTACTCGACGTCCGGTCTTACCGGTACCGCCAATTACTAAGATGTTGTGTTTCATTGTTGTTTGTTATTTGAGTTGATTAGTTCAATTTCACTTCGTGCTTAACTCAGAAGTAAAATTGCAAGGTATTGCCACCGCATTCTTGACACTTCGCGCCAATGCTTTGACACTTTAAGCCAACCGGCAGGAAAGACTAGTTTTTTCGGAATTCGAGCGGGGAGAGGCCGGTCCAACGTTTGAATGCCCGGTTAAAAGCACTTTGCTCGGAGAACCCCACCTCAAAAGCTATCTCAGCTACGCTTCTAGAGGAGTTATTGAGGAGGTCTTTGGAAACTTGCTCCTGTGTTTTCCTTATCAGGTCGCGGAAGGTAACACCATTTTCAGATAGCCTCCTGGTAAGCGTTCTGTTACTCATACCGATATGCCTACTGATTTGGATAATGCCGGGGATACCACTAGGCAGTGCATCTTTGATCAGGACTTCGACATCAGCAATAATCTTATTGGAACTAACTGCTAAGCCTTTTGTCTCTTCATCAACTCGCTCTAGCAGGAACTGATTGATACTTTCATCGGCTTTGGCGGTGCGGGTTTCCAGGTCAAGTGTTTTATAACTTATGGTGTAGTAAGGCTGATTGAAGAGAATGGGGCAACCGAAAGCCGCTTCGTAACTTGTTAGATCAGTTGGGGGATTGTGTTTGAATGTAACCTGGATCGGTGATATATCGGTTTCGGTCATTGCTCTTAGCACTACTACGGTTGCAGATAACGTAGCCTCGTTCGATAATTCTAATCCTCTTCTATGCGGTTCTCTGTGCAAGTATATATGAGAAACGTCCTCCGATTTTTCAACCTTGAAGACATAGGTGTTCGAAAGCATTTTGAAGTAGCGTTCGCTTCTATCAAATATTTCGCCTGCCCAAGAGCAAGTCCGCCAAGAAAGCCCCAGTACCCCGTAATCTTCTATTTTCATTTGCTGCCCAACCCTTACAGAGAAGCCCGGCCCCAATTTGGAATCAAGGATCTCATGAAGCTCGAAGAAGTGATCAGCAGGAACAGCGCTGATGTTGTCTATATCTCCAACAGGAGTGGGCAGGTTACCGAGATCACCCTGGGTAAGGCCCTCAACCATTGCGTAGTTAATCATTTTGCGATAGAGGCTGATGGAGATGTACTTCACAACAGTACAAATAACAGCTAAATAGCTGATTTGGTTGTAAGCACTCAGCTACTATCTGACAATCCTATTTTTCAGGAAATACCTCCGTAGTTCTTCTTTCCATCTCCTCGGCAATTACTTGCCCATTTTCACCATTTTGTTTTAACTTTTTGATGATATGCTGATAGCTATCAGCATCCCGGTCTTGGCTAAGTTTGAATACATTATCGATATCTGTCACTTCTATTTCAAAGGCTACTATTGCGTTTATTACTTTTTGGATGAACTCTTTCGGAAGGTTGTCAAAGACAGTGGTTGATTGCGGGTTGTTATTCTCGAAGTGAAGGGAAGTTTTACGAAGTACTTCTATCAAGGCGTCATGGTCAAGAAATCGAATTACTCCCCGAACATGTACGCTCATGTAGTTCCAGGTTGAAGGCGTATGCGGATTACTATACCAGGTGCCACTAACGTAAGTATGGTGACCAGTGAAGACGGCCAGGACACTATCGTTATGCAGAAAAGCCTTATGGTGGTCGGTGTTTTTCATGATGTGGCCACTCAAAATCCGTTTGCCACTCCTTTCCTCAATAAAAACAGGAACTTGGGTTGCCACAGGTTTGTTCGCCGCATCGCATCCCGATAAGAATGCAAAAGGATATTTAGCAATGAAAGTTTTAATTCTCTCTTCATCGTGCTCTTTGTGATAGGGAAGGTCGTACATCTTATGCCATTTAGTTGCGAAGAAAATTATGCAACAAAAGTTCAAATGATTTACGATAATAAAGTTGCCCTATGACAACTATGCTTTACTGGCGACTTGCCGGCGAATTCGGCTCAATGAGGTGGGTGTTACTCCAATATATGAAGCGAGGTATTTCTGAGGAATTCGATTGAGGTAGTCAGTGTCTGCCAGCAGTTGCAGATAACGTTCTTCAGCAGAGTACTTTTGCAAACTGGTCATTCGGCCAATTAACATCTGGACCACATCCTGCCAATACAATCTAAGAAGTTTGTCAATAGCTCCATTTGATTCGCAAAGGGAATCTAGTTGGGCTTTTGGAATGCTTAAAACTTGGGTGTCTTCAATACATTCCAGGAAGTACTCTGAACTACTTTGATTGATGTAACTATGAAGCTCTATGGCAGAATTGCCACCAAATGAAAACCAGACGGAGATATCGAGATCGTCATTGAGAAAATACAGTCGCACGCAGCCAGAGATTACAATATGGAAATTGCTACAAGTGCCTCCTTCAGCCAATAGAAAATTCCCCTTTTTAAAAGTTACTTTCCTGGCAATCGACGAGACACTGTCAAGATCAGCGCTCGTAATCGTGCCATACTGATTGAAGAATTCTTGGAGCATTAGGTTAGATCGGCGGTAGTGGGGTCGCTGTCACTCTCATTCTCTTTTCGGGGATAGAGAATCCCCATGGCTACAGCATAAAAAGCCATCCAATGCCCGGAGAACCCTCTGATTTCGTTGGCTTTGGCATTTTTATATTCTTGTTGACTAATCTCTGTTATTTCTCCATGATTGTTAATTACATATTTTCCATCAATAATTTGAGGTGCACCCTCAAGAGCTTCGGCCATGAATAGTAGAAAATTGACCATTGCATAGACGAAAAAGAAAATGGAGATTGCTGCAATCAGTTTGGGGGTTCCCTTAAATATTGCTTTCCAGAACTTGCCTGGATGTTTCAGGTTTGAAAAGCCTCCTTCCTTGAATTCAGGTCTCTGCTTCAATGAAAGTACAGTTGGTAGCCATACAAAAAATAACCCCAGTCCGAGAGTAAGGTAAAGGGTGTTAGTATTCTCTGTGGGAATACCCAATAAAGCCTTGATATGGAAGTATAGGCTGAGTACTAGCCCTATCGCTGATAGCATACTCAACACTGTTGTGGTTTTCTTACTAAAGTTGATCATACCTGATTCCCGGGGACCATCATATAGTCTGAATAGTAGTTCAGCGACAATAGTCTGAGGCTAAACTAGCAAACCCAAGTGTCAACTTCAAACACAAGTCTTTAATCCAGGCTTACTAGTATGAAAACATTAGCGAGAAAGGATAATTCAAAGTTTGCTAACTTCCCCCATGAGATTAATGCTAACATTAACCCTGACCCTGATATATTCTATTGCTTCGGCCCAAAGCCTCAAGAAGGAAAAGATAGATCAACTGGCAGATGAGAATTTCTTGGAAGGCCTAAGTACTTTAAGAGATTTTCTCAAGATTCCCAATTATGGAAGGGTAGTGCAAAATATCGACCTCAATGTGGCCTGGTGCCAGCGGGAATTTGAATCTATAGGATTTGAGACTGAGGTGCTGATGTCAGCAGGTATTAAGCATGTGCTAGCTCAAAAAATCTACAGAAAGAAAGCGCCAACCATACTGTTCTACCTGCAAATTGATGGACAGCCAGTAGATTCTTCTGAATGGTTTCAGCAGAGTCCCTTTATTCCGGTACTTAAAGATTGTAGTAACGACAATTGCGAAGAAATCTCCTGGGAGCTATTAGAAAAAGATTGGAATCCGGACTGGAAGATATTCGCGCGCTCGGCCTCTGATTCGAAGGGCCCTGCGGTGGCTTTCCTGCAGACTCTTCGTATTCTCAATACTCAAAAGATTAATCCAAATTTTAATATCAAGGTTATAATGGATTTTCAGGAAGAGCTGGGATCTCCAACTTTGCCTGCTTTAGTGGAAGCCAATCGCGATAAGTTTGCTGCTGAGGCTATGCTTATTATGGATGGTACCCGCCCACCCGGAAACATGCCGACCTTAATGTTTGGGGCAAGAGGAATAGCAACGATGAAACTGACTGTTTATGGAGCCAGGAAGAATTTGCATTCAGGCCAGTATGGAAATTATGCTCCAAACCCTGTTTTTGAACTTTCGAGATTGTTGGCAGCGATGAAAGATGAGGAGGGCAGGGTGCTGATACCAGGCTACTATGATGGTATCGTTATGGATGAAGAGCGAAAGCAGATTATCAATGCAGTGCCTGAAAATCGAAAAGAGCTGCTTGAAACTTTGGGAATCGCACAGCCAGAAATGGTTGGTGGTACCTACCAGGAGGCATTGCAGTATCCATCTTTGAATGTTAGAGGTTTGAGGGCGGCCTGGGTAGAAGACGAAGTGCGAACGATAATTCCGTCAGAAGCACTGGCTGAAATTGACATGCGCCTGGTACCCGAAACACCAGCTCAAAGGCAGATCGAGTTAGTAACGGAATTCATTAAATCCAAGGGGTATCATGTGCTAGATAAAGATCCGAGCGATGAGGACAGGAAGCAGCACAGAAAACTAATCAAGATTGAATCCCGATCAGGTTCTTTACCCTTTAGAACACCAATGAATTCCCCGCTTGGCGATTGGCTCGGTGCCGCCCTCGAGCATGTATTTGGTGAAGGCAACTACATTCGTATGCAAGCAACTGGAGGTTCGCAACCCATTGCTCCTTTTATAAATACCTTGGGTATACCCGCCATTTCGGTGAGAATTCCGAATCCTGACAATAGCATTCATGCCCCAAATGAAAACCTACGAGTTGGTAACTTCCACGAAGGCCTAAAAATGTGTCTGGGTATTCTAACACAAAAATATGAGTGACCTGGGCTTGCTACTAACAGCCACTGTTCTTGTTTTGGCAACTGTGGTATTTGTTCTTTGGATCGGTAAGGTAGAAAACAGGACGATAAAACTGATATTGGATTGGTTTCCTGCCATACTCTTCGCCTACGTTATTCCCGCTGCTTTCACCCACGCCTTCAACACAGACCTTTCTGGAGTATTGCTTCATGACCTTAGCCGGTCCTGGATAATTCCGTTTACAATCTTAACGGTGATGAGTGCGCTTTCTTTCAAACAACTAAAAATCGTTGGTGTGAAGCCCATTATAGTATTTGTAGTCGGCTCTCTGGTTATTGCCACTTTGCCAGTACTATTAGTGGTGATTTTTGGTGCTATAGACCCTACAAATAATGAGTTGTTCCTGGATAATTCCTACTGGAAAGGGCTGGCTCCGATTGTAGGTGGCTGGATCGGTGGCAGTACCAGCCAACTGGTGTTGAAGGAGTTAGCAGAAACTCCGGAGGCCTTGTTTTTATCTATCCTCGTACTTGACAACATCCTTGTAAACATCTGGACTATCCTCATGTTTCAATTCATAAAAAGAAGCGATAAACTCAACAAAGCCTGGGGCATTGATTCCGAGTTCCCGATTGTGGAACCACCTGTGATGGCAGGTGACACCAGTAAGCAAGTGATAAATGTGGTAACCCTGGGCACCATTCTGGCCATAATGATTCTCACTTATTTTATACCTATGTCTTTTTTAATGTCGGTGGTAGTACTATCCATTGTAGGGCTCCTGCTGGGAAACCTCATTCCTATTTGGAATCACAAATTGGTATTGAAGCTGGCTGGTTTCTCTATAGTTCTGATAATGGCTATACTGGGGTTAAAGCTGAATTTCGCTAACCTGTCCTTACCCTTCAACCTGATAATACTGGTATTGATCTGGCTGGTACTTCATTTTGTATTTATGCTTTTAACAGCCCGATTGCTCAAAACCAATATTGCCTGGGTTGCCATCGGTAGTATGGCTAATCTCGGAGGCATTTCCACGGCTCCGGCCGTAACATCCGCCTACAAGAAGGAGCTGATGCCGCACGCCATCGTGTTGGCAATATTGAGTATGGTTTCCGGTACTAGTTGGGGATTACTTACGATATTCCTTTTTGGGCTGCTCTAAGGCCGGAGGCATTTAATGCTAGGGCTTATCTCGCCCAACAAACCGGCCTTTACCAAGTAGAAAATCGATTGCCTTCTTAACATTTCTCTCAACACTTTCTTCCAATTTTAGATTAGTGATGTAACGTACAATTTCCTTTCGTCGTGAGGGAGACAATTGCTCAAATACCTGGCGGGCTCTGGCATTACTCTCAAGCGCTGAAATGAATTTGTGGTGCGGCTCGATTGATCTGTCGCTTTTGTCATATAGTATTTCTATCTCGATAAGCTCGCCAATCCGCCGGGGAGAATCTTTCAGCATTTGCATGTTTATGTAGAGCCGCCAATGTCCACTATATTTCATTAGGGTCTGCCGGAATGGTTTGGAGTTTACCCTTCCCTTAACTGGTATTGCCCCTTTAGTTTTGCCGGCATCAGAGAAAATTGCTTCGAGGATACTAGGTGGTAAATGCACGAAGGGATTGCCGTCAATGATTTCTAGTTTCGCGCTAAACCCCTGCATATACTTTTTTAGGTCTGCGACTTTTCCTACAACTTAAATTCTGTCACATCCTCACCAGTATTAAATATGGAGGGATAATGCTCTCGCAAGTTCTTTCTCAAAAAATCCAGCGGCACATCGTCAAAGAACCCATAATCATCTAAGTATTCCATAAAAACACTTCCTTCATTGTTGTAGGCTTGAAGATAGGAGTCAGTTTCCCCATCGAATTCAAGTGGCTCAACATTGAATTTTTCACAAAGAGATTTGTTAAAAGCAGGGGAGAGCTTGAGCCATTTACTATTGAGCTGAGTGCTAACCATCCCGTGTGGTGTAAGCTCATTAGACCCAAACCTTTCCGTAAGCCTTTCTACGGCTATGTGATTTTTGACTTTACCCAAATGCAGCCTGGCTGGTATTCCCAGGCCACGCAAGCCGGTTATAAGAATAATGGACTTCTCAATACAGTTTCCGGTAGATTTTTGCGCCAGAGCACTGGCGCGGTAGTTCTCTTCGGAAAAACTGATGTTATATGGATCGTATCTCCAGCCATCCCTGACTTTCTGGTAGAGACCAATGGTCTTGTCCTTGGATGATATCAATTCATTGTCGAACTCAGCTATAAGTTGCTGAATGATTTCACTTTCAAAGTCGAAATAATATGTTGGTTTCAGGTATTTCAATCAGATACAATAGATTGGAGAAACTCAGCCCTCGCGCATTATCTTCTCCATTTTCCTCCCCTTGGCCAATTCATCAACTAGCTTATCAAGATATCTTGCTTGTCTGGTTAGTGGTGTTTGAATATCCTCAATTCGGTATCCGCATATTACTCCGGTGATCAGGTTGGCGTTGGGGTTTAGCTTAGCGCTGGCGAAAAAGGTTTCGAAGGTAGCTTTTTCGTCAATTAGTTGCTGAAGTTGGTTTTCGTTATAACCCGTAAGCCACTCGATCACCTCGAGCAACTCTGCTTTTGTTCGGCCTTTACTTTCTACTTTAGTTATATAATGGGGGTATACCGAGGCGAAGGTCAATTTGGCCATTCGCTCATCGTGTTCGGGTGTTGTGGTCATGGGTTTTGAGTACTAATATAAATAGAAAACTGCCAGATGTCTCTCCACCCGGCAGTTTGAGTTATCTATTAACATTGGGGCTGCACTTTACATTTTCTCCTGAAACCACTTGCTGGCTTCAGCTACCGATTCATTAACCTCCACGGCTTGATCATAGTAACTGAATTGGTGAAAAGGTGTTTCTAGTTCAGTCTCCATCCAGTGCAGCTTTTTGTCTGCAGTAGCAATCTGATCAAAGTAATTCCTGGTGTATTGAGGAAGAACTGCTCCATCAGAATGGATCATCAAAGTGGGGGAGGTCAAGTTAGCTGCAGAAGGCATAGGGTCGGTGGTGAGCCAATCTTCCCATGACATTACCGCAAATTTGTCATCGCTCCATTGTGGTATTGCACCCCTTTCAGGATTCAGGTAATAGTCAAAGGCGCCATACATAGCTGCTGATTGATCTTCGGTAGAAATGGAAGGAATATATTGAACCACTCCATTTTCGGCATATTCTTTCTTAGCCTCCTTAGCCGCCTGAATTCTTGCATTTACACCTTCTTCACCACCATAAAACAACTTTACAGCTTCGGCGTCATGTAACCAGGATGCTGTGGTAACTACGGATTTAATTCTGTTGTCTTCAGATGCTGCCATCAAAGTATACATTGCTCCGGCACAAACTCCGAAGGCGCCAATCTTGTCGTTATCCACTTCAGGTAAACTCTCAAGAAATGTTACAGCATTCTTAACGTCAACTTTCTTTAACCCCGGGCTTTCATAAAACCTGGGCTCTCCTTCACTTTCACCAAAATTTCTGAAATCAAATGCCAGGGTAATGAAGCCTTCATTGGCCAGTTTGTTGGCATAAAGGCCCGCCATTTGTTCTTTTACCGTGGTCCAGCTTCCGGATACAACTATGGCTGGATAGGACTGAGCCTGGTCGTAATTGCTAGGATAATAAAGGTTGCCCACGAGTTTGGCGCCCTCACTCTCAAAATTTACTGTTTTCATTTGTACTTGATTTGAATTTGTTGGTGATGATGATTGTACTTCATTTGAATCTTTTTGCTCTGGAGCACAGCCAAATACCGTGACTGCTCCGATTATAGTAATTGCTATCTTTTTCATGTTTAAATAGATTTTATTGTATTTGATCAATGAGCCCAAAGCCACGTGCAGCGACAATAGGATTGAAAATCTCAACGTATTCAGTTATCAGTCCCCGGTTGTCAAACTTGAAGGTTGAGTAATAGTCATTTTCATAAAGACCACCATTCTTTAGTTTGATCTGGCCCTTGTATTTCACGAATACCATGTTGGGGTCCTCCATAGCATAGAGCTCATCAATAGGGAATGTCATCCCATCAAAATTTGGAAATACTGGTGTCCAATAATTCCTAATCTCTTCTTTGCCGTTGGCCCCTTCCGGGAATAATCCCGAGGCATAGGGATTGATATGCCTGGCATCATTAGCGAATAGTGCCACCAACGCTTCCACATTTTCGTTTTCCAAGGCCTGGAAGAAAGCCTTTACTGCGTGTTTATTTTTTTCTGCGATTGTCATTCTTATTTCTGTTTCGACCTTCAATTCTTTCAGCTTTTCGTTTTCACCGCTACAACTAATCAGTAGTACCGGTACCAATAGGGCAAATAATTTCATAGATAGCTACTTACTGTTGTTTATTGCTTTCTCAGGCAAGGCGGTGTTTCCATCCTGGTACTTGAAGTTGAATTTCATTGTAGAAATCTTCCATGTGTTTTCAACTTCAACTAATTCGAAATTATAACTCCCCACCACCAACCATAGGTTGCCATTCTCATCAGGCAAATAGTGACTGGCGGTACCATAGCAGAAGGCTTCCGCTTTGTCTCCATCTATTGATGAGATGAAGTTTCCTACTTGATGATGAGTGCTCTCAAATCCGGGAAGGATACCTTTCCAGGCGGCGACAATCTGTTCCGGACTTAGTTTCGCTGCTGGGTTTCCATTCATTGATGAATAGTCTAACAGCACTTCGTGGTGGAATATTTTCGCAACTTGATCCCAGTCTCGCTGGTCTGTTGCCACAAATAGATTAGTAACAGTTTGTTCAGGATTCTTCATGCTTTGTGCATTTAAGTTTATGGATATCAGGGTGATGATAAGAATTACTATAGATCGCATAGCTTTAAATTGTTGTTCAATACAAAGCTCTGCGTTTCCTATCTCAGGAGGCTTAGGATTTCAAATGAAGAAGTATGGATTTCAAACGTTGGCCCCTTGGCGATATTCTACCGGGGTAAATCCAGAGTTTTTCTTGAAGAAAGCACTGAAATTATTAGGGTTGTCAAAGTGAAGCGCGTAGGCTATTTCCTTGATACTCCAGTCTGTTTGTGCCAGGTAAGATTTTGAAATTGAAAGCAGGTGATTGTGTATATGATTGAGGGCGGTGAGACCAGTGATACCTTTTACGACAGCATTGAGGTGATTTGGATGAACGCTTAATTTTTCGGCATAGTAGCTGGTTGAATGCAGGTTGGCAGGTGTTTCCGGCGATGCATCAGGGTAAAAGCTCGTCTGGATGAGGGTCTGATATCTCGATAGCAGCTTTAGGTCTGCTGCCTTCAGACTTTTTGCAGCCAGTTCGCTATCTACCTGGTCTTCAAAAAGTCGTTTCACATGTGCCAACAGAAGAAATACCTGTGCTTCTATTAATTGAAACTTATCGTGGGCATCGCCATTGTATTCCTGCCAGATGCTTTCATAAATGGCTAGTATGTTTGTTAATCGGGTCTTTGGAATATTAAAGGGAATGGACTTGTCTATTTTCAGAAATGGAAACAAATCGAGGATTTGAGTGAGAACCTTAGATTGAGAAACAAAATCCTGGCTGAAAATAATGTAGTAGCCTTTCCAGTTTGGGACAATATCCCAGGATATAAGCTGAAAAGGAGTGTTGAAGAACAAAGATGTGCCCTCTGGAAAATCTGAGAAATGGCCAGTAACTGCCTTGCCCTCACCATCAGCCTTAATGGCTATGGCATAGAATTCATGCCTAAATGCGGGCATTTGATGGTGTACCGTTGCCATGTTGTCTTCAAAACTTCGGATGTCAAAGTGGGCGTGGTTGGGAGGACTAATATTGATCCCCTCACAATATGCTGATATAGTTTTGAAATGCTGCAAGTCTTAGTAGGGGCTTAAACTTTAGTACTTCTCTGCTGTATTTTCCTACCGAAACTTATCAATTATCTCGGCGCTGATCCAGTAAATATCGCCATTACTAGTATAGATGAGATACTTGCCATCGGCGGTTACAAAGGGGCAAAGCTCATGAAGGTCTGTGTTTACGGAATCGCCCATATTGACGGCTCGTGACCACGACCCATCTGTATTTTTAAAGCTTATATAGAGGTCGCCGAAGCCAAGTCCTTCTGGTCGGGTGGCACAGAATATCAAATAAGATTCATCTGGGGCTACAAAGACATCCGCTTCATAATGTTCCGTGTTGATGGAATCTCCCAAAGACACTGCAGGCTGAAACTCTTGATTTACAAATTTTGAGTAATAGATATCGTGGTCGGTGCGGGCCGTGTCTTCACGGGCTTTTGCATCTGATGCGTAATACATTGTGCCATCGTTGGTAAAGGAGATGTAGTATTCGTCGCCGGGGGTATTGATGTTTGGCCCCGCGTTAATCGGCTGAGACCAGCCATCACCTTCTTTTTCAACATACCATATGTCTACATCCTTGGGATCGCCAATTCCATCCAGTGCTCTCTTGGAGATGAAGTACAATCTACTTTCATCCGGAGACAGAAAGGGGTCGTTGTAGCTGTATTGCTCATGGGTAAGCAGTTTGATAGGCTGACTCCAGGTGCCATCTACAAGTTGGGTATACCGTATTTCTGGTCTTCCTCCAAGGTCAACACCATAGTAGAATTCATCTCCGGTAGCATTGAATACTGCGCCGAACTCATGCTCTTCAGTAGAAATAAAGTTGGGAGCAAACATCTGCGCAGTAAGGCCAGGACTTGTTTGCCCCATATAGAGGCCTGTCATTTCGGTTTTGCGAACACGGCTCTCGTCGGCACCATTGGAGATTAACCAATCAGCAATTTCTTCATCGTCAATACGAAGGGCTATTTCAAGTGGTGTACTGCCTCTTTCATTTGTTACATCAATCGCTAGGCCCCTGGAAACAAGGTTTTGTACCATTGAAAGGTTGCGATTCAAAACAGCACGCCCTATTAGAGAACCACCTTGTTGTGTCTTCCACTTTTCATCTTTTTGAAGAGTAACAAGCGTGTCCAGGTAGTTTTCATTATTAAACTGAACCGCCACGTAAAGAGGAGTGAAGCCGTCTCTGTCAGGCCTATTGATATCAATCCCCTTGTTGACTAAATATTTGAAGACTTCCATTTGCCTGCAGCCCACTGCCCAATGCAAAAGAGATCTGCCGCGAAAGTCTGGCACATGAAGATCATTATGCTGTAGCATGCTATCCAGCCTTTGTAAATTACCACTGCAGGCAGTTCTGTGAATGTTTTGTGCCTCGCCACTAAAGGCAAATGCAGTTAGTAACGAGCAGATAAGTAGCTTACTGAGTTCGTAGTGTCTTTTCATTAACTAAGCGATACATTATGAATTGCTCATCTCCAACTTCAAGTACTTTGTCTTCCTTAAAGCCCAGTCTTAACAGGCCCTGAATTCTGGTTCGGGTGGGAGGGAACAATACGGTGACTGATTCAAAGCCCATTTCATTGAAGGCTTTATTTATTATCTCTTTATATAAAACCTTACCAACGCCCCAGTGATCTGGATGCAAAACCAAAGCAAGGTCAACTTCATCTTCTTCAGGTTGTAACCCACCCCAGCCGGCAAATTTGCCGTCAATAACAAATGCCCAGGGGCCATAACCCTGCTCGTTCCACATTACTTCCTTGGAAGCAATGAATTTATCACAATCTTCTTCGGTAAAGTCGCCAGTTAGCAATGGCATTTGTCGTCTTACCAACTGGTTGTTCATTAATTCAATGATGTCTGACTTATTGACCTGCGAAAGCCGAGTGAATTCAATATTCATAATTGGTAGCGTCTTGAGATTAGTAATCAGTGCTATCTTTCCCTTCTTCCTTCATCAACTTCTTTTCTGCCAATCTTTCCCGTCTCCGGAAGTACTTTTTCCAGTAAGCACCCAAATGCTTCCATCGTTCTGGAAAAGTAGTTAGTTGCCCTTTCTTTTTGTGTGACATAGCTCAGGATGCTGGCAATCATTTTTTACTTACCTGAAGAATGAAGGGAGAATCATCGAGGACGAAGAATTTTTTAGATTCTTTGACACCAACGAAAATACCCATAAGTGAGTATCTATCCTCCTCACTACCAATAGCTATCTTACGGCCATCTTCAATCTTCCATTTCGTATTGTTGATGAATTCAAGTTCTTTCATAAACTCCGGAACATCCTTGGGGAACTGGACTGTGAACTCGTTGTTTTCCTTAAAATTGAAAACGGTACCTATGAAGCCTTCACGCATTTGATCCATCATTTTCTTTCCTTCGTCGTCTAGTTCTTTACTCATTTCAGGAATCAATTGCGAATCTACCACTTCCCATGAACCGAGGAAAATATCTTTTGTCAGCTGTTGTGCTGAAAGGGGTAAAATTCCTAACGAGAAGGTTAAAGAGAGCAGTAGTGTTTTCATGTTGTTATTGTACAATGCATTTGTTTCGGTATAGATACTCTAAATCTCGTCTGTTGTTGGGCCAGACATCTCCTTAATCTTATCCAAATAGTCTTGAGGGAAATCGAGCTGGGAAGCGAGCTGATGCAAAGAAGCAGCATAGGATGCATTGGTGCCTGTTAGGAGTTCCAATGGTAAATTGTAACAGGTGGCTTCCACAACCTCGCCGTTTTCTGTAATCACGGTAACCAATTCCGGAATATAATCGGCGACACTGGCCTCAGCATAAAGGCCCTTAATGGCCTGTTCATCTACAGTCATAAGAACTCCGTAAGCTGTTTCATTCTCACTTGCAATTAGAGATGCGCGGTTGCCAATTTTCAATGTAAAATTCTCCAGGTAGCCGTTACGAGGGTTTGAAGGCTTAACACCATTCTTTTCGAGAATGGCCTGGTCCATGAATAAACCGTAAAAGAATACTTCCATACTTCAGTTTAAAAGTCTATCTAATTGCTTTGTAATCTACTATTTGCTTTTCGAACTTCTCACTATCCTTAAATGCGCAAAGATTGCCATCGGGGTCGTAGAACTTGGCAACCGTTCCCCATTCATGCTCCTGGTAGTCTACGGCAACACCTTTGTTGGCCAAAAGATCAGCCAGCTCCTTAACATTTGAAACATTCATGCGCAAACAAGTTTTTATTCGCTCTGCTTCAGATTGCAGGCCATTGAACTCATCATCAAATTCAACCATAAGGTAAGCATTGCCAAATTCAAAGCAAGTCAAACCTTGAGCCGTAAACATGACAGTCAGTTCAAGCGTGTCACGATAAAATTCCACGCATTCCTGGTAAGCAAGGGTGTAAAGGATGAAGCCTGTTCTGTCGAAGTTCATAGGTCTGGATTGGTCATTATGCGGAAATCTAACCTGCAGTGCTCCGCTTGGTAATTTTACAGGGCGCTAGCCCAGCGCGCCAATTAGGCAAAATAAGTTTAGAGCTCCAAAAATCAGCTCAAATATCAATCCTTGTACTAGTTGTTTGTTCGGTTTGCCATCTGCACCTATGCTTATAAGTCTGCCGATGGCGAATCCAACAAAGATCAAAGTTGCTACGGTAAATGATGTAAGGGTTAAGGCAGGAATAATTATGCCCAATAAAACTGTTATTCCTCCAAATAATTGCACTGAACTTAGCCCCCTTACTTCGTTTAGTAAATCGGCCTCACTGCTAAGGTTAATTCCGGAACTTTTTGCAAAGGTTTTAACTGGGTTGCTCAGTCGCATGGTGCCAACAAAGAATAGCAAAAGACCCGATAGGGCAAGAATTACGATTTTGAAAATTTCCATTTTGTGTCGCTTTTAGATTATGCCAACAAAACTAGTATGGGGTTGTGACAGAGGTGTGTCAGCTAGGTTCTTGCTTTTGCACATAATTCTCAAAATATTTCTGAAAGGTCATATCGTGAGGCGCAAAAGTTTCAGAGAGTAACTCCAGCTTTTCGAAGAAGTCAATTCTAAATGCTCTAAAGTCTTTTCTCAATCGGCAGAAAGCAATAAGCAGGAAATTTCCATTGATGCTGTAGACAGCAAAGGGCTCGATATCTCTAATTGTTTTCTTCTTTTCTGAGGAAAGGTATTCAACTTTTAATACCTGGAAATGGATTATGGCAGATTGGATCTGCATGAGGTTGTTACTGGTTTTCTCTTCATTGTGATTGCCCCCAAATAAGATTCGGTCTTCCAGTAAATCTACGTTTCCTTTCTGGGCATAGCGCAATATGGCCTTTATCTTCTCCAGGGCACTAGACACATTTTCGCTAAGCGACCGGTCTTTGTTTTTGATGGCAAGCTGCTCCATGGTTACCAAAGCATTGGCTTCATCTTCAGTGAAAAGAACAGGAGGGAGGTGATATCCCTCCATGATAGAATAGCCCTTGCCTTCCTCACCGATAATGGGTATGCCCGATTTCTCCAGCGTCCGAATGTCTCGGTATATCGTCCTGATGCTTACATTATGCCGATCGGCAAGATGTTGTGCCGTTACAATTTGCTTAGACTGCAATTGAGTAATGATGGCGGTTAGCCTGGCAAGTCTGGGTTTTTCTTTATCCATCACCTCTATTCCGATAATGCTGTTGTTTGCCCACCTAAGAGCTTCCAGCCATCCTGTCGTTTAATGAGAAGCCCGGTTTCTACCAGCTTCGTTTCAAAGACCTGGCCGGAACTGTCTGTTGCAACAGAATGCAATCTACCGGTGTAAGCCGCTAGTTCTTTAGACAAAGGTGTTACTTGTAATGTCTCCCAACTGTTGTCAACAGAGGGGAATAAGATCGCATTCTGATTGATTACCGCGGCTACAGAATCATAGGAGATGGCTGATGAGTAACCGGGAGGGGTCCAGAAGAAATCCTCCGAGTCGTCCAGGTAGTTGAATTCAGCCTTTAGTCCGGATTCGCGAATGTCATCATAGTAGTCGTGAAGGATTTGGCGAACTGCATCGCCTACTGCTTTCTTGTCTTCAGATGAGAAAGTATTGCTCTGCTGGCACGAAATTGCCAGGACTGAGCCAAAAATTATCAATATGGTGCCGAAGCATTTCAAAAGGATTTCTACTTTTCGATTAGGACTTTACCATCCCAGAGGCCGGAATAGGAGTCTTCGAACCCATTGAGCTTTACTACAAGCGATCCATTTTCAAGTATAGACCATGCATGGGTTTCGGAATTTGGTTCCCAAAATTCACAATTACACTCCAAATCCAGCTCCTGACTTTCGAATTTCAGAACAAGCTTGTTGGCTTCTTTTTCAAAAGCGAGGAAGTGAAAATACTCAGGATACCCGTTATCATAATAATTATCGTATCCGGTGTGTTGGGCAGTTAAGGCAATGACTTGATCTAGCTTCTTAAGATGTCTAGTCGTAAGTATATTGTGAATTTTGAAATCTGTATAGTAAATCTGGTCGTTTACCAAAAGCGTGTACCAGACTTCATGTGTGAATTTCCAAGTCGTATCAGGATGCTGAAACGAATTACGATAATCGATTTCAAGCACTTTAACTAAAGAGTTCTTTGTTAGCCTACCTGCTACATCGCTGATGGAATTTGGTGCTTTTGTGTTAAACAGCAATATGCCTACTGTGCCAGGTACAATGTAGGCTGTGTTTTCGGTTATATCTTCGATTATGAGTTGAGGTGTGATTTCCTGAGCAACTTGAAATTCTGAGCTTAGGCTTTTTAGCTTGTATTCACCCTTAACTAGCTTGAACCATGTCGGGGATTGCGTAATACGTTGGCAGAAAGCATTCGAAATGAGTATTGTGAGGAACATGGCAATCAATAGCTTCATATCGATGATATTTTTTGATTGATGTTCATTGCCCTGCCATAACCAAACTATCCAAAACTAACGGTACCTTCCCAGTCTCATCCAGAATACCCTCCATCTTAATATGTGTGATTACAGGCTTTTCAGCCATGCGTACCAGGGTCACATGATCAAATGCCATAGAGTCGGCTGCATTTTGAGAGCCTCCTGTTGTTCCCAGCATAGTATAACCATTGCCATTTCTTTCGCGATGTGAGAATGAATGAAAATGCCCATTGATTACGTTGTATGGTCTGTCGGCAAGAAGGGCTTCTAGCTTACCAAGCCCTTTATCATCCTCTCGCATCCAAAGTGGCTTGTGCATCAGAACGAAAGTCCATTTCACGTTGGGGTGCTTTTCCAGAACGTTCCTAAAGTAGTCGAGCTGGTTCTGGCTCATGCCACCGATTTTACTTTCTGGCATCTTCACATATTCCGATTCCTCCAAGGTCCCTTCTATCTCCCCCCGAATAATTTGTAATGCAACTTCCCGAGCTTCATAAATTTCCCACATGCGCTCTTCTTCATAATCTTCCGAGTCCAACATCAGGAATAGAACATTGTTATAGACAAAATGATAGTAACGTGGACCATATCGCTCTTTCCAGAATTTGCGCATGATTGGATTGGTCAGGTCATGATTGCCACCAAGATGAAAGAATGGCATATTCAGTTTGGATGACCTTAGATCAAACCAGTCCCATTCTTTTTTTAGTTGCACTGTGTCTTCGGTTCCTCCTTCGATTAAGTCGCCAACACTTAATACAAAAGTTGGGTCGAGCCTGTTTAGCTGGGCCACAGCTGTGCTGTATATATTTTCCCTTTCGCCGCCAGTCAGGTCGGAAATTATGGCAAAAGTGAAATCTTCCTCGGTGGTTTCGAAAGTGTCACTAGTCCACGGGGTAGGGCCTGCGGTGAGGTCGTGCTCGAAAAGGGGAGATTCTTGCCCAGGATTGACCTGGCAGCCTGTGACTAGAATGCCAAGGGTGAAGAGCAGATTTAGGGGTTTCATTTAAGGGTAAGTTTGGGTTGCAGTTAAAATGGTAGGAATACCTAAGGAAACTTAGGAAACTTCGAAAAATCTCTTTCTCTCTTTTCCAGGAAGGCATTTCTTCCTTCTACTGCCTCATCAGTTCCATACGCCAGGCGAGTAGTTTCGCCTGCATAAACTTGCTGGCCTACTAATCCATCGTCTATTAGGTTGAAGCCGAATTTCAGCATCTTAATAGCGGTGGGGCTTTTGGTCATGATTTCCTGGGCCCAATCGTATGCCACCTGTTCCAGCTCTTCATGGGGAACTACTTTGTTCACCATGCCCATGTCGTAGGCTTCCTGAGCAGAATAATTAGCTCCCAGGAAGAAGATTTCCCGGGCTCGCTTCTGTCCAACCTGACGGGCCAAATAAGCTGAGCCGAAGCCACCGTCGAAACTGGCTACGTCAGCATCTGTTTGCTTGAAGATAGCGTGCTCTTTACTGGCAAGCGTCAGATCACATACTACATGCAGGCTGTGCCCGCCACCAACAGCCCATCCTGGCACCACGGCAATTACCACCTTGTTCATAAAACGAATTTGCCGCTGCACATCGAGGATGTTGAAACGATTGACACCGTCCTGTCCTTTGTACCCGGTAGTAGACCTAACCCGTTGATCACCGCCGGAACAAAATGCCCAGCCGCCATCTTTGGGAGAAGGACCTTCTCCGGTAATTAGTACTACACCAATTTCCTGGCTTTCATGGCAAATAACCAAAGCCTCCCACAATTCATCTACTGTTTTGGGGGTAAATGCATTGCGACTTTCGGGTCTATTAAAAGCGATTCTAGCTACACCATTCAAGCTCTTAAAGGTGATTTCTTCGTATTCCTTTTCCGTTTTCCAATCTAAGTTTGCCATGACTCAATATTTGTATGTGGAAATATACGAATGTATGCGCTGAGGCATGAGAGGAGGCAGATTTTTTCGAACAATTCAACATGCTATAATGTAAGGCCCCGGGTCATATTGATGGCGCCAAAGTATTTACACAACTGCAAATGCCAGAAATTACTATAAACCTATAACAGCAGGCCAGATGTAATCTTATAATCCATCTACAGAACTCCAATAAGGCCGGTACCCATTACATTTTCAGTTAAATACCAATCGAGGTTTAATACCAATTAGAAGATGTCATGGAATCGAACGATACAACCGCCAACATCAAAGTAAGGAATATACGGAACGGGTTTTGGGGTATGTTAATACTAGGGATGATAGCCTGCGCTGAGGACTCGGTAGATCTTACAGTAAGTGCTATAAATGTGCTACCAGACGAGCACATTGTCTCACTGGCACAGGAAGTTGAGCTCGAGGTTAAGGCTGAAAATGCTGCGGGGGCAGAAGTGCCAGTTGGCGCGGTAACATGGAGTTCCAGCGATCCCAGTATCCTGGCAGTTACCGCTGCAGGCTTGATGATTGGAGAGAGTGTTGGCAAAGCTACTATTACCGCCACAGCAGATGGATTATCGAGTTCTGCAGAATTTAGAGTAGTAGACCTTACCGGAACCTGGGTAGGAGGGCAAGATGGTGATAGTGTTTACTATACACTTGTGCAAAATGGCACCAATGTGGGTGGTGACTTTGAATCAACCCTTGGTTTTCCACCTATTACTGATGTAAATCAGGGCGACCTAACCGGGTCGCTTACTTTCTCACGATATTTTCATAAGCTGGAGTTAACTACTGAAAATGGATGTCAACTGGAGATCTCCGGTCCGCATACTGTTAGGGTTGAACAGGATGGGTCATTGTTCCTCTCACCGGGGTCCGGGGAACTCAGTTCATCGAACTGCTCTATTCAAGGGGTAATTACCTTCGCCATATTGCGGAGGAGGTGAGAGTGACTTGGAGCGAGATGTAATTAGTCAGACAGCCGGTCTTCCGATACTTGCCATTCAGATTCCTTATTAACACTGAAAGCGATTGTCTGCTACCTTCCTCATAATTTCCGCTGCCCAGTTGCTTTGATCCCCTTTTATAATGATGGTATTGAATTCTAGTCGCTCGCCTTCTTTCGCTACCCCTGGCGAGTCATCAATATGAAGATCAATGTCGAAGGCTTTGGCATATTTAGATGCTGATATACCAAGTTCGGCCAATCTTTTTCTATTTAGCTTTTCGTTAATAATGAAATCGACCCATATCCCGTAGCTCAGCAAATGGCATCGAATTCTTAATTTTGATCGATAGGAGGTGGTGTAGATACCAACCTGGTGACCAGCTAGTTGTAATTGCCGGAATAGCTCCTGACTATCAAACCGCAACTCCTCAATGCGACAGATCTTTTGAACGTAGTTTCTAGGAACTACTGCAAATTCGTCTTTGTCGGAAGGAATCAGAGTGCCATCTAAATCGAAGGATATCTTCATTAGTGTGGCGTGTTTGAGTACTAAACAATTGTAGTACCAAACGCTACAGGTTCCAGCTCACTATTGTTCATATGCAGCCGGTATCCTTAAAGAATATTCCCGAGATGTCGGTGTCAATGTGTCTGCTGCCTTGGATTACATCCATTATTTCAAGATTAACTTGAAAACGTTTTAAGCCAGCCGGGTTGCCTAATCCAGAATGTCATCGGAGGATTTGACGACATCATACTTGTAATCGTATGGGAAAAAGCAAAGTTTGCTTGCTAGGTCCTCTCCGTCATTGTTGACTAAAGAGTATGATTTTGCTAAGATTTCCCCGGTGGTCGAGAAATAATAAGTGGAAAGCTCTTTCGCCAACCCGGATTGGCACGTACTATTAAAGAAATTCGCAACCCTTTGAAACACCAAAATGACACCACTTGATTCATCAAAGTAATACCTGTAACCAATAAACCAGTCCCCCGACTCACTAGTCGGAAATTCAGCATAGTAGGTGATTGCACCCAACTTAGACCGAATGATATTAATGGATGTTGTTACGTTCTCGGGCCATTCCTTATCAGGCAGGCTAATGGGCTTATTGGAGTTTCCAACTATTGCCATCAGTTCAACTTTATCTTCATTTCCTACGATGAAATCTTGCGTACTTTCTACCAGGTCATTAAGGCGATTCACCAGGGCCTTTTGCTGGTCTAAGCCAAAAGTGCTGTCCTCCTGGATAGCCAGGTTGTTTAGTATCCTATCCTGAGCCAATATCTCCAGAGCGGCAGATGAAAGGATTATTATAATGACGATTGTTTTCATCTGGCGTGATTCCCAAGGTTTATCATTCACCACTAATATATATTATATCTAAGAGTATTCTCTCGAAACAAGTAATCGGTACTCTACTACGCGAAATTTGCACTATAATACGATTCGTACTATATTCGTAGTACGAATCGTATTAATATGAGAATTACATCTCTTGACTATGCTATCTTGGGACTGCTACTGCCAGAAGCAAAAACAGCCTATGCCATTAGAATGATTTTCAAGTCTACTGCTATGGGTAACTACAGCAGCAGCCCAGGCACAATCTATCCGGCCACGCATAAGCTTCGAAAACTTGGCTTGGTTACCGAGAAGAAAAAGGGAAGCGGCTTATTAAAGATTACCAGCAAGGGAAAGACGCGAATGAAGGCATGGCTAACCCAGACTATAACTCTTGAGTCAGTGGCCAAAGAATCTCATATTCTGATTCTAAAATTTGCCTTTATGGACCACCTGGTTTCAGAGAATGAAAAGGTGTTGTTCCTGCAATCATTTGAGGAGCTTACCCGGACCTACCTCAAATCATTGGAAGCTTATCATCGGTCAGAAGAGTCCGAGCAATTGCTCTTGCATGGTCGGCTGTCATTTGAGTACGGCCTGGCCAGCCTTAAAACCCAGCTTTCCTGGATAAAATCCGCATTAAGAACTATAAAGTCTAAATCAGAATCATGATGAATATAATACTTAGGCGTCTGCTTCAAGTAATGCTGAGTGCCGTGGCACTGACGGTTTTAATTGGCTTAATACCTTTCTTTGCCGGAGATGATGTTATCATCAGCACACTCAAATGGAATTTCCTGGCCAATTTTCTCATCGCCATCGTTTTAGGTTTCTACATTACCCATAGCCGCTATTCATCCTACAGGCTATTCCTGGCTACCTGCGCCATCTTTTTCATTATTGGAAATTTTAATATTGCAATTGAGGCCATCATATTCAATGTGTTGGAGCGCTCTATCATGGTTAAGTCCATGCTAGTGGGCATTCCATATACCTTCATTGGGTCTTTTGTGCTGGTATGGATTTTTAGAGGATTTAGTAACGAGCAAATACTTTTTCCAGACTTCACCAGAAGAAAGGGCGCAAGCTGGATCTTGAGGATATTAACAGCCAATTTTTTGTACATCTTCTTTTACATTGTCGCCGGAGTTTTGATCGACAACCTAACTCCTGGTTTCTCGGAATTCTATGAAGGCAAACTCCCATCTCTGCCTGTTTTTTTTATGACCAACATGGGGTTTCGTGGATTTGTCTTTGTAGCCATCGCTATTCTTATCGATCGTAGCCTTTCCAATTCAACCCTTACCAAAGCACTGTTGGTTGGGTCTGTATTTTCTATAATTGGAGGCATCGCTCCATTAATTCCACCCAGCGAGTATATGCCTGAATTTATACGTGTTGCTCACGGTTTTGAAATTGGTGTATCTAATTTCCTTTACGGAATTACAGTTTTGCTTATCATTAGGTCGAAGTTAAAACGGACCGAGGCCTTGGAAGTAGGAGGTATGATGGCCGCTTAATCTTTCAGTAACAGGCTTCCAGGAACCTATAATTGGAGCAATTCGTAAACCTTTTATATTTATTTTATGTTGATGAAGGCTTCAATATTTATTCTAACCAGCACCCTAATTGTATTCTGCACTTCAAAATCTCCAATGGGAAATAAAGCTGTACAAGCTGAGGTCGTTGATCAGCAGGTTGGTTCGCAGACAATCGTGGTGTGGTTTGAGGATCAATACCTGGAAAGCGGAGATTCATTTTTGAAGAAAACGAGTGAGTTCAATGGCAGGAAAAGGAGTGAGGTAAGCACTGAGGTGATGGCATCATTGAAGACATTGAGTAACCGGTCATTTAACAGGGTAAAGAATAAGCTTGATGAACTTGAAGATGCCGGGCAGATTTCAGATGTCAAACAGCATTGGATTATCAACGGTTTCAGTTGCTACGTTACACAAGCTGGTTACGAGGCCATAGAAGCGTTGGATGGTGTAGCTCAAGTGTTCAAAAAACGAAATCCCTCTACAACTAGTGGTACTAACATGGGGCCGGAGTTTCTGAAATCCGTTCCACCTTCGCGTTTCGATGTTAATAGCATCGAATCATACCCATGGAATATTGATAAGATCCGGGCTCCTGAAGTTTGGAGTGAGTTTGGTATCACCGGTGAAGGAAGCCTCAACGTGATTCATGATGGCGGTTTTAAGCTAGATATTCCACCGCTGGCGGAAACCATCTACACAAACCAGGGTGAGACACCGGGTAATGGCCTGGATGATGATGGTAACGGGTATGTTGATGATTACCATGGCTACCATTTTGATGTGGGAAAAGCCAACTTAAATGAGCCCGCTATCAGGCGTGGCACAAACATTCATGGCAATCTTTGCGCTGCAATTATTGTGGGTACATTTGAGGCCGGTTCAAAGCAAGCGATCGGGATTGCACCTGGTGCCAAATGGGCGCCAGTTATTGGAGCGTCAAACATTGAACAAGCAGTAGAATGGGCTATAGAGCAAGGTGCTGATACCTATAGTATGAGCTTTTCACAACCCAACCTTGGTGAGTACCGGTCGCACTGGCGCAAAGTGCTGGAACATGGAACCTTATGTGGATTGGTATTTATTTCCGGTGCTGGCAATTTTGCAGGTGGGCCAAATGCTGCACCGATTCCAGTGCAAATGAGAAACCCTGAGGATATACCGAATGTAGTTTTGGGTGTGGCCGGAGTCGGGGAAGACGGACAGCGACCATTCTTCAGTAGTCAGGGACCCGTGCAATGGGATACTGACCACTATAAAGATGGTAAGGTCAATAAGCCAGATTTCGCCACTATTAACTTTCAAGTACCCTGTGTAGACCCCGAGGGTAAACTGACCAATATGGCCAGTGGCAACTCACTGGCTGGTCCGCACATGGCGGGCATAGTATCACTAATGTTCTCTGCCAATCCCGATTTGCTACCTTGGGAAATCAAAGAAATTCTTATAGGCACAGCACAAGATATTGGCGACCCTGGTTTCGACTACCAAAGCGGCCACGGATTCGTAAATGCCTACGATGCGGTAAAAGCGGTGTTGGACCGTTAGTCCAAGAAACCTACCGGATCATGGGTAGGTATTTTTCCCTTTCTTCGAAAAGAACCCATAGGTTCACTACAAATAGCGCTAGTGCCACAGGTAGCCCCGATGTGTCGGTTAGTGCATGCGTTAGCATGATTCCAACCATCACCGGAAAGATCATAATGGCCCCTAAGGCACGATATTTTGGGATCATGAATATCAAACCCGCGACAACTTCAGCCCCTCCTAGTAAAGGCATAAACCAACCAATACTGCCCAATGCAGTAGTAAGTTGGATTAAACTTTCAGGCATATTTTCTGGCGGGGGTATAAAGTTGAAAAACTTGTTAAGTCCTGAATTGACGAACATCAGACCAAACAATACGGATACTACAAGTAGAACTTTCTTTTTCATTTTTTAGGTGGTTAGTTGGCTTTTGTCACGAGGTGATGTAGGTGTTATACTGCATAGTTAAGGAATTTAGGAACAGGGTAGGTTACCAAACCGTTTTGTAACCATATTTTTATTGAAATAGCTTAGAATTCCGTCAAGAGGAAGAGCCCTGGCAAGTTAGCTTAGTCTAAAACTTCAATAGTATATACCCCAAATTCTGATAGTGCGTCACCGTGGTGAGCATAGATGTGGCTACTTCAATTTCGCCCCTCAGTTCATCTTTTTCAAAACCCCTGGCCCGTAGCGATTGGCCGCAAACCGTAATCTTTACGCCTGCTTCCTTCAGTTCTTTGATCAGGTTTGTATTCGGATTAGCTGTGCCAAACTGCTTTTTGTAGGCCTTGTCACTTAAGGTAGAGAAGGTAGATTGGGCATGCAAAGCCAGCACTACCTTCATGTTCTCTGCCGGTACACCGCCAACTGCATGAAGGTTGAGCATACGGGCGACGTTATGTAAAGACCAGTCCAGGTCTTTCTTATCATCGGCGCCACCATAGACATCAACAACTATCTTGTATTCCTGATTTGGGTCCGGTTTTACCGTGGCCCCGGGGATATTAAAAATTCCTCCATAGCTTTTAATCACCGGGTTAACCCTGTCCTGGGCCTGGCTTGCGATAATGGAGCAGACTAGCAGTGTGCTTAGCAAGTATCTCATGATATCGGTTTTAGCTGAAAGTAGTGGATTCCACTTTCACCGGAAAAGTTAAGAAATATCTAATTCCCATTGCGCACTGGGAAGCCCATCTGTGCCCAAACCAGAATGCCTTCGTCTAGAATAGCGGTATTTTCATAACCATGTCTTTTCAAAGTGTTCATCACCCGTTGCGAGGCAGCGTGTGGACAGGCACAATAAATAACGATCTGAGTACTGTCGTTGGGAATATCATCGATGAAGTTTTCAGGATCTTCATAATAGGGTACAGGAAGAGATCCAGGTATATGCATCTGCCGCCAGGCTACCTCAGATCTGGCATCAAGGATGATCATACGCAGGCTGTCTTGCATGGCCTGGTTAACTTGTACCGCAGAAACATATTTATCCTCTCTCAAATTGAAGTTAGGAGCAGCATTATCCGGATTCAGCACGTAGTTCTCCGGCGAAGGGATGGTAACAGTATCTGGCTCAGGAATATCCCAACCAGAGGCCCTGGTGCGGAGAAAGGCAGTGACGGCATCAATTTCTGTACTATCTAGTGTTTCCTTAAAGGCTAACATAGGGGTTCCGTCCCTTCCCTCGGCAATTGCATAGCGAAGAAAGTGATCGGTGGCCGTTGCCAAAAGCATAGGGTTGCCCAAGGCAGGAGCGGAGACACCCTCGCCCTCGGCGCCGTGGCAAACTGCGCAATTGTCGGCATAGATTGTGGCCCCAAGGGCTATATCTCCATGCACGGGCTCACGTGATAAATCAATCCCGTCTTCAACTTCAGCAGTCTGGTAAAGCCATTCCAGGAGAATCTCTATGTCTATGTACTCCATTGGTCCACCTCGGCGGTCAAGGTAGCCAGCCATAGCGGTGTTCGCTCTACCATACTGGATGGTGTAGCGCATGAAATTATTGTTCTCGCTGGTTGCCAGCAGCGACTTAGAGCGTAGGGAAGGAGCATTATCCGCAGCGTATCCCTCTCTGTCAGCGCCGTGGCAAAGGGCGCAATAGGTAGAATACAAATTCTCCGCGTGTTTTATGGAACTACTGTCTAGTTCGTCATCGGGCCGCAATGTGCTGGCCAATAAGCCTTGCTCTTCCGACTCTTGTACAAATTCCAACTGTACCCCATAGGCATACTCCTGGGGTATGATTATTCGTTCTGAGGATTTGTTCAGTGCTTCTCCAGGTAATTCGTTTTCCAGGTATTGATAAGTAGAGTCCAGGTTTATTACTTCAAACCTTAAGGCGTAAACGCCCTCTCCTCGCTGTGCAAGGAATGCGTTCAGTTTTTCATCATCGCCAGCAGACATTAACTGCAGCTCCTGATTCCTATAAATCTTGTAGCGGGCCATTGCGTCATTCACCTCCAGTTGCTCAAATCCCATTTTCTGAAATTCACCACTAATTGCCGCTAAATCCTGAACAACAATACAAATGGCTGACATACCAACTACCCCGTTGGGGTGCTCATTATACCTGCGGTTAAAGCCATAGTAAGTTCTCCATTGGTCATACGCTTGTTTGTAGTTGTAATCAGTCCGTTCGATGAACCTGGGCAAGTGGGGTGGGGGATTGTTGGCATTGAAATCCAGGCTTTTGCGTTTCATGGTACCGTCATCTCGAGACCAACCATCTCGTACTTCTGTAGTTCGGTAAGATGCAATGGTATCCAGGAGAAAGCCTTTCTTGGTAAGCCAGTTAGCAGTAGAATCGGCTGATGAGCTGGCAAGAGAATAATGGTGGACACCTTGGACTGAGGCCAGAAAGTTCGAAATGAACTCGGGAATAGTACCATCCTCAACTGAATCTTCGACAGATAACAACTCTATGGCAGTATTATCCGGGAAGGTGATGGGGGCAACCAGTGTTCCGTCGAAATTCCCTGCTCTGGCGCTTCCACGCATTCTAAAACCGAGTGTATCCTTAAAATATTTGCTGGCGGCGTCAATATCATTTACCATTAGGGTACTGCTATTAATACCATAGCCAAAGCCGAGCAAATACGGCTCTTCAGTTTCCTCTGGCTGGCAAGTAGTTAGCAAGGCAACTGATGTAAAAATGCAAAAGGAGACTAACGTCGCCAAGCGAAGATTCTTAGTTGATTTCATGGCGATGAAAATAGGAAATTTTCCACTTAAGAGTGGCTGGCTCTACATGAATAACAAACCGTTAACATAATTTATGTGGAGGAGCATAGAAGCATAGAGCTACTTAAAGAGGCCTGCGTATGATAGGAATGGCGCATGCTATCTGGTGAATGAGGGGTCGGTTTTGGTGTCTGTCCGTTTCTGCTTACTCCTCCCATTGATCCATGAAAGCCCAGAAATCCAGCTGCTTTTCTTTGGCAATGTGTTGCTCAACAAGCTCATTATAACAGATCAAAGAATTATCCACTACACAGCCAACATGAAAGACCTCCAGATCGTATTTGTCCTCGAGATAGTCACGTGTTGGCTCATGCTCACCAAGCCCAAAGGTGAAATATCTCAAATCACCATTTTCAAGATCTTTATAAAATGCCTTCTCGGCAAGTTCACAGGTTTTTATCTCGTAAATCTTGGAATATTGGTAGGATCGATATTGCAGGTAGGTTACTTCAGAGGAGAGCAAACTGTTGAGAATTAGAAATATGGCTGCAATAATCAATGTTGACCGAAATACCAGCTTTGATTCGCCTAGTAGAAATATGACAACTGAAATACATGTGAGAATTAAGAATGCAAAACTTGCTAATCTCACTTGTTCACCCCAAAGGGTTACACCGGCCTCCATTTCAAGGTTGAACCAATATAGTGCCCCGGAGACGACAATAAGCCAGAATATAATTCTCTTTCGTGTCATTAGTCTATAGGCTAGACTTCTAACCTGTCAACGGTTAAGTTTGAAATCATGTTGCGGAAGCTCGTGCGGTTATACCCTGGGGTAATAAAAGGACGCTATTCTGGTTCTAGGGTCCAGTCTTCACCTGAGAAGTCGACCAGGTAGGTTTTCCCGCTAATGGCAATGCGAAACTTTTGAAAGCCTAACCATTTTGTAAATTCAATTGGTGCTTCAGGAGATATTTCGTAGCGCAAGGAGGCATCCCAGATGTCAAGCTTCCAAATATCAGTGATTTGCTTGCAGCAACCTTCCTTGCCAAATGTCATACGTTCTAAAATCATAGTGTGGTAGATTTCAGAAATACCAATTCCAAGTCTATACTGTACTGCCTCAACCTCGCTGTTTGGCTCATCGAGCCATTTTATGGTACCGCTATGTAAGCTGCTCATCCATTCATGAACGTCTTCAATATCCTGCAGTTTCTCTTTTTTAATGTTGACCTGAGCTAAAGCTAACTGGGCGGTAAGAATGCTAATGATGATTAGTGGAATTCTCATAGGGAATTGAGTGTTTTAGATTTTAACTTCTACCGATATAAACAGTTGCCCAATCACAAAGTCATTTCCATCTAGCGAAAAAGTGTATTTCATTTTCCATAGCGATTCTTGGAGTGGCACATGCTTGTTCACTTCGATTTAGGTTGCGGTATAGGCTTCACTTTTCTGTCAATTAATAGAATGCTTGCCAGGCTTAGTATCCAAAAAGCAATGATAACTGAAACGCCATCAATATTTAACCCCCAATACACGGTGAATGTGGTAAATACCATGACGAGATTGCCCAAGTAACCAAGGACGAATTTTAGAAGAGAGCTTCCACTTTTTATTAAGCCAACTAGCTGTGCTGATCCTGATAAGATCAATAGGCTCATTAAGGGTATAATAAAAAAGGAAAGCTGGTCGAGAAGATCGTCCTCATAGAAATCTCCAACAAACTCCCGGTAGACAAGTTCCTCCTCTTTTCTGTTTCCCTCCAAGTCGTCTATTGTCAAATCTTGCATGCCAATTGCGCTGTAGTATTCTACTTTTAGATTGGGCCTGTGCTTAACGAAGAAACTAGGCTCATAAAATTCGTCATCATATTTTATTCCAATAAACATGAACAGAAAAAAACCCAACAAAATTTTCAATACTGGTTTTATCATGTTCTATAAGGTTGGGATGGAGCTTCCAGCCAAATACCACACTCTACTCAATTGGTATGTACAAGTCGACAATGAACTTATTTTCCGGATGCTCTCTATAATCGTTATGATAAATCTCGAATGGGTTTTCTGCACTCTTCTTGTATCCATTTTCATTCATCCAGATAAATAGGCCTGACCACGACTTCCCGAATTCATCAGGCGTGATTTCGAATCTACCAACGATACATTTTCCTTTTTTAATTGTTAGATTATTGATTTCACCTTCAGCTTCGATAGGGTCATCAGTTATGATGAAAACGCTCATTCGCACTTTATCCGGATCAGTTACTTTGATGCTATCGTAGAACACTCTGCCTAACATGGCATCCTCTTGCATAAGTCCCTTAGAATTTGCCCACCTTATAAGCTTTTCAAAAGCAGCCTCAACTCCATTGATTCCAATGTGTGTTACCCCGGCTAGATTCAACTCTGCGGTTTCTTCAATTTTAATGTTTGCATTCATGTCTATCCATTTTTTTAGATTATCGATAATGCAAACATATTTTTCAAAGTCTGGATAGTCTTGACCATTCTTGCTTTCCAGTTGACGAATCTTGCTAAATCTGTTTGGGTTTTGCTTCTTAAATTCTGTCGGGCTTGCCCCAAAGTAGTTCTTGAAAGCTCTGGAAAATGAAGAATCACTAAATCCGTATTTATAGGCTATCTCTTTGGTGCTGATGTTCTTATGTAATAGGTCTAAGGCAGATTTCTCAATTCTGCGCCTGGTAACATATTCATTCAAGGTTTCTCCGGTAACTAACTTAAAGATTCGATGAAAATGAAAAGGGGAGAAGTATGCAATTTCGGATACGGTGCTCAAAGACAAGTCTGCATCCAGATTGTTATCAATGAATTTGAAAACCAGATCAATTCGATGCTTGTAATCAGCTTGCTGTAGACTATCTGGACCGGTCATTAGTTTGAGAATCTTAACAGATTAACTGCGGACTTCAGATCGTGCCGCAACGCTATTCGAGTATTGTTTCATTAAACCTAAGTAGATTTCCAAACGGGTCTTCGATTTCCATTTGTAAAGTTCCCCAAGCCGTTTTTTCAGGTTTCGGGATCTCAAGTTTAACTTCCCGATTGCTCAATTCCTCGTAGAATTTCATCAATTTTTGACAGTCAATGAAAATAATTATGCCATTGTCGAATCTCTCGTTTTCAGTGAGGTGTAGAGTCAATCCATTCCGGGATACTTGCATATAGACTGGCTCATCAGGGCCAAAGCGATGTTCCCAATCAACATCAAATCCCAGACCATCAATATAAAAGTTTAGCGCCTTGTTGTAGTCGAGTATTCTAAAAGTGGGAATTCCCTTTAATACAATCTCATCCATTCCGTATTCACCTTGAATTTACTCTTTTGCACTGTTAGCTATTACCTCCTCAGAAGTAAGCCCATAAATGGGAGGAGTTGTAATACCGAGCATCCCGAGATAAGTATAAAGCTGCCCGCGATGATGAACTTCGTGTTCAACCATAGCACGTAGCCATTTCCAAATTGATATTTCAATGCCGCCAGGAGTGAGGCACTTTTTTTCTAAGTCAGCATTGCTAAGTTCTGAGAAGATAGCCATCGATTCGGCATTCATGTCCTGATAGAATTGAATCACCTCAGTCAACCCATTAGCATATTCAACACCACAGCCATCGTACAATGTTGGCTTTTGCTGAACATTTTCGGCATACATTTTCCGTTCAATCAAAGCCAGGTGACGAATAATGTCGCCTATGGTGAATTTTCCTTCCCGGTAAGTCCATTCAACTTTATCTTCGGGGATATGCTGAAATAACTTTTCCGTTCTTCCTTTCACCCTTGAGTAATACGAAAGGAAACTATCTATATCTGTGACTTCCATGTATTTCCGGAGTTGGTAATACCATGCTTACAAAACGAGCAACTAATATAGCCCATTTATCAGCACGCAATTACTATCTGTCGCCGGCAAACAGCCTTAAGTACCAGCTAAGCCTGGTAAAGGCCGGTTTTACGCGAAATCTGTACAGTTCCTATGAAAGAGATTGTGCTACTTAAGAAAATACGCATGAAGGCACCGAACGGTAGATCATCCCAATCTCCCGGTTCCATTATAAATCCCAGAAGCTGGTCAATAACCAGAAATAGTCCAGCACCCATTAACACCCTTAGGGCTCGCATCCAGAATTTGCCAGCATCAGAAGGGAATCCATATTTAATGAGGAAAAGATATATTACCAGCATAGAAAGGATTCTCCCCGCATTTTCGTCGTGAATTAGATCTATGAAGGGTGCCAGGATGGCGATAGGCAAAACAAGATAAGCCAGGGGAAGTAGGGACCGGAGGGTTGGTCGCGGGGTTTCTTGCTTATTGAGTTTTCTTAAAAGCAAATAACCCAGGTATACTCCACATGCGCCAACTATGATACCTCCAAGCACGTCGGCCAGGAAATGCCTACCGAGGTACATCCGTGAAATACACATTAGAGGAATCCAGCCAATTGAAAACCAAAGCACATGCCTTGATCGAAAGAAGAGGGCTAAAGCTAGAAACATAGCAGTGGCAGCGCTAACGTGGCCGGAAGGTAAACCGTAGCTCCAATCCGCTTGCATAGCGGCAGCATCCAAGGCCTCTTGTGAGGGAAAATCCCAAAAACCTTCCCCAACCCCGCTTTCGGTCAGCTGCAATGGCGGTCGGTAGCCATCAGGTAATACCCGGATATCAATATCACTGGGCCGTGGAAATTCCAGACCGTTCTTAAGGCCATGAGTCAATAAGCCAACCAGAAAAGCAGCCACCATCACCGCCAGGCTCTTCTTTATTTTGTATCCGAAAATCAAGCAAGTCATAATTACTCCATACACCTCTGAATATCCCAGGTTGGAAACAGTGATCATAAGCCAGTCTACTACCGGGTTTGAAAAGGAGCGCAACCATAAGATTGGTTCGATTTGAAACATAGCATGTCAAGTTTGGTTCGTAAACAGATATGAGATGACATGCCTAGTGATCTGACTTCGTCAGAATTCCATCGCGAAAAGTGCCCTTGATCTGAGTGCCATTGCGGTAAAAGAGTGAGCCTTGGCCATTTTGCTTGCCATCTTGCCATGAGCCGACGTATTTCTCTAACTCACTCTCGGGTTCATACCAGTAGGTTCCTTGACCTGAACGAATGCCATTTTCGAAGTTCCCTTCGTAGTAATCGCCGTCATCGTTATAAAGCCGCCCGAACCCATTTGGTAGGCCATCTTTATACTCACCCTCAAACCGATCACCATCAAGCCAAACTACTTCTCCAAAGCCTTCTGGCTTCCCCTGCGACAACTCCCCCTTGAAAATAGCAAACTGATACCCATTGCGTATCAAGGTTAATTGACCTGATCCGTCGGCAATACCGTTGGTGCAATCGCCAGTCCATCTAAAACTTCTGTTTTCAAAGTTTACACTAGACCAACTTTTGCATCCGGTTTCATGCTCAACAATCCAACCGGCGTTGGCAGTCGGTTGCTTAAACAAAATCGCGAAATAGATTACGACGGCCATTGGCAAAAGTTGAATCAGCAGCAGTATTAAGAACTTTATGCTCCTTAAGCGTTTTGTCATTTCACATCAAAACTTGGCGCAACTTATAGCTGGGAGGGGACGACATGAAATTTCTGTTACCATCAGCATTAATTTGTGATGAATTGCCTAACCAACATTTTTGTTGGCTATTGCTTTCCGAAGGTGTTTTATCTTAGGCCTGGCCACGGGTATTCTTTCCGTGCTGTCATTCACACTAATAAACAAACCCTGGGAATTACCCTTCAAGGAGGCAATTGCATTTAGGTTGACGATGAAAGATCGGTGGCATCTGAAGAACTCCGGAAAGCTTGTTAAGGCTTCCTCAATTTGCGTCATAGTAGTCCTAAATAGCGGTGCATTACTCTGACTTTTCATTTGCAGCGCTATGTAGTTTCCTTCGGCACGGATATACAGCAAATCATTCGGAGCTAATTCAACCTCCTTGTTTTCCAGGTTAAGCTTCATTAATTCAGATTCGGGTGAATTGGTTGGCCTTTCAGCGCTAGTTTGTTGCACCTGGTTCAATTCCTGAGCAATCTGCAAGTGCTTTCGTGTGAGAATATTATACCTGATGAGTATGTAGAATGCTGAAGCCACAAACATTACCGCAACCGTTTTGGATAGGCTTGAATAGAGTTGCTCACCTGATGAAATAAGGAAGATGTTCTCTTCAACAAATATCACCTGACAGATATGACTCCAGAGCCCGATGATTAGGAAATTGTAGGTTAAGAATATCAGAGCCTTGGCAATAGTCCAGCGACTTTCATTGAAAAGAGCCGGGAAAAGATGGGGGAAGCCGACATAGTTTATAAACAGCGTGATTGTGCCAGTGACCAACAAAGCCAGAAGGTAGAAGCCTTTGGCGACTGGCGAAAAACCGAAAGGCTGCAGCAGTACCAATACAATACTGGCAGATGCGGAAAGAGAGAGAATTGTATCGCGCTTCTCGGCAAGAGTTTCCTCAAACGGGTAGTGGTAGCTGAGCCAGGAAAAATTCATATTGCTCTTATGTAGAGCTTAAAGTGCGAAAAGCCAAGTTGAAATCAAAATTGGGATGTACACTTCACAATTGAGAGTGACCCGTTGATGGAGTCAAGTTTTGGCATAGTTTGGTGTAAATACATTCCTCAACATTTCAAATAGGCTCTTTTGCTTTTTGTGTGCTATTAGGAAGTAATCTCGTTCGGGGTAGTTACTAGTTTTCCAAAGAAGCTTCAGTTGTCCGTGCTCAATTAACGCCCGGGCATTTTCATATAAGGCCACCCCAATTCCCTCCGTTTCTGTCAGTGCCTGAAGCATGAAGTACTCGTTCGGAATGATGTAGTTTGTAAAGACTTTAGGCCGCCGTTTGTTGAAACAATGCAACCAAAAGAGTTTAATGAAAGGGTTGGTAGACATGTGTGAAAACCAGGTTTGCTTCTCCAGCCAACTCTGAATTTTTCTTATGTCGTCATTCTTAATATGCTCATCCAGTTCTGTTGTATTTATGCTAGGGTGGCTGACTATTACCAAAGGAGAACTCAAAATTTTGCTGCTAAGTACATCAAATGTCTGCACTTCATTGTGAACAATGGCTGCATCGATTTCTTGTTGATTTACCAGTTCAAACAGCACCTCATTTCTATCTTCGAATCTAATATCGATGTACTTGAATTGGGTGAGCTTGTCTGAAAGCATGCTGTTATATAGATGCTGGCTGATGCCGAGAACATGCAATTTCTCCTCTTTCCTAACACTTCTACTATACATAGCTTCCACCTCTTCCAGGGTGTCAAGAGATTCGATAATCAGGTTGTTTAGGAATTTTGCATTCTCTGTTGCTTCAACCCCTTTTGATTTTCTAAGGAATAGTTTGTGGCCGACGTAAGCCTCAAGCATGCTCATCTGATTACTTATGGCTGGTTGAGACATGAATAGCTCTTCCGCTGCTTTGGAATAATTGCGATGCTTGTATACTGCTTTAAAAGTCCGGTACCATTCAAGGTTGATCATTGATATTATAATATTTATATCATGAGGCAAAATAAGCTATTTCATTTAATATCATCTATTTGCTACTCTTGTTTCAGGAATATCAAAATTAAAATCATAATCAGATGAATAGAATAGCATTAGTAACTGGAGCAAACAAAGGGCTTGGCCTGGAAACTGCTCGACAGTTAGGAAAAGAAGGAGTAACTGTATTGATGGCTTCCAGGAACAAGGAAAGAGGAACTGAGGCAGTGAAGCGATTAAAAGAGGAGGGACTCGATGTGGAGTTTGTACAACTGGAGGTTACCAACGAGGCAGAAGTAGATAAGCTTACCCAACACATTGAATCTACCTATGGAAAACTTGATGTGCTGGTAAACAATGCAGGCATTATGCATGGTGATGAACCTACGGGAGTAAACACTGCCGAAATTGTAAAAACTGAAGTGTTGAGGGAAACATTTGATGTAAACTTCTTTAGTCTTGTAAGCCTCACGCAAAAGTTGATACCACTGCTCAAGAAAAGTGAGGCAGGCAAGATCATCAACGTTTCCAGCATTTTGGGGTCCAACACGGTGCAAAGTGACGAAAGCTCTCCCTGGAGTGGCATTAAGCCGTTTGCCTATAACGCCTCCAAGACCGCCCTCAACTCATTCACTGTTCACTTGGCAGCAGCATTAAAAGACACCGATATTAAGGTAAATTCGGCACACCCTGGTTGGGTGAAGACCGAACTGGGTGGTAAGAATGCTCCCCTGGAAGCACCGGAAGGAGCTCGCACGTCTGTAAGTCTGTCATCGGCAGACTTTACTGGTAAGTTTGTTCATGAGGGAGAAGAAATTGCCTGGTAGCTTTTGGCAAGGGCCTCTCAGTGGATTAGCCCAGAGAGGCCTTTTCATCTCGCTGCGGCTCGGTTGATGCGGACTAGGGTTGCTGGGAGGAACCGGCAGTATTCTGCGGATCTGTTATTCGATTCGCCTCATGATGGCCTCATATCTTTCAGTGAACGTTGCATCAGAGTTTTTAAGGCTTTCTACTCTAATCATTAGGTCATCACTTTCCTTTCTGAGCGAAATGTCGTTGAACATTTTGAAACCCAATGTGGGGTGATCGAATGATGAGGCGGCTTTCAATGTCCCCTGGTTATCTTTTTCATAGGATGTAGTTCTGGTGCCACTGGGTCTAATTCTGATCAGGTCAAATTTTGCCGCTTTTTCGTTATAGGTAAAATAATAGATAGAAGAACCAGATTTAGACAGGTTGGTGTAACGTCCGGTCATTTCTGTGCGCGTCACATATCTTTCGCAGCTTATCACCCTCTTATTCAGAACCCATGAACATTCTAAGAATCCATTTTCCTTAAAAGCGGAATCGTCTGAGCCGAGCTCACCAGCTTCAACAGTCCATTTTCCCACCATCCAACCAATTGAGGCAATGCTGTCGGTGTCGTAATTCTGACTACTGGCTGATGCACTTAGAAGGTTAAGTATAATACCAGCTGATATTGCTAAATTCTTCATGATTCATGCTTTTAATTTTTCGAACTAATGGAATTCTTATGGCTTCAACAATAGTTTAATGCTGGATGCGATTCTTCCAGATTAATTAATTGGGTGTAAAGAAAATGAAATGTTAACTAAATGGTTGGCAGTTGTAAGCTCCAGCTCTCCCCGCATAAGCGTGTGGTTAGGCCTGAATACCTGGTGCACCTTGGCCAACTGAAAGTAGTAAATAGCGTTAGATCTGTTGTTTTCTTTTGATCTTGTATATTAAGCCAGCCATGCCGCCTGCAAAGAGCACGACCAAAGTCCAGGCCACGCTTTTTGTTGTTGTAGCCACTGAAGTTACTTTCCTTTCAAACTGTTCATCAAATGCACCTCCGTTGAAAGTATGATGTGCCTCAACTCCGTCAGGCCAATTGTTTAGTTGTACTAAATACACCATTAGGAGGGTAATAGCGATGGCGAAACCAACCAGCAGGATTAGGTTGACAGGTAGGTTATTGAATTTGGTAGCTACCGCCCTGATCAAGTAAATACCAACGAGCAGAATGGTGAAGATGACGAGCAAGTAGGTAAAGTTGCCGACGACTATATAGGTGTCATGAATTTGGATATCAATGGGTTCGAATCTAATTAGGCGGAGCCCAAGGGTTAAAATACCGATGAGGCCTGTGAGCAGAACCACCCCAAAGACCACTTTTGCTTCCTTATGGATCTTCATTTTCAGAGAAGCCAGGTATCTACAGTGCTATTTATCCTTCCCCTTTGGCTTTTCAACAAATTGTGTTTCTAACAAATAGACGGCGACTGATTTTGCGTAGTCGATCCACTTGGTGTAATCGATGGGCTTATCCTGGCCGGCTCTAATTTCAAAAATACCACCTGCTGCGGAATCTTGTTCTGCATTCTTTGGCTGGCCTACAGTTTCAGTTTTGTCACCCAGCAATCCCATGGCTTCAAACTTGGGATGACTTTGGGCGGTTATCAAGTCCTTGCCTTCTAAAATCCCTGAAATCCATTTTTCCCTGGTCGGCCCGAATTCACTTGCTTCCTGCCCGTTAGGGTCCATCAAAATTCCTTTATCAAAAACATCCTTATTAGGTCCTTCAACCTTGGCCGTTTTAAGCACAGTTTCTATAAACCCTTTTGGGTTTTCCTTCCACCTTACTGCTTCTTCCTTCGGTACCAGCTTTAGTAAGGTTGCAAAATCAGTCCGTGCCATTGCGAAGGTATCAGTGATGTTTTTTGGAAACATGACCGGTGCTCCCATGCGTGTTGGTGCCGCGATGTAGTGCGCTAACATCATGATAAATCCCTTGGCAGCTTCTGACACTTTCAGTGAATTAAGATAGCCTAGATTCAGCAACCCTGCGGTGCCAGCTAAAGTTTGGGCAAAATGCTCTGGCGCCTTTAGGTTCCCTTCACTTGGAATGATGAGATTCTTAAGCTGCTCCATGGTAAAGCCGCCGGTTGTCTGGGGGTTAGCTTGCATTCCTTCCAATGGGGTAATTACAATACCTGAATCATCTTCATTTTTGGTGTAGTGGGAGAGTGGGAATGTAGCATCTCTTATGTCAAAATACGATTCGTCATCATCATCTTCCACCACAATAAAAACCTTATTTAGGTTTAATCCACCAGCATCAGTAGAACTAATCTTAAAATCTTCTTTCTCCGCAGAAGCTATTGTCAGTTCCCAAGTCTTGCCCTTTCTAACATCTTTAATAATTTCTCCATATCCCCCCGGATATTTGATTTTGAACTCAGTGAGGTCTGCTATTTGGTCAATCTCATCCAGGAGAGGTGATAGGATTTCCTCTCCGCCGCCATCACTAGAGTCAGATGCCGCCTCCTTCAATTCTTCAGCTTTGGCTTCAGCGGTACGTATTAACCCATCTGCAGTCTTTGTAATCCCATCAAAGATGGAATTAAGCTTACCAAGCAACGATTTATCAATTTCCACGGGTGGATAGATGATAAATTCGATGTCTCCATCAGCATTGTCTGATTTGACATCATACATTTTGTGATCGCTGTTAAGGCTTCCTATGGGCTGGTCTTTGGCTATTCCTTTGTTGTTAATTTTCGCCGTCCATCCGGTTTGAAACTCGTAACCTACCTTTCTCTGAACAGTAGAGGAGTTCGCAGACAATTGAGTTGAATCAGTATCCGCGGTATCAGTCAAATCCTTACTTTCCGTTCCGAGGGCTCTGTCGCCTATTTGCTCTGCTCTGGCTCCAAGCAAATCTGCCTCATTTTCTAGTGTCGCGTCATCATTCACATTTACCGAGCCTTTCATTTGCCTGGTTGGCTTCACCCTGCCTTGCATTTGTTGCACTACGTGCCATGCTTCATGAGGAAGGTGTTTTTCTTGTCCTGAGGCCAGATGGATATTTGTGCCTTGTGCATAGGCATGGGCTTGCAATTGCGCCGGTTTAGGTGAGTTATAATGTACCCTTACATTGTCCATTGAATAACCAGATAGCCTTTCAACACCGGCTTTCAATCTATCGGGTAGGCCAGTGTTGTTTTTCTTTTTTTGAATGATGGGTTGCAGGGGGGAGTAATCCTTGACCTGCGCTTGTAACTGAGTTGTTTGCTTTAGGAGCGGGCTGCGATTGGCAGTTTCCTGCAGTTCACTTTGGGAAGAAGTCTCAGGCCGGTTGTCTGTAAATTGAATGGCAGGCTTACTGCTGTGGTTCTTTTGAACCACAGAAAGTTGGCTTTCATTTTCCAGTACCTTGTTGGCGTGAGTGCGCATTACTCTCGTTAATTCAGCTGGACTACTGCTTTAATTTCCAGCATGATGGCCCTGCTTCTTGGCAGGATGGTTACTGGTTTAATCGATCTTAAGCTAAGCTAGGAAAGTACTGCTCCGCACACAAGTGTTTTTTTTCTTCTTTGCAGAGGTAGGGGGTATAGAGTTGACTGGTGATAAGATGGATTACGGATCAGGGCCAAGGGGATCACATATCCAGAGTATCAATTTGAACTCTAATGGTGTCTAAAATTTTCGCTTCATCAATTTTTAATATAAACATCCTGTGAATTGTAGAGTCATTCATGAAGCTCAAGCCCTCTTCCTGTTTTATCTCAATGATAGAGTCATTGATGAATTTATGCTCTTGATGAAATAAGTCATAGCTAATTTCATAATCCAGGGAAAGTGATTTTACCAGTTTCCACTGTTTATCAAACAGATGCAAATCGAGATATTGCTTTTTTCTGTCTGATTCAATTGTTTCAAATAATAGAATAACCGGATTAAGTCCATTAATTGCTGGCTTAATGTCCTTCACAGTTACCTTATCTATGTCTGACAATTCATAGTCACTGTCAAAAGTGTTTCTGTAAAAATCTTTTCCAAGAATAGATTGGTTTTGTAAGTGATAAGCCAGGGTGTCAAAAGTTGGGTTTTCCGCATTTGTAGTATTGTGTGAATCACAACTGAGAAGTATGGATAAAAAACAAATTGCCTGGATTATTAGCGGTTGATTTTGTTTCACATCAAAGTGCTTCAGATTTGATTAGGTTTAGAAAACAGTATTATTAAGATCTATTATCGAGGATTACTGGCCACTATCTTTTTTTGCCTTGGAATCATCAATCATGGGGAAATTATCGGTTTCCGCGTTTCGTACATATTTTCGAATTTTTGCAACTTCGATAAAGTAGTTTTCCATCTGTTCTTGTTCATCCGATCCAAAGCTTGCTGGTCTATCCAGCATTCTTCGATAGGTGTCATAGAATTCAGATTCACCATGTCTGAAAGCTTTGAAATTGTTTTCAATTTTCAATGCTCTATGAAACCCTATCAGCAGAGCAGAATGAGTTGATATGATAGTTAGAAATAATTTGGATGCTAGCGATTGATCAACAGTTTGCGCAATTACCGGAATCAGCACAGCAACGGGGATCGTCCAAAACAGCGTATAAAAATGAAATCTTCTATTCCACTCTGCTTTATTCTTCCAGTATACCAAGGTGCCATTAATTCTGGAATAGTGTTGTTCAAGTGATTCTCTTGCTACTTCCGAAAAATTGGGGGAATCCTTAAATGATGACCCACTAGGATTCAGTTTGACTTTTTTGATCATAGCAACGAATACCGGAATAAAGCTCGAAGTGGCTACTGTGAGGTATACAATTATTGCTATTTCCCAGTTGCTCATGACATCAAAATAAAATCACAAACTCGAAACAGTTCGTTTGGAACTGTAATTATAATAAAAGTAGCTTATCTGTCTGTGCATTAAAAGTATCTGAGCAATGCGCTAATGATAGAAGTGCAAGATGCTAACACGTGTTTAACAGCCCACTTTGTTCTCGTTATTGCTGGATGGCTGCAATAACTTCATCCAGTTTGGCAAGTTCTCGATCGGATAGATTAAGTTTTCTCACTTCGTTCAAATAGTCTAGATCGTCCTGCGTTGAAGAAACCACAAGGTACTTAAAATAGGCATTCATTACGGGCGAGTTAACCTTTTCCGTTTGTAAATCATAATCTGAAGCGAGGTACGTTCGTATACCACCCGTCATTCCTTCAATTTTCAGTCGTTCAAAAGTATTGATGAAAGCAACCACCCAATCGTCCTTGTTATCAATAAATGTGTCTGGCTTTGGCATATTCAATACGCGCGCAAATTCATCCTTAAGGAACTGCCTGGTTTCCTCGTCATCAAAATAGCCGAGCCCTCCCCACCAAGAAATTGTATATGCCTTGTCGGGATGAATAGTCTTATCGTGACTGGTAATATATTCCATAAGCAAAGGCTTGGCTTCTTTGATTTCCTGCTTGGTAATTAAGCGACAAACTCTCAAAATCTGGCCTGCTGTATCATTATTAAAATGCCACTCCAGCTCAGGAAGCCAGGCTTCGTTTTCAATTCCTATCTTAATCAGACTGTTAGCCACAGTACCAAATATATGCGAATGCTTAGTGCGAAGAAGTGGCAATAACGCCTCAGTAGCTTCCTGATATTGAATATTGCCCAATGCCCTAATCAGTTCCAGTTGACCCCCATCAAGACTGTTTCTTACGGGGTTCATCAGGCTAGGGTAGGCGCCTTGAGAGCTCGCAGAATTAAGGGCGCTTAGGAACAATGGGCCCACAATCTCAGGCTCGTATTTCGAAAGTTGTCTTACTGCTTCTCCCTGTACTATGCCGCTGACGTCTAATAGTAGTTTTTCCAGAAGTTCTCTCGACTCCTGACTCTTTATATTTCCAAGTTGTTTGCATAGTGCGAACCGGTTCATTTCATGCCCGGAGTCGGCTAAGCTAATAAGCGGCTCAATCAATTGACTGTAGCCTGTCAGATAAAGCATCATCAGGCTTTGGGCTGCCTTTTGCGAGTCTTGCTGACTCAATGCGGGTAGATTCCGAATTATTCCCTGCTGGAAATCTTGCCTTTTCTCCAGGTTGAAATATGCGTTTAAAAAATCTCTAAATAGGTTGAGAGGTGAAAAATCATAGTCTGCAAACTCACTTGTTTGCAGTAGGTCATATTTTATTCGATTTCCTCTGATTCTATAAGTTCCCGCAGTAGGGGTCCAGGTGTAATAGCCGTTAGGTTGGCTCATTACAAAGTTGAAAGATTCATAAGCCCTTTTGGTCGTTTTCTTACCAGCGTTGTTTGAACTGGAACGATAGGGGCTGTTGTACTTAGAACTGTCGGATTTAAAGAGGAATAGACAATACTTTTGCCCTATTCTCATATTGTCGATAGGTCCGTATTTGTTGCTAAATCCTGTTACCCAGATTTCTTTGGTTGAAATTTGTCCTTTGAGTATTTCCAGGATTTTGAACTTAGCTTTAAAGTCTCCTCCTTCAACCACCCTTGCAATTGTGATTACATGGGATTCGTTGAGCATTCTCTTCCAATCCGGGTCAGACCAAGTATCTGCTATCGCCAGAGTTGATACAAAGCATGAAATAGAGAAGAGGATTGATCTCATATTAAAATATGCCCTTTACATCCAAGAGCGTTTTCTTGCCCGGCCGCTAACATTAGCAGTTACGGAAGTACTCAACTTAGCAAGTACAAAATCCGTGCGAATTTTAAGAAGAGAAAGACAGAACAAGCATTATCTCCTACACTTGTTGTACGTAGCTTTCTACTATTGTTCAACTCCACCGATAAATTTCAGAACTTTACTAGCGGCAATTGAACCTGATTTTAGTGACTTTTCTATGTCTTTGGTTTCTAACCATTCGACAGTAAAAGCCGCTTGAAAAGCATCTCCGCAACCAGTGGTATCAACAATGGTATCAACTTCAATTGCTTTTTGGTGGTATCTTCTATTTTCAAAAAAGGCTACACTACCTTCTGCTCCTAAAGTCGGTACAATCAGCTTTCCCTTTTGAAAAGAAAGTTCTTGAAGTTCATCTAACATTTCTTCCTTAGCACTTAGAAAAACGATGTCGATATTGTCTATATGTTGTTTGATAAAATCAGTTCCCAAGTAGTCTAAGAAGTCAATAGCTATTAATTGATTTTCGTTTCGCCTTTTTAATAGTTCTGTCAAGTTTGGGTCTCCGGCTGGCATTGCAACAATGCTACTGTCTGCTACTAAATTCCAATCTTCTTCCGATAACCTAAACTTGTCAAATGCCCCTCCGTTCCAGCTATTGTCTTTGAAATATCTGTCGCCCTTTTCGTCAATAAAGATTCTATTTGATGCCGTGGGTTCATCAATTTGATATAAGCCAGAGCGATCAATGTTTAATTTTTCTAAATAGTTTTCAATTAGTTTTCCAAATCTGTCTTTCCCAGTTGCACCAATTACTGAAACATCCTCATGCCCCAAAATTTTGCATTGGGCAGCATAGTTTAGAGAATTTCCTCCTACGTATATTTTATCCAATTCTGGAAAGAAATCCACGCAGAAAGATGTTAGTGCGGTTATTTTCATTTTGGCTGCATGAAAGAATCGGACTCAAACTGCACCATTCTGGATAAATCTAGCACGAGCAGAATTTGGTAGAAAGCACAGCAGTTACTTGGTGGTAGGTGAACGAATACCTAAGTAGTGAATTTGCAATTTGCTAGCATTCTTCCTCTTCTTCACAGGGTAATTTGTCGAGCAGATTATTTTCTCTCAAGTAGCTCATTAGTTCATTTTCATCTGCGATATACTCTAACGCTTGTTTGTTCAGTTCCACTATGTTTTCCGGATAATAACCAAGCAACAACTCGTTGATATCTTTGGATTCTACTGAGATTAAATCGCGTTCTGAATCTGCCATCACCTCTGACGGTGTAATAGTTAATCCCTGACTTTTACCTTCTGAGGTTCTTGAGAATTTAATACTCAAGCCAGCTTCACTATTTTGTATTGATCGTACCACATATTCAAGCATATCTTGACCGGCACCAATATTCAGTTTTTCAATTGTCCCTTCACCAGAAAACTCAAGCAGGGCTGTGGTAGATAGGCACGCAGGCTCAATGTATTTTCTTTTCCCATCAACAGAATCTTTTAAAAGAACATACCACCTCTTGTTAAGCAAGTATTCCCAACCCTCAACATTTTGACCTGATTCCGCCCCTTCGGATGCTGGGTCTAAGGTCAGGATATTGTAGGTGTCATTCTTGATTTTAAATTTACTGGTTACTCCAAGGTTTGGTTCATCAGGCGCCGGATCTACCGATATCACTTCGTCCGGACGAGATCCATCGAGTTCGGTTTCTAGAATTTTCTCCGCTAGTATATCCTGACTGGGAGCTATTGAGTATGCATCTATATATGTGTATGGTGTGTGGCCTGCGTAAATCAAAAGTTCATTACCAGGAACTTCCGATGTTAAATCTTTTAAAACAAGTTCTGTGAGATAGTAATACGAAGGGCCTTCCTGGATCTTTGATTTTGAGACAAACCAGGAAAAGAAATTAGGATCATTCTTATACCATAAGATTACATCTTCCGACAATTCCAGCTTTCCTTCACTGAATTCATTGTTGGTTAAAAGTTCATAGGCAGTGGAGGCATCGTTTTCTTCAATAGCATTCTCAACAGAGGTAGCAACCGGTATTTCTTCCTCAACATCTGCTGCGCTCTCAGATTCGGAAGAGCTATCGGAAGAGGAACACGAGTAAAGGGCTAATGCCAGTGCTAAGAGATAGATGGGGTTTTTCATTGCTGTGTGATTTTTATCGCTAACGATCCTTTTAACAGTATCACAATATATTCATTATCAGCGATCCTATATTACCCTGTATCCGAGAAATGTATGCGCTATTTTTTGCAGTTTAATCCCTGCGTTTTTGACAACTCCTTTAATTAGAGAATGTTCGTTACCTGCTTGGGCGCGGGCTATTGGTTGTGGGGAAAAGTGGGTTGGTGAAGAACACCAACCTTGGATGGAATAAATAAATTTTGATCCGCTATTCTTTTATCAGGCCTGATAACCAATAGATACTGCGTATTGTAGTCATAGGAAATGATGTTTGATGGTCACCCTACAACATGGTGTAACATTAAACTCTCATCGTTTAAGTTTTTAAGCATGGTAATATATTTTTCGAAATGCGGGATATCGTCACCCTCCAATGTGCCATATGATACGAAAACATTTGCATTTAATTTTCTGCGTTCGTTGGCCGGGGTAGACTCAAGTTCATAAATTTCCCAGGTAAAATCGAGATTAACGCCTAAAGCCGGACTACCAAGGATAAAATTTTCAAAGGTATTGGGGTGTTTCGACAATATGTAAGCGCCAACCAAAGCACCAGCGGAATATCCGAAATAGGTGCGTCTGCCGGCATCAGCTCGATAGTTGTTTTCGATCATCTCAAACACATCGTTGCGAATAAAATTCAGATAGCTATCTGTCTTCCAAAACGTCATTCCTTTTTGCCAGGAAATGCCAACCAAAATAACGTCTTGTATCTGATATTCAGCGGCTGCAGATAATATTTCGATATGCTGTACCGGGTGTGTAAAATAGATTACTGGGTATTTTAAATCTGTGTTTTCTTCATATCCTTCCGGCAGTTTTATGTAAAGCGTATTAAGTGTATCCGTTTCGGAATTACTGATCTGAATGACCTGGGTTCTAGGCATTTCATATGCCATCGGCTCCAGAACCTCAGAAGTTCGTAAACTATTGTTTTCTGCTTTCTGACTGTTTGTATTACAAGCGCTTATAATGCTAGCAAGCACTAGCACCAGAAATGTGAAGTTGTAGTCTCTCATTGCCTTCGACAAGTGATGCCACATGTCATTGCTGGAGCCTATCTAGCAGCCTTTTAGCAAGTCTATAATCAGGGTCAATTGTCAGTGCTTTCTCGAACATTTCCTTAGCACTTTCAAGCTGACCTTGATCTCTGCGTACAACACCCATTCCGAGATAAGATTCCTTTTTTTCAGGGTACACCTGGAGGGAATATTGAAAGATTTTTTCTCCGGCAACCAAATCCTCCTGTCTGTTTATCATGTTAGCACCAAGCCTAAATAAAGTCGATACCGGTGGAAGCATTTCATACCCGTATCGTTTTGATAACTTATCGAAATGTTGTGTCACTTTATCCAATGTGTTCAAGTCTTCCAGGGGATTAAAGTCAGGGTATAGTGCAGTAAGGTACTGTGTGAAATCCATTGCTGGCACATGACCCTGGTTAACCAATTCATCCACTTTATAGGTAAAACTCTCAGGTTTATGGTCCTCTAAAACACGAGAGAATTCAGAAACGGTATTTGTCAAGCCCTCATCATCGCTGTAAATGATATGCAGAAACCTGCTTTCGGTATCATGCTTTAACGGACCTGTTTCTATTTTTTGTTGAAGCACCTCAGGTATGTGCATAAGTGATGGGCTGCTGGCAAAATAGCCATTAAACAGACTGGGGTTGTTGAGCAAGGTGTAAACACTGAAAAACGCACTGTTAGAGGTGCCTAATAGCAATTTGAATGGAGCGGTCCGGTATTTATTGTCAACATGCGGAATCAGTTCTGTTTCCAGGAAGTTAATATAACCATCTGGAATTGTTGTGTCTTGATTTTCCCTGGTTGGTAGCAAAATTCTATTTCCTTCAGGTAGATCTACTCCAATGATAATCATCTCAGGTATTTGTTGTGACTCACTCATGTAGTCTAATGTAGAAGCTAACATGGCGAAACGAGCGCGGTAGTCTGCATCCATCATATACAGCACCGGATAGGTTTTTTTGGAATTATCGTAATCGGCAGGTAAATGGATTGATAGTGGAACAGTTTTGTTCAATACGTTCGACTGAAGCGAAGATACCTTGCCCAAGGTAACTGCTGGTTCACTTTGCTCTGTCGGGTCATTGTTTATTGATGTTTGATTTTGAGCATGGCATGAACCGAAAACCAATGTCAATGCAAGTATCAAAAGCAGAATGCCAATTTTGTTTATCATAATTACTCGTATTTGTTAGTGATGAGTGAATGTATGCTACATTCGGCTCCTAAATTGATTATTAGGATAAACACAAGAATTAAATGATGAACTCAATTCGTCATTGACATCACGATGTCGTACAATAATTCAGATAACTCTTAGACGCAGATGGTATATTTATCTGGCTTTCAAATGGATACATGTTTAGAAAATCATTAAGGAATACAATCCTAATTAACATCGGAGCCTTTGTATTGGTGTTCATCCTTGAGCTACTAAGTGGATGGACCTTCAGAGATCGATATGACACGGCTTTGTCTTATTATGTATGGGGACTTGATTATGCCTTTTCCATCATGGTTGTGATATGGATAAACCACTTTGTTTTGATCCCATATCTTTTTGATAGGAAAAGATATTTTGCATATGTACCTCTGCTTGCCGGAAGTATTTTGTTTGGGGCCTATTTGAAGATCTATCCTCAAACCAATTGGCCTGAGGCTGCTAAAATGTTTTCCTTTCTTGTGTATACTACCGGAGCTGGAATGGCTGCTTTTCTTTTAAGGCGGAATATCATATTCCGAAGGGAAAGTGATGAGAAAGAAAAACTGCAAAAGGAAATGGAGCTTAACTATTTAAAGGAGCAGGTGAACCCTCACTTTTTGTTTAATTCGCTAAATAGTATTTATGCCCTTTCCAGACAACAATCATCAGAGACTCCTGACCTGGTGATGCAGCTTTCAGAATTATTGAGATATCAATTAGAGAGTTCTAAGAAAGAGACTGTTTTGTTGAGGGAGGAGCTGAAATTTATAGAAAACTACTTGCTGCTGGAGGAAAAAAGATTGGGTGAACGTTGTAAGGTTGAATTCCAAATAGGAGGAGAGGTATCGGAGCTAAGAATTTCTCCCATGCTGTTAATCCCATTTGTTGAAAATGCTGTTAAATATGGTGCGCAGAGTACAAATGAACAGAGTGCCATCGATATTTCTGTGACCATAAAAAATGCCACTCTTAATTTCTATGTAGCTAACTCAAAGCCTTATAAGGTTTCTTCATTGAATAGAGTAGGACTGGGCCTCGAAAACGTGAGAAGACGTTTGAAACTCCTATATCCTAACGCGCACACATTGGAGATTAACGATAAAGAAGAAAGATATCAAGTAAACCTATCTATTGATTTAGCAGTTTCAAGATTAAAAGCAGCAGTTAATGATTAAGGTTGGCATTATAGATGACGAAATATTAGCACGTGAAGTGTTGGAAGATTATTGCTCTAAAATCGACAACCTGGAAGTAGTACTTAGTACCGGGAATCCACTTGAGTTTATCAATTTTACTCAGCAAAATGATCTTGATCTCATCTTTCTGGACATAGAAATGCCTGAACTCAATGGCATCGAAATTTTGCGCTCAATGATAAAACAACCGAAAGTTATTTTGACTACGGCTTATTCGGAGTATGCATTGGAAAGCTATAACTATGGTGTAGTCGATTACCTGTTGAAACCCATCAAGATCGAACGCTTTTTGAAGGCGATAAACAAGGTTTCAGCATCAATATTAACAGAGCCTACGAAAGCAAATGGGGGTGAGGAACTGCAAATAAAACATGATGGAGTGCCTATTAACATTTCACTTAAGTCAATCATGTATATTCAGAGTTTTGGAAATTATCTGAAGATTTTCACAGATCCGAGAATGTATCTTATCTCTGAGACCCTGGTTAATATTTCCGACCAATTGTCTGAAAGCTTTCAACGCACCCATAAGTCATACATTGCCAATTTGGACCGAGTTACAAAAGCATCCCGAACGCACCTGTTAATCGAAGACAATAAAGTCCCGGTCAGTGCTATGTATAAGGTTATCGTTGCTAAAAAATTGGAAGCTTTGGCAAAGTGATGGAGGAGTTTAGTCGAGCTGGAGGAGTTTTGATAGTACGTCTTTTTTCTTATCGATTGTTAGCAACCGTAATTTTCCCGTTTTGCCAACCTTTAGGTAAATAGAAATTCAACCCTGTTGACTTTTCAATGTCAATTAGCTTGTTTCTGAGTTCAATGCTTCTTAACCCAATTTGAGCCCGGTTATTATTCACCATTGCGAGTTCAGAGGCGCCTGGAATTTTCCCGATGAAGCCAAACAACGTTAATTCATGGTCGCTTAGACCAGCAGTTCTCCAATCTTCTATTTGGGCAAATTCGTATGGTGATATTTCACCTTGTTTTAAGGCTCTCATCAATTTGGGCCTTAATTGTTGGTATAAAGTATCCTTTGAGTTGTAGTTAACAGAGATAGAGTTATGATGACATAAAATGACGGAAGTCCATAGATTATTTCCAATAAGTTGTTCTCCCGGATAACCATGTTGGTTTAAAATACTGTCTAGCTGTGCAAGTTGCTTTTCGCTATGAGGGGCAAATTTTCTTTCTGCGTACTTGTTTTGTGCTTTTTGTCCAATTCTAAGTAATGCTCCAAATGCTTTTTTCTGATCCTTTTTGAACATTTCATGGACTTGTCCTTTCACAGGAATGGTGAGCCTTGATAAGTAGATCTGGTGAAGTGAATCATATTCAGACAGGATTTTCTTCCATGCTACGTGTTCCCGCAATGACTTTAACTTGTCATTCTTGTTTATGCTTTTTAGTGTCCAACCAGCTTTGATCCCCGGCCTTATAAACTTCAATGCTGATTCATGCTCTTTTTTATATGCGCTAAGTTCAGTTGCAACTTTGACATCTCTTAAAAACAAGAAATCGAATTGACTGAAAAGAGAGTCATACTTTTCAATGGCAGCAGTTGATTTGCCTTCAACAATTAGCTGTTCACATTCAATTACTTTTGAATGATAGTCCAGGTAGTTTTCTTGGGCAACGCTCTTGTTAAAAATAGAAAAGCACCCTAAAAGAGTAAGGGTTAGGGAAAATCTTATCATTAATGAGAATAGCGTAATTTAAGTATTAAAGGTTGCCAGATAAAACTCTCATCAACAAAAGAATGTAGAAAGCACTAAAGCCTCTTAGCGGCAGATTTGCGGAATGTTTTTGCCGGCACTTTTGCCTGTGGTTAAGTGAGGTCATTCGCAATGCCTTTTGTTAATTTCCCATTTAGGCTTTTTGGAATATCTAATTTGTACCAGTAGGTGCTTGTGTAATTGATGAGATATTTAGTATCTCCTGATTACGGGTGATGACAAGCTTAACTGTATCTCCTGGGTTTTTTAAACTAACCATCCGGTAAAAAGCATTTCTGGAAGACCAATAGGATGTCATCAAGTCATTATCGAGCTTAGTAATTACATCTCCTACCTGTAATCCGGCAACTTGTGCCGCAGAATTTGCGCTGACTGAATCTATTAGTGCCCCTCCGGTTCGACTATACGTATTTGTTGGAACTTGTTTCCATCTAATACCTAAAGTAGATTTCCTCGGTCGATTATATGAAGAGTCATAGTTTTCAACTGGGAGATAAAGTGAGATGTCGCTTCCGGCATGGTTAACAGTTAGTCGGATGCTATCCAACTTAAGTGATAGTGAATCTATTGCAGCCCATATTTCTGGTCCTTCTTTAATATTGACACCATTTATTTCTAACAGCACATCACCAGGTTTCACACCAGCTTTGTCAATTGGAGATAAGGCATTTATTTGTGCGATCACAATGCCATTACCTACTTGAAGTGAGGAAGGATTGATACCATATTTTTCTAAAAGATCATGCTCGTTTAAATAGGTAAATTTTCTTATTCCGACGTTTATGTCGAATCCGGGTGCATTATTTCCAGTGTACTGTAGAATGAGAAAAATGAGCGACAAAATCAAAATACTGTGAAACAGAACAACTGCTACTATTGATTGTAACCATTTGAACCACCTCAAATTGATCGATCTCCCAATAAAATAGGTGAGAAATAAACCGGACAATAACGCCAGTAGGGCAGTGTATCCTGGGAAATAGTTATTGACGAAGTAAAAGCCAATTAGAATGGTAATATCAAGAAAGCAAATGATGCCGGCGGAGTAGTAACTGATGGAGAGAAAGTAGTAATATGACTTGCTGGTTTTTATAAAAACAATTTTAAGAATCAGCGCTAAAATAGGGTAGAGCACCAAGTAAGCCGCTGGACCAAATTCACTGAGCTTAAAGCTTTCAATGGCTGCAAAAAATGGCGCTTCTTGATGCCTTTCCGAGGAATAATTTAAGAGGATAAAATTCTCAACATCGAGATCAAGGATATTTAATATTACCGCTAATGGAGTACAAATGATAAGAAGATATTTTATGGGTGATGTAAAACGCTTTTCACCCTTAAGGTTAGATTCAATGACTTCTCGCGGATTAACAATAAATGTAAAGGCAGTATGACCAACTTTCTTTAGGCTGAGTAACTCAAGCCCTTGTAGTAAGTCATCCTTTAAGCTTTTATTCTGATCAGACATTGGAAATAGAGGAACGGAATTTATGCCTGCGTATGACGCTGTACACTCACAGGTTTCTGAAAGCAGAAAGATACCGAATCGAGATGAGCCTCAAAAGTCAGCATGGCCATTCTAGTTTGAGAGGGTATGAAAGCCAACTTACTACGCATTCCACGTCCTTCTAGCGATTGCTGGGCGGCGGCGTGTTATTCCCATTTATTATAAACGTGCTCAATCACTCTGTCTCCAGAAGTGGAGTATTTCCAGCGTTCCTGAGTTAGCAAGTTGGAAGAGTTGTAGTCTCTATCAAGTTTGTTCGAATCATACTCCGAACGACCTTAATAATTGTATTACTAATATATCCATTATGTGAGCTCCTATTATATACTGAAAGGGAAATGTCTATCACTCTTGCTCGTTGCCTGGGTATAGAATTCTGTTGCCCTTATGTGTTTGATGAAGGGTGGTAACCCTTACATATGGTTAGAGAATAATTGTAATTCGCGGGGCGTGAGCGACTAGGCATTAACAGTTTTACATATCGTTAGCGATTGTCGGCTTCTTTTTCTAGAGTTACGCTAAACAGTTCTTCTTTCTTATTTCTTCCTTTCAATTCTATCTCTCCTTTAGAGCTATATTGGTAGTTAGAGTGGGGTAGTAATTCTTTAAGTACACCTGAGATCAGTAAGTCAGATTGTAATTCATTACAAAGACTTTGGATTCTAGCGGTTGTATTTAAGACATCTCCTGTGAATGAGATTTCCCTCTTTAAGTCACCAATTTCTCCGATAGTTACTTCGCCGAAGTGAATCCCGGCTTTGAAACCAATTTCAAAGCCAAATTCATTAAATAACACTTCTTTTTGTTCATTGAGCTGATCGCGTATGTCGAAGAAGCATTTGATGCAGTTTGCCTGGTCAATCCCTTTGTCTGGTTTCCATGAAATCACGATTTCATCTCCTATGTACTGGTGGACCTCACCGAATGAATTGATGATGGGATCTGACATAATTTTGTAATAAGTGTCCAGTAATTTGAAGTATTTTATATGGCCCAGAGCCTCGGCTATTGTAGTCGAAGATTTCATGTCCAGGAACATGAAAATCCGCTTTTCAATTTTGGGTTGATGGTATTTCCCGGAAAAAAAATTTAAGAACACATGATGCCCTAAATTTTCACTTATAGCTGAATATATCAGACAAACCAAAAGCCTTACAGACAAATGAAATAAGGTGGTAAGGAAAGAGATACTTATGAGGAATCTGCCCAATTTTTGCCAGGCATCAGCTTCCAGCAAACTTATTCCTGTTTCGAGCGAAGATGCAACAGGAAAAAGGACGACTATAATGATAATAAATAAGGTAAGGTAGATTAAGAATTTGTAAAAAAACTTCGCACTCAGTGTTTGGTTTGAAAATCTCTTCTCTAAATAAACCACTTCTAAAGCACCTACAATAGCTCCAACCACAACATTCGCCAGGCTAGCAAAAATCAGCACTGGGATGGTCAAGGAAATATCAGTATCCGGATTGAGGTTTTGGTTACGGGTTACTCCAATCTCTGTTATATCAGTTATCCATCCACTCAATAACCAGATAATCGCGAAGGGAGCAATTCTTGAAATGTTTCTCTTTGCTTTTGGACTTATTTTCACGTTAAGTTGACAATGTTAGTTTAAGTGTGAGGAATGATGATTTGTTATATTTAGAAAGCACATCAGTTTCTTGGTGGCAGATTAGCGGGATGTTTAGTCTTTCCAATCAGCTTTGTCTGGATACATCCTATCATGCTTGAAATGGTCAAAATCCTGATACAGTTTGGTATTAGGATATCCTTCTACTTCCGATTCACCCTTCCAAGTTAGATGTACCAGCGCAAAGCAGTCCTGAACATTCGTTCCATTAATTTCATACAAAACATCGTCACTTCGTTGATCATGACAAATTGCAGAACAATTTACTCCATTAAGTAAGTGTTGTGGTTCGTGCTTTTTGAAAAGACGAGTTGAGCTCTTTTTGGATGGAAGCTCCATTTTCAATTCATTTTCGAATGTCAATTTTTGTTCAATGTTGAGCTGCGCCCAAGGTTCTTCGACGAAAGATCTTGGGGGCTCTGTTTCCAGGAAGTCGGTTATTATTTGATGATGAACACCTGCAATGTCAATGTTCTTGGGTTCGTCGGGGAATTCAGGTGAGTCTTCAATCGTATAGCCACCGATGGGAGATAGAAAGAATCCGTTTTCAAGTTGCACGTTGAACCTTAATGATTTCCATCTTTTGTAGTCGACCTTCTTAGAATTCCAGAAATACCAAACTTCCTTTTGGACAATTTCGAAGTACTTTTCTATTGGTTTGAAAGTTCCTCGAAGTACACCCATGGATGCATCACTGACCTGAAGTTCAGCAGTTCCGATTAAATCTTTATTTGAATAAATCTTGGAGTTCAAGGTTCTGAGGAATTGCTTGTAACGCCAAGCTAGCAGGAATGCGCCCCGAGCCTGGCAAGTTCTGATAAAACTAATGAATCTCCGTGTGCTCACAAAGTATCAGAAATGCACTTAGCCTACTACGAGAAAAATCCGGCGCGAGGCTTAAATAAGAAAGTACTGACCTTTCACAGCGGTAGATTCATGGTGATATTAGCACAGAATCCAGCAAGGAAGACAAGTTAGCGGATTTGCTCAAACACTTGTTATGCTCAGTTTTTCTTGAATATCATGGCCTTTCCTTCATCAGGGTCGCCATATCCAAATATAAGACTGTAAGGGGGTTCACCCTGCATAAATCCTAATCGTGACAAATTCTCAGTTGTCCCAGATAGCACCAGTCCCCAATGTTTCTGAAGGTTGCCTGTCCCGTCTCCAATCGTTCCAACAGTTTGTATATTCCATTCACCTTTAGAGTTCACAAGTCCCTTAAATTCAATGTCTAATATTCCTTCGAAATCTGGAATATTGTTGAATTCATAAGTTCCGTCTGGGTTAATGAGAATCATCGGATTAGCAATTCGGTTGGAGTTTGGTTCAAGAAATTCCTTGATTTGATAGTCTATCGTTTGTCGTTCGAAATAATATCTTCCAATCACGTCTGACTTGTCCGGTTTCTCAGTTGTGTAATTATGAGTAAAGGGGTCGTACTGACATGCACTCAATGAGAGCAGGATTCCTAGCAACAAGTTCAGGCTTTTCAATGGAAAATGAATTTTGAGTTCGACAATCATTTGAGCACAATAGCCACCTATGATGAACGGGGATGGCGTTGAGCTGTTGTTAGGAGCTATGTTTGTATTTTAGCCATTTAGGGTCGTTTAGATCTTTTTCATAATCGTACACATCCTTAAAACCAAGCCTAGAAAGTTCTTCAATGTAAGGGGCATAGTCAAATTCATCTTCTTCCCAAGGTTCCAGACCGAATATTACATCACAAGTCCAACCCACCCACCTTGGTTGTGGTGGGTACTTCTTGAAGTAATTGATTGATTGTTCTTTGTTGGTCAAGTGTGTTTGATGAAACCATGCAAACTTTCCCAAATAATCTTCTCCAGCTCCCATCCTCCATTCAATGCTGTACGGATGAGATCTTGGACTATAAACCCAAGGAGGTGGTACGTCACCATGCTGCTGAATCAGTTTTTCTGCCTCCGTTTTATAGTAATCGCTCATCTTAACCAATTGCCACTAACGTCTTAAACAATAGACCAATATATCCATTATCTAAATTCCCGTTATTAACGCCTGTGGGGAAATTTGTTTTTGACTATCAGGAACACCTGACAGCACGGTCAGAAATAGTCGTCACTGGCGAGGGCGTAAGCTGTGGGTTGAACGGCTATACTCAAAAATTTGTTAGACAGGAGAGGCGTACTCCAAAGTTTTGCCGCTCAGCAATTGACGAGCGACTGATAGGGTAGCCCTTAACTTAAAATAGAGTATTAAATGCATAAAAATATAGATGAGTTAATCGCAGCCGGACTTAGTGATTCAATCTCGTTTGATGAGTACTTCGGAGCGATAGAGAATGGCATGGAAGGGGATTCTATGTATAGTGAGGAAAGCTTGAATCGATATACTGAGTTGAACTTCCATCGAATGAAAAGGCTTAACAAAACCGCAAGTATTAGTGAGGATCTTGTTAGGAAGGCGGCCGAAATCAAGTGCAGACTTATATGGCTAACATTGACGGAAGGGTGGTGCGGAGACGCGGCGCAGATCATCCCAATTCTTCACAAGCTAAGTATTGAAGTGGAAAATATTGATCTCCGAATGGTCTATAGGGATCAAAACTTGGAATTAATGGATCAATTCTTAACCAACGGTGGTAGGTCCATCCCCAAAATAATTGTTATCGAGCAAGACTCCCTCCAGGTAATAGGTAGCTGGGGACCTAGGCCCAAGCCTGCGCAGGACATTTTTAGGGTATATAAGAATAATGAATTGCAAATGACCTATGCCGATTTTCAAGTTGAATTGCAGAAGTGGTATGCTAAGGACAAAGCAAAGCATATTCAGCAAGAGCTTGCGGACCTTCTGGAGTGCCGTCCGACTGATTAATGAACTAGCTATCGGTGCCACATAAGTGGGATGTTTTGCAGGCTCGTTGCAAAGGGCTGGAACTAGGCGTAGTTTTTAACTACGCCTTTATATTGTATGATGATGCTTGGGTGTAGTTAAAAACTACACCCAGCACAGTGGGTTTTTCATATCTACACCCAGCACAGAGCGACTGCGATGGGGTATCATTTTAGTGTTTGTTAGATAGTGTTATTTGATTCAATTCTAAGAAATATTCTTTGTTCATTTTTGGGTCAAGAGATTCATAAAAATCGCATGTCAATTCAAACTTCTTGTAAAGTTTTTCATTAGTATTAACTGCCTCCCAGAATTCTGAATCCTTCATAAAAATATGCTCCGCAAAAGAAGTAAAATCCTCCAATTTGTTCGTTACTGCATATTCATGAAGAAACCCCTTAGAATATAATTCAGGATTAAATCTTCTGTCGTAACTCTTAATATCACCATACTTCAAGCCATTATTCTTTTTCCAAGCGCCAAAATCGAACAGTTTCATATTAAAAATGTGTAGTCGATGTGAGATTTCATGATGGATAACTTTTTCTAATGCTAAAGTGTCTAGAATGCCTTGCTCGTATGTTGGCGTAAAGAAAAAGCCATGTCTACCAATATAAGTCCCCATCATAGCGCCATTTTTATCAAATTGATCGTATATGTAAACTTGCTTCACATTTTCTTCAATTATTCTTGTTGGATATTTCCTTATTGCTTTTTGGAAAGTGCTAATGATCTCCTGATAGTACTTTTCTGAAGATTCTTTAATCTCAAATTTGCTTGAGCTTCGATGTTTATGATTTTTAAATTCTGATTTATCTATATGCAGATAAACGATTGCTCCGCTCAAAGAATCAGTCCAAGAGAATGTTTGTGCTTGAAGGCATGAACAGCCAATACAGAAAATTAATATCAATAACTGTCTCATATACTATCTAACGTCTTAATAATAGTATTACCAATATATCCATTATCTGAGTTCCTATTATATACGCCTGTGGGAAATATGTTTTAGTGACTGTCAGGTGAAACACCTGACAGCATGGTTCGAGAATAATCGTCACTCGGGAGGGGTGAGCGACTGCGATTGGAGGTTTTTAGCTAAGGCCACCCGCCCCTCATCGTTGGCGCCAGTTGCTAATCTAAAAGGTTAGTAGTTGCAACTTCTCTATGGAGCTTCCAAACTCCATCTTTTTTATCCTTTTTGATAATTGCCAGGTACGTGTCCATAATTTCCATGGATTCACCCTCCGCATTTGTATAATAAACTGAACTAGTTCCAAAGTCATAAGCTATGCTATCACTAACAATAATTGTTTCTTTTGGACTCATGATTAGGCTATCATAGCTAAACAAGCCTTCTTGGCTTGCTCTTAAAGATTTGTATTCTTCCCAGGTCCCACAAATAGGTGTTAATGTGATTATATCTTCAGTTCCAAAATTTCTTAAGTCGGCATAGCGTTTTTCCTTTATTGCTTGTTGAAATCCAGTTCTCGTTCGCTCAATGGAAATTAATTCCGCTTGAAGATCAATTTTGTTGTTGTCACTAGCTTCAGAATCAGTTTTAATATCTCCATTACAGGAAATCATAATAAATAGGATCCAAGTGATTATTAGGTATTTCATAGGTGGTTGATTTTTAGCGATTGGTAATTGTACCAACACGTTTACTAAGGAAATTTATCAATTTGTCCCAATATAGCCTGCTGCCGGGAAAGGACAAGTGCTGCATTTTTGGTAATGTCGCTTAAATGGAAAGTCTCTTCATAAGTTCACTGTCAGGTGAAACACCTGACAGCACGGTTAGAGAATAGTCGTCACTTGCGAGGGCGCGAGCGACTGCGATTGGAATATGTTGTACTCCGTCTATTTTGATTCGACTTCTTCAAATTCCAAGTTGCCGTCACAGTTGCTTTCTAGCCAGTCCTTGGCAGTTTGATCGATGAAGTTGTAAAGTATTTGATCAGAAATTGCAAAGTTCGAATTAGGCCAGAAGTCTGAAAGAATTGTAGGAATCTTTTGCCACCATTCGCCTCCTTGTCGAAGTTCAAGTTCTACTGAATTCGTAAAAGTTAACTTCCAGAAGCTTCCAACATTGGCTAGCAATTCAGGGTCGTTAGTTCCTTCGTAAACATAATCTTCGGGTTCCCCAGATTCAGGATAGAATTCAGGTTCATCTGCATCCAAATCCCAGAGTTGCCAGTCGATTTTTACAATTTTCACAGGCTTAATTTCTTCAAAATTGAAGCCGGTGAGTTCAGATGTTTCAAGTTTCGTACGTAGGTCGTTAGTTATAACTAGATCGTTGATTGACATCTGTACAATCGGAGGGATATACGGGCCAGTTCGACTAAGCTTTAGTGTTCCATCCTCGTCCTCAAGAGTTCCTATTAGCAAGGAGTTCCCATAATCTCCCCAAGGCATGTCCTTATTCTTAATTTGATAGTATTTCATGATTCGAGTCTGGGGACAATGTAGTACAACGTTCTAATAATGGCACAACTAATATATCCATTATGTGAATTCCTATTATATCCTCATAGGAGGAAATATATGTACCTCATATATCGATATTCTCAATTGGGCTCTTTAAATCTTACCACTCTTGCTCGATTGCCAGGGTTAAGATTTCTGTTACCCTTATATGTTCGCTGTCGGGTGTTACCACCCGACAATTCCAAAGTCGGCTTAGGCATCTTCTTCACGCAGCTTTTTCAAGTTCCTGCTCATCAGCACATCAAACGGTCTCTTATTTTTCCTTTTGGCATACCTATTTACCTCTTTCATGTACTCCAAATTGAGTTTGTCTTGCTGGCTCATTTCCACGGCTTTGGCGAAGAGAACTTGCGACGCCTTTTGAGCTTTACTATTGGGTTTAGAGGCATTGAGGTGGTAGCAATGTGTATTTCCATTGCGGGTACGATATACAAGCCCACCGAGCTTTCCGCGGATGCCTTTGGTTAACATATTGTCTTTTACTCTAGCCATATATATTCATTAAAAAAGATAATAATATATATAATTAGTTATATTTCATAATATGTTAAAGGCTGGCTTCCCATGGTATATACTTTACTTAATCCCTCTGATTAAGTCGCTGGCTTTAGAATTTTAGATGAAAGTATCCTTCGCTCATCCTCCGGTCATCTTTCGCTCGTCCTTCGGTGATAGTGCGCTGTAACTCTACTGTTGGTAGCTGGTAGCTTCGTGCTAACCAGGTGAGAAGCCATTACTCTGACGTATGCCGGTTGTAGTAAATGTTACTAACCCCCCTTGAGGTTGGATTATCTCTCCAGCTGGAGAAAACTAAGATCTTTCCATTCATTATCAGCCGGGGATTGTCATCATAGGAGGAAGAGTTGATCGGTTCTGGAAATAGCCGAGGTTCCGACCACTTTCCATTTTCAAATCTTGTGATATAGAGATCATCTCCACCAATGCCTGGCTTTCTGGTTGAACTGAAAAGCAGGGTAGTGCCATCCTCCGAGATATAGCCGGGCCATTCGCCTCGGTCAGAATTGATAGGTTCCTGGAGTATGGCAATGTTAGTAAAAGTGCCTGCGTTGTAGTTTGCCTGGTAGATATCCCAGCTACCAGCCCTTGTTGAAGAAAAGAAAGCCTGTCCTTGGCTGTTTAATGTCAGGCAGCATTCAAGGCTATCTGAGTTGAGCGGAGGCGGTAATACCTGGGGCTCTGACCAGGAATCACCGTGCATCGTCGCCATCCAGATGTTCCACTCCCTACTCAGCCCTTCTTGATTAGGATCTCGGTTGGAAGTGAAAAAGGCCGTGTTCTTATCCTGGGAGAAATGTAAACTGGCATCATAGTGCACGCCGGAGAAGGGAAGCACTTCAGGCTTGCCCCATTTCCCATCATTATAGGCTGAACTGTACAGTGTTGATGTTTTGAATTCTTTGTCACTTCTGGAAAAGAAGATAGTTTGGCTATCCTCACTAATGAAGTTGATACTTTCATGGTGATCAGCGGTGGAGATATTACCAAAGTCCAGGATTTGAGGCCGTGATGTAGCTGATGTCCAGGGACCTTGCCTGACTTTAGTCTGGCAGCTACCAAGCAATAGAACAATTAGAAAAAGTACGGGCCATTTCATCTAAGCTAGTCAAGTGGTTTTAGATTAATACGTGAAATTTTGATGAGAGTACGAATTACTATTAGGTACCTGATCATAATAGTTAACCGCTAGCCGGTCAAAAATTCTCAGCTTGAACTCCTTAACGAAGGTGAAAAAGAAGTTCTGGAAAATACTCCTGATTGGTTTTGGGCTAGCAGCCTTGGTGGCGGCTTTGCTATTATACCACGCTGCTTCCGGCATTATCGTTCATAGACACCCGGCCATCTCTCCGGATGGAAAGACGGTTGCTTACATTGTTGAGAGGCCTTCCTCGGACAAGGGCATTCAGCTACTTCATCTGAGCAGTGGCGATACCACCAGTATTCCTTTGGCCTTCGAGGTTTACTTCCCAGATTGGTCAAATGATGGCACCCAGCTAGTTGTTTCCTGCAAGCCAGAAGAGAATTTTAGCCTTTATCTTATTGATGTCAAAACTAAGACCATGACGCCATTGCTACTTGATGAGTACAATAACTTAGGAGCAGAATTCTCACCAACAGGTGCGGAGTTGGCTTTTCACTCTGATCGGGAGGGAGAGTTTGCAGTTTATACTTACAATATCGAAACCGGCTCAATCAGTCGAGTGTCTCCCGGGGCCGGTAACAATCCAACCTGGAGCCCCGATGGCAGGCAGATTGCATTCTCCTCCGCTACGAATGAAGGCAGCAGCATTTTTATCACTGACGCTGATGGAGAAAACATCAGGCAGCTTACTGCAGGACCCGGTGAAGATATTTACCCTTCGTGGTCTGCAGATGGCAGCCACATAGCATTTACCTCCAACCGAACCGAGCAGCAAAAGGTCTTTGTAGTTGATGTAGCTACTGATTCCACCAAGATGCTACAAAGTGGGTGCATGAGTCGCTATCCTGATTGGATTAATGACAGCATCCTGGTGGTAAATTCTCGTTTTGATGGTGGGTGGCTTATAGAGGCTACTGATATTGCCACGGGTAACAGACAGCACCTGTCTATTAGGGAATAGTGACTTCATTTCATTCGATTCCAATTTCATTAATACTGTCTTTCCCTTAAATTCAAGGTAGAAAGTTAAGACCCTAAGCTACCTGCTATGCGCCCTACCACCTGCCTGAGGTTGTTATTCAGTGTATTGATTTTGATTGCCGTGGCCGATTGCTTCGCGAGTTATCCTGAACGTATTGACAGTTTACGCAAGGAGTTGGCTAAGGTAACAGTTGATACAATCAAGGCCGAGATACTTGTTCAGCTCTCTGGTTACTACTCTGATCAAGACATGGACTCTGCAATTTACTTCGCCAAATTAGCACAGGAATTAGGCCAGCAGATGGGAGATGAAATCGTTGGAGCGAAGGCCATGACCAGGGTAGGTGTAGGTTATTCTATTCAGGATAATTACCCAAAGGCACTGGAATATCTGCTGCAGGCCCAAAAGATCTTTGAAGAGTATGGTGACAAATATCCCTTTTGGCTTTCAATAATCTATACTGAATACGGCATAATCAATCTTAGGGAGAGCGAATATGAAAAGTCGATTGAGAATCATAAGATAGCCATGAAGTACAAGTACCAAAGGGGAGATACGATTTCAGTGGCTAAGACCTACAACAACATTGCTGGTATTTTCGAAAGGCGAGGACTGCTTGATTCCAGCCTCTACTATCATAAGAAGTCACTAGCTATTAAAGAAAAAAAGAACTTCATTCAGGGTATGGGCTTTTCCAAAGTGAATATGTCTAGTATCTACTTTAAGAAAGATAAATACGACACAGCCCTAACTTACTCCCAGGAAGCATTAGATCATTTTCGGGAAGTAAACGATTTGATTGGCAGGGTGTACGCGGAAAACATGGTTTCTGATTCTTACAGAATGCTAGGAAACCTGGAAGGAGCCTTGGAATACCGGAAACTCAACCTGGAGACGGCCAAACTGATAAAATCAAAAACACGAATAGAAGAAGGGTATCGCAAGACTTCTGAAATCTTTGCCATGATGGGTAGATTTAAAGAGGCCTACGAATATAGAGACCTGGGAGCCGCCTATCGCGACAGCGTGTTCAATGAGCAAAATGTTCGGGAGCAGGAACAGTTAAGGGCCAATTTCGAAATAGAAAAACGGGAAGAGGAAATAGCCCGGCAAGAGGCTGAGCTTAACTTGCAATCTACCCTGAGAAATGCGCTGATAGGAGGGTTACTGTTGTTAGCAATCATTGGTGCTCTGATTTATCGCAACCAGCGATCAAAGGCAAAATCGCTTGAGGAGAAAGAGGCTTTGCTAAAGGAAATTCACCATCGGGTAAAAAACAATCTGCAGGTGATAAGTAGTTTGCTCAATATGCAATCCCGGGGCGTAGAAGACGAGCAGATGCAGGAAGTTATCAAGGAAGGGCAGAGTAGAGTCAGGGCTATGTCTTTGATTCACCAGAAGTTATATCAAACTGAAAACCTCACTGAAATCGATTTTCAGGAATATATTCAGCAGCTGCTTGATCAGTTACAAACACTTTATCAAAATGATGCTGTAGATGTTAGTAATGCAGTGAATGCAGAGGGTGTCAGGCTTGACATAGATACGGCCATTCCATTGGGACTGATACTAAATGAACTAATTTCTAACGCCTATAAGTATGCTTTTGAAGGAACAGATCAAGGCAGGATAGAGATCAACCTGGAGCGACTTGATAAGGACCAGTTGCAGTTGGAAGTTAGAGATAACGGCCGTGGGCTACCTACTGACTTTAATTTGGATGGCATCAAGTCTCTCGGTCTCAAGTTGGTGAATATACTTACCAAGCAGTTGCAAGGTACCCTAAACTTTACCAGTGACTCTGGCACCAGTTTTAGAATAACTTTCAATGAAGTGAAAATGTCGACTTAGCAAATGCGAATTAAACGAGCCCTTCTCCTTTTAATAATACTGGCAACAGCCTCCATGTCGTTTGCACGGCAGCAACTTGATAGTGCTGCACTTTATGAGTTAATGGATAAGGCCGAATATTACTTCGACCGTGATCTCGATTCTGGTTACTACTATGCCAAACAGGTATTGGATGGAGCCTTGGCGCTAAACAACCCGGCCTACCTGGGCGACGCTTACAACACCTATGGCAACTACTTTTTTATGAAGACCATCATCGACTCGGCAAATTTCTATTTCGAAAAAGCAAAGACGCATTTTGAAGAACAGGGTGATATGCGAGGTGTCTTCGATGTGATAAATGGCATTGGCACCATGCTGTTCAACAGTGGAGATTATCAGGGAGCAACTACCTACTTGCTTGATGGACTACAAAGACTGCAAAGCGAGCATCCAGAGCTGGATACAAGAGAGGCTGCCTTGCTGATCAACCTGGGGCAAGTCTACCAAAATCTCAAGGATTATGAGCGTTCAAATTTATATAACGGACAAGCATTGGAGCTTCTTACAGCCCTGGATAACAAACAAGGCATTGCCAGTGCTCAGGCCAATCTGGCTTGGAATCAGGTTGAGTTAGGGAAGCTTGATAGTGCTATGATGATGGCTGAGTCTGCCAGGGCAATCTTCTTAGAGGAGGATATTGCCTTCGGTACGGCCGCCATGGACTACCTTCTGGGTAAGATCTATCGAATTCTAGGTAACTATACTGTTGCCGAAGACTACCTAATTAAGGCCAAAGAAGTTCACCTGGATTTTGGAGACCCCTTATTCATCACCGTAGACGATATTGAGATTGGGAAATTGTACATTGAGATAGGAGCATACGCAAAGGCGAAAACCTATCTTCAGTCTGCTTTAGAATATTCCATTCTTTACAATTACAAACCGGAGCGCCAAGACACCTATGAGCAACTTGCGATTTACTACGAAGCTGTTGGAGATTTCCCTCAGGCGCTTGAGTATGAAAAACTTCGTAAGCAACTTTCAGATAGCCTCTTCAACGACCGCATAAGCGCGCAATTGGCTGAGATGGAAACGAAGTACCAAGCTGAGCGTCGGCAACAACAACTGGATCTCCAGAATGAACAGTTAGCCAGGCAAGAGGCTGAGATCAGTCAACAATCTGTCTTTAGAAATGCGCTCATAGCCGGACTTGTTCTGCTATTGATTATCGGGGCACTGGTTTACAGAAACGAAAGGGCTAAAACTAAATCTCTTAGAGAGAAGGAGGCGCTGTTGAAAGAGATACACCATAGGGTGAAGAACAACCTACAGGTAATCAGTAGTTTGCTCAATATGCAATCTCGAGGCACTGACAATGAAGAAATGCAGGAAGTGATTAAAGAGGGGCAGAGTAGGGTAAAGGCCATGTCGCTGATTCACCAGAAGCTCTATCAAACGGATGACCTATCCGAGATCGATTTTCAGGATTATATCCAGCAGTTAATCGCCCAGTTGGAGACTTTGTATAAGGCTGAATCAGTGGAAATACAGAATACGGTAAATGCCAACGGCTTACGATTAGACATCGACACAGCCATTCCTTTGGGGTTGATATTGAATGAGTTAGTATCTAATGCTTACAAATACGCATTTGAAGGTATGGAGGAGGGAACGATCAATGTGGATTTGATGAGGATAGATAATGAGAGGCTGCAACTGGAGGTTACTGATAATGGCAAAGGACTGCCTGGTGATTTCAATTTTGATACAGCTAAGTCGTTGGGATTGAAGTTGGTAAATATTCTTACCAAGCAATTGCAAGGAACCCTCGATTACAACACAGCTGATGGCACCAGCTTTTCCATTACCTTTAGCGAAATTAAAGCAACCTAATGGCCAAGGTTAAAATTCTAATTGTTGAAGATGAACTTATAGTAGCGGAGGATATGCGAGAGATGTTGGAATCTCTCGGCTATGAGATCTCAGGTGTAACAGGTGAGCTGCAAGAAGCGAAGAGACTATTGGCAGCTACCAAACCTGATATCGCCATGGTGGATATTACCCTTGGCAAGCAACAAGACGGATTGAACTTTGCACAGCATATACTAGAAAGCATAAACATCCCATTCGTTTTCTGCACTTCTCATGCAGACCGTGGTACGGTTGACAAGGCTAAACTTTTGCATCCCCATGGCTATTTGGTTAAGCCTTTTGAGCAAAGGGATCTATTCTCAGCTATAGAGGTGGCCCTTTCGAATTTTTCTTTTAGTAGAAATGCAGATGATCCTGTTCAAGAAGCTGATAATGAGAATCTTATAGTTAAAGATAGTCTCTTCATAAAGGAAGGCCATTTATATGTAAAAGTGAAGTTGGAAGACATATTGTGGCTTTCCCCGGATGGGAATTATACTACTATAAACGAAGAAAACGGCAAGCGGCATTTGGTACGTATGCCGCTTAAGGATTTCCACAATCAGATGCCGCAAGATAAGTTCTTTCGCACCCACCGTTCTTATGTAGTCAACATCGACAAGGTTGACGCCATTAACAACCACAACGTGTTCATAGAGAAGCAAGAGATTCCACTTGGCAAGAGCTTCCGAGATGACTTGCTAGCCAAGCTGAAGAAGATGAACTAGAGAGGAGTTGTGCGTTGTGAGTTGTCAATTCTGAGTATGAGTTGTCATTCTGAACCTGCTTGCATGAAAGACCCTGAAATAAATTCAGGGTGACGTGCTCCTGTTCTCCACCTAAATCTTAACTCCCCCTTGTTGGAAGGGTTTCGTGTGACAGCCGAAGGGGGCAGGGGGGATGAATTATTTACCTTTCCTGATGGTCCCAAATAGTATCAAGCTATCAGATATAGAGGATTCCTTATCCTGAATTTAGTTCACTTGCTTGCTTGGTGAGGTTTTGAAAGATCGAATATTAGTACTGTAATTCTTCTACTATATGCTAGCTCAGGAGAAGTTTGAAGTTTGGCTAGCAATTGTGCCTTTGTCAATTTTGGTTTAGCAAACCATTCACCTTGATAATTGAGTACAACGTATATTCCATAGTCCGCCCCTATCGTGTCCATGTAGGTAGGGAGTTGTTTCTTAATACCGTCGATTAAATCTGGAGAATGAGCGTTCTTGAATTCTACTGCTATATTTTTTATACCGCCATCATTAACCACACCTGAAAAGGTAAAATCTATTTTACCTGTGGAATATTGACTTTCTCTCTGCAAATCTAGGCCTGACTGCCGGACGTAGCTTTGGATAATGCTATGGATCGCACCGTGAATTTCCGTTTCATCCTTAGGATGCCTGTTTGTGATTTTGCCTCCATTCTTTGTAATGTTCCAAAACTGTTCATAACCACCGTAAGTTTGTGATATATCGTTTCCAGCACTTTCTAATATAGAAATAACTTTTTGAGCCAGTGCTGTTGTGGAATCATAAGTCGCCGTCTCCTTCGAGTCTAGTTTTCTAGCCCATAACACAACATCATTGGGGACTATTGTAGATAGTGTATTCACCTTGGCTGTTTCTGGTTGTTCACCGATGCAGTTTGCCCGTAAGACTAGTTGATCTTTCCTCCACATGAAAAGCAGCAACCAGCCTCCATTGGAGCATCGGGGTACAGGTAATTTGACTTCGAATTCATTTCGTTTGAACTCGATATGACCGTCAATTATTTGAAGCCTAAAGAGAAAATTTGGGCCTTGTAACAACCACATCAACCCTTCGCCGTCTGATGTGATTTCATTTATCCCATACCCATCGTTTCCAATTAGGTTGTGGACTGTAATTCTGCTGGCTGGAGCAAATAAGAATCTATATTCCGACATCTCGCACTATCATGATTTTTGCTGAATCACTCCACAGTTCAGCTTGGGTTGATCTCCTAGCTATTCAAAACTTAAAGTGGATTTTCTTCAAATTACACATTTCGAGGTTAAATCATCCCCCTAGCCCCCTTCAACAGCCCCTAAGTCCACCACGCAAGGGGGAATCCTGTAATCCTATACTCCAGCTAAAAGCCAAATCACTATAAAAGACATATTCATCACCACATCCACTCCCTTCATCCCTCTTTTTTGAAATAGGTAGTTACCCCGGATAGCTTCGGTATTGAAATACTTGAAGCACTATGAGACCTTTTTACTTTCTATTACTCCTGGCATTACTTTCAATGGCCGTATTGGCAATAGCCGATCCTGCAGATAAAGAAGCAGAACTGGATGAACTCATTCTGGATAACAACATTGTTGATGCTTATGCCCGCCCAGGGGATGTGGTGGGTACCATATTTGGAACCGCCGGCCCTTATCATTTGACAACTGCGCCGGGCAATGAAGATGCCGACAACGATCTTTTTACCATTAATCACGACAAATTGGTGGTAAATGGCGAGCTGACTTCTAAGGCCAAGGCGACTTTAAATGTATATGTGAGAGATGACTTTGGTAATGAAAACGCATTCACCATAATGTTTTCAAATTGGCCAGCCAACGGGCCTGGGGCCAATACCACTGGTAATTTCAATATTCATCAACAGGTTGAAACGGAAGCGAGGCTGCAAGATGTAGACTTCGGGGATATAGATGGTGACGGAGATTTGGATGCATTGATATCAACCTTCAGCAACAGCGAACCAGCTTTCGTCTACGTTAATGATGGTTCTGGTAATTTCAGTTTCCATCAGAGTTTGCAAGTAACCCAGCAGCAGAGCGCCATTTTTCATGATTTTGATCAGGATGGCGATCTGGATGCTATTCTGGCCACGGTCCCCGGAGTCGCAGGCATTCAAATATGGGAGAACGACGGCAATGGCAACTTCATCTACGACACCAAGACCATAGTTGGCAATTACCCAACTAATATTTTCCCCAGGGATATGGATGCAGATGGATACATTGATATGGTTTTGTTGGATGGAAAGTTCCTGGTATCTAAGAGCGATGGGGCGGAATTTTATCAATTTGCCTACTCAGTGGGGCAGGAGCCGGTAAATTCAGAAGCAGGAGTTGTCGCTGATTTTGATGGAGACAAGTCCCTGGATTTTGTTCAAGGTATTAGAAAAGCTGGGGCAGGTGCTGACCAGAGCAGCGTACTTTGGATCAATGATGGGAGTGAAAATTTTTCGGAATCAACTCAGGAGTTTGCTCAAATAGGCACTTACGGAATGACCTCTGGCGACTTCAATGGCGATGGTAGCATAGACATTGTTGAGATTGGATTGGGAACTAACGGTATTTGGCTTCATACCAACGATGGTGCTGGGAACTTCACCTCAACCAGCATCCTGGAACCCAATGGAGGCGGGTACTCGATAGCCTCAGCTGACTTTGACGGCGATATGGACCTGGATTTGATCTATGCCAGCGCCACAAAAGTGCAAGCCTTTGTCAATGATGGCAATGGCAATTTCACAGCATCCATCCCTGAAATTACTGGTGTTATTGGATCTGGCAATTTTGGTCTCGGCGATATTGATGGTGATGGCGATATAGATGTGGCATTGGCCAGGGATGATCGATTGCTAATCTTAAAGAATGAAAAGCTACCATTAACGGTAGACATTTCTTTTCCAGATGGTGATTACTCCAATAAAGATCCCCTGGAGGCAATATTTACTTTCAGCGAGCCAGTGCAGGGTTTCGCTGCCGACGATATAGACCTATCTAACGGCCTGTTACAAGAGCCCACCACTACTGACAATCAAAGCTATTCCGTAATGATTTTTCCAGAAATGGAAGGAAGTCTAGATATTCTGTTGCCAGCTGGTGTGGTCACTGATTTAGATGGCGAAGATGTGAACCTGGAATCTGATGAGGTTTCGGTGATTGTTGATAGAATAGCTCCAACCGCGGTGATCACCTTTACGGAGTTTCAAACTGAAAGCCCTATTTCTTTTCAAATGGAAATCAGTGAGGAGCATACTGGAATGGGGGTTAACGACTTTCATATTAGCAATGGAGGAGGAACCAGGATGATAATGGAGTCCCCCACAACTTACACCTTCACCGTGATCCCTTCAGCTAGTGGCCTAGTAGAAATAACCTGGAAAGCAGGGGCAATTAAGGACTTAGCCAAAAATCCCAATGAGGAGCAAACTTTCAGCATTGAATATGACGGCACCGGGCCAATAATAACCATGACATCTACTGAGGGTAACCCTACCAAAAAGCAGGTGTTTGAGATTGAAGTTACTGTTGACGAGGCCAATGAAGGATTTTTATCGGATGATGTATCTGTTACAGGAGGTACAGTCACCAATTTCACTATCATGGATACCCAGGACTATGTTATTGAGGTTACCGCCGATGCTCCGGGGTTGGTAACAATAACAATCGCTGGAGAAGTAATCTTTGATCCTTGGGGCAACGGAAACCTCACTACTGCGCTGGAAGTGACTTATGCACCTAACCAGGCTCCGGCTATCAATGGACTTGTGCAACCAATCTCCATAGAGGAAGATGACATCTTAGCATTGGCTTTAGAAGATCTTGATGTAACTGACGATGACAACACCTTTCCCGACGACTTTACCATGCATATAGGCGATGGGCAGAATTATAATGTTGATCACCAGATTGTAATTCCGGATACCCACTTCAATGGTATCCTTTCAATACCAGTTACAGTAAATGATGGTTTTGATGATTCCGAAGTGGTGGAGATAGAAATAACAGTTACGCCAATTAATGACGCTCCAGAAATTACTGGTCAGGTGGCAGTGGCAACGGATGAGGATATGAATCTAACACTTGACCTGACTCAGTTGATTGTGACAGACGTGGACAATACTTTCCCAGGTGACTTTACACTTACGGCGCAGTCAGGTGATAATTATTCCTTGCAGGGGTTGGAAGTAATACCCGACCCTAATTACTACGGGGCGTTGACGATTCCGGTAACTATTAACGACGGAGTATTGACCTCGGAAGTATTTGATCTGAACGTGACTGTCAATTCTGTAAATGATGTACCTATAGTTGTAACAACTATTGATGATTTGACTGTAGATCAGGGGTTTGGCACCACCACCGTTGATTTGGCTAACGTGTTTGCTGATATAGAAGGCGATGCACTAACGCTCTCTGCTACCAGTGCAGACCAGACAATAGCTACCGTAGCAGTTAACGGAAATGATCTCACAATCACGGAAGTTGGCGCCGGGGTGATTACGATAACGGTAGCCGCCAATGACGGTAACGGGGGAGAAGCCACCACAGAATTTACCCTTACCATTAATATGATTACTTCCCTCGAAGAGGAGCTAAGGGGCTTGATACGGATATACCCCAACCCAGTAGAAAGTCGGCTTTTCCTTTCAGTAGAACAGTCAATTGATGTTAGTGACATTAGCCTTTACTCCTTATCAGGAATTCAGGTGCCCATCGCCTTTGGTGGTCAACATCCCGGCAAGTATGCCTTCGATCTGGAGGCACTACCAGCAGGGATCTATCTGCTAAAAGTAACGGCTGAAGAGGGTAGCCTTACTCAACGCATAATAAAAAGGTGATGTGCTATGCGTACCTCCGCTCATCTTCACTACAAAAGAGCGGAGGTTACGCTTTTCTGCAATCACTAAATAATAGCTGCTAATCCTCATGTAGAGTCAGTTCGTCCCAAATAATTGAAGGCAGGCAACACGAGGAATAGATTTGAAATAACCTGAATAAAGAAACCACTATACCCTTAAACCCTTTAAAAATGAAACGGCAGCGATACCATTACCATCAGCTAGTAAAGAGATTAAAGCGTTACCAACGAAGACTAGACAAGGCGAAAGTGAACGGTGTCAACTCCAAGGTGGCATTGTTGCTGAGAAAGGTAAAGCAACTACTGGCTGAGCTTAGTATCTATCGCCGGTGGGTGCGGCCAGCTGTTTTTTCTACAGCACTGGGAGTAGCCGCTGCCTTCTCTGCTGGCCAAACCCAGGCGCAAGACTTAGTGGGTATTTCAAGTCCACTGGCAGTAAATGATCTTGGTAGTGGCCCCAGAGTTCAGTTTGTAGATATTGATGGCGATGGTGACTTTGATGCTTTCATTGGTGAAGAAAACTCAAATGTTAGGTTTTTCCGCAATACAGGCTCGTCTACTGCCCCTGCTTTCTCCGAAGAGATGACCAATCCCCTGGGCCACACGCCCTCATCAGGTAACAGTAATTATGCCTTTGCAGACATGGACAACGATGGCGATATCGATGCCATCCATGCCGTAGTGTCAGCCTATCAGCTAGATGTAACCTATTTGCGAAACGATGGCACTGCTACGACACCCAGCTTTACTGCAATCGCCGGCACTGATATGAACAATCCTTTTTACGGCTTACCGTTGCCAGGCTTGTTTGGCCCGTACGCTTCCCATTCGAGAGAGAACGCCATCCTGGTTGATATGGATGATGATGGAGATTATGATATGGTATTGGGTTATGGTTATACCTACGAAGAGACCTGCTTTGATCCCTATGGTGGCCCTTTCCCATGTGATACCAATGAGGGCAAAATAGTATACTTCGAAAATACCGGCACGGCGGAAGCTCCTGACCTTAACCAGCCGCAGAATGGAAATCCATTCAACATGAGCACCCCTGATTGGGCCTATATTACCCTGGGGGACCTAGACAGGGATGATGACCTGGATCTGATAGTAGCCAGTGCCTCCGAGTTGCAGTATTATAAGAATGATGGTAGTAAAACAGCCGCCAGTTTCGCTCTGCAGACAGGTATGGATGACCCGCTTATTTCCGTAGCTGTTAGCAATGCGCCACCTACACTTGTCGACATTGATGCCGATGGAGATCAGGATCTTTTCCTGGCAAAAGATAATGGAGCGGTCAATTTCTTTACCAATCTGGATGTGTCGGCACCGGTGATAAAAGATATCTTTTCAGCTAATACAACCGGGCTTCACGGAATTGATGACGAGATAGATATTTCTGTGAGGTTTACTGAGCCGGTGTCATTGGTGGGAGGGAATTTAAGCCTTGAATTGAATACAGGTTCTACTGTAACGATTGAACCCTTCACGGATCTTTCCATTGCTAGTACCATCTACACGGTGCTGGAAGGGCAAGAGGCAGATATGTTGGATGTTACAACAATAAGTCTTGAGGCGGGGGCCACGCTGAGAGATGCTGATGATAATGATGTGCTGGTAGAGCTACCCATATTAAACCTGGGTGAAACAGGTGGTATAATTATAGATGGTATTAGGCCCATGATCGATGATATAATGCCAATGGGGAGTGCAAGCTACAAGGCTGGGGAGGCGATCACCTTCATTGCCTTTGCCAATGAAAATGGTTTGACGCTTGAAGCTGAGCTCGGAGTTTTGGATAGTGATTTCGCAACTCGCCAAATGAGCCCTGATTCATTTGGGGAATATGTAATAACCACTGATGCATTGGATGCAGGTGGCAATATGAATGAAGGTATAATTGAGGTGCCTGTCACCGCCACGGATGCCGCCGGCAATGCCACCACCATGCTAGCGGCAGGTGTGTTACTGGATAAAACTCCACCACAGCCGGAGATAATCTCACCAGCAGGTGCCATTGTTAATACTTCACCCTTTACAATTGAAATAAATTTTGACGAAGGCATATCCGGATTTGAATTGACCGATATAGTGGTAGCAAATGCTACGGCAACTGACCTTCAAACTTTTGATAATCGACACTTTACACTGGAGGTCACCCCAGATGGTGAAGGGATGGTGACCATTGACATTGCAGCAGATTTAATGGAAGATATAGTGGGAAATACCAACCTGGCCGCAGACCAGCTAGCTGTAGAATACAAAATTAATGCAGCGCCAACAGTGGCCAACCCATTGGAAGACTTACTGTTGGAGGAAGGTTTTGGAACTACCACTGTTGACCTTAGTAATGCTTTCTCAGATCCCGATGGTGATGGTTTGTCGTTTAGTGCCACTAGCGCTGATGAGGCGGTGCTGACTGTGACAGCCAATGGCAACGAGCTTACGATCACAGAAGTTGCCGTCGGTAGTAGCACCATTACCGTAACCGCCGACGACAGTAACGGTGGGAAAGTAAGTAATGAATTCTCTGTGACTATAGAAATGGTGACAGCTATCGCAGTAGAAGAATTGGATCAGATTAAGATTTACCCAAATCCGGCCAGCGACTTCTTGAGAATAGATGTACCCAATGGAGCAGAAGATATAAGTTTTGCAATTCACGACAGACTTGGAAGGGTGGTTCAAACAAAGCCACTGCAAAATATACAATCAGCCTCGAGGCGGTCGTTATCAATAGACGTCTCGTTGCTGGATCAAGGTATATACCTGATGGTGCTGAAAATTGATGGGTATCAGCAGGCAGCCAAATTCTATAAACGATGACGATATGAACTACCTAAATAGATTTAAAATGAAAAACATCACCACTTTACTCCTCAGCCTTGTTGTCCTATTCTTTGCATCGTGTAAGGATGACGATGATCCGCAGCCAGACCCAACCGCCGACCAGGTTGAAAAACTCTCCAGAACTTGGGGCGTAACTTCGGTTGACTTGGACGGAGATAACGTCACTTCGCAATGGGCTGCCTTCACCTTAACATTCAATACGAATTTTAACTACTCCACTACCAATGGCATATCACCGGTGTGGGAGCCAACGGGCACCTGGAGTTTTGGCGGTACTAATGATAATCCGGTGTTGACAACCATAATTCGGAGTGACAACGTAGATATGACAATACTTAACATTGCAGAAGACGCTTCTACATTGACATTAAGGTTTAACATCGTTGGAGCGGAGCCCGGGAGAGGAGGTAGGATATCTTCATTAAATGGGGAGTATACGTTTGAGCTGGCTGCGCCGTAGTAAAAGATGTAGGGTGTCAGGTGTTACACCTGACGCCACACTTTAAGGTGTTGATCTGAAAACTCGAGTATATAGTCCGTTACAAGCCTAGTGCCAGTCGTGTCCACAAAACCTGCATTGCTTAGCTTCCGGGGTTCTGGCTAGTTTCTTACATTTTGGACAATTGTTTATGAATATTAGCTCGGGTACTTCCTTAAGCAGTCGCGTAGCAATTTTCTTCTTAAATGCATCATACCCGTCTTCAAGAAGCTTCAGAGCTTCCTTGTCCCTGGTGCCCCAAGTCTGAATTAAAATTTTGCCAAAATCCGAACCTGAAGATTCAGCCTTTTGGGTAGTTAGGTAATGCCTATAGGCCAGTTTCTCATTTAATGTGAGCAGACTATGATAGTAAATGATAAGATATTGTTCTAAGTCCGTCTCTTTCATTTCTTGTTAAACTTTACCCTAGTCGAACTCCTCCTAATTAGTCCAGCCATATTCTTGTAAGCTTCGTCAGAAGGTGGTTCCTTGAACGATAGCCCGAATAGTGATACCTCTTGGTTGAAGTTGACGGAGAAACCGATGGTATCCCTTTTTGGAAACTCTAATTCCGTAAACGTTGGCGAAGCCTTAAGTTTATGATACTGGACTAATAAGCTTGAATCACTGAGGTTGACGGAGTATGTTCCGAAAGCGACGTAATGCCCTGCATGGGTGCGGTACAAGGAGATATTCTTGCCTTTGATTTGATAGAACATAACAACTCTCGAAACAGCCGGAAAGACGTAATATCCATCTTTTATTGTAACAGGCTCATTATTTTGGCCATGAAATGAAGATATGGTCGTAATAGAAATCATGGCTATTAGGATAAATTGAAGCTGTTTCATATAATCTGGAATATCACCTTAATAACATTCTGATGGCATTATTATTATTTGGTTCTAGTTACTTTATCAAAAACGTCAACCGGATACTCCAGCCATTGCCATTTAGATCTTGAGCGAAAACAGTTGGGGCACCATCAATGTCTTCAATTTCGAAAGTTTGCTGGCTGAACCTCAGTGAAAGCACTGCAAATTGATGCCCTCCGACACCTACTTCAACAAACCTTCCCGTAGTATTCTTAAAGTTGAAGGTGAGCCCATCCAGATCTTCATGAAACCGCGGGTTAAGGTGATAGGTAATGCCACCTCCAACCCGAATAACCCGCTTGATCAGTACATAAGGATTGACATCGATTGGGTTTCGCTTCCAGGTAGAATTCAGATCGCTAACATCAGCGGTACGATCGATATGATAGCCTATGGTAGTCTGCAGACCAATAGGAATTTTGCCTGGAGGTTTGAGATTGAATCCCAATGAAATTAGTGCGGCACCATTGGCTCTTAATATAGACTTACTATTGAATCCTCTGCTTATTCCCTGGTAGAAAGTAGTAGTCTTATATTCGGCAACGCGGTCGCCCCCGAAAGTCCAGCCAAAGCCAAGGGCGACATCAAAGTTGAAGAGATTAGATTTCTCTTCATTATCCTGCCCCAGCAATACGAGGGGAACACAAATGCAAAGGGTTACGAATAGGGTTCTCATCCCAGTGAAAATCACTGGAAATTAAGCAATTATCATTGATAATGTAAAAACTCTACTTGTTCAGGCAGATAGCCATTGTGGATTTTGGTATCTACCTCTGGTTCTTTTGTTAGAGGCGGGCCATTAACAAATACCACCTCCGATTTTCCTTCAGCATTAAGTTTGGAAAAACTAATGCGAAGGTCCTTTGGATCCTTCACGATTCGCTTGGAAACAACAAATTCCATTTCCCTTGAACTTCCGGCTGTAATGGTGTTAGCCACCCAATCAAAGGTTCTGTAATAATCCTCGAAGGGGATATAATCGGTTTGGTCGTCTTCGCTGATATACGCTGGATCTCTGTGCGTCCAAACAAACTTAGGTGCTTCAGGGGCCCATTGCCCATCTGCCGATTTCAAGAACCCGATGGCTCCCAATGCTGCCGAAGCATGCATTACTACCACTTTGTCATCATCTAAATAATAGATATTGCCAATAGTAACAGTGTTGGTGCGAATACCGATATAGTATAGATCTTCATACTCCTTGATTAGGTAATTCTCGCCACGGGCCACTTCCTCCATTTTCTTATCAGGATCTTCAAGCCAACTTATAGATCCATCAATTTTGTATCCTTCTGGTAACTTCTGGGCTTGGCCACCAAAAGTTAGTAAGAAGCAAAAGGTAATAATGATTAGTCTGGACATATTCCAAGGTTTTGGTTATAAGAAGCTAACGGCAACTTATAACTCAGGTTATTGGTAAATGGCAGTATGCCAGGAATCTGCCCTAGTCAGCATTTTTTCGTAGACGAAATGAAAGGATGGTTCTAACCTTCGTTTACCACCACCTTGTCCATAACATCACCCTGCTGGATTTGGTCGATTACGTCAAGTCCTTCAGTGACTTTACCAAAAACAGTATGGTTGCGATCCAGGTGAGCAGTATTATCTCTGCTGTGGCAAATAAAGAACTGAGAACCACCTGTGTTTCGGCCGGCGTGTGCCATGGACAATACACCACGATCGTGGTATTGGTTGTCTCCATCCAACTCGCAATCTATCTGGTATCCCGGGCCACCGGCGCCAGTGCCATCGGGGCAGCCGCCTTGTATTACGAAATCAGGGATTACACGATGAAAGGTAAGCCCATCGTAGAAGCTCTTGTTTGCCAGGTCTACAAAGTTTTTTACAGTATTTGGGGCATCATCTTCAAAGAATTCAATTTTCATTACCCCTTTGGCGGTATGTATCTCTGCTGTTTTCATTTCGATGTCTTAGTTAATTTGAACGAGGCAAAGGTATACTATCGTCTCGAAAATAGGAGAAGGTCGTGGAATCAATTCGGGCGTAAAAGTAGAAGTTGCTGGGAAGTAATACCTCCCAACAACTTGCTATGACTATACCTAAACTAAGATCTATTCATCCTTCAAGGAATCCACTGGATTGGCTCTTGCTGCCTTAATACTTTGATAGCTCATCGTTAGCCATGAAACCATTAGGGCGGTTAAACCGGCGATGATAAATATGACCGGACTTAGGTTGGTTCTGTAGGCGAATGACGTAAGCCAATCGTCCATTACATACCAGGCCAGCGGAGTGGCAAGTACAAATGCGACGATGATTAGCCTTCCAAAGTCTTTTGATAGAATGAATATGATACCGGCCACGGAAGCCCCAAGTACTTTTCTAATACCAATCTCTTTGGTGCGTTGTTCTGCAGTAAAAGCTGCTAGCCCGAAGAGACCAAGGCAGGCCACGAAAATTGCCAGCGAGCTAAATGCCATTGCAATTTTTCCGATACGCTGCTCTTGCTGGTAGCTTTCATTGAATCGGTCGTCAAGGAAGGAGTAGGCGAAGGGTTGCCCGTTAGCTACTGAATTCCACTTGTCTTCCACGGTTCTAATTGCACGAGGAATATCCTGGGCATTGAGTCTCATAGACATCAGGCCACGGCTGTTGCCAAAGTGCAGAATTAGTGGACCAATATTTTCGTGCAGAGAATTGTAATGAAAGTCTTTCACCACGCCAATGATGTGGTAACTCTCAGGGTTGTTGGGGTCGTCACTGAATCTACTGATGATCTCGCCCATGGCGTTGTCCCATCCCATGGTTTCTACCAGCGTTTCATTTACAATAATTGCCGTGGAATCTGAAGGAAACTCGGGCGCAAAATTACGGCCATCAACAAGCTCAATGCCCATAGTAGCTAGATAGTCATAGTCTACCCGCCAGGTTTGAATGACAAAGACATTGTCTGAGGTAGGTTGATGTCCGGGGAAGTAGCCATTGTTATTTCGATCCGATTTAGCGTCGGGCAAGAATCCGGAGATGGTAACGTTATCAATATCCGCCTCATTTTTCAATTCCTCTTTAATTGATACTAATTGATTGCCCAGAGCGTAGGCATCTTCAACAACCAAAACCTGCTCTTTGTTGAAGCCAAGCTTTTTGTTCTGTACATATTCCAGTTGATTGTAGATAACCAATGTGGCCACGATAAGAATGATAGAAGTGGCAAACTGGAATACAACCAAGGAGTTTCTTAGCCAACTGCTCTTCATTCCCGATTTCAAATTGCCTTTCAAAACGGTTGCCGGTTTAAAGGCAGACAGATAAAAAGCAGGGTAGCTGCCAGCCAAAAAGCCTACTACTAAGGCCCCCATGAGTATGGTCAGGATAAATAAGGGATTTGCAATGGGAATGAGGAGTTGCTTTTGTGCTAACTGGTTGTAGGTGGGAAGTGCCAGATAGGCAATGCCAATAGCCAGTACAAAGGCAAATAAACTGAGTAAAACTGACTCTGAAATAAACTGATTAACCAATTGGCGCTTAAGCGAACCCATTACTTTTCTTACGCCTACTTCCTTAGCACGATTAGCTGAACGCGCTGTAGATAAGTTCATAAAGTTGATGCAGGCAATAAGCAGGATGAATATGGCTATTGCTGAAAAGATATATACATAACGAATGTCACTAGGAGTTCCCAACTCGTCGTCTACCGCCGCTTTGAGGTAGATGTCATGCATAGGGTCAAGGAAGAAACCTATTCTATTGCCTTGCTCGGCAAATTCGTCTAGTGTAATATTCAAATACTGTTCAACCTGTGGTCCAATATAGGTCTCTATCATATTAGGAAATTTGGCCTCCAGGGCGTCGGGATCTGATCCGGGTTGCAGCACTATGTAGGTCTGGAAGTTAAAACTCATCCATTGCCCGTTGCGGCTTTCTGATAAAGATTCCATAGACAAGAAGATATCGAAACGGAAGTGGCTATTGCGCGGAATATCATCCATTACACCTGTCACCCTGTAATCAAAGCTATTGTCTAGCCGTAGCGTTTTGCCGATGGGGTCTTCGCTCCCGAAGTACTTTTCAGCTATGCCTGGAGTAATTACTGCGGTGTTTGGTTCGGTGAGTACGGAGGCGGGGTTTCCTTCAATAAGTTTAAAATCGAATGTCTCAAACACATTTCCGTCGACAAAGACGATACCCAATTCTTTGAAGGTTTTGTCTTCGTAGCGAACCAGGTAGCTGCCCCGATCGCGGAACCTGGTAGCGGACTCAACCTCGGGATAATCTTGCACCAGGGTAGGACCGGTGGGGGAAGAGGCGGTAGCTCCGACAAAATCTCTGCCACCCAATGAGCCACTAAATCCAACTCGATACATGCGATCACCCTTGGTGTGATACTTGTCGTAGCTTAATTCATCAACCACAAAAAGCGTGATTAGCAAACAGCAGGCGACGCCAATTGCCAGCCCGGTAATGTTAATTAGAGAATAGAATTTGTGTCTCCACAAATTGCGAAACGCGACTTTAAAGTAGTTTCGGATCATTGTTGTTTTAGTTATAAGTTTTTGAGTTTTGGTCTGGGCTACGCCTTAGACTGACCGCGATAGTAAAATGTTACACATGCTAGATGCGGAAATGGCTTATTGGGTTGTCTGACTTGAGATTACTGTCAGCCATCAGAAAAAACTTTGAACTAGTTGGTCAACTACATATTTTGCGCGCCTATCATTTTTGTTCTTAATGGCCCAGGATTTTGTTTTTGATTGGTGGTCGGTTGTAATCGTATTAGGGATTGTGCACGGTTTTATTGTTGCCCTTGCACTTTTCCTCAATAAGAAGGGCAAACCGGCAACGCTGATGCTGGCTTTGCTGGTGTTGGTGTTGCTATGGCATCATTTACAGAGCATTTCCATTTACCTGAATTTCTTCAAGTCATTTCCCCATTTTTATGGAGCCGATCTGGGTTCATTATTTCTGATTGGCCCGCTGTTTTACCTATACATAGGCTTCGTAACTTCTTCCAGGCAAAAGCTGAAGCCCCGAGATACATTTCACTTCTTACCATTTCTGCTAACGATCATAATCCATCCAGTTATTTTTCTTTCCGGACAGAAAAAGGTCCAGTTAATTATCGATTGGCTGACGGCCACTCGTTATGACAACCCGCATTTGCGGCAGGCATTTTTAGCGGACGACATAATTTTCGCTCTGGAGTCGGTCCATATGATCATCTATTTCGCCCTAGCGGTATTCGTATTGCACAAGTATTCCAAATCGCTAAAGCAATTCCTTTCCAGCTATCACCAACAACATTACAAATGGCTTTTAGTGTTGACGATTTCGATGCTAGTGGTGATTTCGGTGTCCTTTATACTACAGAAAAGCCTTTACCTGGTTTTGAAGTATTACTACTATTCCCTGGATTATATCTACATCCTGCCAATGACTCTTTTTATTTATGTGCTGGGCTTTTATGGCTTACGGTCGCCAATATTATTTTCGCACAATCTTGATTTTCGTAGAAACGAAGACAAGTATCGCGGCTCATCTTTGACCAATGAAAAGGCGGAGCAATTGAGAAACCAACTCGAGCTGTACCTGGAAGAAAAGAAACCCTATCTGGTAGCCGATATTACTTTGGCTGATATGGCCGATTATTTGGAAATTCCTTCCAACCATTTGTCCCAGGTTATTAATGAAAAGTTGGGGTTTAGCTTTTTCGACCTGATAAATACCTACCGCATCAATGAAGCTAAAAGGAGGCTACAAGATGACGCATACCGAGCAGATAAACTGTTGAAGATTGCTTACGACTGCGGGTTCAGTAACAAGGTCTCTTTCAATAATTACTTCAAGAAATTAACTGGTGTAACACCATCAGACTACCGAAAAAAATACCAGTAATGCGTTAATCCTTTCATGGATTGCCGAAACTAGACTTTGCACTTTCTTCATTTGGGCTAAAACTCTTAAAAATGAAGAAAGTACTATTTGTGTTATTCCTCCTTTGTTCAAACTTATGGCTACTAGCTCAACCTGCCGGAGACTTCTATAGAATAGATGTGCAGCATTCCATCTTAACTTTTAAGGTTAGACATGTAGGCTTTGGCTCCGTGGTAGGTAAGTTTAGTAGCTATGATGCAACCATTTATTTCGACCCCAATGATCTGCAAGCCACCAGTGCGAGTGTAGTAGCTGAGGTTAGTTCAATTGATACCGGAGCCGGTGGCAGAGATGGCATTTTGCGTAATGAGTTCTTTGAGGTACAGAAACATCCTTTGGTGAGATTTTCTTCCACTGGTGTTGAGCAAGATGGTGGTAATCTTTTGTTGCTTGGAGAGCTAACCATAGGTGCCGTGACGAAGTCAGTTAAGATTCCATTTGAGCATCTGTCAGGTCCTGCAAAAGACCAATTTCATCACTATCGAGTAGCTTTTTCGGGGTCACTGGAAGTTAACCGCCGGGATTTTGGTTTATTCTATCGCTCCAATGAATTCTGGGATAAGATTATTGAGGACAAGGTCTTGATCGAGATAGAATGCGGCGCGCGGGTTTATAATTCATTAGAAACAGTGTTTCCGTTCCGTGAAAACTCAATTGGTAGGCTGGCATTTGAGGCCTACGAGGAAGGTGGGAGCCAGGAGGCCAGGAAGCAGATAGATGAAGTCTTTGCAAATAAGGAAGGCTACATTGTAAATGCTGGCCAAATGCTGCGAGGAGCTGGTCATCTGGCGCAATCAGGGTTGGTTAAAGAGGCGGTTGAAGTTATAGATATCTTCCTCGATAGGAACCCGGATTTTAGTGATGAAATGAAAGCTGAGTTTATGGCTAGAAAGTCTCAGTACCTGTTGGTGCAGGGTAAAGGCAATGAAGCGACGAAGGTGGCTTTTGAGGCAATGAAGTTTTATCCAAATACATTGGCTAGTGAAGTACTGAAAGTGAGTCAGTGATTGGAGCTAGGTCCTGTAAAGATACTTCTGGTGAATCATATCATGAAGAAGTAGAGAAGCCGATTCCGTGAGAATTTTCATGATTCCAAAATCGTATGTTTCCCAATTTAGGTGTTCATTTCTTTCCCAGTTATATCTCCACTCTACAAAAGTCATCTGATGATGCTCAAGGACAATAGCCAAATCTGGCTTTTTGTTTCGAAACTTGGATTTAAGCTGCTGTGATTTAGAATCGATAGCTTCAAATTGCTCTTTCGTGAATGTGCCTGGCACCTCAGTAGTAATGGCGGTAAGGAAGGACTTGTCATCCGGAGGATTTGACTTCAATCGTTTCTGAAACCTCGTGTTGATTTCTTGTTGCAATTGGTTAGGTAGAGAATGATACAGATCAAGTAAGTTGTGCCCTTTTGTCAAATGGTCTGTAAACATTCCCAATCCCTTAAGAATAAGCTCCAACGAGAAACTTAGGTTTACTATGCAGGCAGACATCTCCATAGCAAAATGTCCATAACCCAATTCCTCCCAGTTGTCGTACCAATTTATTGCTGATTTGTAAAACGCCGCCGCCGAATGATACAGCTGGGGACTGATGCGATTGGATTTACTCTCGGACTCCATCACCGACTTAACACAAGATAACCAGTAATGCGTTCAGATCCATCGTTTAGGTTGATACTGTAGTAATAGGTACCTGATGGTAGATCTCCGCTAGAGCCCTTATTCGCCTTACCAGTAAATATTGTATTTACATTATCATAGCCACTGGTTTCAAATACCAGGTCGCCCCAGCGGTTGAATATTTGTACTTCGTTGGAAGGGTGCTGATCGATGTTTGTTATTTCCAGGAAATCATGTTGATCATCACCATTTGGTGATACGGCGTTGTATACGGTTATTCCGGAGCTAGTAGGAGGTGGGTCTTGCACCGTAAGGGTAGCTGCGGTTGAAACTACATTCCCGCAGGCATTTATGATGGTTGCAATGTAGTCTCCGGCATCGGTCAAAGCCACTGAGCTAATGCTGTAGGTGGCAGCTGTAGCTCCACTAATGGGGGTACCATCTTTCTCCCAGGTGTAGGAGAGGGTTAGATTGCTAGCGCCAGTCACAGTAAAGCTTACATTGTCGCCGGTGGTTGCATTTGCCGATTGCGGTTGTGCGGTGATTGTTGGAATGTCATCAATGCTAATAGTTGCAGCGTTGCTGGTAACGGTAGGGGCGGTGGATCCGGTAATCTGGCAGCGGTAGCTAAAACCGTCGATAGCGGCAGTTGCTCCGGTGATATCTAGTGTTGCGGTAGTAGTGTTGCCGTAGATGCCACCATCAGATAAGTTCACAAACCCAGAACCACTGTCTTCCTGCCACTGATAAGTTAGGCCGGAGTCTCCGGCAGCATCGGCACTAAAGTTGGTACTGCCCCCATCACAGACTGAAGCATCTTGAGGTTGCAGAGTGAAGGTGAGTGTGGCCGCTGCACCGGGAGCATTTTGATACCAATTTAACTCCTGACCAAATTCACCAATTGCTACCATATCCATATCGCCGTCTCCATCCAAATCAGCAGCCCTTACCTTAATTGGCCCATCGATAGTTCCAGGTAATACTACTGCTGGAGCAAAATCAGTAGTGGCTTCATTAAGCCTATTTTCAAACCAGGCCACTTCATCTCCAAGCCGTGCAACAGCAGCCGCATCTAAATCACCGTCGCCGTCAAAATCAGAAACGATTACGTCCCTTGGGTCCTGATTAAATACTCCAATTTCCAGTGGAGCTGCAAAATCCTGACTGGCCTCTAATAGTCGATTTTCATACCAAACAAGTCGGGAGCTAGTTTCTACCACTATCATATCGAAGTCTCCATCTAAATCGATATCTCCAAATTGCACACTGTAGTTATTACCAGAACTGAATTCCACCTCGGTGAAATTTCCATGACCATCTTGCAGGTAGTAATAAGATGATGTCAGGTATACCCCCGCTAAATCCGTATTGCCGTCACCGTTTAAGTCGCCCACCGCCGTTCTTCTGGTGTCGTGGGTAGACATAACCGGGACATCCCGAAACTCGCCGCAACTCTGCACGGCATAGCCGATTAGACTTCTCCTTACCAGGTCTATTGAGCCATCATTATTAATGTCACTAAAGAACTCAGCGATACCTATTGTGCTAATAGGAGTTTCTGCGAAGTTCTGACTGCCGTCATTGATATAGTACAGATTGGCTGTATTGCCATCAGCTAGTACTATATCCATGTGCCCGTCATTATTTATATCGGCCGCAGTAACATTGCTAGCTACGGTTGTTGAAATTGAAACAGGGTTGGTAGTAAAGTTTCCGGCCCCATCGTTTTCGTGCCAAAAAAGCTCTGTGAGGGAATTCGACAGCAGATCAAGGTCGCCATCTTGATCCATATCAGCGATGTCTATGCCAAGTAAGGCGCTAGAGTGTGTATGGACTGGAATATCCGAAAAGGTTGGGGCGAGAACCGGTGTTGTTACGGTGCTAAACCTGAATCCGTAATGTTTAGGAAGTATGTGACTGCCTGTGCTTTCCAGGTTTTTGGTTACTGAAACTTCGATTCTATCACCTGGTAGAAAATCGTTGTCAGGGTTAAAGATCAGGGTGTTGGTTCCGTCACCACTAAAGGTGCCTGATAGTTCACCTTGTAGTGGGCTGAAGACGCGGAAGTGCAGCGGGGCTGTGGATGCATCGATAGGTTGGTCGAATGTAACTGTGATATTAGCATCTAATGCCACAGTATGACTGGCATTGGCAGGAGAGGTGGCTGTCACATTCATGTTAATATGATTTTCAAGCCAGGCTATTTCATTGCTTTCTGTTGAAAGTAGGTCCATGTCTCCATCTCCATCCATATCACCAAATCCTATACTGGTAGCAAAGGGGTTAATGGCGCCAGGAATAATTACCAATCCGTCACTTATGAGACGTTCAGTAAACGACTCCGACCCATTGTTTTCGTACCAATACACTGCAGATACCAAATCGAGGTCATTATCACCATCGATGTCCAAAGCCTTTAGCTGACTCAGGTTGTTGTTGTTGCCAGTGTTGGGGATAGTGCGTTCAGTAAAATTCTCGGAGCCATCATTTTCCCACCATGAGATCTCAGGTTGCTGAGTTGAAGCTGTAAGAATGTCCAGGTCTCCATCCTCATCCAGGTCAACAGAAGAGATTTGGTGGTTGGTGGTAGTGTTAGTGATAAGCTGCTCAGTGTAATTCTGGCTGCCATCATTCTCAAACCAAACTAATCTATTGTCATTATCCAAATACGCTAATATGTCAAGTGCACCATCATCGTTTACATCCGCGAAATCGAAGAAGGAGTCAGAGCCGCCAGTGAATGTACTTGATATGATTCCCCCATTAGTAAAATTGGCAGAGCCGTCGTTGATATACCATTCTATCTCATTGGGTACAAGGTGCGCCCCAAGCACATCTATATCTCCGTCACTGTCCATATCAGCCACGAAGGCCATCCAGGTATCCTGACCAGTGATGGTGGACTGTGTAAAATTGGTATTATCTCCGTCATTAAGAAACATATCGAGGTTGGTAGCAAATGATCCTGTTGGGCTGATCATATCGAAGAACCCGTCTCCATTAAGATCTGCTATTTGGATGTATTCGCCCTCACTTATTCGGCGTATGCAGAATTCGAGCGTACCAACATTTTCCATCCAAATTACTTCGCCATGGAATCCGCCTTCATCTCTAACTATTATATCAAGATCACCGTCCCTATCCATATCTAAAGAGATTACCTCTTTGGAACTTGCGTTTCGGTACCGAACGGTGTGTTTAGTGAATTGAGCTGGTGTTTGTAGCGGAACTCCAGTTGCTGTCAGGAACTGATAAGAATTACCTCTGGCAAGCGGTATTGCGGTAATACTGAGTAAACCGGTATTCACTGTCACTGTGATCTTCTCGCCAGGTTTAAAGTCGTTGTCGGGGTTGAATGTGATGGTGTTCGTTCCACCTCCGCTATAGGCCCCGGACAGCACTCCGGTCTGGCTTCCTCTCACAATGAGGGTGGTAGCACCTAAAGTTGCACCATCAATGGGTTGGTCGAAGGTAATACTAATGTCGGCATCCAAGGCGACGTGGGCTCCGTGTTGAGGCGGAACAATGCCGGTGATGTTCATCTGCGCCATGGCTGGCGTAACCGTTGCCATTATGGAGATCAGACATAGAATTTTGCTAGTTAGGTTCAGAATCCGAGAGATCATGGGCTTAGTTAGAAATTAGTGAAGGGTTGATTCATAATTATTATCTACTCAAAACAAGGTATCCAGTGAGTCGACTAGATCCATCATTAAGATTGATACTATAGTAGTAAGTTCCGGCAGGCAGATCACCTTTTAAGCCTTTATTGGCTGTACCAGTAAAAGTAACATTGTTATTATCGTAGCCATTGACTTCGTAAACGAGATCGCCCCAGCGGTTGAATATTTGTACCTTATTGGAAGGGTATTGGTGGATATTTGTGATTTCGAGGAAATCATGTTGGTTGTCGCCATTGGGGGAGACGGCATTATAAACAATAACTCCACCTCCATCCTGCACAGTTAGTGTTGCTGCCGAAGACGTTACATTTCCGCAGTTATTCACAGCAAAGCCCACATAATCGCCAGCGTCGGCCAACGTAACTGAACTGATGGAATAGGTTGCTGTGGTTGCACCAGAGATGGGTATGTTATCTTTTTCCCAGATATAACTCAATGGCAGGTTGCTGGTGGCTCCAAGAGTGAAACTAACGTTGTCACCCACATTAGCGCTTAGGGATTGGGGCTGCGTGGTGATAGTAGGTATATCGTCAACCGTCAGTGTGGCCGGGTTACTAGTTGCAAGCGGGGCATTGAAACCGGTAACTTGACAACGGTATTGATAACCTTCCAAACCAGTGGTTACTCCGATAATATCCAGCGTGGCGGCTGTGGTATTACTATAGATACCTCCGTCTGTAAGGTTTACAAAGCCTGACCCGCTGTCCTCTTGCCATTGGTAGGTAAGGCCAGAGTCTCCGCCAGCTTCTACAGTAAAAGATGCATTTACACCCACGCATATAGTGGCGTCCAGTGGTTGCAGTGTTAAGGTGAGGGTAGGTGCAATGGTATTTTCAAACCACATGGCCTTGGTACCAGCTCGGCTTGCGGCAAGAATATCCAGATCACCGTCTCCATCCATATCCACAACGTAGGTATTAGAAAGATCTGTAGAGGTGGTGCGGTATCTATTCTCGGTAAATGTTCCAGTCCCATCATTTTCGAATAGAAAAACAAAGTTTTCACCTGTACCAAGATCCTGACCAACTCCAATTATATCGTTATCTCCGTCGCCATCGACATCAGCAGCATAGACATCGGTAATGCCAATAGTAGTATTATCGATTATCTGCTCAGTAAAATTCTGGGATCCGTCATTTATGTACCAGGCTAAGCCGTCTGCCGTGCAGGCGACAAAATCAATTGCTCCATCGCCATTAAGGTCTGCCGGAAATACCTGGAGCATGGGGGGTGTAAGACTGGAGGTAATAAGGCTCTCAGTAAATATTCCAAATCCATTGTTTTCGTACCAACCAATTGTTGGATCTGTAGCAGACCAGGATAGCATGTCGATATCACCATCTCGGTCAATATCAGCTCCATAGATACCATTGGGAATTTGCAGAGTGGAGGCAATCTGGGTTTCACCAAAACCCTCCACCTCGACTTCATAGAAAGACACCTGACTTGTGGGAGTACCCTGATCATAGCCAATGGCTGTAAGCCAATCCATCCGCCCGTCGTTATTTACATCAACAAACATTACCTCATTGTAGCCTTCGCCCACCCCCGTATTGTCAAGGGGAAAACCGGAAACATTGAAGTTTTGGCTGCCATCATTTTCATATAGCTCAAGTATTCCCCCGTAAGTAACGATTACGTCAATGTCTCCATCACCATTAACATCCTGAGCTGCTACGCTGGTGGCCCCGGTAGTGGGGGCAAAAATTTGGTTTGAAGTGAAATTCCCTGCCCCATCATTTTGATGCCAGGCAACTTCTGCGCCCGTGCCATCACTAATCGTAACTAAGTCCATATTACCATCACTGTCTACATCAGCAGCTGCTACGTAGACAATTTCTCCAGTGGAGGTATTATCTAGAATTACTTGCTCTAGGAAGAATGGAGGAGTGGATGGTGCCGCATTAGTTGCAACAGTAAACTCTAGACTATAACCGCCATTGTTAAATTGAGCACCACTTTCTGAGAGAATCTTCCGGAACACCGTCATGCGTATGATCTCACCCGGCACCAAATCGTTGTCAGGATCGAAAGTGAGGGTAGACCCACTTGCTGACAGGGTTCCGCTAATCTCTCCCCGGGTTTCACTGGTCACAGTAACGTAAAAATCCTGAACGGAGAAGCTGGCAATATTCTGATTCATTTCCAGAACGATGTCAGTATCCACAGCCGCATTTCGTGATTGAGCGATAGGGTTGGTACTAACCACATCGAATGACACAAATGGTGCATTGCGATACCACGTAAGTTTGTCATCAAAAGCTGATGCGCTTAAACCATCAAGATCGCCATCACCATCTAAATCGGCAGCAGTGAAGCCCCGAACCAGGTTAGCGCAATCAGTAATGATGATAGGTGTGAAATTCTCACTACCATCGTTCATGTGGAAAACGACTGCGTCGATTAGTTCTTCAGTAAGTACAAAATCCTGATCTCCATCCCCGTCTAGATCGGTGATGTGTACACTTGTAGTTTGGTCAATAAGTGTAGATAGTTGATGGACAGTGAAGTTCTGATTACCATCGTTTTCGTACCAGGCGGCATAATCGAGGGCACCGCCTTCAAGAATGTCGACGTCTCCATCATCATCAATATCTGCTGCATGAACATCAGCACGGATGCGGTTTACACCTTCAATTACGTGCTCAGTAAAGTTTTCACTGCCATCATTCTCATACCATGCTAGCCTGTCTTCCATATTGTTCAATGCGTAATTGCGATGGACGACTACGAGATCTATATCACCATCACCCTCCATATCAATTGGGTAGGCTGCCGAGCCGTTTGCAGTAGTAATTACATGTTCAGTAAAGTTTTGCGAACCGTCATTTTCATACCAGGCTATTTTGCGCGTCCCGGTTGAGCCAGTTATGAATGCAATGGTCACAATGTCCATATGAGTATCGCCATTCATATCCACCACATAAAGATTGGCCATGGAGCCTACAGTGGTACTAAGGGTGCTTTCTGCAAAATTTTGGCTGCCATCATTTTGATACCAGGCCAGGAAGTCAGCAGACCCCGCGACGAAGTCCATATTACCATCGTCATCCAGGTCTACAGGGATGAAACCCGTTAGGAAAGTGCTAGTAGAAGTGATGCTGTGCTCATTGAAGTTTAAGCTCCCGTCGTTCTCATACCAGAGTATATCGTTGTTGCCACCTGGTGCTGCGGCATCTATGTCCCCATCCCCGTCAACGTCAACAGCATGAATCTTATTGGCGAAATTGGCACTAGTGGTGAATGGAGGTTGTTCCCCAAGAAAGGCAGGCATATTCGGGGCCGCAGTGGCGCCTGCTATAAACCGGTAATTGACAGATTCTGCCAACGGAGACCCCAGCGTATTCATAAGGCCTGTGCTTAGAGTAATACGAATTATTTCACCGGGTTTGAAATCTGCGTCTGGGTTGAAAGTGATCGTTGTTGTGCCACCTCCTGAAAAAACCCCATTTAGTCTTCCTGTTTGCTCACCTCGGATGGCAATGTTCGCTGCACTTAAAGTTCCGGCGTCCACATCCGAGTCAAAGGTCATCACGATGTCTGCATCTCTTGCTACGCCATTTGCATTGGCAGCCGGGTTTAGGCTAACAAGATTTAACTGGGCTGATGCCTGACTATAACTAAGACATATAACAAGAACTAGGAAAAGCAGCGAACGCTGCCGTTTCACGGTGGTGGTGAAATTCATAGTAGGGTCTAGTTATTGTTTTGGTAATAGCTCCTCGAGCTAACCTTACAATTTAGCGAATTCCGTTGACTTTCACCCGATTGGGGATTTAGTGTCTACCTAGTTTTTGCCAACGCCTGGTACGTCACCTGGTTCGAAATCTTGCCACCAAAATGTACCTAGCTCTTTTTGTTCAGGATGAACCTGGTTTAGCGAATTGGCTTCATACAAACGACCATTCATCATCACATGGCTGATATCTTTTGAATTGCGAATGTTCTCCAAGGGGTTAGAGTTGAGTATCACCAGATCGGCTAGTTTGCCAGCCTCGATCGATCCAAGGTCATTTTCCAATCCAATACCTTCAGCTCCAACAATGGTGGCCACTAATAGAGCATCATGCTCAGACATGCCGCCGGCCTGCATTGCCCAAAGCTCCCAGTGGTAGCCAAGTCCTTGTAGTTGACCGTGACTACCAACACCGGCTCGACCACCGGCTTCTACCAGATCTTTGGCAAAAAGCGAAAGCTCTTCAAACACGTGCTCCTCTTCCATAAACCAACCAGCGTTTCGTCTCCTGGTACGCATGTCAAGATTTTGGTGCGGCATAAATCGAGTAAGTCTCTCGTCAGCATGAGGGTTTTCCGTAGCATAGAAATAGTTTTCTGCCCAGGGTCCACCGTATGCAACCAGAAGCGTAGGAGTGTACACCGTTCTTGAGTAGGCCACTAAGTCAATAATATCCTTGTATAATGGGAAGATAGGGAAGGAGTGCTCGTGCCCTGGGTACCCATCTATTACTTGCTGAAGATTGGCTTTGAAGTCCAGGCCGCCTTCTGTCGTAGGCATGATCTTCTGATCATAGGCAGCCTTTATCAGCCACTGCCGTTGTTGACGGTTACCAGAGCCATACATTTTGATAGTTTTGGTATCGTAATACATGCTGTAGCGCTTCATGACGTCGTTGGCATGTTCCTGACTTTTGACCATTTCTCCCCGGAAAATACCAGGACCCGTGGAGTAAATTCTAGGCCCAATCAGTTTTCCAGCGGTGACCAGATCTCCGTAGGTGAGTACATCGGTGGTCGCAGTCTGAGGATCTCTGGTGGTTATGACTCCATAAGCCAGGTTGCAGAGATAAGGCCAGAACTGGCCACGATGAAGGTTTACAGGATGCCGAAAATGGGAATGAGTATCAACAAATCCTGGAATGATGGTCTTGCCATTCATGTCCAGTACCGTTGCCCCGCGAGGGGCTGCAATATTGTCACCAACTTGTTTTATGCGATTGTTTTCGATGAGTATGTCTCCGGAGGAAATAATCTCCTTATCCTTCATGGTTATAATGCGGGCATTCTGCAGTAGGATGACGCCTCCCGGAGTATCTCTGGGCGCCATAATTTCAATACGCCGTTCTGTGGGCTTATACTTCTTCTTCTTCCCATCGTCTTTTTTATCTTCTTTAGCTTTGTCTGCATCTTCGGCTTTTTCTTCTTTTTTCTCTTGATCTTTTTCCGCATCAGTACCAGCTTCTTTTGCTTGTTCTTTGGCTGCTTTTACGCTGTCTTCAAAGGCTTTCGCCTGGGAAAGGTCGTAGGTGACATGAGCATTGCCAATAGCCCAGTGAATTTGATTGGCATCTGTACTCCAGGCTGGGAATTGTCCGCCAATGTCTGTCAGCTGTCGTGATGGAAAAGCTGCTTTGCTGGCATCTGCCACAGAGATGGTAGGAGCATCTTTACTGATTTGCGGCACTGTAACTACATAAAGATCCATGCCAATTTGTGCCAGCGCCTGGTCACCTTCTGGAGCCATTTTTATCCAGAATGCTCTTTGAGGATTTTGAGCACCGGGAGTTCTCTTGCCCGTAACTTTCACATGGGCTTTCTCATCTGTTCCATCCCAGCGAATTGAAGTTAACCCTTGTCCGCCTGAAAGATAGATGCGTTCAGAGCCCTTTACAAAGTGGGGGTTGCCGCGACCGTTGGCAAAGGCAATGAAGTTGTCATTAGATCCTTCTGAAGATATCCACACTAAATCACTTGTGCCTCGGAAGGCAAATCTTCGTAAGGCATCTCTAAAAGCCTGTGGTTGGCCTTTGATTAATACAATGCGACTTCCATCGTTAGACCATACCGGACTTTGATAAACACCGGCATCGCGATTCAGTTGCGTCAGGTTTCTGCCATTGGGGCGAACCTTATACACTTTACCTCCATCAGCTTCCCAGGTAACAAAGGCAAGCCATTGGCCATCAGGAGACCAAACCGGTTGCGCTTGGGTTTCATTAAGCTTAGTTACTTTTTTAGGAGTACCATCAGGCAGGTCCATCACATAAACTTCGCTGAGGGCTGTAAAAGCTAATTGTTTGCCATTTGGGGAGGGCGATAAATCGCGTATCTGGGTAACAACAAATTCTTCGCTGTCGCTAATAGGGTAGTCGAAGTCTAGTTCCACGCCCATATCGATACTTCCTTTTACCCTGAATGGTATTGCTGTTGCTGCCTTTGAATTCACATTTATCTTCCAGATTTTTCCGCCATAAGAAATTACTACTGATTGGTTATCAGGGGTAAAGGAGAAGCCGGGAAGTGGATCTCTGCTCGCTCTTGATTCCTGGTCGTCATGTTGAATTGGGTAGGCCAGCCAGGTTTCATCACCGGTTCTTAAATCTCTGCGGATGAGGCCAGTTTGGTCATCGTGTCGAGATGCGTATACCAGCCACTTGCCATCGCTGGATAGGGTGGGCCTGAAAGAAGAGCCATAGCGGGAGCCTTGAGTGGCTGTGTTACCCGTTTCCCTATCATAGGTGGCTATTTGATACTGTGGCATTGACGCGTTGTATTGCCACGAACCTGTACGGCGCGAATACCAGATATACCTTTCATCAGCGCCCACTGCACCTTCTACCATCCTTAAGTTTCTGGGTTCTTTTACCAGTGCCGTTCCGGAGCCACCTTCGACATGATACATCCAGAGCTTGTGAAGATTGCCTCCGGTTTGCTTTGATGCAATAATGTATTTGCCGTCATTTAACCACTCCGGTGACTGGTAGGCGTTGTTATTTCCTTTGGTAATTTGTTTCTTCTCATCATTCTCAAAATTGTATATCCACACATTGTCACCCCCGGATTCATCGGAAATGTAAACAATGCTTTTTCCATCAGGGCTGTATCTAGGCTGACTATCAAATTGAAAGCCACTGGTGATTTGGGTGGCATCTCCGCCAGCAATTGGCAGGGTATAAATGTCTCCAAGAAAGTCGAATACAATAGTCGAGCCGTCTGGGCTTACGTCCAATGCGATCCATGAGCCTTCAGTCAGGTCAAAATCAAAAGTTCTACCTGCTTCTAATGGCAGGTTCTTGTTCTTCTTTTTTTCGGTCTTGGTTGAATCTGACTCGGCGGGTTTATCCTGGGCAAAAGAGAGTGACGTAATTAGAATAAACAGCGATAGTAGTTTGATGGGTGCTTTCATAAGTTGATTATGAGTGTTGAGTTAGGGTTTACGTTCAGAAGAAATGCTCTGAAGTTCGATTCATCGCTAATTAATACACAAATGAGCAGAGAGGCAATAGATTATTTTACGAGAGGTGGATTAACCGTTTACCATTACCCATCTACTGTTGCCTTTCTAATTCTGTATATTGTACCAAACACTTGCTATAATGGGAAATAACTCCTTCAAACAGAGCAGAAGAGAATTTTTACAAACCGGATCGCTTTTCTCTTTCTCAGCCCTAATTGGCTCTCATCTACTTCTGGAGGAGCTTTGGCATCATTCAGAAACAGAGAACCTGGGAAATTATATTAGCGGAATTTCACTTAAAACTGATGCCGAGATAGGGCAATTAGTGGAGTTTTATGGTACGAAGCTGGGCTTTCCGGTGATATCACAGTCAGAGGATAGCTGTAGATTTCAAACTGGAGAATCTACATTGGCATTTGAGAGAGTAAGGGATGGATCATCGCCTTTTTATCATTTTGCTTTCAATATCCCCGAAAACAAAATCAAGGCAGCGGAGCAATGGCAAGCCGCCAGGAGTGAGTTTATACAGCCCCAAGCTCGCCTTAATGATCCGGCAATGAAAAGCACGAATATTGTGCACTTCCGGCATTGGGATGCTCATTCGGTATTTTTCTATGATCCAGCCGGGAACGTGGTCGAGTACATAGCCCGCCATACCATGGATAACGCCGCTGATGGCAAATTTTCAGCCAAAGACATACTCTACCTCAGTGAAATGGGTCTGGTGACTGACAAGGTGAGCAGGACAGCTAATGGAGTCAAAAACCGCACAGGATTGAGCACTTACAAAAGCTCATCAGAGAATTTCCATGCCCTTGGCAATGAAGGGGGGTTGATTATTTTCTTTAAACAAGGCACCAAGGCAGCTTTTGAGCAAGGGAGAGATAGGAACATTTTTGAGGCCAGGGTAGATGTTAATTTGCCAACCATAGCCAATGACTGGAAAGTTGGGAACTATCCCTACGTGATTGGTAAGGTGTAATATGGAAGTCAGTCTAGATTCTGTGCCATCTAGGAGTTATGGGAATTGATATATTCAAGTCTGCAAGAGTATTTGCAAGAATTATGTTAATTATGATACCCGTCGCCATGGTGCTGGTGGTGGGCATACAGCTACATTTCTTCAATTCAGAGCCATATGCTATTGCAATAGAAGCTATTGAAAAGGATGTAGATATACTGACAGAGATAGGCTCTGTGGTTTCATACGGCTATATGGTAACTGGCAAAATGAAAGAACATCAGGGCTCAGGAGATGCTACCTTTGATATTAGGGTGAATGGTTCCCAAAAATCAATAGTAGTTACATGCCAACTCAAGAAAGACCTGGGTGAAAAGTGGCAATTGGTTGATATGAAGTACTAGCCCGGTTATGAAACTTTTACTCCTCGGCGCCACAGGAAGAACGGGTAAACTGGTTCTTGATGAAGCGTTACATAACAATTATGGCGTTGTTTGCCTGGTAAGAGATTCAAGCAAAATTCGCAAACGCACTGGATTAGAAATAATTCAGGGAGATGTGACGAATCCGCGGGATTTGGCTAAGGCAATTGAAGGTTGTCGGTATGTAATCAGTACCTTAAACATTTCACGGAAGACGGATTTTCCATGGTCGCCCCTCAGGACACCAAAGACCTTGCTTTCTGATACAATGCGAGGTTTGATATCTCTGGAAAAGACAGCGCAATTGGAGCGGGTTGTTACTTGCTCGGCTTGGGGAGTAGCCGAAACAAAGAATGATATTCCGGGCTGGTTTCGATGGCTGATAGACAATAGCAATATCAAACACGCTTATGAAGACCACCAAAAGCAGGAGGAGCTGTTGACAAATTCGGGTCATAACTGGATTATTGTCAGGCCCACTGGATTGACCAATACCAACAAGTCACAGGAAATTAAGCTTACCGAGCAAAATCAGCCCAAGCCCAATTTGACTATTAGCCGCAAATCTACCGCGAAGTTCTTGGTTCAATGCCTCACCAATGACGATTTACTAAGAAGTAAAGTAACTGTCTCCAAGGCCTAGCATCTACTTTGGCCTAGGTGGTTTTAGTATATTAGCATTAAGAATGCCACTGAAATGAACCAAGTAGATACTTATTTGGAGGAGGGCTGTGGACGCTGTTCTTATTATAGAACTCCTGATTGCAAAGTGCACACCTGGAAGGAGATAATTATTCAACTGAGAAAGATTCTTCTCTCCTGTGGTCTTAAGGAGGAGTATAAATGGTCGCAGCCTTGTTATACTTATGAAGGGAGCAATGTTCTAATCGCAACAGCTTTTAAAGACTACGCCGCTTTGGCCTTTTTTAAGGGCTCATTGTTGAAAGACCCGAATAACATCTTAGTGGCTCCGGGTGAGCATTCGCAAGCTTCTCGCTTGGCAAAATTTACTGATATAGAGCAGGTGGAGAATTTAGATGACGTGCTTAGAGCTTACATTTTTGAAGCTATAGATTTAGAGAAAACGGGCAAACAGCTTGAGTTTAAGAAAGATCCTGAACCTATACCAGCAGAGCTACAAGCCAAGTTTGATCAAATGCCAGAGCTTAAAACTGCATTCGAGGCATTGACCCCCGGTCGCCAGCGAGGCTACATCATTCATTTTACACAACCCAAGCAATCCAAGACCCGGGAATCCAGAATTGAAAAATGTGTAGAGAAGATTTTGCGGGGCGAGGGCTTTCATGATGCTTACAGGATGAACAGAAAATAGGGCATCCAAGTACCTCTTTATCTTGTTCTGACTATTTGGCACACATTCTTTCTTGGGTACGGTTATAGTGCTTAGCTGGCCATGAGCAAGAAGAACGTCACTTTTGGCTGGGCCTTCAAGAATATTATCTGGCCACGCCGCAAGACTATAGCAATCGGGCTGGTCTTGATAGTATTTAGCAGGTTAGCCAGCCTGGTGCTGCCAGGCGCAAGCAAGTACCTTATCGATGATGTGATTGTCAATAAGGACATACCGATGCTCAAAACATTGTTGCTGGTAGTGGTAGCGGCTATCCTAGTCCAGGCCATTACTTCATTTCTACTAACCAGAATACTAAGCGTAGAGGCACAGTATCTTATTTCTCAATTGCGAGCCAAAGTACAGAAGAAAGTGTTGTCGCTGCCAATAAGCTATTTCGATAATAACAAATCCGGAGCTTTGGTATCTCGAATTATGACTGATGTGGAGGGGGTACGCAACCTGGTTGGTACCGGGCTGCTGCAACTGGTGGGAGGTACTCTAACTGCCATCATCTCTCTTTTCTTGCTCATAAATATTAGCGCCACCATGACTCTTTTCGTGTTGGTTCCCGTGAGTGTATTTGCTTTTATCGCATTGAAGGCATTTGGTAAAATCAGGCCGATATTTAGAACCAGGGGTAAGTTAAATGCGGAAGTCACCGGGCGGCTAACGGAGACTTTAAACGGTGTGAGGGTGATCAAGGGATTTAATGCTGAACCTCAGGAAAACAAGACTTTCGAAAAAGGGGTAAAGACACTCTATGAAAACGTAAAGTCGAGCCTAACTGCAACGGCTTTTGTCACCAGTTCCGCTACATTTTTACTTGGGTTGGCTAGTGTTGGTATTATGGGAATAGGTGGCTACATGATTATTGGGGAAAATCTTACTATTGGAGATTTTATTTCATTTACGCTTTTCCTCGGGTTTATGATAGCCCCGATTGTACAGATGAGCAATATCGGGAGCCAGCTAACAGAGGCGTTTGCCGGACTAGATAGAACCGAAGAGATAATGAAAATGGATCCGGAAGATCTGGCTGAGAAGAGACCTAATCTGTTGGAAGGTTTACACGGAGATATGGTATTTGATGATGTCTCTTTCAGCTACGAAGAGGAGAAAGAGGTATTGAGAAATATAAGTTTTGAGGCACCAAAGGGAAGCGTTACTGCCTTGGTAGGCAGCTCCGGGTCTGGTAAATCCACTATCGCCGGGCTGGCAGCTACCTTCCTTAATCCTGATACTGGCAAAATCACTATTGATGGTCAAGACCTTTCTCAAGTAAACCTGGGAAGTTATCGGAAACACCTGGGGGTTGTACTTCAGGATGATTTCCTTTTCGAAGGCACTATTAGGGAGAACATACTTTTCCCCAGGCCAAATGCTTCAGATGAGCAACTCCATGCTGCCGTAAAAGGAGCATATGTCAACGAGTTTACTGAGCGTTTTGAGGATGGACTGGATACAGTCATCGGTGAGAGAGGGGTGAAGCTATCTGGTGGTCAGCGTCAACGCATTTCTATTGCTCGGGCGTTGCTAGCCGATCCTAAGATTATTATTCTTGACGAGGCTACATCTAACCTCGATACTGAAAGCGAGACTTATATTCAGCAGAGCCTTGAGATGCTGATGAAAGATCGCACCACCTTTGTTATCGCCCACAGATTAAGCACGATCAGGCAAGCAGATCAAATCTTAATCGTTGAGAAAGGAGAGATAGTTGAGCGCGGCACCCACGATGAACTGATAGCCAAGGAGGGTAGATACTATCAGTTATACACCTACCAGAGCAGAATATAGACCTAACTCAATTCATATTCGTCGAAACCTCATTTGCTCTGAGAAAAAGTCTGCCTTTATCAAAGCCTTAAGTTCTTTTTTGGTTGGGTTCAAAATGTAGTGCTTGTTGCTGACTTTACGGAAGTTGGTTATAGCGAAGAACTCAGAAAGTTTCCGTTCCTCAGTCTCTACCTTGGTGTTTCTGTCATCAACCTTGAAGTTCCCGGTCACATACAATATCAGATCTTTTCTTTTTCGAGCTAGCAGGTAAACATCCCAATAATCATCATCTTCATCTTTATGATTTACTATCAACCATTTGCCAAGTTTTCTTAACTGCAAAGTATCGGAAAGCTGGTAATGTAGACGTAAGGTAGTTTCATACCTAAGGGTGTCATTGCTTACCTTGAAAGCAACTCCCTCTTGGGTTGGTAGAGTGCTATCGTAGATAAGATTGTCTTCCACCCGTAACTCCTCAGTTTTTTCCAATTCACTAAGAGCGATACTTTTACTGTACTCTTCAGGGTAGTACACTCGATTTGTCCCTACTTCGATGGTATCATCCTCAAACACGTAATGGCCTCTAAAACTTTTCGGGAATTGTTGCAATACATCGGCACCTGATGGTTGTGGCTCTTCGAATTGCAGGGTTAAACATCCACCTAGCATCAACATCGTCATTAATAGAATTGAACCTTTCTTCATTTCTCTTCTTATTTAGTCAAACAAAGGATGGTTAGATTGGACGGTATTATCCCAGCCCACGGGGTGGGAACACAAACTTTAATAAGTCCTGTAGCTTGGTTAGGCTGCCTTCTTGACTACTTCAGGTGCTAGTTGCTTTTCTTTAGCTAACTGAATGATACCGAGCCTGTTAAATAGTCTAATAACAAGGTAAGTCGGATCGATTTCATGCCAGCGGACGCCACCGAAATTGGCTCTACTGCCGTTTTTATGGTGATTGTTATGATAACTTTCGCCCATCATCAAGAAATCAAAGGGAAGGAAGTTTCGTGAAGTATCTCCCACTTCGTAGTTGCGGTAACCGTATTTGTGTGCAAACCAGTTGATAATGGCCCCGTGAATTGGTGATAGTAGGTATTGAAGCGGTAACAACAACCACATCCACCATTCGGTAGCAAAATTGTAGTAAAACAATGTGTAGGCTATACCCCACATCAACCTTGATGGCCAAGATCTCGCAAACTTGTCAAATGGAGTCCATTCCGGAACCCCTTTTGTGAAACGCTCATCAACATGCACCTTCTTGTTGGCGATGGCAGAGTAAATGGTTTTGGTTTTCCACATCATCTTGAATAGGCTCTCGTCATATTTAGGCGAGTGTGGATCCTGGGGTGTGTCTGCATATGCATGGTGCATGCGGTGCATTACGCCGTAGCCAAAAGCGCTTAGGTAGTTGGAGCCTTGAAAGAACCAGGTAAGGACAAAGAATATCTTCTCCCAGGTCTTACTCATGGTAAATGCAGCATGAGCTGCATAACGATGAAGGAAGAAAGTTTGGAAGAACAGCGACAGATACCAGTGCGCTATAAAGAAAATGATGATGTATTCCATAATACTGAGTAATAATGGGCAGTTGTTTTATCTAAGACAGGTAGAGAAGGGAAGTGTGACAGAAAACAGCAATTATTTTCTACTTTTTAATCTTGGCGCTAAGATCCTGACCTAATTCCTGAATAAAATCGCTAATCTGGCCCAAGTCGCAGGCATTTTGGAAACTAGTCAAAAACTGCTTTTTAGAAGTAACGGGTGTTTTGGCCTTGCTTGTCTGGTCGAAAAGTTTAGCCTTAGCCCGCGATACGAGCTGCCTGCAGTTCTCCTTTTTCTTATCAAATATCTGCTGAAGCTCCTCGTAGTCGAAATTGAATACTTCTCGCAATACAAAAACGCCTTTCTCCAGTGGCTCCAGTTTCTTGTGAAGCACGTTTAGCGCTGCAGAAACCTCCTGCTCAAAATCGATCTTGGCAAAATCAGAAACTTTACCCCAGTCAATTAACTCGGAAGGGTTAAGGTTGTCCAGATATTGCTGCTTTTTGCGCTTCAAAGACTCCAGGTGATTGAGGCAATTATTTGTAACAGCTTTTATCAGGTAAGCCTTGGTGTTTTTGATCTTCTCTTTTTCCGCGGTAAGCCATTTGAGGAAAGTCTCCTGCACAATGTCCTCCGCGTCCTGAAGAGAGCCAACCATCTTCATGGCGATGGCCTGTAGGGTAGGTTGGTAAAGCGCTATAGTTTGGGCTTGATCGATGGGGCAAAGGTACACCTTTTTTGCATAATAGCTGCCTCCTGGCATTTGCCTACCTACGCATCCAGATATTGCTGCGGTTCACTGCAAGCTTCAATCCTTTTCTTCTTTTGTAGACGATTGTTCCAACGATTATTAGAACAATAGTTAACACCCTAAACACATTGGACCAAATGCCGCCTAACGCGTCATCACCAGCTGAAAATAACATCCAGAATAGGTTCATGAAAAAATGAAGAAATATGGGCACCCAAAGATTGTCTTTCCATTCTACATAAGCCCAGGCGAACAAAATAGCGCCCAGAAAAGTAGTTAGAAAAACGCCAAGCAAAACAAGTGGGTCTTGACTTTGGTACATATGCCCAAGGGCGAAGAGTATAGCCCCAATGGATATAGAAGGGATAAATCCGAACTTGCTAAACCTGAAAAGTTGCCCAAATAGAAACCCACGAAAGTATAGTTCTTCAAAAAAAGCCGCAGCTACGGCACCGATCAGGATTTTATTCAAATCTATATCTGTATTAAATGGAAATACAATGGCGTATCCAATCAGCATTGGTGACGTGCAGATCAATGCCATAACCAAGGCTGTGATAAAACCAGTGCTTATTCCTAGTGACGTCCAGAATTCCTTTCTGCCATGCAGGATGAAGACACCAATAAAAAGAGGGAAGCCAACTATAATGTAAGCCAAATTGTGAGCTATTCCGCGGCTGCTCAGAATAGGAGTGAGGAAGGATCGAAGTTCCGTAAACACGAAATCACTAAAGAGGTAATACGCTAGAAAGCAAAGCGAGGTAATCGAAAGTACTTTGAAAGTTGTTTTCATATGGTGATGCTCAATGTGGCTTTATATGCAGACAATAATTCTGTAAAAAGCGTTGCTTACCCTTAAAGTTTGTGCTATTAAAGGCAATTCGTGCTAAATAACAAAATAAGGCCAGGATAGCTCCTGGCCTCTGCCATCGATTTTTCCTCGACAACCTTAATCGATCACCTGCAAATACATCTGCAAGCAGTACTATCTTTTTAGTACCAAGGCACTAGTTGTGTTAATTATGAGGCCAATAAGAAAGACCATCATGAACATTATTACCCCCTGAAACCAAACGGCACTCATATACTCTGGCATCTCTGCCAATTGCGCTTGGGCCTGCTGAAGTTCGGCTTCACTCATGTTAGCAAATTGCCACTGACGCATCTCTTCCCCCTGCAATGTCCAGAAAAGGAGGCCATAAAAGAACATTACCAACGAAGTAACCAGTGTAATGCCAGTTCCAATCTTAAATGCCTCGGCAAATGATACCTGGCCATTGTTCAGCTTATCCCTGAAGTATTTTACCCCCAATGGAATGCAAAGCAATGACAAGGCAATAGTGGTAAAACCAAGAGCCTGGGATGGACCTGGGCCGAATATACGTGCGATAGTAAACCAGTTGATCAGGGCGAGTACTATCATAGCAGCAGCTCCAATTAGCCCGTACCTTATGATGTAGTATTTCATTTTGCTTTATTTTGAACGCTCCGCATGATAATTACTTAGGCCGATAGCAACCTCAGACTAAAGTAGGATTTATCCGTTTTGCGATGAAATAGGTCAAAAGTTGGGGGCAGAAATCTTAGATGATCTCCAAGTCTCTCCCGATCCTTACAGCCTCAGTACGCCGCCTGGCATTAAGCTTAGACAAAATATTGGACACATGCGACTTGACGGTGCTTTCTGCTATGAAAAGGGCTTCGGCTATTTCAAGATTAGATTTACCGTCTGCCATCAGGATAAGGACCTTATGTTCTTGATTACTTAGCTGTGATTGCCCTTGGGAGAGATTTGGGTTAGCACTAGCGATTCCAGGCGGTTTGTAGAAGAAACGGTTGATGAGGAATCCAATTGCGACAAATAGTATCCCGGAAACAACAACAAATACCTCCCGGAGGCTTTGTCCCGACGATGCCAATATGGAGTATTTGCTCAACTCGAATAGTAGCAGAAGGGCAATTGAAAGCCCCCCAAATATGAGTATAGTTTGCCTCATCGGAACTCCTTAATCAGTTTGTAATTTACATATTTATTGGTTTCATTACTTGTAACAAGATTGCCCACGATGTTCACTTTTCGCAATCAATACACCTTCGGAGGGGCCAGTAGTTTCTGGTGGTTGTTTGTGCTTGTGGGGTTATTTGCCATTATCAGCCCCCATTTTATCACGTTACAGGTGACCACATTGAAGGCGAGTTTGGTCGGGGTTTTTATGTTGTTGCTGGGTCTTACCCTCAGACTAAACCACAGCGGGGTACAGATTAATAGCTCCGCCGGGTTGATCAGAGATTATACGGCAGTTTTTGGTTTCAAGAAAGGGCAATGGTTGCCATTAAATGACTTAACAAGACTCGAGCTTACATCTAAGAAAGTAGTCTCCTGGAATACACCCAATGGCATTTCCCCAACTTTCAAATCTGGAGTTACTACTTATACCATTGGCCTATTCTCAGTAGAAGCGTATCCTAAGTATATTTTGCAGACTATCAGTAAGTTAAAAGCGGATAAATCCGCAAATACTTTAAGTATTCTATTGGATTTGCCGTTGACGGTTAACTAGGCTTTGGTGTTACTACTCTACCATCTCCATAAGTACATTCATCATGGCATCGGCAGACACCTCGCCCTTGGTTTTGATGAAGTCACGGGGGGTGCCATCACCAATCTCATAGGTTATTGATTCAACTCCAAATTGTTGATAAAACCAGCCCTTGCTAACCGGTGATCCCAGCCCACTTGGAGCCTCGTTGATGTCATCCAAATTAAGCCCTTCTTCAATTTGCGCCAGCCAGGCCTTTGTAAATCCAGGATACTTTGGATCAATAGAATCATCAAATGTGTAGTACACATCGTTGTAAGTACTATGAAAATCGAGACCAAGAGCAACATTGTTGTTGTTAGACATAGTTTCCCGAACCATGTGATTGGCCACTTGCAGTACTTCCGGCTGATTATATTCTGCCCAATCTCGATTCAAATCAACTCCGCCGGTGTTATGCCTGAAATGCCCCAGATCCACTCCATCTGGATTCATTAATGGATAGACCATCACTCTGAACTTGTCCAGGAAGCCATTTTGTGCTCCATTGTCAAGTATGGTTTCAACAAAAGCCTGCATGGCAAAGTATCCAGTAACTTCTGGTGGATGCTGCCTGCTGATTATCAGCACAGTCGGTTTGTCCTTAACTTCTCCGTTGTGTATATCCAGAAAATACAGCGATCTGCCCTGCACGCTTGAGCCGGCTTCCTTAGCAGTAGCGTACTGACTTTGAGCCATAGCATTAACCCAATCACCAACCCTCTTATGATCTTCAATTTCCTGGGCAGCAACCCAAAGTGTGTCTGGCCCAATATTAATCTGCATAGTAGCGTTTACGCTGTCCTCAGCTAACCATACCAGGGTGCTGTCTATTGGCTGCCAGTTGTCGCCATCAGCACTAAGCTTAGGATGATATCGATGGTCGTGTTCTGTATAGTTTAATTCAACATAAACGGATTGCTCCTGCGCAGACCATATCTTAAAAGCATACCAGGGGCTTTGGTTGATAGGCGTATTTTCCGGACTGATGGTGGCCCTAAATAGTGTATCGTTTACCTGGCTAAAGTCGTTGAGCCTCGCCGCCGGGAAATTATTTGTGGCGATTACGGAACCGGCAGTATATGTGGTTTTTTCCTGGTAAGCGATCTCTTTGGTTTTGGTATCGACTGGATTAGGGAACTTGAATTTTTCCGCCTCATAGACAACAGCCGATTTTTCTGAGCAGGCGAAGCAGAGAATAAGTAGTGAATAGGGTAGAAGCTTCATAATCTATTGTTTAGTTTCCTTTATTAGTTATTCTACAGGAGCAGCTTTTCCTTGTCTTAAAGACCAGAATATAACTATGGCACCAGTAAGGAACATTAGTAGACTGTAAGTTGCGGCGGCTATGGCGTAAGTGGAATTGGCCAGTAATGCCACAGCTATAGTAATAGCCAAGGTGCCATTTTGTATTCCACTTTCGATAGATATCGAAATACCCTGCCGAAAAGACAACCTTAAAATTCTGGCAGAAAGCAAACCTAGCCCCATGGTGGCAACATTTAGCATTAGTGTTACCATGCCTGCTTTCTGAAAGTAAGGAATAATATTCGCACGCTCCTTAATGATAACACCTACCAGGACCAGTACGAATACTACGGCTGATGCTATTCTTACCGGTTTTTCCATCTTTCCAGCAAATGACGCCTTTTTGGCTTTTATCAACATTCCTAGCGACACTGGAATGATTACAATTACAAATACCTGAGCGATAGTTTGCAGCACATCAAGTTGAATATCGGTGTTTTGGCCCAGCACGGTTTGCAACCCCAGATTAATAATAAAGGGTATAGTGAGCAGGGTTATAAAGCTGCTAATGGCGGTTAAGCTTACTGATAATGCCGTATCTCCTTTGGCCAAATGCGTGATGAGATTTGAAGTTGGACCACCCGGGCAGGCGGCCAGAATAATTACGCCTATGGCTATTTCGGGAGGGAGGGTGAATATGCTAATGAGTAGGAAGCCCATCAGCGGCAAGAGAATAAGCTGATTTACCAACCCGGTAATAATTGCTTTGGGGGCAACGAAAATCCTTTTGAAATCATCAACAACCAATGAAAGGCCCATACCAAACATGATAATGATGAGTGAAATCGCTAGAATGAGCGTGGAAATACTATCCATAGTTAAGGCAAGTTAGGTTGAGTTGGCGGTAAAAATAAGAGTTTTGAATCGATATACTTGCTATTTGATGAAGCCACGGCCTGTACTCGAATTTACCTTGTGCTCAATTAGCAAGGCCATCTGCTTGGCTCTGGAAATAGCTTCCTGGGCTTTTTCCCCTCTAAATCGTTCTGAAATGGTGGTTTCCCAAATCTGCAACCATCTCTCGAAATGTGGTGGCTGCAAGGTTTGCTTTTCATTTATTTCAATATGCTTGGCTACCGGATTGCCTTTGTAAGTCATACTTCCAAATAGCACTGTCTCCCAAAAATCACATATGATGGGGATATGCTTCTCAAAATCCAGCTTTACTACTTCTGTAAAAAAGTGGCCAATGGTGTCATCGGCGATGGCACGTCGATAGAATTCTGCAACAACTTCCTCAATGTCAGTTCTCCCGACGATGTCGTTCATGCTGCCAAGTAATAACCAATCTAGAATTTAACCAACTGCCGGGTAGATTTACTGTCATACTCTAATATGTAAATGCTGGACACTCCCTCTGGGGTTGTAACGGCATAAACGATCTCATTGCCAGCAGGCGAGAATGTGGGCAGAAACACGTCTTTCATGCCCTCCGTTATTTTTTCTACTGAGTCGTCCTCCAAGTTCAGCATATGAATATCAACGGTTCCTTCACCGTAACTGGCATAGATTACCTTGTTCTTACCTGGCACCGGAGAGGGGTTAGTAAGATGATTCTCACTGCTTAGTAGTTGGATGACATTCTCGCCATTATTATCCATCCTAAAAATCTGGTAAACTCCGGTTCGTTTCGATTGGAAGTAGATGTGCTTTCCATCGGCAGACCATTTAGGTCTAAAATCGTTGGCAGGGTTATTTGTGAGATTACGTAACGACATGCCATCGACCTTCATTACATATATATCCCTCACATCATTTCTTTTAGATTCGAAAGCAATGTAGTTGCCATCAGGAGACATCACTGCTCCGTTTTCATTGGCTTCTGAAAAAGTGAGCCTTTGAGTGGACTGCGATTGGAAATCGTATAGGTAAAGCTCTCGATTGCCTTCCTCGTTAGAATTGAATAACAGTTTCTTGCCATCGGGAGACCACGAAGGTTCGCCGTCGCTATGATCATTGTTAGTAATTTGTTTCAGTCCAGTGCCATCCCTGTTTATCACATAGATCTCATAATCACCATCTTTATTGGAGTAGAATGCTATTTGCTGGCCATCCGGAGACCAGGCCGGGTCGTAGCAGTTGACTTTATCTTGAGCCAAGGCCGGCCATGTGAGTAAAAGAGAAATGGACACTAATAGATGTTTCATACCAACAATTTACGAAGTGTTAACAGACCCTGTTAGGTTCAAACTATACAATACCCCAAAATAGGTTAGAAATTAGACCGGTTATTTAGATGGTGTTACCAAGAGGTTGTTGCTTATGATTATCTTAGTTACGATTTCTATTTATGGCCATAATTAAGAAAAAGAAGATTCCCTTTAAGATAAGCCCCAAGTTGAGGGCGTACCTGGAAAAGTATAAGCGGGAGATTGAAGTTCCCATTGAGTACGAGGATCTGCTTAGGTACGATAATTCAATTGCGCTTTATGACAGAAAGGGTGTTGATACACTTTGGGAGACCGTCTTCTACCCCCAAGACGATATGCGTGACATCTACTATGCCTTGAAGAAAATCTATTCGGTAATAAAGGCTGACGGGGATGTAAAGGTGATGGACCATCTGAAAATTGATAGGGTAGATGTTTGCACCTTCGGCAATACGCAGCCCTTTCGGGTGCGCATAGTAAATCAAGTCAACGACAATTTTGATTACTTCTACATAAAGAATGCTGATTCATCTCGCATTTATGGGCTGGAGTTAGAACACCTGCTATCACCCAATAGGATAAGCTATGTAGTTCACAAAGAGACTTTAATTGAGGAACATATAGCTGGAATCCCCGGCGACCAATTTATTAAGCATCATATTCAAGACAAGCGGCTCAACGAAATTCGCTTGGCCAAAGAGTTTGTTAAATTCAATGAAAGATGCTTTGTTCGGCTGCTGGGAGATATGCATTCAAGTAATTTCGTGGTCAATGTAATTCCCGACTTTGAAGAAGTAAGCTACCGATTGAAGGCAATTGACTTCGACCAGCAATCGTACGAAGGGCGAAAAAATATTTACTTGCCACAATACTTTAAGCAGAACAACCCGCTTATTGAGCTCGGTTTGAGGCATATGACTCCTGAAAGTGTTAAGCAATATCAGAAAGAAGAGCGTTCTCTTATTGCCAACCGCCTAAGGGTTGCCAAATACCGGGTGGTGGATCTGATTAAGACGATGATTGGCGATACAATTTCCTTTCCTAAGAACGTAAAATCCCTTCGTGGAGAATTGGCGAAGTACTATCAGGAAGATTCATTCCTTAAGTGTGAAAACATGGGTGAATTAGTGAAAATGAGTCTGTGGATGGTTATTAAAAAGCCCGATCTTTACGGAGAGAAATAGGGCTAGCTGCTTACATCCTTGAAGTGTTTGATGATAGTTTCCGGCAATACATCGAGATCAGCTTTCAATTCTACACACACTGAGAGGTGACCATCTCCAGTAGGGAATACCAGTTGGTTAAAATTTCCATATCCAACTACAAGGTGCCTCAAACCTCCGCAGTCGATATTGCCTCTCTGGCTGGCCAGTTTAAGTAGGGTAGGGTTTACCAGTAGTTCCTCATACTTATCAGTATCTGAGCTGGAAGCTCCACTAAGGTTAGCCCTACGCTGTTGATACTCCAATTCATGCCCATCGTATATGGCTACATATCTAATGTGCTCAGAAAAATCAAATAGACTCTGGACAACTTCGACCTTGTTCATCCTTAGGGCTTAAGTTCCGGGGCAAGCGCAAATAGCTTTACGGCAACTCCCGAAACACGTTGTAGTGCTCCGGAGGTATTACTTAACACCACCACGGTGGCTTTTACTTCCGGCATTACCATAAACATAGCAGATACACCTGTTTGCCCTCCCGTGTGGCCAATAACCTCACCGTACTTAGGATTATTGCCGTAAAGATACCAGCCTAGTCCGTAGCCGCTGCCTTCTTTTTTCAAGCCAGAGTTGGTCATCATCATTTTCAATGAGGTATCTGAAACCAGCTTTCCGCGCACTAGGGCATCACCAAATTTGAGGAGATCAGCTACGGTTGATTGTATCCCTCCACCGGGTATTCTGTCACTCAGGTTAGTTGGGCTGGCTTCTTTAATCTTTCCTGGCTTGCTCATGTGGTAGAGATCTGATTTGCCAGCATAGCTTTTGCCGGCCCGTTCAACGCTGGTGTTAGTCATCCCGGCCACTTTCCAAATATTCTGTTGTAGGTAGTCTTCGTAGGTTATTCCCGAGACTTTTTCAATTATAAGCCCAAGCAACGAATAGCCATAAGATGTGTAGCCAAAATCAGTTCCAGGCTCAAATTGCAAATCACGATCCTTAAATAGAGCTACCGCTTCTGCCAGGGTTGCATATTCCTTTTTGTTCTGTCGCTCTTTGTTGCTGGCATAAGCACCTATTCCCGATGCGTGGTTAAGCAGATGCCTCACTGTAATACTGGCGTACTTTCCATTTTTATGCTCAGGCAAATAGCTGCCAATCGGATTCTCAATATCGATTGTTCCTTTTTCATGCAGTTGCATGATTGCAATAGCCGTCATAGGCTTAGACACTGATGCCGTTCGATTCACAGAGTTCTCATTGAAAGGAGCGCCATCATTATTTGCGATTCCCATCCTGCCAATCCATTTGATTTCTCCATCTACAGCAACACCTGCACTTATTCCCTTCACTTCCTTCGCATCAATGGCCTCTTTTAGTAGTTGTGCTCCCAGCGTTGGGTCTGACTGAGAATAAGAACAGGTAATAACAAGCAGTAATATCTTAGTGAGAGTTAGATGTCGTTTCGGCATGAGTTAGGTTTTATAGGTAAGACAAAAGAAGGGTTAAGTACTGAAACAACCAATTACCATATGATAATTAATCACTCCATGGCTTCAGTGCGAATTCTACTTAAGCTCTGGGGAGTCACTCCCAAGTAGTAAGCGATGTATTTTTGTGGAATTCGTTTGATGATGTATGGCTGGTGTTTCATGATAGAGCGGTAACGTTCCGTAGCCGTCAATGTAAGTAGTCTTAGTTGCTGGACCTGCTTATCAACAAACAGGGCCTGAGTTGCATATCTCCAGATCTGGTCGCCAAGTTTGTTATTAGCTGTAAAATCAGAGAAATCGCGATGTGATATACGAAACAGCTTGGAGTGTTCCAATGCAAGTACCTGGTAAGGGGTTGGCTTTTGTGTGATGAATGAGAGGTAGTCGCAAACAAATTCATTTTCAAATAGCATATCTGTACAGATAGTACGGTTATGGTTCTCAATCAGAATACCTACACTGCCCTCAACCACCAGGTAAAAATATTTCTCTATTTCACCACTAGCTTTAAGTTGGTCTTCCCTTTTACAGTCAATTAAACTTCCTGCTGGGACGAGTTCATCCCACGTGGAAACTGGGGTTGCATAGAAGTTGTCGAATGCACTCTTTAAAAGTTCTGATGTCATATTGTAGGAAACTGTCGGTTAACCTTATAGTTACCGTTGGGAGCGGCATATAAATGCTGGCATAGGAGAGACTACAATCTGAACAGATAGCTGGCTTTGAAGAAAATGCCTCTTTGGGTAGTGCGGTAATTGTCGCTTCGTACGTACTGGTCTATTTCCCACCTGCGGCGTTCATAGAAATTTCCATAACCGAGGTGAACAACCGTTCCAGGCACATAGGTGAAAGAGAGCAACAAATCGAGATCGAGAGTTTGCCGGAAGCTATTGTATTCCATTATGCCTCTGAAGAACAAATACTTATTGAATTGTAATGTATTTCTGGTTCTTAAAATGAAGGAGTCCACAATACGGTCATCGCTACTTGTTTGAAACAGGTCTTCATAAGCCAGAATTAATTGGGTGTTTATCACGTTAGAGGCCTGCCAATCAAGGCTGCCGGAAACAACTTTGCCATAGCCCTGAAAAGGAGCGGAGGTATAGCGGATTCTATTGCCATATCGATAATTGGCGCTGATGTTTAGTCGTTTATTTATTTGGCTGGAAGCATTAAAGCTAAAAGTATTAATGTTGAATTTCTGGTTGAGAAAGATTTCGTCGGCCAAGGTGTAAGAGGCGGAAATGAAAGTGCTTCTGATCCAAATAGTTGATAGCGAAAGCCGGTTACTGCCTTCAGTCTTTTCACTAAACTTGTCGTAGGTTCTGGAAAGGCTGAGGCCGGGGCTAACTCGCTGCAGGATTTTGGATTCAGGATAGTACTTTGGCGAAAAGTAAGCTTCACCTCGGGTGATGCCTATGCGTGTAATAAAGCCTACATCTGATTGGAAGTTTTTGGAAAGGTTAAGTACACCGGCACCGTAGCTTGCCGCTCTAGTGTCGCGATCGTACTTCACGGAGAAAGCATTGTCTTGGGCCACGTCTCCGGAATCTGGCTGAGTTAGGCTACCGAGCAGGTGCCCTTGAATTACACTTGCCTGCGAAAGTCTGATGGCCCCATCTACGCCACCAACGTGATTGTAAGTGCCATCTGAGTCTCGTCCAGTGTAGACCATGCCCAGGTAGCTATCACCTTTGAGAAATCTTCGATAGCGCAGGGCCGATATCAATGGCTTTTCAGTCACTTCATTTCCGTCGTCGGCAATTGTTGGTCTTTCATCTACGGCCAGTATTGAAGCAACGAGATTCTTCTCCCCAATTTTTCCAGTTAGCTTGGTAGCCAGAAACGGGTTAAATATGGTGCGGGTATAAACAGCAGATCGCACTGGCTCTCCGGGCGAAGTAGCTGCCAGGTTTAAGAAGTCCCTTCCCTCCAGGAAGAAGGGCCGTCTTTCTGGAAAGAAGAGGGCAAATCGCTGATTTATATTTATCTGACCAACATCTGACTCTACCTGACTGAAGTCAGGATTGATAGTAGCATCAAGCGTGAGCTTGGGTGTGATACCAAGCTTGGTATTGAGACTGAGTTCTACTTTGCCATCTTCTGACTGCAGCTCTTCCTGGTTCAAGACACTTTGCTTGCTATAAGTCACAGCAGGCAGCATCTCAACCAATGTATATTTATCGATGTCCTCATATTGCAATTCCTGCATCTGCATGAGGAAATTAAAACCCATATCGGGGTTGAGGGCTGGTGAGGTGCCTTGCAGTGAAAAGCGGTTCACTTTCCTTTCGAAGATAACACCCATTTTTACCACATCGGCAGGGGTGTAGCGAAGACTTTTGAAAGGAATTCTGGCCTCCACGATGTAGCCATCATCCACAATCTTACCGGCGGTATACCAAATGACATCAATGCCCAGATCTTCTTGGCCGGCAGAAAAACGGGTATCCATTTGGATGCCAGAGGGATTGATGTAGAGGCCATACAAAGACTGCTGGTCATTAAAAGAATCCAGGTTGATACATACCCAATCATCAGCCCGGATTTTGTCACGGGGGGAATAGGATGTCTTTATCTGGTTAGGGTCATCAAAACACTTAAATCCGAAGTAGAGGTTCTTGCGGTCATAGGCGACGTACACCGAAGTCTTAACCGGCATTTCCTTTCCAAAGTCCGGGAAGAAAGTTTTGAAGTCATTTACCTCTGGAGCATGCTGCCAAACCTCATCATCCAATACACCATCAATTTTTGGGGGAACAGTAGTTTTGTAAGGTTTTATTGGCTCTTGCGGAAAGGCAGTAATTACAATGGCAGTAATTAGGAAAATGCCTATGTGAGTCCTTTTAGCCATAAGTGCAGTCGACGACAATTTAGTACAGTTTCCAGCTTGTTGGAAAAAACATCATTGTATATGTGATAAGCGGTTACCGACCTTCACCAGAATTGAGGTTTTTGTATTGGAGCCTATTAACCGCCTAAAAGTAGTACCTGCCAACATTTTGAGGTGGTTTCGCTCCAAAAGTATTTTTGCCAAGTTTTTAAAGAGTTCTTTTGCTTGCCAAAATTAAAAATGGTTATGAAGCTGTTCCTAAAAATTATCGGTGGGCTACTTGCATTAATCGTAGTGCTGGCGATATCAGCGTGGCTCTATTTTAGTGCCGGTGAAGAAAGTTACCCAGAGGGCCTGGCAGTTGGCACCTCTGCTCCACATTTTTCCGGCAACGATCAATTTGGAAACTCCATCAATCTCTCTGAATTAACTAATCAAGGCAGCGTGGTTTTAATATTTTTCCGGGGCTCCTGGTGTCCTACTTGTAATCAGCATATTGCTATGCTCCAAGACTCTTTGCAGTTGATAAAACAACTTGGGGCCGAGGTGGTACTGGTAACGCCGGAAAAGACCGAGTACGTGGCTGAAAACGATATTAAGCGGGATATCGACATTCCTGTAATCTATGATTCAGACCTGAGCATTATGAACAGCTATAATGTTACCTACGAACTCAGTGCTGGCAGTCGCAGAATATTTAGCGTAGCAGGAGTTGATTTCAATGAGATCAATGCTGATGGTGCTAAGTTGCCTATTCCAGCCACATTTATCATTGATGGCGATGGCAAAATCAAAGACGCACGGATTGGAGAGGCTGGCCTGCAGATAGAGTACCCAACGGTAAAGGAATTGCTGGATTTGATTTCAGACTGAAATTGATTTTTGCATTTTTGGCTTAATGGCAAACAGCAAGGGATATTATTGGCGGCGATGGCTGGGCGTTTTCGGGGCGCTAACGGTAATAGCAGCCCTGGCAGCTACGCAACTCACCATAAAAACCGGAGATTTCAGCTTAAAAAATTGGGCTAGCCTTTTCCTTGTCCAAATAATAATTTGGAATGTATGGGGAGCACTAACCCCATTGATTTTCAGGGTATCATCCTGGTTATCGAGAACTAAAAGCAGGCTGGTGGCAATTATGGTTCACATCCCACTTAGTTTAATTGTGGTGCTGCTATTCCTGGCGCTTTACACAGCTATTTTCCTCTTTTTCAGCGGTGGAGGAAGAGAGCTTTTTAATGGCATTTTTGTGGGCCTTATAGTTTCGGCCTTTCATTGGTATATGATCTTGTATTGGATAACAGTTGGCGTAGAATACTTTCTTAGAGTACAGGATAGCTTTAAAACCCAAGAGTTGCTAAACCTTCAACTTAAGAACCAGCTGTCTGAAGCGCAGTTGAAAGCCCTAAAAATGCAATTGAACCCTCATTTCTTATTCAATTCATTGAACACCATATCTGGCTTGGTCAGGGGACAAGATCAAAAGAAGGCTGTGGCCATGCTGGCTAGGTTAAGTGATTTCTTGAGGGAGGTTCTAGTGGATCGCGAGAACCAACAGATTACGGTGGCCGGCGAAATTGGCTTCCTTAAAAAATACCTTGAGATCGAGCAACTGCGGTTTGGAAGCAAACTGGTGGTAGATATTCAGGTACAGGATTCTACCTTGGATTTCTTAATACCCAGCCTAATTATGCAACCGCTTGTGGAGAACGCTATAAAGCATGGTATATCTAAGTCAAAGCAAGCGGAGAAACTGCGGATTAACGTAGAGAGCCGCGATGGCAGACTTTCAATTTCAATTTATAATGATGGCCCGGCAATTCAATCTAATGATGATGGAGAACTACTAGGAAAAGGAGTAGGGGTGAGCAATTCTATTAAAAGGCTGGAGAAGATATATATCGATGACTTTGAATTTTCCATTGATAATGTAGATTCAGGTGTAGAGGTGAAATTAGATTTGCCCATTCGCAGCTGATCCAGTCACAATGTCATACATAAAAGCAATAATCGTTGATGACGAACCTCACGCCCGTGAGATCATAAGCTTGCTACTAAAGCAAAGGCCCGAGGTTGAAGTAGTTGCCGAATGTGATAATGGACTTGATGCCGTGGAAACAATCAAAAGACATAAGCCGGCAGTAGTATTTCTGGATATTCAAATGCCTGAGCTGAACGGTTTTAAAGTGATTGAGTCACTGCAACCTGGACCGTTGCCAATTGTTATTTTCATTACCGCTTTTGATGAATATGCAATTAGAGCCTTTGAAATTAGCGCCATCGACTACATACTGAAACCTTACGATGATGACCGCTTTTTTTCTGCTTTGGACAAGGCTGAAGAACAACTCAAAATGCAAACCAGGCCCGATGTGCAGGAGTTAAGGCAGATATTCAACATCTATAATGATCTGCAAAATGAAATGCTTACAACGCTCTCGATTAGAAGTGGGAAGAAAATACTGTTTATTCCCGACCACGCAGTTGAATGGATTGAAGCAGCCGATCAGTATTGCAAAATCCATACGGCAGATGGCTCACACCTGGTTAGGGAATCCATGAAATTCTATGAGCAGAAACTCAATCCGAAGCTGTTCTATAGAACCCATCGTTCAAGCATTGTCAACTTGAAGTTTATTAAGGAGTTGCAGCTTTATAAAAAGGGACGCTATGCAATTATTCTTAAATCAGGGCAATTGGTTGAACTTGGCCAGGGAAAGCTGGATATTCTGAAAGCAAAGATGGCCCAATTGTCTGGTTAGTACCTCCCATTTATTTGGAAGCCTCGTAAGTTGCCATACGCTGCCCTGTTCTTGTTTGCTGCTGTGTAACTATCCTTATGGCATTTCCGTCATTATCAATCTCGAGATGAGCCCCCAATCCACCCCGAAAGTGAAATCTTGTATCAGATAACGGAATCAATTCCGCGATGTGCTGGTAGGGTTTTTCACGACGGATGTATAGCTTGTCACTCTCAAAATAAATTTGATCCTGGCTTCCATCTTCAAATTGAAATGTACCTGTATAGCTCTGAAGTTTTTGCGTTGACAAACGCTGGCCAGCTACCAAATCAGCAGAAATACTGCGCTCGATAAATCGTCTAAACCGATTTGGTGGAATGGTTTTGCCAGTGCTTGGATCAATAAATGCTTGAACGATGTCATCGATTTGAGGATTTGCGGCTAATTGATCAATAGTTGAACCTGCTCCATGTTGCTTCTGCAATTCAGCAAGCCATTTCCTGGTGTTCTCTTTGTACTGAATCAACCCCTTGTCATTAGACAGGATGCCATGACCGGGTACTACCACGGTAATGTCATCAGAAAAAGCCAGGGCTTTGTCAATAGCATCAAGCTGCCCGTCTACGCCGCCTGAGTTATATGTAGCATACCAGCTATTTGTGAAGGTATCTCCCATAAAAACCACGTTGTCTTTCTCAAGATAAATGAGTGCGTCGCTAAATGAGTGAGACACGGTGTGAACAACCTTTAATGTTTCGTTCCCCAGGTCAAGGGCAAACTCTTTATTGAAATAAAGGTCGGCAACTCTTCCTTCATACCTGGTATTCTCATGTGCTATGGAGGTTGCTCCCAGTTCTTTTATCAAACGTACTCCTCCAGCATGGTCATTGTCGCTGTGGGTTTGAATTACGTACTTAATAGGCTTGTCGGAGATCGTTCTAATGGCGGCTATAAGTTCATTGTGTGTCTCTGCCTTCATAGCATCTACCAGCAACAGGCCTTTTTCAGAAATCAGCACTCCAACATTTGCACCGCGGCCGTTACCGCCATAAACAACCCAAACATTGTCTGTTATTTTCTCGGTGGTAAGCTCATCTTGTTTCGCAAGAGCAGCTAAGGCTAAAAGACAGATGAGCAGCAAAGCGAGGCTCAGTAATTTTATTATGCCCGTTCGGTGCTCTGATTTTCCAGTTGTCATATTAGAATTTGAGTTTTGAGTTTGAGGATTTCAGAATCTATTTTATGCCCTTGTTTTTCAGTTGGATAAGTGCAGTTGAATATTTTTCCATTTGCTTATCATTAGTAAGCCTGCCGATGTCTACAGCCTTTTGCAAGTGCTCTAAAGATTTTTCACTCTCGTTTTGCTCGAGATACAGCCTGCCCAGTTCGTAATGAGCCATGGCAGATTCCGGAAATCTATCAACTATGTACTGATACATTTTACTGGCAGCAACTATGTTTTGATTCTGATAGTGAAAGGATGCGAATCTTCGTAGCCAGCTTAACCGTGATTGGTCTAAGACATTAAACTGATTGAATTCAGTAATAAAGTGTTGAAAGCTCTCGTAATCCTCCTCATCCATTGCCAGCCGCAACAGCCTCCACATAGTAGCATATAGTGGTTTAGTAGGAAGGTGGTATCGCTGACCCCGTTGCTGGTAGTAACTGTAAACGCTTTCCAGACCACCTTCTTCCGTGAATTCCTGCAAGCTCTTGAACTCCAGGGGTTGATAGTTGTAGTAGTAGGCCTTAAGGCCGTGATAAAGTGTTGGGTAAGGTGTGCTACGATGGCTTTCTTCCTGTAGCTTCCTGTATTTCCACCATTCTTCACTCTTAAGGCTCAGCAAGGAGGCCAGGCTGTCAGTTCCAAATTCAACTGATCCATCTCCTTTGCTAGTAGTAAAATAGAGATGGTTCCTTTCATGGTTCTTCGCAATATTCTCGTACATATCCTCAACCTTAGAGTCATGTTCACCAAGGGTAGGGAACGGAGTGGCAACAAGGTAGGCCTCAAATAAATCTGGCTGATCTGCTAGCATACCCAGTGCAAAACTGCCTGCATATTGCCAGCCGAATAATATATGTTCTTTGCTAGCTCTAAATTCCGACTCCACAAATGATATCACTTCATTTGCAAGATATTCCTGGTATCTCTTTCGTTGCGAGACAAAGTGCTGGTATCTATCCGCAAAATTTCCACTAATATCAATGCCCACCACAACAAAGTTTGGAGTCTCTCCACTCCATTCAAGTGATGACTGAATTGCTGCGGCGTGGGTAAAGAACCACTGGCCGTCCAACACGTATAGCACAGGATATCGATCTGTTGATGAAGTGTAATCCTTAGGAAGCAAGACGGTTATGTTTTGGTCTTGCTCCAACACTTTTGATGTGATCGTATAGTGCTTTCCAACTACATTGGGTAAGCCTTCTACCTGGGCTTTTACTTGCCTGGTTGCTGCTATTGTCAAAACAAGCACCAGTAGTTTTATAGTAGTTCTGATCATTCTCAATGCTTTGGCTCGGAGTAGGTATGAACTTAATTACTAGAACTATAACGGCCTTGAACGTAAAAGGTACACTACGTTTTTGAAGCTGATTCCAACCAATAGGTCGCGGGCAGGGTCCAGTAATAAATTGCAAATCAAACTCAAGATGAAGATCCACCAGATAGTTAGTAGCATTATACTATTATTCATTTCTACCATGGGTGTCGCCCAGTTTAGTGTAGGGCTCAAAGCAGGATATACCAAAGCCTGGGAAGATTATGGAGACGTTCAGGTGCCTGATGGAGCAAACATCCATGTTAATAGAATCAATATTTCGGCCTTGGGCTATTATACAGTTAATAACTACTTGCAGGTAGGTGTTGAGCCTGGCTATGTGCAGCGTGGAGCTGCCTGCGAGCCGGGGTTTGTAGATTTTAATCAGGATACTAAGTTGATGCTTAACTATATTGAGTTGCCGCTTATGGCTCGTGGTAGGGTATCGGTACTAGGAAATAAGGTTGATGTTATAGGGAAATTTGGATTTGGTACCGCACTAGCCGTGAAGGCTTACCGGGAAATAGAGATTTTTGGAAGTGATGAGCCAGCAGTGCTTGAACCTATCAATCTCAGCGATCGAAATGCTGCAAACCGCTGGGATCATGGAATACATGGGGGACTTGGTGTTGCGGTGAAGCTTGGACTTGGGAAATTGCTGCTTGAATCTGATTACTACCACGGCTTTATAGATACTGTTCCCCAGAATGCTTCACAAAACAGAAGTATTGACCTGAGCGTGGGCTACGTAATCGAGTTGTAACTCACCAGGAGGGCACTAAGTGCTCACTCATCACGCAAGCAATCAACTGGGTTTGACCTTGCGGCCTTAATAGTTTGGAGGCCTATTGTTAGCCAGGAAATTGCCAACCCTGCTATAGCTGCACTAGCAAATAGCCACCAGCTTAGCTCTACACTATAAGCGAAATTAGTAAGCCAGCTGCGGGCCAAAATGAAACTAATGGGAAGGCTGATAGCTATGGCGATCAATACCATAATTGTGAATTCCATAGATAGCATTTTGGTGATACCAGTAACACTTGACCCTAATACTTTCCTGATTCCAATTTCCTTGATCCTACGCTCTGTAGTGAATGCAGCCAGGCCAAACAGTCCTAGACATGAAATGATAATGGCTATGGAAGCAAAATAGAATGAAAGGGTGGCTACCTTGTTCTCGGCGTCGTAAAGTGCCTGGAAATCCTGGTCTAAAAACCTAAAGTCGAAAGTGTAGCCGGGGTTGAATTCCTTGTAGAACGATTCCAGAGCAACTAATGACTGTTGTAAATTGCCTGATTCTAGTTTTACCACCACCGTTGATGCAAATCGTGAATCTAAATGAAAGAACATGGGACCAATCGCTTCGTGCAAAGACCGATAATTAAAGTCCTTCACCACACCAACGATGGTGACATCGTGCCCCCAGAGCTTGGCTTTGGCACCAATCGGTTCCTTCAAACCCATTACTTCCACAGCTTTTTCATTTAGAACAATCTGCGGTTCATTTGCAAACGCCCTTGAAAAACTTCTTCCCGCAATTAGTTCCACACCAAGAGCTTCGATAAAGTCGTAGTGCACAATAAACCTGCTAAATGAGACATCACTTGACACCTGACCTTCCCATTGGAAATCGATTACACCGGGAGGGCTCAAAATATCATTTGTAATTACAGAAGCAGTTTTAACACCAGGCACATTCTTAATTTCCGCAAGAAATGTCTCTAGCCCCTCAGCGGCCTTGCCTTCTCTTTCAAATAGAATTACGTTTTCACGATCGTAACCCAGGTGTTTGGTTTGAATAAATTGTAATTGCCGTGATACCACAAGCACAGCGACAATCAGAGTTATGGAAAGAGCAAATTGGAAAACAACCAGTCCTTTCCGCACCCAGGTAGGGCCACCAGAAGAACCACCATTTGATCTCAGCGCACTAGCAGGTTTAAAGACGGTAAGATAAATGGCCGGATAGATACCAGCCAAAGCTCCGGTTGCAATTGTAGCTATGGCAATGGATAGCATCGAGATAAGATCTGCCGGAAGCTTTAATACCTTGCCTGTTATCTGGTTGAATTCAGGTAGTAGTAGAGCAGCCAGTGCCACGGCAACAATTGTGGCTAACACAGAAAGCACAATAGATTCAATAAGAAACTGTGCAATGAGTGTCGATCTTCTCGCCCCAACTACTTTTTTTACACCTACCTCTTTCATTTTGCGGGAAACTCTTGCCGTGGAGAGGTTGACGAAGTTTATCACCGCGATAATCAATATAAATAATGCAATGATGGAGAAAAGATTGACATAATCTATTCTTCCACCTGCCTGAATTCCATTCTCGTAACGATTGTAGAGGTACTGCTCTGAGTAGGGCTTCAGAAACAGGCTTACGTTGGAATCTTCAACTTTGCTTTGCATGAAATCTACTAACTTGAAATTTACATCTTCGAGCTCCACATGCTTTTTGAGCAGCACATAGGTTACTGCATTCGGTGATTCCCAATGAGCACCTTCAATTCTTTTATGCAAAGCAAATGGTAATACAAATTCAAATTGATCAGTGGAAGATGATGGAGGGTCCTCAAACACCCCGGTGATCTTTGCCGGGCTACCAATAGTAAGGAATTTCCACTCCAGGCTCTTACCTATGGCCTCACTGATGCCTCCGTAGAGTTTGTTCGCTAATGAAGCGGAGATTACCACAGAACTCGGATCGGCAAGAACTTCGGCCGGTTTTCCCTGGATAAGTTCATAAGAGAATAAATGGAAATAGTCTTTGCCCACATACTTGCCTATTGCTTTGGTTTTCTTTCCATCAGCAGTGAGGTCGAAACTGATATTCCAATTCGGGTCGGTGCCGCCAACCACCAGTTCCATTTCTGGCATCTCCGTCAGGGCTTCTGGTAGTAGGGCGGAGGTCCCATTCCAGGTGTTGATGTTGTTATTTTGCTCGTAGTTTCCCATTACTTGGTAAAGCCGGTCATCAAGCGCATGGAACTTATCGACATTCAACTCATCATTTATCCAGATTAGGATAAGTAGCACGGAAGCCAGCGCGGTGGAAAGTCCGATAAGGTTAATAAAGAAGGCACTTTTGTATCTCTTGAAATTCCTAAATGCCATTAGTAAGCTGTGTTGAAGCATATCCTTATAGTTGAGCTTTTGATTTACCTTGGGGGTGCGCATTATACCAGGTCTCAACAGAAGGAGCACATCTTTAAAGAGGAACCAAGAGGCTTTGGTTCGACCTCTGGTGCTAACACGCTTATCATATAATTCCAGCAGGTCCCCTTCGATGTCGGGGTAGAATTCAGGCTTGCAGAATAACCTAAGTAGTTTCAGTGGAAAGTTGGGTGGTACAGGCTTGTGTTGCATGCTATTTTAAGTCCAGCACCAGATCCGGAAGCGAGCCCCAAAGTGCATTTCTGGTTTGCCGAATATGCTCAATGGCTTTTTTGCCATTTAGTGTGATAGTGAAAAATAGTTTGGGTCGGCCGCCACGAGAGGGGGAGGATTCCCCATGCTCCGACTCCAGAAATCCCTTACTCTCCAACCGTCGCAATGTGGTTTGCAGAGCACCTACACTTACTTCTCTTTTTAGTCGACTTTCAATCTCTTCTTTTATGGTTACACCATAGGCATTGCCATGTAAAATGCCTACTGTAAGCAATACGATCTCTTCAAACTCGCCAATTGGATTTTTTTTCATTAACAATACTATTAAGTAGTATTGCAATTATATACCATAATTGTAGTTTATGCAACAATGTAGTATTTAATTTATTTTAACAAGAATTGCACCTAATGCTAATCGTACCGAAGTATCTCAATAGCATTTAATCTGTAAAGTTGAACAAATTTCTTAGTAGCACTGGCAATGAGTATTGCAGCCAGGATTATTGCTGCAAATACAAAGTGCATTGGCCCAATACTAATATGATAGGCGAAGATTGCCAACCAATCTTGAAGGAAGTAGATGGATAGGGGCACAGAGGCAAATCCTGATACCACAAACAGTAGCAGGTACTTTCGCATTAGCAATTTGCTTAGTGAGATGTAGCTGGCTCCATGAATATTCCTGATGGCCATTTCTCTTATTTGCCTGTTTAGATCTAGTGATAGCATACCGTAGAGGCCGGTGACTGCGATAATCATGGCAATGATTGAGAACAGGGAGATGAGGGCTCCAAAGGCCTGTTCTGTGCTATACATGTTTGCGTAGTCTTCGTCCAGGAAGCTGTATTCAAAGGGATCAACCGGATTAAATTGAGTCCACTTTGTCGAAAGTGCTGGCAGTAGTTCTTCAAGAGATGAGGTATTATACTTGATGCTGACCTTATTCACCCAACCTTTGGATGTGTGCCCGATACGCATAGGAGCAATAGTGTTGTGCATAGACTTGTAGTGGAAGTCTTTTACCAGGCCAATAATTCGTACCGTGTCCTGATTCTCTACAAACTCCATCCCCACGGGATCATCCCACCCATACTCGCGCGCTGCTGCTTCATTAATCAGGTAGCTATTGCGGTCAAAGTTGGTACCAGGCTGGAAAAAACGACCTTCAAGGATTTTTACTCCATATACTTCCATGAAGCTCTCATCGGCAAAGAGCGTAAAGAAAGAAACAGTTTCCTCCTCACCACCACTTTTCCAAATACGGCCTTGCTGAGTTTGTACTTTGTGGGGTAGGTGGCTGGTTATGCTTACTTCTTGCACTCCCGGCAAAGTGGCTAACTCATTTTTGAAGGCAGATGCCCTGTCGCGCATTTCTTTTCCTCTCAGATCTAAATTGATTATCTGACTGGTATTGTACCCGGATTCTGCTGTAAGAAGATAATTCACCTGGTTGCCGACAATGAGTACGGATGCTAAAAGCCCAAATGCAATTACGAATTGAAATCCCGTTAAAGCCGATCGTAGGAATTTCCTTTCATTACCGCTACTGCCACCGCTTTTCTTTATGATCGAAAGGGGATTGAGGGCTGAAAGAAGCAATGCCGGATAGAGACTGGTGACAAGTATGGTGATGGTTGCTAAACCCAGCAGTTCAGGCGCAAATTCTAAAAGTGAGAATTCCGGGATTCCAATGGCGAAGAACAAATTGAGGTAGGGCATGGTAACATGCGCCAGTAATGCGGCCAATAAAAATGAAAGGCCAAATATCAAACCGGATTCTTTGATGAACTGCCATAGTACTGTCAAGCGGCTGGCCCCAAGAATCTTCCTTACGCCAATCTCTTTCGAGCGATAGAATGATTGGGCGATGGTGTTATTTACATAATTCACACAAGACATAAGCAGTACGAAAATAGCGGCAACAATAAGGATTGACAGAATAGCCTCCGGTGGATGAGACAAGGAATCCCGAACGTTACGATTGAGGTGTACGTCTGTAAAAGGCTGCAATTGGTAGAATCGTTGGGCTGAAGCTTTGGTATTCTTACTGGCGGTTTCAGTTATCTGCTGGGCAATAATTTCAGCCTCCTGGGGCTGATCAATCCGAAGTAAATAGTGATAGTTGTTATTGTACCAATTGTTAAGGTCTCCTGCCTGGTAGTCTGTTATAAAACCATCAAACTGCACAAGAATATCAGGCCTGTAGCTTGAGTTCTTAGGAATATCGGCAAACACACTTTGGATGATGAACTCGCCATGATTTTTATACGAACGGAGGGATATGCCTCGTCCAAGCACATCTATGGTACCAAACAGAGCTTGTGCTTTAGATTCACTGATGGCCACCAGCTTGGCATTGTTAAGTACTTGCGGTAAAGAACCCTGCAACTCGCTGATATTAAGAATTTCTTCTAAACTAGGGTCTGCTGCAATAGAGGTAACAGTTAGTACCTTATCTCCAACTGCCACCCTTGCATTTCTTAGGTGATGCATCCGTGATATGTTATTGATGCCACTAAGGCTTTCTATATGTTGAAAAAGTGGGGCAGGTTGCCAGGCAACGGCGCCTTGCATGAAGTTATACTGACTTTCAGATCCGGCTAGTAGCCGAAAGAGTTGGTCGCTTCTCTTGTGGTAAGTATCGTAGCTCGACTCGAACCTTACATAAGAGAAAATAATGATGAAGAGCCAAACGGCCAGGGCTAAACCGGTGATCGAAACAAAGTAATGATTGCTGTACTTTCGAAGTAACTGAGTGTTAATGAGCGTCATGGGAGGTAGGTGTTTATTGTTTGTTACCTACAACTTGCTGCCTTGGTTACAACTTTGGTAAAATAAATCTGGACTAGGTTCGCCCTCTGGAAATGTTGCTTTCATTGATCAGTAACTTCGAGTTAAAAGTGGTAGATAGCTCCAGGTTAAGAAGTTGCTGATATTGAGTCAGTCTTTTTTCAGCCTTGTTTGAGAATGTTGTTAAGTAGATCATTAGCAAGCGGCCGTCCCCAAATTGCAGGCAGATTTTGAAGTTCTTGGTGCCTTTGTATTTCCGTTTGATCATTACCAGGCCAAGGAGATCATTGCGGTCAAAAATTTCTTCCTTCATTTGTTTGAAGCCCAACACTACATAAGTCACAGTGCGGCGGTCGACAATGACGTAGTTCATCATATTGCCAACAACGAAGCGCGTCCAGGTTCCAAAGAAAACCCCGAAGGCGGTTGCAATCAGAAGCCCGTAAGGGGGCTTGCCGGTGTTCATGTATATGATTAGAAAGAAAAACACAGGTAGGTAGGTTATTAGCAATATCACAAAGCCGAACACGAACATGGCCCAACCAGCGGTAGGCGTGAACTTGGCTGGAATTTGCATAGTACTTCTAAGCGGGTAGTAAATTAAAAACTGAGTAGAAATCACCCTGAGGTTATAGAAAAACCAAGCCACCAGAGAAAACCTTTTAGCCATAAAAAGCCATCTTTTAGGATGGCTTAATTTAATCATTATTGCTCTTAGATATTAGCTCTATTTCGTTTCCGAAGGCTCTTCCAATAGCTTGGCTCTAAGGGTTTCCAGTTCTTGCTTTCTGGGAATATGGCAACGTCTCATTTCCCAGCGAGTGATGTACAAGGCAAAACCCATAGCCAACGGAATTACAATCCACTTCCAAATGGGAATTTCTGCGCTAACAAAATTCATAACAATTGGGATCGATACGGGGGCAATCATCCACCAGAAGAATGTCCTTGCTCTTTTGATTTCGCTGCTAACGTTTGCAATGGCTTGGTCTATATCTCCCAAAATTGATCGGTCAAATTGCTGCACACGTTTCTTCCTTTTAATTCTACCAATCAAGATGTAGACACCTACCAGAAACATAGCTGCTGCCGAGAGATAGGAATAAGCTGAATCCCTTTCGATGGTAATAAGTATGATACTTGTAACAGTTGTGATTACCATCAGGCCAATTTCGTTGGTGTCAGACACTCTACTGGCCCTGTTTCTCTTTGATTGAATACGTTTGTGCAAAGCAGATTCATTGATAACATACAATGGCTCGCGGTTTTGTGAATCCCAAATTTTTCTCATTTCTTCAAATTCCATGGTAACTAATTTTTTCTGATTGAGCGATTAGATGTTGCTTGATACGATGAACTTTAACCCCAACATTGTTAGCCGAAATACCCAGCATTTCAGCCATTTCCTGGTAGCTGTAGTCATCTAAAAGTAGGAGTGCAATTGAGCGATCAATATCATTAAGCTTGACAATCTCACTGTAGAGCCAGTCTAGCCTGTCATCTGGATTTTGGTTATTTTCACTAATTACGCGCTCTACCTCATTCAGAGAGTCCTGGGGCATCACTCGTCTTTTCTCTTTTCGGTTCCAGGAAATAGCAGCATTTAAGGCCACGCGGTAAATCCAAGTAGTCAAAGCTGCTTCACCTTTGTATTGCGGAATAGACTTCCAGACCTTGATACTGATTTCCTGGAATAAGTCTTCCTGGTCGAACTCCTCCCGAGCAAACGAGCGTACCACCTTGAAGATTAATCCCTGGTGATCTTTAAGCCAGGCCCTGAATATTTGATTGTGCTCTGTTTCTCCCATTTTCTAATACTCAACTTACTAGACTCAAGGGAGAGATGAATTCTTACAGACAAGAAATATTTTTTTAATCCGATCCCGATATTTCCAGCCAGTGCTCATAGCTGACAATGCCAACGTTTGGACGTGGCCGCTGTGGTAACATAGCAATGAACTCAAGATCATGATCATCAGGGTCTTTGAAATAGATGGCCAGGGCGGGCATCCAGGCAAATACCATTGGCTCCTTATCGGTAGTGTTTAGAAAGTTGTAAGGCTCAAGCCCTCGCTGCAATAGATACTCTTTAGACTTATTTAAGATATCGTCTAGTTCGCACTGAAAGGCAAAATGCTGTTTGATGATGGGCTCGCTACTTTTCTCCCAAAGCCCAAGCATGGCTTTGCCCTTCTGGCCGATCCAATAAAAAGCTATTCTTCTTTCTTCTTCGATTGTACCCAATTCAAGCCCCAATACTGAGCCATAGAATTCCATTGATCGTTCGAGATTGCCTACGTTTATGTGTGTTTCAAATAGTCCAGTAATCATATCATTTTCATTTATCCCGTAAAATTGGCATTGCAACAGATATTGCCATCAATCCTTAGTTCTTACACATTCGTCGATGCTAACCGCACAACTGCCTAATAACCAAAACCTAGTCAAAAATGCGGAGTTTAAGTGGTATAGCAATAAAAACCTCATTGCTGAACTTTTTTAAGCAGATGCTGTTGGGGTCAATGATGAAGTCGCGAATAGACAAGAATGATGCAAGACAAATCTAAGGCCGGATTTCTATCCAACCTAAAGTATGACCTTCCAGCAAGTATAGTTGTGTTTCTAGTGGCACTGCCACTGTGCCTGGGCATCGCACTGGCTTCAGGCGCTCCACTGTTTTCAGGAATCATCGCCGGTATAGTTGGGGGAATTGTAGTTTCAATAATTAGCGGATCTAACCTTGGAGTAAGCGGACCAGCCGCCGGTTTAGCCGTAATAGTTTTAGCGTCTATCCAGGAGCTGGGCAACTTCGAACACTTCTTGTTTGTGGTAGTGGTGGCTGGCGTGATTCAACTAATTCTAGGATTGCTAAAAGCCGGGGTGATTGGCTATTACTTTCCGTCTGCAGTTATTAAAGGAATGCTAACCGGAATTGGTGTCATCATTATCCTGAAGCAAATTCCGCACGCGTTTGGTTACGACAAAGACCCTGAGGGTGACTTCGCTTTTAACCAGGTTGATGGCCACAATACCTTTAGCGAACTGGGCTATATGCTTGACTTTATTAGTCCCGGTGCAGTAGTTATTGCTGCGATCTCAATGATAGTTCTCATTCTCTGGGAGCAGAATTTCATGAAGAGGCTGTCTTTTACAAGGATTGTGCAGGGGCCACTGGTGGTGGTAGTGTTGGGCATTGCGCTCAACTTAATCTTCGCCGGAGTACCTCAGTTATCCTTGATTGGTGAGCAAGTAGTTAATCTGCCGGTAACTGATTCTATTGGAGAGTTTGCCGCTCAGTTTAGGTTCCCGGACTTCAGTCAATGGCAGAATACCAATCTTTATGTGATGGCCATAACCATTGCCGTAGTGGCCAGTTTGGAGACTTTGCTCTGTGTTGAAGCTACCGACAAGTTGGATGAAAAGAAGCGAGTTACGCCTACCAATCGGGAGTTGATAGCTCAGGGCGCAGGTAACTTCATCAGCGGTTTCATCGGTGGGCTGCCGATTACCCAAGTGATAGTAAGAAGTTCAGCCAATATTCAATCCGGGGGCAAAACCAGGGCATCAGCTTTTATCCATGGTATATTGCTGCTGGTGTGTGCCATGTCGATTCCTAGAGTATTGAACCTAATTCCACTAGCCAGTCTGGCAGCTATTTTAACAGTGGTTGGTTACAAGCTAGCTAAGCCAGCTCTATTCAAAGACATGTATCAAAAGGGGAGAGCCCAGTTTATACCTTTTGTTGTTACAGTTCTAGGCATAGTATTCACTGACCTCCTAATTGGTATCGGTCTTGGGCTTTTGGTAGCGATATTCCACATTCTTTGGAATAACTACAAAACACCTTACCATTTTGATGAGGATACTATCGCCAAGGACAAGCCGATTCAGATTAAACTCTCCGAGGATGTTAGCTTTCTTAATAAAGCAAGCATCATGAATACGTTGAGGAACATTCCGAAAGGTGCTCACGTGGTTATCGACGCCTCCAAAACGAGATCTATCCACCTGGATGTTTTAGAGATAATCGATGATTTTCGAATTAATGCTCATGAAAGAGACATTGAAGTGGAAATGGAGAACCTAACCGTGGAGCAAGTGCATCATCCTACTGGCGAATCAGGCAGGTTAATTCTGGACCAGAATTACAAGGTAGGAAGACCAAGCCTGGTAAGTGGTGTGCTGCGTTTTAAGCCCTAACTAGTTAGGAGAATGCATATTAATGGTGATTGGTGAGTTGTCAATAAGTGCCTCCATGCGCTTATCGAAGGAATCCTTACCGGGCTTAAACTGACTTTCCAGGAAAGCAAGAGTTGTTTTGCATGCTAATTCGTAGCCAAGTCTCGCTGTTTCACCACCAATTGACCAGCTGTGTACCTTGGTCGTATTCAAAACTCCGGGTATCATCCCCTCTAATGCATTAAAACTGCCGTGTGCCAATTCCTCAAAGTGAATATACCTTGATGCCTCATGCATCTCGCTGAAAATAGCCGGAACTTGCCTTTCATTGCCATTAGGAGCGATTTTCTCAAAAAGCATAAGGTAGGGAACGGTTAGCTTTTCGGGTGTGGCAAGCGTTTCGAGATTTGATCCCAAGTATAGTCCGGTGGTAAAACCTATTGCACTAAATCCTACTACAGCATCCACATGCTCACTTGCTATTTGGGTTAGTATAGCTGACTCCCCAGCGTAGCTCCAGGAAAGCAGGGCAATCTGGTCCCTGTTTACATTTGCTTCCGAGTGCAGCTTTTCCATGGCACGCACAAGATCTTCCACATGTTTATTCAGTGCCTGTTCTCTTTCCGTACCCACCGGAATTCCCCATGGGTAGGGTCCGTTAGGATTGTCCTCAGCAAAAGCCACCACGTACCCATGACTGGCCAGGTACTCGGAGATAACGGCTTGATATGCGACCGTGCCATAGCGGCTACTCCATAATAAAAGCGGAAACTTGCCTTCTGCCATCGGGGCATCTAAAAAGGACAGCATTTTGGCCTCAAGAATCAATGCCAGGGAGTCCTGGGGGAAGGAATCTTCGTTGCCGGAGATAGTAGTAGATAGATCTTTAAATGTTTGATTATCAATTATTTCATCTTCTTTATTAAAGTAAGAAGACAAGTTTAGTTGCTCGGTGGCAGTCGTTGCAGTTGGGTACCAGACAGAGATTCGCAAATTGCGCTCATCAAGTTCTACCCCCTCTAATTCAATGGCTTTGAAGCCTACTTGGAAGTTTCCATCATCCAGGTTTTTATAGAGTTCAATCTGGGCCTGGCAAATACTGCCAACTAGCAGGAAGGCTACATGTATACAAGCCGTTATTTTAAGTCTTTGCATAATACTTTTATACTGTAATAATAGGGTTTCAATATGCAGGCTAGATGGGAATGGTCATCCGTCGAAAGTAAAGCATTATTGGTCTGGTGCATAGAACTATTACATGAATGCGTCGTAAGTCTGATTATCAAACATCAAACCGACAACTGTGAAAATTTCTATCATACTCATTTGCCTCTTGTGTTCAACCACAATCTATGCACAAGACGATTCCAGAATTACATCCATTGAGTTCGTTGAGGTACTTAATGGAAATGTGGATGAAACTCGATTTTACTACAAGAATAACTGGAAACAGCTAAGAATTCAGGCATTAGAGAAGAACTACATCTCATCTTACCAATTGCTGGAAGTCGAGCCTACAGCAGACTGGCCAGTTAGTTTTGTATTGATCACCACATATGGTAACAAGGAACAATATGACAAAAGGGAAGACAACTTTGGCAAGTTGATCGAAGCCAGGGGAGACCTCCGGCTGCTGAACGATAAAAAGCCGGGCGAATTTCGGAAGTTCTTTTACGGCGAGGATTCTGCCAAGAATCTGTAACCTGCCACACCCGATATCTCTGTTTGCTGGCTATAGCACCATATTTTGCTGATAAATCAGTAATTTAGGGGGGTAGTGAAGCCAATTACTAGCTATGTCGGATAATCTCAGTGCATTATCAGGTCGGAAAGGGCTTGAAGATAATTTGTTTGAACAGCTCGTTGAGAAGTCGAAGGTTACTGGTACGCCTGAAGATAAAGACCTCAAGGAGCTTGCTGAAAAGTACCTCATGGGCAATGCTATCACCTATGGCACTGCTTCTTTTTATGATTTCATGAAGAAGGAGCATGAGGGTGTCAAAGTGCATGTTTGCAACGGCAGCGCTTGTTTGGTAGCTGGTACTCAAGATGAGGTGAAATCTAAACTTGCAGGGCACTTCGAAGAAAAGGAGATTGGCCATATGTGCTGCCTGGGCCGGTGTCATGAGAATAAGGCATTTAACTACGATGGAACGAATTACTCCGGTAATGATCTGGAGAACCTGCTAGATATCCTCGGGAAGAAGGGGGAAGCATCGCAGGAGGGATACCACATAGAAGCTAGTTGCGAGCCAGTGCTTACTGGAGACGCACTTACTGCAGAAGGTTTCAAAACCATATTCCAAAAAGTCCTCGATCAGGGTCCTGACTGGGCTTTAGAGCAAATCAACAAATCCAATATTCGAGGAAGGGGCGGAGCTGGATTTCCCATGGGTTTTAAACTGGATGCCTGCCGAAAAGAATCAGAAAAACAGAAGTACATAGTCTGTAATGCCGATGAGGGTGACCCTGGGGCTTACTCAGACCGCTACTTGTTGGAGGTACAACCGATGAGGGTGCTCTTCGGAATGATGGTTGCCGGTTATATCGTCGGTGCCGATCACGGAGCAGTTTATATCCGTGGTGAATACCCTGAGTCGGTAGCCATTATGACCCAGGCTGTGAAAGATCTGGAGGCTGTTGGTATGCACGGTGATAATATTGGTGGTTCAGATTTCAACTTTAAGTTCAAAATAATAGAAGGGGCCGGAGCCTACATTTGCGGCGAAGAAACTGCACTTCTTTCATCACTAGAGGGTCAAAGGCCGGAAGTAAGAGTGCGGCCACCTTTTCCCGCACAGAAAGGTCTTTTCAACAAGCCTACGGTGGTTAATAACGTGGAAACATTAGCTGCAGTACCGTGGATAATTGACAAAGGAGGAGAGGCTTATGCAGGCCTAGGAACAGAAAAATCAACCGGCACAAAGTTGGTTTGCCTTGATTCCTACTTTAATAACCCCGGTATGTATGAAGTTGAGATGGGCTCTTCATTTAAAGATCTGGTTTACGATTTAGGTGGTGGATTTAAAGAACCTGTAAAGGCCATTCATGTGGGAGGCCCATTGGGTGGCATCGTTCCTACTCACAAGATCGACGAGTTGACACTCGATTTTGAGAGCTTTGGAAACGGAGGCTTCCTTTTGGGTCACGCTGGAATTGTTTCTGTACCAGAGAAATTTCCCATGGTTAAATACCTTGAGCACCTCTTTGAATTCACGGCCGATGAATCGTGTGGAAAGTGTTTTCCTTGCAGTATTGGCTCAGTCAGAGGTAAGGAGATGTTGGAGAAATCACAAAACGGTGGTCCTAAGATGGATAGGCAGTTAATGGACGACTTGCTTGAAACTATGGAGGTTGGATCATTATGTGCTCTCGGCGGAGGGTTGCCTTTGGGCATAAAAAACGCCCTGGAATATTTTGAAGATGAATTGCGTTCTTACTTTAAGTAAATACGAGTGTTATGAGTGATGCTAAAAACATCGTATTCGTCAATAATGAACCGTTTGAGTTCGAAAATGGCGAAACTATCCTGACTTTGTTGAGAAGGAATTTCGGTCCTGAGCCAGTACCTACACTTTGTGATGCACCCAATCTTGATCCGTTCGGGTCCTGTCGCGTCTGTAGTGTGGAAGTGGCACGGGAACAAGATGGGCCTACCAAGGTACAGGCTTCATGTCATACCCCTGTGATGGCCAACTCCTATATCTACACGCATACGGATAGAATGGAAAGGCTCAGAAAGAACATAGTTGAGCTGGTACTGACTGATTATCCGAAAGAGAAATTTGAGCAAGACAATCCTGCACAAAACGAATTGAAAAAGGTAGCACTCGGTGTGGGCTTAGACATGGAAAGCGTAAGGTACGAGCCGGGTAGAAATCATCTCGATAGAACCGCTGACACTGGCCATCCCTACATGCGGGCTAGTCTTGATTCCTGTATCAATTGCTTTAGATGCGTGAGGGCTTGCGATGAAGTGCAAGGAGAGATGGTATTGACAATGGAAGGGCGCGGATTCGACAGCAAGATCGTAATGGGCATGAATGAGGGATTCAAGGAATCAGACTGTGTTTCTTGTGGAGCCTGTAGTCAGGCGTGCCCAACAGGCGCCATAACAGATATTTTTGATTCGAAAACCAACGATGCCACCGAATCTACAAGAACAGTGTGTACTTATTGCGGTGTTGGATGCAACCTGGACGTAGCTACTAAAGATGAGGAAATTGTAAGCATAACTGCTCCTTATGATGCCGAGGTCAATCAAGGGCATACCTGTCTAAAGGGCAGATATGCATTCAAGTTTTATGACCATCCAGACAGGCTTCGTTCACCGATGATTAGGAAGAATGGCCAGCTCGAAGAGGTATCCTGGGACGAGGCCTACGATCATATAACCAATAAGATAAAATTCATCCGAGATGAGCATGGCCCTGATGCCATTGCTGGCATTTCCTCAGCACGTTGCACAAATGAGGAAAACTACCTGATGCAGAAATTCATCAGGGCAGTAGTTGGAACTAATAACATCGATTGTTGCGCAAGGGTCTGTCATTCTCCCACCGCACTGGGCATGCAGAGATCTTTCGGTACCGGCGCAGCCACCAACTCCGTGGTTGATATCAAGTATACCGATTGCATCATGGTAATTGGTGCCAATCCTACTGCAGCCCATCCGGTTACCGGTGCCAAGCTTAAGCAGGCGGCCATGAAGGGCATTACTACCATAGTAATTGACCCACGGGAAATTGAATTGGCTAAATACGCAGATCATTTCCTTCAGCTTCGACCTGGAACAAACGTGGCGCTGCTCAATATGCTGCTATACTACATTGTGAAGGAAGGCCTTGAGGATAAGGAGTTTATTGCAAACAGAACGGAAGGCTACGATGACTTCATGCAGGAATTGCTGCAGTTGGATGTTGACGCCATGGAAGCCATTACCGGAGTCGATAAAGAGAAGGTAAGAGCGGCCGCAATTGCTTATGCCACGGCTCCTAACGCTATGTCATTCCATGGGCTGGGTGTTACAGAACACTCACAAGGAACGTTCACTGTGCAGCAAATTGCTGACCTAGCCATGATTACCGGGAATATAGGAAGGAGAGGAGTAGGGGTTAATCCATTACGGGGTCAAAACAATGTACAAGGAGCCGCCGATATGGGTGCGCAACCTCATCAAGGTGCCGGCTACCTTGATGTTACCAATCCTGAAATTAACAACAAGTATATAGACTTCTATAAGCGAGATGTACCCTCCCATATCGGATATAAAATTCCTGAGATGTTTGACGCAGCTATCGCGGGAGATCTCAAACTTCTTTGGATAATTGGTGAGGACGTGGTGCAGACGGATCCAAACACCAGTAAGGTGAAACGGGCACTTACCAATTTAGATTTCTTTATAGTGCAGGAGCTGTTCATGACAGAAACAGCTATGCTGGCTGATGTAGTTCTGCCCGGTGCTTCATTCCTGGAGAAATCTGGAACATTTACCAATGGTGAGCGAAGGGTACAAAGGGTTAATAAGGTAGTGGAGCCAGTTGGCGACGCAAAGGCAGATGGTCAAATTATCGTTGACGTTATGCAACGAATGGGCTACGACCAACCAGATTATGCGCCGGATACCATGTTGGAGGAGATATCTCAAATAGTGCCATTTTTCAAAGGAATTAAATGGAATGAGTTAGGTGAAAATGGTAAGCAGTGGCCTGTGCCCGAAGATGGGTCAAGTACAGAAATTATTCATACAGATGAATTCAAAAGAGGTAAGGGCAAGTTCGCTTATTTCGACTGGAAGGAGTCTGTGGAGATTGAAGAGAATCAAGAGGAGTACCCGTACATAATAACCACAAATCGCGAGTTGGAGCATTACAACTGTGGTGCCATGACACGCCGTACCGGTAATAATGACATTCTCACAGAGGACATTCTACTAATCAACCCGACAGATGCTTCTGATAATGGTATCAAAGATGGTGAGATGGTTTGTGTTATTTCTGCCCGGGGGAAAGTAGATATCAAAGCTCGAATTACAGAAGAAGTAAAGCCGGGAGTTATGAGTACCACCTTCCATTTTCCGGAGATTATGGTCAACCTGATCACCAGCGATGTGCACGATTCTGAGGCCAAGTGCCCTGAGTATAAAGTGGTTGCAGTGAAGATAAGGAAATCGAAGGGCGCTAACCGAGTGTTGAAACAAGCTGAGGGAGGAGAAGTGAAAATGGCTGAGGTTCGGTACAACAAGGATTAGTTCGCCTCACCCCAATTTATTCCAGTTACCAGGATTATTGATCCGTGGTCGTAGCATTGTACTCACTGTCTTAGTAATTCCTTATAGCTACAATATCTCCACTGTAACTAGTGATATGCCCATATAAGAAGTAAGCAAGGGTCGGGTGAATAGCTAACGATGGATCACCGGAAGGTAACCTGGCGTCAATCGATATGGCCATGGCAGATTTCTCGTCAGTAAATGAATAGAAATCCAGGCTTTTACTTTTTCTATTTAAATAGTAGATGCCTTCTGCTGTTACCTGCAGGTTACCCCAGTCCGGTGCTGTGAGGCTTTCAACAATTTTTTCTTTTGTACCATCGGCATTAAGCATCCAGATACCATCTTCATTTATATTGGTTACGATTGCTGCCTTACTTCCAGGTACTTCAAGTAGATGGTAGGCTCCGAAGTCTGTAACTTGAGTTGGTTGGCCACCACTAACGGGTATCTTATAAATATTCCAATCAGTAGATTCATTGCTGGCGGTATAAATGAAGTTGCCATCCAACGACCAGCTTGGATTGATGTAGTCTACGTCAGCAGGAGTTATCGGTGTTAGCTCATCACCACTGGTTCCCATTACATAGATTCGATTGTTTCCACCTTCGTTAGACTCAAAAGCCATCTTGGATCCATCAGGTGACCACCTGGGTTTACCTCTAAAGCCAGATCCAATATTTGTGAGTTTTTTAAGATCTCCCGAAGAAAGCTTCAACTTCCAGATCTCGTAATTTCCCGATCGGTTTGAGCTGAATGCCAGCCAATCCCCGTCTGGCGAGAAATGGGGATGAAGCTCCCATTGTGAAGAATTGATTGGAACGTTAGATGGATTCGATGTTGCCGTCAGCGTGGAAGTAAGCAAATCGGTATCTTCTAACCACCTTTCACCAACCAGCAGTCCATCTGTTACCTCTGGGTTTTGTATACTTTCACCATAAGGAATCTTTAAAAACTTCTTAGGTTCAGCAGAATCCCCGTTCGCGTTTACCTTCCAAAGGTCTCCACACCCCTGATAACTGGAAGATACTAATAATGTATTGTCATCTTCCCAATCATAGCCCGTAATGCCCCTATTAATGGTAGTCAGGCGTCTAATAGTGGCAGTAGCCAAGTCCATCTTATATATATCTTCATTCCCTTCGGCTATTGTTCTGATAAAAGCCAAGGTCGATCCATCAGGGCTATAGCGCGGATCGCTGTCTCCCCACGATCCGGGTTGAGATTCAACCTGAAGAGTGTAAGTGCCGGTCTCCAGTGAGTATTCAAAAAGGGAGTGCCTTCCGGAGGCTGGGTCTTTCGCTACGAATGAAATGTTGTCGCCTGCAGGAGACCAGGCCAAGCCAGCAAACTGGGTTTTTATCGGTATCCTTTTTTGAAGAGCTAAGTCTGATACTGAATAGATATCAATACCAGCTGTAGTATCTCTTTTGCTGAATGCAGCAATTAGTTTACCGTCGGGAGACCAGGTTGGCTTTAAGTATAACCCATTAGAGTTCGTAACCTTAATGGTAGAGTCGGTTGTCAGTGATTTTATGTATAGATCAGAAAAGTCGTTGGTTGTTTGAGCTACATGCACCACCCATTTGTTGTCAGGACTTAGCGCTGGATGAAATTCCCAACCCTTGTCTGTTGTTAAGAATGTAGTTGAAGTTGCAGGTAAATTGCTTGAAGGTAGCAGCTGTAATGCAGCAATTGCCATCAACCCAATTATTGCCAGAGGGATCATGACTTTGCTGATTTTCCTTTTTGGTTGGTCGGCAACACTGGTTTGAATATCTGCTACCAGCCGATAGCCAGATTTCGAGATTGTTTCTATGAATTGGGGGTTTGTAGACTTATCGCCAAAAGCGCTCCTAAGTTCCGAAATAGCTCTTGTTAGCACCATCTCTACAACTACAGTTTCGGCCCAAACTTTTTGTAGTAGGTCATCTTTCGTAACCACACGGCCTTTCGCTTCTACCAAACAGAGTAAAACCTGCATTATCTTCGGTTCCACTTTCTTCCTAACACCATTTTTAGTAATGCTATTGGTTTCAGGATCAATCTCTACGTCTTGAAGGTAAAATGTCGTCATATGGTTTATGTGATATAAACAGCATTAAAACTAACGTAAGGGGGCTTGCGGAGTTGGTGCCTTTTAAAAACCTAATAAAAACCTAAGGATTTTCAAGATGGCTCAACTCAATAATATTATCTAAATATATTCATGTTTTCTCCCTAAAGTTTTAGCCAGGTAAAAGGTTGTCTTTTGAAAGAAAAAGATGACACAATTGTATTACCAAGTAAAATACTCAATTGCCCTGGCCATGGTTATCGTAGTTACTAGCTGCGCAACTCAGGGGCAGGAGAGGCTCTCTTATCCGGCCACTCCAACTCAGGTTTCCTCCAAGAGTTATCATGGCGAAGAGATCACAGATAAGTTTGCATGGCTAGCAAACGCAACTTCAGATAGCACCAAGTCTTGGGCCAAATCGCAGGACGCTTTAATGAAGCAGTATGTTGAATCATTTGGGATGTACGAGCAACTTAAGGGCAAAGTACAGCAATTACTTGCTGTCAGTGGCAGATCTGAGTTACCAATGCAAGCTGCCGGCAAGTATGTTTACCTAAAGAATTTTGAGGGAAGAAATTGGGACCTGTTCATGAAAGACGATAGCGAGGAGCGTAGGTTGTTTGGTGCAGAACCCCCTTTCAACCCCCGAGCCGTGCGCTTCTTTCTACCGAGCCCAGATGGGAGTAAAATTGCACTGGCGTTGGCAACTGGCAGTTTCGACTGGAAGGTAATGGATGCGGAGACGGGTGAATTGTCAGAAGCCACCATGCGCGGTAGGGAATTAGAAGGAACAAGATTAGCGTGGAGTCAGGATAGTAAATCATTCTATTATATAGGTAATACGAAGGAAGAAGAAGGTAAAAGATCTGGGTTTGTGGTAAAGCGACATGTCGTGGGTGAGGCTGCGGACTCAGATAAAATCATATTTACTCCAAACTCAGATGGATCGAAGATCGAGCTGAATGTCTGCCGTGGGGGAGATTACCTGATCATTGCAGAAAGAGAGGGTTCAGCAACGCAGGCCAAAATACATTACCTCCGTACTAAGACTGACGAATTGGTTTCATTGATTGATGAGGCTTATGCGTCTTTCATCTTCCTGGGAAATGACGGTGATAACTTCTACTTCCAAACCGACGCCGATGCTCCAAAAGGCAAAGTGGTGCAAATCAACATCAACCGGCCGTCAAAATCGGCCTGGAAAGAACTTGTTCCTGAGGGAGAAAAACCTGTAATGGGTTATCAATCGGCTGGAGGAACCTTCCTGCCAGTAATGGCTGATAATAAATTTGTGATCCCAACCCAAAATGACCTGGAGCAATATTTACAGGTATATAGCAAAACAGGTCAGTTCCTTAGAGAAATAAAACTTCCTAGTGGAGGCCTCTATTTCAACACCAATGGCATGAATGGCATTAGTAGTAATATAGAATCGCCAGTAGTTCTTATTCGCTTCATCGGTTTGACTGAACCAAATACCATTTTTCAGATTGATGTGAATAGTGGCGAAGTAATTCCCTTTAGCAGAGCTACCACAAATTTCGATGCCTCTCAGTATATGAGTGAGATCGTATTCGCCACCAGTAAAGATGGTACCCGGGTTCCAATTTCTATTACCAGAAAGAAAGACATTGCTAAGAATGGAAAAGCGCCTTTGATGATGCAGGTATACGGAGCTATGGCATTTACCAACTACCCCTACTTCCAGGGAGACTTCATAGCCTGGCTGGAAATGGGAGGTATCCATGCCGTCGCACATGTTAGAGGAGGAGGAGCTTTCGGCTCAGGGTGGCATCAGGCTGGTATTGGAAGAAAAAAACAGAACGGCATTGATGACTATATAGCAGCGTTGCAATATGTAATTGATGAAGGATATACTTCTGCTGAAAGGCAAGTAGTAAACGGAGGAAGCGCCGGTACCATCCTGGCTGCAGCTGCTTTGGTACAAAGACCAGACCTTATTGGAGGTGCTGTGTTGCACTACGGTATGCTAGATATGGTCGGCTATGCGGAAAGGTTTTCCTCAGACGCTAATCACGCCTATATGATACCAGACCTGGGAACAGCTAGCGTGAAGGAGGATTTTGATGTGCTGAAGAAGTACTCGCCCTACCAAAACCTGAAGTCTGCAACTTGTTACCCGCCAGTATTGGCGTTAACCAGTGAGGTGGATACACCGCTTGATACTGATAGTTATCGGTTTATTGCTGGCTTACAAAATTCAAATGAGGAATGCTCTAATCCACATCTTTTACAGATGGCTTGGGGCTCGCACCATTCTACATTTGGCTCCAGGCAGCATTCGCCAGTGCTCACATTTGCTGACGAATTGGCTTTCTTAATATTGGCTTTGAATATTGACGTAGAGGATTGGCTAAAGTGATGATGGTTGGGTTATTTACTTGGTCAATCCTTAAAGGTGTCTCTTTTTTGAGACACCTTTTTCATTTTAAAAGCAACGTTCAGCCTCAATAATGACGCGTTGGTGCCACAAATTTGGGTCTATGGCGCTTAGTTGAAATATTGGCCGAAAATACCAACAATGAAAGGCCAAACTCCCATTCTATATCTTCTTCTTCTTACTTCGTTGCTTGTACAATCTAAATGCGGCGATGGGGGTTCTGGTACAATTGACGGAATTGAGCTGGGTAAGGGTATTTGGCTAGATCTTGAAGACCTCCGGAAACATTCGGATTATAAGCCAAATGTTGGGGAAGGGATAGCCCGCTACTTTAGTACACTACCACCCGAGCTGGATAGTTTGCGAATTTATAATGCCAAAACGGAAATTGCAGATGTCTCACAGCCGGTGAGGGTTGCAGTCATACCCCTAAGGAAAGGGGTTTTCCAGGGAGCCTACCTGGCCATAAATGTTCTGGAAAACGGAACTGTTGAACGGGTGAGAATCTGGGGGAATGACTATACCAATGCTGACGCTGACTCCTACCTGGAGAATTTCTACAGGCAGTTTGATGGCAGTAGAAGATTAATGCCTAAGGCGGAGCTTCTCATCAAAGCTGAGGCTGATTCACTTGTTGCTGGCTTTAATGATAAAGAGCGTTATCTGTTTGAGCATCCACTACTGATGAGAAGCAATAGCCTAATTATCCGTCGCACGATGGCTCTTACCGGGCAAGATATAGTTCCGCCGGTAGAATGGTATAAGGCCCAGGAAGACCACTTTTCACGCATGGCCTCGAATGCGCACTTACTTGCTGATTTTATGGACAATAACGCCATCAGTGAATACCAGCAGGCGGCTAAGGCCAGTTCTGATGGTTTGAAAAAGATTGTTCAGGGCATTGACGAAGGGGCTAAAGCAGGTAAAGTAAGGGATCTGATAATGGACTACAGGCAGGTCAGCTGCGGCAGCTGTCATGGTATCCAGGCCAATGCCGGCAGTGATCAGGAGATATTTCAGGTGGGCAAGAAATACCTCCGTGAAAATTTCAGGGATGGGATTTACAGGGTGGGGTTTGATGTTTGGGCAATACCTGATCATAATGAAGCCTCGCTGTACCTGACGGAGATTGTAAAAGCTGGTGTTTACTATCTTTCTTATCTTGACGATAGGAAATAGATACACTTCCTTCATTAATGCATTCGAATCCGAGGTTTAATTTTAATTGGTTTGAGCCGGTACTGATTATTAGTGTCTATCTATCGATAATCATCTGGAGTTTTCTTGACAGCGGGGATTACTTGTTTTCATACCCATTTAATGTTAAGGATGGAAGTATATACTGGGCATTACTGATAGGGGGAATAGCCAACGCATTCCTTTTCGGATTTACGGTATACTTTCTTATCCCTAAATTCCTGTCAAATCAAAAGTACCTGCTATTCATTTGCCTCCTGGCGGTGGCTTTTATGGCAGCTACAGCCTTTGAGCTTATTCTGGAGGGATGGATGAAAACCAGCTATGACTTACCAAACAGTATCCAGGCCAGCTACAATCTCAACTATCAAACGCCCATTCGCGATATTGGCGGCCCGGCCTGGGTAATAAATCTGGTGGTGATATTTTTTGCTTTCATCTACAGGTTTACTCGTGATTGGATGCTTCACGAAAAGCACAAGCGCCTATTGCTTGAAGCGCAACTTGGTACGGAGCTTAAACTCTTGAAATCGCAAATTAACCCTCACTTTCTTTTCAATACCCTAAACAATATTTATTCCATTACCAGGAAAAACAATGACGAAGAAGCAGCATTAGCCATAGGGAAGCTCTCAAGCATTTTGAGGTATATGCTAAGTGAAAGTAATTCCGATCGCATTCCATTGCGAAAAGAGGTAGAATACATTCACAGTTTGATCGAAATTCAACACCTCCGACTGGAGAAGGACGAGTTAGTGGTGAACTTCGAAACTGCTGGCGATATTGAAAATATGACTATTGCTCCCATGGTGCTGATCCCATTTGTGGAAAATGCGTTTAAGTATGGTGTAGAGATAGGGACGACCTCTGTAGTTAATATTCGGATTGCCGTGAAAGATTCTGCGGTGAAATTTACAATTACAAACGCCAAGAGAAGTGAGGGTTCCAGTTCTGGAATAGAGTCGGCAGGCATCGGGTTGGCCAATGTTCAACGCCGGTTGAATCTTATCTATGGTGATAATCACACTTTACAAATTTTGGATGAAGGTGAGAATTTTCAGGTTAAGCTCATGATAATCAAAGAAGATGCTTAATTGTGTAATCGTTGATGACGAACCCAGGGCTATTTCAGTTCTGGAGGAATACGTTAGTAGAACTGATTTCTTGCAATTAGAGGCCACGTTTCGCAACCCGGTTGAGGCTGTGACTTACCTTAATGCCAATAATGTTCAACTACTTTTTCTTGACATAAATATGCCAGGCCTGCACGGCATGCAGGTTCCGACATTGCTCCAAAGACCACCGATGATCGTTTTTACTACTGCCTATTCAGAGTATGCGGTGGAAAGCTACTCCTTGGAGGTAGTAGACTATTTACTAAAGCCAATTGAGTTTCCTGGATTCTTTCAGGCTGCCTCACGAGCGTTTTCGCAGGGGCAACACAACAAGAGTAAATTGCCGGAGCCCACGGCCGGTGGCAGTGCACATCACATCTACGTGAAGAGTGGGCCAAAACTTCACCGCTTAGTTGTTGATGATATCCTTTTTCTTGAAAAAGACGGGCACTACGTTACATTCAACACATTAAACAGCAAAGTACTGGCGCGCATGACTATTCAGCAAGCTACCGAAATGCTGCCCCAAAATCGGTTCGTGCAGGTTCATAAATCGTTCATTATCGCCATAGACCGTATAACGGTAGTTGAAAGTCACCAGGTACAAATTATGGACATGAAAGTCCCAATTGGAGCAGCATACCGGGACAACCTTAAGCGCATAATCCAAAGCTGACATCCTAATTCGAAATTGAACTAGCCCATTTTTCATATACTTAACAATTGTGAAACATATTTATTATATTCACGTTTGTTAAGTAAATAAATCTAATTCCTATGAAATCTAATTCACTAGGGGAGTTTGAAGAACTGGTACTGCTGATGGTTGCTGCTTTGCACGATGAAGCCTACGGCGTAGCCATTTTGCAAAACCTTGAAGAGAAGGTAGGTAAGAAAGTAAACATTAGTGCCATTCATGTTGCCCTCAAGCGACTCGAAACTAAGAGTTTTGTTAAATCCAGGTATGGAGGAATTACTACCAGTAGGGGTGGTCGCCGGAAGAAATTCTATGTAATTACTGCTACTGGCAAGGCGGCACTAGATGCACAGTATTCACTGCGAACCAGTATTTATCAGCAAATCCCTAATATATCTTTCGGTAGATGAGCAAGCAGCCGCCAAAGCTAGCCCTGTCATTCCTCCGTTGGTTCTGTAAGCCGGAATTCCTCGAGGAGATAGAAGGGAACCTAACAGAACTCTATGAGATTCAGCATCGGCGGTCGCCATGGAAAGCAAATTTGCGATTTGGCTGGAATGTACTGAAAACCTTACGACCGGAGCTGACCAGATCTCTTTTTCCAAAGTATCCAATAAACCCAATAACAATGTTTCGCCACAATTTCGTCATCACCGTCCGTAACTTCCGTCGGCATAAATCTTCATTTTTCATCAACCTAATAGGCCTTTCAACAGGCCTGGCAAGTGCGCTGTTAATTTACCTCTGGGTAAATGATGAGCTACAAATGGATAAGTTCCACGCGAACGATAGCAGAATATACCGGCTCCTTGAGCATGTTGATGAAGCCACTGGAATGAAGACTGGCACGCATAGTTCAGGAAGTATGGCTCAAGCGCTGGAAGAGGAGATGCCTGAAGTTGAATTTGCAGCAGCGGTTCTAGGCCCCTACGATGGAATTACTCTTTCAACAGGTGAGAAGAATGTCAAGTCAAACGGACGCATCGTTAATAACGATTTCTTCAAGATGTTTTCCTACTCTCTAATCGAAGGCACGGTGGATAATATTTGGGCTGAGAAGAATTCTATCGTTATTTCTGAAGCGCTGGCCCAGAACATATTCGGAACATCTATTGATGTGCTGGGGAGAACCTTGAAACTTCAGCACAATGAAGAATATACTATTTCGGGCATTTTTGAGAACACACCTTCAAACTCCTCTGAGCAATTCAGTTTCGCAATAGCATTTGAAGAGTTCGCCACCCAGGAAGGTCGCGAACATCTTTTAAGTTGGGGAAGTACTCCGGCAACAATTTATGTGATGTTGAGGGATGGAGTAAAGGTTGAGGATTTTAATGTGAAGATTAGCGACTTCGTTCAGATTAAAAGGGAGAAAGAGGTGCGTTTCAGAACACCGTTCCTGGTCTCGTATTCGGATTATTATTTATTTGGAAATTATGAGAATGGGAAACAGGCTGGAGGTCGAATTGAATATGTGCGGTTGTTTTCCATCATTGCAATTTTTATTGTGATCATAGCCTGCATAAATTTCATGAATATCTCCACAGCCAAGGCCTCTCGCAGGCAGAAAGAGGTGGGCATAAAAAAAGCAACGGGAGCCAGCCGCTTTTCCCTTGTGTTTCAATACCTCGGTGAATCAACGCTCATTACTGCAATAGCCCTGGTAATTGCGGTTGGTTTGGTATGGACGTTACTGCCGCAATTCAATATCATCACTGGCAAGGAATTGAATCTTAATCTTCAGAGTGTAGAGATCCTAACTATGGCGGCTCTCGTACTGGTTACCGGATTTGTGTCGGGCAGTTACCCAGCGCTCTATCTTTCGGGATTTAAGCCGGCTGCTGTCTTAAAAGGCAAAGTAAGTAGCGCTGGCGGTGAAACCTGGATTAGAAAGGGCTTGGTGATTCTTCAGTTTACTATTTCAGTCGTTTTAATTGTCTCAGTGCTGGTGGTCTATAAGCAAATTGAATACACGCAAACGAAAAGCCTTGGCTTTAATAGAGAGCACGTGATGCTGGTTGAGAGGGAACGGCCCGATAATGATATGGAGCATTTGGATGCTTACATCGAAGAATTGAAGGCTATCCCTGGTGTAATTAATGCCTCAACCACCGGACATAACCTGTCGGGTGGTGTTTGGGGAGTTTATGGATTTGAGTGGGAGGGGAAAGATCCTAATGACAACACTCACTTCGAGCATATGGCTGTTTATTATGAAGTGTTGGAGATTTTCGAGATGGACCTGGTTGCTGGTAGAACCTACTCACAGGAATTCTCAAACGAACAGGATAAGGCCATTTTCAATGAAGCAGCTATCGCTCATATGGGATTGGAAAATCCAGTTGGTACTACCATTAAATTCTGGGGTAGGGAAAAAGAAATTATCGGGGTTGTCAAAGACTTTCACTTTGAATCACTCCATAATGAGGTCAGACCTATGCTGATCTCACTGAGGCCAGGGAACACTGAGCAGTGGATAATTAAAGTAAAACCCGGAATGGAAAGAGATGTAATAGCTGGCCTGGAAGATTTCCAACAAAAGAACAACCCAGGTTTTGCCTTGGTCTATTCATTTCTTGATGAAGAATATCAGAAGCAATATGTGGCCGAACAACGGGTTTCAGTCCTTTCCCGCTACTTTGCCACACTAGCAATACTAATATCATGTTTGGGTCTTTTTGGCCTTGCCGCATTCAATGTAGAGTTAAGAACCAAGGAAGTCGGAATCCGTAAGATTCTGGGTTCGAGCAACATGGCCATTTTGCGGTTGCTTTCAGCAGATCTCACCAAATTGGTTCTGGTGGCAATAATTATTGCACTGCCCATTAGCTATTACTTGTCTAGTAATTGGCTAACGAGATTTGCATTTGCCATTGAACTGGAGTGGTGGCTTTTTGCAGGTTCGGGACTAGTTGCCATGCTGATTGCTTTTATCACCGTAAGCATGCAAACGATTAAGGCTGCGGGGGCCAACCCTGTTGAATCACTAAAGGAAGAGTAAGCATGAAGCCGCATCCTCCCAAATGGGCATTGTTATTCTTACGTTGGTTCTGCAAACCAGATTATCTGGAAGAGATTGAGGGAAATCTAACCGAGCTTTTTGAGCAGCAAACAATCAAATCCCCAGTTAAGGCAAAGCTCCAATTCTGTTGGAACGTAATCCGTCACCTGAGATGGGAGTACCTGCGCGGTTTCGCTTTTAGGTCTTCCTTCAGCCGGGGAATGACATTTAGCTATCTTAAAACTGCCTGGAGGGGATTGATAAAACAGAGACTGTACAGCACCATCAATATTGGTGGTTTAGCTTTAGGGCTAACATGCTTCATAACCATCTTTCTTTATATCAGGCATGAACTTTCCTTCGATAGATTCCATAGCAATGCGGAGAATATCTACCGGGTTTATCAACATAACCCCGGTTATGCTTATCTGGAATCGGAGTACTATGCATTTACTCCAGCGGCACTGGCATTAACCTTAAGGGATGAGTTCCCTGAGGTTAGCTCAGCCACAATTACCAGTGAAACGAATGGTCTCTTTAGCGTAGGTGATGCTTTTTTCTATGAAAGTGGATACTGGGCTGACAATCACTTTCTGCGAGTTTTTGACTTCGAACTATTGATTGGCAATGAGGAGAGGGCTCTCGAACTAGAGTCTGGTATTGTCTTGACAAGATCTCTTGCCACAAAAATGTTTGGCGACAAAGACCCAATTGGTGAAATAGTGACTTACCGAAACCGTTGGGAGTTTGAGGTGACCGCAGTAGTGCAAGATCCACCAACCAATTCCTCCCTGCAATTCAGTTTTTTACTTTCCATGCTTGCCAATGGTCAGTTTCAGCGCGACATGCGCGAAGATCAATGGGGCAATAACGATTATTACACTTTTTTGGAAATTGAAAACCTGGATCGAGCCAGTGCACTACAAAAGCAACTTCCGGCCTTGGTAAGCACTTATGTTCCGCCAAATCCCTATTTCGAAAGGGTATATCATATTCAACCTTTAACTGAGTTGCATCTTGAGAGCAATTTCAATTTCGATCTGGGCTTAAAGGGTAGCAAGCAATACTTGGTCTTGTTCTCTATGATTGCCATAGTCGTGCTGCTATTAGCCTGCATTAATTATATGAATTTGGCAATTGCCCGATCTATCAGAAGGGCTAAGGAAGTTGGCCTGCGAAAGGTAATCGGCGCTGTCCGCCACCAGCTTGTGTTTCAATTCATTGGCGAATCTATTTTGATATCCCTTCTTGCCCTATTAATGGCTTTAGTGCTAACCCACTTTTTGCTGCCGGTTTTTGGTCTTTGGCTCGATCGGTCAATCACCTTTAACATATTCACAGACCCTTATCTGATTCCGGGCTTACTGGCTCTGGTCGCGATAGTCGGCATAATATCAGGAAGTTATCCCGCATTCTTCATGTCCAAACTTATTCCCGCTGAAGTTCTAAAAGGGAAGTTAGTCGGCAGCCCCAAAGGATTTAAGATTCAAAAGTGGTTGGTGACACTGCAGTATGCCACCTCCATTGTGCTGATTATTGGAAGCATAGTCATCTACCAGCAGTTTCAGTTTATTAAAGGGAAAGACCTTGGCTACGAGATGGATAGAGTGCTGGTTATCTCGGTCTTCGATAGAGAACTAATGAAGAAGGCTGATGAATTTAAGAATGAAGTATTGACGAATTCCAATGTATTGTCAATTACCACTACCGCCGAGTTGCCGACCAATGTTACTTCCGGAACTACCATTCGGCACTTGGGCCAAAGTAAGGGTGAAGGATTTAATATTTACAGAGCACGTGTTGACTATGGATATATCGATGTATTTGGTATTGAACTACTTGCTGGCAGAGACTTTTCACTAGACTTCACCGGTGAAGATGAGAATTATATTATCAACGAATCTGCGGCCAAGGAACTGGGCTGGTCGCCTTCAGAGGCCGTTGGCAACCAGATTCGGGCCCATGAACCTAAGACGGTTATCGGGGTAGTTAAGGACTTTCATAGCCATAGTATGCATATGGAAATCCAGCCATTGCTATTAATGATGAGCGGGGGCTACTTTACTTACATTGCCATTAAGATAAAAGGAGAAGATATGCCAGAGACCATTGCATCGGTCGAGAAGGTATTCAAACAGTATTCTCCCTATCCGTTCGATTATAAGTTTCTGGACCAAGAGTTTGATCAGCTTTATAAGGCTGATCTAAAAGTGGGGGAGATGTTCGCCGTGTTTACGACACTGGCCATAGTTATCGCTTCACTTGGTCTCTTTGGCCTGGCAGCGTTTACGGTTGGGCAAAGAACTAAGGAGATAGGCATTCGCAAAGTGTTAGGAGCCTCAGTTAGTGGTATTGTTTCAATACTCGCCAGGGACTTTCTCAAACTGGTGGCTTTTGGTTTTATTGTAGCTATTCCTTTAGCGATTTATACAATGAACCTCTGGCTTCAGGGTTTCGCCTACAGAATAAATGTAGAATGGTGGGTGGTAGCTTTAGGCGGGCTTGCTGCTATGGTTGTTGCATTTCTGACGGTGAGCCTGCAGACTATAAAAGCAGCGGTGGTTAATCCGGTAATATCCCTTAAGGATGAATAGGCAGTCTCCTCCGAAATACCTTATTCAGTTCCTGCGCTGGGTGTGCCGAAAGGAAGTTATTGAAGAAGTTGAAGGTGATCTGGTTGAACTTTATATACTCAGAGCCAGGCATTCTTCGTCTATTGCCAGGTTGCGACTTTTTATAGACACGGTGAAATCTCTCCGTTGGTCAAACCTGAAAAAACCCAAACTCAAAATTTATAACAGCATTATGGTAAGTAATTATCTCAAAACGGGCTTTAGAAATATCATCCGGGATATCAACTTTAGCATTATTAATATGTTGGGCTTGTCTCTTGGCCTGGCGGTATTTATTCTGATGATAATAATGGTAAACCAGGAGTACAACTTCGACAGCTTCCACACCAAGGCAGATAGAATTTTCGAAGTTGTACAGGAGTTTGACCACGCCGGAGAACCGGAGTTGGCTGCCCATAGTTCAATTCTTCTTTCTGATGCGCTAAAAGCTGAAATTGCTATGGTTGAGAATGCTGTCACAGCTCATGGGGCTGCATCAACCTGGATGACTGCCAAAGGCGAGCGCTTTTTCGAAGAGGACGGTATAGTTGCAGGACCTGAGTTCTTTGAAATTTTTGATTTCGATTTGAAATACGGAGATAGAGAGCAGGTGTTACTCAATTCACATTCCATCATAATTGATGAGCAACTTGCTCTAAAAATGTTTGCCGTTGAGAACCCGGTTGGAGAATTAATTGAGATAGAACGCTATGGGCTATTTACTGTTACCGGCGTGATGGAGAAGCTTCCGGCAAATTCGTATATGCAATTCAATTTCATTCTCAGCCAGGATTATGAAGTGTTTTTTGAGCATGTGGCCAGTTGGTTCCCGAGGTGGTTTCAATCATGGAGAGGTAACCCGGCTACTACATTTGTTTTACTAAGGGATCCAGAGGCAGCGCCCCAGTTTCACCAACAAATTGAACCATTGCTGCGGAGGAACCTGGGCGAAGATCGGGAGATAAATAAACACACTCTTGTGAATTTGCTGGATTTACATTTTAATTCCGGGCACATCGGTGGTAACGTCAACCGATTTGTAAAAGGAGATACCACCCAGGTTAAGATGTTTGTAGCGGTTGCTGTGTTGGTGTTGATAATGGCTTGTTTCAACTACATAAATATCACCACTGCACGTTCAGTAAAAAGAACCAAAGAAGTTGGGATTAGGAAATCGATCGGTGCCCAACGCAGACAAATCTCAGGACAATTCCTTCTCGAGTCTGCATTGCAAATGCTCTTCGCGCTAATAATCTCTATCGGCTGGATATACTTTCTGGTGCCCTACTTTAATACCATCACGAATTTCAACATAAGTATATCCCTTCCAATAGTTCTTGAGGTGTTGCCAATAGTTATGCTGACGATCGTTCTTGTTTCAATCATTGCTGGATTGTATCCAGCTATTTATCTAAGCAAATTTTCCGCAGATCGGATTTTAAAAAACAGCATGGCGTCGGGAAAAGGTGGTTCTACAATGCGCAATGCGCTGGTCTTGACCCAATATACCCTGGTGATCATTATAGTTGCCACCCTAATTATAGTCAATCAGCAGTACCACTACCTACGCACTAAAAAACTTGGCTTTGATAGTGAGCAGTTGCTGATTGTTGAAGTAAATGGCGGTGGCGTCCGGAACAACTTTCAAACGATAAAGTCTGAATTGCTGGCCAACCCAGACATATCGGCGGTAGCTGGATTTACGACGGTGGTGAGCAGCTACCGAGATGGTACTAGTTTGCTTGCTGAAAGTTTTGAAATTAGCGACACTTTCTTTCCAATTGAGTTCTACGGAATGGATGAAGACGGACTCAAAACAATTGACCTGGAACTGCTACCAAATGCTTCAAATCTGGACAAAGGTCTCGACAGTACTTCGGTTTATCTAAATGAGACTGCGGCAGCCTTGTATGGGGGCGCGAGCGTTGTAGGAGAGCGGATCACTATTCAGGAAGATGAAGATTCAGATTTTGAGTTTAAAGCGCAAGTGATTGGCATTGTAAAAGACTTCCATTATTCGTCTTTACATGAGCCAATTGGTCCGTTAGTGTTGGGTTATCTGGCAAATCCTTTTGAAGATATTGATGATATCGTGATAAGGGTTACTGGCCCAGACCTCATGTCTGCTGTCTCTTTTGTTGAGCACGTTCATAATAAGTTTGATGAAAATGATGTGATGACCTGGGAGTTTCTGGATGACATGACACAAAGAGCTTATAATAGCGAATTGATCTTTAGAGATGTTTTTGTCGGTGCCTCCATGGTATCTCTTTTCATTGCTTTACTGGGTATTACCGGACTTACGGCCTACAACATGATTACAAAAACTAAAGAAATGGGCATTCGAAAAGTTTTAGGCGCCAGGTATATGCAATTGTTAAAACTTCAGGGGAGGTCCTTTCTCATCAGTTTGGTTATGGCCACATTGGTCGCTTCACCAATTATCTGGTGGCTGGGGATTTACTGGCTGGAGAACTTCAGCTACCGCATTAGCCTTACCTTGCTGCCATTCACTGGGGCTTTTCTTGTAGTACTGTTCGGAACTACTATTACCGTTTGGCTGGTGAATCACCGGTCGGTAAAAAGAAACCCAGTTGATGCGTTAAGGTATCAGTGATAATAGCTCTCTGCCAAAATCAAATAACAGTTTGCCTATCATACCCAGCAAAAATATTATACACAAAAGAGCTCCGATTAAAGCGATTGCATCCAAAGAGTATACTCTGCCTGCCGTACTATAATGACCACCATATTTAGTATCCCTCACTTTTCTGGCTTCTTCCCAATTCTTATATCTAATAATAAGTGCCACCCTTCCAACTAATGAAAAGAACACTTCGGACATCGTGTAGCTTGGTTAAATGATTGTCTTATTCAGGTATTACATTCTTCACCCTACCAACTTCTCCTGTATCTAACCGCACTTTTATGCCATGAGGGTGATGGCTTGACTTTGTGAGTATCCTACTCACCACTCCTTGGGTAAGCTCACCAGTACGTTGATGGTGTTTCTGAACAATTTCCACTTCCGACCCAACCATTATATTAGCTCTTTCTCTTCCAGACTTCATAATAATCAGTGACTTATTTCATCGAGTAAGCTGTCTACCATATCCAGTGCCTCTGGCATATTTTTTCGCCCAAATCCTAATCGAAAATACTGATTATTGTAGAAATACAATTCACCAGGAACTATCATAACTCCGTTTTTATCAATTAGTTGTTTGCTAAAATCTGAAGCATTAATTCCGCTATTTAGTTTGGGAAATGATATGGCGCCAGCTTTAGGCTTAACCCAGCTCATAACGCCTTCGTGTTTGATAAAGAACTGGTCTAGCATTGCCAAGTTGTTGTTCACTATGCCAAGATTGCGTGCAATTAGCTTCTCTTTGTTTCTCAATCCTACTATAGAAAGAAGTTCACTCGGTGCGCTATTGCAAATTGACGTGTAATCTTTGAAGGCTGAAATTTGATTGAATAGTTCTGTGTTTTTCATCGCAAGCCATCCAATTCGAAGCCCGGGTAATCCAAAGGTCTTAGACATAACACCCAGTGAGATTCCCTTGTCGTAAATATCTGCCATTGCCGGTAGTCTATCCTCTTCGTTATGTTCAAGCCACCTGTACACTTCATCACTGAAAATAAATATCCCATGTTTGTCGGCTATAGCAACCAGTTCCTGCTGCCATCGCTTTGATGCCAGATAGCCGGTAGGGTTATTTGGCATATTAATCAGGATTACTTTCGTCTCTGGCCTAATGTGATCTTTGATAAATTGTAGATCCAGCTCCCAGTTATCATCGGGGTTCATGGGCCAATTGGTGATTTCACATCCGGCGTCTTGCGCAACCTGGTAAAGTGACTGGTAGGCGGGGAATTGAACGATCATGTGGTCTCCTGGGCCAAGCATTGTATTGGCAAAAGCGAAAATCGCTTCTTGAGCGCCTGCACAGATACTAACCTGACTTGGATTGATGTCTTCGTAAAGGTTAGAAACTTGGCTTCTCAACTCAGGATTGCCATCGTACTCTGTATATCCCAGCCAATGCTTATTGAATGCCTCGGCAGCTCCTGGCTCCAGATCCAGTATTTCTTGGATGGTAAAAGACTCACTATCTGATGAGCCCAGCAGATAGGGGACACTAAACTCATGCTGAGCAAAGTATCGTTCAAGCTTAAACTCGGTGATCTTCATCAGCTTCAGATGTCCTCATAAATGGTTATTGCTGTCTTTCCAGGATCGTAGAAGGCAAACTCCCTGGTTTCCCAGGGAGTATCTTTCAAAGGGTTATTCACTATGCCTTGAGCTTCATATTCCTTGTAAAGCGGCATTATGTTTTTTACTACAATCTTTATTTGAGGCTTGCAGTAGTCTGCGGGCAAGGTAGAACTATCATGGAGCTGCAGGTGTATGCAAATGTTGCCTCTGCACATTACAGCATAATCAACGGCCCCGTCCTGATATCGTGTGGAGTCGTATACGTTCTTAAAACCCATTTTGTCTTGGTAGAACGCCATATCACGTTGCATGTCTTCTGTAGCAATTACCGGATGAATAGTTACAAACTCTGTTTTGTCGCTCATAATTTATCTATTCTGAAAAAGAACATTGACAGCCAGTTGATCCCACTTGATGCTGATTGTGGGTGTAGGCCCCTCGCTAACTTCGAATGTCAATCTTTGGTAGGGTATTGCCAGGGAGTCAGGCTTCACAGTAACCCTGAAAACATCTAAGGCTTCATCATAATCATCAGCCAAATGCTGATCGTAGTTCTCATTTAAGATAACTTTCCAACTTTCTCTTCCCGGAATTGTAAAAAGCGCATACTTGCCTGCTGCAATGTCAACATTATTGATAACGATGTCTTTACTGAATGAAATGCTGCTAGCCGTATGAGCTCCAGTCACCCAGACTTGATTATAAGAAACCAGCCCTCCCCAGATAATTCTTCCTCTTGTCCCTGGCGAACTATAGTCAATGGCTATCTCATTACCATCGATTGTGGTCATAGTCATTCTCCTGGGGCTTCCTGGTATGTCATCTTCACTTAAAAGCCCGGTATTGAGGCTGTCAATTTTTGCTTCTAAGGCTTCAGACGCATACTCCATGTGACTACCGCCACAAGATAAGAGTAGTGAAGATGCCAGGATACAGATCACATTGATGAACCTACTCATCTCGACCCCTTAAATAGACTAAAGTCAGAATTCTCTACAGATTCTCTAAAAGCCTTCCAATCATTCTCCAAAAACGCATCTATTGCATCAGTAACTGGTTTGATTCTCTTCTCAGTATCATTCAGCACTGCCCGTTGCGTATCCGTGGCCGGGAACCAGGTATCTTGAAGCATACGGGCGGAATTCTGAAGATCAGTAATGATTCGCTCAGGGTAGCGTGTAAAACCCTGGAGGTTCTCAGGTGGATTTACTTTCGCAATTAAGTCTTTTATTTGGTTCTTCACCGAGTCAGTATTCGCAATAAGATCCTTGTACTTCTCTTTGTCGTTTTCCTTCATTTGCTTGCCAACGAAGTTTGCTGTTTCCATGGCTTCTCTCAATCGATCTATTCTGGAAGTTACACTACGCACATTGCCGTAATGCCTATCTATTAAAGCAGCCTTTGCTCTCATCTCCTCTATCGTCATTGGAATGGCTGGATTGGCAACTACATTTACCGTAGTTGAATCCTTCAACTCATTATAAGTGATTACCACCTTGTAATCTCCGGGAACTACCCTTCGTCCGCCAGGCTCATTGGCACTTGGTTTTGGTTTCTTTTGTGTAGGAAATCGCACACCTTTTACAGTGAGGTTCCAGGCAAATCGGTTCATTCCCTCTTTGGGAACGTGCTTTAAGGTCCTAATCAAATCGTTTCCCTGGTATACTTCCACCTTCACCTTAGCGGAGTCTTTACCATCTTCTACTGCGGGGATGTCTTTCAAATAATAGGTGAGGAGCGCTCCTTGAGTTCTGTTCTTCCCGACAAATAATCCATCTCCAGTACTGCGGTACCCATTAGGTTCGCCTAATTGCGCCAGGTATGCTATGGGCGCATCGAAGAGCCTTAAGTCTTTACTAACAGTAGCCTGATACCCATTTTTTGCCATTTCCCTTAATGGTCGAACATCGTCCAGTATCCAAACAGCACGGCCGAAGGTACCGATTACCAAATCGCCTTCTCTTTCTTGAATTTGTAGATCCATGGTAGATGCTGTCGGATATCCGCTGGTCCATTTGCTCCAGGTAGTACCATCATCAACGGAAACATATAAACCATATTCACTACCAAGAAAAATCAAGTTAGGAACTACCGGATCTTGTACTACGGAAAGAACATAGCCCCAGACATTATTGGAATCCGCGATTCTTTTCCATGAGCGCCCTCCGTCTTTAGTCCGATAGAGATAAGGGTTCCAATCGTTTTGGCGGTAGTTGTTGATGACCACAAAAGCTTCGTTAGCATTGTGGTTAGACGCCCGAATTTGTGCTACCCAACCGCCTTTTGGAGCTCCCGGAAGTTTTGTTGCAAAATTGGTCCAGGAATTACCGCCATCGGTGGTTAGCTGAACGTTGCCATCGTCAGTGCCCACCCAGATCATGTCTTTTTGCACTGGGCTAGGTTCAACCGAAATTATAGTAGTGAAGTTCTCCGCTCCACTATTGTCAAGTGTAAGTCCGCCCGTAGTTTTCTGCTTTTGTTTCTCAGGGTCATTAGTAGTTAAATCATCGCTAATTTTTTCCCATGAATTGCCCTTATCTGTTGATTTCAGGAGGTATTGACTCCCAACATAAAGAGTTTTCTTGTCGAAGGGATCAATAGCTATTCCAGTATTCCAGTTAAACCTTAGGTTCTCACCTCCAACATAAGCCCGAACCCCTTGCAGTGCCCCAGTGGCCAAATCGTAGCGAAGTAAATTACCACCTTGGGATAGTGCATAGCCATGGCGCTCATCTATTGGATCTGGTACCACATCGAACCCGTCACCGTAACCAATTCTATTCCAATATAGATTTCTAATCCCCTTTCGCCTCCAGACTTGGCTTGGTCCACGCCAGGAGCCATTGTCTTGCAAACCACCATAAACATTATAGGGTATGGCATTATCAACCTTAATATGATAGAACTGAGCTAGGGGCAAGTTTTCAGCGTAGTCCCATGTTTCGCCACGATCACGCGAGAAGCATAGGCCACCATCATTACCGCAGATCAGGAAATTGGGATCGTTGGGATTAATCCAAAAAGCGTGGTTATCAACATGAATGAGGTTGGGGTTGATGAGCCTTTCGAAGGTCTTTCCGCCATCATTACTTACATCTACAAAAGTATATAGGTTGTAAATACGGTTTTCATTTTCCGGATCAACAAATATATCCGCATAGTAGAAGGGCCTGGCTCCAATATTTTTTGTAGAAACCAGTTTCCAGTTTATACCCCCGTCTTCGGATTTGTATAGTCCATTTTTCTTTGCTTCCACTAGAGCGTATACAATGTTGGGCTTGCTGGGGGCGATAGCTAATCCAATGCGGCCCAACTCTCCCTTGGGTAAACCATCTTCTGAAGTTCGTTTTTCCCAGCTTTCGCCACCGTCGTAAGAAACGTACAAGCCGGAGCCTGGCCCTCCAGATTTAAAATACCAGGGCCAGCGTCGATGCTCCCACATGGCTGCTATTAACTTGTTAGGATTGGTGGGGTCAACTACTAAGTCTCCAATTCCTGTCTTGGTGTCAACATATAATACTTTCCTCCAGGTTTTGCCGCCATCGGTGGTTTTGTAAACACCACGTTGTTCTTGTTCGCCCCAGGGGGAACCAATGGCGCCAACGATTACCGTATTTGGATCATCGCGATGTATAATCACTCTGTGAATGTTACGGGTTTCTCCCAGCCCCATGTATTTCCAGCTATGGCCGCCATCTAATGATTTGTAAATGCCGAAACCACTATTGAGGCTATTTCTGGGGTTCCCTTCACCGGTACCTACCCAGATCTCGTCAGGGTTATTTTGATTTATCGCAACGGCCCCAACGGATGCTGCTTGCTCATTCTGAAAGATGGGCTTATAGCTGGTGCCACCATTCTCAGATTTCCACAAACCACCAGAGGCGGTACCTACATAAATTATCCTTGGATTGGAGACGACTGCGTCTATTGCAGTTACTCTTCCGCTCATTCCAGCCGGGCCAATGTTTCTTGGTTTGATATCCTTCATTAAAGACATGTCGATTTGCTGAGCATGCAATGGAATGAGGATGGTCAGGAATAATAAGGTGAGATAGTGTTTGGCTATTATCGTTTTCATGGTAATGACTTATGGAATAAGCAAGATAGCTAATTAGATATTAGATATGATCTATTAGCTATGAGACATAAGATTTGAGATGTTGGACGGTAGATATCAGATTTTAGAAGCGAGATTTGAGATGAGGAGTAAGCAATTTGTCAGGTGTCTTATCCCACATCAAATATTCACCTCTTAAGCTCTCCGATGAGCTGGAATCATTGGTGGTTCACCATTAAAAGGATTTACTCTTCCAATGTTTCTTGAGCCCAGGGCTATGGCTCTTTTGACAGCGTCTTGTCCAAAGCGTTTCCTAAGGTGATCCATTGCCTGGTGAAGGTTCACCATTTCAACTGTGTCTTCAAGAAGATTAATCTGATAACCTCCCTCAACAAGATTGCTATACCTCAGGCCAATAAGCCTAATCATCATTCTTTTGTCGTAAACAGATTTGAATAGGTCTTTAGATGTTTCAATCAAGGTAGAGTCAGAGGCAGTATAGGGGAGACGTCGCTGTTTTGTTACATAGCTTAAATCTGCATATCGAATCTTTACAGTAACACAGGCAGTGAGTTTATTGCCATTACGCAGCTGGAAAGCAAGGTTCTCAGCCATAGCAACTAAGATACTATTGAGCTTAACCATATCAATAGTATCATGTTCAAATGTTCTTTCTATACCGATTGATTTACGATGATGGTAAGGAATGACTGGCGCGCGATCGATACCCTGGCATTTTTCCCAAATGGAAATCCCATTAGCACCCAATGCTGCTTGCATCAACCGAATAGGCATCTTTTGGACTGTCTTTATGTACTTGATGCCCATGCTGCTGAGCAACTCGTATGTTTTTTCACCAACTACGGGAATCTCCATTAAAGACAGTGGAGCGAGAAAAGATTTTTCTCTACCAGATTCGATCTGTAAAAAACCATTAGGCTTGGCCTGCTGGGTGCCAATTTTCGATACAGTTTTATTAACTGAAAGGGCAAATGATATGGGCAGGTGAGTTTCTTTTAACAGCTTGCTTCTCAGTTCGCTCGACCACTTTTGGCAACCATAAAAGCGATCCATGCCGGTAATGTCAATGTAAAATTCATCTACTGATGCCTTTTCAAATAAAGGAGCATTTTCTTTAATGATTTCAGAAACATGGTTTGAGAATTTACTATAGATGCCGCTGTTGCCTTTTATTACAATAGCTTCAGGGCAAATCATTCTTGCCAATTTCATTGACATCGCCGAACGTACTCCAAATGCCCTCGCCTCGTAACTGCATGAAGCTACAACGCCTCTACCAGTGGTGCCACCGATTATGATTGGTTTGCCATTAAGCTTAGGATTTAAAAGCCGTTCACACGAGACAAAGAATGTGTCTAAGTCCAGGTGTAAAATTGACTTTTCAAGCATTAAACTAAAATACTAAATAATTTAGTATTTACTAATATAATTAGATTCGATTAATCAAGATGCAGCAATGAGAATTGAAACTTTTTATGATCTTAGAGACTTAATTTAGCACTAAGGCGTTAGCATGAAATCAGCCATGAAAACTTTCTTTTTAATCCTAGTTTGGTTTATCGCATTTCCTTCGTTAGCTCAAAAAGGATTCGTGCTTACCGAGAATGGTAAAAGAGTGGAGGGCCTTTTGCGAATTGAAGTTGGTTTTCGTGACCGGGGTAAAAAGATATCGGTCTTTGAAGACAAGAAAGACAAAGAACCGGAAGTGTTCTACTCATATTCGCTAAGGGGATATAAAGTTGAGAATGCAGCTTATCAAATCTTGAAGGGTTTTTACCCTTTCGACGATAGTGATCTCTATCTAACTAACATAGAAGCGAGGGTAATAGAATCAGGAAACATCACTTTACTTTCCGTTGAAATAAGTGAGATATTGAACGCATCAAACGACTTTGACGATGCTAAATCTTTTTCAAGGAATGGGGGGCCGCTTTATATTCTCAAAACTCGGGATGACCATATCAAAGGTGTAAAGCCAGCATCTCAACTCTTTATCAAAACTACTTCCGAATTCTTCTCAGATGATAAAGACCTGATGCTGCAAATAAGGTCACGTAAACTTCGCTACGAGAATCTCCAGGAAATTGTGAAGAGGTACAATGCTGGGTAATTTTAATTTAGAATTTTCAATTTTAAATTTGCCCCATGCCAGAACTGCCCGAAGTAGAAAACTATAAGAAGTACCTAGATGGTACCATACTTAATCAGAAAATAACGGAAGTAGAAGTTGAAAAACCTAAGATAACTAAGGGTGGCCCGGAGCTATTTGCAGAATCTTTAGTTGGCGAGAGATTTGATCATAGCCGGAGAATAGGCAAAGTGCTTTTCCTGGTTGCTTCTAATGGAAAAGTAGTGTCTATGCATTTCGGCTTAACAGGTAAAGTTGCCTATTTTAAAGACGAAGAGGATAGACCAAAGTACTCACGGGTAGTATTTCATTTTGACTCCGGTTTTAAGTTGGCTTATGTTAGTATGCGCATGTTCGGTTGGCTTTCTTTAGCCGATTCTGTTGATGAATATAAAGCAGCTTCTAAACTTGGTGATGATGCACTTGAGATTAGTTATGAGGATTTTCATAACAACATAAGTAAGAAGAAGACCTACATAAAATCAGTCTTGCTAGATCAGCAGATTACTTCTGGAATTGGCAATTGGGTTGCCGATGAGATTCTTTACCAGTCGCAGATTCATCCAGAAACAAAGACATCATCCTTAGTAGATGATGATTTTAGAAACATCTACGAGAAGATGCGTCACATTCTAAGCACTGCAATTAAGTACGAGGCCAATTTTGACGATTTTCCGAATGACTTCCTGGTGCCTCGACGCGAGGAAGGAGCCAAGTGCGTACATACCGGAGATACCATAGTGAGAATTGAAATAGGAGGTAGGGGAACCTATTTTTCACCTAAGTGGCAGCAGCCCAGAAACTAAAACCCTCACTTGTTAATCAGCTGCTTAGCTTTGTCAAGAGCCTGCTCTTCATTCACTTCGATATGTGGTATTACACCAACTGCTTCCCAGTTTTTTTCAGTGATAGGATTGATGGCCCTGCCCACGGGAATTATTGCAGTTATCCCTTGAGGTAAATTAAAAACATCAACGGGATGAGCGCCGCCGCCTGTTACTTCTCCGATGATAGTAGCCCGCTTTAAATTTTTGAGATTGTAAGCAAATTCTTCTGCTCCGGAGAAGGTGTAGTCACTGGTGAGCAGGTATAATGGTACATCTGGTAGCCGTGGGCCTTTTACCTTATCCAATGTATAGAAATCTGATTTTGAATCTCTATTGCGAAAATAAAGACTGTTGAGGTGCACCTCGGGTTGAGATGGAAAGAAGTAGCTACACAGCAACTGTACACCTGCCGGAGACCCGCCGCCGTTGTTTCTGATGTCGATAACAATGGCCTTGGTCTCTTTCAATTCTTCAAATATTTCAGCAAACGCAGTACGTAAGGAGCCGTTTGGTTGATTAAACCCAGTGATCTCAAAGTATCCAATATCACCATCGAGAATTTTGGCTGGTCCGATATTATTGGGGTAATCAGGTATTTGCCGTCGTAATCCTGACCTCGTCCGTGGGCCATGGCGTACCCTTAGGTGCTTGTCGTCAACTACTGACCGCAAATCATCATGAAGCTTTTCAGCGAGCCCTTTGCCACTTAAGTTATCATAAACTCCACCCTCAGCATTGGATGTTACTAGGTTAGACATCTGCCTGGCCTTATCTGCAAAGACATAGTTGTCGTGAATTTGAACTGCCAGTCGTTTGGCTACTCTGCGTGAGTCAACTCCTTGTGCCTGACAGGCGGCTCCTGAAAGAAGGAAAAGGATAACGAATGAAATGAGCCTCATAACCCTACAAACGCAAGTAGGATGTGAATGTTAGCGACAATTTCTGGATATAATTGTTACGATTGAATACCAGTTGTTACAATAAAATTCCGGTGATGCATTACTACTTATTTATCACTAATTTACCAGCAACTGAGCGCTAGAATTACCTGCTTATGAGAAAGACAATATCCCTATTGTTTATGGCCCTGGTATTAATTACTAATGAGGGCCTTACTCAATCGAAACGAGTAATAGAGATCGGAATTTTGCTGGACGAGAAGAGTCCCGAGCTGGATCCATTGGTGTCCATTCTTCAGCAAGAAATAAGATCTGTAATTGGCGAAGACGCGGAGGTGTCTTTTGCTCCGGAAAGAGTATTGGCTAATGATCATAATATTGACGTTGCTGAAAGGAACTATCAAACCTTGATGAACGGGCCAGCCGAAATTATTATTGCATTTGGACCCATTAATAACGTGGTGATTTCGAAGGTGCAAGAGCATCGGAAGCCGACGGTATTGTTTGGAACGGCACCAAAAGAGTTTGCCACCCTGGACAATACAAAGACTTCATCTGGAATAAACAACCTGGCTTACCTTATCACTTCCCTGTCGTTTACCGACGATCTTCAGGCCTTTGCTGACATCTATCCATACAAAAATGTGGGGGTTGCGGTTAACAAAGACTTAAGTGAAACCTTGCCCGTAACCGAGGTGCTGGATGAGATTTTTGAAGGTGCAGAGAGAAGTTATGTGCTTATACCTTTTGATAATATCTCTGAGATAATTGAGCAATTGGATGACATAGATGCCCTTTACCTCGGTGGAGGTTTTCTTCTTTCAGATGAGCAGGTAAAGGAACTAGCTGATGCACTTATTGATGAGCACATACCCTCATTTACATCTACTAGTGTAAGGGATGTGGAATTGGGGTTAATGGCTACAAATCAAACTAACACCAACGTCTCGCAGATAATAAGGAGAATTGCTCTTAGTGTTGAGGCAATAGTAAATGGCACCAACCCGGCAGACTTACCGCTGTATATCGAAAATGCAAATCAGCTCACCATCAATTTCAACACTGCCGACATTCTTAATGTGCCTATACGCTACAGCTTAATAGCAACCACCAACTTTGTTGGCAATTTTGAGAATATCAATGCAGACAAAAAGTATAATCTGCTGGATGTGATTAATGATGCTATAGCCAACAATCTTGCCTTAGGCGCCAGTGCCAAAGATGTAGAGTTAGTGGGGCAGGACTTGAAGACAGCAAAGAGCAATTACCTTCCTGACATTACGGCCTCGGCGACCGGTACTTATCTTGACCCCGAGGTTGCCAGGATTTCCAATGGTCAAAACCCCGAGCTTTCGACGGATGGCAACATCACTCTAACGCAAACCATATTTTCTCCGGCAGTTTCTGCCGGGATTAATATCCAAAGAGACTTACAAGAGGCGCAACAAGAGAATTACAATGCTGATAAGCTCGATCTGGTATTTGAAGCTTCCAATGCCTATTTCAACGCCTTACTTCTTAAGGCCAACTTACAAATTAGCTCCAGCAACTTAGATGTTACAAAGCGCAACCTGGAGATAGCACTGCAGAATTATGAATCAGGTGAGGCGGGGAAAGCCGATGTGTTGAGATTTAGGAGCCAAATGGCCCAGAATACACAGCAACTGGTGGAGGCCGTCAATTCGCTTGAACAGGCTTACTTTGCATTAAATCAACTTTTGAATGAACCAATTGAGAGAGAAATAGATGTTGAGGATGTGGATATGGGTGAGGGTATTTATCGGGAATATAAGTATGAACAACTGAGGGATATAGTGGATAACCCTGAGTTACTGGTGCCATTTATTAGTTTCCTGGTTGATGAGGCCATGAAGAATGCTCCCGAGCTTAAATCATTGGAGCACAATCTCAATGTTACAAGGCACAACCTAAAGCTGGCAGCAACAGGCCGATACATGCCCACTGTTGCATTGCAGGGGCAATACAATCGTAACTTCAGTAGGAGCGGTGAGGGCACAGATGTACCCATGGGGTTTCCAGCGGTGCCTCAATCGAATTACAATGTTGGTCTAAACCTGTCGCTGCCAATCTTTCAACAAAATAAACAAAACATTAACCGGCAAACGGCGCTTATACAGCAACAACAGATTAGACTAACCCAGGATAACGTGGAGTTACAAATTAAGCAAGGCGTACAGGCGTCTCTACTTAACCTTATCAATCAGATTAGTAACATTGAATTGGCAAAGGTGTCTGAATCTACCGCGCAGGAAAGTCTGGAGCTTACGCAAGAAGCCTATGCCAGCGGGGCTTCCAATCGAGTGCAACTGATAGATGCGCAGAACAATTACTTTCAGGCTCAACTTGCCAATGCTAACGCGGCCTATAACTTCCTGTTAAGCGCCATTCAATTGGAGAGGCAGATAGGATACTTCTTTCTTCTGCATACCAATGAGGAAAACAATGAATTCCGTCAACGATTTTTCACATATCTATCTTCAAGAAACTAGCCTAACGAATCAAGAAAATGAAGACTATGAATATCACTAGAATTATAATAATACCTCTTTACGCTTCAATTACGATGTTAGCTGCTAGCTGCGGCGGGGAAGAAGCTGTACAGGAAAAAACCTTGAGGCCAGTGGTTTATCAGGAAGTGGGCTATGAGGGAAACCTGCGCCAACGAACTTTTAGTGGCACGGCCCAAACCGACAAAGTAATAAACTTAAGTTTTAGAAATACCGGGATTATTACCCGATTTGATATTAGTCTGGGACAGACTGTACGCAAGGGGGAGCTACTGGCTGAGCTTGATAATGTTTCCGCCCGGCTTGCATATGAACAAACTCTGGCCAGGTTGCGCAGTGCCGAATCTCAAATGAAAACTGCAAAGCTTAGCTATGATAGAATCAGATCATTATATGAAAAGGGCAGTGCCTCTCTAAGCGACTTTGAGAATGCTAAGAATGGTCATCAAACGGCCGTTAGTAGTTTTGAGTCAGAGCAACGTAGTGTTCAAATTCAGCAAGACCAAATTAACTATGGCTATATCTACGCACCAGAAGATGGTGTAATCGCAAGTGTACAAGCTGAAATAGACGAGAATGTTAACCCTGGCCAGACGGTGGCGGTGCTTAATGCTGGAGACAAAATGACTATTAGGCTGGGTTTGCCGGAGAGCTTAATTAACAGTGTTAGAATGAACATGAAATCAGATGTTGATTTCCCCGCAATACAAGGTAGTGTATTTGAAGGCGAGGTGACGGAGATTTCGCCAGCAATTGATGCAAACACTACTACCTACCCGGTAACCATCACCTTACTAAACCCTACCGAAGAAGTACGATCGGGTATGGCTGCCAATGTCACATTCGACTTTAGCCAAGGCACTGGAACACATCTAATTGTACCGGCCAAGGCGGTTGGTGAAGACAGCGATGGGCGATTTGTTTTTGTTGTTGATGAAGGAGCCACCGCTACGGTAAAGAAGCAACACATCACTATTGGGGAATTGAATTCGGAGGGATTTCAGGTGCTGAGCGGACTGCAAGCAGGACAAAAGATAGCCGTTGCCGGTCTGCAAACTTTGCTTGACGGACAGGAAGTGAAATTGCAAAACTAGACCTAAAACTGCCTAAAACCAGCCTTATGAATCTTACTCAGTTTGCAATAGAAAAGAACAGGATAACCTTTATGGTATTGGGCACCATTATCATTATGGGTCTGGTACTTTATGGTTCTTTATCAAGAGACAGTATGCCTCCATATACAGTAAGGGTGGCAACAGTAGTGTCTTCTTTTCCAGGCGCCAGCCCAGAAAGGGTTGAACAATTGGTTAGCGACAAAATAGAAAAAGTGGCCCAGGAACTCCCGGAGCTGAAGGAAGTAGCCAGTACTTCGCGAACCGGGCTATCGATAGTATCGGTTACACTGAAGGATGAAGTTGGCCCTGAGAAACTGCAATCAGTTTGGGACCGCCTTCGAAGAAAACTCAACGGACTGCAGGGATTACCACAGGGTGTGTCGCCAAAATTAAATGATGATGGAGTTGGTGATGTTTATGGTATAGTGGTAGGATTGTTTAGCGATGGCTTCTCTTATGCGGAAATGAAGACATACGCAGACGACCTCAAAGACGAACTTATAAAGTTACCTGATGCCGCCAAAGTTGAATTGGGAGGGGAGCAGGAAGAAAGAGTCTTCGTGGAATTCGACAATGCTGTACTGAAAGAATACGGGCTTACCTCGGGAAGACTGCAAGGAATTATCGGGTCCTTGAACATACTCAGTTCTGGGGGGCAAATTAATCTTGAAGATGAGCGCATTATCCTGGAGCCTACCGGCAATTTTAACTCAATTGAAGACCTAAAGCGCACATTAATTCCAGTGGGTGACGGTAGTCAATTGATCTACCTTGAAGACTTCACCCGGGTAGAAAAGGGCTATATCGATCCACCAAGCCAGTTGATTAGAGTGAATGGTAAGAATGCCATCTCATTGCATGTTAACCTGAAGGCTGGGGCTAATGTGATAAAGCTAGGCGAAGATATTGATGTGGTTCTTGCCGACTGGAATAGTCGCTTGCCTATTGGCTTAGAGTTACAACGGCTTTCATCCCTGGATACCTATATAGATTTTAAAATCAGTGACTTTATAAACAACCTGATGCAGGCCATTGGTATTGTTCTACTGGTAATGCTGATTTTTCTTGGATTAAGAACTGGTAGCATAATCGCCTCATTAATTCCTATCGTTACTATCATGACCTTAATGCTGATGGGGATGATCAATATGGGCCTTAACCAGGTAACTCTGGCTGCATTGATTATGGCCCTGGGCATGATGGTAGATAATGCTATTGTGGTTGCTGAAACCATCATGGTAAAAATGGAGAATGGTATTGACTCAAAAACGGCTGCTATTGAGGCATGCTCTGAGCTATTCACCCCACTGCTGATTTCTACCCTTACAACCTCGGCTGCATTTCTGGCCTTCTTCCTGGCAGAGTCTACAATGGGCGACATTGTTGGGCCAATCTTCGTGGTGATTTCATTAGCCTTGCTTTCGTCGTGGTTTATTGCCCTCACTGTTATCACCTTGTTTTGCTACATGTTTTTAAAGGTTAAGAAAAAGGGGGAGTCGAAACCGGGACTGGTAGACAGGGTAATAGACTGGCTTAAAGGGTACTATCAAAAACTGATAATGGTAGCGTTGAGGATGAAGTACCTGGTATTGTTAAGCATAGTAATTTTGTTCTTTGGTTCATTGTTTGGGTTCACTAAAATCCCGTTTGTCTTTTTTCCTGATAGTGATAGAAACATGATCACTATAGATATTAATCTTCCTTTGGGTACCAGGATTGAAAGAACGGCCGAGATAGTAAATGGTATTGAGAATTACATTAATGATTCACTTTTAGTCAATGAGCAACGAGTCAACGGAATTGCAGATTGGTCGTCCTACATTGGCGAAGGTCCTGAGTCGTATGACCTTGGCTATGCACCAGATGAAGCCAATTCCAGCTATGCCCATATGTTGGTAAATACTTCCAGTGCGGAATTTAATAATGCCATGATCAACAAGCTTGATGCCTTTTGCTTTAATGCTTTTCCTAATGCTGATATTAAAGTTGGTCCTCTGGGAGCGGGCGGAGGCGGCGTACCGATCGAGATCAAAATATCAGGAAGTGATCCTGATGTACTGGCGACCATAGCAGAAAGTACTAAGCAAAGGTTGAGCGCCATTGGCGGAACTAAAAACGTAAAAGACGACTGGGGCCCTAAGAGTAAGAAGTTCGTGATCAACATAGATCAGGCCCGGGCACAGTCAGCCGGTATCAATAGTGAAGATATCGCTACCTCGTTGCAAACTGTATTAGATGGTTTTCAAACGGGCGAGTTTAGAGAAGACGATAAATCTATTCCCATTATTATGAGAGGGAGCAGCAATCAACAGCAATCTTTGGAATCGCTTGAAACGCTGAATGTTTATGGGCAGAGTGGTAAGAGCGTACCTTTGATACAGGTTGCTAACATCATTCCCCAGTGGCAGTATTCGAAAATTCGTAGGCTTGATCTGAGACGAACAGTGAATATATCCAGCGAACTGCGGGAGGGAGGTAATGCTGCTGCTATTACCAATGAGATTACACCATGGCTTGATGAGCAAGGCGCAAATTGGCCGGCTGGCTATAGCTATCAGTTTGGAGGCGATGCCAAGAATACCGCTGATAATATGGGAGCGGTGATTAAATACCTGCCGCTTTCAGGATTCATTATAGTGCTTCTGCTGATTATCCAGTTTAATTCTTTTAGAAAGATGACCATGGTAACGTCAACTATACCACTAGGAGTGATTGGAGTAGTAATTGGACTACTGACCTTTGGCGAACCGTTTGGCTTTATGCCTTTCCTTGGGGTTATCTCGCTGGCTGGTATCGTAATTAACAATGCCATTGTGCTCATCGACCGCATTGAAATTGAACAACGCGATTATGATCGTTCACCACAGGATTCGGTAATAGTAGCTTGTTTGCAACGATTTAGGCCAATATTGCTGGCCACTTTCACAACCGTATTAGGTTTGGTTCCATTGTATTTGAGTGGGGGCGAAATGTGGGAGGGGATGGCTGTCTCAATTATGATTGGCTTGTTGTTCGGAACCATTATTACTTTGCTCTTTATACCCTCTTTTTACAGCATTCTGTTTAGGGTAAGTTATAAGGGGTATAAGTTTGAAGGATAAGAGAGAGATTCCACGGTTCAAATTATCGAAGTCCTCTCTGCAGAGCAGCCTTAATCTCACGGGTAGTAATCTCGCCTTTGCCCCGATTGGTTTTCATAATCATAAAGTCGAGGTTATCGGGGTCAAAGAAGTCTCTGCCATAGGCACCAGTTTGGCGCTCAATCTTATGGTCAAGTGTTATTTTGTAACTCCGGCGCCGAGAAACATGATTACTGCGGCCGTAAATCATGGTTGTGACATTGGGATTCAGGTAGGGAGCTGGTTCTTTGTAAAATTTAAATCCGAAGGATTCCAATACAGTCTTCTCATTGTTTTTGTTCTTTCGAACAAGCTTCCAAAACTCATTTCTAATCTTGTTGTAGATAGCATCTCCGTCATATAACCTGTTAGCTGGTCTGCGTTCGAGTTTAGCTACAAAACTGTCCATGGTAGTGCCCTTTGGCATCTTCTTAAGCTGTTTAAGCAACACGTTTGAAACAGCTTTTTCATAGGTTTTTAGAACTGGAACCAATTCCGTCACTTTCGCCATATCCGTAAATGAGTTTATCTCTTTGGCGAAGTATGCATAGCGTTGAAACTCCTTGGGAGCATTATTCTTCACCAATGTCCTAATGGTTTCATTTTGCCTCTTGGTAATGGTGGTGGATGCTTCCTCTAATAGATCATCTATTGATCGGCTCGCATACTTCAATTCCGCTGCTCCTGCTTCAATCATACCTTCAGCAGTTTTTTTAACTGATTTACCAGCAGCCTTTCCAAAGGGAATAATGGCGAGAATAATACCACCAGCTTCGAACCATCTACTTACTGGCTTTCCTGTCACCAGGTCTCTACCTGTAATAAGTTGAACTACCCCCTTTGCGGAGCCGACAAAAGGTATGAGATCTAAAATTAATGATGCGACCTCTTTCGGGTCGGATTTCATCTCGGCCCTCATTAGCTCGGTATTGATCTGGATGTTACGGGCAAGCTGCTGATAATACCTGAAGGGGTTTGTTGAATAAGGGTCGTAGTGAACAATTAATGGGGCACTCTTTGGATCGAAGATTATTTCCATTTTGTCCCTTCGAATTCTATTCATTACCAGCCGAGCTCCACGAAGACGCCAATAGAAATTGTAAACCCCTTTCTTAATAATCCAAATATTGTTTACGCCCTTAACTGTGAAGCTGAAACCGAGATCCCTTACGACATACAATGCGTAGGCATTACTGTCATAAATTGTGTATCTGGCATAGCCTTTGAACACATGGCCGATTGTGGCAAACCTCTCGCCCTTTTCGATTATTATTAACGGGCTGTTTGTTTGAAGCTTTTGGACACGAACGTCACTTTTTTGAGCCAGCACTGCATCTTCTACACTGGGCCAATTTCCAGGGTAGAAGTTGGTCTTATCGGCATTTAATACCCCAGCCATAGTTTAGGCTTCTACTGCAGGCTCAGCTTGCCCATTAGTGGCTGGAGCCAGTGTACCTTTTCCTACCGGGGGAAAGAACTTCTCAGCTTTTGTTTGTGCTTGAAGATGTTCAACCTCGGCGCGTTTGTGTGAGGTCTCAATATCCCGTCTTTCTTCCAGGTAAGATTCTGTCGCTGGGTTTTTACCTACTTCTGAATCCATGTAGTAAGAGCCGGTGTTTATAGTTTCGGTAAACTCGGGAATGAACACCACCTGATCGAATCGGAAATTGACACCCTTGAGGTAATCTAAGGAAGTTTGCAGACTATTGATCAGATCATCATTCAGGCTAGACTTACTGGTCCAGGCATTGTTAAAGTTGAGTACCTGAACTATTTCGGCGCTGATAGGAGAAGCCCCAACCACTTCCAATGGCTTTTCACTGTTCGGGCCTTTAGCCAGATAGTTCTTGATTACATGTTTCGCCACGAAAGCTGAGAATAGCTGGTTCCTGGGATGTTTTCTCCCCAGGGTGCTATTGGCGTGGATTTTCCCAAATTCCTCCAGATCATAAACCTTGCGGTTTGTAAGACCGGTTTTCTCCAATAATTCCACGCCAGGATCTACCACAACTTTTACATCTACTAACCTGGTTTGGGTGTTATAAATGTTTTGCAACTGGAAGAAGTAGTAATTGATACTCCTGCCCATGTTTGGATTCTCCAGGTTGATCACTTCCTTCTCGCTGGTGCTTGATTCGAAATCTTCGCTACTTACCGAAGAAAATGAGACTGCATTCTCAGAAGAGACTTCAGATGAAGACTTATTGATGAGATTGCTAATTTGCTTTTTGAGTTGTTCTTTCTCGTTGCTATTGGCCATTTGCTTCTTAGCGTTTTGGCTAAGATCCATCGCATTTTGCTTCTCACTTTTGCTTTTAGATGTACCGCTGTAGCCGTAGCTTGCTTCAACACTGCCCCAACCCCAGCCAGCTTCAGCTTTTACATCTACTTTGTGTGTTGATTCACTTTCGTTTGTAAATAAGCTTTTGCGCGACTCTTTCCTTGATTGCTCATTAGAAGTATTCTCCTTGATAGAATTAAGCGATTTATCCGACAGCTCATTGTTCAATTTGTCTTCAAGTGAAGTGGCTTCTTTGGCTACTTTCTTATCATCTTCTTTTCTGGTTTCTGACTTTTTGCGGGTGACTTTAGTAGCCTTTTCCACTATCAGTTCTTTGGTCTCTCCCGGTGCCAGATTTACTGAATGTGACATCTCTCCGAGGCAGAATCCGCTCCAGGCTATTTCAGTATGATATGTTTCCACGAAATCAATTTCTGGTAATTCCGCTTCGTTTCCACTGGCAGGTTTCGGGTCAACCACTACTTTGCGTACGTCAGGTATACCTCTGCCTTCCTTATCGAAATGCGGACAAGTCAATACAATTCTTTCCGATTGTTGATCAAGTGATTCAACAAAATTCAAAAGCGGTTGCCCTTCATGGGTATAGAAACCGTCAGATTCAAGATTTACATGGATAACTTTAAAGGTGTCATCGCTACTGTCCTTCAATGAAGTAATTATTTCTTCCAATTGATTGGTGCCTGGATATACGGCATCATCGTCTTCGTCGCCGATGCTGGTAAGTACTTCATTAGTATTCCAACTGGTGACAAAACTCTTTCTGGCACGCATCAAACCGTTTTCCTCTAAATCGGCCTTGTAGACCTCACTACCCATCTTGGCATTTTTCTCCTTTGTTATTTTTTCCTCCAGACTGTTGCTCTCGGAAGGTAATAAGTTGTTAATGTGAGCGTCGCAGATAGCCACTGCATTCCTGAAGAAGTTTTTAACATTAGGGTCGGTACCAGCAAAGGAGTAGCTGTATTCTACCCAGGTTACCGTTCTATATTTAGTTTGATGTCTATAGCCAATGGTGATTCCTGGCCAAATTTTTATTGCATGCCTGACGGTATATGGCTCTTGTCGAGACCGGTGAATCGTTTTTCTTATGTATCTATGACTCCACTGCTTTCCGGCGCTGTTTAAGTTTACCTGATAGTCTGTTTTGGAGGAACTACTGCTGCTATAGGTAAATATTTTAAAGCGGTTTGCACTTGAACCTAACCACGCCTTGAAATGGTGGTGATTAGCCGGGCCATTACCACCGCCGTTGGTATGGTATTCACCGGGATTATAATCCTTAAACCTATTCATCTCTGAAAGCAATAAGGCGCGGTCAGCTTTCCAATCTGCAATGTTTTTAGGAATTGCAGCCAGCCGAGTATTCAATTGACCCAGCAGTTGAGTCGAAGATTCTATGTCTTGTGAGGCCTTATCAATATCTGGTTGAATAATCGGTCGGTAAGATTCCTGGGTATCCATCGTTTCTGCCTGGGTGGTGTATTTTACTTTAGACGCCGCAGGAAAGCGATGATCTTTATGCAATTTAGTCTTGAGCTTTTTTTCAAACGCAGCCCATGCCACATCATCCTTCCAGTCAAATGCCGTGGGTACTTCCAGAGGTATGAAAGCCCGTTTGTAAGCTATTCCACCAGCCAGGTAAAAGTCATAACCCTGGTCTTTAATCGCCGCGGGTACCTGGGTGTCATTCTCCCTGATGGTATATCCGTTAGAAGTAATTTCATTCACTAAGTGATTTTTCTCATTGCTGAGCAATTCGAACTTATCTATATTTTGGAAATAGATGTCGCGAGCGGTGGAGATATCCTTGCGGTATTGAATGGCATCGAAGCCCTCTGTGTTCGTGTCCAGGCCCTCAAGCGTATCCAGATTTGCCTTTGACCTGTTGATGTCATTTCTGGCCAGTTCCAGAAGTTTCTTAAGCTGATTATATTCCCGATACCAGCCATTTACCCGGCCATCTGTCCAATAAGTCTGGGAAAGGTAAGTTTTCCTTAATGGTTGAGGTTTGGAATCAAATCCGGAATTAAAGTACAAGCTGGAATAGAAGGAGTCGAAGGCTACTTTGAATACCTTATTAAATTCGATAAGAGATCGGGCTTTGGGCTCCTTGAGATTCAAAAACGGTTCGGGTCCGGGAGCGGTAAATAACGCGGAATTACTAAGGTTGGCGGTTTGTTCCTCCTTAATTTCCTGTACCATCTCCTGGTCAACATCTTCAATGGAAGCAGGCTCTTTAGGAGCTTCGGTATTGTCAACTTCAGCCTGATCGGTGGTTTTTTCAGTGTATACAGCCTTAAAAACTGCCTCTGCATTTTGCTGCGAATAAAGCCCAAACTGACTGGAGGCATCAAACTGATCATCTTCAATAATGAATATGGGATGGCCATCCAGAAACAATTCCAGCCCGCTTGAGGTAGCGCTTACCGTAAAGCTGGTTTCATCATCAAGTTCCTGCAGGTACTTCTCCTTACAAAGAGTTATGTAATCGTCATTTTCTACAATGCCAACGTTTATCCAATATCCTTTATAATCGTCTGAGAATTGGTTTACAGTAAAAATGTAGAAGTTCTTTCGGTCTCGATAGTTGAAGACGATACCGGTTTGATATTTACTACCTGGGTTTGCGATAACGTGTAGCTGGGGTATTTTCTGTCCTTCCTCTGACTTGAATAACAGCATTGTTCCTGAGGCTGCTGCCTTGGTGCCGCTTCTTTTGGTTTGAGCAATTGCTCCATCTTCCGATTTGGTCCAGGATCCTTTGGATTTTGATCGATCGATTGCCTGCCATTGGTCAATTTCAGAACTGGCAATAAGGTTGGTTGCGTTTAGTTGAGCCTTCATAGTGGTGGGATTGAATTATTGAATACACAAGTTGAGTTCTTTAAACTAATGAAGATCAAATTGTCAATGCCTTCGGAAGGGTAGTATAAATACTGATGGTTTATGGGTATAACTACTATCAGTTTGTTGCAAATGGCTAGTACCCAGAGATTTTAGATTATCAGCATTATCAGCGATTTTGCCTTCAGGTTTTAAGTTCCAAACCTAGCCACTAACCCGAAAGGCAATTATTACCGCAACTTATTTGTGGCGAGTATAGATTTATTCTGCTCAATGAACAATTTTACTTGTTGCTTGTATGAAGCACTTACCGGAAGGCGTTCATTTTGCAGTAATACTTTGTCGGTAGATAGAGAGGAGATTGCTTTGGTATTGACAATATAAGATTGATGGATCCTTAGAAAGCCTCGTGCCGAGAGTTCCTTTTCTATATCCTTCATATTCATCAGGCTCATGATTTTGCGGGTGCTGGTGTAGAACATCACATAATCTTTTTGGCCCTTGATATAGACGATATTGTCTATTAGCAACTTTATCCATTCGCGCCCTTCTTTTACCAACAAGTGGCTTGGCTCTTCTGTCGGAAGGTCTTCTTGGCTATGCTGAGCGTGTGCTTTGTTTACAGCTTTGAAAAACCTGGCAAAATCAAAGGGCTTTAGTAGATAGTCAATGGCATCAAGCTCAAAACCATCAACAGCATATTCGGCAAAAGCCGTGGTGAAGATGACTTTTGGCGGGTTCCTCAGTGTTCTTAAGAAGGAGAGACCACTGAGTTCGGGCATTTTAATATCCAAGAATATAAGGTCGATACTGTGCTGGGCCAAGTAGGAGCCGGCTGCAATGGCGTTAGTAAACTCTTTTTCAACTTGAAGAAATTCTACCTTCTGGCAGTAGTCTTTTAAGAGAGCCCGAGCCATGGGCTCATCATCAACTATGATGCACCGGAGTGTCATGTTAGGCTGAGATTTAATTTCACCTCGAACTGATTTTTTTTTGCCTCCGTTGTCAATTCGTGCTTTCCCGGATAAGCCAGGGTCAGTCGCTGACGGAGGTTAGTTAATCCGAATCCTGATGCCTGCGTTGTGTTATTGCCTTGGCCGCTTAAGCTATTTGAAACACCAAATTGTAAACTATTCTGATCAGCAATTAGATCTATACTGATCCAGTTTTCAGTTTTTTTATCACTTACGCCATGCTTAAAGGCATTCTCGACAAAGGGAATTAAAAGTAATGGCGCAATGGCTATGTCGTTATCCGATTCCTGCAAATTGAGTTTAAGATCCAGTTTGTTATTCAATCTAATTGACTCTAACGATAAATAGTCTTTAATGTATTCCACCTCTTGGGAGAGAAGTACTTTTTCTTTAGGAGCTTCATAAATCATGTAGCGCATAATGTTGGAGAGCCTAACAATAACTGATGTAGCTTCATCACTTTTCGCTTGGGTAAGGTAGTTTAGGTTGTGTAATGTGTTAAACAAGAAATGGGGATTGATCTGTGCTTTAAGGTAGTTGAGTTCAGCGTTCAACTTTTCATTTTGCAATGTTTTCTTCTCGCTTTCAAGCACAAACCGGTCGATGGTGAATTTGATCAGTGCTATAAACAAAACCAGTGATGCTGTGCTCCAAAATATGTTGACTGCCCGGGTCGAGGTCCAGGTTTCGTAGTAAGTGCTATTGAAAAAGCCCTTTAAGAATAGTGCCTCCACTTCGCCACGGGCCAGCGTAACTATTACCAAAGCTGTAATCACATAGAGAAAATACCTGCCATATTTCTTCTTTTCAAACAAGGGTAATAAGAAAAAGTAGTGGAAGTAGGCGATAGTAATATTGAAAGCATTTGGTACCAGCACAAGGATCAAAGACTTCTCTATACCAAGGTTAGCTTTGTAATCGACGAACTTGAACAGCATAAATAGCATCCAAAATGCCAGGTGTAAAAGGGCTACGTTTCTTTTCACGGTTGAAATTTCGAGCTTTTTAGAAATTCATGAACGCCTAATCTACACTTAAGTGCTTTTAATCGACATCCTTCACTGTTCGGTTAAAAGGCCTAGCCTGTCTAGTTCTTCGGATAGAAAGTATATCGTATTACCAGGGGTGCTAATTCATTTGCAAATTGATTTTTATGAAACGGCAATTAATCAGTATCTACTGCATTCTGTTCACATTTTCTCTGCTTGCTCAATCCCCAGACACCATACAGGTTGGTGATGCTTTTGAGGGATACAAAAACCTTGAGTTTGGAACCATGAAGGAATTAGCTTATGCAGAAGGGGATAGTGAAACTAAAATTATGGCACTAACCACTAAGGAAGTAAAGGAAGTGACTATTGGAGGAAAAAAGTATGTTGAGTTCATACATTCTTGGACTTCATTCCTGGATCCAAAGTATAGCGGTAACTTCTACTACCTCTGTGAACCACATTCTCTAAAACCAGTATTGCATATCCGGGATACGGGCTTCAAGGGAAGGGAGGGTTTTGCGTTTGATGGTACATCAATAAAGCCGCTGGATTCAGTTTTGAACAACACCGTTACGGATTTAGACTTAGCGCTAGCTGTTCCCACTTACAACTGGCAGATAGACATCGAAACATTTTCGTTACTGCCAATGAAGGAAGGATACAAGGCGGTTATGAACCTCTACCATCCGGGTGGACCACCTCCTGGCTATTATCTTTTGGAAGTGGAGGGCTCAGATCAGGTAACACTGGCGGATGGCCGCAGCGTTGACTGCTGGGTACTTTTTGCCAATTATAACGGTAGGCAAGCTACCAGGTGGTGGTATACTAAGCAAGGTCAAAATTTTGTGAAGATGGAGTCTGAGTTTAATCAGTCGAAGTTTAGAAAAGTGCGGTTGTATTAATTTCTTGCCTATAATTTTAGATGTTCATCAAATTCCGGGAAATTGCAGAAGTATAATGTTGACCCGGAATTATTGAACATGAAGAAGGAAGAGAGAGAACTAAAGGAAGAAATTTTTACAGAATGGATTACGTTTATTGATGATAGATGTGATAGATGGAAAGAGGAGAGCAATATCGATTTTGCTGATAAGTTGGATTATAGCCCACCATCATTGAATGAAATAGAAAAGTATGTGCTGAGCAATTTTAGCAACGATTCCCTAGCCGAGCCGGACAACAACCAGGCTTTGGATGCTATTATATCCTATATAGGGGAGACGCTCAGGAGTAATTTGCCTAACAGTAGATGGTCTATAGATTTAGAGGATGAATCGAGTTTCTTTTTTAATCTGCCGGTGGTGGTTACCCCGATTGGTTCTCCTATTAGCCCGCACAAATTAATCACAAGGATTTTCATGGAGGACACGGGCACTTTTCTATTTGAGCTCTATCAACTTAGGCTTGGTTTTATTGAAAATCCTGAAACATATTAAGCCTCGGTAAGTATTGTGCAGGTCTCTAAGCGCAATTCACGCAAAACCTGCTGTGAGGCATTAGCAGAATTCGACCAATGGGGATGGGTTGCTTGCATTTGGCACAGATGCCAAAACCCTCCTTATCAATTTGAGTAAGCATCAGCTTCAACTTGCCAAGTTTGTCTTCAGCTTGGTGTAAAGCAGCTTCCGCCACACTTTTGTTGTTGATGGCGTCCATCCGGGATATTCTGCCAATAGCATTTTCAGGAGCAATAGGCTTGGTCATCTCCTTATAGTCAACAATTAGCTTTTCAGTTTTTGCAATCTCTTCATTGATTCTGTCTTCTATTTCTGAAAGCTGCTTTTTGTTCATCTTATATCTTCATTCGCTATTTTAGTGGCCATGAGCAGGAGAGGTGTCCATCGTTATCTGCAGCCTAAGCTTTTTCCAATTTATGGAATTCTACTGGCATTCCTAATTATGCGAATTATTGGCTGGACCACGGGTATATTACTCTACGAAAGAGAGTTCTTCTACATGGGAAGTCATATGGTAACTATTGCAGATGGTATGATTGTAGGTGGTGGTTTGCTCGGGGTAATTTTTTGGCAGCTAAGGAAGTGAGCCAATCTGGCAAGTCCCATAAAACCTATTTACCAATCCCTACGTTTTACAACACTTAACCAACAACTAAAACAGTGAATATCCAATCATTGCTTTTTGTTGTTGCTATTTTCCTCTTGAGCTGTGCTGGCGAAGACCAGCAAAAACCTCCCCGGGATGCAACGCTTATAAAGCTGGGGATTGACAATAATAGAATTTCGCAGGATTGGTTGAATGCTTTGCAAAGAAGGCATAGCCAGCAATTTCTTGACTCCCTTAGCCAAATTGAAAGACCATTGGATTCACTGGAGCAGGGCTGGGTTCACATGATAGAATCCAGGTTACCGATTTGGAGTAGTTATAAAGATTCCCTGGAAGTTCCATTCACAAATGTGCAAATAGCCGACACGGTTTTTGTGTTGCTGGGATACCTTGGCAACAATGATGGTTTTACTTATCAGCTCAACACGGTTTGCTTTGACCTAACCGCCCTGGGCCGTGTTTATGGTCCGGCGAGCAAGCAAGGAAATGATAACTTAATCGACAGATTGTTTGCTCATGAGTTTACCCACTTGGTTCATAAGCAATGGGCCCGCGAACATGCACTAAGACCTCAGACATTCAAAGACAGCATATTGTGGGAATGCCTTTATGAAGGTATAGGTATGTATCGTTCGCTCAACAAACGATGGTTTCCAATAGATGATAAATTGCCCCAACGTACTGAAGACTTAATGGCCGACTTAACCCCTGTGTTTACCAGCAGGCTGGTTGCTATCCATGAAAATCTAAACCCAACAGAAGCTGAAAAGGACTCTCTTCACCATAGGCTTTCCCATGGGCCCGTGCCCAAAAAATGGGGTGCCATGCCGGTGGCTATCTGGATGATGCAAGAAGCAAACGGTGATAGCCGCTCATTACAAGCTATCATTAGCAAGGGGCCGGATGGAGTGTTAGATCTGGCGAAGAAATATCTACCGAAAGAGCAGTGGAGCCAGATTGAAGAGAGTTTGCGATGATAGCGGGGCACTAGCGAGGCTGCATTAGGCATTGGCAAATTGCCAATAATGCTTATATTCAGTTTATCTCTTGGGGTAACAATCCATGCCAGAAGCCTTGATCATAGCCGCCAGCCTGTACATTGGCCTTCTCTTATTTTTCTACTTTTTTCAACACTTTTTCTTCTTCAGGCCAGAGATACTCCCGTCACACTTCGACTTTGAATACCCTTTTGAGTTTGAGGAGAAAACATTCGAAATGGAAGATGGAGGAATCATCAGCTCTGTGCTTTTTAAAGTACCCAACAGTCGTGGTGTCATTTATTATTTCAAGGGCAATTCCAGAAGTATTAAGGGGTGGGCTAAATTTTCTAAGGATTTCATTAGTAATGGCTACGATTTTTTTATGATGGATTATAGAGGATTTGGAAAGAGCTCTGGCAAGCGCACTGAGAATAAGCTATACAATGATTCACAGCAGATTTACAAGTGGCTGGCCAGCCAATATCCTGAAGATCAAATTATTATCTATGGCAGATCCCTGGGCTCAGGCATAGCAACGAGAATTGCCTCCTGGAACAATCCCAGTTTACTTATCCTTGACTCTCCCTATTTCAGCTTCTTCCACTATATCAGATCCTGGGCTCCATGGATGCCTATTAAGCTGTTATTAAGATATCATATTCGTACCGACCAGTTCATCAAGCAGGTGGCCTGTAATATTCATATCCTACATGGCGATAAGGACCGGCTAATTTCAATAAGGCACAGTCGTAAACTGACAGAGATTGGGCCTGAAAGTATTAACCTTCATGTGATTGAGGAAGCAGGCCACAACAACCTCACGGAGTTTCCGGCCTACCACGAGATTCTATACGACCTTTTAGATCGAAAGCCAGTTTTAGTTTAGAGCATATGCTGCAGTGTACATTTGATATTTTGACTCTTAGACAGCAGCGTGGTGGTGAAGAACCGGCCTTGGTGGATAAAATCAACAATGGTTGGAAGAGGTATACAGTGAATGATTGCTGGAAAAGAGTAAAACTGCTGGTTGCCTTTTTGCAACAGATAGATGTTAAGCCGGGAGATAGAGTAATAATGATGCCGGAGCTGGCTACTGCTGATTGGATCTGCCTGGATCTTGCGGTACAGTCTTTGGGAGCTATTACGGTGATGGCTCATAGTGGTAGCCAGGAAAGCCAATTCGATTACATTCTCACCGAATCAGAAGCTAGGGTTTGCTTTTTTAAAGGTGAAGAGGAAGTAGTCAAATACTTTCCGAATGGCCACGGCAGCGCTGCAGTCATTCATCTTTATGGGAAAGGGGAGACAAGCCTTAATCGGCATTTGGAGGATGTGGAAGAGGTAGAGTCGGAGGGAAGTGGCCAGCAAATCGATCCAGAGGCTCTTTCTACGATCATCTACACGTCGGGAACTACCGGTATTCCAAAGGGCGTAATGCTTAGTCACCAAAATATAATGAGTAATGTTACGGCCATCGTTCCGCTTATACCACTCGATGCTAAAGCAAATGTGATGAGCTTTCTTCCTTATAGTCATGCTTTCGAGAGAACGCTGATATACTCCTATCTGGCGCTAGGGGTAACTATATACCTTCCCGGAGAAATTGCTGAAGTGAGACCAAGTTTTAAGGTGATAAGGCCAGACTTTTTTAGTGCAGTTCCCCGCATTATAGAGAAGATGTATGCGCAAGTTGCAGAAACCAGATCCAAACAAGGTTGGTTAGGTAAGAACCTATTGAATTGGGCCTTGAGTTTGGGGCTAAGCTACGGTAGAAGATCCAGATTGGATTTTCCATTTTGGTTCAAAGTATTTGTTAGTAGAAAGCTGATTTTCAGGAGGTTTAGAAAAGAGCTTGGAGGAAAGCTTAAAGGTATTGTAGTGGGAGGTGCCCATCTTAATCCAAAGCTGGCCCAGATGTTTGCCGCAGCAGGAGTTCCAATTAGAGAAGGCTACGGTTTAACCGAGACTTCCCCGGTCGTTACAGTTAACAGATTTAATCCAGGTATGTATAAGTTCGAGTCAGTAGGACTGCCATTGCCAGGAGTACAGGTGAGAATTGATAACCCAAATGAAGTAGGTGAAGGAGAAATCATGGTTAAGGGCCCAAATGTCATGTTGGGGTATTATGAAAACAAGGATGCCACCGATGAGGTGCTTACAGCGGATAGATGGTTGCACACGGGGGATATTGGGTATCTGAAAGAACGCTTCCTCTATATTTCAGATAGAAAGAAGGACATCTTTAAGACTTCAACCGGCAAATACATCGCCCCGCAATTTGTTGAAAACCACTATAAAAAGTCAGATTATATAGACCAATTGCTGGTGGTTGGTTTCCAAAGGCCCTTTCTTACCGCTTTGATTTATCCAGCTTTTGAGATGCTGGAGATTTGGGCCGTAGAGGAGGACATTCACTGGACCAGCGCTCAATATATGGCCCTCAACATCAAGGTGATTGCAAAAATAGAAGAGGAAATTGAAAGTTTGAACGATGGTTTATCTAACCATGAAAAAGTGCGTGGTTTCATTCTGCTTCACGAAGAATGGACACTGGATTCTGGACTACTTTCTAATACGCTAAAGCCTAAGCGCAGTTTAGTAATAGAGCGCTACCAGAAGGAAATTGATAAGCTCTATAAAGAGAAAATAGCGGGAAAGTAGCCTTAAATGCCCCAAGTAGAAAGTTTCAAGTGGAGCAAACGTCTACTTGAAACTTCAAACTTGAAACTAATCTCTAGTTAAATATCTCTCTGAAAAAGGCCTGAGTGCTGGCCCATGAAGAGCTGTCTGCCGCAGCATTGTATGCTAGTGGCATCCCGAATTTCTCTCCGTTAGTGTCAGAATCAGGGTTGGTGAATGAGTGTGTAGCTCCTTCATGAGAAACGAACTCATAATCAACAGCGGCAGAGTCCATTTCAGCCTTGAAAGCCTCTATTTGTTGCGCAGGAACAAAAGGATCATCAGCACCATTGTGTACAAGTACCTTGGCTGTTATTACCCCTTTTTCAGCAGGAGTTCTTGTGCTTAAGCCTCCGTGGAAACTAATAACACCATCAAGATCCATTCCGGCTCGGGCCATTTCAAGTACAACAGACCCACCAAAGCAGTAACCAATAGCAGCTATTTTCTCAACATCTGTGCTGGCATTGGCTTTTAGAACGCTTAATGCCTGCTCAAATCGAGCCTGAGCAGTTTCTCGTCTCGATAGGGCTTCACTGGCAAATTTGCCTGCATCTTGGGGGTGCTCTGCATTCTTTCCATCTCCGTACATGTCTACTGCCAAGGCTACATAACCCAGTTCAGCAAGCATGTCTGCCCGTTTTCTTGCATAGTCATTGTGTCCCCACCATTCATGTACAACTAGTACGCCGGGCCTTTTTTCAGTACTACTGGCGTCATAGGCCAGGTAGCCTTTCATTTCAAGGGTATCCAGCTGGTAGCTAACCTCTTCGCCTACCACATTGGGAGCAGTGTCAGTAGTGGTTTCTGAAGTTTCAGCTGATTTTTCACCTCCACAGGCAGAGAGCAAAATCAGGGTGAGTAAGAAACTAATAAATGGTAAATTCTTTTTCATAGGGGTTGGGATTGATTTCGGTAAAGGTAATAACGTTGCCATAATCTCAACTCCCCAATTTGGGGGATATGCTATATATCAAGCCCAAAAAAAACTGCTCAACAGGCTCAAAATGGAAATTTGATACTTGAGTTTCAAAATTTTCTGCGATTATGCATCCAATTGCGGCACTAATCCGTACTTTTATATTGTATTCAATTCCGGCACAAATATAGACATGAGAGGAACATACTTAGGAGAATTTCAAGAGCTTGTACTGTTAGCCATTATGCTTTTAGATAAGGATGCCTACGGAGCCAGTATTCTGGAGAAGATCAATGAGCATGCTGGCAGATGGATCACACGAGGAGCACTACATTCCGCGTTGACCCGCCTTGAGGAAAAGGGTTACATACAATCTGCTATGGGTGGCGCTACGGCGGAAAGAGGAGGTAGGAGAAAAAGGCTCTACACAATAACCCCGGACGGCCGAAGTGTGCTGGAGGAGGCAAAAGGCATTCGAGACGCCTTCTGGGCAGCTATTCCACAAACAACTCAGGGCAATTAGCATTACAGAGAACATGACAAAGAATAAACCATTAAAGATTTTTATCAACCTGTTGCGCTGGTATTGCGACCCACTACTGTTTGAGGAGATATCGGGCGATCTTTACGAGGGATTTATACAGAACAGGGTTAAGAAGGGGCCTTTTCTGGCGCAGTGCATATATGCCTTGGAGGTGCTCGCGCTAATACGACCTTCCGTGGTACGCCCAGCTACTCGTCATTATAAATCCAGACCATTTATGATGATGGCCAATTATATTAAAGTAACAAGGAGGAGCTTCATACGCAACAGGACCTATGCCTCCATCAACGTTGTAGGGTTAGGTGTTGCATTAGCTTGTTGTTTGGCCACTTATGTGAACTACAGTTTTAACACCAGCTACGATGAGGAACAAAGGAATATTGATAGAATTCACCGGGTAAATTATCTCCAATTCCAGGGCGTAGACGAGAGTAATTTTGCCGTTACACCGATTGGGTTGGGGCCGCAGTTAAAAGAAATAGCAGGTATTGATGCCGTCACCCAGTACGCATCTAAGAGAGGAACAGTAAGGTTTGATGATGATTATTTTGATTTTCATCTTGGTTTCGCCGATGATCAGTTCCTGGGTATCTTCAACTTTCCCGTGCTATCTGGTTCGGTTGAATCTCTAAAGGAATCAAGTGCAATTGGCATTACCAGGGCCACAGCCATCAAGTATTTTCAAGATGAAAACGCTATTGGCCAATCAATTACCTACCTCGACCAGGGCCAGCAGAAGGAGTTTTTGGTAACTGTGATCTTTCAAGACCTACCACTGAATTCCAGCTTCAGGTTTAATGGCATGGCAAATTTGAATGGACTGTCACAAGTTTACAAGCCAGATGCCGGCGAGTGGAACCAGTATTTGTCCACATTTCTGCTTGTTGGAGAATCCCAATCAACATCGGTAATCGCACAATCCATTACAGAATTAGCAGCGGAGAGGTTAACAGCTAACCATCCTGGCCAAACGATTGAGTTCTACCTTGATCCGCTCAAGGGCATGGCCGCCAGGGCTGCTGACAATGAGCTTAGCAGCCCGTTAAAGGAAGCAATGCCATGGCCAATTTATGTTGTTCCGGGCGTAATATCGATGCTAATCTTGCTGGTTACCATATTTACATTTGTTAACACCTTTATCGCTTCAGCGGCCAAAAGACTTAAAGAAATTGGCATTAGGAAGGTAATGGGGGGAAGAAGAAGTCAAATTATAGCTCAGTTCATTGGCGAGAGCGTGGCGATATGCCTTTTGGCATTGATATTGGCTATTCCCATTTCCAATTTTCTGGTGGAGCAATACGGCCAGTTGCTTCCTTTCTATGATATCGATTTGAATAAGGGCTGGGACTTCTTTCTGTTCCTGGCAATAATGATTGTAACGGTTGGGATCATGGCCGGGAGCTATCCGGCATTTTATATAAGCAAGTTCCAGCCAGCAGGGATACTCAAAGGAGAGACCCAGGTAAAAGGAGTGGGAAGGATATCTAAGCTACTATTAGGTGCCCAACTTGGATTTTCTATGTTGGCCCTGGTATCGAGTATACTTTTTGTACAGAATGCCCACTATCAAAATAACCTTGAACTGGGTTTTGACACTGATGAAACTGTGGTAGTAAGATTGGTTGGTGGGGCTGAGCAATATGCACCGCTCAAAGCCAAATTAGGACAAAACCCTAAGGTAAGTGGCATCACAGGTGCTGGTGACCACGTTGGCCGCAGATTCCATACCACTAGCGTTAGGATTGAATCTGTGGAGTTTGAAGCGGTAGAAATGAACGTTGGCGAGAACTATATCGACATTGTTGAACTTGATCTGGTTAGTGGTAGAGATTTCATCGGTGAATTGCAAAGCGACTACGATCAGAGCGTAATTGTAAGTGAGAGTTTTGTTAAGCGGATGGGCTGGGTGTCGCCAATTGGCAAACAGGTAACACTGCAAGATACTGCTCAGCACTTCGTAGTAGGCGTAGTGAAGGATTTCTATTTCGATACTTTCAATAGCGAATTACAACCTTTGATTTTGAACTTTAGTGCACCCCAGGAATTCAGATACCTGATAGCCCGGACTCATGCAGCTAATGTTACATCGCTTCAGGAAGAAACTAAGCTAGCCTGGAAAGAGGTTTTCCAAAACCAGGAATTTGACATCGATCCTGCATCACATGCCCTCCATGAAGGCACCATAGTAAATACCATAATTCTTAAGCTTTTCGTTTTCATGGGTTCAATAGCAGTGATTATGTCTCTAATTGGATTGTTTTCTTTGATATCGTTAAATCTCGCCGGTCGAATGAAGGAGATCGGTATACGCAAGGTTTTGGGCTCATCCATTCCGGCACTTATTAGAGTTATAAACCGTGATTACATTGTGCTGTTGTTCGTGGGAATAATCGCGGGATCCCTCATTTCCTATTTCCTTATTCCTGCCATGATGTCTGCCATGTGGGCACATCACATTGCTGTGGGCCCCGGTTTGTTTATCATTGCCATTGCCCTGATGCTTTTGGTAAGTATTGCAACTGTAGCATTTAGAGTAATTTCCGCGGCCAGGGTAAATGCCAGTAATCTACTAAGGACAGAATAGCTAGATAATTAAGAATCTACTAGACCACTTTGATGTAGGATAGTTTGGGGGCTTCTTCTAATTTAGGGCTAACCATTAGTCTTATGAAGAAGCTCTTGAATTTATCTTTGATGGCCAGCCTCCTATTGGGAGGTTGTGGCAATCCGGCAGAAAGGCCAGTGAATACCAGGCAGCTCACATTATCTGAAATGCTGGTAAATTCCCGGATAGTTGATCTTTCCCATGATTTTTCAGATGAAACAATTTATTGGGTCACAGCTAAGGAGTTTGACTTGGAGGTTGTAGCGGCTGGTCAAACTGAAAAGGGATATTACTACGCAGCCAATAACCTCACCGGCGCTGAACATGGCGGTACTCACCTCGATGCTCCGATTCACTTTGCAGAAAACAAGCAGACAGCAGATCAGGTACCGATAGAAAACCTGGTTGGTTTGGCTATACGGATTGATATAACTGAGCGGGCAAGTGAGAATGTAGACTACCTGGTGAGTGTTGAAGACTTTACTCGGTGGGAAGAAACTAACGGTCAGATAGCTGATGGCAGCATTGTGTTGCTTCACACTGGGCATGCCAGGCACTATCCTGACAAAGTAAAGTACCTAGGCACTGATCAGCGTGGGAGCGATGCCGTGCAAGATCTTCATTTTCCAGGATTAAGTCCCGAGGCGGCGAAGTGGCTTGTTGACAACAGAAACATTAAAGCTATTGGTATTGACACTCCCAGCATTGACTATGGCCAATCGCAATACTTCGAAAGCCATGTAATACTGCTAAGCCAGAATATTCCAGCCTTTGAAAACTTAACTAACCTTGATCAGCTGCCATCAAAAGACTTTGCTGTAGTGGCTTTGCCAATGAAGATAAAGGGAGGAAGCGGCGCCCCTCTACGGATAATCGCTTTACTAGATCAATAGAATTTAACATGCCTGGAATTTCAATTAAGCTCAGAGTTATTGCGTCAATGCTGATGCTAAGTAGCATTTTATCCTGTAGCCAGGGTTTATCACAAGAAGATTGGCAAATGCCAATGGGCAGTCTTGAAGAGGCTGGCTTTCAAGCAGATAGTGTTGCCAACCTGATTTCACTAATCAATGATACACCGCCAAATGACTTTAGAGGGTTGGTAGTTATAAAGGACGGCAAGCTGGTTTTGGAAGAGTACTTTCATACCTATTGGAGGGCAACTATCCATGATATTCGTTCCGCAGGAAAAAGCGTTACTGCTCTATTGATGGGCATTGCCATTGACAAGAACCTGGTTAATAGTATAGATCAGGATGTGCTGTCATTCTTTCCATCCGAAAAGTATCCTTATGCCCATAAAAGTTTGAGTGCCATAACCCTGCGCGACCTCCTCACCATGTCTTCTGGGCTTGACGCCGATACAGACGATTTCTCAACAAGTGGTCATGTAGGAAGGTGGGTAGGATCAAAAAATTGGAAGGAGTACGTTTTGAAAATACCAGTGGTGAACGAACCGGGGAGAGCCTGGGTGTACGCTGATATTAATGCATTACTAACAGGCGCTATAATAGAGGAAGTATCTGGAATGAGTTTAGCCGCTTTCGCAGAGAAGCATCTTTTTCAACCCTTGGGAATAGAGCAGTATTATTGGTTCTCTGACGCCACTGGTACAACTGCCGGCATGGGCAACCTCTATTTGTCAACTCTTGACTTTGCGAAAATTGGATATGTTGTTGCCAATGAAGGCAAATGGCAAGACAAGCAAATAGTTAGTTCGTCTTGGGTGAAGCAGCTGGCAAGCCCTGTATTCGACCTCAAAGAGAACAACCCCTTTGCAGATTCTTATGGTTTAATGTGGTATCGATCAAAAAGAAAGTTCGGAGCCAAAGAGTTTGATTATATCTTCGCATCCGGCAATGGCGGTAATGTGTTGGTGGCCATCCCGGATTATAAAATGGTAGTAGCTTTAACCTCTAGTGCCTACGGACCAGGACTTGGGCATAATCGGACTTATAACATCTTGAGGAGACTACTGGAAACTTTCGAAAAATGAGGATATCTACAGAACTCTGTTTATGTCTCGTTTGTGCCACTTTGCTAATGGGTTGTCAGGCAGGGGAGAGGCCACCTCAAAACCTCTATCAGTCAGAATCCCTAACGATCAGGCAGGTTACGGAAAAAACCTACCTGCATGTTTCATATCTAGATTTTAATAGCAGCAAGGTTGATTGCAACGGTCTTATTTTCATTGATAATGGCGAAGCCGTGGTTTTTGATACGCCAACCACCAATGAGGTTTCTCGAGAATTGATTGAATGGATTGAAAGCCAGCAAGAAAGCAAGATTAAGGCAGTTGTGGTAAATCACTTTCACGCTGATGCGCTAGGAGGGCTGGACGCCTTTCACCAAAGAGGTATAGTTTCTATTGCTAGTGCCAAGGGCCTGGTTTTAGCAGAGGCCGAAGGTGTCACGGTGCCAATGATTGGCTTTGAGAAGGCGAACGTCATTCAAGTTGGAAAGGGTGAAGTGATGAATCATTACTTTGGCAGCGGCCACACGCAAGACAATATCGCCAGTTATATTGCTAGCGAGAATCTTATTTATGGCGGTTGTATGATCAAGGCGTTGGGAGCAGGTAAGGGTAACTTGGCTGATGCTGATACAATGCAATGGGCTACCACCATCAAGCGTATTAAAGAAACTTATCCAGGTGTACAGACTGTTGTTCCTGGCCATGGAGATCCTGGTGGGGTAGAATTGCTGGATTACACAATAGAGATGTTTAATCCCTCCAATTAGGCTTGTTGTTTCAGGGCAAAAAATCTGGCTTCTAGTTCTAGTTGGAGAGTAGGTGCAGATAATTGTTCATTTTTTGAAGTAGGCCTCCCATGAATTGCTGTGTGGTGGTTTGTTCATTAAGCTGAATACAACATAGGCCACCAAGCTTGTAATGAACCCCGGAAGCACCGGATAGATGAGTGGGTTTCCAAAAGCTTTCCACAATCCTGTTACCACAACGCCGCCAACCATGGCGGCAATGGCTCCCTGTTTTGTTGCTCTTTTCCAAAGTACTCCTCCCACAACTGGCACGAAGAAGCCCGCACCCATGATGGCTGTAAAAAGAACTACGATAAATTGTATTAATTCACCTTTTGCGAAGCCGGCCAGCACAGAAAATAAGGGTACGATACCCACTATCAAAATACCCAATCGGGCTACTATCAATTTTCGCGATTTTGAAGCCGTTCTGTTGAAGATATTCTGGTAAATGTCCTCTGAGAGTGCTGAACCAGCTACCAGGAGCAGTGAGTCCACCGTGGACATCATAGCCGACGTGACGGCTGCTAGCATAATAGTGCCAATGAAAGTTGGCAATACCGCTTTGGCTATAATGGGCATCGCCAGGTCGCCGGTGGGCAGATTTGGGAATAGGGCCATTGCTGCCAGTCCTAAAATGAAAACCAACAAGTTGATTCCTGTCACCACAACTATGGTCAATAATACCGCTCGGCGGATGGTTTTCATGTTCTTCATAGCGTAGAGCCGCACCACTTTTTCAGGGGTGGCAACCGAACCAAGGAAGAAGGCCAGCCCCATGGTAATTAGCAAGGCTGTGGGAAATCCAGCCCAGTCGAAAGCCAGGGGTTGCACCAACTCGACTTTTGAGAGAAGATCACCCAGACCCTGGAAGTGTTGAAGCGCTATAGGTACAGCCACAACAGTCCCTACGATCATAATTATCATTTGCAGAAAATCGGTATAAGCCACGGCCAGCATTCCACCCACCATTGTATAAATGAGTAGAATTAGGGTAAAGGCTACCATACCAGTAGTTGCGTCAATGCCAAAGACTACGTTGGCAACCAACCCTCCGGCGACAATCTGTGCTTGAATGTAAATAACGGTAGCTACCAGGATTATTACTGCTCCCACACCTCTTGCTATTTTAGAATCATATCTGCGCTGCAAGAATGCAGGCAGGGTCAGCTCTGTTACTTTGGTGAATCTTGGTGCCAGTACAGCCACCATGAACCAGTAAGCAAGTGGAATGACAAGCAGCACCCAGGTAAAAGACCATCCTACTGCGTAAATAACTCCGATGGTGCCAATGAAGGTACCAGCGCTGGTGTGAGTAGCGGCCATAGTGGCGCCGCCGACACCCCAGCCCAACTTGCTACCTGCAATCCAATAGTCTTTGTCAGATTTTGTGAGTCTTAAGCTGAGCCAGCCAATCAGGAAGACAACCAGGAAGTAACCAATGAATATTATATGCTGAATGTTCATTTCCTTTCGGTCAGATACATCCAGATTATATAGCCTACTACGATCACTGCCAATACAACGAACAAGCCCCAAAAGATGAAACTATCCATAGAACAGCTGTTTTCTTTTCCTCCAGATCAGAAAGCTGATTATTATGAAAACGAGAATTACTGCCAAATCCACTACTGTGGTAAATAGAATTCCAGCAGTAGGGTTGTCAGCCTTCTCCATTCTCAATACCGAAGGCAAAGCAGGTAACTGAAATGTCAAGATGCCATCTTTAGTTGCTCCTTCCATATCAATTTGAGTAGATGGGAAATGTAATCGCAGCAATTCCATTTGATTGGAATTAATCGATGCAGTAAAGAAATCATCATTGGAGGAAGTCGCTGTAAGGTTGGTATAGAACAGTGGAAGATAGAATGATTTTCTCCTTGTCTTTACTACATATGATACCGTTAGTTCGGAGAGCTTGTCTGTAGTAGAAACATCTATTGCAAGCGGATTCGTCATGGCAACCTCATAATCTATATCATGATTGCCCTCAACTGAGTTCACCTTTATTAAAGATCCTTGGAAGTGCAATGATTTCAAAATGAAAGTCGGGGAGGCGCTATCAAGTTGCAAAGTGAATTTTTGCTCAATTTCGTAACCTTCAGCAGAATCGTGAACCACTAATGATACTTTGCGCAGTAGACCCTGCCCAAATAGGCTTGGGCAAATGAAGCAAAACAGGATGGCAGCCAGTCGCATCTATACCCAAACTTCATTTAATAACCGCAATGTATTCTGGCCCATCACCTTAGCGATTTCCTCCTCTGAGTAATTATGCTTCACAAGCCACCGCAGGATATTGTAGGAGCCCTCGGTAGGGTTTTCAAGACCATCCACATATTCCACGGGCTCGTATTCCATTCCGGGTTTACCATGGCTTTTAGATGCTTTAAGTGATAGAGCGGCTGTGTAGGCTTTATGTAATCCTACGTGATCACCATAGAGCGTATCAGGCCCCAGTGTAACATGGTCAATTCCCACCAAGTCTTTGATATATTCAAAGTGCTCCATTACTGAGTCGAGGCTGTGTCGGCGATGTGTTGGAGTTAGAGTAGTGTGGGGGGCAGCTTCAACGCCTATCACTCCTCCCTTATCCGCACAGGCCTTTAGCACATCGTCAGGGGCAAGTCTGTTCGTATTCCAAAGCGCTTTGGCTCCGATATGGCTGAGGATAATGGGCTTGCGACTATGCTTAATAGTGTCCAAAGCGGTTTGGTCTCCGGTATGAGAGCAATCGATTAACAGCCCCACCTTATTCATGCGCTCAACTGCTCTTTTTCCAAAGGCTGTAAGTCCTCCATCTCTTTCTTCCTTCAGGCCAGAACCCAAAGCATTAGATTCACTGTAGGTAATACCAAGCGATCGTAGGCCAAAACCATATAGTAAATCAATGCGGTCCAGTTCGTTTTCAATCATCATTGCACCTTCCATAACAGCTACCCAAGCCACTTTTCCTTCATTATGCGCTTGGTGAATATCAGCACCAGTTTTACAATGTATGATAAAATCCTGATGAGCGATATCACAGAGCCGCATGCCCAGGTCGTGAATAACCTCACTCCATTTCCATCCTCCTTTGGAATGGATCTGACAAATACCGTCCATTAGATTATCAAATACACAATCCCAATGGCTATGTGCTAAGCCTTCGTAGGCCGTGGCCATACGTCCATGTTTAACATATTCGGGAGTTTGCATAATGTCTTTAGGAAAGGTACCAACATGTTCATGAACGCTAATCAATATGTGATCTGCCAGTATTTTCCTCACTAGCTGCTCTTGATCTTCATCAAGTTGCACCTTAGTTGATGGAACGCGGTTAAGTTCATCTTCCAGTTCAAAATGTTTATAGTCAATGTCCTTTTCCAGGTATTGAAAGGACTTGTAGCCATTGTAATTTTTTGACAGACTCATGATCGGGTTCACTTACATCCTTGCAACGAGTATACGATAATTTGAGGAGAAATGTGAGGTGGATACAGGACCATTATCCTTAAGGAAAATGGCTTCACAAATAATTTTCCGGAAGCACCCAACTGGATGCTATCTCCGACTGGTTTGCAATGCGGATTTTTAAAGGAAAACCTAATTTATGACTACAACCGAAATTGCTAATCGATTGATTGAGCTTTGCCGAGAGGCCACCTTTGTGGAAGCCATGCAGGAATTATATGCAGATGATGCGGTTAGTATTGAACCGTTTGGAGAACCAAGCCAAATATCTGGTAAAGAGAATATGTTGATGAAGTTGAATGGCTTTATGCAATCAATGGAAGTTCATTCAAATGAAGTGTCTGACCCTTTGGTGGTGGCAAATCATTTTGTTTGTACAATGAAGATGGATGCCACAATTAGAGAAAGTGGACTTCGGCATATAATGGAAGAAATCTGCATTTATACTGTTGAGAACGGCCAGATAGTGTCAGAGGAGTTTTTCTATAGCATGTAGGCTAGTTTTAGTTGCTATGGAAGAAAAGCCGGCATTATGCCGGCTTTTCCTTATGTTATTAGGCTTGAAAGGCACCTACAATGCCACCCATAATGGTAAAGGCTAAAACGTGGTAACCAGCGTTAATCATGAACAATTTTAATGATTTTCTCTCAAATAGATAGGTGGTACCCATGGCAGCACCAACCCAGGCAACTCCAATCATTAGGCCCGCTTCCATGCTAAATATAAATCCCGATTTCCCCAAAAAGGCGCCCAGTACCATAGCTGCAAGAAGTTGAAGAAGAAATGAGACAAGAAATACCCTTCCGGTTCCCTGCTTAAGGTCGTCATCGTTTAAGGCGTTTAAGGTTTGCCACTTTTTTCCAAATAGCATAGGGGAGTACCAAAGGCCGCCTAGCAAAAAGCTTGACAAAGCCGCAAGGAATACTCCGAGGTAACTAATAGCGAATTCTTGTGATGCATGCTCCATAAATATTTAGGTTTAGATTCAGCAGCAAATGAAATTCTCCGCTACTGACGAATAGGAACACCCAATTCGATGCTACCACATTGGTGCCACTATGCTTGCTGTAAGCTTTCTCTGTATTGAGAAGGAGTGAGGCCAGTAAATTTCTTAAAGTTTCTAAGGAAGGTGGTTTTATTGCTAAACCCACTGTCAAATGCAATGTGAATAAGTTTAAAGGATTGGCCATCTTCAGCTTTTATCATCTCCTGGGCTTCAACAATTCTATATTTGTTGATCAACTCGTAAAAGCTTAAACCCATTCTTTGGCTTAGCACTTGCGACAACTGATGTTTAGAAATTCCCAGTTGATCGGCTATGTCGGCCGGACTTAAATCCATCTCAAGAAATGGTTTGGCCTCTTGCAAATATTTAAGCAATGTAGTTTCAATTTCAGCGAGTTGTTGACTACTCATCGAAGACCGAGAGTATTTACCAGATACATTAGCATGCCTCTCCAGAAATGTAGGATTAATTATGGCAATGTAACCTGCCATCTGGATCAAAACAGTTTGAGGTAGCATGGTTAGGTGATAGCTGGCAAATGTCACGGCCAGTACATTGGTTAGAAACCAATCGAGAAAGCCAATGATCGCGAAGATGGAGTAACAGAAGGTGATGAACCGGAGAGAGTTTAATCTATCGCTTTTTAGATATTGTGTAGCCTGCCTGAGCTCCCTGAGGGCCAGGATCAAGAAAAGGATTGAACTGGAAACGTAAAGGATTGGATAGATAGCTTCATGGAAATAGAAATGATTGGTAATTGTTCCGCTGTTCAGGGCTTGAAGTTTTTCAGTACCGGGCAAAAGATAGAATTCATAGGTTCCCAACAAATACAAACTGCCAGGAAGCAAAGCAATCAGAGCCATAGTCGGCTCTGGTTGAGATTCCTGCTTGGTATGCCGTCTGACATACAACCAGATTAGTGGGGCAATTGTGTATAAAAAAGGGTTTGACAACAAAGCCAAATGTGGTACCCGGTTGATTAAGCCGGCGTAACTACTCCATTCAAAAAGCGAAAACGAAAAGAACAGAATGGCAATAGCCAAATAGCGATTCGCCGATATCCTGCCAAACTTGGATACTATAATTACCAGCGCCAGGAAAGCACCGTGATATGCACTGAACTCGTAAATAGCAGACACTGTAACGGAATTCTTAAGCTAAATTTCATAACTCAGTTGAAATTGCCAAATCAGGCAGTAGTTAAGCGGACTGATGAGCTGATAAAGCCGCTAGAAATTGGGCAAACTGCTGTTCCAAATAAGGTACTTTATGCGCCAGGAATTAGAGGTGTAGTGCAGCTTAACTATGAATTTGTCATTTACGGTAACTGAATCTAGTGTTGCCTTGTGTATCCTATGACCGATGGTATTACCAACAACATAAGCAGTTTCCTGGTCAATATCGATTTCATTAATCTGAAAGCTAATGTTTATCGAGTAGGTAGCGAATGCGGCCTCATAACGTTTGCTGATTTCATCCCATCCCTGAACCTCCCGGGCGCCTGGTGGAAACCAGGTGGCATTTTGTAAGTACTGGCCCTTCATCAAGGTTAAGTCACCAGAATTGTTCGCAGTTTGTAGCCTACTGAATAGCTGATCTATAGAACCATTATCCGAATCAACACAGCCGAATAGCAGTATCACTGTGCAGAATATTGTCGCTCTCATATCCCGGCGAAGTTGCAGTCTGGCATGGAATGGCCGGAAACAGCCAACCGGATGTAGCTAGTTTATTGCCAGAAAACCAGTATCGTGATAATTTCGAGATAACTGATGACTAAATTAGCACTTGATATGCTTGTGAGGATAATATGCATATTGATACTGCCCTTGCTAACATGGGGATGCGATGACGAATCTCCTCAACCTGGAGATACAGACCCACCGATGTTAATATCCCATTCTCCGTTGCAAGGGGCCCTTGACGTCGCTGTTGATGTTGAGATTACTGCGCAGTTTAATGAAGGACTGGATCTGGCTACCGTAGATAGTGATGCACTGCAATTGTGGAATGGCGCCACTAGAGTGCCGGGGACGGTGCTATACGATGGTATAGCCTTCAGGCTTACCTTCGAGCTTGGAGAGCCCCTAGCTTACAATACGGCCTATGAAGTGAAGCTCGGCGAGTTATTGGCAGATAATGCTGGCAACAGGGTAGCGGCTGAAAGCTGGTTATTCACGACTGTTGCTGAATCTGGAGATGCCCTCTACCGATTGACTTTTGAAGCGGTCTGGAGCGCAACAACGCATCCAGCAGAATTTCCTCCAAACCCTCATTTTTCAGGGTTGATTGGAATGACCCATGCTTCATCTGCGGTTTTGTTCTCAACTGGAGAACTAGCTTCAGCGGGCATAAAAGACATGGCAGAAAGGGGCACGAAAACTAACCTGTCTTCTGAGATACAGGATATGATAACCAGTGGGGGAGCGCAGTTTGAGATTAATGGTGGAGGAATTAATGTGTCGCCCGGAAGCGTGGCCGTTGATTTCGACATTAGCATAGATCATTCCCTGGTAAGCGTAACCAGTATGTTGGCTCCAAGCCCCGACTGGTTTGTAGCCATAAGTTCGGTAGACTTATATCCAAACGGCAGCTGGATTCAGGACACCACCATTACAGTTGGAATTTATGATGCTGGAACCGATAGCGGGGCAACTTTTACATCACCGAATCAAGTCTCCAATCCTGCCGAGAATATTAGCATGATAACAGAGGCTCCTTTGGGTGTAAATGGCAATGTAGCTGCTTTAGGAACAATGCGGTTGCAAAGACTACAATAGCGAGTTTAGGTATACTATCTCCTTATTTTTCTTATTTTCAAAAACTTTTGAAAGTTTAATAGCGTATGTATATTTAACTATGGAATATCAAGAGGCAAAGGAGAAGTTTATACAGGCCTGGGGTGCTTTGGGGAGCAGTTGGGGCATCAATAAGGCCATGGGCCAGATTCATGCATTGCTGTTAATGTCTACAAGGTCACTTTCAACAGAGGAGATTATGCAGGAGTTAAAAATATCTCGTGGCAACGCCAATATGAATATCAGGGCCTTGATAGAGTGGGGGATAGTTCAAAAAGACATTAAAATCGGAGAGCGAAAGGAGTTCTTTTATACTAATAAGGATGTATGGGCCTTGGCCAAGCAGGTTGCGAGGGAGAGAAAGAGAAGAGAAATAGAGCCGATTGCTCGTATTTTGGAAGAGGTTCAATCAGTAAAAGGCAATGGATCGGATGTGAAGGAATTCAAAAGTGTTACTAAAGACTTGCTTGAATTTACCGCCAAGGCTGACACTATAGTGGATAAGTTTTCTAAGTCAGATCAGAAGTGGTTTGTACAGCTTCTAATGAAACTGATGAAGTGATATTTTTTTTCATTTAGTTTTCAAAATTTTCTGAAATATCAAAAACAATTAATATGAGCATAGACGTAAATGTTGCCAGTAATATTGAAGGAACAGTAAAGCCTGAAGTCTCCAGGTCTCAAAGGGAGAAGCTTCTGGCATACTACGAGAAGGCCGGTCCCGACTACAAAGCCTGGAGCCCTAACTACAACATGCATTTCGGTTACTACGGCGCCGGGGCAAATGCCCTTGATCGGGAGGCATTGCTCCAAGATATGAATGCCAAAGTACTTGATATGCTTACCATCAAAAATCAACCTGGGAGCCTGGTAGATATGGGCTGTGGATTGGGGGCAACTCTTAGATTTGCAGCCCAAAAACACAAGCAGCTAGATCTTTACGGTGTAACGGTAGTGCCCTGGCAGGTAGAAAGGGGCAATACCCTGAATCAGGCTGAGGGCCTGCAAGACCGCATTGAGATTGTACAGGAAAACTATTGCGATACCTCTATACTCAGTGGAACAGTGGACTATGTGGTTGCCATTGAAAGCAGCTGTTATGCTCAAGGCGCCAGCAAAAGCGACCTGCTGCAGGAGATTCACCGTATTCTGAAGCCAGGAGGAAAGTTTGTTATTGCTGATGGTTTTCTTATTGGTGACCAGCCAATGAATGCACTAGTTGCCTGGGCATATAAGCAGCTATGCACTTCCTGGGCTCTTACGGAATTGGCAAGAATTGAATCGTTAACCCAATGCCTTCAGCAAACAGGTTTTGAGGACATCACAACTGAAGACATCTCGTGGAATGTAGCACCTTCGGTGGCTCATGTGCCATTCGTGGTAGTCAAATTCCTTATTAAGCAAATATTCTTTAGCAAAACCAAGATGACCAGGGAGCGATGGGACAACCTTAAGTCACCTCTGCTTACGATGCTAGTAGGACTTGCTCGTAAGCACTTTCGCTATTTCCTGGTTAGTGGAACTAAACAGCAGCAACAATGAACCCAAAAAGAATCATTATTGCCGGGGGAACAGGTTTTCTCGGACAGGTACTTTGTAAGAGATTTAATTCACCCAAATATGAGGTTGTGGTGCTTACCAGGCATCAACAACTGGATTACGGAAATGTTCATTTTGAATATTGGGACGGAGTTACCACCGGGCCTTGGGCTCAGTCACTGGAGGGAGCGGAGGCCGTCATTAATCTTGCGGGCAAGTCGGTTGATTGTCGTTATAACCAACGTAACAGACATCTTATTTATGAATCCCGCTTAAACGCTACTCACGTTATCGGTACTGCTATTAAAGCTTGCCAAATCCCGCCAAAGGTGTGGATTAATGCCGCCAGCGCTACCATTTATCGCCATGCACTTGACAAGGATATGGACGAGCAATATGGTGAAATGGGAAAAGGGTTTTCCGTTGATGTTTGTCGTAAATGGGAGCAGGCCTTTCATCAACACAGGCTTGCGTATACTCGAAAGGTACTAACTCGTATCGCCATAGTGTTAAGCAAGGATGGCGGCGCGTTACTGCCTCTTACCAATTTGGCCCGCATCGGGCTGGGCGGAAAACAGGGCAATGGAAAACAGTACTTCAGTTGGTTGCATGCTGATGACTTTTCAGAGGCGATTAATTTCATTATCGAAAACGATGAGTGTAGTGGAACCTACAACCTGTCATCCCCCAACCCGCTGCCCAATAAGCAATTCATGACAACCTTGCGAAAAGCTATGCATATTCCGGTAGGAATTCCTTTACCAAAGTGGCTTTTGGAAGTGGGGGCGGTAATTATCAGAACTGAACCGGAGCTGATTCTGAAGAGCCGCCGGGTAGTGCCCAAAAGATTGATTGATGCTGGATTTGAGTTCAAGTTCAAGTATGCAAGTGGTGCTCTTGGTGATTTGTTGTCGAAACCTGCTGAATCCGGGGTTTTAGTACCGAGAATGGAGGTTGATTGGATGTAATAGGCCTCTGATAACTATTATTCCAATTTTTTCGTATACCTTGTACTTCTATGTATATAGTAATATAGGTATATGTTATTTAGCAAATCATTGGTTGCGGCGTCATCCAAGCCGCTTATTCTGGGTATACTCCAGGAAGGATCTTCTTATGGCTACAAAATCATTCAACGAGTAAAGGAAATTTCAGACGGAAAGATGGAGTGGGCAGATGGAATGCTCTACCCGGTGCTGCATCGATTGGAGAAGGACAAGTTGGTTGTATCCAAGTGGACTATGTCTCCGGAGGGGAGGCATCGAAAATACTATTCAATCACGGGCTTGGGCAAAGAGGCCCTACATGCCGAGAAAGCCAGCTGGCTTGCAATGAACCAGATTATGGTCAGCCTTTGGAATCTCAATCCAACTCAACCATAAAAGATGGTGAATTTAGAAGATAAGATCAGGGCGTGGAGGAAAAACCTCCGACGGCATGAGTATTTTGAAGATGGTACCATTGCTGAATTGGAAGATCACCTTCGAGATGAGATCTCTAATCTAATTGAAGCAGGCCATTCGGAGTCTGATGCATTTGACATTGCTCTGAAGAACCTGGGAGACCTGGGCGATTTAGATAGGGAGGAGAAACGACTTGCCAGGAACTCAGATTCAAGATGGATTCCCTCGCTGCTCTGGAATTATTTGATTGTAGGTATGCGGGCGTTTGGCAGGAATAAGCTCACCAGTAGTATCAACCTACTAGGGCTGGCTGTTGCTATTACGGTAGTGCTTTTTGTCAGTTTGTTTATTTACGATGAACTTTCCTTTGAACAACACCACCCCAATGCCGATAGAATATACCGCCTGTCTTATAGCTACCAAGAGGACAATGGGGAAGTTGAGAATCGGGCTTATTCTTCAGGTATGTGGATTGACCTGCTTGAGGAGCGCTCCAGCCTTATTGAGGAAAAATTTCGCTTCCTGAACATAAGTTATGGCTATTTGCATAATCCGGAATCAGATGCTTTCATTTATGAGGAGCAAATCTATTGGTCTGACCCAAATTTCTTTAGCTTTCTCAACTTCGATTTGAAGTATGGCGAGGTTGATGCCCAATTGGCTGATATAAGTTCCATAGTACTTACAGAATCAACCGCCCTGCAAGTGTTTGGGGAGGAAAATCCAATTGGAAAGACATTGGAGTACCACCGAACCTCAAACAAGGTGGAAATGGTAGTGACCGGCGTTATTTACGATCCCCCATCAAACAGTCATTTTCAACCAAAGTACATAGCCCATATTCAGGCAGTGCAGGGCATTTATGGAGATGAATACAGAGGTTGGGTTGATCAAAGGCCGTTTCCTGGCTACGCATTTACTTACTTGAAGGTAAAACCACAAGCTAATGTGGAGTCACTCCTGTTAGAGGTTGAAGATTTGTGGGATGAGATTCTTCCCAAAGAAATAGAAGTCAGGGTTAAGCCATTGATAACGCCTTTATCAGCCATACATTTTAACCCTCCATTCAAGTGGGAAATTGATACGCCAATTAATATGAGTTATATCTGGGCACTGCTAAGTGTTGGAGCATTTATAATGGTTATAGCGCTTACAAACTATGCCAACCTTACCATTGCCCAAGGTAGGAAGCGTCAAAAGGAGATGGGTTTACGTCAAACACTAGGAGGCAGTAGTCGTCAACTGCGGCTACAATTCTTCCTCGAGTCGACTCTTACTATACTCATTGCGTTGGTACTAGCGTTTCTTGCCGTAAACCTGCTAATGCCGGATTTCAATTCCCTAATCAGTAAAAACATAGATCTTAGTTTCGCTTTTCTTTCAAATTCATACCTATTATTTCTATCAGGCCTACTTACCTTCATCCTATTCACGGCAGCATTTTTACCGGCAATTATACTAACCCGCTCTCAACCCGGAGCCGGCCTCAGCCAGCATTTCAAGAAAAGCAACAACGCCTCTATGGCCCGCAACGCCCTGGTGACAATTCAGTTTACGGTTGCAATTACATTGGTAATAGCAACTATCACGGTATACAACCAACTGCAGTTGATTAATAGTGGATACCTTGGTAAAAACCGTGACAAGGTGATTGGCATTAGGACGTCAAGGATGGGCAACTCGCAGCAAGTACAGAGGTACAAAGCCTTTATTCGGGATTTGGCTGCAGTGGAGAGCAATACCCTGGGCATGCACCTGCCAAGACAAAGCGACTTTGGGCGTATTAATACGCGCTACAAGACAAACATCACGGGCGATGAGCAGCACTATTGGAATAAATTCGATGCTGATGGAGGCTTTTTACAGACCTACGACTTAAAGCTACTGGCAGGACGTGATTTTCGGGAGATTATCGAACCCAATGCACTCATAATTAATAAGACCGCCGCGAAGGCACTCAATCTCGATCCCATCGATGCGATTGGCATAGAACTAAGTGAGGACAGCATCAACTACGTTTATGGTGCCTCTAATGGCGTTGTGGTTGGCGTGGTAGAAGATTTTGCCTATAAATCTATCAGGGAGGTAGTTGAGCCTTTGGTAATCTGTGCTAATAATAGCGTCAGCGGGGTACTATCCGTAAGGCTTGGATCTAATAACTTTTCAGAAACGATAGCAGAACTGGAAAATGGCTGGAAACAAATCTACCCGGGCAGGCCGTTTGAATACTGGTTCTTGGATAAGGAATTTGACCGTATGTATAACCAGGAAAGAAGGCTAGGTAGTTTGATTCCACTATTTTCCGGACTGGCAATAGTTATTGCCATGCTTGGGCTTTTTACCCTTACCATTTTCGTTTCTGATCAGCGAAAGAAGGAAATTGGCATCCGCAAGGTATTGGGCTCCTCAAGCTCAGGAATTCTCTTACTGCTGGGATGGCAATTTATACGCACATTGCTGCCAGCGATATTGATGGCGGTACCATTGGCCTATTTTGGAATGAACTATTGGCTTGGCAATTTTACCTATCGCGTAGCTGTTGATTTAGGGGTCGTCGTTATATCTGTTCTAGCCATACTCTTATTCGCGATAATCACCATTTCCTACCGAATGGTTTCCGCCGCAAGTTCAAACCCTGTGGATAGCCTACGCTACGAGTAAGCTGATTTTGCGTAAATAACTGCATTATGCCTTATATTTCCTTGCAGAAGAACGAGCATGGTACTAGGCATTTTGGCATTGCAAGGATTTGTATTATCCTTTATTCTTTACTCTAACAAGAGGGGGTACAGTCTGTCGAATCGGATTCTTGGTACACTGGTTTTCCTTTTCTCGCTCCTCTTACTGGAGGAGGCCTTCAAATTAATGGCTATCAATGCCAGCTACCCCCGAATTACCGGCACTACCTTTCTATTTGATTTAATACTTGCCCCGCTCACCCTACTTTATGCAATGTCAGTGGTGAAATCTCCACGACTTTCCAACAAGCTGATTTCCGCTCACCTGGCTTTACCCATCTTAGTAAACGTGGTCTATTTTCCTTACCATATACTGGCTGACTGGAACTCACATCTGATCAATAATGAAAACTTGTCAGGATTGATGACAGTGGCTGTTGCTTCTAAAATAAGCTACCAGGTAGTTTATCAACTTTCGGCCATTATTGTCTTAATTAAGTTTCTTGGCAAAGTGGATGACAGTACCGATTTAAGCCAGGTTGCAGCTGCCAGGTGGCTGCGCAATATATTGTTGGCGGTAATGGTTCTTTTGCCGATTGTAATGCTTTTCGAAGTAATACCAGGTGTTGATGGAGATCTGGTGACGGTGGTAATTATGCTGATATCAATCTACTCCATTGGCTATGCAGCTTTGCGTAATCCTCACGTTTACCCACGTTTGGTTGATGCGACTACCGGTCAAATCATAGATGTTGGTCCTAAGTATCAGACTTCGGCACTTTCAGATGGAGAGAAGGAGCAGTACGCTGATCAGATCCGGCAATATATGGAGGCGGAGAGGCCCCATCTCAATGCTAATCTCTCTTTCGACGATTTGGCGGGAGGCATTGGCATACAAGGGCACAATTTGTCGCAAGTGATTAATGAAGTGCTCAACCAGAATTTTTACGACTTTGTTAATTCTTATCGTGTGGATGCGGTAGTTGAGAGGATTAAAAAAGGTGATCACCTCCGCGTTAACCTCCTCACCATAGGCCTGGAATGCGGCTTTAATAGTAAAGCCACCTTCAATAGGGCATTTAAGAAGGCCACGGAAAAAACACCACAACAGTTTATCAAAGATCTTTAGGGCATTTGTATCACTTGAGCGAGTGAGTCGAATTGAGGTGGACGGGGATTTACTTTCACCCAAAGTTCAACAACTAATATTCGACTATGAAAGGACTAAGCCTAAAGGTTTTTACACTTATTACTACACTACTTCTATTTCTCCATTGTGATGATGATGGGCCGACAGTCATCAGCGGAGCAGGCGTTTTTACCACACAAGCAGGAAATGCCAGTATTGAAGGCGAGCTATTCTTGCCCGCGGGCGATGGACCATTCCCATCAATGATTCTTGTGCCGGGCTCTGGTAACGAACCCAGGCAAGAGTTGGAGGTGTTTGCTCAAATACTTACTCAGAATGGCTATGCCATGTACATTTATGATAAGCGTGGCGTTGGCAATTCAACGGGGAGCTATCCTACGGAAACCCCTGAAACTCAAACCGAGTTCTTAACAGCGAGAGCTGAAGACGTGATAAGTATTATCAACCTCCTAAAAGAACATATTCAAATTGACAACACACGTATTGGCGTCCATGGATCCAGCCAGGGCGCTTGGGTGAATTCTATCATTCATAGTATGTCATCGGATTTGTCTTATATAGTGATGGCCAGCGGTGGGGTAGCATCAACAGGAGTTGAGGGCTTCTATGATGGCATCACCGATGACCCAGATATTACGATAGAAGAGGCCACGACGCAATTGTCCTCTTACAGCGGAGTGATTGGCTTTGACCCTTTATCTATTATCAACTCTATGACACTGCCCGTGCTCTGGATATATGGTAACGAAGATCGGAGTCACCCGGCCCGGTATGATGTGCAAGTCTTGGAAGACCTCAATCGTTCAAACTTTACCGTACAGCTTTATCCAAATACGGGTCACGAACTGCTTGATATTACTACGGGTGAGCCCCCAGTTGATTTTTATGCCAACTTGGGGGCTTGGTTAATTCAGAATAACTAATCCTACTTAAGAAGATAATCGAGCACCTTGTCTTTGCCCAGTTTGTAACTCGCAAAGTCAGGCAAGATTTCGATATCTGGCGGTATACGATCCAAGTCAGGTCTTTCGGGCCACTTTTTTCTTAGCCGCGTGGTGTATTCAATTAGAAAGCCAGAGGTGGGCAGCGTCATGTACTCGTTGTTATTTGACTTATTAGGATGTGTTCTTCCCGCTTCACCTATTATGGTTGTAGCAGTCTGCTGCTTTAGAAAGATACAGGTACTTGAGGCGGCAGAGAATGTTCTTCGGCCTGTGATTGCCCAAACCTTTCCTTTCTGGTTAAGCCATTCCCGTGACTTTATTCCGGCGAGGATTGGGTCTGATAAGTGATAATTACCACCATTGTTAAGCCTAAAATCTATTATCAACTTCTCAGGTTGTACTCGGTCAATTTCCGCAAAAAGCTCCTTGCTGAACTTCTTAATGCTGGGTTTGCCTTTCTGGTTATTAACCCTTGAGAAATGAAAGTACATAACCTTTGATTCAGGTATGTACCTATACCAATAACTCTCTGAGGTGTTAGATAGATAGAGCGGAGTTTCAAGGTTGTGCTTACTCCTGTAAGTGACCCATGGGCCTTGGCTGTAGTCTTGAGCGGTTACTCCTGTAAATTCCTTGCGGATAACAGAGCCATCTTCCTGCTCAAATTCGAATGTAGCTGCCAAGGGGTTACTAGTTACATCCAGGCAGCTAAGCAGTTCCGTAAGTATGATATAACCCGGGCCAGCATGGAGAAATTCCATATCGTTGTCATGAGACATCTGGCTTTTCAATTTATCAAAAGCTTCCTGAATCGGCTGGTTGCCAATAGATACTACTTTGTTTCCAATGATATCTGAGTATTTCTCGTGAGCAGCGACCACTCTGAAATCCCCATCAAATATGTACAAGCTTAGCGGCACCCGGTGAAAGCCCACGGTATTGTGGCCGATATTGAGCTCAGTGTGACCATCTTGAAGTGTGCTTAGAATGCGCATGATCTCACATGGAACCTGGTAATTTTTCAATGAGGGTAAGTTTGAAATCAAATCTTTCGCGCTGGTGTTGAATTCTTCTTTAATGCCCGGAACATAAGAATTGAACTGCCTTTGCATTTTGGAGTTGAGGTAATTGATGTCCTTTGCCCAATCTTGCGCAGTCATTTCGGAGTAAGGCTTCTGTGCATTGGCCGTACCTGTTGCCAGTAGAAGTATAAAAATTAGCTGTTTTTTCATTTGTGTTTTTAGCCGTAGTTACCGCCAAATGGCTAAAAATGATGCGGAGAACTGAGAATATTGGGTGCGATCCGACCGGAAAAAACCTAAATCGCAATCGTTTCCAGGTATTTGGCGGGAGTGAGACTGGTGGCTTTCTTGAAGGCACTGAAGAAAGATGACTTAGACCGGTAACCAAGATCGTAAGCCAACACTTCCATTTTGATAAATTCTGCATTGGCAAGAACCTTCTTAGCTTCCTCTATTCGATAGTCATTGGTAAGCTCAAAGAAGCTCTGCTTGAGTTCTTCATTTATGATCTGCGAAATGTGGTGCTTGGTAATGCCAGTAGCTTGGGCAAGCAGGTCAAGCGAAAAGTCAGTGCGCATGAATAGTTTGTTATCTTCAATGGCGCTTTTGATCACCTGTAGTTTTTCAGCTTTATATTCAGTTGATAGGGATGATTTTTCATATTTCCCATTTTTGGCGAATAAAAATTGAGGCTTGGTAAGTAGGTAGAACGTAGTGGCGTAAAGGGCCACCGTACTAAACATGTCGCCACTAAAGTTCGCCAGGGGGCTCTTGAAGAAAACCTCGCCATTAATCACTCCACCTTCTGATAAGAACAGTACTATGCCGCCAAGCAACAGAATAGCACTGGTGAAAATTGCCCATTGCCTTTTGCTTTCCAGTAGCTTGTTGGCGCCATCGCTTGATTTTACCGAAGTCAGGATTGATACCAGGGAATAAACCACCAGATGCGCTGAGATCAATTCAACAACTACCCAGCCTTGTATTCCCCATGGATCAGAAGGGAAATGTTGCTCATAGCTTTGCTCAGGAACTTGCAGCCCAGCCAGCTCAGCGAATGCATTAAACTTAAACTCCGGCGCTTGCAAAAAGAAGTTGAAAGAGTATATAGTATAAAATACAAAGGGTAGGCAGTGTATGAAAGTTGTTAGGAGGCTACCGTGGTTTCTACCCTGGAGTTGTCGAGTATAGAAATAGAGTATGGGGCCAAAAAGCAACATCAATGGCACGTTGGTATTCATTAGAAAAAGGGTGTGGGCCATAAGCCCAGATCGTGCCAGGAAGGAGTGCAGCTGCACAAAAAGCAATGCCCCGATAAACCAAAGTAGAAATTTATGCTCTTTGATGCGCTCCTTGCGGGAAAAGACGTATATAACCATCAATCCTTGCAATATGCCAAAGAGCACCACTGTAGTTATCATATCCGGCATTGTTATGGCTTTAGGTATTGACCATTTTCTAAGCGGGTAGGTTGCACCCAACCCTTATTCCTTCAGCAACCGATCATCCCAAAAACCTATGAACTGCATTGGTTCTTGGATATTTTCAGCATTCGGTCAAACGCTTAAAGTTATGGTAACCCTGCAAGGAAAGTACTTTATCACTTCTATATTCTTCTCATTAGTAACTGCAATATCAGTGGCTGTTTTTGGCCAGGAGGAAAAAGAGGTGTTTGTTATCTCCAAATGTGAAACCGGTAAAAATGTAGATGTAAATGCTTTCGTTTTTGAAGAAGGAGGCAGGTTTGCTTTTGAAGGAAGCGCTGATCATGAGGTAAAGCTTGATATCTGCTGGACAGAAGATGCCCTGAGAATACCTATTAGCTGGCAAGACAATATTTGGGATACCGGAGTTGTTCCTTTTGATTCCGTTCGCTGGCAACATCCTTCAGGCCGATATAGGGGAGACCGCATGTATTACTATGATAACCTGGCCTTGAGGTTTTTCTTCCCAAACAGGTACTATGAAGCCTGGATTTCACCAGAGGAGACTCCCAGACTGCAATGGGAAAACTATACACGGGATGGGGAAAGGCAGCGACGACAAGTACAAGCCATTATGCTAACAACCGGCGAAGCCACTGGAGAACTCACAGCTGAAATTGCGACAAAGAACTTTGCGGTGTCTTTAGAAAGCGGCTTGGAATTTGACCTGGCCGTGGTAGCACCAGATATTGATATGCCGGACTCTACCTTAGTAGCAAAATACAGCGCCATCAGGTATAAGCACTTCAGGCGAACTTTCAGGCTGCAGTAATAGACGTTGCGTTATTCCATTCTGATCATAATCAAAAAGGCTGAAAACAAGGTGATGATACCAATCAGCAAAATGGCCATATCGGCACTGAAGTAATCAGCCATCAGGCCCGTAAGGATGGCGCCGATTGCATAGCCAAGGTCTCTCCACAGCCGGAATACACCCACACTTTCCGCCCGCTGTTTAGGATTGGTGAAGTCGGCAATGGCTGCCAGGAAAGTGGGGTATACCAAAGCAGTGCCGACACCAATAGCTACTGCAAGTAGGCTATATGTCCAAAAATCATTTGCATAAAACATGGCAATTATAGCCAACCCTTGCAAAAGCATGCCCCAAAACAGCATCCGCTTCTTTGCCCAGTGATCTGCAAGCTTTCCCGTTACAAGTTGTCCTAGCCCCCAGACAGCTGGGTATATAGCCACTATTTTGCCTATCTCAACAAGTTCGAAACCTTTGGTCGCTAACAGCAGGGGAAGTAAACCCCATATCATTCCGTCGTTAAGATTATTAACTAGACCAGCCTGGGAAATGGAGCCTAAGTTGCGGTTTAGCCAGGTGGTTTCTTTGAAGACATTTCTTAGCAATGGAATATTGCTTTTCTCTGATTCGGCTTTGGCATGGCTTCTTGTGTCTTTTACAAAAAATAGACTACTCAAAAGCCCAGTTATTGCAAGCCCAACACCTAAGTAAAAGGGGAAAGGTCGAAGTCCGTACTCCGTGGCTATCCATCCAGTAAGAAAGGCCATGATGCCTACTGCCAAATACCCGGCCGATTCATTTAACCCCATGGCCAAACCTCTGTTCTTTTTGCCCACCAGGTCAATCTTCATAACCACGGTGCTCGACCACGTCAGACCCTGATTGATACCAAGGAGCACATTTGCCGCTACTACCCAATTCCAGCTTGGGGCATAGATTAAAATCAGCGGCACAGGTATTCCAACTAACCAGCCAATTATGAGCAGTCTTTTACGACCCATTTTATTGGCAAGAGCACCCGCATAGTAATTGCTAATGGCTTTGGAAATACCAAAAACTACGATAAATGATAGAATGGCAGTCCTGGCAGCTATTGAGAAGTCTGCCTCGGCAAGTTGGGGCAGGATGGTTCGTTCCAGGCCAACCATACCGCCTACAAAGCCATTAATAACTACAAGAAGTGCGAATTGCCTCCAGTTCTCTTTCAGTCCTAAGACTACAACTGAATTGTCATTGTGGTTTGCTTGTTGACTCAATTGGTCTTCCGCTTCTTTACTCCACGTATGGCAGGTTCCGTTGCCGGATCTTCGGGCCACACGTGCTTGGGATAGCGCCTTTTTAGTTCCTTCTTAACCTCGAAGTAGGCCGCTTTCCAGAAACTTTCCAAGTCAGCGGTTATTTGAACCGGCTTAAATCCGGGAGAAAGTAAATGCATCAGTATACTCGTTCTTCCATCATTTATCGCTGGGGTTTGCTGCAGCCCGAATACTTCCTGAATGCGCACAGCCAGTATTGGGGAGGAACCATCGGCATTGTATTGCAATTTTATGGTTGAACCACTGGGAACTTCAATTTCCTCCGGAGCCAGCCTGTTAAGCAATTGTTGCTGATCGTAATCCAGACTGTGGTGAAGGATGGTTTGCAAATCCAGTTGCTTTAGTTGTTGTGGTCTTTTAATATCTTCAAGATAAGGTCCAAGCCAATCTTTAGCTGAGAGCAGCAATGCCGGGGTGCTTACATCTGGCCAACTTTCCTCGGTTCTCCACTTTCTCAGGCTCAATACTCGGTTTTGCCAGTTAGTCACCTGCTTGGAAAAATCAAGGAGGTGACTGCCCTCGCGTTTGATGGCTTCGGCGATTGCCTCCGCTTTGCGGCTAGGGTCGGGGTCTGGCAAAGGCGTCGACTGCAGTACGATATTGCCAATGCGTAGGTCTTTGGTGGCAATTAAGCCTCCATCTTTGCTGTCCCATTTCACTATTTCCTGCTCTTTCACCATCGGGGCCAGGTCCGTTGGATTAAGGGGGGATGCCAGGAAGATCTTACCCAAGCCATCTCGTGCGTCTACATGGGCTACAGCCAACCATGACTCATGGGCCAAATCATCCTTATGGCCAGTAATAGCAATATTGCCGTTTGCCAGCTTGAATTGGGCGTTGTTACCAGGGCGGTTGTGCGCGATGCGCTCTGGATAGGCATAGGTGAGCAGTACTCCGGTGTCATATGGGTCAACTGTATTATTATCTTCTTCCACCTGGAACAAACTCAAATACGATTGAGCAATTTTGTTAACTCTCGCCATTTTACCACCGCTTCTGGTTTCCCTACGAAACCGCCTTAAGGCTTCGATGCGGATGTTAATATCAATACCAACTCCGGTTCCCAATGGGTCACGTTCTTCAAGTACTGCTGCAATATCTGCAGCCAGTTGCACTTGGTCCTGGTCTTCGGCGTTCAGCAACATATGGGCTATGCGTGGATGGCAAGGTAGTTCCAACATCCGTTTGCCGTGGTCGGTAATATCCCCGCTATCTAATGCATCTAACTCATGTAAAGTTTGACTAGCTTGGTTTACAGCCCCTGCTGAGGGCGGAGAAAGCCAGGTTAGTTGATTAATGTCTTTGATGCCCCAGTTGGCCAGTTCCAAGACCAAAGAAGCCAAATCTGCTTCTAGGATTTCCGGTACCAGGTGCTCTTGTAACCTGGAATGAGTTGTTTCTGACCACATACGATAGCAAACGCCCGCGCTTAATCTACCAGCACGGCCCGCTCGTTGGTCTGCCGAATCTTTACTGATCTGTACGGTCTGCAATCTGGTTAGGCCAGACTTGGGGTCAAATTTGGCGGTACGACCAAAACCTGAGTCTACTACCACCTTAATGCCTTCAATAGTTAAACTGGTCTCAGCAATTGAAGTGGCTAATACTACCTTCCTTTTGCCGGACTTATGTGGGAAAATTGCTGCCTGCTGCTTGGAGAAAGGCATGGCCCCGTAGAGTGGCATTATGAGAAAGTCGGGTAACAACTTTCTTAACAGTGCTTCCGTTTTCAATATTTCTCCTTGACCTGGTAGAAACACCAGGATGTCACCATCATTGGCTTTTGACGCCTTCTTTACTACGGTTGCACATTGTTCCGGCATCATCATCATATCAGTATCCCCTTCGTGGGAAATATCTACCGGAAACAACCTGCCGTCGCTGGTAGCTGCTTTGCAATTCAATAGACGGGTAAGCAATGGCATATCCAAAGTTGCCGACATCACCAGCACTTTAAGATCTGGTCTCAGCACTTGCTGGCTTTCGCGACAAAGGGCTAGTGCTAAATCAGCATGGATACTGCGCTCATGGAACTCATCAAATATTACCATGGCCACGCCTTTTAGCTCATTGTCGCTTTGTAGCATTCGGGTCAGGATACCTTCCGTTACTACTTCAATGCGAGTATTTTCAGAAACTCTGCTTTCGAAGCGTATACGATAGCCTATACTATGGCCGACCTCTTCCTGTAGGAAATATGACATGCGACTGGCAATAGCTTTAGCTGCCAACCGTCGCGGCTCAAGCATTAATATCTTACGGCCCTGGATCCAAGGTTCATCAAGAAATGCCAAAGGAATCAAGGTAGATTTACCAGCACCAGCTGGAGCATTTATAATAAGTGTATTATCAGTTCGAAGCGTTTCCAGAACTTCAGGAATAATTTCCTTTACCGGAAGGTCAATTTGTTGCGGATTGAATGCCAAGGGAGATGTTTACTAAAAGAAGCAAAGCTACAGGAATTTGGTTGAATTTCTGTTTTACGGAAGGTACCCGAACCTGCCAAACAATCTTATCGGCTTTGGTTTTTCATCGGCAAGCAATCAATGAAAAAAACAACTTGAACCTCTGGCAAGGGTCGAAATACGCATACACTACCTTAATTCCTTATATTACCGTAATCAAAGCGGCGTGAAACTACCTAGCTATGAAAAACGATCCACGGAAGGAGAAAATAAAGGACCTGGTTAGAGATGGCAAGCGTGATGAAGCAATAGACTATATAAGGAGCGCTTTTGGCTTCAGCGATACCCAGGCCGAAAGGCTGGTTAATGCTGCCAGTCGCCAAATTGAAAAGGAGCAGAGGGAAAAGCAAGAGCGCCTGGAAAAGGCCCCGCCAATAGAGCAACTACCAGCGGCGGCATCGGCAGGATGTAGCGGATGCATGGGTTTGTTCCTTAAGGGAATAGGTCTGTTTTTCTTCATGACCGCGATTATCTTATTACTGGGAGTGGGCATAATGTATCTGATAGTGTACCTGGAAAGAGATGAGTTGGTGACAGTTGAGGCGGTGATAGTGGAATTGTCAACAACCGAGGGCCATGAGGCGTACCCGGTTGTGGAATATAGTTGGGAAGGAGAGGAGTACAGGTCTGATATTTGGCCCGCGGTGGAGCCAGACAAGTATACCCTCAACCAGCAAGTAACTGTATATATACATCCCAACAACCCAGATATGGCCTACTTCGAAGAGGGCTTAACAATGAACTTCTATGATACTTTGCAGGATGGTGCTGGTGCTGACGATAATGCTGGCGGTATGCAAGCCCTCGATCTCATTAGGGGAGGTTTGTTGCTAACTTTGGGCATACCAGCTTTGTTTTGTATTGTAATCGGTATTGTGCTGTGGAGGATTGGGAATAGGTGGAATAAAAAGGCGATGGCTTAGATTCAATCTTGCCAGGTAATTTAGACTGAAGCTGAAATTATGATTAACTGTGATTGTGCTTATCTCTTAAAAATCGAATCACCTCAGCTTTCTTCGCCCTACTCACCGGTACGGTAAATCCAGGATCCAGTTGGCATTTTACATCTACTCCGTTACTTGCAGACACCAGTTTGGAGACATACCTTGAATTCAGAATGTAGGAACGATGAGAGCGTATAAAGCCTCGATAATCCGTAAGTCTATGCTCGAGGTCGCTAATCTTGTACCGGAAGAGTTCCTTCTTGTTTAGAAGCTGAAGGGTAACATAGTTTTGTTCAGCCTTGGCAAATATTATTTCTTGTGGATTAACATATTGAATACCATCAGGAGTTCTCAACTCAAGTTTATTGCCCGGATTGACCTTTGCCTGATTGCTGGAATGAAACCAAAAATGAATAACATAAACTAGCAAGGTTAGTAACATACTTACATGTATGAAGCCGGTGGTATTGTACATAAAACTTCGTAGCACTTTCCCCATTACCACGGGCTGTCCGAATGATAGTTGATAGATAAAGGCATTGGAGAGGTTATAAAACAATGCAGCAATTAAAAAGAAAGCTATCCAGTGTGTAAGAAGGGCGCGGTTGCTTTTCAACTTCAAAAAGAGCACCGCACAAATAGCAAATATGTTGTAAGAGCCCCAAATGGAAAGAAACACCCAATGCATTCTTATGCCCACGGATAGTTCCAATAGTACGCGAATCTGTAGGGCGCCAAAATGCACGAATGCCAGAATGTTAAAAATAGAGAGTAGAAACAGGTACTGATTTCTTGTGCCAAAGCCAAAAGAATCACTTTGCGGTAATGGGAACCTTAGGGTCTGTATCATGCCACGATTATTCTACTAATGATAATACGGAATGGCTATCGGTTTAGCTACCCGAGTTTGGGCAAATAGCTACAGTTCGCGCCAAATACACAACACTTCATCACTTAGGTAATCTGAATCTAAATTTTCAACGCTGCCTGTCCGTATTTCAGGGCTGAAGCCTTAAAAATTTAAAACATTATGCGCAGCTATTTATTTGAATTGATACTTCTTTACTGTTTAGTTTTTTCTTCACAGGTGCTGGCTAAGCAGCAAAGAGAGAAGACACGAGTTGATACCGGTCCTTCCTGGTCAGCTGATGGTCAATGGATAGGTTTTTCGACTTTCCGAGATGGCAATTATGAGATTTATCGTATGAATACAAATGGTGGAGAACTCAAGCGGTTAACCAATAATGATGTGGATGATCACTACCCGGTTTGGTCTAATGATGGCCAGGTTATCGCTTTTGCCAGAAAGGTGGATGGCGCTTACGATCTTTTCATCATGTCAGCTAACGGCGGACCGTCGATAAATATTAGCAAACATCCTGCACGGGACGCCGAAGAATATGCCTCTTGGGCTCCGGATGATTCCAAGTTGCTGTTTAGCAGCCACCGCGATGGTAACGGTGAGATATATGCATTTGATCGGAACAGCCAGGAATTAACCAACCTCACAAATACTGCCAGCAACGAGATGATGCCAAATTGGTCGCCAGATGGTAAGCACATCGCTTTTTCCTCAGACAGGGATGGGCAAATGAATATCTACATCATGGATGCCGATGGGAATAGCGTTCGCCGGATTACTAAAGGGCGACTGGACCTTTTCGCAGATTGGTCGCCGGATGGAAAGAAATTGGTTTTTCAGCGTAGGGGATCATCGGGGTTTGCGGTATTTATGATCAATATCGATGGTTCAGAGGAGAGGCAATTAAGCCCCGATGGAGAGGTGCAGTTTTACCCACGGTGGTCTGCTGATGGTGAGTACATCTTGTACATGTCTCCCAAAGATGGGGATGAGGAAATTTACAAGCTGAATTTGGCCTCAGAGGCGGTCACGCAACTAACAAAGAATTAAGCAGCTGGATTTGAGAGATTCCTGATCGCCTCCCTTTGCGAACCAGGGGCTTACGTTTGTTGGGTACAAGTTCTGGGTTGTCTATATAGCAAAGGCAGGAATCTCTCCCTACCCGCATATACTACTCAACTACTAACGGCACCCCCAGGTTATCAGCGGCCTTTGTCATACGCTTCACCACCTTATCTTTCTTCTTATTGCCCCCGAGTAAAATAGAGTCATCATCCGTAATTAGGTAAGCATTGTACATCGTGTATCGGATGGTGGTGGAACTTCCGCGCGAGTTCATGGTCTGGCTCATTTTCTGTTCCTTTATTCGAAGTTCATGAATATTGTCGTAACTCTCTTTCTTGCCAACTTTCAAACCTAGCACTGACGTAAATCTCTTTATAAACCTCTTTTCGGTATTAATACTGGTACCGCGTTGGGTTGTTACTACAGCAGCTGAAATCAGTAACACGGGGATGCCAATTACAATCGGGCCTTCCAGTGTTAATACTAGACCACCGGCAATACCTACCAATCCAACCAGAATAAAATTTAGTGGGAAGGTGGATTCTATTTTAAATGATAAGGGCTTTGAGTCACTCATATTGAAAGTTAACTAATATAGATCCTCTACAAAAGTGATTCTCCATTCAAATCGGTTGTGAGGATTTCGCTCATATAATCAAAAAATGGCCGCATTTGCCTGAATACAATTGTCATCTTCCTTGGGAAGTCCTTTGACTCCACCTCTGCCTGCGAGAAGTCATGCCTTACTAATAGCTGCTTATACCGGAGTAGATCGATGTCAGGATGGTCACGTTCGAACCCTTTGGGAGCGGTTTTCAATTGCTCTCCCCGCAGGGTGCCAAAATACTTACCAAACTGCTTTGAATTAATCACGCTTCGCAGGGTTACTGAGTCAGAGGCGATTTGCTTTCTGATGTGTAGCATATCCTGTGCATTTGGCCCAAAAAATCCACCCATGACGAATGAGCTCTCGTAACCAATTTGGTAATAATAGCCGCCTCGCAGCTGTGCTGTGGCCCGCTGCATCCTGCCAGCCCAATTTGTTTTGTATGGTGTTTTGTCTTTTCCAAACCTAACATCCCGGTAAATGCGAAATAAACTACGACCGGGGCTAGTTTCAATCTGGTCATGTTTGTTCATTTCGCCGATCAAGTCTTCCGCAAATGACAACATTTGCTTGTGGGATTTTTCATAGAGATGCTTGTTGGCCTGAAACCACTCTCTGTTGTTATTGCGGCTAAGTTTCTTAAGGAATTGTATGGTTTCTTTCATGGCAAAGTAGCTGATATCCAAAGTAGGAAATATTATGTATTTACCGTTCCTCAAATAACCATTTTGGCAGCCAACACAATTGGCAATTAACGTCTATATTAGAAATACAATCCAATCCAAAATCTTGACGAAAATGATGACCCCAACCAGATTGCTTTCGGCCGCCATTGCAACTTTGTTATCAATAGGAAGTGCCTTTGCCCAGATTCCACACCCAAAAGATGTATTTGGCTTTACGCCGGGCGACGACTACAAACTTGCCGATTATGGCCAGATGGTAGATTATTTTACCAAGCTGGATGAGGCCAGTGACAGGGTGATGATGAAAGAAATAGGAAAGTCAGTTTTGGGTCAACCACTTTTGCTGATGTTCATTTCTTCAGAAGATAACCTCAGCAAGTTGGAGCAATATCGGAGTACTAGTGAACAACTAGCCCGTGCCCGGATAGATGATGCCACTGCTCAGCAGCTTGCCAAATCTGGTAAGGCCATCGTTTGGGTTGATGGGGGGCTGCATGCAACAGAAGTTGCCGGGGCACAAATGACACCGCTGCTCGCGCATCGGTTGGTCACCGAGGAGTCTAGTGAGATGCAGCATATCAGGGAAAACACTATTGTATTGCTAATGCCAGTGATGAATCCCGATGGATTGGATATTGTTGCATCCTGGTATAAGCGCAACCTTGGTACGGCTTATGAAACCACCAGGCCACCTTGGCTTTATCACTGGTTTGTTGGGCACGATAACAACAGGGATTGGTTTATGAATAATATGCCGGAGTCGAAGGCAGTTACTAATACACTCTATAATGAGTGGTATCCGCAAATTGTCTACAACCATCACCAAACGGGCCCAGCGTGGACTAGGATATTTATTCCTCCTTTTGCCGATCCGGTTAATCCGCGCATTCACCCTGGAGTAACCACTGCAGTGAACATGGTGGGAACCGCTATGGCAAACCGGTTTGCAATGAAGAAAATGAGTGGTGCAGTTTCCAGGGTTATTTATAGCATGTGGTGGAATGGAGGTATGCGTACAGTGCCTTATTTCCACAATATGGTGGGTATCCTTACCGAAACTTCCCATGCTTCCGCATCTCCACGTTACTACGATCCGGATTCTATACCCAGGAACATTGCAGGACGTAGAGGAGGTGGACACCCAGTCAATGGAACCAATGTTTTCTACCCGTATCCGTGGGAAGGAGGGAAATCAACCTTTAGCCAGCCAGTAAGCTACATGATCACCGCTTCCATGGCTACAATAAGACTTGCAGCTGACCGCAAAGAGCATTTTTTATACAATATTTATCAAATGGGTAGGGATGCCATTGAGGCATCGGAGAATGGCGGACCCTACGCTTATGTAATTCCTTCCAAACAATGGAATCAAGGGGAAGAAAGAAGCCTGGTGAACATACTTCAAATTGGAGGTATAGAGATTGAACAAGCCACTCGCGATTTTAAAGTGGGCGACAATAGTTACAGCAAAGGATCTTATGTAATTAAAGGTGCGCAGCCATTTCGTCCTTATTTGTTGGATTTACTCGAGAAGCAGGAATATCCGGATCGAAGGCGAAACGGTCAGCCGGTGACTCCATACGATCTTGCCGGCTGGACTTTGCCCATGCAGATGGGAGTACAGGTAGACCGCTACGATGAGGCATTCCAGGTAAGAACAGAAAAGATAGCCGGCCAGGTAGCAGTTACCGCTGGCGAGGTAAATGGGAAGGGGAACTATGGCTACGTATTGCCGAGCAGATACAACTATACATTCCATGCGGTTAACAGGTTGCTTAAGTCAGGAGCCACGGTTTATCGTTCTAGTGCAGATTTTGGCCATGGAAAAGGCGCATTTGTGATTGAAGGTACAGATGACAACACCAAAAAATTGGTGAATGACCTTTCTAGTGAAATGGGGATCAACTTTGAGGCTATTTCCAGTAAGCCGGCTAATTGTCGCCCAGTTCCAAACCTCAAAATTGGTATCTATAAATCGTGGGTAGCCAATATGGATGAAGGTTGGACACGCTGGCTACTGAGAGAATACGAATTCGACCTGGATACATTACACAACGCTGACATCAAAGGAGACCTTTCCAAGTATCATGCAATTATTCTTCCACATCAAGGCTCGAGTAGCATTCTTAATGGCCACCGCCCCAATACAATGCCAGAGCAGTATACGGGAGGTATCGGCTTGGATGGCACGCTTTCGCTTAAAAACTTCGTGAACAATGGGGGAACATTGGTGGCTTTAGATGCGGCTTCTGATTTTGTTATCGCTCAATTTGGGCTTCCTCTTAGAAATGCAGTAGCAGGTACTTCTTCCAGAAGTTTCTTTATTCCAGGTTCTTTGGTAAGGATAAACATGGATACTGAACACGCACTGGCTGCTGGCATGGAGCCTGAGACAGCTGCTAATTTTGTTCGAAGCAGGGCATTTGAACTTGTAAGGCTGTCCAAGAAAGGAGAGGGTGGGCTTACAGATCTTCCTGACGCTCCCAGACCTGATGTTGAAGTAGTGGCCCGCTATGCCAAAAACAATATTCTAATGAGCGGGTGGGCCTTGGGTGAAAAGCGATACTTAGCTAACAAGGCTGCCATGGTTAACGTGCCAATGGGAGAAGGCAACATCGTTCTGTTTGGGTTTAGGCCCCAATTCAGAGGACAACCAAGGGGTACGTATAAGTTATTTTTCAATGCTTTAATGGAAGCCGGCCAACCATCGGAGGAGGGCAAGACGGAGGAGTAAAAGCTATCTCTACATGCCGCTGCAATCCGGTAACTGCCATTGCCGGTTGTTTTGCCTAATTTCTTCTTAAGAATCAAGAAGTATCGAACCTATTCGTTAAATTTCAATTCATTTTAAACTTAACTAATGGGTGTAGAAACTTATTGGCTCCTTGCAGTTATCTCCAGCGTTATTCTAGTCATTCTGGTTGTGCTTAGCCTGATAGGGGTAGATGTGGATGAACTTGATATTGACGCCTTCGGGGATGCCTTTTCCTTTAATTCACTGGTAGCATTTGTTTGTGTAGGTAGCTGGACGGGCTATCTGGCCAACCAATCCACTTCGATGGCTCAGTGGACAGTTTTAGCGCTGTCGGTATTCGTTGGATTGCTGGCTTATGTTGGCAGTATTTTTCTTTTGAGGAAATTGAAAGGTTGGGAATCGCAGGGTAACATTCAACTAAGTAATGCAATAGGTAAGGTAGGAACAGTTTACCTGGAGATACCAGGGAACAAATCCGATCCTGGCCAAATTCAAATAACAATTCAGGGAAGACTCAAGACTCTATATGCTATCACCCCGGGAGAAAAGATCAAAACCGGTACTACGGTCATCGTTTTTGACATCGAAGAAAATCGACTGGTGGTGGAGCCTTATGATGAATCCTAAACTATAAAGCTCAACTATGGAATTCTTATCAAGTATTGTCGGCGTGGTAGTAGTGGTATTTGTGCTGCTACTGATCATTTTCATCTCAAGGTATAAGCGTTGTCCTTCAAACAAAATATTGGTCGTATTCGGAAAAGTAGGAGGAGCAAAAAGCGCCAGATGTGTGCACGGTGGCGGCGCCTTTATTCTTCCCATTATTCAGGATTATTCATTTCTAAATCTAAACCCTATTCCAATTGAGATCGACCTAAGAGGGGCTTTGTCAAAGCAGAATATTCGCATAAATACACCCAGTACGTTCACCGTAGGGATTAGCACGCAGGAGGGCATAATGCTCAACGCTGCTGAAAGGTTGCTAGAGCTTGACGAGGACGAAGTAAAAGCGCAGGCGTTGGATATTATAATCGGCCAGCTGAGATTAGTAATTGCCACTCTCTCAATTGAAGAGATTAACAAGGATCGGGAGCAGTTCCTTCAACTTATCAATAAGCACGTCGCGTCCGAACTTAATAAAATTGGTTTGGAATTGATCAATGTAAACATCAAGGATATTACTGATGAATCTGGTTATATAGAAGCCATTGGTAAAAAGGCTGCAGCCGAGGCTGTGAATAAGGCGAAGGTAGAGGTGGCAGAACAGGAAGCCTCAGGTTCCATGGGTGAGGCCAAGGCGGTGCGAGAGAAAGATGTGCAGGTTTCTGTGGAATTGGCGCAATCAGAAGAGGGTGTTAAGGATGCTGAGGCCAAGAAAAGAGTTTCTATTGCAAAGTTGGAGGCGGAAGCCATCGACGGTGAAAACCAATCAAAGGCACTTGAGGCCATGTCTAATGCAGAACTGGCCAAAAAAGAGGCTGAAGCCAAACGCGAAAGTGAAGTAGCCAAGGCCCAGGCCATGCAGGCAATTCTGGAGGAGCAGAAAATATCTGAAACCAAACGATTAGAGAAAGAAGAGATTGTTCAGAATCAAATTGACAAACAAAAGCAAATTATTGAGGCTGAAGCGAAGGCGGAGGAATTGAGGAATATAGCAAAAGGGGAGGCCGACTCCACGCTAATGAGATTTGAAGCGGAGGCCCAGGGTATGGAAAAATTGCTTGATGCCAAAGCCAAAGGTTATAAAGAAATTATTGAAGCCTGTGGTGGTGATGGCAAATCGGCGGCCACTCTTTTGCTTCTGGAGCAACTTGATACTTTGGTTAGTAGACAAACTGAAGCGCTGGCCAACTTGAAGATTGATAAGATCACTGTTTGGGATTCAGGCGGAAATGGCGATGGTAACAATTCCACTACCTCCTTCCTGAAGAATTTCATTGGGGCCTTGCCTCCAATTCATGAATTGGCTAAGCAGGCCGGACTCGACTTACCAGATTATCTTGGCAGTGTGGCCTCAGGTGCACCAAACAAGGAGATTGCGCCGCAAAAGAAACCAGCCCCAAAGCAAAAAGATAACCCTGGTCAGGATAAGGGTAATCAAACCGGAGGCAACAAGGCCTAGTTTAGCTGGCAATCATATCACCCGAAATACGGGATTTGTTCCAAAAACGGATCAAATTGGCATGGACGGACGTTTAACTGGGATATTATCATCCCTAAAGTCATGTATTCCAAAGTCCGAACTTTATCCTTTGTATCCATTGTCCTACTCTTTGCCTTAACAATTAGTTGTAGTGAAGATGAGCCAGGAGGTGTTATTGCTTGCATTGAAGATGTATCCGCTGGCACTTTTGGAGAGCCCACCCAGTTTGCAAGTTGCTCGGAGAATGCGGCAACGCTACTTTGGACTTTTCCTGATGGCAGTACCAGTACGGACGCAAACCCATCCTTTACTCTTCAGCAACTAGTGAACAACAGGGTAGAGTTGGTGGCTACTGATGCCCAGGGTAATAGCAATCAGACGTCGATTGTGGTTTCGTTTTCTGAAGGAGGAATAGGCAAACTTTTGGAGGTTACAGAAGGAACTGCCGGCGTAAAACCGGTTAGCCTCACCGACAATGGTTCAGACTTTTGGATTTTGAGCGATATTGTGGAAGCCGCAGGTAACAATTTTACTGTGACCAGGTTAAATGCCTCTTACGACGTATTGGAAGAATTTACCAGTATTACAACGGTTTCAGGCCTGGGCAACTTTCCCAGACGAATTGCTAATGCGGCCGATGGCGGTTCTTATGTGCTGTACTTTAATCACACTGCATCAGGTGATACCTACAAAGTGATTAAACTCTCCTCAACAGGACAAATGGATTGGACCCACACATCATCTTTGGAGCCAGCAGTATTTACCGAAGATCAGTCTGGTAATTTGGTAATTTTTGGGACTCAAAATGAGAAGATCTATAAAGTCACTGTATCGGCAGCTGGCGCAACTACAGACGAATTGGAGTTGGCGGTGGCCGGTTCTGGTTTCAAGGTGAGGGGCGCTGTGCCGACCGCAGATGGTTTTGCAGTTGTGGGCGATTTAGATGAAGCAGGTGAAAGAGACATATTGGTATTCGAGACTGCTACAGATGGCAACATACTTTGGTCAACCACCATTGGTGATGGCAACGGCGCGGATGATTTAGGCAGCGCAATCGACTACACAGGAGCAGGAGTAGTTATTACCGGATCTTTAACGGGCGAGGCTGCATATGCCCATATACACAACAGCGGCGCCGTAATGGGGCAAGTGGAGCTGGGAGAAGAGCGAGGTCTGGATATCTTGTACACTAATGGCGACCAGATTTACCTCAGCGCTGGGGGCTCCAATGGTCTCGGTAAATTTGCTACCATAATGAAACTGAATTTAGATGGAAGTATTGCCTGGACACGCGCGTTATCCTCACAAGAAAATTCAGCCGTAATTTCCATAGTTGAGAGTCAGAACGGCATTATTGCACTTTTGGCGGTTAGTCAAACCGATGCGGGTATAACTACCTCTAAGGTGAAACTTGTAAATATTTCTGCTGATGGCGTAGTGCTCAATTAGTAGCTAGTTCCGTTAATACGGTCTTAACATAAACTTCATCTATTATTTATAACCGGCAATTCCTCGTTCCGTATACTTTATATAGAAAACAGTAGCAAAGCCTACTGCCAAGTAAAAGCGGTGATAAATAACATGAACTGATCATCGCGACGAGGCTTAGCAATAAGAAGTCTCAAAGCGGCTGGAATTTCCAGCTTTTTTTATGGCCTAACATTCACATTGCTTCTCCAACATGTACCTCTTTACTAAACAGAATCTAATGGTGACCAGTCAACCAACGGAATTGACAGTATCACAGATTTAAATTCTGAAATCTAGGAGGAGGCATGCTGAGGATTACGGTTGTTGATTTGGTTTTGTAACTCTTGAGCCAAGGCCGCGTCGTTAAGTGCTTTCGCTGCTGCCAACTTGCCTTCCAATGCTTGTATCCTGTTGGGTCCCTTCTCAAGGGCCTTATCAAAAAGAGGTAGCGCCTCCTTAGCCCGTCCTTGGGTAACAAGCCAGTCACCGTATACTTCATAGCTGGGGTAGAAAATAGATGGTGGCCCGAAGTCGTAAGAGATATCTTCTTCTAGTGCCACTGCAGCTTTTAACCATTCTTCAGCTTCAGCCTGATTACCATTGATAACGGCCAACTCAGCCTTTAACTCCATCAACATTACGGTTGCTGAATTGATGTCATTTTGGTCAGGTGTTCGTGCTGCGAAACCAGTTGCACTGCAAACAGTAATACCCTTGGTGGCAAGTTTCGTGGCTGCCGCAGCTATCTTGGCGTCAATGGCCGCGATAACATTTGCTATTGCCTCTGTATCTTCAGTACTAACTGCTTGCATACCATCAAGAAAGAGCTGAGAGGCCTGGGATTGCACATTGAGGTCTTCGGTATTTACCTGAATACCGGAGTAATCACCTGTATAGTCATTAGTAGCTGCCAGGTAAGCCCCCTTCATTTCAATTGCATAATACCGTAGGCCTGTACTCTTCGCATCCACGCTGAATTCCTTCATGTTATTCATTATCTCCTTGGCATTATCGAACTGGTTAGTTTGCAAATAGCCATAAAGTAGCCAATGGTAGGCGTGGAAGTTTCTGGCAGATATCGGGTTAAGACCCTTCCTTTCAATCTTCTTTAGTCTTGCTTCGTAGGAAGCTATGTTAGAGGATATAACCTCATCCCACATACCCATGGCGACATAAATGTGCGATGGCATATGTAATGCATGTCCAGCGTCTGGAGCTACCTTTGAGTAGTTGTTAGCGGCTTCCAATGCTAATGAGGCATGGTCTGGGTCATCATAAGAATGGATAAGGTAGTGAAGCGCGCCAGGATGTTGCGGGTTTTCACTAAGAATGCCTTGAGCAATCACAGCCCCCTTACCATATATCTCATAGTCTCGCCCCGTCTCTACAGACCCCAGTAATGACAGCGCATAAAATGCAGCCACTTCGTTATTATCAGGGTATTTCTCATAAAGAGAGGCCATATGCCGGGCATAGAGGTCGTCCCTTTCAGTCTTCTCTCCACTACCAAATAATATCTCCACGCCCTGCAATAGATCTTTTTCCAGATCGGTTTGAGCCTTTCCTAAACGAACATCTTTTGATTCGCCCAGTTTATTTAATGCCTTTGTAGCGCTTTCATAATTCTGCTGAGACCATAGCGGGTGATTATGGGTCATTGCTTCTCCCCAGTACGCCATCACCATCGATGGATCCGTTTTTTGTGCTTCCAGGAACGCTTCTCTTGCATCAACGTATTCAAAGCTATGCAGATGAAGCAGGCCAGTCATAAAATGGCTTACTGCCTGCGTATTGCCGGTAACCTGCAAGTCTACTTCACCCAGAGCTTTCCCAGCTTCAACTTGTTTTTGCTCTTCCTTAGAATTTTGACAGGAGATGAAACCGGCAAACAGCATTATTAGCATCAGTTTCGTCGAATAGTTTTTCATGATCTCAGTTCATTTATCCTTAAAGATAAATGAAATACTGGCCTAACTGCAATTTCAGTTTTTTCGAAAAATGAACGAGAAAGAGTAAATTACCCTAATTACCAGATAGACAACTTTTTTCCGTTATGAAGGCATACATAAACTACAAGCGACTAAAGCCCCTCACTTTTGTAACAGGACTATTGCTGACATTTATACCCAATCTCGGGCAGGCGCAGAAAATCTTGATTTCCGTGGATATGGAAGGTTTGGCGGGCGTTGTAACAGAGCAGCAGCTAGGCCCTTCAGGGTTTGAATATCAAAGATTCAGGCAGTTTATGACAGACGAGGCCAATGCCGCTATTGACGGCGCTCTGGCAGCTGGTGCCACAGAGATTGTTGTTGCAGATGCACATGGTAATGGCCAAAATTTGCTGCTGGAGAAGCTTCCCGAAGATATTATGGTAATAAGGTCATGGCCAAGGCGGTTTGGAATGGTTGCTGGAATTGACGACACGTTTGACGGGGTAATGCTAATAGGCTACCATTCTTCAACCACTAATAAAGAAGGAGTGAGAGCTCATACTTTTTCCAGCGCCCGGTTAACAGATGTGCAGTTAAATGATATTTCGGTTTCGGAAGGAATGTGGGCCGCTGTGGTAACAGGTCATTTTGATGTACCGATTATCCTGGTCACTGGGGATGATATAGCTATTAAGGAAGTAAAAGACTTTGTTGGCGATGTTGAAACAGTGATGGTTAAGGAGGCCATGGGATTTCATTCCGCCAAAACAATGACCCCGGCTGCAGGTGCAAAAGCGATACGAGCCGCCAGTGAAAAGGCTGTGAGAAGAATTAGAGATTTCAAGCCCTATAAAATGCCCGGCCCGATTAATCTTGATGTTTCATATAAACACTATCGCCCCACAGAGGCCTTAGATTATTTGTCAATTGTTGACAGAATAGACTCGCATACCATCAGGTTTACGGGTGATGATATGGTAGCAGTGGCAGACTTCTTTGTTTTCCTGTTGGAATACACTAGTTACCTGGAACCATAGACAATCGATTAAGCGCATAGGCATGGCTAAGAGCATCACTAAAGAATTGCCAGAAGATAAATTACAGCTCTATCGGCAGCTTGTTGAGGCTACCCCTGGGGTAGAAATAAAAGCTAACTTCGGTTTTCCCTACACTGCCCTTAATGGCAATATGTACTCCTTTATTGCTAAAGATGGAAAAGTTGGGATCAGACTAGCAAAAGAGGAAAGAGAAGCCTTCCTGGAGGAGTATAAAACGGAGCTATTTCTACATAGCTCAGGTACCGTGTTGAAAGAGTATGTAACCGTGCCAGATGATTTGCTCGAGGATACAAAGAAATTAAAAAAATATCTGGCTCAGAGCCATGCATACGCTTTAACACTAAAACCAAAGCCATCAAAAAAGAAGAAGAAATAGAGATGATTAACAGGCCAACACACTTTGCCATTTATACCGACGACATTAGCCGAGCCCAGAACTTTTATGGAAATGTTTTTGGTTGGGAGTTCAATAGTTATGGGCCACCAGACTTTCTCCAAATAAAGGCCGATGGCAAGGATCTTATTGGTGCTTTGCAAGGCCGAAATTATTCTCCTATTTCAGATAAAGTTATTGGCTTCGAATGCACTATTGCTGTTACAGACATTGATGCCATTGAAGAATTGATAAAAGATAACGGCGGTAGGGTAGTGCTGCCAAAAACTGAAATTCCTAGGGTTGGCTGGATAATAAAATTCCTTGATACTGAAGGTAACTTAGTGTGTGCTATGCAATACAACACCGAGGAATAAATTAACCATTTGAATTATGACTAAAATAAGCCGAAGAAACTGGTTGCAAAAGAGCTTACTCGCCACTCCGCTGGTGTTTACAAGCCTTGATACGGCACTAGGGGCACATTATTCCAATAACAAATCATTTATTGATGACCCACTGTTGCGCCTCCATTGGAATGAAAATCCTTATGGACCTTCACCAGTTGCATTAGAGGCAGCAACCGAAGCATTGAAAGTCGGTAATCGATATCCGGACCCAATTGTAGATAAGCTAAAACAGGCTATTGCCACTAAGAACAATTTGGAGACCACGCAAGTGCTAATAACGGCTGGGTCAACTGAAGTTCTAAGCTTGCTTGGCCAGCATGTCGGCCTGCAGGCGGGTGAGATTCTAACTCCCTGGCCATCCTTTCCAACCATGATGATCTTCGGAGAGAACACTGGAGCAAGAATTAGAAAAATCAATCTCGACGCTGAAGACAGGATAGACCTGCAAGAGGTTACTAAGGCCATTTCAGCAGAAACCAAGCTTATCTTCATTTGTAATCCCAATAACCCAACATCAACTGAAGTCAATCGTGATGATCTGATAGAATTTTGTCGTCAGATACCACAAGATAAATTGATTTGTGTTGATGAAGCATACATTGAATACTCCAGGAATGGTATTTCGGGAAGTATGGTTGAATTAGTTAGGGAATTGCCGAATTTGATTATTTGCAGGACGTTTTCTAAAGCATATGGGCTTGCTGGTTTAAGGATTGGATACGTAATGAGTAGTGCTGAAAATATCACCGCCCTTAGGCTGCGGCATAGTGGATGGGAGCTTTCGGCTGGAGTAGCTTCGGTTTCAGCAGCCTTCGCTGCTTTAAATGATAGTTCCTTCCTGGAAATGTGTGTGGAGAAGAATAAAGAGGGCAAACGAATTGTCTATGATGCTTTCGATAAATGGGGAGTACAGTGCAACCGCTCTTCAACCAATTTTCTATACGCAAGGTCAAGGCATTTTCATGCCGATGTAATCAATAAAATGCGAGCTGAAAAGATACTGCTTACCAAATGGCCTGATATGAAAGATCATATTAGGATAAGCATCGGTAAACCAGAGCAAATGGAGCAATTTGTAAGTAAAGTAGAGAAGTATTTAGCTTAGCATCAGAAGCGGTAGAATGAAACAAAAAAGCACGGAAATAAACCCCATGCCTTGATATCTTTTCCGTATTGCTACTCACCAGCATTGTTAAGGTTGCCTAATAGCGATCTTCTTGAGTTAATTAATCCTTACCAGATTCTCCTTTTCTTTTTCTCCTAAATTATTGATGTCGATAACATCAAGTTTTGCCGAAGATTGCGGAAGGGTAGTACTAATTGTTTGGTTTCTGAATTTGTACATGGCACCGGTGGCAGGGTCTACTATCAGCATTCCTATGATACCCCCCAGGAGCAAATTGCCCCAGTACCAACCATCTACTTTGCATTCCAGAACGGCTATTGATTCATCAAAGCCAGGTTTTGAGAATCTCAGCGTATATCGATTGCGTTTAAAGAATCGGGCACTTGAAGAAAGCACAATGGAAGCCGGAGTTTCTCCGGTAAATATTTCATTTCCATCAATATCCGTTACGCTGACACTGGCCGCTGAAGGAGAACTAGTGATAGTAATTGGGTAGCTGGATTTGCTAAGAATGCTTGCGCACTGGGTAAATGTGAAAACAGTTAACAGGGCTATTAGAATTTTCTGCATAATAATTAGTAATTGGTTTTTGTAATGACCTGAAATGGAGTCCGATATTACTGAGAATCTGGCACATTTGAAAGGGTAGGTTATGGCTAAGTGCGAACTGTTGCAGTAAGCAATTATTGAGGCTAAAATAGTTTATCAGCCATCAAGTAATTCGCAGTTTTGGAGCTCAATATTTTTTTTTACCTTAAGTCATATTTGCTTTCATACAAAAGGGGTTTTGGTGAGCCCCTTTAGTGAAGAGCTTCCTGCGTGGAAGCTCTTTTTTTGTGCGGTATAGTGGTCGTACGCAGCTATTAATTGTCAATTTGAACCAACTGTTGTCATTTTGACAAAATTAAGCGATCTTAGATTAGTTAAGTACTTGTAATTCAGGTAGTAGTGATGCAGGAATGGTAGTTGCTGTACTTAGTCCGATTCTAACTTAGTCTATAGTCTAAACCTAATCTTCATCCTTTGAAGGGAAAGATCTTATTGGCATTTCTTGTGGGCATCCTGTCGTTGGGACTGGTGGGATATTTTGCCTATACCGGCCTCACTAAGCTTGTTTCTGCTATTCACGCCCAAGCTGAGCCCGATGAGAAACTTATTCAAATTAAAGAAATTCTTGTCGACCTGGCAGCGGCAGAGAGTAGCGCTAAGGCATATGCAATAACCAGCGATTCAGAATATCTTGCTCCGTTCTATGAATCACTTAGCACCATTGATGTTAAGCTTGATATTCTTCAAAACTATTCAACAAATAATCAGTTGCAGCAGCAATGGATGGATTCTATTGGGTTCCTGATTGAGAATAAGTTTATTATCCTGTATGAATTAATTGAATCTACAGAAGACGAATCTCGTGAGAACGTGCTTAATAGGGTACTGCAGGATATCGCGACCATTGAAGCCGCCCAAAAACAATACCTCGCCAGGAGAATAACGCAAATAGATCCCATTGCAAAACCCACCCTTGATAGCGTCAATATTCAGATAGACAGTATACAAATCAGTACTATTGAGCCTCCCAAGAACAAGAAATCCAACATCTTCCAAAAGATATTTGGTAAAAAGAACCGGGAAGAGCCACAAGAAGAACAAGAGGGCAACGATGCGGCCGAGGAGGAAATACTAACAGTCAGTAAGCTCGAGGTACCTAAAGTGGTTGAAAGCAGACCCCAACAAAGGCCCCAGGAGGAATCTTTAGCTGAACTTACCGAGGAGATACAGCAGGCGGTAGAGAGAATAAAAAGCGAAGAGCTCTATACGTTAAATACCCTTGCTGAAAGAGAGCTGGAATTGTTTCAACAGGATAGGGTAGTGATGGGTCAGATCAGAAGCTATGTTGCCAAGTTTGAAGACCAGGAAGCCAAACTTTCTTTAGCACGGGCCGCTGCTGCCAGGGCTTCAAGCGAAAGCACTACCAACACCATTATCGGTGTAAGTGCAGTACTTTTTGTGCTGTTTGCCGGATTATTGGTTGTAGTGTTCCGGGACATCACATTGGCCAACAGAAACAAACAGAAGCTTCAAAAGGCAAAGAACTATGCCGAACGGCTGGCCAAGGTAAAGGAAGATTTCCTTTCTAACATGAGCCATGAGATCAGGACCCCCATGAATGCCATTGTGGGTTTCACCGAGCAGCTGAAGGTTATGGATCTGAATAACAAACAGCAGGGGTATCTTGACGCAATTAGTACCTCATCCAGTCACTTACTGGATATCATTAACGATGTTTTGGATTATAGCAAATTGGAAGCTGGGAATGTCCACATCGAAAAGATAGGTTTCAAACTTGAAGAGTGCCTAAAGGCTGTTCATACCACACTTGAGCCGTCAGCACTACAAAAGGGCCTAACGCTGCGCTACTCGCTTGATGAGAAAGTACCCAAAATATTACTGGGCGACCCACTCAGACTGAAGCAAATACTTATCAACCTGGTGGGTAATGCCATAAAGTTTACCGATACCGGAAGAGTTGAAATATTTGCCAAATCTAAGCGGTTGAAGGAAGGGCGGGTGCTGGTTGAGATCTCCGTACAAGATACCGGCATAGGTATTAGTGCCGAAAAGCTAAAGAGGATATTTGGAAGCTTCAACCAGGAGGATAACAGCACTACCAGGAAGTATGGTGGCACGGGGTTGGGACTTGCAATATCCAAGAAACTCGTTTATCTGCAGCAAGGTACAATCAATGCATTTAGTAAGAAGGGAGAAGGAAGCTTGTTTATGTTCTCGATACCTTATGACGTCGGTACCATATCTGATATAAAGCCAGAATTCAGCGAAGAGGTAATTGATATTTCCGAGTTGAGAGGTAAGAAAGTTCTTATTGCTGATGATGAGGAGTACAATTTGCTTCTTCTCAAAACAATTCTAAAGAAATGGCAAGTGCAGGTGGCCACTGCCACTAATGGTAAAGAGGCAGTTGAAGAACTATCTAAGAACTTCTACCATGTGGTGTTTATGGACTTACAAATGCCGGAAATGGATGGTTTAGAAGCTACAGAAGTAATCCGAAACAATTTGAAAAGTCATGTTCCTATCATCGCCCTAACCGCTGCGGCCGCCAGAGATGAGAAAGATGCCTGTAAGGCTGCTGGCATGGACGATTTTCTGGTAAAGCCAGTCTCAGAAGACAAACTGTATAAATATCTCCTCAAAGCGCTCCATAATCAACCTTCTCATTTCGATATTCTGGAGAAAGAGCCTAAGAAGCAGAAGGTTTTGCCTACGGTACAGCCCGAGTTTGACGACAAACCTTTCGACCTAAACGAACTTGCGAAGCTTACTTCAGGAGACGAAGGCTTTGCTATAAATATGATTGAGCTCTTCATTAAGAATACACGAACCAACTTGAAGGAAATGCTGGAGGCAATGAAAAAAGAGGATTGGGCTACGGTAAGTATGAAGGCTCATAAGATTGCACCACCAAGCCGTCATTTAGGTTTAATGCAACTGGTGAATAAGCTTAAGGAAATAGAGACAAAGGCCCAGAAGAAGCAGGACATCAAAAATCTGAAATCACTTATTAAGAAAACCGAAAAGGAGGCCGTTAGTATTATCGCATTATTGCAGGAAGAAGTTCACAAGCTTGAAAAGAAAATTGGAGTACCAGTTTCATAAGCACATAGCCAATGGAGAAGATTAAGGTATTCATCGTAGAAGATGATGAATGGTATCGGGAGCTTTTATCCTATAACCTCTCCCTCAATCCCGATTACGAAATATCCAAGTTTGAAAATGGTAAGGCCCTACTTGAGGGTTTAAAAGACAGACCGGATGTGGTTACGCTGGACTACCGACTGCCTGATATGGAAGGTAAAGACGTGCTGGCTGCGATAAAAGACTTCGATCCGGAAATTGAGGTAGTTGTAATTTCAGAGCAAGAGAGTATTGAAACAGCAGTTGAACTGCTGAAGGCCGGAGCGTACGACTACCTGGTGAAGTCGAAGGACATCCGGGAGCGATTGCTAAACGTCATCAACAACATTCAAAAGCAGCAGGGATTAAGGAAGCAAGTTGAGACACTACAGCAAGAAGTTGGCAAGAAGTACAGTTTTGAGAATTCGGTGGTTGGCAATAGCAAAGCGCTTAAAGAGATTTTCATGTTAATGGAGAAAGCCGCCGGCACCAATATTCTGGTTACATTAACTGGAGAAACGGGAACTGGTAAAGAAGTTGTTGCCAAGGCCATTCATTTTAACTCAAATCGGGTGGATAAGCCATTCGTTGCGGTGAATATGGCCGCTATTCCTGCAGAGCTCATAGAAAGTGAGTTGTTTGGTCATGAGAAAGGCGCGTTTACGGGGGCCAACAATCAGCGCATTGGGAAATTCGAAGAAGCAGGGAAGGGGACTCTCTTTCTAGATGAGATTGGTGAAATGGATCTTGCCATGCAGGCAAAGCTGCTCAGGGCTTTACAAGAGAAAGAGGTTACTAGAATTGGTAGTAATAAACCTGTAACCACCAACTGCAGAATCATTGTGGCCACTAACAGGAATCTTGCAGAGGAAGTAAAAAATAAAAGCTTCCGTGAAGACCTTTACTTTAGATTGTTAGGGTTAACCATTCATCTACCACCTTTACGAGAAAGGGATAGTGATATAATCGTTTTAGCCAAACATTTTGTAAAATCCTTTTGCGAAGAGAACCAGTTGCCAGTAAAAACGATTTCACCTGAGGCGCACCGCAAGTTGCTATCTTACTCATTCCCCGGAAACGTTCGAGAGTTAAAGTCAGTAATTGAACTGGCCAGCGTAATGAGCAATAATGGCGAACTGTCTGAAAGTGACATTACGTTTGGAGCCGAAGATATAATTGAGGTACCTGTACTGGATGATCTAACTCTCAAGGAGCACACCGCCAATATCATCAAAGCTTACCTCAAGAAGTATGATAACAACGTTAAGCTGGCTGCCGACAAGCTTGACATTGGTTTCTCCACAATTTACCGCGTCCTGAGGAAGGAAAAGGACATTTAAACCTGTTAATAGCCTTCATCTGTGGTCATAATAACAATGAAATTGTCATTATGACAATTATTGGCGCACCCATCTAGAATTAAGTAGCTCATTATCAATAAGTTAATAAAATGGAATAGGCTTTGCCAATAGTTTGGCATGTTTGAAAAAGACATAAGAACTGTGAGAAAGGGAAGCTTAGCTGCATTACTTATTGGAATGACGATGGCGCTATCTGGTTGCTTTAACCAGGAGAAAGTTGCGGAGTTGGAAGCCCAAAATCAGCAGCTGCAGCAGGAATTGCAGGAGATGGATTCTTCTATAACCAATTATTTAGGAGTGATTGGGGATATTGAAGATAACCTCGCCGTTATTAAAGAGAAGGAGAATTGGATACATGCCAGCACTTCAGACAATGAAGTGGAATTCGGGAAAGACTTTGAGGTATCGGTAGTGGAAGATCTGCAGATGATTAACGCCTTGATGGATGAGAATCGGGCAAAGCTGGCGAAACTGCAAAAATCTCTGAGCAATAGAAACTCCCGCATACGAGAACTTAACAAGTTAGTAGATCGGCTCAATGCCAAGTTAATTGCAAAGGAGGAATCCATTGCGAAACTAAACACACAATTGGAAGAGCTTGGATCGAGGAATGCCGTTTTAGCTGAAAGTTTGCAGCAACTTAATTTAAGAGTAGATACGTTGGAGTTAGCGAACAACATTAAGTTGGCCAAGCTGGAGATACAGGCTGAGCAGCTTCAGGATCTCAAAGATCAGAATACTGCATACTACGCTCTAGGAACCAGCAAAGAACTTTCGTCAAAGCAAATTATTACCAAAAAAGGTGGAATTCTGGGTATAGGAGCAGTTGAGAAGTTAAACGAACAGCTTTCGGCCGAAAATTTCTATCAAATTGATATCAGGCAAACTACAACTATCCCATTGATGGCTCGCAAGGCGGAGTTGGTAAGTCCACATCCGCAGGGCTCCTATGAGATAGAAAAGGATGCTAAGCTAATAACGAGTTTAATTATTAAAGATCCGGATATATTCTGGAACTATTCAAAATACCTTGTAGTGAAGGTCAATTAACCAACCAGCTGGCCGGAGAGGTTGAGCTCCGGCCGGCTTTCTTTCTAACTTAAACTACAGTAAAATATGAGATACTACGACAGATCAGAAGGCATCATGAAGGACGTAAAAGCAGTAATACTTATTGTGATACTTCTGGTTCTTGTAGTGTTAGTCGGAACGAGTTAATATACTAAACTAGCCCAGGGCTAAAGACTTAAAGACCTTCTTTGGCTGCTTTCTGATACCTTACCCTGCGTCTCCCTCTTCTTAAGGATTGCCATAGGCTTGCGGAGGAGACCAGGGGCAGGTATCCTTCTTTTTTAGACTTCCCAAATCATTTCTTGTAAATCGTGATACTTCCACACTGGAAGTTCAAAATTCTATTATGTCTTCATAGTAGAAACAAATTAAGTTATATTTCGTATTCAAATAAGAATTAAATAATAGAATGAAGGGAACACATTTAGGAGAGTTTCAGGAGATAGTGCTTTTAACAGTGTTGGTATTGGGTGAAAATGCTTACGGAGTTTCGATTCAGGAGGAAATTGGTGTACGCATGGGGCGGGCATTGAGTAGGGGTGCATTGCATGCGGCATTAGCGAGGCTAGAAAAGAAGAATTTCATTCAATCAGAGTTTGGTGGTGCCACAAAAGAGCGGGGAGGCAGGAGAAAGAAGTATTACAAACTAACAATCGGTGGAAAGCAGGCCCTGGAAGAAGCCAAAAGACTGAGGGAAGGTTTATGGAGTGACGTGCCCCAGGTCAGTTGGCAAAATATCAAGTAATGACGGAGAGGACATTTTTCGGTAAGCTCTTTCGGTGGATCTGTAAGCCTGATATCTATGAAGAATTAGAAGGCGACTTACAGGAGTCTTACAGATTGAACAGGGAGAGGTTTGGTGCAAACAAAGCCAGAAGCATATATAACAAAGAGGTAGTAAAAATGATGAGACCTTCGGTGGTCAAGAAACCCAAAATTAGAACGCAAATAACAACAAACTACATGTTTAAGAGTTACTCAAAAACCGCAATTAGGAACCTTCTCCGCAGCCGACTATTTTCAGTGATTAACATCATTGGGCTTGCGATCAGTATGTCTGTCGGGCTGCTGGTAATCAATATCATTATTGACCAAACCTCCTTTGACAATTTCCATACGAGGGGAGATAGGATTTATAGGGTAATTACGGAAAGTCATTACATGGACTTTGGTGCGTCTTACCTGGCAACTAGCCCCACACCCCTTGCCGAGGGGCTTGAGAATTTCAGCGGTATTGAGCGGGTGGTTAAACTTAGGCGATATTTCAATTTCGACGTGGCAACTGACGAGAGGAAACTTCCAATGGAAGGCCATTATGCTGATGAAAACTTTCTCAGTGTTTTTTCCTTTAAGCTCCAACAGGGAAATCCCGAGACCGCTCTAAAAAAGCCCTTCTCTTTGATACTTGCCAGCAAGGCAGCGAAGAAACTTTTTGGCGACGGTGAGGCTGTTGGCCAGAACGTGACTGTGGGCCCATATGGAGAGTTTTCCATTACCGGTATTTTAGAAGACATACCCAGGAACTCGCACATGCAGTTCGAGATGCTAGCTTCATTTAGCACTTTGCCCATTTTGGAGGCTCAGGATAAATTACATAAGACTACCACCAATTGGTTTGACTACACCTCCAATTACAACTACTTATTGCTAAATGAAGACATGGATTTGGGGGATATTGAAAATTTCTTACTCAGCCAGAGTAGTCGATACGATGAGGACGAGAATCTACGCGTCTTCTTTAGCCTGCAGTCGCTTGCAGAGATTACTCCCGGCCTTGATCTCAGCAATCAAATTGGGCCAACATTTGAATCGAGTGTAATTGTTGCATTCTCTATACTAGCCGCGGTGGTTATCCTTTCGGCGTGTTTCAATTATACTAACCTCTCTATTGCGAAGGCACTGAGAAGGCTAAAAGAAATTGGCGTCCGCAAGGTTATGGGAGGGAAGCGCCATCAGATAGTAATCCAATTTCTATTTGAATCTGTAATTACTTCGTTGGGAGCCCTGTTGCTTGCATTCATTATTATGAAAGCAATACAGGGACAATTCCTGGAGATTACCAGAGACCTAACACAGTTTCTTGCCTTCGAGCTTAACCTACTGGTTGTTGCGAGTTTCGTGGCATTTGCATTATTCGTTGGCATATTAGCTGGCATTTTACCGGCTATTTACCTTTCTGCTACTAAGCCAGCTTCAATTCTGCGTGACGAGACTAAAATCAAAATATTCTCTGGAATAGGCATCCGCAAGGCATTGATTGTCTTGCAGTTTACCATTTCCCTAATATTCATAATCGTGGCAACGGTAGCTAACAAGCAATTTAGATTTGCCATTAACTACGATCTGGGGTTTGACCGCCAGCATATATTAAATGTGCCTTTACAAGGAAATAACTACCAAACCTTTATAAACGAGTACTCTAAATTCCCTGAGTTGGAAAGTATTTCCATGTCTTCACATATCGTGGGTTTGGGCACAAGAAATAATATCTGGGTTAAGTTTGGGGCTGATTCAGTTCTTAGCGATAGGCTATTTGCCTCAGGCAACTTCATACCAAACCATGGGCTACAATTGATTGCTGGCCGAACATTTCCAGAGCGAGAGCCAGGGGAGTCAGAACACCTAATTATAGTAAACGAGAAATTGCTAAAACAATTGAATATTGGGTCACCACTTGAAAGCCTGGAAAAAATTATAACTACTAGCAGGGGAACTGAAATGAAAATAGTGGGCGTTGTGAAGGACTTTCATTACGCCAAACTTAATCAACCACTTGAGGGGTTTTACCTGCACTACTATCCAGATGCATTTCGGCAGGCAAACCTTAAAGTTAGAAGCAGTGATATGGCCTCAACCATGGCCGCTTTTGAGAAGACTTGGGAAGGAATTGATGGGAAGGTACATGATTTTGAAGCGGAATTTTACGACAATCAAATTGACGAAGCATATTCTAGTTACACTAAAGCTATTAAGGTAATTGGGTTCGCAGCCGTACTCGCTATATCGATTGCCAGTATGGGCTTGCTGGGAATGGCGGTTTACAGCGCAGAAACTAAAATCAAAGAGGTGGGCATCCGGAAAGTTATGGGAGCCGATGTATCTAATCTTGTTTCTCTACTTTCCATGGGCTTTTTAAAGCTGTTGGCAATTGCTGCGGTAATAGCCGTGGTGGTTACAATCCTAATCTTTCAGCAGTTGGTGCTTCCTGAGATGGCTTACAAAGCTCCGCTCGGACCTATGGAGTTCTTAATTGGAGTAGGAATAATGCTTGCAATTGGTACCTTAACTATCTGTAGCCAGGCTTTACGTGCGGCCAGGGTAAGCCCCTCTGAGAGCCTAAGGTCAGAATGAAACGTTGCTAAGGTATCCTTAGTGCTTTAGTAGCCTAACAGTTCTGCGGTCGAACCCATTGCGAAGCTCCAGTAGGTACACTCCATCTTTTAGTAGGGTGCCATCAATAAGAATATTAGTCCCAGACTTAGAGATGTTGACCAACTGCCTCTGACCGAGTATATTCATCACCCTTACATTCTGCACTTGGTATTTGGCTGCATTTGTAACGGTAAATGTTCCATCGGAAGGATTGGGGTAGGCCCGAATTTCCTCCCCATCACCTACAAAAACACTAACGGTATGGGAGTATTCGTATGTCCCGTCGTAGTCAGTTTGCTTGAGTCGGTAATAGACTACACCAGACAGTTCACCATCATCAATAATCTCGTATTGTACCGTTTCATTGCTGAACCCAGCGCCCTCAACTTCAGCTACCTCACTCCAGAACTTCAGATCAGCTGAACGCTCAACTGTGAAGTAATCATTATTGGTTTCAGACGCGGTACTCCATTGCACGGAAACACCAGCTTCAACTGGAACTGCTCTAAAGGCAGAAAGTTCAATTGGTAGAGGAGAGTTTGTGGCATCTGCTGTTCCTAAAGTAAATCGATCGGCATCGCTAAAATTAACACTAGAAAAGGTCACAACACCACCAACAAAAGACCCGGCTATAGGAGTAACATCGTTATCCATAAAGCCATTGTCATTTCGGTCAATCAGAAGTCTTAAATCGGAACCAACAAGAGTTGAGAACCCACTCACATCGAAGGAAATACTAACCGTACCTACATCTCCGCTTTCACTTAGACGCCACTCACGGTCAAGTCTAGCTTCAATTACCGCTCCATCCACATCAATAGTATTGGCGTCGTTCAACGACGTGTTATCGTGTCCGAAAATTAGAAATTCACCGTTGTCCAGATCATTAGGGTTGAATACCCTCACAATTCCTGTTCCTTGAGCATCCCTGTGATTGGATCCATCAGCAGCTTGGCCGACCCCAGCAACTTCAAAGTCAAAGTCACCATTTCCGCCATTGTCCATGGTATAAACATCATTCGATCCCATGGCTAATCCATACTTAGCAGATAGATAATTCTCCATAATTATTCTTTCTGCTGCATCAATTTCGCTTCGCATGATTACCTCGGCGATATCTCCCCTGAACACGTTAGTAGAACTTCCTATGGCTGCAACCTGAAGGTTGTTTGAAGTATTAGGCCCATGATTGGCTGTAAAATTTAGCTCTTGCGTACCATTTACAAATGCAAATGTGCCATTTACGGCGTCCTCATCGAAAATAGCTGAGGTTACAACAAAGATCCCATCTTGAAAGAGAGCAGCATCGTTCTGGCATGCAGAGCCGTCACTTATAGCAAAGTCACAACCGCCGGTAGCATCCACTAAATATCTATCAAACCCCGCATCTAATTCTCCCCATACCGCGCCAACATTTACTCCATTCGGAGCATACACCGCCAGTGTAGTAAGATCTGCAAAAACTGATTCGTTAATGCTGAGGTTAGTCTGAATAATATCTCCAACGCCATCAAATCGGCCTACAGATTGACCATTTAATACACTTGTAACTAATTGCGGGTCGCCATTAACAGTGTTTGTTACCCCGTTACCAGAAAGTTCTGTCCAGGCGGTAATAGGCGCTGAGCCAGTTACACCACTGTTTGCATCAATCCAATACTCCAATGTGCCGGTCCCATCAGTGGATCCTACTCCACCCGGACCAGTATTTCCCGAATCAAAGCTTCCAGTACCTGTTGCGCAGGTACCGCCACATGTAATGGTAAACTGCGAGCAAATTTGGGCGACGGTAGCGCTATTAAAAAATTGCACGTCATCAGCTATAGTTGCTGACCCAGATCCACACAGGGTAGCATCGGTATTGTCAAGATAGATATCATCAACCGCAATCGTGAGGTTATCAATAATAGTAATGCTATTGCCCGACATCTGCAGGTCGTCCCCAACCAGCAATATTGCCGTTGGTGCTATCTCCATGTAGCCGAGGTTAAGGATGTCGTCATTTGATCCTGCTCCACTGGTCTGCAAAGTTCCTCCGTCATCAACGTAAGTAAACCCTTCCAGCATAATGCCAATCCCGTTTGTAAATACCAGGGTGCCGCCTATTAGTAAATCCCCTGTGTGATAAAACTTAGCAACAGTACCTCCTGGAAAACCAGTTCCTACATTGGCCCTGTTTAGATCATCCGCAGCTACTCCACAAAATAGGTTGTCATCTACAGCATCTACAGTAATCGTATGAGCCGTGTTTATAACAGCATCATCTCCTCTTCGAGGCCAGGCACCTGCTGGAGCCGCGCCGCTAGAGCCGTCTGATGTTAAAGACCATGAAGTATTAGCATCCCAAGCACCAGTTGCGAATGAATAGTAGGTGGTATGTTTGTAGTTATCTTCAAACGTAATTACTTCCCATGGTGCGTTAGCCGTTGAGCTTGTACCTATGGCACGGTCGACTTCAAGATTTGTTGCACTCGTAATTTGATACCTGAACCAAACATGCCCCAGGTTATCATCAGAGGAATGGGAAGAGCTACCTTGTCTTCCTTGACTCCCAGGGCCATTTACAATTGATGCATCAATATCCCCAGTAATCGCCACGCTTTGATTTGTAACTCCGCTGCCAAAGGTGGCATTACCTCGGGACACCGTACTAGCGTCGTTTAGTTCAACCACGTAGCTAACGAAAGTATGGGTTCCGGTAGTACCTACCCTGGTAAAGGTTAAGGTGGTTGAGTTAGTAAGCTCTGTTCTTGGCAGGTCGTCTGCATTTACAGTAGCATCGTGGTAGGAGCTACCAACAACAAATGTTTTAGCAGGATCTACGGCAGATATCGCGGAGGTAGTACTAGCACTCCCAGAGCTAAGGGTAGTGGTAACTCTTTGAACGGTGGCATCATTGTACTCAACAACCTGCCAGTAAGCTGTACCAGCTGTCCCGGCATTTACGTCAATAAATATATTGGTAGAAGCACTAAGGTTAGCTGTGATACCATCATCACTACTCCAACTTGTGCCCTCTCTAATTGCGCTTACTAACACAAAGGAATTGGCCAGGGTTACTGCACTTATTGTTACATTAGTTCCGGCGGCGTTAAACCCGCTAACAGATCCTCTTTGTACGCTAACTCCACTTTCAAATTCAATAACTTGCCAACTGATTAGTCCCGTGGCACCGGCACCGTTATTCCGGTGAAAGGTAATCGTTGTTTCATCTACCAACTCACCCCCAACAGCCACGTCCCCAGGATCCGCGTCATCAGTGGTTACTGAAAAGAAGAGCACAGATTGAGCGGTACATACCGGGTCTATCGTCACACTGACACTAGTATTTGTAATTGATACCGTCCCTCGCTGGATAAGGCCAACTTCGGCAGCATAAGCATCATACATTAAAAAAGGAAGGAGTGCTAACAAGGTAACAACCAGTAATCTTCTGACCATGGCAAAGGGTTTAGTTAGTTGGCTGCCTTAATAGGAGGCAAACAGTAATAATAAGATTCAATTCTATATACTAACATTACATAGAATGTGACCCTAAATTAGTAATTATTTGTTGCATTATTTAAATACAGTATGGAAATATATGTCGGAATGAGACCCCATTATTTATAAAAATGGTACTATATGAAGAATTATCTTCCTAACGCGTTTGAAGAGCAGCCAAAATCTTACTTCCTCTTGATCTAAAGCCGGCTGAGCCATAAGGCATCTGGTCTTCAATTATGATGGCCAACTCGTGTCTAATTTCAGGGATAGCCACGGTAGCCCTGTAAAGTACTGTCATGGCATGAACCTTTACCGCAACGGGTTGCTTAGGTGATTGTAAACATTTAAAACTAACATCGACTAATGGCCCCAGGTTACCATCGGGAATGGCTTGACTGGACAGGGCCCGCAAAAAATTTCTTTTGAGTGCCGTTGTGCACTCCTTCCTACCCAGTTCTACAACCATCTCACCTATATAGGGTTTAAGCAGTGCTGGAAACCTATCGGCGCAATGGTTCATAATCCAGGCGGCATATTCGCGAGTTTCTGTCGGGCCTTGGAGAACAAACTCCATCAGTACACCGAATCTATCAGAACTTTTTCCGATGAAATCCCTGATCATCTCTACCTGGCCCTTCGATCGGCCGGCTAGTATCTCTTCAGTAAGATTCATAAATCCAAGTTACTGAGATGAAACTTAATTCCTTGTTGATCACAGAAATTGCTCAGACCAAAACTTTCTGGTTGTAACAGCAAGGCTTAACTTTCCATCTAATAGGAAAATGGACTGGCTCTGGATTGGTTTAGGTATAATTTTTATCCTGATTGGATTTGTAGGTTGTGTTCTACCAATCATCCCCGGGCCACCACTAAGCTTCGTCGCCCTCATATTTCTTCAACTTACTGAAGTACCAAGATTTTCTTGGCAGTTTATTCTCTTATGGGGCTTAATAGCAGCTTTGGTTACTGCCCTTGATTACGTCGTTCCGGCCTATGGCACCAAAAAGTTAGGAGGTTCCCGGAGGGGAGTGTGGGGAAGTGTTTTAGGTTTAGTGATCGGAATAATCTTCTTTCCACCTTTGGGATTAATTATTGGGCCAATTCTTGGCGCCTTAGTCGGCGAGATGACAGGAGGCAAGACAACTGAACAAGCTGTGAAATCTGCGCTGGGGTCTTTCATTGGCTTTGTCTTTGGAACCGTTGCCAAACTAATTGTATCCGGGTTTATAGCTTACTACTTCTTTTCAAACCTGTAGCGAGGTCTGTAAGCATTACCTTTTGCTACTAATTCGTATTAACGGGTGGTTACATGTAGCCTTGTATAGGATTATTATTTAAATTGTCCCCTTCGCCAAACCCTGATCTAACTATTGTCCCTCAACCATGAAAACGAAACTAGACCGCAAGTCGGTACTTTCTAATCTCAATATCTTACCCTTCTTTCTTCTAATACTTTTCGGTGATTTCTCCCATCATAAGAAGCAGAGACCACTGGCAATGAATGAAAAGCCAGGTGAAGATATGATCGCCTGGTACCAAAATCTTAAGCAGGGCAAGGCAGTAAATAAGTATGATCGACCCGACTTGGCGATGTTGCAGAACTTTGAGATGACAGCGGATCCCAAACTTGGGTATCCTCCAACGGAGAGATTACTTGATGCTTTTGAGCAGGCAAAGACGAAATTTAGCGATCGGCACGGACTTCAGACAGCTATTGCCGGAGTGAATTGGACAGAAAGAGGTCCGGACAATGTTGGCGGTCGGACAAGGGCATTAATATTCGACCCGAATGACGCTTCAAGTCGCAAAGTTTGGGCTGGAGGCGTTTCCGGGGGCTTGTGGTACAATAACGATATTACCAACCCACAATCACAGTGGCATAATGTTGATGACTTTATGGCCAACCTGGCCATCACCACTCTAGCCTACGATCCCACTGACCACCAAACATTTTATGCGGGCACCGGAGAAGGATGGTTCAATTTTGATGCTGTCAGAGGAGCGGGGATATGGAAATCTACTGATGGCGGAGCGACCTGGACACAACTTGCCAGCACTGACAATAACGTTTATAGCTATGTTCAAAAAATTGTCGTAACTAACCAGGGAACAGTTCTGGCAGCAGTGAGGGCATCTAATGCACCATCTTCTGCTGGTGGTATTTTCAGATCGACCAATGGTGGAACATCGTGGGACCAGGAATTGCAGGGCAGGGGGGCAGACATTGAGATTGCCGACAATGGAGACGTTTATGCCAGCCTCGGAATTTTTAACGATGGAGAATTACATAAATCAACTAACGATGGTGACACATGGACTGAAATAACCACAATTCCGGCCAATGGCGAAAGAATGGAGATTGCCACAGCTCCTTCTAACTCAGATGTGGTTTATGTTGTTGCCAGCAATGGCAATGATATAGAATGGTTCTCACGATCAGGAGACGCTGGCGCTACCTGGTCTGACCTAACGATACCAAATAGCCTGCAGCAAAGTTGCGATGTTGCTACTGATGACTTTGCCAGAGGGCAAGCCTGGTACAACTTGATACTTGCTGTGCATCCAGAAGATGAGGATGTACTTATTGCCGGTGGTATTAGTTTGCATCGGTCAGCAGATGGTGGTACTAATTGGGGAGAAAGTGATGATGGTAAGCCGGTTTCTTACTGGACTGGTTTCTGCGAGCCCTTCGTTCATGCAGACCAGCATAACATTATATTCAGACCGAATTTCCCAAATGAGGCCATTATTGGTAATGATGGCGGAGTTTTTCTGGCATCAGGCCTTGACAGCTTTACCCCAAACTTCTATGCACGAAATAAGGGTTACAACGTTACGCAATTCTATTCGGTAGCGGCCGAAAATCAAGCCGGATCAAACTATTACTTGGGTGGTACTCAAGATAATGGTACGCATCAATTTACAGATCCTGGTATTAATTCTACCACCGAAGTAACTGGTGGTGATGGAGCCTTCTGCTTTATCGACCAGAGCGATTCCCAAATCCAGATTTCTAGTTTCATTGGAAATTCTTACAGACTTTCAACTAACGGCGGTTCATCCTTTACAAATATTAGTGATGATCAAAGTACCGGCCGGTTTATAAATCCAGCGGTGTATGACAGTGATGAACAAATTCTCTATGCAGCCGGCAATGCTGATCAGTATGTTAGATATTTCGACCTTACCACTACCCCCGACGACGAGCAGGTTTCTGTTTCGCTTGGGGGAGAACAAATCTCAGCGCTGGCGACTTCGCCGTATACCGACAACCTAATCTTTGTTGGAACCAGTGAAGAGACCAATGATGGGCCAATTTTTAAGATAGAAAATGCAGACGGTACACCCACTGTTACTGATATTAGCGGAAGCTTGCCAGATGCTGGCACGGTTTCATCAATACAAGTAGGAGCGGATGACGATCAGCTACTAATCACATTTTCTAACTTCGGTCTTACCTCAGTTTGGGAGACAACTGATGGCGGAACAACCTGGAATGATAAAGAGGGGAACCTACCGGATATGCCGGTGCGGTGGGCACTATACAACCCCGGTGACCTTGATGAAGTTCTATTGGCAACTGAACTTGGGGTTTGGTCTACTGATGACTTATCAGTGAGTTCGCCCGATTGGGACCCAACCTCAACTGACCTTGCCAATGTGCGTTGCGATATGCTGCAATATAGAGACTCAGACGGGATGGTGGTTGTTGCAACACATGGTCGAGGACTATTTACTTCTGATGTATTTGTGGCAACAGCAAATGCTGATTTCAAAGTGGCATCTTCGGTAGCCTATCTAAATGCACCAGTGCAATTCACCGACCAATCCACTGGTACTGGCAATTCTTTTAGTTGGGATTTTGGAGATGGTACCAATTCAGGAGAAAGAAACCCAAGCCATAACTATACCACTGCTGGTACCTACTCTGTTAGTTTGTCGATAAATAGTGGAGCAGATACAGAGACAAAAACTGATTTGATTACCGTTTTGCCTGATCGAGCCGTATCATATCTGGCCGCCAACGGAGGAAATTTTGAAAGCAATCAATCTGACTTTGCTGCTTACAATGCTTCAGGAACTGGATTTGAATTGGGCAATTCCGCAGTAAGCGGGAAAGACGGGACAAGTAGTGGATCGAGTGCGTGGATTACAGGGTTGGCAGCAGCAAACTATGACAACAATTCTGAGGCATTCTTATACACCCCCAATTTTGATTTTACCAACGCGGGTACTTATAGTCTTGAATTCTCAGCCAAATACTCTTTTGAAGACACTTATGATGGGTTTATTGTGGAGTATTCTTTGGATCGGGGTGATTCCTGGACAAGATTGGAAGATTTAGTTTCATCAGATTGGTATGATGTGAATGCAGCAATTGATAATGCAGTTTTTGCTCCTGGCGAGCGATTCTTCTCGGGGAACACCAGTGGAGCCTATGATGTAAAGATGGCTGATCTTACTTTCCTGGCGGGTAATCAGAATGTTGCATTTAGGTTTGTCTTTAGAAGTGATCCCGGAACGCAGGATGTGGGAATGGCAATAGACGATGTTAGTGTGGTTGGTCCTACAACACCAGCATTTACCGTAGATAAGCAGGTAGCCTGTATTAGTGATGACGTAGTTTTTACAGACGCATCTTCCGGAACAATTACCAGCTATGACTGGGACTTTGGTGCAGATGCCACCCCGGCAACAGCTACCGGTGCTGGCCCTCACACAGTTAGTTATGGCGCCAGCGGAACAAAAACAGTGAAACTGACCATTAACGGTTCGTTATTCGAAGAAAAGATAGATTTTATAACCGTCGATCCACCAGATGTAACCATCTCGCAAGACGTTGATAATAACCTTGTTGCATCGGTTACTGCTGACTCTTATCAGTGGTTTTTTGAAGGAACAGCAATCAGTGGTGCAACTTCGCAGATGCATAGCCCCAGCCTCTTAGGAGATTACACTGTGGAAATTACCGTTGGTACATGCGTGGGTACGTCCCCGGCCTTTAGCGTTGTGGTGGTAAGTTTGGATCGGGAGCTGGAAGACAATTTATCTGTATTTCCAAATCCCGCTGGCGATTATATTCAGATAGATGCGACTGGAATCAAGGTGAGATGGGTGGATATTAGCCTCAACGATGCACAAGGAAAGCGACTTTTTAATGAAAGGGTAGAACTAAATTCTCCTGTACTGAAACACGAGATAAATACTTCCGCATTACCACGAGGAGTCTATTTACTCGAACTTGGTTTGGGAGATAGCAGGGTGGTAAGAAGAGTAATTAGGAACTAGCTAACCATAATTCTATTTTTGTTTCATTAATCAATGCTAAACATGAGGTCTCTGTACTTTACACTGTTAACTGCTACACTGCTACTGATTATTGCTGGATGCTCCACAACGTCTAAGGTCAAATCAACCGACGATAACTATTTGAATATAGCCAAGGAGAAATTCGGCGACGATGCCACATTTACCAAAAGTCCTGATGACAGTTATGTATTATGTATGAAGGAAGTAAAGGGGACGGCAACAAGCCCTCAAAATCACATTGATTATTTTGCCTATGACCTGAGCAAGGCAGAAGTGGTTTTGGAGAACAGCATAGATAACGGAAAAGTCGGCTGGTATAGTGGTTTTCAGTTAGAGGTGGTTAATTTTCCGGGTACCATGGCCGAGGGCCAAACACTTGACGACTATACGAAGATCATTAACCTGAAAACCGGTAAGTCAGTATCAAAGAGAGATCTGAAGCAAAAAGACTAACGGCGCAGGCCTTGCTTTTTGCGGTTGATATCTGTCATTACGTTCTGAATTAGCTCACCCATATAGCGCTCTTCGTCTTCGCGCATGCCATTTGAATTTCTGACTTTCTTCTCCTCTAAGACTACAAGCAAGTAGAGGGTAAGGTGCGCAATAACCGGCAAGAACATTCCTAAAAGGAACCATAACCAACCTGGTTTGCCATAGGACACTGCGCAGTATGCGGTAACAGCGGGAATGGAGAGGTAAAATAGGCCAACCAAAAAAAATGCATCTATAAACATATGTCTTCTCTTCGTTTCAGCTCTGATCACTCAGGCCTGTGGATAAACTTGCAATGGAATAGCTCCTCAATCCTTGGGTCTGGAGCACCACTGCTAGTCGTTACGACTTGGGAAAACTAACCACAAATTTGGCGCCAAAACCTGATTTGCTCTCGCACCAAACTTTGCCATTCATGGCATCAACATATTTTTTTACAATTGAGAGTCCCAATCCGCTGGAAGTTTCTTTACCGGTTGGCTTGGCACTTAGCTTGCTAAATTTCTTGAAGAGCTTGTTTTTATCGTCTTCCGTCAGCCCAGGGCCGTTATCCTTAATTTCAGTAACTATGTCTTCGTTTTCCAAGCGAGCTGTAATTTGTACACTTTTTTCGGGTGGTGAGAACTTGATTGCATTGCTGATGAGGTTTTCAAATACCTGGATCGTAAAATTGCGATCAAGAGTAGTAGTAAGTGGTGCGTTGTGTATCTCAAAGCCCAAGTCTATATCTTTCTCGTTAGCCAAGGTTTGAAAATTGTCAACGAGCTGCTTTAGTACCTCATCAACATGAAGTTGTTCTGGCGTGAGGTTGAGCTTCTGATTATCTATTGATTCCTGATCAAGTATAGTGTTGATTAAAGAGCTTAGCCTGGTCGATGAATCGAGAATCTTTTCGCAACAATCCATTTGTTGCTCAGATAATCGATCCTCCTCTAACTTAATGAGATTCATTAACCCGGCAATTTGATTGAGAGGGCTTTTTAGATCATGGGCAACCACATTCATTAAGTAGTTTTTCTCTTGATTTAGCTGGTCGAGAATCTCGTTACTCTGATTTAATTCTTGGGTTAATACCTCTAATTTCTTTTGGGCGGTTATGTCCTTAAATACCAGGCAATTTCCAGTAAACCCTTTTATGGGCAATATGGTTGGGTTAGACTGTACCTGGAAAATGTAGTCACCGTAGGTGTAGATCTCGGTATAACGGGAGTCTGTGCTGCCTTTTGAATCTTCTAATGTATCGATGAGTCCGTGGAAGCTATCACCCAACAATTCAAATATGTTTTTGCCACTCAACGCAGCTTCGCTGAGGGCGATGTTATGTTCTGACTTGAAATTCATGAAGTCGAAAAACTTCCTGTTGAATTCCAGTATTCTATTGCTTTCGTCCAGAATCGCAATGCCTTCCCCGGAGAACTTTACAATGTTGGAGAATTTCTCCTCCTCCCAGAGTAGCTGGAAGGTTAGGTTTGGTTCGGTAAGTATGTCCTCTACGTATACTGTCCACCGCTCTTCCTCTTTCGACATTCGGATTCGGGTGAAATAATCTTTACCAGCAATTCTCAAGCTTAGTTGAGTGTCTAGTATGCCGCTTTGGTATTGGACCAGTTTGGAGTAGAAGCGGGATTCTCCCTTACTGTCTTTTGGGCTGATAAGGGCTTCGAAATTGTCGCCAATTAGCTCATCGCTCTCACAATTAAAAAGATGCGAAAATCTCTTGCTAGCCCAAGTTATTTCTAGTTTTAAGTCGAGATATAGTGCGCCAATTGGAAGGGAATCGAAAACACCTGTACCTTTTTGCTCTGCCATTGTAATCAGTAGTTTAAAATAGTATGGAGTTTAGCTAGCTCTCTTTTGGTACAGGGGGTTTTGAACATTATTGTGATAGGCGTACGACCCCAAGACGTTGCTTTTATGTTGAATCTTTGGGTGTCTATTTCCATTATTTTGAAGAAATTATTGACGCGAATATTGCCATAAGTTTGCTGTAGTTTTTCCCAGATCGTCGCAGTATCTGGCATCGGTATATGGTATCGGTATGCTCCTGCAGCCAGGCAATTGGGAATTTTTTCCCTGCGGGTAGGTTGCATCATACCTTGGTAACTTGGAATATACACGACTCTGCACCATTGGTTATGCAAGACGTTTCCTTGGCGTGAAAAGTGCCAAAACGATCTTCAATGGTGCCTTCGGTATAGAGTAACTCCATTATTCCGGAAGATACTCCAGTGAGCATGTAGCATTTTGAGGCATCAGAGGAGCCTCTATAATCCCTAAACCCCAGGGCCTCATAACCATTAAGTGATTCCAGGGTCAACGATGTAGCCTCCTGATGATCTTTTACGTGCCAATTCCCCCAACCTAATCCGTTACTTACGGTAATTATACCAAAGAGATTATCTCTGGGTTCCCTTACCATGGGGGCAATGAGGCCGTCCCATTCTGCTGAGTTCATAATTCCTCGGAAAGTATGCAAACCACAAATTTCGCCACAGTAGGTGAGAAGCTTCTTGGCTGCAATCTCCATATTGATTTTGGCCATTTCTTCTATGAACATGATTGAGACTAAGTTGTAAAAGTCGGCTGGCATGTTGCCCAGGTACACATTAAAAGCCGGGATAAGACCTTCTTCATTTCCATAGATTGGCATAGCAACCAACGCATCAATAATTTGCTGCTCATCAATATTTGGTGACCTCTCAAATTCGGCACTGGTTTTAGCCAGAAATGACGACTGCATTTTTGGATTTTGTATAGACGGAGTACTACGGCCTTCAGTAATCTCGAACCGACATTGAGAGGAGCCGGTAATCATACAATCAGTTTCCCGGACGTTTACCGTTTTGCCCTCGATGGTAAGCATAGCCCCTTGTATGTAGCCTTCTGTAAAAGTACATACGGGCTCTTCACGTTCCTGGAATCCAGCTTTCCAGCCTTCAACAAAATGAGATGTGGATGCTGTGACTACTCCGGATTCAATGTTGCTCATATCCAGTTTACCAAAACCCAGATGTGAGTATAGCATTTCCGCGGCTTGCCATTTCTCTTCATTACTGTATTCTTTGTCTAATAAGCCTGCTAAATACTCCGAGAACACCGATTCGGCTGAGGATCGAATAATGTGCTGACCATCTATTTGGCCCGCGCTTTCTATTGTTCCCTGTAGCCTTGCGTTGTAATGATGGCAATGAATAATTACCTCCTTTTCACCAATTCTTCGTCGAAATGTGGAAGGGTCGTACTTTAATGCGAGTTTATTGTGAAGCATATCTGGAATATTGTGGCAAAGCTAAAACATCTCTACTTCTTTTTATATTAAATAAATCTTAAAATATATAAAATTATTACAACGAATATTGAAACATATTGCTTCTTATACTATTGAAGATTTGTACAGTTCAATAATAGTTGCTTCGGCCCAAATAGGCTCCCTTACATATCAAAGCGGTGTTTTATGCATTGTTGGTTGCCAAGGCCGAAACTGCTCCCAGCTTTGGCAATCCATAAAAATTAGGAATATACATTACTAGCGACCCAGGTTTGGATTTATTGGGTGAGCCTGGCTGTGACTAACTCCAAATATTCTTAGATTGATGATTGAAATTGCCTGTATTGCGTATGGCTTTAAGCATTAAAACCCGATCCTATTTGCAAACGGTACTGGCTTACATGGCCTCTTGGCTATTTGCCATGATGCTATGGACTTTACTTAGGGAGTATGGCGCACCCCCGCCCGAAATGGCCTCGAACCTTACCATTCCCGATCGAATTGTAATCACTTCCATATTTGTTGGTATAGCGGGTGTTCTCTTCGGGACGGTTGATACGCTGCTTGATAATTACCTTATCAAACGTATTCCCCTACGAAGATTACTGCTATTGGTACTAGTGCTGCACACAATTGTAATTACAATAATCTTTTTTGTGATCTACCAGTATTTTCTAAAATTCCTGGCGCTGGAAGGAGTAAGCTTTAAAGCTTTTATCGATAACCCCACGGTACATGTGTTATACGTTTATTCCATTCTGGTAAACTTCGTGGTAGCAACCGTAAGGCAGATCAATCTGTTGCTAGGTCCTGGCAATCTGGCAAAGTTGCTAACGGGTAAGTTTTATAAGCCAAGGATTGAGGAAAGGATCTTCATGTTTCTTGATTTAAAGTCTTCAACAGCCATCGCAGAAGATATTGGCCATATACGGTACAGCGCCTTGCTACAAGATTGCTTTTATGATCTAGCTGTCGTTGAGGAGTTTGGAGCGCAGGTGTATCAATATGTAGGAGATGAAGCCGTGCTGAGCTGGCATGGTACTACTGATGAGAACATCATAAAATCAGTGAAAGCCTACTGGAGATTTAGCCGGGCTCTCGAGGAAAGGAGGGATTATTATTTAGCTGAATATGGTGTGGAACCACAGTTTAAAGCCGGTATTAATTCCGGGTTAGTCACCACAGCTGAAGTGGGAGAAATAAAAAGGGAAATAGCTCATCATGGTGATACCATAAATACCGCTGCCAGAATCCAATCTAAATGCAATGACTTTGGCCAGAAGCTACTGATATCAGGTGCGCTTTTTACTATTCTAAAGGATCTTCCTGGGTTTCGCATCTCGAAAATGGGTCAGGAAATGCTGAAAGGTAAGAAAGAGCCAATCGAGATATTTGCCGTTGAGCAAGTACCCGCTTAGTTTGATTTTGGTGGAGTGATCATAATATGGGCCCGGTGTGTGCCTGGGTCCATAATCCAGGGGCCGCCGGCCACAATAGGCCTGGTAGGTAGCCCAGTAGATTCAGCAGTGGCAAAGGGAATATATACTACATAGCGAATGTTTGCTCCAACTACCGTCTTGGTATCGGGGTCGTACTTACCTTCGCCACCATAGAGGATATGCAATGTGGTTGGTTGATCTGGCATTTTTAACGTGCCTGCTTTTGCTTCCGCTTCTCTAATATCAAAAACCTCTTGAAATCCCTTGCCTTCGGCTTTTAGCTGCCTGCCACGGGCCATAAATGGCTCAAGATCCTTATGATAGCAAGCGGCACTGAACTGTTTCTTACTCGGGTCACTGGCAAGACAAATCGTAGAATTAGTGCCCTTTCGAAGAGTAACGATCTTACCATCGGCGTCGTAGCCCAGTACAGTGGCTCCTTCACGCTCGCTTTCGGGAGCCGCTTGGATGGTGACCAAGATTACTTCTTCAGTACCTGAGGATTGGGCTTTAATTTCAGAAGAAAATACTGTGAGCACTAAAGCCAGGGATAATACATGAGCACAATTATGCATGGCATCTTAATTTGTTCCGCAAATGGTTTTTTGAAATTATCAATTATTACGAAATTACTTCATACAAGGATTTCTTAATATGACAATCGGCAAACTCCGTTAAATGGAGTGTTTCGGACCCTGAAATGAAAAAAATAAATATTTGGATACTACTAGTTACCTGTTTTAGCGGACAGGTACTGGCTCAATCTCTGACTGGTGACATTCGCAAAACCGCTAAATCAGAGTTAACAATCCATCCGATTCTGCATGGTACTTTGGCAATAGCCTGGAATGACATGGTGATATACGTAGATCCCTATGGGGGGGCGGAGGCGTTCGAAGGAATTCCAACGCCAGATCTCGTATTTATTACAGATATACATGGCGACCACCATAATGCCAAGACCTTAGCGGCATTGGATCTTGATAATTCTAAACTTATAGTTCCGAAGGCAGTTTATGATAGACTTTCCGATGGCTTAAAAACGAATGCAATCGTAATTGCCAATGGAGAGGAAATGGAAGTTAAAGGAATTTTGGTGGAGGCAATTCCGATGTATAACCTTCCCGAAACTGCCGATTCACGTCATCCAAAGGGTAGGGGTAATGGGTACATCATCACAGTGGATGGTACCAGAATCTATATCTCTGGCGATACCGAAGACATTCCTGAGATGCGTGCACTGCGAGATATTGATATCGCATTTGTTTGTATGAATTTGCCATACACAATGGACGTAACTCAGGCGGCAAGTGCGGTGTTGGATTTTAAGCCTCGTGTGGTTTATCCATTTCACTATAGGGGCGGTGGGGGAAGTTTTAGCGATACCAATAAATTCAAGCAGTTGGTTGAGGCTGAAAGTAAAGATGTTGAGGTTAGGCTTCGCGATTGGTATGCACAGTAGCTTCCCAACTTATCGAGATTTATAGGTGTCTAGGATATAAATGCAGATGGTGTGAGAGGTGTGATTGCCGTGTTACTGCTGTTGTCTTCCGCAGTACCTGGATTTACTCAAGAATCTAAGACTTTTACAATTCATGGCCAATTGGTAACCCCTCAGGGCCAACCAATTCCCTATGCTCATATTGCCTTACTGGGTTTTGCCTATGGAACTTCCACCAACCTCACTGGTGAGTTTGAGCTAAAGCTGAATGTGAAATACGGCAAGGGGTTTGAGTTGAAAATATCCTCCATTGGCTATCAATCCCGATCTATTTCCACCGATGAGATAAATCCCAGTCAAAAACTTACCATAACCCTGTTGCCTTCTTCCACGCAGCTTGAGAACGTAATAATTGGAGCGAGGAGGTACGCTAAGAAAGACCACCGTCAGGCAGCCAGATTGGTAGCAAAAGCTCTTCGTCGGGTGCCTGCCAATTACATTCGAAACCCCAACCTGCTAAACACCTTTTACAGGCATTATTGTACTGAGGATTCTCAGTACGTTAGGTTGGTGGAGGCCGCAATTGATGTCTTTGACAAAAAAGGCTATGGCGAATACCACAAAATTCCGGAGGAAAGACTGGCGTTTAGGGTTAATCAGCTTCGAAGGAGCTTTGATTTTACTGAATCTACAAAATTGACTCACCCGCCAGTTTCTCTTAATTATTTGATTATAAATGATTTAACATCATACACATACAATAATTATTTAAGGTCTGAATTCAACAACATAGAGTTCTTCCTCTCAGATACTACGGAACTGGATGGGGAGACAGTTTATGAGGTGGGCTTCACAAGAAAAGAAGAGGGCTCTGCGGCTAAACGTCTTTCATTTGATGGCCGAATGTTCATAGATGCTCGTTCTTTTGCTTTTCACAGAATTGAGCTTAGCGAGGAAAAACTAGAGATTAATAATCGGGATACTACCAGGCAATTGTTAACGAAGAGAATATTTTACAGGAAGCTGGATGATAGGTATTATGCCGAACGATTAATTACAGATCTGGAGGCTTATCAACGTCAGTATGATTCTCTCTTCAACGCATCTGGAGGCTGGGATCATACTTCACACATTGAGTTGATGGTTAACAACATTCAAGACGTAAATTCCGAAATGTTCCAGGGCGGGGAGCCAACGGCGCAGGATTTGCGGGATATTGATTACGATTCAACATTCTGGGAAGACTATACTGTGCTGAAAGCTACGCCGGTAGAGAAGAAGATAATCAACGACTTGTCCAAAGACCTCTCTCTTCGTAAGCAATTTGAAAGTTACAATACACTGGATAGAGGGGGCATCTCCATCACAGCCAATCAGCAGTATGTAGATTTGATTAAAGCCCTGGAAGGCAAACCGCTATATGTAGTAGCATGGGCCAAATGGGGATACCCGAACTTTTATGAACTTCAGCCAATGAATTACATCAGAAGAATGCTGCGAAAGGGTAAAATGCATCTGGTGTTTGTTGGAATTGAAGAATCTGCGACCGACTGGGAGTACTTCAAACACGCCTATGGTCTGGATATCCGCTTTGCTAAACACTTGCGCCTGGATTTAGGTATGAATAACAAAACCGTTAGAAAGTTTTTCAACAATTCTATGCCGTATAGTCTTATCTATAATAAACAGGGTAAAGTTCAAATGGATGCGCCACCCTTGCTAAACGATGAAAAACTGAAGCCGATTTTTAAAGAGCTGATTAAGGGGAATTGACTACTGCAGGCTTGTACTCGATACGAAACTTGCCTTGTGTGAGCGCCGGGCCGGCCAACAAATAAGACCCATCATGGCTGTAGTTAAATTGTTCTACCAACTCGAAGCTTATATTATCAACCCCCAGCATATAGGTTTGACCTTGCCTTTGGACACAAGCAATTTGATGACTGAAATAGTAACAGACCTCGGATGATTCAGTAGACGTGTTACGACCATTTACTACTCCGCTATTGGTTTGGGCCGGGAAGTGTACTGACACCACTTCCTTTATCGCCAAATCAGCATCAAATTCAAGATTGCTGGTAAAACTATACTCCAGGCCATCTGAAACGAGCCTACTAAGCGCAAAATCCATATACCTGGCTTCCAGCAGCTCCGTGTTACTGTAGAAATTTGATAATCCCACGCCGTCAGGTGAGGTAAGGAAAAATCGGCTGGGGTCCCGTCCATTTAACTCAGCCAAACGTCTTTCTTTTTCAAATTCCCGTTCGGTAACATTTCTTGATCGAAACCTTTTCCTGAACACTTCCAGGGTAATCAGTACCTTATCTTCATAGATGTTGGGCTCCTCCAGTAAAACCAGGTCGAATCCCAATTTTTTACTGTCAAGTGCCTCAAATTTCTGATCGAAATTATCAGCTTCTACAATTTGGGCATTTCCCAGGATTTCATTCCATGGACTTGACACAGTGGCGACATTCGTTCCATCGAAAGTGGCTATGTAAATACCCTCTGAATTGGTAATATCAGTTCGGTAATACTGAGCCACTACCAATGCCTTATCAGCCGTGTATTTTACTTCAGCACCTCCGAGGTTATAACGGGCATTTGGCAGTAGCACGTCTTCAAAACGATCTGTTTCCAGGCCAAGCCTCCTGATTACATAGGTGTATCTTTTGTTGTTCTTAATTCTCATCAGGTAGCTCAGTACATTTTGCTCCTGGCTAAACTGAATTTGTTCAATGCCATAAACAAACGAGCTAAAGCTACTTGGCAGGCTTTTATATCGCTCGTCTCCAATGCGATAGGATAGTAATACACCATGTTTATTTAGAAGGCCGGAGATGATGAAGTTGTTATTAGCTACTTCTATATCCGAGAACACCAGAGGGTCAACTGTGTTAAACTGTGCCGTCTCGTACACACCATTGTTTTCGTGGATAGAGATTAGCCGCTGGGTTGTCTTCTCCTCATTTTGAAAGAAGAGAATTATTCTTCCCTGGGAAGTTTTAACCTCCAATAGTTTGTCACCTCTTATAAAAGGCACCTGCGTTATCCACTTGCTTTTGAGAGAAGTATCAAGTGAGGATACCATAAAGGCCATCTTGCCAGGTTGAGTCTCAATTGCAGTCAAGTTGATTATGGCCACACCATTTTGACCCAAGGGTATAACTTTGAACCTATCTAGATCTTTGTCATATGGGAATTCAGCAGCAACCTGTGGCGATTGGGCCCTGGCAATTTGGGTTATCATGCCCAGTGATATAATGAACCAAAACAACCCTGTAATCAGTATTCTCATATTGGCTAAAATACTTTGCATTTACTTATCTTCAATTATCTAAAAGTTAAGTTTGAAGCAATTCTCATGTTCACAGATATATTTAACGTAATCAAGGCATTAAAGGTCTCCAACTTCTGGCCAGGTCTGAAATTCTATCTCTTAATTGCACTGTTGCTGCCAGAGGTTTTGGTAGCTCAGCGTGCAAGAGATCATGGCATCGAAATCGGAATCTTAAAAACGGGCCCTAACAATGCCATTACTGATGTTGCTGGTGTTAAGGTAGGCCAGGTTACGATACAGGATGGTAATATCAACACCGGGGTAACCGCCATATTACCCCACGATGGTAATATCTTCCAACAAAAGGTCCCAGCCGCAATCTATCTCGGAAATGGGTTTGGTAAACTAGCCGGTTATAGTCAGGTGGAGGAGCTAGGTAACTTAGAGACACCCATTGCATTAACCAATACCCTGTCAGTACCTGATGTTTCCAGAGCGGTAATGCGCTATGTGCTGGCTCAGGAGGGAAATGAAAGCGTACGTTCTGTGAACCCAGTTGTAGGTGAAACAAATGATGGCCGTCTTAATGACATTCGAGGTATGCATGTGAGTGAGGAACATGTTTGGCGGGCAATTAGTGAGGCAAAAACAGGTCCGGTTGTGGAGGGTACAGTTGGGGCTGGAACGGGGACAATTTGTTTCGGATATAAGGGAGGTATCGGTACTTCTTCAAGAAAATTACCAGCCGGGGTGGGTGGATACACCGTAGGCGTCTTGGTGCAAACCAATTATGGTGGCGTATTGGAAATTAATGGTGCACCAATAGCCAAGGAGTTGGGCCGGTATCCTTTGAAAGGTCAAATTGATGCGGATGGCTCATGTATGATTGTGGTAGCTACTGATGCACCACTTGATGCGCGCAACCTGAAGCGGTTGGCTAAAAGAGCCATGTTGGGTTTGGGTAAAACAGGTGGGATAGCTTCCAATGGAAGTGGTGACTACGTAATAGCATTTTCAACCGCCACCGGATTACGCGTACCATATTCCGGAGGACCAGATTTGCTAGATCAGCAAGTATTGTCCAACGATTGGGTAACACCTCTCTTTATTGCGGCGATTGAAGCAACTGAAGAAGCAATTATTAACTCCCTTTTCGCAGCTACTGCAATAGAGGGTACTGCCGTTGAGACTCTTCCAAAGCAGCAGGTTTTAGACATTTTGAGGAAGCATAACAAGCTTAAGAAACCTTGACAGTGACACTAAGGGCCTAAGCGAGATTGTAGTTAATGATTTTGCCTTAGACGGAACCAGCATGTATCTTAGGCCGAAAATCTATCAAAAATGGATCAAATCAGTTTTTACAAATGGTTAACTAATATAGGCTTGGTGCTGTTCGTTTCATTCTCTTATTTCTATTACTCGCATATCGGGGAGTTGGAACAACAAATTATTGATCTGGGTCAACAGATCGAGGTTGACAACGCCGAGATAGATGCTACCAGCAGCAACACTACCAAAGTGAAACTGATTAAGACCAACCTGGCTAAAGTTGATAGCATGTCAGCCAAGAAACAGAACTTAATGATTTACAGGGTGGTGGCTATTGTTTTTATCACAGCCGGGCTTGGCCTGCTTCTATTCGGACTAAACAAAATAAAGTCTGACGTCTTTCCCAAAGACGAAGATGAAGAATAGGTAAACTTCGCTTTCATAGATCGGCTTGGATGAGAGTCCTCCATGAGGACACTTGTATTTCTATTTGCTTTCGGATACATTTGTTTTACAATTTATATACAAATGAAAAAGGAATACCTTGGAGAATTTGAGGAGTTGGTGCTAACCATGGTGGCAATAATAGGGGAAGAGTGCTACGGAAATGCCATTGTGAGTGAGGTGAGAGAAAGGCTGAATCGAGCAGTTAATCTAAGTGCAGTGCACATAACTCTGTATCGCCTGGAAGATAAGGGGCTGGTAAAGTCATCGATGGGAGGGGCTACCTCATC
>JANQPQ010000008.1 GCA_028285445.1 Cyclobacteriaceae bacterium | reverse complement strand
GTCCATACTATGCCGCCGCTGTTGGTGGCTGCTGCTCCCGCTATTACATAGTTAGGATCATCACTGCATATCTCCGTATCTGCTACCCCACTCAAATCCGCTGTCGGCGCTAGAGTAATTGTGAGATCCATACCATCTGAGACCATGGTACTTAAACAACCGCCCGTCCCAGTCACTTCCTTAGTAAGGGTAATCGTTCCACCCAAAAGGTCATTTACCCCAAGATTATATGTGGGATTGTCGACGATATTACTGACGAAGCTACCATCCCCGCTAGAAGTCCAACTAATTGTTCCATTAGCAGATGTTGATCCCGAAATAGTAAAACTTGCTTGGTCAGAACAAACCTCTCCATCCACTCCAGCATTGGAAGCTGGAGGTGGGCTTACAGTTACAGATGGAGTAGTAGTAAGTTCGACACTACAAAATGTAGTGGTATTAGTTGCAAAAACATTGAATGTAGTTGCACTGGTAAGGGGGTCGGTTGGAAGATTAATGGTGCCACCGGTTCCCGTTACCGGTGATCCAATAAAGCTATCATCGGCATTATCCCTTAACTGATAACTAACACCGGTTTGACTAAGTGCCACGTCAATAGTCGTACTACTACCACTGCATACTGGTGATGCCGCAGCAGTAACAGTCAGTCCAGCAATTGGAACGGGATTGACAGTCAAAGTCGCGACCGCGGTTGTTGTTGTACATGTGTTGCCACTTACCCCCCCCGTTGAAGTTATCTCAACTCTATAGTCATAGCTATCTAATCCTGTGACATCATTTATTGTCAAGGTTGGAGTCATCACGTCATCGTAAACGGCGTTATCTACTACGTCTACAAATCCGCCACCCATACCATCATCTACTTGCCACTGGTAAGTGAGTGATGGCCCCGTAGCACTGGTCGTTAAACTGGTTGACTGCCCCGCACAAGCGGACGTGGATGTAGGCCCAGAAGTTTGTAATGAAATAGTCCCGAAGGTGACATAGTCATCATCCGTGAGGTCAAGGCCTGTAATTCTGTATTCATTTCCAGATACCAGTTCAAGGTATTCAAAGGTGGCTCCACTGGTAAAATTACCATCACTATCTATAAATATTGCCGGACATGCACCGGTCGGAATACTTAAGCCAGTGAAATCTATATGTATGTCTACGTTGGCCAAATCGCCACCGGTCTCGTCAACCCGCCATTCTCTAGCTACCCTGGTAGTATTAGTGTTACCATTAAATTGTTCTGAGGTGCCAAGTGATGAAGCATCAGCGTTATCATGGCCGAAGAACAGGAATCTATTGTCAGCAAAAGTAGTAGATGCGTTAGTGCGGATATTGAGAGAGGTGGAATTAGATGAAGTTTGTTGGGTTCCACCTGTTGCCTGACCGATGCCAGCTACATCATATAGGTATTCATCGGTAGTCAAAACATCATGACTATATTTATCGCTACCCGCCGGAATATTTATCCCGTATTTTGATGAGAGATAGTTTTCAACTACTAACCGTTCAGCCGTATTAACTGCCCAATCGCTAAAAATTATAATTTCAGCAATATCACCTTCTACTTCTCCCCCTGAAGCAGGACTTGTAGCTCCGACATTAAGTACACCTGTATTACCAGTAAGGGGTATTAGTCCATCTGTATCGGTATCCAAGCTCGTCCCATCCATGAACAGCTCCCTATTAATACCACTTACCGTGGCGGCTGCTATATGATCATTGTCGTCGTTCCACGGGCCGCTATCATTCACACTACTTGTAGAAGTGCCAGCGTCATTGCGAAAGGCAGCTCTAAACAACCCATTAGAGTCATTAATCTCAAAATATATATAGGGTGAAGTACCTGTGGTTCTTTTGAAATGAAAAAATCTGCCTTCAGTAGTATTTGTGGAAGGCACATGAAAAACCAGGAATGCCGTAAAATCGTCAAGATTCTCTCCGAGTATAGCATTACTCGAGATACCATTCAGAATGTCGTCAATTCCATCGAATCGGATTACGGGCATGTTGCCCATCTCCGCAGTTTCGAACAGTGGTCTTCTGGATGAAGTAAGTTGAATTACATCATAGCGGTTTCCTGATTGGTCAAACCATTCTTGCACAGACTGCCCGTCGGTTGCGGCTGTTACGCCACCGTCAACGTAAACATCTTTATCTGCGCGAAGCCACAGTACCAGCTGCGAGGTTCCATCATTTGTCCCGACTCCCCCCGGACCTGTTTGGCCTTTGGCTCCCCCCGCTATAAATGATAAAATCAGCAACAGGATTGCTGAAAGCTTCTGGGGTGCTGCTTTGGGCATAGGTAAGGCTCTGATGAGTAAAATTATTGCCAATTAATATCTTCTTTGGGGGAAATGTAACCCGTTAGTATTAAATATAAAGATGCTGATGGAATTAGAGAAAATATTACTTTTTTTTAATTCAAAGGAATTAATTGAGCAGGCAACTGCACGCTCCTTACAAGCCTGTACCCCCATCCGAACTTGTCTTGATTAATGCCATTTTACTTTGCGTTTCCAATTCAATACTTCCCACCAACACAAGGCTTCCATCCTGTAGTTGTATTACACTTCCGGGAGTATCTCCGCCATCGCCACCGAATGTTGTCTCCCAGAGGATTTCGTTCCTCACCGTGACCTTAGCAAGGTAAATGTCGCTTTCACCTCCCGTAGTTTCTTCTCCCAGTACTATAAACCCACCATCCTGGGCCTCAGTGACTGCCCTACCGACTACATTTAATGAACTGTTGACAGTGCCTTGCGACTCAAACTCGAGGTCGCTTCGTAATTGGAGAAGGAATATATCTTGTTGTAAGGTAGCCGGGTCCGTGGAAGTACCCACTACCACGAAGCTATTCACTGATGTCGCGCTTACCGATACTGCTTCCTCATTTAACGTTGTACCAAAAGGTTCACCGGCATCCGGAACAAGGCCATTGTTGTTGGCTGGAAAGGCGAATATATTAGATCCCAATAGCTGCGGGTCGTTGGATGCTTTATCTGTTGTTCCGAAATAAGCAAAATCTCCATCAGTTTTTTGGAGAATAGCAATTCCTCTGTCAAAACCTGGAAACCCATATCGGGTTGTCCAAACTGGGCTGGGCACGAAAGCATTATCAAGTCGAACGGAATAGATGTCTTCGGTATCCACCCTGGGTGGTGATCCACTTTTGCCTGGAACTATATTGGTGGTTGTACCTGCAACAATAAATCCATCACTGATTACGGATATTGCCCCAAGAGTTTCAGTCTCTCCCGGAAAGCCAAGAATCAAGCTGTCGAGCACAAGGCCTTGGTCGTTTATTTTATAGGCAATGATATCCTGATCGGTGCCGTTATCATGGTTTCCCCCGAAAACGTACTCATTGTTTGCAATTGCCTGGATCGACACCCCTTCATCGTCAAAATCCCCACCGAAGGTACTGCTCCATATTAGATTTCCAAGATTATCAGTTCTGACGACAAATATGTCCTTGTCTCCTTCCGCAAAAGGATTGGGGTCTGAAGTTCCAATCATGATAAAGCCGCCGTCGGCTGTCGCCTTCAAGTCTGCGCCAAATTGATCTCCCTCCTGTCCGTAGAATTTAACGAAAGTGGACTCATTACGAGGTTCCACATTGTTGCTTGTATCACAACCAAACCACAATAATGGTATAACAAAAAGAGAGAATATGTGTCTTGCCCGCTTACTCATCTTCCTCTTTTTCGAATAGAAATCTTATCTTTTCAAGAAGGTTCTTCTTTGTAACTTTGCGTGGTTTGTAAAGTGGAACTACATACCCGATAGAGAGCGACAAATCATTCCAACGGAAATCATCCGAGACAACTCCATATCTGAATATCAATTCCCTGTTTAGATCTCTGTTGCTAGGGTCCACAAAATCAAACTGTCTGTCGCTTACTGTCATGTTTGTTAGCCCAGTGTTCAATCTGAGGTCAACCGATATGTATTCATACTTCAGCCTATATTTTAGCCCTAATCCAAAAACCAATGAGTTGTTATAGAATTTTCTCAACCTGGTAATTTTAATACTAGGACCAGTTACCGGTTCTATACTAGGGTTGGCTGTAGCATCATTTGGGTCTGGTGAGATATCGTCCAGTGTTGCATTGAGACTGGCATCAAACATTACGTTAAATGAATACCCAGCGTAAACAAAAGGGTAAAACTTGTTCTTGGGTAGCGTATACCTGAGAAAGATTGGAATTGAGGCCATATTATGTGTCTCAACAAAACTCTGGTCGTCAATATGAAAAGGCTTGTTTTTATAGGCCAGGCTTTTACGGGAATACAACAATTCAAAGCCAAGGCTAAAATTCTGATTAAAGTTAAGATCAGCGCCAGTGCCCACCTGGAATCCAGGTCTGGGCTCATACTCTTCCAATGACTGGCTGGTATTGTCGACCCCGTTGTTGTGAATAATGGTGGAATTGCTAAAGTTCAGTCCACCCTTTATTACATGAAGCGTGAAATTTGGTGTTGTTTTGAAATTTTTATCAAGGTAGATAATTTCGACCGGATCAATCTGTGGATTTAGCTTATGTTCCGGATCCAATCTCAGTAAGCTCAAATAGCTATTTTCCGCGCTAATCGGATCATCAATAAAGAGGTATGTTAAGGTAAGAAGTTTATATGCCTGTATCCTCTCTTGCCTGGTGAAACCATTATCAAGGCAGTCTTTCATTGAAGCTGGGATGCCATAAAGATGGCCGGCATCAAAGCTATCCTGAGCCTGACTCAGTACCTGACTGCACACTGTTTGTGACTTTGCCGGTAAAAAAGCAAGGATTGAAAAGAGAAGAGCCAGAACTGTGATCTGGCGACTGCTTAATTTTGGATTTTGGTTAGGTGCAATTATTGAATATCTACTTCTCACTTAATGATAAACTTGCACAGGTTGATCTATATTCTATATCGTTACCCACATATCTTTCCCACTCCTTCTCGGTCATATTTCTATCTATATTCTCACACAATTTTTCAGCCATGATCTTGGGATTTGTAGGCCATGCCTTGATGATATTCTCAGTACTTCCCGCTATTAGGTAATTACCATCCGCACTGAAGTCAACATCCCAGATGTGTGAATCATGATCCTTAAAAATAATTGGGAGGTCATCAAGATTGCCAAGAACCCATAAGTAAACAGATCCGTCCCAACTCGCCGAAGCCAGCAACTTGTCATCCTTACTGAATTCGAGGTCGTTTACTCTTGCAGTTTGGCCGGTTAGTTCGTTTCTGATTTGGCCAGAGGCCACGTCAATAAGTTTTACCACTCCCTGTTCATCTCCAATTGCCAACAGAGCCCCATCCTTACTGAAGGTAATCGCCTGAATTATAGCGCCTTCCACCTCCAATAGTACCTGTTCCTCAAAAGATTGGGTATTAAATATTCTCACTTTCCCATCTAAGCCCCCCGCCGCCAGCATCGTTCCATCCGGACTAACATCAATTACCTTAATGCCTCCAGGGATGTTTTTTACTAGCCGACTTCTGGTCACGTCATTAAATCTTATAGTATTGTCTAACCCGACAGAGTAAAACCCAGCATTATCAGGTGTGTAAGCGATATCATATACTAATCCTCTATGCCCTTCAAGCCGTACTGGAGGCTTGGTTAAATCCTGCAAGTCGTATATCTCCAGTTGCGAGGAGTCACTGGCGTTTACCAGCCACCTATCGTCAGGGCTCACTTCCAATTTCCTATTTGGAAAACCGTTTTGTGCTATTACCGTTGGCCGCTCTTCAGAGTTCAACGTCCATTGCAAAATCTTACCATCACTTCCAGCCGAATAAAAGTTGTTCGAGGCTGGGCTAAAAGCAACTGTTCTCACAGTATTTTGATGGCCTTCGTATTTGTTATAGCGGTCTCCGACAATCTGTGCCATTGAATAATACAACCCATCATAGATGTAGGTATCGAACTCCTTACCCTGGTACTCAGTGTTAAACATATAGGCCTGTTGCGCCAACAAACCTTTTAGATCATCGTCTCCAATGTTTAGGGATTTCACTGACATAGATTGGGCGATAGAAAGGAACAGTAACCTTTGCGCTCTATCGTACTGGCGAAGCGCTTCTTCAGTTTGCTGTTGCGCCACCCTGTTTGCTTCCTCAGCGATTACCCGGGCACTATCGGCAATGCGCTCATTTTCTTTCGCGATGATCGTTTGTCTTTCAGCAATCTGTCTTTGGACTATGGCCTCATTTAAAGCATTTTGGGCTATTTCCTTCTGTTGCCTTGCCAATTCTGCATTATTCTCTGCATCTTCCTGGGCTTCCTGGGCCCTTTCTCGCTGACGTTCGGCATCCTCCCTAGCTTCAACGGCTTCATCCCGTTGCTGTTGAGCAACAATAGCCTGGTTTTCGGCTTCAATCTGCTGCGTAATTCCGAATATGAAGAAGATAATTGCAATAACCGCCGCTATGGCAAGTATAATTGCAACCATCCTTGTTCTCTTGAGTAATCTTCTTTGCTGAAGTTCCTGATTCTTTTGTTCGGCCTCGTAGGTTATTCTGCTGGTATCGAGGAATACAATTGCTCTCTCGAAGGCTTCGTCATAACGCTGGGCCCATACTCTGGTGGGCTTTTGCTTCTTCTGCCAATTTAATGCAAGCTGTAGGTCAGGTGGCCTCCATAATCCTGTTCGACCAATCTGGTACATGGCGGCAGCGTCTGAAAGACGCATATACATCTGGGCCGAATCATCCTCCTCCTCTACCCAGTTCTTAAGTCTGGTCCAGATACGCATGAGACTTTCATGCGACACTTCAATTACCGATTCGCTTGTGAGTGGAACCGAAGCCGGAGGCATTAACAAAGAGCGACCGGGCTTTCTGAATTTCTCTACAATTCCAATTACAACTTCATCCTCGACTCCCGCTATATCTGATATCACTCCAATCTTTGTCGGGCGTCTTACACCAAAGTTATCAGCGCCTTTCTCAGTAATGGTCTTAAAGAGAATTTCTGCTATTTCCTTCTCCTTAGGTTCAAGGTCATCGTAGGCTTCATTGGCATGTTGCGAAAGTGCTTCCCCAATTCTTCCTACTGCGTTATAATGTCGTATATCTAGTGGCTCACCAGGCTCCTTATTCTCAACCCAGTAATTCCAGGTCCTCATCAGGGCATGCTGAAGGATGGGTAGCTGATCCTGACTATCTCCAACGTCGTTAAGCAGTCTTTTTACAAGCCTTTCTGCAATTCTGGCGCCTCCAACGGCAACAGGACCCTCAACCGCCATACGTTTTTGCTCGCGACTCATTTGAGGAACCAGGTAGTTACTCTCGTTGATTTGTTCGGTTAATCCAGTAAACTGTGAGCAATCGCCGATGTAGTCTGATCTCATGGTGAGGGCTACGTAAATCGGGACATCTTTCTGGCTTATGGCCTGCAGTAGTAAGTTTACAAACTCCGTTGATTCCTCTTGAGATCCTGCAATGTTCTCATCTTCTCTATATCGGAAAAGTTCTTCAAACTGATCGACAACGAGCAGAAGGTTTTCTCCCGTTGCCAGATTGTATCGTCTGGCTACGTCAATTAGTCCGGTGCTACTGCCACGAAGGATTGAGGAAGTTATGGTCTTGTTGATTAAGCGCTCTTCTTCAGTTGCACTTTGGTAATCCGGGTCTTTTTCGAGGATTGCGGCCGCCAAGTTATCAATTGGGCCAATTCCCGGTCGGGTGGTAATTACAGACCAATTTGGTCCCACCTCCGTCATGAAACCTCCAAGTAGTACTGGAATAAGCCCACAAGACATTAATGAAGACTTTCCACTACCTGAATAGCCCATTACGCCAACGAAGCGATTCTGGGATAGCTTAACAAGAATCTCATCTACTTGCCCCTCTCTTCCGAAGAAAAGGTGGCATTCATCCACACCAAATGGGCGCAGTCCCGGGAATGGATTGGCAAGGCGCAAATCTTCCTTGAGATCTGCCTCCAGAATCTCCAGCTCCTGGGGCTCCATATGAATTTCATAGTTGAGCATGGGGGATGGGGTTTAGCTGCCTTGCGATTATTCCAAAATTACAAAAAAAATCCTCAATAACGCCCTCAAATTGCAGGTTTGATTCAAAAAATACAAGTAGTTATAGAAATTTTCTGATCGGCAGTGAGAGGGCTGTTAGCTTGCGTAGAGGTATTCAACCACGTTAGAGGCAAACATGAAATCGTCAGATAGAAGCTCGTAAAATTTGTCTTTTTCAATTTTGAACAAGACCGTATCTGTGACTGCCACCAGCAGGTTGGTGTTTATTTGCATTCCATCCTCTAAGAGTTCACCAAGGAATTCCGAGTCTGTGATTGTACGCTCCAATGATCCTTTACGGAATAGGTTCGCTTCTCCCTGGAAGATGATAAGAAATTCATTGGTGGCCTGTTGGCTCATTGAGAAAGTATCTCCCTCTTTTATGAATACTTCGTCCATAATATCAACCAACCCCGCCAGAATCCGTCCCGGAACTTCTGAGAAAATGCTGAGCCGCTTCAAATAAAGCACCTTATCGTATAAAAGAGGCTTTTCATAGGCAGTTCCAACCTTGCCAATGACTACCTCATCCAAACTCCGTTTTAATTCACTGTCAAGTCTGCCTGTGTGGAAGTGGTAATTGTCTGGATCTATTTGGTATAACGCCCATGCGGCTACTTCCTGCACCATCTGGTCTGGATTAAATAGATTGGCAATCAAGTCATAGGCAAACTCCTCAACCTGCATTTTACCTATAAGGTAAATCGCACAAGATTTAGACCATCGGTTTGTTTGATTGAAGTCTCTGTTAATAAGATATTTAAGTACTTGTTTGGATCCAAGCCCTTCTCTTGGATAGAAGTTCTCCAACTTTCGCGCCTTATCTTCTTCGGGGATATCATCAAGCACAGGAATTATTTTTTGCTTTAGATCTTCTGACAAGAAGACATCCAAAAGCTCAATTGCATAAGTCAGGCCTTCGCTAGTTCCACTTTCGATGTTCTCCTTTACCAGTTGAATTGAGCGGGCATCGTAGAGCATTGAAAGCAAGACATAGAGATGATCGATATCATGGTAGTTTTCTTCTGCTACTGCTTGTCTAAGTTGTTCAGCTTCAGCGGTGTCGGGAATTTCGCCTAAAGCCGCGAGGTTCCACGCGATATCCGCAACGTCAGACTCTATGGCAAACTTTATTCGTGTGACTTGTCTTATGTTAGCGCGAAAGCCACAATCACCCAGTGAGTCTAATACCTGGGATACGATGATCTTATCGGGATAGTCAATCTTGTTCCATAGTAACTCCTGGGCTCTAGCCCCTCCCACTCTACCATATATCTGTAGAATCTTGAACATCACCTGAACATTTTGCCCTACCCGGAAAAAAGCTGAATCCATGACTTCAAAGGCATTCTCGCCTATTACTTCCAGGGCGTTCATAGCCAGGTTACTATACTTAGGAGACTCCAGATTATCAATCAAAGCATCTAGTATCTCGTGATTATAGCTTTTTTCTGCAGCGTTAATGGCTGCAATTCGAACGTTAGGGTCAATGTCATGCAGCAAGTCTACCAGCAAATAGTATGTGTCAACTTCGCTACTATTACCAATAAGTTCCGCAGCATAAAGTCGGTCCTGAATATCATCTGACCTTCCTAATTTTACTATTCTCTTTTTTGATATATCTCCTGTTCTGAAGAGGCTTTCCAGATCCATTCCAGACACCACCTGCTTACCATTACCTGAAGAGCGTTCAGGGCTGAAACTGATTATGTATTTCTCCGACACCGAAAGTCCTCTTATAGCATTCATTCGGCTCTGAGCATAATCCCTTACTTCGTTTGTCCCGTGCTTCATGAGCGCATTAATGGATTGAGACACCGTATTGGGATTTATTTTCTCGAGTAATTTGAAGGAGAAAATGGCCTTTTCCGGGGCGTTGTGTTGTAGTTCCCCTTGCAAATCGTCCACCAGAATGGCGTGTGGGCGCTGAAACTTATCTGAGCTAATATCCTGACTTTCAAGCTTTTCCTTTATTCTGTTGCGATATTCATTGTATAGCTTTCCAGTTACAAATACCCAACCACCCAAAATCAGGATAAGGAAATAGGAATAATGAATATCTTCCCAGAACGCCAGTGATCCCAATATCAGAATGGCTCCACCGGCCACGAATTTGGCGAACTCGTTTACAACACCTTCTACTTTGGCCTGTATATCGAATCGGACGGTATTGTCCAGCGGCATAAAATATAACTTGAATGTAGGGTTCTCAAGGGCATCCCGCAGGAAGGTGGTGAAGAGTTTACTGAGGGCAATGAATAAGAAGAACCAAAAAAAGCTTGCGGTATTATCACCTGTATTAACGTAACCGAATAACTCCCCAGCCAGTATTGAAACCACTGTAAAGAAGGCCAGGACTATAGGCAGAATTAGCAGTGACACTTTCAATCCATAGTTGGCAATAATTCTATCATTAAAAAAGGTCTGGAATATAAAGCTGAGAATGAGGATTGAACCGTAAAACCAACCAATAAAACTCAAGAGCTTTTCTTCCTCCTCCTTTGGATACTGCTTATTTAGTACCTCCAAAAATGAGTTCTCAACTAATAGAAATGCAGCAATTGAAAATGACAAGAACAAAGCAAGTTGAACGACATATTTATTCTTGAAGAGGTCTCTGATTCTAGTTTGTCGCGTTTTGGACGCTTCGGTGATTTTTATTGAGTCCAGGTCGTACTTACTTTCTATTACCAGTAGGAAGATCAATGATAGAACTGCGCTAGCGGCACTGCCAATAAGCAGGTCTTCTGGTCGGGGTACTAGTGCAACCAATAAACTGATGCTAAAGAAAGTGAGAATTTGTGCAGAAAGCTGGCCGGTATCAATTCCACCAATAATTCTTTTGGACTGCCGCAGGTTAAACATTCGACCAAAAATTCCCCAAAAGCCCAATAGCACAACAGCTATCATGGGCCCTTTCATCACATAAAGAATAAATATGAGCTGGCGGTAATACTCACCAGGTGCCAATCGCAACGATAGATATAGCCCTAGCGTAATTAGCGAAATGGCAATTAAGTTAAGTGCCGCCAACTTGGAGTAAGGAATCTTATTCTGGAGGTAAACGAATATGGCGGTGGTGAATACTCCCAAAAAACCAGATACGAAAATACCCTCCTGAATGTATTCACCAAGTTCGTTTACGAACAAAGTATCGGAGACCGAGAGGTAGGTAGCCATGAATATCCCCATGAAGAAACCGTTGCCAAGTAGCAACAGTACCTGGTTCTCCTCTCCTTTTTCTACGTTTAATGCCTTAAATAGGACCTTCTTCACCTGCCTGGAAATGAGTATTTAGTTGTTAACAACAGCAAGATAACCCGTATTCGGCCATAAAAACAAGCTTCAAAAGGCACACTACACCCTATCGTTAACATTCTTTTGTTCTCAAAACCACGGAATAGCACTATTTTCGCTTTCAATAATTATGATGAAGTCACTGCTTTCAATTGTTAGCTTTTTAATAGCCATATCTGGATGGTCACAAACTGCTTTTGAAGCCAATTTTCATAAAGGCTACTACTACTATGAGATTGATGATCCCCGGGCCATCTCTTTTCTCTCCGAAGCAATTGCAATTAATGACAGCAGTAGAATAGCCTATTATTATCGCGGTCTTGCCTACTACAAGGCAAGCCAACTCCCAGAGGCAATCGCCGATTTCGATAAAGTCTATTCAATGGATTCCTCCTTTTATAAGGTACATGCTTACAAGGCCTTTGCATACAAGCAATTAGGCAATGTGGAAGCGGCAATTGAGAGTTTTGACAAGTATCTTGATAAGACCCCTCAGGATTCGGTTGCGTATTCTTACTTTCTCCGGGGCAAGCTTAAAAATAGCATAGGCGATTACGATGGTGCGATTGAGGATTATGGCAAGGCTATCGAGATAAGTCCTGACGATGCAAGCTACTATTACTACCGTTTTCAAAGCAAGTACCAGAACCAGGATTTACCAGGAGCACTTACAGAGATTGATAAGGTACTGGAACTAAATCCCGACTTCTACGGATACTATTTCTACAAAGCCAATCTGCTCTTTGCGATGGGGCGCTTCAGACAGGCCATTGAATTCTATGATTCCTCCCTGGCGTTAAATGCCGGAAATGCCGATGGTTTCTATTGGAGGGGTTACGCCAGAGATACTCTCAATCAGCTTAACCTGGCCATGATTGATTACGACAAAGCCATTCAACTGAAACCTGAAGATGGCACCTATTACTCAAGGAGAGGAAATCTAAAGTTCAAATTAGGCAATAAGGAAGGTGCTTGTCTGGATTGGACGGTTGCCGACAGCCGAGGCTATTATGCCGATTTCAGCCGACTTAAAAACCTCTGTCGTTAATTCCATTTTCGGTTTTATTGGGTCAACTTTACTCCTCTTGAAATCCTATTGTATAACCAAAAAACCATTGACATGGACAACAGAAAATATCTTCCATTACTAGTAATCGGCATAATTGCCTTGGTGGTAATTATCGGTTTTTCTTCAAGTATGTTTTATACGATTGAACCTGGTCATCGAGCAGTGATCTTTAGAAAATTCACAACCGGATTGGACAAGGAAAACACCTATGGAGCTGGGTTTCACATCATTGCTCCCTGGAACACCCTTTATGTTTATGATACCCGTGAGCAGGTAGCTGAAGAATCTATGGATGTACTCGACAAAAATGGCCTTTCTATTAGCGTTGATGTTACCGTAAGATTCAATCCTTTCTTTGATAAAGTGGGTTACATACATGAAACATTTGGACCTACCTATATCAATAAACTGGTGATCCCTGAGGTACGATCAACTGTGAGACAAGTGATGGGTAGATTTACGGCTGAAGAGATTTACTCCACTAAGAGGTCAGAAGTAGAAAGCGCAATTATTACTGAGGCAGAAAGTGTACTCGGTTCTGAAAAGAACAACATTAATATGAATGCTCTACTAGTGAGATCTATCAATTTACCAGAGCAAATAAAAAGTGCTATCGAAAATAAGTTAGAGCAAGAGCAAGAGGCGTTAGCTTATGAATTTAGGTTGAAAAGAGAGGAAAGTGAAGCTGAACGTAAGAGGATTGCAGCTGAAGGTGAAGCCCGTGCCAACCAAATTATTAACAACAGCCTTACCACCAACCTACTTAAAATGCGCGGTATAGAGGCCACAACAAGTCTTGCCAATTCGCAAAATTCCAAAGTAGTGGTAATTGGTAGTGGTGGCGACGGGCTACCGTTGATATTGGGCAACAACTAGTTTGGAATTTTTGGTCGTCTGGCTCTAATTTAAGTTGTGCCAGCAGCCTCTAATTGCCATTTTTTGGCTAAATTACAGGCCCATTTTTTATGTGTTCCCAATTCCAAACAAATATTGATTACTATGTCGCAAACCGCTGAAATAAAAGCTGATGGGCAGTCGTATGAACTGCCAATGATGGAAGGTTCCGAGCAGGAAAAAGCCATAGATATTGGCAAGTTCCGAGCTCAAAGTGGAATCATTACGATAGATCCCGGTTTCAAAAATACTGGTTCAACTACTAGTGCTATTACCTTCCTTGATGGCGAGAAAGGTATACTGAGATATCGGGGCTATCCCATCGAGCAGTTAGCGGAAAAGTCAAGCTTTCTTGAAGTTGCTTACCTACTGATCTATGGCGATCTTCCTTCTAAGGACGAGCATGACAAATTCACCAATCAGGTTACGCGACGAAGCCTGGTGCATGAAGATATAAAGAACATCTTGACGGGTTTCCCTTCAAATGCTCACCCAATGGGTGTACTCTCTTCTTTGGTGAGTTCCTTAACCGCATTCTACCCTCAGTCTCTCGATCCACATCGAGGTACAGACATGGTTAACCTAAGCATCTTAAGGCTGATTGCAAAGCTGCCGACTATTGCGGCCTGGACATATAAAAATAAGATTGGCCAAAGCCTAAACTTCCCTGTTAACGAATTGGATTATGTTTCCAACTTCCTCCACATGATGTTTAGTGTGCCTACCGAGGAATACAGCGTGAACCCGGTGGTGGCACAGGCCTTGGATAAACTGCTAATTCTACACGCTGATCACGAGCAAAACTGCTCAACTTCTACCGTACGCTTGGTAGGATCATCTCAGGCCAGCTTGTACTCATCAATTGCGTCCGGTATCTGTGCGCTTTGGGGCCCTCTTCACGGGGGAGCAAACCAAGCGGTAATAGAGATGCTTGAGAGAATTAAGGATGATGGCGGCGACACCAAGAAATGGATGGACAAAGCGAAAGATAAGGATGATCCATTCCGCTTGATGGGATTTGGACACAGGGTATATAAGAACTTCGACCCTCGGGCTAGGATTATCAAGAAAGCTGCAGACGACGTGTTAGCCGACCTCGGAGTAAATGATCCGGTGCTCGATATTGCTAAAGGGTTGGAGGAAGTTGCTTTGAGTGACGAATACTTTGTAGAACGAAAGCTCTATCCCAATGTAGACTTTTACTCAGGAATAATCTACCGGGCACTTGGTATTCCAGTAGAGTTCTTCACGGTGATGTTTGCCTTGGGCCGGCTTCCCGGTTGGATTGCGCAGTGGAAAGAGATGACGGAAAATAATGAACCCATTGGTAGGCCACGGCAAATTTACACCGGGGCTACCGAGAGAGATTATACAGACTTAAGCAGTCGTTAGGATTTTCAAGAGAATCAGTTCATGTCAATTCAGGCCAAATTCGAGCAAGCCCAACAGGATGTAAATAAGCTCACTGAAAGGCCCTCTAATGAAAACCTTCTCAAGCTCTATGCCCTCTTTAAGCAGTCAACAGAGGGAGACAACTCCAATGACCGACCCGGAGGATTTGACTTTAAGGCCATAGCAAAACACGACGCTTGGGCAAGTGAAAGTGGCAAAGATAAAGAGCAAGCCATGACTGAGTACGTGGAGTTGGTAGAGAGCCTCCTTGGTGCAACCCAAGGATAATGGACTACTATTTTCAGCCAGAAATTATCACAGGCAGCAATTTTCTCAATGAGGAAGAATCGCGCCATTGCGTAAAAGTACTACGTCATGCACCTGGTGATGAGATCACTATAGCCGATGGTCAAGGGGGTGTATATCAAGCTGAGATTGTGGAGGCAAACCCTAATCAATGTGAGTTCCGAATCCTTTCAGAGCGAAGTTTCCCCCGACGAACTAATTCAGTAACAATCATAATAGCACCTACTAAAAGTCATGATCGCCTTGAGTGGTTTGTAGAAAAGGCCACTGAAATAGGAGTCGACGCAATCCAACTAATCAAATGTAATAATTCGGAGAGATCAAGAGTTAGAATGGATCGATTGCGCAAGAAGGCGATAGAGGCCTTGAAGCAATCAAAAAACCCTTATCTCCCTGAAATACTTGACATCGCCGCCGTGCAAGAAGTGGTATCAAGCACAACTGCCCAGAATAGATTTATTGCCCACGTTGACGAAGCCAATCCCCACCGATTGCAATCCTCGATAACCGAATCTGGTGAAAGCGTAATTTTGATTGGGCCAGAAGGCGACTTCGCCGCAAGTGAAGTTGCCATGGCCTTGGAAAATGGATTCAAGAAAGTTAGCTTGGGAAAAAACACTTTAAGGACAGAAACTGCGGGAATTATTGCCTGCCAGATACTCTGCTCCTCCAACCAATAGCAATGGTTCTAAACTACATCTGGATAGCCTTCTTTCTCATCGCATTCGTTGTGGCTTTTATCAAGCTGATTCTGGGCGATACCGAAGTTTTCCCGAACCTATTCAATGCCACCATGGATATGGCTCGCACCGGATTCGAGATTTCCCTTTACCTCACGGGAGTAATGTCTTTATGGTTAGGAATTATGAGGATTGGAGAAAAAGCAGGAATCATTAGAATCTTCTCCAAACTAATAGGACCTTTCTTCGCACGCCTCTTCCCTGAGATTCCTAAAGACCATCCTGCAATAGGATCGATGATTATGAACTTTTCAGCCAACATGCTTGGGTTAGACAATGCCGCCACACCGTTGGGGTTGAAAACGATGAAGGAGATGCAGGAGTTGAATCCCCAGAAAGACACTGCTACCAATGCCCAGATTATGTTCCTGGTGCTAAATACATCTGGCCTTTCCATCATTCCTCTAACTGTGTTAATTGATAGAACTGCAGTGGGTGCTACCAATCCTACTGATATTTTCATTCCCACCATGATTGCAACCTTCTGCAGTACCATTGTGGGTTTAGTTACTGTCTCACTTTACCAACGCATTAACCTATTAGATAAAGTAATCCTTGCCTACTTAGGAACGCTAACACTCTTTATAGCTGGGGTGATTTACTACTTTCAGCAATTGCCACAAGAGCAGGTACAATCCGTATCAACGGTGGCAAGCACATTCATTATCGTGTCGGTGATAGTTGGTTTCATCACCCTAGGCTGGATTCGCAAGATTAATGTGTACGAGTATTTTATCGATGGTGCCAAAGAGGGCTTCACCATCGCCATCAAAATTATCCCTTATCTCATAGCTATCTTAGTAGCTATCGGTGTTTTTAGAGCATCCGGCGCTATGGATTACGTTATTGACGCTATCGGAGCTTTCTTTGCAGTGCTTGGCTTTAACACAGATTTTGTAGACGCCCTGCCCACGGCATTGATGAAACCACTAAGTGGTGGAGCTGCCCGCGGCATGAATTTGGAAGTGATGAAAACCTTTGGTCCTGATTCCTTTGCAGGACAGCTTTCAAGTGTAATGCGAGGTGCCACTGAAACCACGTTCTATGTAATCGCAGTCTACTTTGGTTCAGTAAGTATTAGGAAAACGAGGTATGCTGTTACTGCTGGATTAATTGCAGACTTGTCTGGTGTGATTGCCGCTATCTTCGTTGGCTATTTATTCTTTCACTAGCTACTATTCAGACCTAACGTTGCCTTCAGCATCGACGTAGAGAATTTTTGGCTCTTCACCCGAACCTTCCAGTTCAGCCGCCTCTGGTGCCAAATGCACTTCCAAGGTAGACAGTTCGGCGTTGTATACTGTTTTGTAGGGTATATCAGCCAAGTCGACATCCGTTGTCCAGATCAAGCCATTCTCTAACGACATCTTACTTATCACACCCTTGTAGGATTCACCTTGTTGCACATCAGAGTAGAACACTACCACAAAAGCTTTTTCCGCTATGGGCTCCATAAAGCTTTTTATGGAACCAATAGATGCATCATCCACCGGCAGTGAAAGATTTGTAAAAACGATAGGATCTGCCAACCTCGATACTCCTACGGTGGCGATGTAACCTTTAAGCGAATCGCTGGAGTAAACGATACCATTCAGAAGTATTTGGTCGTTAACAACCGAATCGCTGGCGATTAGTGTGAAATAACTATTACCTTCCGAAGGTTTAAAATCGGCACTTGCACTAATCGGGATAGAGTCGGTTTGGTAAACGGCAAAGTTATTCCTGGTTTCCCAAGATTGAAGTTCTTCCTCCAATTGAGCCTTTTCATTCTGTAAATTCAAGGTCATTTGCGATACAAACCTTTGGAAGCCGCCGGTACCATCATAGTTATCCATGATGAATTTGGGGTATTTTTCATACTCAGCAGCCATATTCCTGGTTAGCAAAGCATTAGCCAGAAACTGAGCGCCATTTACGTCTGCAATCAGGTCATTTGTAATTTGGATTTGCATTGGCACATTAAGCGAATCCAGTAAACCATCTTTCGCCAGTCTGTTCTTATGAACAAGGTATCTTAATTCTCTTGCCTTCAAGTTGAAAACGCTGAATGGAAGTGGGTCCGGGTCGTATTTTTGAATAGCCGCAGGTGTAACCTTCGCCGACAAGGCATCAATACTTTCTTCACTAGTAATTGAATCGGTTGTAATCTGCTCTTTAAGGTTATCGAATTCCTTGTCATGAGCAGATAGGCTAGCCTTCAAAGGATTTATTTCCGTGTCAATAATGTTTGATACCCTACCTGACCATCCTCCAAAATTCCAGAGCACAACTCTGCTTTCTTTCCATTCGGGCGACGTGCGCCCGTCACTTTTGAAATTCTCTACTTCTCTTAAATCTATTTCCTGATTGTAGCCGGCGTTTTCAATACTAGATAAAACAGTTTTGTAACGGTTAAAATTGGCACTGGTGGAATCGAAATGGCTCTTAATATTCTTAACCAACTGTTGCTTTTCTTCATCAGCTTTTAGTAAGACGTCCTTCTCGTTTTCGTATTCTGACTGCAAAAGACTAAAAAGACTATCCGCCGAGGAATAATGCGTCTTAGTAGCTGAAAAATAATCTTTTAGTCTGCTTACTTTATCAACTCTTCCTCCCAAGTCTTCAACGCGCTGCTCGATATCCAAATGGACGTCCGAAAGCTTAACACCAAACTTTCCAGTGCGGAGGTCGCGGCGATTGTAGGCCTGATAGTACTGGTCGTTCTTCTTGACTTCTCTTTCAGTAATGAGGGTCTTGGAGCGATCGTAAAAGTAGAGCGCGGAATCAATGTTTACTTTATACTGCGCCGTCTCATCAAGGATGTCGTTTTCTTCAGCCCTGAATTGATAAATCAGCCCCATTTGAAAGTTGCCATTGGCATGATCTGCATTCTTGGGGTCAGACAAAAACCGTTTTAGGAAGGGTTCTGCTTCAACGTATTTTTTGGCATTGAGGAGTACAAAAAGATCTTTGTACTTTACTTTTTGTGCAGTTGCATTGGCCCCCGCCAAAACCAGTAAAGCCACTGCAAAAGAAGAGGATTTCATAGGCCGATCCAGAAACTTGGGTTTGCTAAAGTAATATTAATATATATATCAATGACTCCCAATAGTCTACAGCGGTTAAAATGTGCGTATTATTTCTATAAGACCTCCGTAGTTTACCTTTTTCCCGAATTCGCCATTTATTTGGTAACTTGGCCATGCTCAGGCACGGGGTGAACTAATTTGGTCCGATTACTGTATAAACTGTGAATCATACAGGAATGTTCAGCAAAAAATTCATAATGAAGCAAGCAAAGGAATGGGGCATTATAGCTGCTGTTTTTCTCATATTGTATCTTACGGGTTTGCACACCCAGGTGGCTGCCTTTGCTCAAAGAGTTGTTCTGTCAACCGGACTTATGACAGCCTCAGAACTTCCCGTAGAAGAACGGTCAGAAGCCTCCTATAATTTTCAGCTCAAATCTCTCACGGACGGTTCTACCTTGAATTTTGAGGAGTATAAGGGAAAGGTAGTTTTCGTAAACTTGTGGGCTACGTGGTGTGCCCCTTGTATCGCTGAAATGCCAAGCATACAAAAGCTTTACGACAAGGTTGACTCAGATGATATAAAATTTGTAATGATTTCCCTTGACAATAGTGAGAGCAAAGCCAGAAAATTTGTGGCGAAGAAAGGGTTCACCTTCCCTACCTACGCGAAGCCGCCATCATTGCCAAAAGTATATCAAACAGCCTCTATTCCTACTACTTTCGTTATCAGCAAAGAGGGTCAAATAGTTAGTCGAAAAGTGGGTATGGCAAACTACGACAAGAAATCTTTCTTGAATTTCCTTACCAAGCTAGAGAACCAGTAGGCTCTTCTCTTAGGCTTTAGGCATTAGCCTTAAGTCTTTGAAAGTACTTTCTAGCTTCGCTCCGAACCTTTGGGGATAGTGCCAATGCCGATATCATAGTTGGTATTGACATGGAAGCATACATTATATCAATGAGGCTCATGATGGCTGTTAAGGACGCCACTGCCCCAACAATTATTGAGAATACGTAGAAGTACTCATAGTATTTAGTCTTATCGGCCCCAAACATAAACGACCAGCACTTAGAACCGTAGTATGAGAGCGAAAACAGTGAGGTTATGGCAAAAATAGAACCGCAGAGCAACAGTATATAACCGCCACCAGGAATCGCGGCGTTAAAGGCTTCCATGGTAAGGGTCACACCCGAATTTTCCGAGGTTTCCCACACTCCCGTGATTATGATTGCCAATGCTGTTAGCGTACATACAATTAGCGTATCAATCACTGGCCCTAACATTGCAACCAATCCTTCCCGTATTGGCTCGTTGGTTTTGGCGGCTCCATGTGCCATCGGTGCCGTTCCTATACCCGCTTCATTCGAGAATGCCGCCCTTTGGGCGCCTGTGCTGATCACAGCTCCTATTGCACCGCCAGCCAAAGCACTCCCAGTAAACGCATCACTAAATATCAGTGCAAAGGATGCTGGTACCAGATCATAATTCATGAGGGCTATTGAGATCACAGTCACAAAGTAGATGACCACCATCAATGGCACTAATTTACCGGCAACAGTCGCAATTCTTTTCAGTCCGCCCAGGATAACAATGGAAACGATACCGGTCATTACCAAGCCCGTTATTAAATCAGACGTCAATGAGCCAGAATCACCATTTGCTACGATACCCCCAGGCACGAGAATGGAATCCCGAATGATCTGAGTCAACTGATTGGCTTGAAAAATTGGTAATACGCCAATCATCCCCGTTATACAAAAGAATATAGCTAATGGCTTCCATTTTGCACCCAGTCCCTCTCGAATTACATACATAGGGCCTCCTTGCAAGTCGCCATTGGAATCTTTACCCCTATACATTATTGCAAGCGAGCAGGTAAAAAACTTGGTTGCCACCCCTACTATTGCGCTTATCCACATCCAGAAAATAGCTCCGGGCCCGCCAGTCATAATTGCTACAGCAACCCCAGCGATGTTTCCCATTCCGACTGTGGCTGCCAGATGAGTTGACAAAGCTTCGTAGTGGTTTATCTCTCCTACTTCATCAGGGTCATCATATTTCCCCCTTAGGATGTTAATGGCATGTCTGAAATATTTGTAAGGGGAGAACCTTAGAACAAGGGAAAAAATTACGAAAAACAGTCCTCCTCCCATCAGAAAAAATACCAGAGGAAGGTCCCATATTTTGTTGGCTAGCCAAACTATCTGTTCTTCGAGTAACGCTGCAAATTCCAAGATTCTATATGTTTAGGTCTCTAGATCAATTGCCAAAAGTAACATCTATTTACGACTTCAGAATATTTGATGACCTTTTGCTTTCTTTATTTTACTAACGGCTATAGGCTACCCTGCCTTGTGATGCGGCGGCGGCGATGCAGTGGTTATAAAGTATTCTACTACCCACATTGCCGTCCCAATCCCCCGGGCCCACCTCGCAAAGATCGAATCCGATGATCCTTTTTCCACTACTGGCCACCCTATGAATCAAGTACCTTGCCTCCTCAAATTCCAACCCACCTGGCACCGGGGTACCAGTACCCGGACACAAGTAAGGTGATAGTCCGTCAATGTCAAAACTGATATAGACATGCTCAGGCAATTCATCCACGATCCTATCGCAGATTGAACTCCAGTGGCCTCCTGAAAATAATTCTTGCTTTACGCTGGCATCCAGGAAGGAAACTACTCTCCCAGCTGAACTACTAATTAGATGCCACTCATCATCACAGAGATCTCTTAAGCCTACTTGCACAAGTTTCGAAACGGAATTGAAATTGAGGGCATTGTACATTACTGAAGCATGTGAGAACTCAAAGCCTTGATAAGCCTGGCGTAGGTCGGCATGCGCATCAATCTGCAAAATCCCGAAATCGGGATATTTCGTGGACAAGGCCTGTATCAGGCCAAGGCTTGTACTGTGTTCACCTCCCAACACCGCAACCGTTTTTTCTTGGCTGATTAGTCCAATAGCTTCTGATGCCACTTTTTCCTTGAGGCTATAGCAGGCATCATTTACTAATTTTAGTGCTTCAGCACTATTACTGCTCTGGAAATCAACATGAGTTAGACCGTTAACAATTTCTCCAACACGTCGATTCTCCTCCAAAATAGATCTGCTAATTTCTTTCATAGCGATAGGTGCCTTCCAACTTTCTGCTATTTCCGGAATAAACAGATCTACCTGGATGGAGTTATTGAGCACCGACTGAGGACCTTTAGATGTTCCGGAGTGATAAGATACGGTTACGTCCCAGGGAACAGGCAGTATCACTACATGGGCATCTTCCAGGGAATAGGGTAAACCGAAAATACTACCGGCTAGGCCCGGTGCATTTGGGTCAAACTCACTATCACTTTCTGGAATACTACTCACCCTCGGTAAGTTTGCTTGCTGGTGTATATTCCAGCAGTGTTCCGGTTCCAGCTGAGATTTGGGGCCACTTGTCTAGTTCAAAAGATATCTGCGCGGCGCTACCTGGGCTCATATCCCCAATCTCTGCCTCGGTGATGTATTCAGCCAAATAACTAATTGAAGGATTGTGTCCAACCAATAATACAGAATTCCACTCTTCCTTAAGTTGGTTCACAACCTGAAGCAACGTTCTTACAGATGCCTCATAGATTTCCTCGTTGTTGTGGATTCTTGCGCTATCGTAATTGAGTTGCTCGGCAACCAGCTGAGCTGTTCCAAAAGCTCTCACTGCCGGACTGGTAATTATAATGTCTGGTTGGGTATTTTTGTTGCTTAAGTGTCTTCCAAGATTTGAAACGGCTTGGACACCATTTCCGGTAAGAAACCTATCAAAATCCGTTTGGTCGCTCTCTCTCTCAGCGGCTTCGCCATGTCTAATTAAGATAAGATACTTACTCATTTGAGGGCCTGAATTACGGATCTATTGGGCTGGTATTACGGTAGTAATATTAGTCATTTAAAAAAATATCATAATCTTTTTATTTGCAAAAATTTGGTGATATTTGGGATTTTTGAGAATTGAAGGATCACGAATGTCGAAGAATTTAGTCATTGTAGAGTCACCCGCAAAAGCCAAAACAATTGAAGGATATTTGGGTGCCGATTTTAAGGTTACCTCAAGTTATGGTCATGTCAGGGACTTGCCCAAAGGCAATGATGCCGTTGATATTGAGAATGGTTTCGAGCCCACCTACGAGGTACCCAAAGACAAGAAAGAAGTTATCAAAAACCTCCAGAAGCTGGCAAAAGATTCAGAAATGATCTACCTGGCCAGTGATGATGATAGAGAGGGTGAAGCCATCTCCTGGCACTTGAAAGAAGCTTTGGAATTGGAAGACGCCAGAACCAGGAGAATCGTATTTAGGGAGATCACCAAGGCCGCCATTAAGAACGCGCTGGAGAATCCAAGAGGTATAGATTTAGATCTTGTAAATGCACAACAGGCGCGCCGGGTACTCGATAGATTGGTGGGGTTTGAGCTCTCCCCTATTCTTTGGAAAAAGATAAAGACGGGCCTTTCAGCAGGTAGGGTACAATCGGTGGCAGTTCGGTTGGTGGTTGAACGTGAACGAGAGATAGACAAGTTTGAGAGTAAATCAAGCTTTAGGACTACAGCCATTTTTAGTCTTGAGGGTGGCAAAGAGTTAAACGCGGAACTCCCGAAGAAATTCGGATCGGAGCAAGAAGCTCTTGAATTTCTAGAGAAGTGTATCGGAGCGGAATTCGCTATCAAAGATCTTCAAAAGAAGCCAGGGAAAAAGTCTCCCTCTCCTCCTTTTACCACTTCCACACTGCAGCAAGAGGCTAGTAGAAAATTAGGCTACTCTGTGGCCCAAACCATGACCTTGGCTCAACGACTTTATGAATCTGGGAAGATCTCATATATGAGAACAGATTCCGTCAACCTGTCGCAGGAGGCTGTGGCTGGAGCTTCAGCAGAGATTAAAGGTTCGTTCGGAGACCAGTACTTACAGAACAGAACTTTCAAAACTAAATCTGCCAGTGCCCAGGAGGCTCACGAAGCCATTCGGCCTACCGACTTCTCAGTTACAGAGGGAAGCTCTGATGCCAGAGAGCAACGCCTTTACGAATTGATATGGAAGAGGGCGATCGCCTCTCAAATGGCAGATGCAGAATTGGAAAAAACTACAGCAACAATAGAGATTTCTACTACGGACGAGACGATGGTTGCGACTGGCGAGGTAGTGAAATTTGATGGTTTCCTTAAGGTCTACATCGAATCTACTGACGATGACGATGGTAGTGACGATCAAAAAGGTATGTTGCCTCCGCTTAACGTGGGCCAGGTACTAGACCTATCCCAAATGCGATCCAGGGAGACCTTCTCCAGGCATCCAGCTCGGTATACCGAGGCCAGTCTTGTGAAGAAACTTGAGGAAATGGGAATCGGCAGGCCATCTACCTATGCACCGACAATATCGACGATCCAAAAAAGGGATTACGTAAACAAAGAGTTTCGCGAAGGATGGGAAAGACCCTACCAATCCTTGGTTCTAGAAAATAACGAGGTCACTACTTCAACACCAACGGAAATTACCGGGGCTGAAAAGAATAAACTGTTTCCTACCAATACGGCAATGGTAGTCAATGATTTCCTGGTAGAGCATTTTCCCAATGTAACTAACTACTCGTTTACCGCAGATGTGGAAAAAGAGTTTGATGAGATAGCTCAGGGTAAAGTGCAATGGAACGATATGATCGACGGGTTTTATGGTGAATTTCATCCTCGAGTAGAGCAGACTGAGGCCATAGAGCGGTCCTCGGTAAATAGTTCTAAAGAGCTCGGCACTGATCCGAAAACTGGCAAGGTAGTAATTGCCCGCTTGGGCAAATTTGGGCCTATGGTGCAAATTGGAGAAACTCCGGAAGACGCAGAGAACGGAGAAAAGCCACAATATGCCAGCATGCGTAATGGTCAGTTTATTGAGAGCATTACCCTCGAAGAGGCACTGGAGCTCTTTAAGCTGCCTCGGGACGTTGGTGAATACGAGGGAGAGGTAATGGTGGCAGCAATTGGCAGATATGGCCCCTACATCAGGCACAACAGCAAGTTCTATTCCCTTGGCAAGGAAGATGATCCGCATACAGTAGAAACTGACAGAGCTATTGAAATCATTGAAGCCAAAAGAAAAGCTGATGCGGAAAAGCATATCAAATCTTTCGATGAGAACCCCGATGTTCAAGTGCTAAATGGACGATATGGCCCCTATATTAAAGTAGGTAAGAAAAACGTACGTATTCCTAAGGATAAAAAACCTGAAGACTTAACACTTGAGGAGTGCCTGGAATTGGCAGAAAAAGCCCCTGAGAAAAAGGGACGGCGTAAAAAATAAACATCCTTGAAAAAGCTTGTAGTTCTTACCGGTGCCGGAGTTAGTGCCGAAAGCGGCATACCTACCTTTCGAGATAGCGGCGGGCTTTGGGAGGGTCACGACGTAATGGAGGTAGCCTCTCCGGAGGGATGGAATAAAAATCCAGCCCTGGTATTAGATTTCTACAACCAAAGGCGGAAAAAGGCACTTGAAGTGAAGCCCAATAACGGGCATCTCCTAATAGCAGCTTTAGAGGATTTTTTTGATGTAACCGTGGTTACACAGAACATTGATAATCTTCATGAACAAGCCGGTTCTACGAAGATCATCCACCTCCATGGCAGTCTTTTCGAATCACGATCTACGGCAAACCCAAACCTTTTGTACGACATTGATGGTTGGGAAATTAACCTCGGAGATAAGTGTGAAATGGGATCTCAGCTTCGACCAAACATTGTTTGGTTTGGTGAGGCAGTACCCATGATGGAACCCGCCATTGCGGAAACACACAATGCTGAAGTATTTCTCGTGGTTGGCACTTCATTGGTTGTATATCCCGCTGCCGGATTAATAGACTTCGTCGATTCGAATGTTCCGAAATTTGTGGTGGACCCAAACATGCCATCTATTGCGCCACGTCCAAACCTGCACCTTGTTGAAGAGGTCGGATCAAAAGGAATGGAGGAAATCTTTGAGCAATTGAAGGGTCTGGCTTAGAACGAGCTTATTTTCCCAGCCCAATTATTCCGATTGTCTTAAAAACCTTAATTTTAACATTGAACTCTAGTTCTCAGCACGCTAACCGAATGAAAGAATTTGCCAACATTCTATTCACTGTCATCTTATTACTTCTTCCTGGGCTGGTCTTGTCCCAATCTACCAATACCCTTGAGCAAGCGAAAACTGCGTTAGGAAGCGGCGATTATCAGCAAGCCATAACCGTGGTGGGAACTGCTGGCGAGATGTATCTTCAATCAGAGCAATTTGAGGACTATTTGTTGAGTCAGTCCATACTTGCCGAAGCCAATTTGAGGTTAAGCAAATTGGATGAAACTATTACCATTGCTGAGCAAGCTGCACAAAACACTAATACCAAGGTTGACGGGCAATCACCTTACCTGGCAAAAGTTTATCAGCTACAGGGTGAGGCGTACCTCAATAAGGGCAGGACTGAGCAAGCCTTAGAGTACACACAAAAGTCAGTTGAGGGATTTTCTGGCAACGGCGAGGCCGCCAGAAAAGAGCTAGCCTTGACTTACAACAACCTGGGCTTAATCTATTGGAATACGCAGAACCTTGAATTAGCCAAGGAGCACCAACTTAAGGCACTTTCTATTCGCCAAGAGCTTCTTGGAGAGAACCATGAGGATGTCGCCGGATCTTACAATAACCTTGGGCTGATATACCTCACCGAAGATGCTGACCAGGCACTTGACTATTACGAGAAAGCATTGAATATCTACAAGAGCGTATTAGGAGAAAATAGCTCACAGGTTGCCAATGCATATATAAACACCGGCATTGCCTACAGACAACTGGGCTTCAATGCTGTGGCCTTAGATGAATTCGAGGGAGCGCAAAAAATCTATGAAAGCACCTATAATCAAGATCATCCGGTTACTGCATTCGTATATTCGAATATAGGAATAACATATACCGAAAATAGCGAATACGGGCCAGCCAGAGACTTTTTGCAACGAGCATTACGTATCTACAAGAACCAATATGGCAATAAGCACCCCGAAGTGGCCAACACCTATAACGCACTGGGAACTATGCACAATCGGGCCGGAGAATACCAGCAAGCCCTGGATAATTACCAGCAGGCGATCATTGCCAATATGCCTAATTTCTCCTCAAGAGACCCTCGATCTAATCCCAGTGTGGATCAATACTACAATGGCGATCTGCTACTGACTTCCATGCATCTAAAGGCCCAGACTTTTGAAGCTCTGCATTTTGGGAAAACGCTTAAACTAAGAGATCTTATTTCAAGCCTCGATGCACTTGAAGCCTGTGATAAGCTCATCGACAACCTCAGACAACTGAAAGCCAATGAGAAAGATAAAATATCGCTTGGAAGAACGGCCGCTGAAGTTTACGAAGACGCAGTTAGAGTTAGCCACACTTTAGGGCAAGTTGCTTTTAAGAAAAAGGGAATCAATGAAAAAGCCTTTTACTTCGCCGAAAAAAGTAAATCTGCAGTGCTATTAGATGCAATTTCGGACTCGGAAGCGAAAGACTTTGCCGGTATCCCAAGAGAGCAACTGGACAAGGAAAAGAGCCTGAAAGCAGATATCACGTTCTATGAACAATTACTTGCCAAGAACGAAAATCCGGAGCGGGAGCAACAATACAGAAATGAACTATTTACTCTTAATAACCAGTATCGAGATTTCGTTCAAAACTTAGAGCGTAGCTATCCTGAATACTACAATTTGAAATTCAGCACCGCTTCGGCATCTGTTTCTGATGTGCAAAGTGTCCTGGCTGAGAATAGTGCGTTAGTCAGCTACTTTGTAGCTACAAAGTCAAACAGGCTTTACATTTTTACCATTGGCAAAAAGGAGTTTGATATCTATAACATTGAGAAGACCGCTGATTTCGATCGCTTTATTAGCGGGGTAAGAAACACAATCCGCTACGACGTCGAAGGCTCTTTTCTTGAGACTTCCGCTGCACTGTACAAGCAGATATTTCCCAAACGCCTTCCCAACTCCGTCACCTCATTGATCATTATTCCTGATGGCAGGCTTGGCACACTGCCTTTTGAAGCGCTCGTTACCCAAAAAGTTAAGGAAGGCAGTAATCGCTACGATGAGGTAGATTATCTGGTGGAAGATTATTCCATTAGCTATGACTACTCAGCTACACTTTTTACGCAGAAAACCGCTACTTCGGCATCCTCAAGAAATGACAGAATATTTTTATGCGCCCCAATCGAATTTCAGTATGGGGAACTTCGACTTCCAACTCTACCAGCATCCGAAGCAGAAGTAAACGAAATTGATAAGATGTTTAAGCAGGCGGGATACGGAGCGCAGATTTTCGCTAATAACAGCGCTCGGGAAGGCGTGGTTAAATCAGAAGAAATCAAGGGGTTCAAATACCTTCATTTTGCTACTCATGGCATAGTAAACGAATCGCGCCCAGAGCTTTCAAAAATTTTCTTGTCTGGAAATAATGATGATAACGAGGATGGAAATCTCTTTTCCGGGGAGATATACAATCTTAGTCTAAATGCTGATCTGATAACACTCTCAGCATGCCAAACCGGGCTTGGAAAGATATCGCGTGGAGAAGGTATAATTGGGCTATCAAGGGCTTTGATTTATGCGGGAGCAAAGAATCTAGTAGTGTCTCTGTGGAGCGTCGCTGACCAATCAACTGCAGATTTGATGGTTGACTTCTATGGTCATTTAATAGAAGGTAATCAGCATTATACTGGCGCTCTTAGGCAAGCAAAACTGGATATGATCAACGGCAAGACCTACGCCAACCCCTACTACTGGGCTCCTTTCATTTTAATAGGTAAGTAATCTACTCCTCCTCTGGCGTAGATTCCAGGTTTTGGAGTTCCCAACTTCCCTCCTTACGATATTGCATGAACCCCGACTTTGCTTCCAGGGGCGACGGAACGTTATTCTCATAAAGCTGTCCCGTGCCTAAACCCTGGTGAAGTTTGGTTTGATAGGAACTGGTAAATTGTGCAATTGCATTTAGGCCAATGTTAGACTCAAGTGCCGAAGTAATCCACCACCCAATGCCCAATTCCTCAGCGGCGTGAATCCAATCGGCAGTAGCCGCCAGGCCACCAAGCAAAGTTGGTTTAAGCACTATGAATTGCGGCTTGATATAACCCAGTACATCACGCCTTTCCTGGGAAGTATTCAGACCAATAAGTTCTTCGTCCAGTGCAATTGGAATAGGAGTTTGTTGGCAAATAGCCTGTGCCAGGTCAATCTGCCCAGCAGCTACTGGTTGCTCTATGGAATGTACCTGAAATTTACTCAGTCTATCCAGCTGAAATAGAGCCCGATCAGGCTTAAATGCACCGTTAGCGTCAACACGTACAATAATATCTTGCTTGAAATATTTCCGCCTAACGTATTCCAATATATCACACTCCTTATCAAAATCTAAGGAACCAATCTTCATCTTAATGCAATCATACCCATCGTAGATTTTATCAGTGATTTGTTTTAGCATAAATTCCGTATCACCCATCCACACCAGTCCGTTTATTGGAATTTGCTGATCTCCTGCTGCAAACGCATTGTTATAGATAATCCGTTCACCACCATTGATCAAGTCAAGAAGAGCAACCTCCAGCCCAAAGCGAATGGATGGGAACTCTGGCGGCGCGAGATCAGCGGCCAACTTGAATGCACTTTCACTATTGGTTGGCAAATTTACTGTGGCTAACTCCTTCCCTATCGCGGCGAGTTTATCCTGAAAATCCGGCCTATCATCGAGGCTTAGACCCGCAAGTGGTCCACATTCACCAATACCAAATAAACCTGAACTTTTGTCGGTTACTTTTATGAAGTGAGTGTCTTTGGTACGATAGGTACCTCGTGAGGTACGGGCATTGAATTTGAATTTGAGCTGTAAAGGCCAGCAATGCACGTCTAATGGCATGCGGTGAATTTCAGCTATCTAATGGAATTAGACAAGTTCCAAATATTTAATTTTGCCACCTCATGAAAGAAATTCTCCCCGGACAACAGAAATTGAGTTTGGAGCAATTTGACTATACCCTCAATGCAAGCTCAATTGCCAGTTATCCCTCTGAGCAGCGAGATGGATCCAAGCTATTGGAATACAGTAGTGGTACTATCAGCCATTACCAATTCGCCCAGTTGCCAACCCTAATTGGACCTCACTGCCACCTGGTATTCAATGATACGAAAGTGATACCGGCCCGTTTCTTTTTCAAAAAACCGACCGGGGCAATCATCGAAGTATTTATACTCAATCCGATCTCACCATCGCAAGAGATTTCACAGGCAATGGAAAGCAGGACAAGTTGCAGCTGGCTTTGCATGATAGGCAACCTTAAAAAATGGAGGGAAGAAGATCAGTTGAAGGCAGTTTTGCAAATCGAAGACCGCCATGTGGAATTAACGGCCAGTTTATTAAGCAAAGACCAAAGGCAAGTACAGTTTCAATGGAACAACTCGCAAGTGACATTTGCTGAAATCGTTGAAGCTTTCGGTTCTACTCCATTGCCACCATATATAGATCGGCCTTCAGAACAAATAGATAAGGAAAGATACCAAACTGTGTATTCCAAAATTCCTGGGGCTGTAGCAGCTCCCACCGCAGGACTGCATTTTAACAAATCTATTTTAACTAAGCTCGTTGAAGCTGGTAACAGCTTAGACTACCTGACGTTACATGTGGGTGCCGGCACTTTTCAACCTATTAAGGCCGATAATCCATTAGAGCACCAAATGCACGCCGAGCAGGTTGTAATATCTCGAGAAAACATCGATAACCTTTTGAAGAGCAAATTCACTATTGCGGTTGGAACAACCAGCATGCGGTCTTTAGAATCATTATACTGGTTTGGGGTGAAGCTCTTAGGCCAGAAGGGAGCGAGCTTCCATATTGATCAGATGTATCCGTACCAGAAATCAGATTCCGCCTTACCGGACAGAACTGAAGCGTTGGAGGCAGTGTTATCAAACATGTTCGATTTGAACCAAAAGCAGATTACAGGGTCAACATCAATTTACATCGTCCCTGGCTATCAATTCAAAGTCTGCGATGGTTTGATTACCAATTTTCACCAGCCGAAGTCTACCCTACTGCTTTTAATTTCTGCTTTTATTGGAAATGATTGGAGGCAAGTATACCAGGAGGCTATTGACCACCAGTACAAATTCCTTAGCTACGGAGATTCCTCATTGCTTATTCCCTAACACCAGTTTCTCAAAACTTTTCTGATCGGTATCCCCCTCTGTATTGATGAGCAACACCCTACTTGCCTCTGACAATTCCATCTTGGCCTTCCAGTTTTTCAAATCGTTATCTACCAAAAGCCTATATAGAGCTCCAAGTGTTACGGCCCCGGATTCTCCGGAGATTAGTTGTTCATCTTCCCTAATTGGATAGTAATAGTGATTCATTCCCTCCATTGCCACAGTATCAGGGCATGAAATGAACCAATCCACGCCCATCTTCAGGATATCCCAAGCCAAAGGATTTGGAACGGCACAGCTGAGGCCAGCCATGATTGTGGAGAGTTGGCCACTATACTTATGGGTATGTCCATCACCTATTTCAGCAGATTCGAAAAGGCACGCGGCGCCTTCGGGTTCAACCACTACAACTTTGATCTCACTTGTAATTGATTTGTAAAAATGAGTGACGGAAGCGGCCAGTGTACCTACCCCACCTTGAATGAAAACATGGGTGGGCAAATCACCCTGGAGTTGGCTTAACGTTTCCTGGTGAATACTATAATATCCCTCCATAACCCACCGAGGCACTTTCTCATATCCGGGCCAAGCCGTATCTGAGATAAGATGCCAGCCGAAATTATTAGCATCTTCAGCCATTTTCTCAACGGCTTCGTCATAGGTGCCCTCAGTTACCAACACCTCTCCGCCAACACTGGCAATGGCATCTATTCTATCCTGCGCTGTACCCTTAGGAACATAAATGCGGCTCTGGGCCCCAAGCAGGTGCGCAAAGAATGCAACACCTTTACCGTGGTTGCCATCAGTTGCCGCAGCGAACACTTTTGATCCTGTTTCGGGCAAGGCACATAGACTAGAGAAATTGCATTGGTATTTCTGACCGATAAGGGTTTTTCCAATAGCATAGGCAGCTCCCATCACCTTAAAAGCCTTTAAGCCCAGCCGTTGCGACTCATCCTTAACATAAATCTGGGCCAGATTCAAATGCCCGGCCATACCTGCTAAGCTTGCAAGGGGGGTTGGCTCAAACCCTGGTATGCTCCGGTGAAATGCTTCAGCTTCCTTCACGACCTCTGGAATATCTTGGCCCGCGGGATAGACCTTAAGCCTCTCGGTATTTGCTAGGATTTTCATTGCCCTCAACTTAAATTACTCCAAATTGCACATCGGAAAAATAAATTATATACAGCTAAATGGCTGAGTTTTTTCGCTCCATATACGACAAGATTGCAGAAATCTGGTATGCCATTTACCAGATTTTTGAGATTCCATTGTTTCCGGTTGGTACATCTAACATTACCCTCGGAGACATAATCTATTTCCTGATAGCGGTCATTGCCCTAATCTACGTATCTGGCCGGGTGAGAAAATTCCTCGTAAGTAGAATTCTGCGAAGATATCCCCAAAACAAAGGTGCGATAGAATCGAGCGGCACCATTGTGAGATACCTGATAATTGTGTTGGGGTTAGTAATAATCTTTCAAACCGCGGGCATTGATTTGAGTGCCTTGGGGATTTTGGCCGGGGCTTTAGGTGTGGGTATTGGTTTCGGCCTGCAAAACATCACAAATAACTTCATCAGTGGCATTATTATTTTGTTTGAAAGGCCCATTAAGGTTGGAGACCGCATTGAAGTGGGCAACGTAAATGGCGATGTCGTGAACATTTCTGCGCGAGCTACTACTGTACTTACCAATGACAATATTGCCGTGATAGTACCCAATTCGGAATTTATCTCTTCCAGGGTGATAAACTGGAGCCACAATGATCGAAATGTCAGGTTTTGGTTTCCGGTTGGTGTCGCCTATCATGAAGACCCGCAAAAAGTCAAAGAGATTTTGCTCCAGGTTGCCAATGAAAATAGAGGTGTTTTGCAGAATCCGCCTCCTGAGGTACTATTTGAGGAATTTGCAGATAGTTCGCTAAACTTCAGCCTAACAGTTTGGACAACAGCATACACAGATAAACCAAAGGTGCTAAAAAGTGAGCTTTACTACTCTATATTCGAAGCTTTCAAAAAGCACAATATTGAAATTCCATTCCCGCAACGCGATCTTCATTTAAAATCAGGCCTTGGGGATAATATTAGCCCAGGAGCAGTAAGGCCAAAAACTTAATTTATTTTTTTTGGCCACCAAAGAGTAGTTAACTGAGGTATAATAATCTGATTTCTAAATCACTAGCTTTCGCTAATTGATCATCATTAATGAAGCATTGGCCCCTCTCTGGCAGTTTGCGATTGAGATATTGCTTATAGTTGTTTACCTTTCTAAGGTTTGGGGAATTATCCCTATAAAATAGGGATCAATTAATCAACCGACAGCACTACAGGAAATATTGTAATAGTCCTATTTGAAAGGGTTATATTGAAAGTTATTCTTTCAGTAGTGAAAAAAAAGTGTAATTTTACCAAGTTCTAGAACCTCAACCACGACGCCTAATGAAGTCCCTCTTGTTGAAAGCTCTCAACGTGGAACCTGGCGAGTCCACACAGGTTACCTACCTCCTTTTACAGGGGTTCTTTATGGGTATTTTTCTAGCGTCGTATGATGTTGCTGCCACCACACTTTTCATCTCAGATCATACCAAAGCTGAACTGGAAACTCAGTTGCCATTAGCCATCCTGGCTGGTGGTGGAATAGGGATTATTGCCACATACCTTTATTCATTCCTGCAGGTAAGGATGAGCTTCAAGGTAATGGCAATGTTCTGGATAGCACTGATGATTTTTCTCGTCTTTTCAGCTTGGACTGGCATGGAACCAGATGGCGACAATACCAACACAATATTCGTGGTCTTCGTGTTGGCTATCCCGTTCAATTTTATTGCTCTTCTAATTTTTTGGGGTGCGTTCGGAAGGTTGTTTAATCTTCGGCAAGCCAAGCGAATAATTGGTGGAATTGATACCGGCCAGTTGATAGCATCTATAGTAGCCCTATTCAGTATTGGACTGCTGGTGGATAATTTGAATCATACCGAAGACCTTCTACTTTTAAGTGGTGCCGCAGCCGGAGGATTACTGGTTGTATTCTTCTTTCTCTCTTCCAAATACAAATTAGTAGTTCAAACGAAGGGTAAGCAACGAAGAATTTCATTTGTTAAGATGTTCAAGAACAAGTACATCACGCTGATGGGCTTGTTTGTGGTTGTATCAATGATTGCAGTTTACTTCGTTGATTACTCCTTTCTTAATGTTACCAGCGCACAGTTCCCTGATGAAAAGGCCCTGGGTAGTTTCATTGCCTATTTTGAGGCAACGGTAGTAATATTCAGCTTCCTGTTCCAAACATTTGTTACTGACTGGATCATCTCCAATTACGGATTGAAAATAGCGCTTATTATTAATCCTGTATTAATAGGGATTCTTACCACAGTGGCCATCGTAGTTGGCACCTCAGTTGGTTTCGTTGCTGAATCTGACGGCTTTATTTATTTTTTCTTGATTATCGCTGGTGGTAAGCTATTTATTGATTCCCTGAAAGACGCCCTTGATGGTCCCTCATTTAAGTTGTACTTCCTTCCAATCGAGTCCAATGTTAAGTTTGATGTTCAGACCAAAATTGAGGGTGTGATCACCGCTTTCGCCGGGGTATTGGCCGGTGGGCTCATAATATTAATCAACAACTTCAATTTGCCGTTGATCGCAATCTCCCTGGCATTGGTACCCATGGTTGGCTTATGGTATGTAATCACCAACCGTATGCACAACAATTATAAAGAGACACTTCAGGAAACCCTGGATAAAACCAAGAAAGAAACTGACGAGGAAGATATTAAATCACACTCTATTGGCACTGTGCTTGAGCACGAGATCCAATCTTCAAAGGAGGAAAGAGTTATCTATAGCCTTAAGTTGATGGAAAAGCTTGAGCCATCCTTATTCGAAAATTCACTGCTGGGGCTAATGGAGAACAGCTCAGATAAAGTGAAGACATTTGTAACTGACAAAGTAAGATCGCTGGATCTGGAATATGAGAACCTCGATGATGATAGTGACAACTCTGATATAAAGAAACTGGCAAAACAAGCAAAAGGCCAGATGGAATCGACCGAAGTATTGTCTATCCCCTCTACCAGGCTTCATACGCTTGCTACATCCATCAAGAAAGACGACAGGTTGCTTGCTGCCAAACTGCTAAGGAAAATCATGGAAGATGAGAACATTTTCATCTTGCTTGATTTGCTACGAGATCAAGATCCAAGAGTGCGAATGGCCGCGGTAACCACTGCACGGAAAACGAAGCGCCAAGAGACATGGCCAATACTTATTGAGCTTCTTGACTCTTCTACCTACGGTCATGCTGCCGCTGCGGCACTGGTAGAAGCCGGAGAAGAATGCTTGTTTACATTAGAAACAGCTTTTCACAAGTCGGGGCAAACCCAACAGATTATGCTCAAGATCGTGCAGATAATGGGCAAGATCGGTGGCGCCGAATCCTTTACTTACCTCTGGAATAAAGTAGATTTTCCAGATAGGAAGATTGTGAAGCAAATTCTTAACTCATTCCGGTATTATGATTACCAAGCCAACGAAGAGGAGACCGGGGTAATCAACACCCTTCTTGATGCCGAGATCGGCAAAGCCATTTGGAATATGGCGGCGATACAGGAACTACCGACAGACGAGAACAATGCGATGCTAATCTCAGCATTGGAAGAAGAAATAGACAGCAACATGGATCACTTATATATGTTGCTCTCACTGATGTATGATCCAAAGTCTGTCCAACTTGTAAAGGAAAATATTGAAACCGGAACTACTGAAGGTATAGCGCTGGGAATAGAGCTGCTGGATATATTCATTCACCAGGATCTCAAGCCTAAGCTCTTCCCACTTCTGGATGATATCCCTGTTGCAAACAAAGTCAGGCAGCTGCAAATATTCTTCCCCCGTGAGAACTATAATCATGTCCAGGTTCTTAACTATATCATTAACCGCGATTACAATCAGGTAAACCGATGGACCAAAGCACTGACCATCAAAAGCATTGAAAGTATTGAAGACTTTAAAATAAGCAAGGGACTAATTGCTCAACTCTTCAATCCCGACGTGTTGCTAATGGAAACGGCAGCATGGATTATTTATCAAAAAGACAAAAGGACTTATCAGAAAGTATCCCAAAGGTTGAAGGAGGATGTTAAGCGCTCACTCGATGAGAAATTATTCAGCACCTTCTTCTTCGATAGCGTAAAGGATGATTTTCCGCTTAACCTCGACAAGATTTTATTCTTGAAAGAGATTGATGTATTCAGAAATATATCTGGAATACTATTGTCCCAGATCGTGGATAATTTCAAAACAATAAAACTCAAGGAAGGCAGTGTCGATCTTTATGATGAGGACGATAACAAGCCAATTTTCATAGTGGCAAAGGGCGAGGCTACACTCTATCATGATGATGAACCCGTGCGTACAATGAAGGAAAAAGACGTTTTCGGAGAAATATTCAGCCTGGATAGCGAGAAAAGCATTACCTCCCTATCAGTAAAAAATGAAACGATAATATTCCAGATTAGCCTTAATGATTTCTTTAATGTGATGGCTAATCAACATGAGCTTGCTCAAAGTTTTATCAACAGCGTAAGTAATAACCTATTAGTAAAGGCCTAACAGTTTAAACAAGCATACCTAATTAATGGCAGTCGACAGCGAAATCTTAATATTGTGTACCTCCAAGGATAACGAGCCACTGAACGAGGGGGATAAAGGTTGGGGATCAAGTTTCCAGCAATTCCTTGATTTGATGCTCTACCAAGTACTTGGAGAAAAGGCCTCGGTTAGATTGGTCACTGAAAATGATGATATCTCATCGACAGAATTAAAAAAAGCTGATATTCTAATACCCATTTTGTCCTCACACTTTAATGACACTGGCAAGTGCCTGGATGCAATAGAAGAATACCATAGTAATCTCAAAAAGGGTAAGGCAGCTAATCATCTGTTTAAGGTTCTAAAGTCACCATTGAGAACAGAAGAGCAACCTTCCAAGCTACGAGATCTACTTGGCTACGAGTTATACTATGTAGACGAAGAAACTGGTGACAATCAGGAGATAGTTGATTTTTTCGGGCCTGATGCAGAGAAGAATTACTGGATGAAGTTGGTGGACCTTGCCTATGACATCCACGAATCTCTGTATGATCTCACCGGCAGCACCGATGAAAAAGACGTTAAGCCCCTATTCAGCCGTAAGTCAGTCTACCTTGCCGAAACCAGCCACGATTTGGTAATTCAGCGTAACATCATCCGTAGAGAACTCCAGAGGCATGGTTATAAGGTTCTGCCAGATCATACCCTCCCCAATACCCTTGAAGAATTGGAAGAAACTATCAAGACTGAACTGGCGGAATGCGACATGTCCATACACCTAATCGGCAGCTCTTACGGAGATATTCCCACCGGGTCTGAAAGGTCTATTGTCGATTTGCAAAACAAAATCGCATCTGACGTAAGTGGTTCCAATGGCAGCAGTAAGGACCTGTCTCGGCTCATTTGGATCAGTCCTGATCTCAAAAACACCAGTGAGCGTCAGAAGACATTCATAGAAAACATAAAAAGAGACATATCATCGCTGGAAGGTGCCGAAATTCTGCAAACTCCATTGGAGGATTTTAAGAATATAATTAGGGAAGAACTAATAGAGGTAAGTGCAGAGAAGAAATTTAATATTGGTGATAAAGGAGTAACCGAGGACAAATCTGGCAAAAGCGTTTATGTTGTTTACGACCTTATTGACAAAAAGGAAGTAACCCCTTTGATCAAGTTTGTAGAAAAAATGGGTTTCGAAGTCATCCATCCGGCTTTTGAAGGAGAGCTGCTGGACCTGCGTCAACAACATATTCAGAACCTTGTCAATTTCGACCTGTCCGTAATCTTCTACGGTAAGGTGAATTTGCAATGGGTCAGAATGAAGTTGCTCGACCTGCTTAAGGCTCCCGGATTTGGTAGAAAGAAACCGATTCTGGGAAGAGCCATTATATCAGGCAAAGACATAACTATAGATAATAAGGTATTTGACTCCTATGATGTTGAAATCATTGATGGTAACGAAAAGCTGCCGCTCGATGATATTAAGGAGTTCTTTGAAACTAAAAAGTAACTGTTATGAGTGAAGCTGTAGAAACCCAAGGAACAAAGGAACTGGTATCAAACCCTTTTCCGGGTCTAAGGCCATTCAGTATCGACGAAAGTCACCTGTTCTTTGGTCGCGAAGGTCAAAGCGATGAGGTACTACTCAAACTGTCAAAGAACAGGTTCATTGGCGTAATCGGGCCATCAGGAAGTGGTAAATCTTCATTCATTTACTGTGGAGTCCTTCCTATCCTCTATGGAGGTTTCCTCACCGACACAGGGCCCAACTGGGATGTTGTAGTGACGAGACCCGGTAGTGCACCAATTGAAAATTTGGCACACGCGGTTCTGGAGAAAGATCCAAATTACAATGCTTCTGATCCTGAGGAACAGAAAATTAAGCGAACAATTACAACCACCCTCTTAAGAAGTAGCTCATTGGGTCTGGTTGAAGCAGTATTGCAAACAAAAAGAGCTTCAAACAACAATTATCTAATTCTTGTTGACCAGTTTGAAGAACTTTTCAGATTTAAGGATAGCCGAGACAATGACGACTCCCTTAATGAAACGCTAGCCTTCGTAACACTTCTAATGGAAGCGGTTAGCTATTCCGAGGTACCTATTTACGTCGCCATTACTATGCGCTCAGACTTCATCGGAGAATGTGCGCAGTTTCCTGATCTAACGAAAAAAATTAACGATAGTCACTACCTTATTCCACAACTCACAAGAGAGCAAAAAAGAAGGGCGATTACAGGCCCTTGCCAGGTAGGTGGCGGCGAAATCGCACCGCGACTAATTCAGCAGGTACTTAATGACCTCGGTGATAACCCAGACCAGCTGCCAATTCTACAGCACTCATTAATGCGTACATGGGACTACTGGTCGCGCCATCGAGACCGCGATGAGCCCATGGATATTAAGCATTACGATGCGATTGGTAGAATGGCAGAAGCCCTATCGCGGCACGCCAATGAAGCATTTGATGAACTCTCTGATGAACAAAAAGATATTTGTGAAACGCTCTTCAAGGCCATAACAGAAAAACGTGGAGAGAACTTTGGTATCCGGAGGCCAACAAGAGCGGGAGAAATTGCCGCCATTGCAGATGTCTCGGTTGAGGAAGTAGTTGAGATTGTGGAGAAATTCAGAGAGCCGGGTCGGTCTTTGCTGGTACCCCCTCCCGGAGTAGAATTAGAAGAACGATCAGTTATAGATATCTCGCATGAGAGCCTGATGAGGATTTGGGTCCGCCTTAAGAACTGGGTGGACGACGAAGCGGAGGCTGTTCAAATGTATCTGAGATTGTCTGAAGCAGCAGCCATGTATCAAGTAGGTAAGGCAGGACTCTGGAGACCGCCAGACTTGCAACTGGCTCTGAATTGGCAGCAAAAACACAAGCCTACATTGGTTTGGGGTCAGCGCTACCATCCTGCTTTCGAACGTACCATGGTATTCCTGGAGTACTCAAAGAAGGAATTTGAAACAGAGCAAAGAATAAAGGAACTTCAGGCCAAACGTGCCTTAAAGAGAGCAAGGATAACTGCCCTGATTATGGGTGGTGCTACCGTTATCTCCCTCCTATTCCTGCTTTTTGCATTTGCTCAAAAGGTTGAGGCTGATAAGCAGAGGGATGAAGCCCAAGCGCAAACAAAAATTGCTGAAGAACAAAGAACACTAGCTCAACAAAACGAGCAACGGGCCATTGAGCAACAGAAAATTGCAGAGGAGCAAAGAACATTAGCTCAGCAAAATGAACAAAGAGCCATCGAGCAGCAACAAATTGCAGAAGAACAACGATTGCTGGCTGAACAACAGAAGGCACTTGCTCAAACAAATGAACAACGTGCGATTGAACAGCAGAAAATTGCGGAAGAGCAGAGGACCTTGGCCCAGGAGAATGAACAAAAGGCCATTGAACAGCAACGAATTGCTCAGCAAGAAAGAGATCGTGCTGAACAACTTCGATACATTGCTCAGGCCAAGGCAATGGGAATCAAAGCCACTAAGACTCTACCAGACAACAATTTGAAAGGGTTGCTTGCGCAGCAAGCATATGTATTCAATACCCAATACCAGGGCTACGAACACAGTGCCGACGTTTATGGAGGGCTTTACGAGGCTCTGAAGGAATTTGATGACCCCTTATCTAATGACTTCTCTGGCCATGACGGAGCGCAGGTGCATGCCTTGGCATCCTCCGTACAAGGAGATCACATATTTTCTGGTGGAACATTAGGAAAAATTTTGCAGTGGGACGTGAAGGATGGTCGAAGGGTAGCGGATACCCTGGCTAACAACCCTGACTACCTCATTAACAGCATGGCTGTTAGCCCTGATGGACAACAACTTGCGGTTGGAGGAAAGTACAAGACCGCCGGTGGCGGCCCTTTGATGGTGCTTTATCAAGTAGGGAGCAGAAGCGAACCGCAAGAAGTATCGGGAATTGAAAATGAGGTGGAAGAAGTGGTATACGGGGCCAATAACTCGGTGTACATTTTGGATAACCTCGGCCTCTCCATCAAGAAATGGCAAGGCGGAACCACCACCGTTTTTGCAGAGGTATCAGATCGAATTAACAATATTGCCGCTAGTAAAGATGGCAGATGGGTGGCAGCAGCCGACAACAAAGGCAAGGTAATATTATGGGACCTCTCCAAGAGCTCAGAACAAATGGAGCTAGTTGGTGATCCAGATAATCCCAGGCCAATCTGGAGTGTTGAATTTGACCCAGCTAGCCAGGAACTAGCTGCTGGTGACGAGAGAGGATGGGTTTACATGTGGAAACTTACTACCCTGCAGGTGACAAAAGTAGCTTACAGGACAATGGCAGATCACAGAGCCAGGGTTAATGACATAAAGTTTAGCAGCGATGGCCAGTTCATGGCAACAGCCAGCCTTGACAGAACCGTGAGACTGTGGAACTTTAAAGATTTGAATAAGCCGCCAGCTCAACTTGAAGATCATGATGATTGGGTGCACGGCATTGCTTTCAGCCCGGATGATAACCAATTGTTGGCTGGAACTCAAGACGAGATTGTGAAGGTGTGGCCGACCAGAATTGGACAAATGTCTAATCGAATTTGTAATCATATTAACCGAAATATGTCCATAGAGGAATGGGAAATTTACGTAGGTGAAGATCTCAAATACGAAAAGACATGCTCGCAATTTACTGCCGGAGAGAATGCCACAGTTGGCAGGACGCCTTTGGAACTCAAGGGTGGTAGATAAAATTTATTAGAAAAAGATGTCAGAACACATATCGCCAAAATTGCTCAGGATAAGTATCCTACTTATCCTGATTTCTTTCGGATCGACCATTTGCGTTATGGCGCAGGACACTGATGATGACGTTAGGGGTGCCTGCACCCAGTCCCTGGATGAAGCTAGAACGGCATTTGATGAGGGAAGGATCCACGAAATTCCGGGTTTTTTGGAAGATTGTTTGGGACGAAACGAAAATGCTGGTGGTTTTACCGATGTGGAGAAAACAGAAGCCCTACGCTTACTAATTCTAACCCACATCTACCTGGAAGAACCAGAAGATGCTGACTCCAGGATGTTGGAGCTACTGAAGCACGAGCACGAGTTTCAGGTAAATGACGCTATTGATCCTACCGAGTTCATTTTACTTTACAATAGTTTCAGAACGAAGCCAATATTCAGTGTTGGATTTAGATTAGGAGCAACTGGTGTACTCGTCAATCCCACAGCAGCTAACGGCACCTTCAATCTGAATAGTGATGAACGTGGAAAGTACGGCTTGAAAGCAGGGTTTCCTCAAGTTGGCATGGCCTTCGAATTCAAGCTGAATCATCAGTTCACCCTGACCCCAGAACTCCTATATAGCCTGCAAAGTTTTGACAAAACATCTATACTCCCCAGAGACGGCAACAGTAACATTACCTCCGAACTAACGATTGTGGAAGAGCAAACATGGCTAACACTGCCAGTTGGTGTCCAGTTCTTCCCATTTGGGGAGTTTGGGGATGATCTTACTCCTGGCATTAGACCATTTATACAACTGGGCGCATCGGTGGGATATTTGCTTGATGCCAAAACTTCTCCGGATGAATCCATATTAAATATTGACCAAAGGCAAAACCCGCAATTGCCCACCATTGACCTCACTCCAGACCGGGAACAAATTAATTATTCAGCATTTGCGGGAATTGGTGCTAAGGTAAAAGTTGGAGAAGGATTTGCCCTGGCACAGTTAAGGTTTCACTATGGTATCCCCGACATGGTAAAAGAGGGGTCATTCTATAACAACCCTACCGTATGGGAACTCCAAAATGCTAACGATCAATTCAAGCAAAACCTAGTCACCTTTTCTCTAGGTTATGTATTACATATATACTCACCTAAAAAGCTAGATACAAAAATCAGGTAAGGCCATGAGAAGATTTCTTATTTATCCATTAATCCTGCTACTGGCCTGCGATCTCGGCGGTGTTGAAATTGGGGAAACTAGCTCCTTTATAAAGTTCTTTGATGAAGGAAATGGAGTTGCTATGGAACAAGCATCTAGTGGGCTGATTTTGGTTGGAACTATTACCGGTGATGATAATCAAACCATTCTTACAAAAGTTGATAATAATGGCAACATAGAATGGGTTGAACGCTACGATGATTTTGTAGGAAATGCTGTAAAAGTCATCGCAAATGACGGTGGTTACATAATAGTAGGAGATAGAATTAACGACACAGGGGGTGACCCTGTGACAGCCATGGCTATTATCAAAACAAACTCTTCCGGCCAAATTGCGAGCGCCAATACCGATTCGGTGTCGTTCAATTCACAGAACTTTCCAAACGGTCCCCTACCCTCGCAAACCGATTTTCATGGTATCTCCACCACTTTCGATACAGACGGAAACTTATTGGTATTAGGAACTTTTGAGGACGACCAGGATCTTGACCAAATCATCATTACTAAAATTGATATCACTAACCTGGCACAAGCCCCTATCTGGTGGCAGGAATATGGAGAGAACCAGCGCAATAGTGACGCTTCCAAATCAATCCACCTAAACAGCTCTGGAAATATAGTTTGGAGTGGTTCTGTTTTTACTGTGTCTGAGCAGACTGTTGAAACATCCCTACGCTCATATGTTGCTGTTCCTGACTCGGAACCAACCAATGTGCAAACCCGCGGCGATGATCCCAATGATCTTAACTATGGTGCCGCTGATATCCAGCCAACCCAAACCGGTTTTGGAATAATCGGGACCATTAGCGGAAATGACCCCGCACTGACTGTTCAACCTACAAGCATAGTGTTGGTGAGAATTGATGAGAATGGAACCATAATCAACGGCTCAGAACGCACCTATGAGATAGTAGACAATAGTGTGGCAGTAGGTAATTCGCTTTTTGCGACAATAGACGGAGGACTTATACTACTTGGAACAAGACAGACGGTTACGGTTGGCACAGACGTACTAGGGAATGGAGAGAATGACTTTTTTTTAATTAAGACTGATGAATCAGGGAATATAGAATGGACACAGGCCATTGGTGGTGGTGGAAGCGAAGAAGGAGCTGTGGTGCGACAAGCTGCAGACGGCAGTTATTTCATTTTTGGCACCTCCACATCTTTTGGTACCAGTCGAATGACACTTGTTAAGACAACTAGCCTCGGAGAAATCAATTGATTAACTGAAGCATTACAATATCAACTGCAAATAGCTAGGCAACTATAGAAAACGATTAAAAACCGGGTAGAATTACCATAAAACTAAAACCGGGAAAAGAAATGACCATCCACTACAGAAGCAGGGGACCTGTACGCCTTATGAGAACGCTCCTATCGCTCTTATTTACCACTCTGACGCTTTCATTAGCATTTGCTCAGACCGTAACCACCATCCATCAAGAAGATTTTGAGACAGATGGTGAAGGGAGTAGATATACCGCCAGTCCATATAGCATAGACAATGATGACTTTTATAATCGATTTGAAGACGGGGATAGCGAATTGGATAATGATATGAGTGGAGAAAGTGGTAATTGGTATTGGGTAACTGGGAAAGTGGACATAGGTAGCAACCCTAATGATCCCCTTGGAATAATGTTATTAGACCCAATTGATATCACGGGATACACGACTATTGATGTTCGGCTATTACTTGGAACCTGCGCTGACAACAACGAATATGAAGGTGCTGGAGATTATCTACGTGTTGAGGCCCAAATTGATGGCGGAGGTTTTGTAATTGTAGGCGCTTTTTATGGAGATGGTAATAATCTCAGACAAGATACTAACCTAAACGGATCCTCAAATGGTGGAGCCCCAACTCTGGACAATACCTTTCAGGAGTTTACATTTGCGATCTCTGGAGTGGGATCGCTACCTGCAACCGGGTCTACTTTAAACCTGAGGGTTACTACTACAAACAATTCTGGAAGTGGCGATGAAGAGACTAGCTTTGATAATATTAGAGTCCGCGGAGTTGACATTCCAAATGTCACAGCTCTGCAACCTGCCAATGGCGGGCTTATTATGCCAGGAGCAACTACGCTAACCCTCACTTTTGATGATAATCCTATTACAAAAAACACGGGAATGATAGAGGTAGTGGAAGATGATGGCAGCACAAATCCAATGAACTTTGATATCTCTACTGGTGTGGTCTCGGTCAGTGGAAATCAGGCTACAATTGATGTTAGTGGATATACGTTTACTGCCGGTACCGTTTACGAAGTCAATGTACCAGCAGATGGGTTCAGAAACAGTGTGCCAAATGGCAATGCAGCAATTACGGGAGATACAGAATGGAAATTCACCGCTGATAACACCGTAACTGGAGTAACTGGAGTGACCTTTACACAAAACCCAACCAATTTTCAGAGTGATCAAGTAACATGGACGGACTCGGGCGATGAAGAGGGCCCAAACTTTGTAGACTACTACGTATTGGTTGGTAAAGATGGCGCCACGACAGTACAGGTAGCAACCCTGCTGGACACGAAAGCCAAACTTGATGCTGCGGTAGCCGCTAATGAAGCCATGAACGTGACTGCCACTGGACCCGGCGGAGATGAAGGAGCTACTGGAGTAACTTTTGGTACCTCCTTATTAAATTTTGCCATTGATGCCGCCGGTCTCGCGGATGGTACGGCGCTGGCAGAAGGTGCTGCCGAGATTTTTGTAGTTACAATCGATCAGGCAGGCAACATTGACGTGCAAACCGCAGCCGTTACATTTGATAAGTCAGTTGATCCGGCTACAGCGATAATGTTCAATCAACAAACAACATTTGCCGCTGATAATGTAACCTGGACTGACGCATTAGACGAAGAGTCTAATACAGTCGATTACTTCTTGCTGGTAGGAAAAGATGGTACAACCACAGGCAATCTCACAACAGTTTACCCTACTAAGGCATCATTAGTCGCCGCAGTGGGTACTAATCAAGCTGTTACAGTGGCGTCGGCGGTAGGAAACCAGGGTACTACAGGGCTTGCTTTCGGAGCTTCTCTAACCTTCGCCCTTGACGGTGGCTCAGCGAACTCAGATGCTCTTGCTGAAGGCGATGCTGAAGTATTCCTTGTTACCACTGATGGAATCGGTAATATAAACGTGCAAACTATCGCGGTCACCTTCGACAAATCAGTTGACCCTGCTACCAGCATTGCCTATGATCCGAGGTCTGATGTTTTCGACAATGATAGAGTTACCTGGACTGATGCAGTAAACGAAGAATCTAACACCGTAGATTACTTCTTACTAATTGGCAAAGATGGCACTACCACCGGTAATGTAACTACGGTATACCCTACCAAAGCGTCATTAGTGACTGCTGTTGGTACCAATCAAGCACTAACCGTCGCATCCGCGGGTGGCAGTCAAGGAACTACTGGTCTCACATTCGGGGCATCTCTCACATTCGCCCTTGATGGAGGCGCTGCTAATTCAGATGCTCTCGCAGAGGGAGATGTCGAAATATTCCTGGTCACAACCGATGCAGTTGGAAACATGAATGTGCAAACAATTGCGGCAACCTTTGACAAGACCATTGTTGGTGCCATGGCTATGGCATTCAATCAAACACCAAGTACATTCGACAATGACAATATTACCTGGACTGACGCGGCTCCTGAAGAATCCGGTCTTGACTACTATATTTTAGTTGGTAAAGATGGTACAACGACGGCAAATGTAAAGGCCGTCTATGATACTAAGGCAGCCTTAAATGCCCTAGTAGGAACCAACCAGGCACAGCAGGTAACCGCAACAGGAGGCAGTGATGGTGGTACAGGGCTGTCCTTTGGAGCCTCCCTAACTTTTGCAATAGATGGCGGAGCTGCTAACTCCGATGCCCTCGCCGAAGGTGATGCTGAGCTTTTCTTATTGTCGGTAGACGACAACAACAACATTGATGTACAAACCTTAGCCGCCACATTTGATAAATCTGTGGACCCTGCGACAACCATTAATTTCAATCAAACAACAAGTTTTACCACTGATAATGTAACCTGGACGGATGCATTAGACGAAGAATCCAACACCGTAGATTATTTCTTGTTAATTGGTAAGGACGGTACAACTACTGGCAATGTAACCACAGTCTACCCTACTAAGGCAGCAATCCAGGCGTTAGTTGGAACCAACCAAGCAGTTACTGTTGCTTCTGCAATTGGTAACCAAGGCACGGCAGGGCTCACTTTCGGGGCTGCACTAACATTTGCAATCGATGGTGGAGCTGCTAATTCCGACGCCCTTACTGAAGGTGCGGCCGAGATATTCCTAATTACCACCGACGCGATTGGAAACATAAATGTGCAAACTATTGCAGCAAACTTTGACAAGTCAGTTGATGCGGCGACTTCACTTGCTTACAATCCGATGTCTACCGTTTTCACCAATGACGTGGTTACCTGGATGGACGCTTCAGATGAGGAAACTCCTTTTATTGATTACTATGTGCTAGTAGGAAAAGATGGCGCCACTACGGGTCAGGTTGAGGCCCTATTCCCTAACAAAGCAGCTCTTGACGCCGCAGTCGCAGGCAATCAGGCAATCAACGTTACCGCTACCGGTGGAAATGACGGTGCTACCGGAGCCACTTTTGGAGCCACACTTACCCAGTTTGCTATTGATGGAGCAGGAGCTCCTGATGGTACTGCCCTGGCAGATGGCGACGTAGAGATTTTCGTAGTTACCATTGATGCAGTCCAAAATATTAATTCCGCAACAATTGCTGCAGTATTCGATAAGAGCATAACGGGAGTAACTGGGGTAAACTATGCTCCTTCACCAAATAATTTCCAAAGTGACGTAGTCACGTGGAATGATGCCTTCGACGAAGAGAACCCCAACTTTGTAGATTACTATGTGTTAGTTGGAAAAGACGGTGCTACTACCGGTCAGGTGGCCGCCCTGTTTCCTACTAAAACTGACCTCAATGCAGCAGTTTCTGGAAACGAGGCCATGAATGTGACGGCGACTATTGGCAATGAGGGAGCCACAGGCGTAACATTTGGCTCGTCACTTACAGAATTTGCCATAGACGGTTCGGGATCTGCTGATGGTACTGCTCTTACCGACGGTGACGCCGAAGTATTCGTGGTCACCATTGATGACAATAATAATATAGATGTTCAAACTATTGCAGTCACTTTCGACAAGTCTGTTGATCCTGCAACCAGTATCACCTATACACAGCAACCATCTGTGTTTACCAATGACCGCATAACCTGGACAGATGCTGTAGATGAGGAGCTTTTTAACGTTAACTACTGGTTCCTGATTGGTAAAGATGGGACAACGGCTGGTAATGTACTTACTGTTTATCCCACCGTGGCGGCAATAAATGCTCTTACCGGCACTAACCAGGCCCTACGGGTTAGCTCCACAGTAATTAATGAGGGTACCACCGGCTTCCTTTTTGGAACACTTACCTTTGCTATAGACGGCGGTTCAGCAAATGCTGATGCACTCGCTGACGGAGACGCGGAGTTATTTTTAATTACTTCGGATCTATTAGGCAACCTCAACGTTCAAACGATAGGTGTTACTTTCGACAAAACTCCCCCCGCAGTCGATCAGGTAGGGGCAGTGGTTAGTACAGGCACAGCAAACGGAAGTACTATTAATGCCGGCTTTTTCAACGGCGGTAATACAGGGGTTGATGTAACAGTACCAGTCGACAATGGTGATAATTCTATTCTTAACGGTACGATTACCATCCAAGCCCGAACAACTGCACAACTTTTCTTCACAACAGTCCTACCTGTTCAAAATATTACAACTCTGGCGCAGTCCAGTTGGGATGTATCCATTACGGAAACAGAATTGCAGAATAAGATAAATGGTGGACTACCACTTACCGATGGTTCCGTACTTCAATTCAGAGCACTAGTGGCGGATGCGGTAGGTAACTCACGAACTTATAGTCCCAGCGCCACTACCTTAACAGTGGACCAGACTCCCCCTGTTGCCAATTTGCCATTTAGCCTCTTTTTCAATCAGTTTGGCACTAACAGAGAATATATAACGCTGCCGATGAGTGAAGACATTGATCTTTCCGATGGTGCAAGTGTAACATTCTCGAATTCAGGTGGCGTTGGAATTAACTCTGATGATGGTAATAACGATGAGGACGTTGTTGCTGTTAGATACAGAAATAGTCGGACTTACGACGGTACAACCACGATAAACAGAGTAATAGAGATAGAAGGGCCGAATGGCGTCTCCTCTAACTGGAGTTTCAATGCCCCTGCCACGCAAGTATCTTACAACCTAGGTGGCAATATTTTCGATTTGGCTGGGAACCAACTACAAACTTTCGCGCCCACCAATGTATCAAGCGGAGACGTAACTCCCCCAACTTATGCCAGCGGGGTGATCTTTAACGCAAATGGTTCTAATCCAGAAGAAATTACAGTTACTCTTACGGAGGAAATTGACTTGACCGAAGGAGCAGCTACAGATGGATTTGTGGTAGGTAACCTTCCCTCCCAGGCGGCAACTGTGACCTATAGTGGTAAAGGGACAACAAACACGATCACATTTACTTCAATGGCCGATGGGGCCTGGAGTCAGGCTGACATGACTAATGCATTCATAAGGTACTTCCAGAGTGGCACTTCCAATGTGAGAGATTTGGCTGGGAACGAGATTCCTAATGGAGCTTTTGAATATATACTTTTTTCACATGTCAACATGACATCGAATAATGTCAATAACCCATCTAGTCACGCTAAAATCGGAGACATCGTCACGCTTTCTCTGCAACTTAACCTATTCAGAGATTTAACGGCATTACCAACAGTAACTATTGACGGCGTTTCTGCCTCCGTTAGTGGAGACTTCCTAAACGGGCCGATTACTGCTCAGATTACAACTACTGGCGCCAACAATGAAGGCGCAATGCCCTTCACAATTGATGCCATGACCAGTGGCGGGCTCCCCATAACCATCAGCACAATCGTTACCGGAGGAAACATTATCATATTTGACGAAACTGCTCCCACTTTAAATCCAGTTAGTATTTCATCCAACAACGGCGCCAATACTGCTCAAGCCAGAGTTGGTGACGTGGTAACAGTTGCTTTCACCGCAGATGAAACATTATTTAATGTGTCTGGGACTATAGCCGGCGCTACGGCTAGCGCCTTCAACGTTGGTGGAGATAATTGGGAACTGCGGAGAACTATGGATGGAACGGAATCAGAGGGGAACATCCCCTTTACAATAAATTTCGACGATTTGGCTGACAATGCCGGAACTCAGGTCACTACAGTTACCGATGCTTCTGCCGTCAATTTTGACAAAACACCCCCCGTAATTAATTCAATTACAACACAGTCTGCTACCAACCCATGGAGTACATCTAAAGGTACCTCGGCAAGTAGCGTTGTTTTCAGAGTGACTTTTGACACCCCCGTTACTGGTGTGACTAATGATGACTTTAGCTTTGATACATCAGGTGGAAATGTTGTGGCAAGTGTAAACAGCATCACACCAAACTCATCCACAGAGTATGACGTCACGGTTGATATTACTTCAGGAACTGGTCCCTTAGAACTTATCTACCCGGATGCGAACAGTACCATAGTTGATGCAGCTAATAACCCAGTTGGTGGTGATGGCATCGCCCCATTCCCTGATGGAGCCTTTACCACTGGTGAAATCTATCAAATTGTTTTCCCTGAACCTGACAACCAGGTTACTGGATTTACACAGGGTGCTATTACAGCGAGTAGCATTCAGCTTAATTGGACCGAGCCTGCCACTGCTGCGATGGAGACTCATCCAACTCATTATTTGATTCTTATAAAAGGTCCATCTGGCTCATTCCTTACCCCTACTGATGGTACTCCCGTTGCTAACGACTTTACAGTGGGTAATGATGAAGGTGCAGTTAGTGTTGCTGCGGTTGGGCCTAGTACTGGACAAACTTACACCTGGACAGGATTGAACTCAGGTACCGAATATGATTTCGAAATTCATGCCTACACCCTTTCAGCGAATAACTCTTCAGACAATATAGATTTTAAAGAAGATGGTATCCCCACGCTGAATAATATAGAAACTACGGTTGGAAACAGCTCCACATTGGCTTTGATTTCCAGTGGTGATGGCGCATTGAGTGCAATGACTACGGAACTCACAGGAGCCGTCTTCCCACAGTTGAATGCTGAAATCAATTTCACCTTTAGATTTGACGAAGATGGCACAATATTCACTGATGGTGTGGATAATGCAGATACCAAAATTTCTCAGATTGTCATCTCCCAAACTGCTGGTGCTAATATAGTTGCCGACTGGACGGAAGCTATAGCAGGGGCGGAACTGCGTGATAGCGATGGAAACATGCTACAGGTAGCTCCAGGTCCTAATATTACCGCTACTACAATCACATTTCCAGGTATAACCTTTACTCCTGGAGCCCTTGGCCACATTGCTGATAATGCCATAAAGGATTATACGCTCAGAATATGGTTGAACACTGCACTTGGAGGTACGCTACAGGATGACATCGATCAGAAAAATTTCATATTTACAGTAAATAACGCGGCCTTTACCTTCGATAATAGTGGCCAGACCAGTAGTACGCTTGCAGCTCTGCAGGCTGCAACGACCACCAATACATCAAACCGAGTAGATGTTACGCGAACGCAATTGATACTCAATGATGTCCTGGCCAGCAGAAACATTGGCGAACTTCAAGGAATAAACCAAGCTTTGATTGATCCGCCAAGTGTAGAAGCCAGAGACCCTAATGGTAATCTTGATTTGACCGTACCAACGGCAAATATTACCACCACAGATGGAATTGGTAATCTGCTCACACTGCCTTTCAACTCAGGGATTCTTGACTTCAGCACTTTCCAATATACGGCACCAGGCAATGGTACCATTGATTTAAATGCAGGGAATGGAGCCACGGGTACCTTAGATAATGTGGATGTCATACATGCGGTTATAAATCAACTTACTGGAGGTATATCCGGAAGCCCGTTGCAACCTTCATTTGTAAACAAGGCTATTCTAGGATTTTCAATAAATGCGATATCAGCAACTGCTGGTGAGCCCGAATTGCAAACGGTAGTAGTCAACTTCAATGGCAACAATATTACCAACGTATTTGAGAACTTCCGACTTTATAAATCAACCGACGACACTCAGTTCAATATTATCAACGACTTGCCCGTGGCCGGATTGACTATTACTCCAGGTACAAATACTGTTACGTTTGACGGACTTACGGACGTTGCAGATGGCGATAACTTTTTCGTAGTTATAGACGTCTCGAGTTTTGTAGATGCAGGAACACCCGGCATTCAGCCAGAACTACAGGCATCAAACATAACAATGTCTTCCGGAAGTATTGCCAATGACATATTGGGGCTTTCGTATACTTTCGAAGACGCAATACCTCCCTCTGTCGTTAGCTTTACACCGGCAGATGACTCCCAGTTTGCCCCGGCCATTGCACCTCAGTTTACCGTTGATTTCGATGAGCCTGTAACTGTGCTAGGGCCTGCCCTTCGAGTTTTCAGGAGGGATGATGACAGTTTTGTTGCCGAGCTGGAACTTGACCCCGGTGTTGTACTCCCCAATGCCACGTTAACGTTTAACATGCCAGCATTAATGCCGGACCTCAATAGCGACACCCAGTATTATATAGAAATAGCTGCAGGTGATATCGCTGGTGCTGTGGGTATTGCTGATGACTCCGATAATCCCTTTGGTGGTATCAGCGGCAATTCTACGTGGAACTTTAAGACAGCTGATACAAGTCCGCCAAACTATCTTGATCTTATCGCACCAGGCGGAGATATTCCTATCGAAGTTCTTAACATTACTGACGTTGGGTTTACCATAAGAGTTGCGCTCGATGAGCAAGCTGACTTCTATTATATAGTAACCGAAACTGGTGGAACTCCAACTGTTGCCCAGATGAAAGATCCTGGTACCTACCCCGATACTGACGCCTCGGGCACAATAGATATTCAAGTTGATAACAATTACAACTATGCGGTTGTGACGGGACTTGCGAATAGTACCACTTACGACGTTTGGGTGTTTGCCGAAGATAAGGGTATGGTGCAGGGACTGGTAACTGATGCGGGAAGTGTTATGACACTTGGTGATCTTCCCAATGAGGTAATCATCCAAGCTGAAAATGTAGATCTTTGTGTAAGTACAGGCAATTTCCAAACATTGCTGCCAACTATTACCATTCAGGAAGGTGAGGATAACATGTTCCAAACTGGTGGAACATACAATCTTGCACTGCCTAATGGATTCCAGTTCAATGAATCTGCTGCAAGTTCAGTTACATTTGCCGCTGGTGGTGATATTACCGGCATTTCGCACACCTACCTAAATTCAACCACGATCCAAATTGATTACACTCTTTCCGGCACCAACGATAGAGACCAAATTGTTATCCAAGGTCTGGAAATAGAAGCATTTGGCATTCCAGGCACCAGTGGTGATATTATCAAACTTGGTGGTACAGCCACTTTTGATACGCCAGTTCCAGATGGAACAGCTCATGGAAGTCTTAATACCTTAACTCCTGATGCAGTTAATTTTACCACTATCCCGGGCCAAACCTCAATTGGTAACAAGGATGTGGAAAAACTAGCATTGGTCGTTTCTGAAACCTTACTTGAAAATGGTAACGCCGTGTTCAGCGGACCAGGTGTTGTGGGAGATACGCTATTTACTGCCGCCGCTGGAATTGGGGATCACACCATTCTGCTAACGTATACGAGCACAAATACCTCAAACCCAGGTTGTGTAAGTACTAATACCAGGGATATAACAATTTTTGATAGTGATAAATCTATTTTCCCGGATCCTAATATTTGTACCAATGCTGGCACTATAATTACACAGAACCGAGACACGTTTGTCCCTGGAGTGTTTTATGATCTGGACTCAATGTGGGTTACAACTACTGTTGATGAAGACACGGGCTTACCTCTTGTAACTCGGGAGTCAGCGGATACTTATCGATTCGACCCTCAAGATGCTGCAAACCTTGGTAACTTCCTGATTAGGTTCCACGCTGCCTACACCAGAAACTCTAACCTGGTAAAGGATACCTTGAGGCAAGATATTATTGTGAACATACCACCAAACATCGATTTCACAATTGATCCAAGCAAAGCTAACGCCCAGTATTGCGTTGACGACGATGCAATATCTTTGACAGCTATACCCTCTGTGGTACCAGTCTTTAGTCAATCCGAAGGTATCTTCAGCCTTATCGATAACACTAGTAACCCCATTCTGATTGGCCTTACTGATAATACTGATGGAACAGGATCAATTGACCCGGCAGTAGTCGGAGCCATACCAACCATAGGTCCCAACTTAATTCCGTTAGGACTTGATACTATTACAATCAGGTACGATTACGAGGATTTCACCACCAACTGTGTGCTTCAGTTAGATAAGGAGATTCAAATTAACTCTTTACCAGTTGTGAACTTTACGATACAAGACCAATGTGCTGGAGATCCTACAATTTTTACAGATGGGTCTAGTGCGAATAATCCAATTGCTTCTTGGGAATGGGATTTTGATGATGATAATGACCCGCTTAATTCATTCCAGCAAAGCCCAACACATACTTACGAGGATCCAGGATCTTTTAATGTTAATCTGAAAGTAACTACTGATATTGGCTGTGAGAGCTCCTTAACCCAACAAGTTGACGTTAGTGGTACCCCTACCCCGCAGTTTTCGTTAACTGGAACTTCAATTAGCGACAATTTTGGATTCCTTGACGAATCTACTGTTGCCGGAAATTTCCCCATTGACAGCTTAATTTGGGATTTCGGTGATGGTACTGTGGTAAATCTTGGCGCCGGATCGGTACAAAATACCACCAATTACGCTTATGCCAACCTCGGCCCTTACTCAGTACAATTAACAGCGATTACAGATTCTTTATTCTGTCAAACCTCAATTACCAAGTCGATTTACGTTTTGCCTGCGGAAACTCCTACAGCCGCAGTTTTGTACAACGAGGATTTTGAAGGCGGAAACTTCGATTGGATTCCACTTGATAATAATTTGGTGGTTAACGGTCCTGGATCGTCATGGACCAGAACCGGAACTGTTACAAAGAACCAACTGACAATTGACCCTGCCATAAACGGCACAAATATTTGGGCCACCAACGCGTCAGGCTCCTTCCTACCATCGGAAAGGTCTTATTTATACTCTCCCCATTTGGATATAACTCAACTCGTTCGTCCAGTAATTTCCTTCAATTTCAATGCTGAGTTTTTCGGAGAAACTGGGGAAGGAGTTGTTTTGGAGTATTCAGTTGACGACTTAAATATTACCGATCCTGCCAAAGACTGGAACACACTTGGAGGCCTGCAATCTGGCTTGCAATGGTACAATGGCCGAGACATTACTGCCAAGCCTGGTGATCAAGACGCTGGTGATTTTGCCTGGACCGGACAATTCCCTGGCTGGCCGGAAGCTAAGCACTCTCTTGGCGACATCGATCCGCTGGATAGAGACAAAGTGGTATTTAGATTTGCACTGGCCAGTCTTGAGACGAATCCAACCGTTGATGGTTTTGCGCTAGATAATGTAATAGTTGGTAACAGAACAAGGGTGGTGTTAGTTGAATACTTCACTAATACCAACCCGACGGATGATAATAATCAACGATCCAACGTCCAAACTGAAACTGATTTCATTGATAATACAATTTTTGATGATAGCGATCCAAACCTGATTCTATCTGAGGAAAGAGTAAAGCTTGAATACCATACTGATTTCCCGAGTGATGACCCATTCAATTTAGACAATCCCGCTGATGCAAATGCTCGTGCTCAATACTACAATCTCTCAGATATTCCTCGAGTTAGAGTAGATGGTCAGGTAGACGAGGGAGTTTCCAATACCGACTTATTTGAGGATTGGGGCAGTACATTCATAAACAAACGAGAACTCGACCTGGCTCAGTTTACTATCGATGATATCCGTATGCCTCAAAATGCTCCTGACGAGATCAGCGTGGAGGTCGACATCACTCCTGTGATGGATATTCTTGATGAAAACACTGTAGTGCATGTAGCTGTTTTGGAAGATAACATTTCCATAGACGATCTGGGCAACGAATCTAGCCTTGTACAAACGGGACAGACTGATTTCCGGTACATCTTGAAGGCCTTGCTACCTAATGCGGCAGGGACCAAAATTGACCGGCAACTTACAGCTGGTGAAGATATTCCTCCGATACAAGTATCATGGAAGGCAGCCAACTTCTATAGTTTGGCCGAAGCTGATCAGCAAATCTATATTGCCGTATTTATTCAAAATGAAGAAACGCAAGAGATTTATCAAGCACGCTTAATAAAGTATGGTCAAACTCTTGATGTAATCTCTGGAATTGAGGACGATCTAAGGTCAGAGGGTATAGCAGTGTACCCTAACCCAACTGACGAACAAGCATTTGTCAAATTTAGACAAAGTGCTTCTGGTAATACGACGATCAGGGTATATGATCAATTCGCGAAGCTGATTGATGAGTACCAGGTGCCATTGGGTGCAACTGAAGTAACCCTGCCTGCCTCAAGGTATCCTAACGGACTGATGGTGGTGCAAATTTTGAAGGACGGTGAAATTGTTACGAATAAGAAATTAGTGGTAGTACACTAACTAGTAACCAAAAATTGCAGAAGGCATCCTAAATTCCAGGATGCCTTTTTTTATTTCCTTTCACACTTCTTTGGTACATTTGCAGCATTTAAATCTGAAGATGGCCTCAAATCATAAACAGTTTATTATTGACTTCGATAGCACTTTTACCCAAGTGGAAGCATTAGACCTACTGGCCGAGATCAGTTTGGACAAAAGCAAATCGAAGGACAGCACTATTGCCAAAATCAAAGCACTTACCGATAAGGGCATGGAGGGGAAGCTTTCCTTGCGGTCATCATTGAATCAACGCCTAGAACTTCTAGATGCTAACCAAACACATCTCGATCAACTGGTTAAAAAGTTAAAAAAGGAAGTATCGATTTCCTTTAAACGCAACGGAGACTTCTTCAAGAAACACCGCGACCACATATACATAGTTTCCAATGGCTTCAAAGAGTTTATAGTGCCTATTGTAGAAGCTTATGGCGTAAAGCCCGACCACGTATATGCAAACACTTTCAAGTTTGATAAAAACGGAAAAATCAAGGGCTTAGATACTAAGAACGTCTTGTCTACTGATAACGGCAAAGTCAAACTAATCCGAAAGTTAGACCTGAAAGGAGAAGTATTTGTAATCGGCGACGGCTATACTGACTACGAAGTTAAAGAAGCTGGATTAGCAAATAAATTTTTCGCATTCACTGAAAATATTTCCAGAGAAAATATTCTTAAAGATGCAGACCATGTAGCTCCTAGCCTCGACGAATTTCTGTATCTCAACAAAATGAATACCTCCTTGTCTTACCCCAAAAACAGAATCAAGGTATTGCTGTTGGAAGATGTACATTCCCTCGCCTTCGATATTCTCAAAAAGGAAGGTTATATGGTCGAAGAAATAAAGGAGAGCCTTTCCGAAAAAGAACTCCAGGAGAAGATTAAGGATGTCTCTATTCTTGGGATAAGATCAAAAACTCAAGTTACCGCCAAGGTGCTCAGAAGCGCTAATCGCTTGCTGGCTATTGGAGCCTATTGTATTGGAACAAACCAAATCGACCTGCAGCAGTGCACGGCAAAAGGTATTGCCGTTTTTAACGCGCCTTTCTCCAACACAAGATCGGTCGTTGAGTTAGTAATAGCGGAGATAATAACGCTAATGCGGAATGTTCATGATAAGTCGCGAGCTATGCACACTGGTAAATGGCAGAAAACTTCCGCAGGTAATAGGGAGATTAGAGGAAAAAAACTTGGAATAGTCGGCTACGGCAATATTGGCTCGCAGTTGTCAGTGCTAGCCGAATCGCTGGGAATGGATGTCTATTACTATGATATTGAGGAGAAATTGGCCCTGGGGAATGCAACTAAAATTGAGACGCTAAGGAAATTGCTAGCTACGGCGGATGTAGTAACCCTGCATGTTGATGGGAGAAAAGAAAATGCAGACCTGATTGGTGCAAAGGAAATCCGGGCCATGAAGAAAGGCTCAATTCTCATTAACCTGAGCCGTGGCCATGTTGTTAATGTGGAAGCGCTTCGAGAAGGAATTGAATCGGGAAAGTTGTCAGGTGCTGCAATAGACGTTTTTCCAAATGAACCGCACTCTAATAATAAGAGGTTTGTCTCCGTTTTACGGGGGTTGCCAAATGTAATCCTCACTCCGCACATAGGAGGTAGTACCGAAGAAGCACAAGAGAATATCGCCAGTTTCGTACCCAATAAAATAATGGAGTACATAAACACAGGAAGAACTACCAACAGTGTGAATTTCCCAAACCTTACACTACCAGCCCATGAGAACGCTCACAGGCTCATTCATATTCATCGTAATATGCCAGGAGTGCTGGCTCATATAAACAACGCCTTCGCCGATCACAACATCAACATTCTGGGCCAATACCTTAAAACCAACGACGACATCGGCTATTCCATCACTGACATTGATAAGGCTTATAACTCAGAGGTGATTAAGGACTTAAAGCGGATTGAAGGAACAATAAAGTTCAGAGTGCTGTACTAGAAAAAAAATTAACCCACCAGGATCCTGGGGTTTTTTAAACCCAAATTGAACAGGATTTGAGCAGTTTTTGTTTTCTCGGCCCTCCACTGTTAACCTGCCTTACGACGAGGTCCCAACAAGTTGGGATGAGGCCCGGCCTCGAAACAAACATCACTCGGTATTTGTTACGTGTTGGTTTAAAAAACAAATGCCCTAGTGGGTAATTTTCTACCAATTTAACACATCCATTCTCAAATTCCCCACAATCCTTAATAATACCGCCATATATTTGCCAACAGAATAAACCCCGCCGCTAAAAGTGAAAACGTACTTTACTCCAGGACCTTCAGCCTTGTATTACACGGTTCAAGATCACCTCAGAACAGCTTATAGGGAACAAATTGCCGCCATATCTCACCGCGGCGAAGACTTCAAAAACTTGTATCGAGATACGCAATCAAACCTGCAACAACTGCTTGGATTCAGTGATGATTATGCCGTTATATTCTTGCCTTCTGCCACTGAGGTCTGGTCAATGCTAATATCCAATTGCGTTGCTAAGAAGTCCAGTCATATTGTGAATGGGGCTTTCTCAGAGAAGTTTTATAACACAGCAAAAACGATGAAAGTCCCAACCCAACTCATCGAGATAGACCATGGTGAAGGATTTCAGATGTCTGGTATTAACGTCGATGAAGATGCGGATCTAATAGCCATAGTGCATAACGAAACCAGTACCGGTGTATCACAGCCATTAGAGGATATCTATCAATTGAGCCAAGCTAGTCAGCATGCCCTCTTGGCTATTGATGGTGTATCTTCAATTCCCCACCCTGATCTGGATTTCGAAAAAATCGATTGTGCCTACTTCTCTGTCCAAAAGTGTTTTGGCTTGCCTGCCGGCTTAGGGGTCTGTTTAGTTAATAGGAAATGTCTGGAAAAGGCTCAGGTGGGTGCTGGAGAAAGGGCCTTAGCTGCGCATCAATCTCTCCCAAAAATGTTTGAACTCGCAACCAGGCACCAAACAGTTTATACGCCGAATGTATTGGGTATCTATCTGCTAAATGCGGTTTGTAAGGATATGCTGATGAAAGGCATAGATCAAATTCGAAGAGAAACTGAGTATAAGGCTGCTGTGCTATACCAAACCCTAAGTAGCCATTCGTTACTGCAACCCTTTGTGAAACAACCAGAATACCGGTCAAAAACGGTGGTGGTTGGGGAAATGGAGAATTCGAAGCGATTGATTGAATATCTATCCTCGAAAAGCATGGTGGTAGGAAGTGGTTATGGCCAATTTTCAAACGACCATTTTCGCATCGCAAACTTCCCAACTCACTCAAAGGAGCACGTCGAGCAGCTTGCCGACTTTATTGCGGCATTTGAATAGGCAACTAAATGCCTGCTAAGGTTCAAATCTGTCCTCAATTGGCTAAATTTGTGGCTCAATCCACAATTAGCCAATGGAATCCATAAAGAACATCCTGGTGGGACTTGACCTATCGGAATACGATAGTAGCGTGATTCAATTCACGGAATTCATATCCAAGCGGTTTAGTCCTGAAAAGGTGATTTTTATTAACGTGGTGAAAGATCTGACAGTGCCAGAAGAAGTTCTGGCGGAGTTTCCTGACATGGTAAATAATGCCTTGAAAGAGCGGCGCGAAACTCTGAAATCAACCATAGACGCCGAATTTGGTGACAAGGAGTACAATGTTGATATCGTGGTGAAGGAAGGGAGTGGACTCAAGACATTCCTTGAGGTTACTGACGAAATGGATATTGATTTAATTATCGTTGGCAATAAAGGAGAAAAGACATCAGGCATACTTACTCAAAGGCTAGGTCGTCGTGCCGACACCAACTTGCTGGTAGTACCAGAGAAGGTTGACGGTCTTTTGAATAGCACAAAAGATCGACGAACCGTACTCCTACCACTGGATTTTTCCAAGCACTCCGCAAATGCATTGCACTTGGCTATTGAAATAGCCCGAAATACTTCTGTCGAAGTTGATATTGTCTGCCAACATGTATACCAGGTACCAGTGGGATATCATTACAGCGGAAAATCCTACGAGGAATTCGCCGAGATAATTAAGAAAAATGCGGAAAAAGATTTCAACCGTTTTATCCGTGAAATAGACACTTCCGGGGTAAGTATCAAACCCATCTACACCTTAGACAGAAATGACGACCTAGTAAAAGCAATCCGTGGTGTAGCTTCCGAATTGGATGCTGATGGCATTGTATTCGCTGCTAGAGGGGTAACTGCAACAAGCTCGCTGTTTATTGGTAGCAGTGCAGAAAAACTAACCAGGCTAATCACCAACCTTCCTTTGCTACTAGTAAGGAAGAAGGGGGAACAATCCGACATAATCGATTTTATCAAAAGAATATAAATGAGGCGCCTGGTAGAGGCCTATTATCACCTGTTCTTTCCTAAAGCTGAAGGAAGCTCATTCCTGCAAAAGCTGCTATTCGGAATTATTTCCCTGGCTGCAATCGCCGCCATAGTCATTCTGAATGTCAAAAATATCATCAGATATTTTTAAACTTTCATCAATTTCTGTCTTACTTAGTTAAACTATGGGTGACTTTTCTAGTCTAAACCATAGAAATTAACCCGAGTTTGGACGATCAGGACATACTAATCAAGCTACGGAATCCGGAAAGTAAGAATTACGGATTTAATCTACTGGTACGGGAGTATCAAGAGCGCATTTATGGACTAGTGAGGAAGATGGTTATCGATCATGATGACGCTGATGATCTGGTGCAGGAAGTCTTCATTAAGGTCTGGAAAAATATAGATAAGTTCCGGGAAGATTCACAGCTCTTTACTTGGGTATATCGCATTGCCACGAACGAATGTCTAACATTCCTGAGTAAAAAGAAAAAGCGCTTCTTCCTGCCCATTGTCGATGTTGAAAGTGAGTTAAATGCCAAACTTGATAACTCACCCCATATTGAAGGAGATGAAGTACAAAAGACTCTACAAAAGGCCTTGTTGACACTACCCGATAAACAAAGAATGGTATTTAATATGAAATACTTCGATGATATGAAATATGAGGAAATAGCTGAAATCACCGGGACTAGTGTAGGAAGCTTAAAAGCAAGTTATCATCACGCAGTAAAAAAAATTGAAGAAATTATTACTAACGTTTAAACCTTTGGCAAAAAGATGAGTCAAACTGGAAACGATAAGCCGAATAATGCGAAAATGAAACGGTTAGAGGACATAGAGAAGAAGAATATTTATTCTGTGCCAGAAGGGTACTTTGAAGATTTACCGATGAAAATACAGGCCAGAATTGCTGATAAAAGCAAGTCAGAAACGCCTGTTTTCATTGGAGCGCTAAGGTATGCTCTTCCAGCTGTACTGCTAGTTGCAGTAGCTTACTTCGGCATTTTCAGAATGGCCCCTACGCAGCAAGATGATCCCTTGGCAGGAGTAAGTACGGAAGACATCATATCATATTTGGCGTCAACTGATATTACAACAGATGAAATACTCAGTGAGGTTAATCTGGATGATTTTACTCTTGATTACCTCAATACTGAAGAAGAAATCCTCAACGATATTGAACTAGGCGATGAGGACTTACAAGACCTATATGACCAGTTGGATAGTGAATATTTATAGTGACTAATTGCTTAAATTGAAGTAAAATGAAACGGTTTTTTATTGTAATCTTATTAACAGCGTTTGCTGGCTCCGCAATGGCACAAAGCCCGGCAGCACGTGAGAAAATAGAAAGCGCCAGGATTGCCCTGATCTCTGAACGGCTTGGCCTCAAACCCGAACAAGCGGAGAAGTTCTGGCCCGTGTATCGGGAGTTCGTAAATAAGAGGAATGACCTGAGAAAGGAATTCAGAACGCAGCGTGGCGCTGTAGATATTGCCACCGCAACGGAGGAACAAAAGCAGAGGCTAATTGAACTCCGCTTGGAGTTAAAACAACAGGAGTTGGATTTGGAGAAAGACTATTCAAGCAGATTGCTGAATATTATCTCCTCTCAACAAATACTACAGTTGAGAAAAGCAGAAGCCGACTTTACAAGGATTCTGCTCGATCGGATTCAGCAACAGCAAAGGCAACGACTGCAACGAGATCAGCTACGTGATCGCAGAAGAAATAATATTCAGCGTGATCGCAACAATGGCAATTAGCCACTGTTCTAAATAGATATAAACTGCATTGCTAGACAGAATTAAATGTCTATGCAAATTAGACCACTCATAATCAACACATTGGCATCTTGCCTTCTGGTAGCCTGCATGGTTAATAATGCATTGGCTCAAGATTTAGGCGATCTGGCGACTATGTCAGATGAGGAATTCTTAGCCGAACTCGACCGCATGGATTCACTATCAATTATTGATCTAATTGATAGTTTATTGAATTTCGACGGTCTGGAGCCCAGCTCGCAATTAAGCATTCGTACGGCTTATACTAGTAAAATTCTCAGCGCTGGCCGGAATTTCGGCGTGCAACAATTTGGGCTCTCCGGAGGCCTCTCCTACTATCACAAATCTGGCATATATACTGACGTAACTGGTTATTACAACAGCCAGTTCGATCCAAAGTACAATCTCACTTCGTGGTCAATAGGATATATCGGAACGATAAAGACCAGGGCCTCTTATGTGCTTGCCTATAACCACTACTTCTATGCATCACCAGAAGAAGAACAAATAGCCACCGATTATCGAATAGAAAACCCGGAGCCATCAGATTTCACCAATGAGCTTAACTCTTCCCTTTACCTAAACTTCAAGAGATTCGATACTGGCCTTGATTACGCTATAACCTTCGGCACCACAAACGCCCACAAATTCCGTTGGAGCAACTCATATCGAATTGTTAAAGACAATTTTTGGTTCACGGACAGATTGACAATTAGTCCGACCGTATCTGCATTATTTGGAAACCTCAGTATTACATCCATTAAGTTTCCTAACCTAGAATTGCAACGACAGCAAATTCTTAACAGCGGGGTACGGCTGGAGACCTTGATCTTCATAAGAAGGCGATTAATACAAGATGGCTTAACCAGGGAGGAAGCAGACAATGCGATTTACAACTTCCTGATTTCGGAAGGGGTGATCCCCGCCCCACCGTTAGTGGAAGAAAATCCCTTTGGGATAATGCATATTGATCTATCTGTTCCAATAATTATAAGGAAGGGGAACTTCAATTTCTCCTTTGACTACCACTACGGCTTTCCTATATCCCTGCCGGATGAACAAACCGACCTATCCCCTGCTGGTTATTTTCAAATTGGGCTCATATATTTGATCAATCTATAATTGCCCACCCAAATCTGAATGAATCACATAAGCCTGGCTGAGCTAAATGCTATGGTTAAGCAAACCCTCGACAGTAACCTTCAGCCGAGCTATTGGGTAGTGGCAGAAATTGGGGACCTCAGGGTAAACCAGCGTGGCCATTGCTACCTGGAGCTAATTGAGAAAGAAGGAGAATCACTTTTGGCAAAAGCCAAGGGAACGATTTGGTCTTACACCTATAGAAATCTAAGCACGTGGTTTCAGAGTATGACGGGAGAAAGTCTCCAGCCGGGTTTAAAAGTACTTCTCAACATTCAGGTACAGTTTCATGAACTTTATGGCTTCAGTCTAAATGTACGCGATATCGACCCCAATTATACCCTGGGGGAAAAGGCTCGGAAAAAGCAGGAGGTAATTAGCCGCCTAGTTGAAGATGGTGTATTCGAAATGAACAGGAGTTTGCCTCTACCACTTGTTCCGCAAAGAATTGCAGTAATCAGCTCACCAGCAGCCGCAGGCTACGAAGATTTCATCAACCAGCTTCATGCTAATTCACATGGGTTCCAGCTTCGCGTCAGGCTATTCAAGTCAATAATGCAGGGGCCTGAAGCCACTGAGTCAATTATTGACAGCCTGCACCGGATTAATGACCTTCACGAAGATTTTGACGCCGTAGTTATGATTAGAGGTGGTGGATCTCAGGTAGATTTAGATTGCTTCGATACCTACGAACTTACCAGCCATATGGCTCAATTTCCACTTCCAATAATTACTGGCCTCGGTCATGAGCGGGATGAATCTGTGGCTGATTTAGTTGCGCATACAAAACTTAAGACACCAACCGCGGTTTCAGAATTCTTGCTACAGGGTATGTTAGACTTTGAAAACCAGATCGGTGAATTGGCTAATAGGTTGAATTACGTTGCTATGGCATCAATAGGCGAAACTACTGCCCGGCTATTAGCATTGAATCAGGAAGTATTCAATGTCTCAAGAAGTGCTATTTACGACCACCAGCGGTACCTTGATCAGTTTGGAACCAAACTAGCACTACTTTGCAAAAGCAATCTCTCAGATAATCTTATGCGCTTAAACGCAGCTGAACATGCCCTAAAATTGGTCGACCCTAAGATGGTATTGAAAAGAGGTTTCACAATTACCCGGGTTAACAACAAACCAATTACCGCCAGTACAACCATTAATGACGGAGATGAAGTGTATACAGAAGGTTACAACTTCCAGCTAACCAGTTCAGTTATTAAAAGGAAGAAAGATGACTAAGAAAAAATTTAATTACAGTAAGTCACTAAAAGAGATTGAGGACATTTTAGCCTCGCTGGAAGGTGGCGAGATTGAGGTGGACAAACTCGTGGAAAAAGTAAATAGAGCTACAGCCCTCATCAATGATTGTCGCAATGCATTGAAGAGCGTGGAGCAAGATTTGGAACAATCCTTGAATAAGCTTGATGACAACTAACCCATTCAAGTAAATTATTTTTTTTCATTGTCCATCCTTATCTATCTTGGACCCTTTTAAAATGATCTTTCCATGAAGTATAGAGTAAGAGTACTTATTGTTATAGCAGCACTTTGGATCACCGTTGGTCAGTCTACATACGCACAGCCCGATAGGTGGCAGCAAGAAGCGAAATACACCATGGCAATTGACATGGATGTAAAAACTCATCGCTATCAGGGTAATCAGGAGTTGATTTACACCAACAACTCGCCTGACACACTAACCAAGGTCTTTTACCATTTATACTTTAATGCCTTTCAGCCAGGGAGTATGATGGATGTTCGATCGCGCAATATTACAGACCCTGATGCAAGGGTTGGTAGTCGTATCTCGCAGCTTAAAGAAAATGAAATTGGCTATTTGAGAGTTAAGTCCTTAACACACAATGAGAATGATGTTAGTTACCAGGAAGTCGGAACAATCCTGGAAGTTACTCTTAGCGACCCCATCCTTCCCAATAGTAAAGCTACCTTCAACATGGATTTCGAAGGTCAGGTGCCGGTACAAATCAGACGATCAGGAAGAGACAATAAAGAGGGGATTTCTTATAGTATGGCTCAATGGTATCCGAAATTATCCGAATACGATTACGAAGGATGGCATTCAAACCCCTATATAGGAAGAGAATTTCACGGAGTGTGGGGAGACTTTGATGTAAAAATCACAATAGATCCGACCTTCGTAGTAGCCTCAACCGGGTACTTGCAGAATCCCAATGAAATTGGCCACGGCTACGAGGAAAAAGGCCAGGTCGTTAAGCGACCGGATGGCAATCTCACGTGGCATTTTGTTGCCCCCGATGTTATTGACTTCGTATGGGCAGCGGACCCGGATTACACCCACCTGCGTCATAAAATGGAAGATGGACCGGAACTCCACTTCTTCTATGAAAGTGATGAGGTTACACAACCTAATTGGGAAAAACTTCCTGAGCTAACTGCCCAGGCCTTTACTTATATGAATGAGAACTTTGGGAAATACCCCTACGAGCAGTATTCAGTGATTCAAGGTGGCGATGGTGGTATGGAATACCCAATGGCTACATTGATTCTTGGCCGCGGCAGTATGAGAGGCCTTTTGGGGGTAACTGTCCATGAATTGATTCACAGTTGGTTTCAAGGTGTTTTAGCTTCAAATGAGAGTTTATACCCTTGGATGGACGAAGGTTTTACCTCTTATGCAACCGCAAAAACCATCAAGCATTTACGAGACCCTAATAGTAATCGTAATCCATTTAATGGCTCTTACATGAGCTACTTTGGTCTGGTGAAAAGTGGTGCCGAAGAGCCAATGACGACACATTCCGACCACTATAATGAAAATAAAAGCTATGGTACCGCAGCGTATTCTAAGGGCTCAATTGTATTGAACCAACTTTCCTACGTTATTGGTGAAGAAACCTTAATGCGAGGGATGAGGCGCTACTTCAACACCTGGAAAATGAAGCACCCTAATGTCACTGACTTCAAACGAATAATGGAGAAAGAATCCGGCCTGGAGCTGGATTGGTACTTTGAAGGATTTGTGAACACCACCAAAACAATAGACTACGGCATTACCAAAGTGGAGTCGGCGCAAAACTCAACAAAAGTTGTTTTGGAAAGAGTAGGCCAAATGCCAATGCCAGTTGATTTGGTAGTGGAGTACGTTGATGGCACAAAAGAGATTTTCTACATCCCCTTACGTGTGATGAGAGGTGAAAAGTCCGATGAAGACTCAGGTCAAAAACGAACAGTATTAGAAGATTGGCCATGGACATATCCGCAATGGGAGATCGGCATTCCCCGTGATGTTTCCGAAATTAGAAGCTTAGAAATTGACCCCAGCAAGAGAATGGCTGATCTGAATCGAGATAACAACTTTTTCAAAGTTGACGCTAAATTATCGGGCTCTACTGAGCGGAAGAAGTAGCCCAAGTTCCTATTTTCTAAATCTTTGGCTTTCGTTAGATTTGTTCGGTAGAATAACCGACAATGTCCAAAGAAGATATTCGCAAAGAGATCGAAGAGCTTTCCGCAAGGATCAATCATCTTAACCATCAATACTATCAGAAGGATATCTCTGAAGTCAGTGATTACGAGTTTGATATGCTACTGGAAAAGCTGCTTAAGCTCGAAGCTGAACATCCTGACCTGAAGCTTGCTCACTCCCCCACCACCCGCGTTGGAGGCACAGTAACTAAGAATTTTCCTACGGTTAAGCATAAGCATCCTATGCTCTCTCTGGGGAACACCTACTCCAAGGAAGAACTAGCAGAATTTCACAAGCGCGTGCAAAAAGGACTTGATGGGGCCCCCTTCCAATACTTTTGTGAATTGAAATTTGATGGCGTAGCCCTAAGCGTTACCTATACCAACGGTGTTCTGAGTCAAGCTGTGACACGTGGAGATGGAAGTAAAGGAGACGACATTACAAATAATGCCAAAACCATTAAAACGCTTCCTTTAAAACTACAGGGATCAGCGTTCCCGCAAGAATTTGAAGCCAGAGGAGAAGTCTTTCTATCGAAAACTGCCTTTACACAGTTGAACAAAAAGCGTTCTGATGCTGGTGAAGAAACCTATGCCAATGCCAGAAATACGGCTTCTGGCACACTCAAAATGCAGGACTCTTCCGAAGTGGCCTCCCGGAAACTGGACATGTTCCTCTACTCGATGACGACGGATCAAAGTGCATTAAATACCCACAGCGCCTCCATCGACTTACTAATAGAGTTAGGATTTAATGTTTCGCCAACCTTCAAAAAGTGTTCATCACTAGAAGAGGTGTTTGCTTATATCGATGAATGGGAAGAAAAGCGTAATACCCTACCACTTGAAACCGACGGCATTGTCATCAAGGTAGACAGCTTTGCCCAGCAAGAGCAGTTGGGCTTCACCGCCAAAAGTCCACGCTGGGCTATAGCCTACAAGTACAAGGCCGAAAGTGCCAGCACTAGCTTAAATGATATTACCTACCAGGTAGGAAGAACCGGAGCTATTACTCCGGTGGCGGAACTAGAGCCAGTATTCCTGGCAGGAACAACCGTAAAACGGGCGTCATTGCATAACGCCAACGAGATTGCCCGGCTGGATATCAGAGTAGGCGATACGGTATTCGTTGAAAAAGGTGGCGAAATAATCCCTAAAGTCACCGCGATCAATCTTGAGAAACGGAGTGATACCTCCACGCCAGTTAAGTTCATTACCCAATGCCCGGAATGTGGCAGTGAATTAGTCAGGCATGAGGGCGAAGCAGTACATTACTGCCCGAACTATGGCGGCTGCCCACCACAAATCAAGGGAAGGGTAGAGCATTTTATTTTCCGCAATGCCATGGACATCGATAGCCTGGGAGGGAGAACAATAGACCAACTATTTCAGCAAGACCTACTAAAAACTCCTGCCGATCTATATTACCTAACGTATGACGATGTTTTTCAGCTTGAAGGATTCAAGGAACTTTCAACCAAAAACCTATTGCAAGGCATTGAGAATTCTAAGCAACAACCTTTTGAAAATGTATTGTTTGCCTTAGGTATTCGCTTTGTGGGCAGAACCGTTGCTGAGAAGCTAGCTAATCATTTTGGGAATATAGATAAACTAGCCTCCGCAGGTTTTGAAGAGCTAATCGAGGTGCCAGAAATTGGTGAAAGAATTGCGGAAAGCCTTGTGCAATACTTCGGTGAACCTCAAAACCAGGAAGAGATAGGAAGATTAAGGGAAGCTGGGTTGAACTTCCAAATTGACGAGGACAAGGGCACGTTGGAGAGTGAAGTGCTTGAGGGCAAGAGTTTTGTAATCTCAGGTGTGTTTACAGAGTTCAGTCGTGATGAGCTGAAAGAGAAAATAAAAAGAAATGGCGGAAAGGTAGTTTCATCCATTTCCGCTAAATTGGACTATCTCTTAGCAGGTGAAAATATGGGACCTGCTAAACTTGCCAAAGCCGAGAAGCTTGGTATCAATATGATTTCCGAACAAGATTTTCTGTCTATGCTCAACCAATAGAATTTGAAAATGGTTGGTAAGAAATTCCTTTCAATGAGAACAGCATCAGTCTTAAAAAAGAACAAGACTGATCGGATTAATGTACCCTACGGTAGTGCGCAAAAAATTGGTATCCTATTCACGGCTGAAGACAAAGCTAAATACGACAGTGTCAAGGATTTTAAGCAATCTTTTGAAGATGAGGGCAAGAAAGTTGAAGTGCTTAGTTTCCTCGGCAAGGGTAAAGAAAATTATGAATTTAGATTTGATATATTTTCAGCCAAAGACGTTTCGTTTTGGGGAAAATACACTTCAGAAGCGGTAATTAAGTTTGCCGATACTGAATTCGATTATTTATACTGCGTAGATACAGAGCCTAATATATTTAACGAACACATAATTGCCATGAGCAAGGCTAAATGTAGAATAGGTATTTACCTGGAGGAAAGAAGTGACTATTACGAGCTTATGATTAATCTTACGAATGGGGCTCTTGTAAAAGATTTAATCAAGGAAATGCAGTTCTATACTAAACAATTCCGAACCTCATGAGTGACTCCTTGCTCGGGACCGGTGTGGCCTTGGTAACGCCATTCGACAAAGATCTCAAGATTGATTTTGATGCTTTAGATAATTTGTTGGCACACACCTCCACCGGTGTTGACTATTTCGTTGTGCAGGGTACAACAGGTGAATCGCCCACCACTTCGGCTAGCGAGAAGCGGGAAGTTCTGGAATTCATAAAATCAAACAACCCTAAAAGCCTACCAATAGTTTACGGTGCCGGGGGAAACAACACTTCCTCCGTTATTAATCATATAAATACTACAGAGTTACAAGGTATTGACGCCGTTCTTTCCGTTAGTCCGTATTACAATAAACCATCGCAGCAAGGCTTAATTGCACATTATCAAGCAATTGCTGACCAAAGTCCTGTGCCCATAATTCTATACAATGTTCCGGGAAGAACCAGTTCAAATCTTACTGCTGATACCACACTGGCCCTTGCGGAACATGCAAATATAATTGGAATTAAGGAAGCATCTGGAGATCTGGAGCAATGCAGAGAAATTGCGCAGCACATGCCCGAGGATTTTCTTCTAATTTCTGGTGATGATTTACTTACTGTTGAGATGATAAAAATTGGGGCTAAGGGTGTGATATCAGTGTTGGCCAACGCCTATCCTATGATTTTTAAAGATGCAGTTGATAGGGCCTTGGACGGAGTCGAAGTTTTGAAGGAAGAGTTTGTCGGTAGATTGCTAGAAATCAATGAGTTAATGTATGTTGAAAGTAACCCGGTTGGCATAAAACAGTTACTACAACAGCTAGGCATCTGCCAAAATTATGTCAGGCTTCCCCTGCTGGCAGCGTCGGACCAACTTCAGGCTAGAATCGCTGACAACCTTTTGTAAGGGCAATAAAAAAAGGGACCGTGGTGGTCCCTTCTCCAAATCTTTTACAATACCTTCTTAATTGTTCTTGATAGATTGTACTTCTACTCTAATTTCTTGTGCGACGTTCTTGAGTTGCTGCATTCCCTTTCTTACTCTTGTACCAGCAGCTTGGTTACCTTTGTCGTAAAATTTTTGGAAGTCTCCCTCTAGGGACATTACTAAATCTTTAATTTCATCAAATCTTTTCATATTGTATTTGGGATTTTAAGGTTATTGATAAATTTAACTGGTTTCGTGAGGCAATATAAGTAAAATGTTTAAAAAACCGCAAATTTGGAGGTTTTTTATACTTTTTGCCCCCGTCATTATTTACCTGAAACCTGGATAATTTCCTCTCTCTTATAGGTACCACTATCCAGTTTATGCTTCACTGCAGCAAACACTTCTATCGTTTCTTTCACATCGTCCAGGGTGTGCACTGCTGTTGGGATTAGCCTCAACATTATAACATCTTTAGGAACCACCGGATAGATTACCATCGAACAGAAAATGCCGTAGTTCTCCCTGATGTCCCAAGCCATGTTCGCGGCTTCCGGAATTCCACCGGAGAACAACACCGGAGTCACTGGTGATTGGGTCGACCCGAGATTGAAGCCTTCAGCCCGGAGGCCATCTTGTAAAGCAGTGGCTATCTTCCAAAGATTGTCTTTTAGCTCAGGATGATTCTTCAATAACTCAAGCCTCTTCTGCGCACCAAGTACAAATGCCATTGGCAACGTCTTAGCAAAAATCTGCGACCGTGTTGAATACCGCAGGTATTTTATTATTTGTGAATCTCCACCTACAAATGCACCAATACTGGCCATTGATTTTGCAAAGGTTGAGAAGTAAAGATCGATCTGATCCTGTACTCCTTGCTCCTCACCCACTCCGGCCCCTGTTTTACCCATAGTTCCAAAACCGTGGGCATCATCAACGAACAGCCTGAAATTGAACTTATCCTTTAATTTGACAATATCCTTCAGGTTGCCCATGCTGCCCGACATGCCAAATACTCCTTCAGTTATAACGAGGATTCCACCACCTGTTTCTTCGGTAATTTTGGTTGCCCGAATCAGCTGCTTCTCCAGGTTCTCAATGTTATTGTGAGGAAAAACGAACCTCTTACCAATATGCATTCGCAAGCCGTCTATAATACAAGCATGCGACTCTGCATCATAGACAATTACGTCCCTTCTATCAACCAGGGCGTCTATAATTGAAAGTACACCTTGGTATCCGTAATTAAGCAACAGCACACTTTCTTTGGAAATGAAGTCAGCCAACTGAGCCTCCAGCTCTTTGTGGTGGACGGAGTTACCCGACATCATTCTCGCTCCCATGGGATAGGCCAGACCGTATTGCTCCGCGGCCGCAGCATCTACCTTCCTTACTTCCGGGTGATTTGCTAAACCCAGGTAATTGTTCAAACTCCAGGTCAACATTTCCTTCCCTTCAAACGTCATTCTAGGAGATATCTCACCTTCCAGTTTCGGAAACATGTAGTAGTCCTCTCTAACGTTTGCATGTTGCCCTAAAGGCTCTTCTTCAGCTATTAGTTTCTTAAATAAATCCACTTCCTATTAGGTTTGGGGGTTGATAAATACTCGTTCTCAAAAAATCACACAAAATTAGCAATTATCGTAGTGATCTCAAATGAGCTCAATTAATTTAATCTGAGCTTGATTTAGAGAATAGGGATTAATTAAGTAGCATTGTAGCCCATTTGGTATCCCACATTTCACTACAAAAATGCCGAAAATAAAGAAAGTACTGGTAGCAAACAGAGGAGAAATTGCACTCCGCGTTATTCGATCTGCCAAAGAACTCGGAATAAAAACGGTTGCAGTTTATAGTGAGGTAGACAGGAGCTCCCTGCATGTAAGACTAGCTGATGAAGCTGTGCTGTTGGGGCCCGCGCCATCGAAAGAGTCTTACCTTAAGGAGGATAAGATTCTTGCGGTTTGTAAAGAACTGGGAGTAGATGCCATTCATCCGGGTTATGGGTTCCTTTCAGAAAATGCGGGTTTTGCTGAAAAAGTCGAGAAGGAAGGCATCGTCTTTATCGGTCCATCTCCGGCAAGTATTTCTACCATGGGTGACAAGCTCGCGGCCAAACAAGCAGTCTCAAAATTCGACGTTCCCCTGGTACCTGGAACTGACAAAGCCATTGCTGATGTAGACGAAGCAATAGCTATCGCTGAAGAGATTGGCTACCCTGTTATGATCAAAGCTAGCGCAGGTGGTGGTGGAAAGGGTATGCGAATAGTTGAGAATCCGGGAGAAATTAAAGAGCAAATGGAAAGGGCCATCTCCGAAGCTGATTCCGCATTTGGCGATGGGTCTGTTTTTATTGAAAAATATATTGCAAGCCCCAAACACATAGAATTTCAAATATTGGGCGATAAGCATGGCAATACCGTGCACTTGTTTGAGCGCGATTGCTCTGTGCAACGACGTCATCAAAAAGTAATTGAAGAAGCGCCATCGGCTTTTCTGGATGAAGAGTTAAGAGCTAAAATGGGGCAAGCAGCCATTGGAGTTGCCAAATCGTGCGACTATTATGGGGCTGGCACGGTGGAATTTATCATGGACGAGAAGAAGAATTTCTATTTTCTTGAAATGAACACCCGCCTACAGGTTGAACATCCGGTTACGGAACAAATCACTGGTCTTGACTTGGTGAAAGAACAGATTCGAATTGCCGAAGGTGAAAAGCTGTCATTTACTCAAGAAGATCTAAGCATTAGCGGTCATTCCATAGAAGTGCGGGTTTATGCTGAAGATCCACGCAACAACTTTTTGCCAGATATTGGAACATTGCACACTTACATTCGCCCCCAAGGAATCGGAGTTAGGGTGGATGACGCCTTTGAACAGGGAATGGAAATACCGATTCATTATGACCCTATGATTGCCAAGCTAGTAACATTTGGCGCCGATAGAGATGAGGCCAGGAGTCGCATGGTTCGGGCAATTGGGGAATACTTCGTGATAGGAGTTAAGACTACCTTGGATTTCAGCAAAGAGGTGATGGATCATCCATCGTTCGTTAGTGGCGATTTCAGCACTAATTTCGTAGCTGAGCACTATGACCCAGAGGAGCCATTGGGAACCGATGAGAAGGAAATAGAAATAGGTGCCATGGTGATTAGGAAGTTGCTGGAGGAGAATGGAAACAGTAGACCTATACCCCCCACTTCGAAGAAAGAAGGTAATAGTAACTGGCGTCTAAGAATGCGTAATGACTAACCCCACTAATCAATTTATAGATCAATAGAATGGCTGAAATAAGACCGGTTAGAGCTTGGAGATACAATCGTGAATTAGCCAAAGATATAGAATCACTTACCTCCCCCCTCTTTGATGTAGTCTCTGCAAAGCAAAGAGCTGCACTCTACAGTAATCCCCTCTCTAGCATCCACCTGTCGGTTCCGAATGGAGACAACCCGGAGCAAAATGCGAAGGCCACTTTGGAAAATTGGAAGCAACAGGGAATTATTGAGCAAGATCCGATTCCTGGCATTTATGTTTATTATCAATATTTCTCTTTGCCGGGAAGCACCAAGGAGTATTGCCGCAAGGGCTTCATCTGCAATATTCATACTTATGAATGGGATGAGAACATTCTACTTAGGCATGAAAACACCATGCCTCATTCTGTAAATGACAGAAAGAAAATTCTGGCCGCTACGGAATTGCATGTTAGCCCAACCCACGGCTTATATACCGACCCTAATCACGAACTAGAAGCCTACATGGATGAAAGCATGCTGGCGCCAATTTATGAAACGGAAGACTATCAAGGCGTAAGAGACGTCTTAAGCGTAATCCACGATGACAATATCATACGGAAGTTTCTGGATCTACTTAGGGACAAGCAGGTAATTCTTGCTGATGGGCATCACCGCTATGCAGGGTCGCTTTCTTATAAACATGAGCAAGTTGCCGAGAATAACAATCATCAGGGGAGCGAAGCCTACAATTACCATTTCATGTATTTGACGAATACGGAGGCTGACGATTTGAGAATACTCCCAACCCATAGGATTATCAAAAATCTCCCAGGTTTCGACATGGATTCTATCATAACGAAACTTGCAGACTTTTTCGACATAAAGGAAGTGCCCGAGGCTTCGCAATTGTATGACATCATCTTGGGAAAGTCTCACACATTTGGGTTGGTCTTTAAAGAAAAAGCTTTCAGGATAAGGCTTAAGGAAGGTTATGTTCAGAACATCAACTGGAAGTTTCCTGATGAGATAAAGGAGCTTGACCTTACGGTAATGCATTATTATATTATTGAGCAGGCAGTAGGAATTCCAGGCAAGGAGCATACTACTACCCCTCATATAAACTTCGATCGCAACTTTGCCGATTGCCTTACCCGAGTCTATGCGGAAGAAGCTCAACTGGCAATTATCACCCAAGACATCTCTATTGACCAGGTAAAGAAGGTCTGCTACAGCGGATTTACTATGCCCCAGAAATCTACTTATTTTTATCCCAAGGCTATTTGCGGCTTTCTTTTTAGTAGTATTAAGGAAGATGAATTCCAGCTCTACCCTAATCTTGGGATCTAAATCTCCTCGAAGACAACAGTTGCTTCGTGAATGTGGCTACGACTTCAAAGTAATTACCATAGATATAGATGAGAGCTTTCCATCCAACATTGATAGCAGAGAGGTGGCTAAATATATCGCAAAAAGCAAAGCACTGGCCTACCAGCAAAACCTGAACCCGGGAGATGTTTTGTTAACTGCCGACACAGTAGTAAGAGTGGAAAACAAAGTGCTTGGCAAGCCGGAAGATCGTCAAGAAGCAATTTCGATGTTGTCTTCCTTATCTTCAGGAAAGCACATGGTGACGACTGCTGTATGCTTCTGCACCAAGAACAATCTGCGCGTATTTGACGCAACAACCAATGTGTATTTTCGGGAATTAACTGATGATGAGATCCAGTACTATGTTGACGAATACAAACCTTTTGATAAAGCAGGAGCTTATGGTATACAAGAATGGATTGGCATGGTAGGGATTGATAGAATAGAAGGCTCCTACTATAACGTTATGGGGTTGCCGTTGCATCTGGTATATACTGAGCTTAAGAAATTCGTTTGAAAGGAATTTACAAATATCTAAGAACTCACCTGAAAGAGGACTTTAGCCTTTCCACTTACCTGCTTGTTGCAGCATTCCTGGCAGTGGCCATTTATTCAAACTATCATTTCAACATCAAGAAGGGTTTTATTTATGCTCAGCCAAACTTGTTAAGGGTACTCTACTTGGTCATTTTTTATGGCTTGGCCTTTTACGTTCCCATATTGATTTTTCGACTATTTGGTAAGAACAAGAATTTATTGAAGTCGGGGAAAATGTGGCTCCTAAGTTTTGTCGGCATTACATTAATCGCTACGGATGTAGGCTCCCCATTCCTCTATGACGCTATAAGGCAACTGCCATTTGAGCTAAGGTTGTTCACTTTCAAAGTTTCAAAGAATCTACTCAGCATTTTCACCATCTTTTTGCCTTTGCTGATGCTCTACAAAGCTCAGCCACATAAGGATTCCTTCTATGGCCTTACGCTTAAAGAGTTCAACTATAAACCCTACGTGGCCATTTTGCTGGTAATGTTACCCATAGTTGCCTTTGCCTCGTTCACAGATAATCTTGGCTCGTACTATCCCATGTATAAAACCACTCCTGCCCACGTCTATTTGAATATTCCAGAATGGGTCACGGTGCTTACCTATGAGGTTGCCTATGGCTGGGACTTCCTTACTGTGGAAATGATTTTCAGGGGCTTTTTCGTAGTTGTACTGGGACATTACCTGGGAAGGCCGGCTGTTTTGGCCATGGCAAGTTTCTATTGCTTCCTGCATTTTGGCAAACCAGAATTAGAGGCAATAAGCTCAATATTTGGCGGGTATATCTTAGGTGTAATTGCCTATGAGAGCCGCAGTGTCTTTGGTGGGGTAATTATTCACATTGGTATTGCCTGGATGATGGAGGTTTTCGGCTACCTACAAAAGATATTCTAAATTTAGGCATTCCCCAGAGCTCCTTGTAACTGCTCAGTCTTAATTTGTTGTGCGCAGTTGAAGTGTCCCTCGGGACAGCTCGACCTACCATGTAATCCACAGGGCCTACACTTTAATTCACTTTCAGTTTCTATTATTGTAGAGTTTTCAGCTAAAGGCCCAAATCCGAATCCAGGCACGGTAGAGCAAAAAATAGCGCAAGTGGGGGCATTCACAGCTGAAGCCAAATGCATCGGGGCGGAATCATTGACGTAGTTCATCAGTGCGCCTTCCATCAGGGCAGCAGATTGCAACAAGTTCAGCTTACCAGCCAAAACTTCAATATTTGACCTTCCTGCCTCCACCACAATACTAGTCGCCATTTCAATATCTGCCGGCGAGCCCAGAACATAAACCTGTAAAGTAGGATCAAGTTTCTTCAGAAATTCAATCCACTTTTCTGCAGGAAACTGCTTTGTTTCCCAAACTGAAGCGGGTGCGACACAGATATATCTATCCTTCTGGAGTGCCCTGATCTGCTGATAATCTTCTTCGGTAGGGTATAACCGAGGGTTGGCAACCTCGTTGTCTGTCAGGTGTCTTATCAATTGGTGATTACGCTCAATCTCGTGCATCCCTCTTTGAGGATTTATAATGTGCGGAATCTGTTGATCAAACAGAATTGACAACGGGTTTTTGTCAAACCCTATGGTTTTCTTTCCCTTCGACAATGCTGTAATTAACCCCGTGGTAAAAAACCTTTGCACATTTATTACCACATCATATTGCTCTCTTCTCACCCTCTTAATCATATTTACCAGGTTCCTGTATTTGGCTTGCTTCTTATCCAATACCAGAACATTTCTTAGTTTAGGATGGCCGGCAAGTAAGCTTTCATTGCCCCTGCGTAGAAGAAAATCTATCTCAATCTCCGGGAAGAAACTGGTCAATTTTTCTATTAGAGAAGTGGCTAAGATCACATCACCAATAAAAGCAGTTTGTATAATTAGATATTTTCCAGTGTGTTTCAACTGCGGTTAAAGTAGGGTGAATTGCTTTAAAACAAAAATGCCCAACTACAAAAGTCGGGCATTAAAGTGTTTTTTGGGATTTCGGCTAATTGCTGTTGTCAGCAACTTCTTCTTCCTTCTCCCCTTCTTTCTTCTTGTCCTTATCTTCAATGGCATCTCCATGCTTTAGACGTTTGGAAACTGCCAGGAATGGACCGGAGATAATTTCATCACCTTCACTCAGGCCCTCGAGTATCTCAATATTTTCGTAATCGCTTATACCAGTTTTCACCTTTACCACCTTAGCCGTTCCGCCGTCATTAACAAAGACAATTTCTGTAACCTCATCAGCATCGACGGGAGTGTTGTCCTCAGCATCGTCCTCTCCCTCTGCATCCTCTTCGTTATCTCCTCTTCCTTTCTTCGCCATCATTTTCTCCAGATCATCTTGGTTACGGGTGGTAACTGCCGAAAGTGGCACCGATAGTATGTTATCTTTCGAGTCTGTTACTATTTCCACACTGGCCGTCATGCCAGGACGGAAAGGGAACTTAGTGCTTTCGTCAAGTAGGTCAACGTAAGACTGATTAAGAATTCTGATTTTGACCTCAAACTCAGTTACGGCATCTTGAGATACTTTATCATTTGCTGTATTGGCAATCGAAGTCACAACACCTTTAAATTTTTTGTCCAGGTGGGTATAAGAATCGACATCGATTATAGCAGTATCTCCCAGTGATACTCTAATAATATCATTCTCGTTTACATCAACCCGAACTTCCATTTTATTTAAATCTGCAATCCTTAGCATCTCTGTACCAGCAAACTGCTGAGTCCCAACCACTCTTTCTCCCTGTTCAACATCTAACTTAGAAACAATACCATTAGCTGGGGCGAATACACTTGTCAGCCTAAGATTTTCCTGTGCGTCATCAACATTCGCTTTGCTACTTTTCAAAATGTATCTGGCAGCCGCGACAGATTGCTTAGCCGATTCGTAGTCATTTTGTGCTACGGCATAGTTCTGTTGGGTCAATTCCCAATCTGCTTCTGATAGCACTTTTTCATCGAAGAGCTTCTTACTTCGATTGTAGTCTGCCTCGGCCCTAATGAGGGTTGCCTTAGCCCTTGCTTCAGAGGCCTTGGCCGATGCCAGGTTGGCTGTTTGTTGATCGTAGTTAGCCTGGGCCCTTTCCAGCGCATTTATGAAGTTGTCTGGCCTTATTTTCACCAGTAACTGTCCCATCGTTACAGAGTCTCCTTCCTCTACATTTAGCTGAGTGATCTCACCTGCCACATCGGGACTGATCTTAATTTCCCGAACTGGTTGTACCGCACCAGATGCACTTACTTTTTCAACAATGGTAGCTTTCTTGGCATTTTCCATCTCCACTGTAATCTTCTTCACACCACCAATCCAACCATTGGATTTACCTACCATTACAAACACTATCAGCACACCAACAGCACCTAACAGGTAGTATAAGAGTTTTGATTTCTTCTTTTTCTTAGCCATGACTAGTCAAATGATATTTGTTTTCCTTGATAAAAATCTAAGATCTTCTGTTTGAATATGTAATCGTACTTCGCTCGAAGCCTGTCAGACTTCGCCTGAAATAGGTTATCGTTTGCAATTTGGTAATCGATAAAGTCCACTGCTTGCAAGTCATATCGTTGCTCTGTGATCCGGAATGATTCTTCCAAAGCCTCCACTTGCTTTTCGGACTGCTGGAATGATTTGCCAGCAGCATATACATCATTATAGGCGTTCTCGATGGTTTGGCGCAGTGTGTTTCGAACCTCCTGGGCGGTTATCTCAGCCTGCTTGCTAGCAATAGCAGCCCTTTGCGTACTTGACCGCGCGAAGAGTCCATTAAAGATGGGGATGCTAACACTTAAGCCTACATTCTGGCTTAGGTTCTCATCGAACTGACTTCCGAATCCAAAATCCTCTACAACTCCAGTGCGCTCTAATTCTGGTGCCAGAATAATCTCTCCGGTTGAAGGCAGAAATCCGATCTGTCGGGTATCAGGAATACCATCATTATCATCATCTACCGTGGTGAATCCCCCGTCAGGTACAAACCGCTCAGTGAACGCATCTGAAAAACGCGTATTTACACCAGCACCAAGCCTGAAGGTTGGATAGAGACCTGCTTTAGCCACATCCAAACCCAAAGCCGCGCTCTCCACGCCCAAGTCTGCACTTTTCACTTCTGGCATAGTTTGTTCCGCAGTTGTAAATACCTCTTCGGAACTAATGGTTAAATCTTCCTGGCCCACCTCTAACTCTGGAATTTCTATGTCAAATGGTTCGCTGGCGGGTATCTGTAGCAATTGCTTTAATTGCAAAATCGCGAAGTTCAGACTATTCTCTGCATTTACCACATTGAGCTCATTAGTAGCTTGCTGAGCCAATAAATCAAGTAAACTTGTTCTTGCCAATGCTCCCACCTCAACTTGCTTGGTGGTACGTTCCACTCTTCTTTCAGTTGAAGACAATTGCGACTTGGCATTTTCCAACAATTCTTTGTTGAAAATAATGTTGAGATAGAATGTAGCCACACTGAGAATGATATCGTTCTCTGCTTTCTGCAAATCAAATCTACTGGCTTGTGTATTCACCTCGTTTTGTCGAACAGTATTTCTAATGTTAAACCAGTTGAAAAGTACTACCGACGAGTTGGCACCAACATTAGAGGAAGCAATTCTTTGCGTCGTAAATAGGTTGGTGGTTGGGTCGATTGACCTACCCCAGTTAAATCCATAAGACCCATTGGCATTTAACGTTGGTAGCCTGTTGGCCCTGGCCTGCTTCAAGTTAACCTCAGCGGTCTCCACGTTAAGTCGGGCCCTTTCTATGGTAAGATTATTTTGCAAGGCATGATCTACGCATTCCTCTAAAGTCCAGAGCTTATTCTGAGCAAATACCAGGTTAGACATAATGAATGCCCCGGCAAACAAACATAATCTCACGATTTTCACTGATTTCTTTAAATTCATCTTGAGTTCGTTTTTACTTGACCAAACTACTGATCGATATCTGGTATATACACTACTTCCCCTACCCAACTTAGACTCCGCATATAATCCAATGTTACAGGCTTAAGGCCTGAATCCATTTCTATAACGTGACAGGCCAACCCATGTTTTCCTTTTCTGGAAACTGACATGGTGGCTATATTACAATCATCTTGTGAAAGTACACTTGCTATATAGGCGATACTGCCCTTGGTGTCCTCAGCCTTAACAATAAGCGTGTGCAAATTTGCGCTAAAGTTGGCATTAAAGCCGTCAACCTCGGAGATATTTATAAGTCCTCCTCCCCTACTTTCTCCTACTATCTCCACAGATCTGTCTTTATCACCTGCTTCTATTTTAATGGTGTTAGGATGTAGGGTAGAGGCATTCCCAACGGATTTGAATTTGTATTCTAAACCCTGCTCTTCTGCCATCTCGAAAGAACTCCTTATCCGTTTATCGTCAGTCTTGTAATCAAGCAGGCCAGCAACAACGGCCTTATCGCTACCATGACCTTCGTAGGTACGGGCAAAAGAATTGTAAAATGTAACATCGGCTGATTTGGGAATTTTACCAAGTATCTTTACCACAACACGGGCAATACGCACTACCCCAGCTGTATGAGAGCTGGATGGCCCAATCATAACAGGGCCAATCATGTCAAAAACGCTGCTTTTTTCAGCCATGGATTGGGGTAATTACCAATTCAATATTAGTAATAATTTTGGGTGGCAAAGTCCAAATCATTATAAAAGGTAATTTTTCTACATGAAAGTGATATATAACTCCCGGCTAGTAGAAGAGGCTGATTTTAAGCTTTCTATGAATGATCGGGCATTTCAGTATGGAGATGGCATATTCGAATCGATAGCTGTTCGAGATAGTCAACCTTCTTTCTTAGATCGGCATTACTCAAGACTGGAGCGAGGCTCCAAAGCCCTGAAGATGATACCTCCTGAAGATTTCGATTTACAAACGTTAACACTGGCTATTGACCAACTACTTGTTGCCAATACCATTGAGCATGGTAGACTTCGTTTACAAATGTGGCGTAAGCCCGGAGGCCTCTACTCACCTTCCACCAGCACCTGTAATTTCTTAATTGTGCCTCAGCAGGCCATGGCACCAAGGCCAATCGAAAACAGCGACATTTGCAAAGACACCTTCATTGCACCAAATCAATACTCACCATACAAGACCTGCAATGCCCTACCCTATGTGCTTGCATCCATAGAAAAGACAGAGAAAAGCTTAGATGAGCTCATTATTCTCAATTATCATCAACAGCTTTGCGAGTGTACCTCTTCCAATTTGTTTTGGGTAATGGGAGAAAATATCTACACACCGACTATAGACACCGGCTGTATTGATGGCATAATGCGTTCGGTAGTTCTAGATGCACAAAAACAATCCAACCCGGTAAGAGAAGTTGCGGTTGGTGCGGAAATCCTTAGCAAGGCCGACCAAATATTTGCAACTAATGCTTCCGGCATCAGGTACTTTCAGCGGTTCATTAACCGTAATTTAGATGCCAAGCCTAGATTGGAAGAGAGACTACTGGAGTATGTAATCAGCTAAACTGCAACTTCCGCTTTGATGTGGGGATGTGGGTCGTAGTTTTCCAGGCGGAAGTCTTCAAACTTAAAATCGAAGATGCTATTAACTTCGGGATTGATTACCATTTTTGGTAGTTCCCGGGGCTCACGGGTTAGCTGTAACTCAGCCTGCTCGAGGTGATTTGAGTACAAATGCGTGTCGCCAAACGTATGAACAAAATCTCCGGGTTGCAAGCCGCAAACCTGGGCTATCATCAATGTAAGTAAGGAGTAAGAAGCAATGTTAAAAGGCACACCCAGAAAAACATCTGCAGATCTTTGATAAAGCTGACAAGATAATTTGTTGTTAGCCACATAAAACTGGAAAAGTGTATGGCATGGTGGCAGCGCCATCCTATTAACTTCAGGCACATTCCAGGCACTTACTATCAACCGGCGGCTATCGGGGTTATTCTTAATCTGATCGATAAGAATACTAATTTGATCTACGGTGGTACCATCTGGTGCAGGCCAGCTGCGCCATTGGTGTCCATAAACCGGACCTAAATCACCATTTTCGTCAGCCCATTCATCCCAAATTCTAACGCCGTTCTCATTAAGGTACTTAATATTGGTATCGCCATTCAAAAACCACAACAACTCATAAATTATCGATTTCAAATGTAGTTTTTTGGTGGTAACCATCGGAAAACCCTCTCTGAGGTCAAACCTCATTTGGTGACCAAAAACTGAAATTGTACCCGTACCGGTTCTGTCATTCTTCTCGACTCCTTCTTGAAGAATGTGCCGCATAAGATCGTGATATTGTTGCATTTAAGATTGATTGGAAGTGCTTAACAAAAATAATATCTCAACAACAGAAATGATAGTAGGACTACTGAAAGTATTTCAAATTTTCTTTGATAATGATTAACTTGAGTTGATTGAAAAACCTAAGACCTTGGTTGAAGTTATTTGGCGCTTAACAGATAGTTAACGTATCTTGGGTTCAACCTAACTAACTAAAATGACCGTTAGAGAAGCAAAGAAAATACTCGAGAACCTTTCTAAGCTTAAGAATTCGGTAAAAACTAACCAGTACTATTCGCCTCAAACTATTGAAATGGCCAGGATGATTCTTTGGCAGGAACTTTCAAAATCAATGTCACATCATTAGTAATGAGACGGCTGGTCGGGGGGATTGGAATAGTGTTGTTGGCATTTACTAGCCTGGCACAAGCCCCTACCAAGTTCAATATTGACGTTAGTGGAGTAGTAAGAGAAAAAGGAAGTGGTGAGACACTACCCGGAGCTACTATTGTGGTCTTGGAAACGGGGCTCGGCACTAATACCAACCTGGACGGCTACTTTACGCTTTTCGATGTTCCCAGCGACACCTCTTCCATCGAGGTAAGGTATGTGGGCTACAACAACCTTCGAATAAAGCTCACTCCCGAAACTGCCAAACAACAACTTGTGCTGGAAGTTGAACCCTCTACCCTTGAGCTTAGCGAAGTGGTAATTTCAGCGACCAACTACAAAATCATGAATGCCTCCGAGGGGGTAAGTGTAGCTACACTTTCGCCAAAGCAACTCGCGCTTTTGCCCAATGTTGGGGAAGAGGATATCTTCCGATCGCTACAACTCTTGCCCGGAATCAGTGGTACCAATGAGAGTTCTTCTGGCCTCTATGTTCGGGGAGGCACTCCTGACCAAAACCTGGTGCTGTTGGATGGTATGACGGTCTACAACGTCGATCACTTCTTTGGTTTCTTTAGCGCCTTTAATACCAATGCCATAAAAGATGCGAAAATCTACAAAGGTGGATTCCCAGCAAAGTACGGAGGTCGGGTTAGCAGTGTGGTCGATCTTACTGGCAAGACAGGGGATGTGAACAGCGTACAGGGAGGAGCTGCAATCAACCTGCTTAGTGCCAAAGGGTACCTGGAGCTTCCTATTAAAGGCAAAGGCTCGTTTCTAATTGCCGGAAGGAGGTCCTACACGGATATAATCCGTAGCGGCCTTTATTCAAATATTTTCAATGTATTTGGCCAGAATGATCCGGAGGGTGATGTGGCTGATGACCTGGGCCTAGTTACAAATGAGGTTACCCCGGATTTCTATTTCTACGATGTAAATAGTAAGCTAACTTACAGGCCAAGTGAGAAGGATAACCTCAGCCTCAGTTTATACAACGGCCAGGATTTTCTAGATGAATCAAGGGACTTCACCAGGATACTGAACATTCCTGATGGCACCAGTCGTTTTATCCTTGCCCAGTTGGATGATAAGACTGATTGGGGTAACCGGGGAGCCTCTCTTAAGTGGTCAAGGCAATGGAATTCAAAGTTCTATAGTAACTTCCTTGGCGCAACCTCAACCTACTTCAGCGATTTCAATCGCGTGTTCGATCTTGATGTCACCATTCCCGAAGAGAATGATTCGCTGGTAATCGAGTTCGATATTAAAGTGCTGGAAAAGAATAAAGTCAACGATTATACTTTTCGACTAGACAACGAATGGCAGCCTTCTGCCGCGCATCATATTGAGTTCGGGGCTTGGTATACCAATACTAGCATCGACTACAACTTCGTTATAAACGATACCACAACTGTTCTTAGTAGAGATCAGAAAGCTGATTATGGAGCCCTTTACCTGCAAAATACCTGGCAACCTTTAAACGGGCTTTCGATTACCGCAGGATTGCGAACAACCTACTATGAAGAAACCGATGAGATCTTTTGGACACCTCGGGCATCATTTAGCTACAATGTCACGGATAAGATCAAGATTAAAGGTGCCTATGGCGAATACAATCAGTTTGTCAACCGGATTATCAATGAAAATGTAAGCGAAGGGTCGCGAGATTTTTGGTTGCTTGCTGACGGGGACCTTGTGAACGTTCTCAATTCGAAACATTACATCGCTGGCGCCAGTTATGAAAACGATTGGCTATTGTTCGATGTGGAAGTATACCGCAAAGATTTTAATAACCTCTCGGAGTTTTCCTTGAGATTCAGAAGAGATACTGACGAAGATTTTGACAATCTATTTTTTAATGGTAATGGCTTTAGCGAAGGAGTGGAGTTTCTTCTGCAAAAGAAACAGGGAAAGTACAACGGCTGGCTTTCATATACACTTTCCAGGGTACGGCACACTTTCCCCGATTTTAACGACGGCCAGGATTTCCCGGCATTACACGATCAAACCAATGAGTTTAAAATGGTGCATAGCTATGAAACCGGTGAATGGACTTTAGCCAGTACCTTTGTCTACGGCACAGGAAAACCCTTCACAGAGCCCTCAGGTCAATACCAAATTGACCTATTGGATGGAAGATCATTCAGCTACATTGGAGTAGGTCCTAAGAACGGCTCCAGGTTACCAGCTTACCATCGTTTAGACATCTCAGCCAACTACAAATTCAAATGGGGCCCGGCAGATGCCAAATTGGGGGTATCAATTTTTAATGCCTACGGCAGAAGAAATATCTGGTACAAAGAGTTTGACTTCACCACCACCCCCTTTCTAATTACTGAAATTACCTATCTGGGCTTCACTCCCAACCTATCATTAAGTGTAGAGTTCTAATGAAATACCTCACCCTCATATCGTTTTTATTTTTCATTTGGAGTTGTACCCCGGAAGAGCCCCCTGCCAAGAATACCTTTGTAGTTGAAGCCTTCATTTTTACAGGTGAGCCGATCGATGACATCAAAATCAAGAGCATTATTCCATTGGATCAAACAGAGCTGATCTCAGATCCGATTAACGATGCCAGTGTTACCCTCATTAAGAATAATATCCGCTATGGGTTAGTCTCAGCAGACAATGAGGGCAATTATGAATACCCTGCCGGCGACCTCAACGTAGAGATTGGAGATCTTTTCCAAATTGAGGTCGTGTATGATGGCATTACAGCCACCGGTGAAACCATGGTTCCAGAAGCCCCCCAAGGCGTCTCCATTTCTGAAGCGCTTATAGAACTTCCCCCACTCGGTCCGGGGTTTGTTGAGTTTGTGCAGCAAATAGACCTGATTGTTAGCTGGGATAACCCCAGTGATGAGCTTCATTTCATGGTAATTGAAGACCGGGTTGACGTCAAGGATCCTATCTTCCCTGAACAAGTTGAAAATCAGCTGGCACAGTTCCGGCTTGTGTCTGAACCCACCAGAGAAAGTCAATTTGAGATTACCGTTCCCAATTTCACCACCTTCGGTGAATACGTGGTTAAGGTTTATAGAATTAATCAGGAGTATGCTGATCTCTATCAAACCCTGGTACAAGATTCCAGGGATTTGAATGAACCTTTGTCCAATATCACCAACGCACTGGGCGTATTCTCGGCCTTCACCAGCGACAGCGTATTTTTTGAAGTTCGGAGGCGATAGCCAATCGGGTACCTTTCAATTCAGAATACGCTATTTTTGTCTGCATGTCATCCTCATCCTCAATCAAGGTTGTTGCCT